>NZ_CP067136.1:2292500-3621100 GCF_028553785.1 Paracoccus fistulariae
GTTACATCGGACCAGTTCAGTTTCATCAGCTTTCTCCGCTCAGCGCATGATTTCCGGGCAATACATACCTACATAGACGTAACCAGCGGCGAAAAGGTTACTTCACATTCCTATTACCCGGTGCCCGGAACCAAAAAGCCCCGCCGGTAAGGCGGGGCAAATACAGGTAACCGAAATACTGGCTAAACAGGGGACGAGGTGCTTACAGAGAACAGGGCACTCACAAAAACATTCACTTCAGTTCGGCCGCCGCGGGACCAAAGAACTCGTAATGAATGCGATCCGGGCTGACATTCGCGGCCTTTAGCCCGTTGATCATCTGGCGCATGAAGGCTTCCGGACCGCAGATATAGTAGTCCGCGATATCGGCGCGGGTATTCTTGGCCAACCAGGTAGGGTCGATCCTGCCGGGACCGGTATAATCGCGACCCTCGACATCGTCGGCGCCCGGCGCTTCGTAGAAAATGAAGCTCTTGTCGGCCAGCTTTTCATGCTCTGACCGCATGGCGTGCTTGCGCCCGTTCTGCGTGGCATGAACATAAAGCATCTGCGGCGATTTGCTGCCGCGCCGCGATTCCAGCATCGAGATCATCGGCGTCAGCCCGACGCCCCCCGACAACAGCACCACCTGCTGCTTGCCAGCCAGGTCCAGGAAGAAGTCACCGGCCGGCGGGGCGACCTGCAACGTGGTGCCGATCCGGGTGGTATCGTGCAGCCAGCCGGAGGCCTTGCCCTGCGCTTCGCGCTTGACGGTGATGCGGTAATCCCTGCCATTCGGGGCGGAAGAGATCGAGTAGTTGCGGCGAAGCTCTTCACCATCGGGCAGCACGATCCGGAAGGACAGGTACTGGCCGGGGCGATGCATCTTGACCGCCGCGCCATCGGCGGGCCGCAGGGTGAAGGACATGATGTCATCCGCCTCGGCCTGCTTGTCGACGATGGCAAAGTCGCGCCAGCCGCGCCAGCCGCCATCTTCGGCCTCGGCCCCGGAATAGATCTCTTCTTCGCGGTCGATCAGGATATTGGCCAGATACCAATAGGCGGCGCCCCAGGCTTCCAGCACCTCATCCGTCGCGGCGTCGCCCAGCACCTCTTTGACGGCGGTCAACAGGGCTTCGGCGACATAGGGGTAATGTTCGGGCAGGATCTGAAGCCCGGCATGTTTCTGGGCGATCCGCTCGATCCCCGCGCCAAGCATCTGCGGATTGCGGATATGGGTGGCATAGGCGACCAGCGCATTCGCCAGCGCCTTGTGCTGCGGCGATCCGCCATCCTGATGTGTCATGTTGAACAGCACCCGGATCTTGGGATCGGCCAGCAGGTGACGATACATGGCAGGGACGATCGCTTCAATATTGGCGGCGACAGCCGGTGCGGTCGCCTCGACGATATCAACGTGCACTTTTGAAAGAACGTTCGGCATTGGGGGACCTTCTTTTGTGACTTCATAAAAGAAATATTATTGTTATATCTATTAGTGAGGCCCCGAGCGCAACCGTTAATTTGCACAATTTGTGCGCGAAAAGATGTCAATTTCTTCACCGCAACATTTCAGTCGGCCCTGCAGCGGCGCAGAGGGGTTGCGGGCGGCGAGGTCGCCCGTATAACGCAGGGCAACAAAGGGCATGTGATGCACATGACAGAAAAGGAAGGCGTCTGATGCGCCTCACAGACAGCACCGATCTCGCGATGAGAGTGTTGATTTACGCGGCCTCGACGGGCGGCAGGCTGTTCACGATAGACGATATCGTGACGACCTTCGGGCAATCGCGCGGCACGGTCATGAAGGTCGTCAACATGCTGACCCGGGCCGAGTTCCTGACGGGGCATCGCGGGCGCAATGGCGGGCTGAGCCTGGCCAAACCGGCCGAAGACATCCGCGTCAGCGAGATCGTTCTGGAGACAGAGCCGGATATGGGCCTGGTCGAATGCCTGCGGCCGGGCAATATGTGCCGGATCACATCAAGCTGTCTGCTGATCAACCCGCTGCTGCGGGCACGAACGGCCTTTGTGAACACCCTGGCCGAATATACGCTGGCGGATCTTGTGCTGCAGCCGCGCGTTTTCGAGGCGCTGCAGGACTAGTCGGCGGCGATTTCGGACAGGAAGGCGGCGCCGAACCGGTCCAGACGCGGCGCATCCAGATGCCGCGACAGGGTGTCCAGATCGGTGGGGCGCGATTCGGCGATGCGGCGGATCTGCGCGGTCGAACAGGACAGCGGCTTGTCGATCCCGTCCTCGCCCCGCGACAGACGGTTCTGAACCTGAACCAGACGATCGAACAGCTCGCCCGCCGGTCGCCCGGCCAGCGCGCGGCGCATCGGATGCATCTGGGGCTTTTCGCCCGCGATCACGGACAGGAATTCGCGGCCATAGCTTTCCAGCTTTTTCGCGCCGACGCCGCCGACCTGCGCCATCTGGTCCAGATCCTGCGGGCGGCGCTGCACCATCTCGATCAGGGTGCGGTCGGGAAAGATCACATAGGCAGGCACGCGCGCGGCCTCGGCCAGGGCGCGGCGCTTGGCCTTCAGGGCCGAGAGCAGGGGTTCGTCCTCTTCTGCAACCTGCGTTTTCACCACATTCCCGCCCTTGGCCCGCAAGGTGGTGTCGCGGCGAAGGGTGATGCTTTCCTCGCCCCGCAGGACCGGATGGGCGGTGTCTGTCAGAAACAGCGCGCCGTGCCTTTCAGGGTCGGGGCGGCACAGATCCAGCCCCATCATCTGCCGGAAGATCGCCTGCCATTGCGCCCGACCGTAATCGCGACCGACGCCAAAGGTCGGCAGCCTGTCATGGCCGCGCTCTTTTACCTTATCGGTTTCATTTCCGGTGAGAATGTCGATCAGATGGCCGCTGCCGAACCATTCGCCCGTGCGCAGCATGGCCGACAATGCCTTGCGCACCGCCTCGGTCGCGTCGAACAGCTTGGGCGGATGCAGACAGATATCGCAATTGCCGCAATCCTCGGCCAGATCCTCGCCGAAATAGGCCAGCAGCTTGCGGCGGCGACAGCCGGTCGCCTCGGCCAGACCCAGAAGCGCGTTCAGCCGGGCATGATCGGCACCCTTGCGCGCGCCCTCGGCCAGACCCTCATCGATCTGGGTGCGGCGAAAGCGGATATCGTCGGGGCCATATAGCGTCAGCGTCTCGGCCGGATCGCCATCGCGCCCGGCACGACCGATTTCCTGATAATAGCCCTCGATGGATTTCGGCAGATCGGAATGCAGCACCCAGCGAATGTCAGGCTTGTCGATGCCCATGCCAAAGGCAACCGTCGCCACCACGATCAGCCCGTCTTCGCGCTGAAACTGCGCCTCGACCTGCCGACGGCGATCCGCCTCCATCCCGCCGTGATAGGCGACGGCGCTGTGGCCTTCGGCGCTCAGCGCGGCGGCCAGCGTCTCGGTCCGGGCGCGGCTGGCGGAATAGATGATGCCCGACTGCCCCCGACGCGCCGCCACGAAGCCAAGAACCTGCTTGCGCGGGCTGTCTTTGGGCTGAAAGGCCAGCCGGATATTCGGCCGGTCAAAGCCGCGCAGATAGGTGACAGGCTCGGCCCCGTCGAACAGGCGGGTGACAATCTCGGCCCGGGTTTCGGCATCGGCGGTCGCCGTGAAGGCCGCCAGCGGCACATCCAGCGCGCGTTTCAGATCGCCGATCCGCAGATAGTCGGGCCGGAAATCATGGCCCCACTGGCTGACGCAATGCGCCTCGTCCACGGCGATGGCGGTGACGCCCGCCCGGCGCAGCAGGTTGACCGTCCCGCCCGAGGCCAGACGTTCTGGCGCCATGTAAAGCATCTTCAGCTCGCCCCGCGACAGGGCCTGAAACACGGCGTCGGTTTCCTCTTGCGTATTGCCGCTGGTCAGCGCGCCCGCCGCCACCCCGGCCTCGCGCAGCGCCCGGACCTGATCGCGCATCAGCGCAATCAGCGGCGAGATCACCACCGTCACCCCGTCCCGCATCAGCGCGGGCAATTGATAGCACAGCGATTTGCCGCCCCCGGTGGGCATGATCGCCAGCACGTCGCGCCCCTGGGCGACGGTTTCGACGATCTCACGCTGTCCGGGGCGGAATCCGTCGAATCCCCAGACCTGTCGCAGCAGATCCGTTGGCATCACGCCCCGTAGAAGAAGCCCGCATTATTGGCCAGGGCGCTGCGCAGGATGATGATGATGACAAAAACCACCAGCGGCGCCAGATCCAGCCCGCCGGTATTGGGCAGCAGATTGCGGATCGGACGATAGATCGGTTCCAGCAGCCGGTTCAGCCCGTCCCAGATCTGCGCGACCAGCGGCTGACGCAGGTTCAGGACCTGAAAATTGATCAGCCACGACATGATGATGTGGACGATCATGATGAACCACAGGATCTGCAGGATCAGTTGCAAGGCTTGGTACAGGGTGACCATCGTGTCCTCTTGGCAAAAACGTTGCCTCTGTATGCGCATGCGGGACCCTGCGCGCAACCAGTTACCGCCGCGTTCGACTTGACGATCGCGTGGAACGCGGCCACCCAAGCGAAGCAAAGACAAAAGGGACAAGTGATGTATCCATTGATCCGCTTCGCCAAGGAAATGCTGAAATACCGCAATGCGCCTGCGCTGGAGCCGATGGGGGTCCATGTCTCGACCCATATGTGCTGGCCCTGGGACATCGATCCGTGGATCGAGCTGAACAATGGCCGCACGCTGACGCTGTATGATCTGGGGCGGATCCCGCTGGCCAAACGGCTGGGCCTGCTGCCCGCTTTGCGCGAGAATAAATGGGGCATCACGGTGGCGGGCAATTCGACCCGTTATCGCAGGCGGATCCGGATGTTCGACAAATTCACCATGTTTTCGCGCATGGTCGGCTGGGACAACCGCTTTTTCTATATGGAGCAGACCATGTGGAAAAAGGGCGAATGCTGCAATCAGATGCTGCTGCGTACGGCGGTCACCTCGGCCAATGGGATTGTCGACCCGGCCCGCGTGATCGAGGCCCTGGGCCACGACATCCAAAGCCCGCCCCTGCCCGGCTGGGTTCAGGCCTGGATCGAGGCCGATAATCAGCGCCCCTGGCCCCCGGAACTGCCCGATGAGGCAAAAGTACACTTGCCAGCCTGATCTCTATGCGGCCTTATATCGCCCAAAAAGAACCGGCGAGGGGCGATGGACCGGAAAAGAATATGGGGCTGGTGGTTTTTTGACTGGGCAAGCCAGCCTTTTCATACGCTTTTGATCACTTTCATCTTCTCGGTCTATTTCGCCGAAATCGCCCAGCGTTATTTTCTGCAGATCCGTGACAGCATCACCCTTGCCGGGGCGGATGCGCAGGCGCTGTGGGGCTATGGCCTTTCCATATCGGGCATCACCATCGCCATTCTGGCGCCGATCCTTGGCGCGGTGGCCGATACATCGGGGCGGCGCCTGCCCTGGATCTGGGTGTTTTCGGCTATTTACATCGGCGCGGCGGCGGGGCTGTGGTGGGTCGTGCCCGATCAGCCACCGCTGATCTGGGCGGTCACGATGATCGGCCTTGGCCTGATCGCGACGGAATTCGCCACCATCTTCACCAATGCAATGCTGCCCGGCCTTGCCCCAAGGGAAGAGATCGGCCGGATTTCAGGCTCGGGCTTTGCCTTCGGCTATCTGGGCGGTGTCCTGTCATTGCTGCTGATGCTGGCATTGTTTCAGGAAACGCCAAGCGGCAAGACCCTGATCGGGATCGACCCGTTATTCGGGCTGGATCCGGAGCAGCGCGAAGGCACCCGCTTTGTCGGCCCCTTTGTCGCGATCTGGTACATGCTGTTCATGATCCCCTTTTTCCTGTGGGTGAAAGAGCCGCGCGGCACCGGGCGCCCGCCGCAGATCGGGACCGCCCTGCGCGATCTTGCAACGCTGATCCGCAGCCTGCGGCACCGGCCCAGCCTGGCAAGCTGGCTTGCCTCGTCCATGTTTTCGCGCGACGCGCTGAACGGGCTTTACGGATTTGGCGGCGTCTATGCCGCGACGGTGCTGGGCTGGCCCGTCTTTCTGGCCGGGATCTTTGGCATCGTCAGCGCGATTTCGGCCAGCGCGATCAGTTGGCTGGGCGGCCATGCGGATCGCCGGTTCGGCCCGAAGCCGGTCATTATCACGGCGACCCTGACATTGACGGCGGTGTGCCTGATCATCACCGGCATGGATCGCAACAGCCTGTTCGGCGCACCCGTCCCGGCCCAGCCGCTGATCGGCACGCTTCGCCTGCCCGATCTGGTCTTTTTCCTTTGCGGTGCGCTGATCGGCGGCGCGGGCGGTGCCCTGCAGGCCGCCAGCCGCACGATGATGGTGCGCCACACGACCCAGGCCCGCGCGACCGAGGCTTTTGGCCTTTATGCGCTGTCGGGCCGGGCGACGGCCTTTCTGGCGCCGCTGCTGATCGCCGTTGTCACAGATATGACGGGAAATCAGCGCATCGGGGTCGCCCCGCTCATCTTGTTATTCCTTCTGGCACTTGTTCTGTTAGTCTGGGTCAAACCAGAACAGGAAGAGGCTCAGCAGTGATCCACAAGATATTGACCGCCGCCGCGCTTGTCGCCGGACTGGCCCTGCCCGCCGCCGCCGACCCGCTGGCCAAGGACGTTTTCGGCGCATTCCGCAACGCATCGCAAGGACCGGCGGTGTCGATCGGCTATTACTCTCAGGGTTGCGGACAGGGCTTTGCCCAGCTTCCCGAAAGCGGGCCAAGCTGGCAGGCGATGCGCCTGTCGCGCAACCGCAACTGGGGACATCCGGAACTGGTCAGCTTTCTGGTCGGACTGTCGCAGGCCGCCCAGCAGGCCGGATGGCGCGGGCTGTACGTGGGCGATATGAGCCAGCCGCGCGGCGGGCCGATGACATCGGGCCATGCCAGCCACCAGATGGGGCTGGATGCCGATATCTGGATGCTGCCGCCGTCAAGCCTGTCGCTGTCGCCGGGCCAGCGTGAAAGCCTGTCCTCGGTCTCGGTCGTGAATGGCCGGGGCACCGCGCTGTCGGGGAACTGGACGCCCAGCCATATGTCGATCATCCGCGCCGCCGCCCGCGACCGCCGGGTCGAGCGCATCTTTGTCGATCCCGTGGTCAAGGTCGCCATGTGCCAGATGGAGCGCGGCAATCGCAGCTGGCTGCGCAAGGTGCGCCCGCTGAACAACCACACCTATCATTTCCACGTGCGCATGTCCTGTCCGCGCGGCTCGATCTGTCGTCAGCAACCCGCGCCGCCACCCGGCGATGGCTGCGCCGAGGCGGCGGAATGGATCAAGAACCGCATCGATCCCAGCCGCGTGAAACCAAGCCCGCCGGATCCGAACTACCGCCATCCGCGCACTTACAGACTTAGCGAATTGCCCTCTCAATGCAGCACTGTCGCCTCGGCGCCCTGACCCGAACCGTCCTGTCGGCAATCCTGATCGCGGCCGGTGCCCCTGCACCGGCCGCAACGCTGGAACATGTCGGCACCTTCGTCTGGACCGACAAGGCGCCCAGCTTTGGCGGGTTTTCGGGCATCGAGGTCAGCCCCGATGGCCAAAGCTTCCATGCCGTCAGCGACCGTTCCTTCCTCTATTGGGGCCGCTTTCAGCGCGATCCGTCAGGGCGGATCGCCGATATGCAGATCGACGGGCGCGCGCATCTGCGCGACAGCCACGGGGTGCCGCTGAAACCCGGCTATCTGGGTGACAGCGAGGGCCTGGCCATCGCAGCCGACGGCACCATCTGGGTCACGTTCGAGGGGCTGGACAGGATCATCAGCTATGACACCCCGGACTCCGCCGCGACCACGTATCCCCGCCCGCCCGATCTGCCCGGCATGCGGATCAATTCGGGGCTGGAGGCGCTGGCCATCCGCGATGACGGCACGATCTTTGCCATTCCCGAACGATCCGCGAACGAGGCGCGCCCCTTCCCGGTCCTGACCTTCCGCAAGGATGAATGGCGCAAGGTCGGAGAGATCCGCCGCGATCCGCGCTGGCTGGCCGTAGGCGCGGATTTCGGGCCGGATGGCTGGCTGTATCTGCTGGAACGCGACTTCAAGGGCATTCTGGGCTTCACCGCCCGCGTGCGGCGGTTCCAGATCACCGATAACGGCCCCCAGAATGAGGAAATCCTGCTGGAAACCCGACAGATGCAATATGACAATCTGGAAGGGATCGCCGTCTGGCAGGACGATCAGGGGATTCGGCTGACCATGATCTCGGATGATAATTTCCTGATCCTTCAGCGGACCGAACTGGTCGAATACCGCCTGCGCGACTGATCAGGCCGTTGTTGACAGCGCCTGCCCAACCGGCTTAAGGCCGCATTGTCCCGTCACAAGGCGGGGCCGAGTTGTTCCGCGACCTTGTAAAACGGAAATCTTCAATGACCCGCTTTCTGCCCGGCATTCTTGCCATGGCGGCCATCGTGGTGGCCTCTAACATCCTTGTTCAGTTCGTGCTTGGCGACTGGCTGACATGGGGTGCCTTTACCTATCCTTTTGCCTTTCTGGTCACCGATGTGATGAATCGCGTCTATGGTGTGGCCGCCGCGCGCCGTGTCGTGCTGGCAGGCTTTGCCGTTGGCGTCGCCTGTTCGCTGATCGCTGCCGGTCTGGACAAGACAACGCTGCGGATCGCCCTTGCCTCGGGCACGGCCTTTCTGGTCGCTCAGATGCTGGACATCGCCATTTTCGACAAGCTCCGCGATGGCCGCTGGTGGAGCGCGCCGCTGGCCTCATCCCTGATCGGATCGGCCGTCGATACCGCGCTGTTCTTTGGCATCGCCTTTTCCGCAGCCCTGCCCGCAGACGTCAATACAGGCTGGGCGAATGAGGCCGTTCCGCTGCTGGGACAGGGGCAGATCGCACCGCTTTGGGCGTCGCTGGCGCTGGCTGACTGGCTGGTCAAATTGTCGTTGGCACTACTGGCCCTTGTGCCATTCCGTATGATTGTACGCAATTTGTTGGGGCGTCGCGTAGAAAATTGATTGACACACAGTCAATCTGTGGCACCATTTCCCTATAACGGCAACTTTTTGAAAGGAGGTGGTCCAGTGTCGAGAGTGATAGTGGAGAGAGGGGTCGGAACAGTCAGAGGGGCCGTGACCTAGAGGCAGTCCTGTAGGTTGTAAACTCTGATTGGGACCGGACGGATCTTACCATCCCTAACCGGACCATCTCCGTGGAACTCGCGAGCCGTCTGATCTGGGCGGCTCGTTTCCTTTTTGGAGCCCCGGCATAGGCTCGGCGGACTCCGCAGCACAGAAAAAAGGGCGGCCCGGACACCGCCCTTTCGTTGTCGCGACACGTCGATCAGGCGCGGTTCGCCCGCATGCCCATCAGGACGGCCAGCGCCCACAGAACCGCGGCACCCCACCACAGACCGCCATGGATCAGCCCCATGCCGATCAGGCCTGCCTGCACGACATAATAGGCCATCGTGATCAGGGTTTTGCGGATCAGGTCACCTTCGCGATCCGTCAGCCCGACGGTTGCCGAGGCAGCCACCACGTTATGCACGCAGATCATGTTCCCCGCCGCACCGCCGACGGCCTGCAGCGCGACAACGAAGGTCACCCCGACCAGATCCAGCCCGATGCCCTGCGCGGTCGAAAACTGAAACAACGAGAACATCATGTTCGACACGGTGTTCGAGCCCGCGATAAAGGCGCCAAGCGCGCCGACCAGCGGCGCAAAGATCGGCCAGGCCTCACCCGTGGCCGCCGCCATGCCTTCGGCCAGCGTCACCGGCATCGAGGCAATGCCTTCGGATCCCGAATTGATGAACACCTGCACCATCGGCACCGCCAGCAGCAGCGCAGGCGCCGCCGCCAGCATGGTTTTCCCCGAAATCGCCCAGGCTTTGGTGTAATCCGATCCGCGCATCTGGAACAACGCGACCGAGATCAGCGAGGCCAGAATCATGATCGTGCCCGGCGAATACAGGATCTGGGCCGAACTGTTGATGCCGGATCCGAACAGGTTCTGCATCGACAGCGTCGTCGATGGCCCGGTCAGCCAGGCCTTCAGCGGTGCAATCGTCCGCGTCAGCACCAGCAGGACCGCGACGATGACATAGGGCATCCAGGCGGTCAGCAGCGAAATCTCTTTCCGGGCGGCATGTCCGTGGGGCGAGATTTCGGCCTTGGCCAGTTCGGCGTCCAGCGTCCCCTGCCAATCGGCGCCCCAGTCCGCGCGGGGCGGGAATTCGAAGCTGTCCTTGGGCAGGAACAGACCGGCCCGCGCTGCCGGAATGATGATCATCAGCCCCAGAAGGCCGCCGATCAGCGACGGAAATTCCGGTCCCAGGAACCGCGCGACCAGCCAGTAAGGCACCGTAAAGGCAAGCCCGGCGAACAGCGCGAATTTCCAGGCGCGGAAGCCTTCGGCAAAGCTGCGGCTGGCGCCGAAGAACCGGGTCATCATGCCGACCATCAGCAGCGGGATAAGAAAGCCGACCAGCGCGTGGATCAGCGCCACATTGGCCGCGACGACGGGCACATATTGATCCAGCGTGGCGGGCGCGATGGTGTCGGCAACCTCGGTGCTGTTTGACAGACCGGTCTTGATCCCCACAAGCATCGGCGTGCCCACCGCGCCAAAGGAAACGGGCGTGGACTGGATGATCAGCGACACCATCACCGCCGCCATGGCCGGGAAACCGATGGCCACCAGAAGGGGCGCGGCCACTGCGGCAGGCGTCCCAAAGCCCGAGGCACCCTCGATCATCGAACCGAACATCCATGCGATGATGATCGCCTGAATGCGCCGGTCCGGCGAGATATCCATGAAGCCGCGCCGAATCGCCCGGATCGCACCGGATTCCTGCACCGTATACAGCAGCAGGATCGCGCCAAAGACGATGTAAAGCAGCGTCACTGCCGTCACCAGACCATTCACCGTCGCCCCGGCGACCTTGGCAAATGGCGCGTTCCACAACAGCAGCGCCAACAGCGCCGTCACCAGATAAGCCGCCGCCATGGACAGTTTCGCCGAACGTCGCATGACGACAAGCAAGACGAAAACCACCAGCACCGGCAATAATGCTGCAAGAAACATCATTCCCTCCCTATTCCTGCGCACAAGAAACACATGCGCGCGGCAGGAAGGTCAAGACAAGATTGGTTTCAACATCAAACCAATCCATAATCGGCACGGATCTGCGAATGAAAAAGCCCGGCAGGTCGCGTGACCGCCGGGCTTTTCGGGATCGCCGGGAATATCAGATCCGCTCAATCGCCAGGGCGATGCCCTGCCCGCCGCCGATGCACATGGTGATCAGGGCCTTCTTGCCGCCGGTCCGCTCCAGCTCATACAGCGCCTTCACGGTGATGATGGCACCGGTTGCGCCGACCGGATGGCCCAGGGCGATCGCGCCTCCATTCGGGTTCACCTTGGCCGGGTCAAGGCCCAGTTCCTTGCTGACGGCCAGCGCCTGTGCGGCAAAGGCCTCATTCGATTCGATGACGTCGAAATCATCGGCGCTGAGGCCGGTCTTTTTCAGCAATTCCTGCACCGCGGGAACCGGGCCAATGCCCATCACCTCGGGCCGCACACCAGCGACGGCATAGCCCAGAATGCGGGCCTTCGGCGTCAGACCAGCGGCCTTCGCCGCATCCGCGCGGGCCAGCACGATGGCGCCGGCACCGTCATTGATGCCGCTGGCATTGCCCGCCGTCACGGTGCCATCCTTCTGGAACACGGTTTTCAGGCCGGCCAGCTTTTCCAGCGTGGTTTCCTTGGGGTGCTCATCCGTATCAAAGGCCACGACGCCCTTGCGGGTCTTGATCTCGACCGGGACGATCTGATCCTTGAAATGGCCCGCAGCGATCGCCGCCGCCGCGCGCTTTTGCGATTCCAGCGCGAATTCGTCCTGCGCCTCGCGGCTGATCTCATGCTCGGCCGAGACGTTTTCGGCCGTCACGCCCATATGACCCGTGCCCATCGGGCAGGTCAGCGCGCCGGTCATCATGTCGACCAGCTTCTGATCGCCCATCTTTGCCCCGAAACGGGCGGACGGCACGGCATAGGGGGCGCGGCTCATGCTTTCGGCGCCGCCTGCGACGGCGAAATCGGCATCGCCCATGGTCAGCGCCTGCGTGGCCGACACAATCGCCTGCACCCCGGATCCGCAAAGCCGGTTCACATTCATCGCGGGCGTGGTATCGGGCACGCCTGCATTCAGCATCGCCACCCGGCTGAGGTACATGTCGCGCGGCTCGGTATTGATGACATGGCCGAACACGACCTGCCCGATCTTGTCGGGGGTCAGGCCGGCACGCTCGATCGCGGCCTTGGTGACGGTGGTGGCAAGGTCGATGGGCGCAATCGCCGCCAGACTGCCGCCAAAGCTGCCAATCGCCGTGCGCGCGCCGGACAGAATCACGATTTCATTGTCGGACATGGTTCCCCTCCTGAATAAATCTTGGGGGAACCATAAACGCGCCTCGACGCAGGACAAGCGAAAGGGGATGTTTCGTCACGTCCCGCGCCGCGATCAGCGTCATATTGCGATCCGCCGCGCTTTTCGCCCAGAGTGCCAGGGGATCGCCAGCACTGCGGGGGGCATATGTCGCACAGCACAGCACGAATCAAATTGCGGCTGGAGTATGACGCGCCGCTTGTTCTGGGGCCGGGCAAATATCAGCTTCTGGCGCGGATCGAGCGTCTGGGCTCTATCTCGGCCGCCGGGCGGGACATGGGGATGAGCTACAAGCGCGCCTGGTCGCTGATCGAAGAGATGAACGCCGCCTTTGCCCAACCCGTCGTGGACAGCAGCCGTGGCGGGCCGGGGGGCGGCGGCGCCACCGTCACGGCAACCGGGCAAGAGGTCATGCGGCGTTTTCGCGCGTTAGAGAAGCTGCTGACAGATCAGGGCGCCGACGATCTGGCGGCCTTGTCCGCGCTGTTGAGACAGGGCTGATCCGCCACGACCACCCGCGTGTCCCATTCCGCGCAGCGCTGCATCAACGCCTCGGGCAGCGGCTGGTCCACAAAGACCGTATCAAGCTGCGCCATCGAGATGATGCGCACCGGCGCCGAGCGCGTCAGCTTGCTGGTATCGGTCACAAGAAAGGTACGCCGGGCCAGTTCGGCGATGGCGCGGCTGACACGCACCTCTGCCATGTCGAAATCCAGCAGATCGCCGTCGATATCCAGCGCCGAGGTGCCGATCACCGCATAGTCAGGCTTGAACTGCGCCATAAATTCGGTCGTCAGGTCGCCGACCAGCCCGCCATCCGACCGCCGCAGCGCGCCGCCCGCGACCATGATTTCGCAGCTTTCATTGGCCACCAGAATATTCGCGACATTCATATTATTGGTGATGACGGTCAGATTGCGATGGTTCAGCAATTCGCGGGCCACCGCCTCGGTCGTCGTGCCAAGGTTCAGGATCACGCTGCTGTTATCGGGGATTTCGGCGGCGCAGGCGCGGGCAATGGCGGCTTTTCCTTCAGACGCCATCTGCCGGCGCTGTTCATAGCCGATATTGCTGACGCCGCTTCGCACCACGGCACCGCCATGCACGCGGTCCAGAACGCCCTGATCGGCAAGCTCACCCAGATCGCGACGAATCGTCTGCAAGGTCACGTCGAAACGCTCGGCCAATTCCTCGACACCGACCCGGCCCGAGGCCCGCGCAATGTCCAAGATCTCCATCTGCCGAATATTCAAAGCCAAGACTTTCTCCCCTTCTCACCAGATAACGCGCGTTCCTTGCCAATACGAACATTTTCGCACATAAACGAAATAATGCGATAGAAAAACGCCCATGTCATGGCTTATAGCATAATGGAAGCGCGATGACCGAAATTACAGATCTGTTCATCATCGGCGGCGGCGTGAACGGCTGCGGCATTGCACGTGACGCCATCGGACGGGGGCTGTCGGTGCGACTGGCCGAGATGGGCGATCTGGCACAGGCGACCAGTTCGAAATCGACCAAGCTGTTCCATGGCGGGCTGCGCTATCTGGAATATCTGGAAATCCGGCTGGTACGTGAAGCGCTGAAAGAGCGTGAGACCCTGCTGCGCGCCATGCCCCATATCAGCTGGCCCATGCGCTTCGTGCTGCCGCTGGATCCGCAGATGACATTCGAATCGGACACGCCTGTCTCTCGCGTGGTCGGCATGCTGATGCCGTGGAACAAAGGGCATCGACCGAACTTCCTGATCCGTGCTGGATTGTTCATGTATGACAATCTGGGCGGGCGCAAGATCCTGCCGGGCACCCGCAGCCTGTCGCTGCAGGGCACGCCCGAGGGCGCGCCGCTGAAAGATCGCCTGCAAAAAGCCTATGAATACAGCGATTGCTGGGTCGAGGATGCGCGGCTCGTTTCGCTGAACGCCCGCGACGCGGCGAAACGGGGCGCCGATATTCTGGTCGGCACGGCGGTCGAAAGCGCACGGCGTCAGGACGGGCTGTGGGTCATCACGCTGGCCGACGGGCAGGTGTTCAAATCCCGCGCGCTGGTCAATGCGGGCGGGCCCTGGGCGGGCAGGATCATTCAGGATGTCGTGCATCTGGACAGCCGCGAATCGGTGCGTCTGGTCCGGGGCAGCCATATCGTGACGCCGAAACTCTATGACCACGACAAGGCCTATTTCTTTCAGGGCAGCGATGGCCGCATCATCTTTGCGATCCCCTATGAGACCGATTTCACCCTGATCGGCACCACCGACAGCGATTTCGAGGGGAATCCGCTGGATGCCGAATGCAGCCCGGAAGAGGCCGCCTATCTGTGCCGCTTCGCCTCGGAATATTTCGCCAGTCCCGTCACGCCGGATCAGATCGTCTGGTCCTATTCCGGCGTCCGGCCGCTTTATGACGATGGTGCCTCTTCGGCGACCGCGGCAACGCGGGAATATGTGCTGACGCTGGATGAAAACGGGCCGCCCTGTCTGAATGTCTTTGGCGGCAAGATCACCACCTATCGCAAACTGTCCGAACATGCGCTGGAAAAGCTGTTGCCGCATTTCCCGCAGGCGGGACCGAACTGGACGGCGGGCGTGCCCCTGCCCGGCGGCGATTTCGCGGTGGATCAGGTCGGCGCGCAGATCGACCGCCTGAGGACGGATTACCCGTTTCTGGATCGGGGCTGGGCGACGCGCCTGATCCGCGCCTATGGCACCGACGCCCGCATCATGCTGGGACAGGCCGCGACGGCCGCCGATCTGGGCCGTGATTTCGGCGCCACCTTGACCGAGACCGAGATTCGCTGGCTGATGGATCACGAATTCGCCCGGCATGCCGAGGATATCGTCTGGCGCCGCAGCAAGCTGGGCCTGCGCCTGTCAGCCGACCAGATTGCCGCCATCGAGGGTTGGATGGCACAAACACATTAGACCCGCTGCCACCGCGCAGTTCAGGGGGAGGAGACGAAGATGACCATTCTTGCCATGGATCAGGGGACGACCTCGTCCCGGGCGCTGGTGTTCAGCGACGATCTACAGGTTCAGGGCGCAGCGCAGGCCGAATTTCAGCAGCATTTTCCGCAATCGGGATGGGTCGAGCATGACCCCGACGATATCTGGAACACCAGCCTGACCACCGCGCGACAGGCGATCGACAAGGCCGGGGCGGATCGGATCGACGCCATCGGCATCACCAATCAGCGCGAAACCGTGGTCATCTGGGACCGCAAGACCGGCAAGCCGATCCATCGCGCCATTGTCTGGCAGGATCGCCGCACCTCGGATCTGTGCAACAAGCTGCGCGAGGACGGGGCCGAGGATCAGGTGACCGACACCACCGGCCTGCTTCTGGACCCCTATTTCAGCGCCACCAAGATCGCCTGGCTGCTGGACAATATCGACGGCGCCCGCGAACGGGCCGAGGCCGGGGATCTGGCCTTTGGCACCATCGACAGCTTCCTGATCTGGCAACTGACGGGTGGGGCCGCGCATGTGACCGATGCCACCAATGCCAGCCGCACCATGCTGTATGATATCCACAAGGGCGACTGGTCCGAGGATATGCTGAAGCTGTTCGGCGTGCCCCGCGCCCTTCTGCCCGAATTGCGCAGCAGCGCCGATGATTTCGGCACCACCAGCGCCGATCTTCTGGGCGCAAAGATCCCGATTCTGGGCGTGGCGGGCGATCAGCAGGCCGCAACCGTCGGTCAGGCCTGTTTCGAACCCGGCATGCTGAAATCCACCTATGGGACCGGCTGTTTCGCGCTGCTGAATACCGGGGATAAGGCCGTGCGGTCGCAAAACCGCCTGCTGACCACCATTGCCTATCAGTTGGACGGCAAACCCACCTATGCGCTGGAAGGCAGCATCTTCATCGCGGGCGCGGTGGTGCAATGGCTGCGCGACGGACTAAAGCTGATTAAGAAAGCCTCGGAAACGCAGGACTTGGCGGCCAAGGCCGATGACAGCCAGGACATCATCATGGTGCCCGCATTTACCGGCCTTGGCGCCCCCTATTGGGCGCCCGAGGCACGCGGCGCGATCTTTGGCCTGACCCGCAATACCGGCCCGGCGGAATTTGCCCGCGCCGCCCTGCAAAGCGTGGGCTTTCAGACCCGCGACCTGCTGGAGGCGATGCATGCCGACTGGAGCGACGCGGATGAGGCCGTGCTGCGCGTCGATGGCGGCATGACGCAAAGCGAACCGGCGATGCAGTTTCTGGCCGATATTCTGGGCGCGTCGGTGGACAGGCCGCAGAATACGGAAACCACGGCGCAGGGCGCGGCATGGCTGGCGGGCTATCGCGCGGGGATCTGCCCGGCCCCGGATGAATATGCGAAGGCCTGGAAGCTGGACCGCCGTTTCGAACCGGAAATGCCGCAGGATCAGCGCGATAAGCGGTATTCTGCTTGGAAACGCGCGGTCAAGGCGGTGCTCTCGGCCTGATTTCGGGCTTTGTGATTTCACCCCGGACGAAAATTCCGTAAGATCGGAAAAAAATAACCGATCGAGCAGAATTTAAAGAGGGCAGCATGAACAGGCTTCTGAAACTCGCAATCGTCGGGCTGGTCGCCTCTTGCGGGGGTGGCAATTACAAGGCGCCCCGCAATCTGGACAATGCCTGCGCCATCGCTGCCGAGCGTCCGGCCTATATGCGCGCCATGCGCAAGACCGAACGGAAATGGGGCATCCCGATCCATGTGCAGATGGCCGCGATCCATCAGGAATCGAAATTCATCGGCGATGCCCGCACCCCGCATCGCTATGCGCTTGGGGTGATTCCCATCGGCCGCCAAAGCAGCGCCTATGGCTATTCGCAGGCGCTGGACGGCACCTGGGAAGAATATGTCAAGGAAACCGGCAATCGCGGGGCGCGGCGCAACAATATCAAGGACGCCACCGATTTCATGGGCTGGTATATGGACGGCTCGACCCGGCGTCTGGGGATTTCCAAGGCCGACGCGACCTCGCAATATCTGGCCTATCACGAAGGGCGTTCCGGCTTTGCGCGCCAATCCTATCGCGGCAAGCCCTGGCTGATGCGTGTCGCGGCCAATGTTGGTCAGCGCGCCTCGATGTATCGCGCGCAACTGGCAAGCTGCCGGCGCTGACGGCCCTTGCCCTTGGCTGACGGCTGGGGTTGAAATGACGGCGTCAGCAGGGGGACGACAGATGGACGAACGATTGCAGCGCGTGGCCGAGGCGCAGCCGGAATTTGCGCAACATATCGGTGCAACGCTGATCGAGGCCACGCCAGAACGCGTGATCTTTGACATGCCCGTGACCGAGGTTCTGGCCAATCGCAACGGCGTGCTGCATGGCGGTGCCATCATGGGGCTGGCCGATAATGCCGGGGGAACGGCAACCTTTCTGAACCTGCCCGAAGGCCGCAGCACCACCACGCTTGAAAGCAAGACGAATTTCATGCGCCCGATTCGCATTGGCGATGTGGCGCGCGCCACCAGCGAAGCGCTGCATATCGGCAAGACGATCCAGATCTGGCAGACCACCATCACCCGCGGCGACGGCAAGGTTGCCGCCGTCGTCACGCAGACGCAGATGGTGCTGGACTGGCGGGGATAAGCCTTCCTCCTTCGGGCAGCGTCGCCCTCCACGATCCGCGCATCAAATTGACAAGCCCGGCTGGCACCTCATACTGGGATCAGCTGCCCGCAGCATCACTACGAAGGGATCGCCGTGTATACTGTCATCGGCCCGGTGCAAAGCCGCACGTTACGCGTGATCTGGATGCTGGAAGAGCTTGGTCAACCCTATGACCACGTCCCCGCCCTGCCACAAAGCGACAGCGTGGTGCAGATCAATCCGGCGGGCAAGGTTCCTGTGCTGATCTATGACGGCACGCCGATTACCGATTCGACAGCCATCATGACCTTTCTGGCCGACCGTCACGGCAAGATGACCTATCCCGCCGGCACGCTGGAGCGCGCGCGTCAGGACAGTCTGACCCAATTCCTGCTGGACGAATTTGATGCCGCGCTGTGGCTGGCCGCGCGGCACAGCTTTGTCCTGCCCGAGGAATTGCGCCTCTCGGCCATCAAGAACACGCTGCGGTGGGAATTCGAGAAAAGCCAGAAACAGCTGATCCACCGCATGGGTGAGGGCGATTTCGTCATCGGCGATCAGATGACGGTGCCCGATATCATTCTGGCCCATTGCCTGATCTGGGCGCTGACGGCGAAATTCCGGGTGATCGAGCCGCGCCTGTCGAAATTTCTGGCCCAGATGCGCGAACGCCCGGCATTCCGGCGCGCCGTGGCGGAATAGGCGTCAGTGCTGCAACAGCCGCGCCGCCGCCCGCCCGGCATGCCGACCAAGCGCCAGACAGCCGGTCAGCAGATAGCCCCCCGTCGGCGCCTCCCAATCCAGCATCTCGCCCGCGGCGAAGACGCCGGGCAAGGCGCGTAATTCCAGATCCGGCGTGACGGCGGACCATGCCACGCCACCTGCCGAGGAAATCGCCCGATCCAGCGCCATCGGACCGTCATGTCGCAATGGCAGCGCCTTGGCGCGGGTGGCCCAGCCGTCGGCAGAGCCCGGAAGCGGCCGCCCCCATTCCAGCAGCAGCGCGACCTTGACCGGATCGCCCAGAACACGCCGCAGCCAGTTGCCCAGGGACAGCCTACCCCTGGGGCGCGCGAACCGCTGCGCCAGCCTGTCGTGATCCAGATCCGGCGCCAGATCGACCAGCGCCACCGCGCCGTCGCGGATCGCGGCCGCGACCTCATAGACGCCGCCGCCCTCGATCCCCGCATGCGATATCACCCATTCGCCCCGGCTGACCCGGTCGCCCGCGCGGATCGCCACACCTTTCATCGCCTGCCCGATCACCTTCTGCATCGGCGCGGACCATGCGACGCGGAATCCCATATTGGCGGGCCGGAAGGGCGCAATCTGCACCCCGGCATCACGCAACATCGGCACCCATGCCGCGTCCGAACCCAGCCGTGGCCAGCTTGCCCCACCAAGTGCCAGCACCGTGACGTCGGGGCGAAGCAAACTCTCACCCTGCGGGGTGGCAAAGCGAAAGCCGCCCTCAAGACCCGTCCAGCGCCAGCGGCTGCGCAGATCGGCCCCGGCCTGCCGCAACCGCGCCAGCCAGGCCCGCAGCAGGGGCGAGGCTTTCATTCCCACCGGAAACACCCGCCCGGTCGAGCCTGTGAACATCTGCTGACCCAACCCTTCGGCCCATGCCGTCGCCTGCTGCGGGCCAAAACCAAAGGGGGCGAAATCCGGCATGTCAGGACCGGCGAACTGGCCGAAAAACACATCATCCGGCTGTACCTTGGTCAGGTTCAGCCCGGATTTTCCTGCCATCAGGAATTTGCGCGCGGGCGTCGGCATCGCATCGGCGATGATCACGCGATGGCCCGCGCCTGTCAGCGCCTCAGCCGCCATCAGACCTGCGGGGCCGGCCCCGATGATCAGCGCACGGGCCTTGGTCACCGCCTGCCCCGGGGCGTCATGGCCAGCCGGATCAGCGCGCGTTCCACCAGCGGCATCTGCGGGGCGCGGGTTGAACTGCGCAGCGCCAGATCTGTATCCAGCAGGCTGCGTACAGCATCCTCCAGCGGCGCCATGCCCCAGCTTTGCGCCTGTCGCGCCATGCGGTCGCGGCGCGGGCCAAAGACCGGCGGGCGCATCCGCGACAGCGCGGTACCGGGACCGGCGGGATCTGCCGCCGCCAGATGCAGCGCCCGGAAATGGCGCAGCGCCGCGATGCACAGGGTGACGGGTGCGGTGCCCTGCCCCTCGATCCGGCGCATCAGCGGGCCGAACTCTGCCTGCCGCCCTTCGGCAACGACATGGATCAGCTCATCCAGATCGGCCTCGATGGTGGCGGGCGCCATCAGGGCGATCTCATCGACGGTCAGGGGCGCGGGATCGCCATGCTTGTACAGGCCGATCTTTTCGATGGTCTGGCGCAGATCGCCCGGATCCAGCGCCCGGGCCAGCACCATCACCTCGCGCAGGGCGGCAGAGGGCACCTGCGTCAGACCAGCCTCGGCCAGCCAGCGGGACACCTCTTCCTCGCCGGGGGGGTCGTCATAGATGGGCGCGGTAACGGCCTCTTTATGCGGCTCGAACAGTTTGCGCAGGGCCGAGGATTTGGCCAGCCCGCCCGCCGTCACCACAATGACCGCATCGCCGGACTGCCAATCCTGCAGGGCGGCGGCGACCGCAGGGGCGGCATTGTCAGGCGTATCTTCGACCAGCACGACGCGGGGGCCGGGAAAGAAGCCAATCTCCTTGACCGCATCCAGCAATTGCGCGCCATCCTTGCGCAGGGCCGCGCCGGGCATGCGGTTCAGGCGCATTTCCTCTTCGGCATTTTCGCCGACCAGCGCGCGCACCGCCTCGGCCCGTTTCAGCGCCACGCGCATCGCGTCCTGACCATAGATCAGCAGCGCCGGGCGCGAGGGATCGGGCCGCGCCAGATAGCGGGCGATCTCTCCGCCCTTGAGGATCATTCCGGCAACTGGGACGACGCCGCCAGCAGGCGGGTCACCACCTGATCGGCCAGCATCACCGCCAGTCGGCGGCGGGCATCGCCTTCGGCCGACAGCGTGCTGATCGTGGTGCCGGTGGTGGAATAAGAGGTAAAGCTGCTGACCCGCCCCTGCATCAGCACCTGCCCGGCCTGATCCTTCAGCGCGAAATCAGCGGTGCCGTTCAGCGAATAGCGGGTTGTCACCTCGTCCGGGGTGATCGCCTGTGGCACGACGCCGACGCTGATCTGGTAATCCAGATCATAGGTGCCGCCTTCCGGGCCCAGCCTTTCGCCAAGACGCTGATTGAAGGCGAAATCCTGATAGGTGTCGGGATCGCGCGGTCGGACCTTGCCGAACAACCTGCCCCCGCCGCCGCCCGGCCCGTAAACCGGCGTCAGCCCGCAGGCCGACAGGGCAAGCACACCCAACAGGGCGGCGCGGCGGGTCAGGCGGTCAGGCAACGACATTCACGATCCTTCCGGGCACGACGATCAGCTTTTTCGGCGCCGCACCGTCAAGGAAACGCTGCACGGTATCATCGGCCAGAACCAGCGATTCGATCTGATCCTTGGGCGTGTCGCGGGCAACGGTGATTTCCGCGCGGCGCTTGCCATTGATCTGGATCGGCAGCGTCACGGTATCGTCTTCCAGCAATGCGGGATCGGCCTTGGGCCAGGGCGCATCGACGACCAGCCCCTGACCGCCCGACATCGCCCAGACCTCTTCGGCCAGATGCGGCACGAAGGGCGCCATCAACTGCGCCATGATGCGCATCACCTGGGCCCGCGTATCACCGCCTGCCTTGGATTTGCCGATGGCATTGGCCAGTTCGTAAAGCTTCGCCACCGCCTTGTTGAAGGCAAAGCCCTCGATGGATTTCGTGACATCGGCAATGGCGCGATGGGCGGCGCGCAACAGGTCGGGATCCTCGCCCCCCGCCGGGGCCTCATCCGCCAGGCGCCAGACGCGCGACAGGAATTTCGAGGCCGCCTCGGCCCCCGCAGCGGTCCATTCCACGTCACGTTCGGGCGGGCTGTCAGACAGCATGAACCAGCGCGCGGTATCGGCGCCGAAATTGGCGACGATATCGACAGGATCGACGACGTTCTTTTTCGATTTCGACATCTTGGCCGAGGGGATGATCTGCACCTCTCGCCCGTCGCTTTTCAGATAGGCCTTGCCATCGCGCCGTTCGATCTCTTCGGGCAGATGATAGACCGCACGGTCCTTGGCATCGCGGGTCAGATAGATCTCATGCGTGACCATGCCCTGGGTGAACAGCGCCTTGAAGGGTTCGCTGGCACTGTCGGGCAGATGCCCCGTCTTGACCATCGCGCGCGCAAAGAAGCGCGAATAGAGCAGGTGCAGAATCGCATGCTCGATCCCGCCGATATACTGATCGACATTCATCCAGTAATCGGCCTCGGCCCGGTCTGTGGGCGTCGGGGCATGGGGGCTGGTAAAGCGGGCGTAATACCAGGACGAATCGACAAACGTGTCCATCGTGTCGGTTTCGCGCAGGGCCGCGCCGCCACAGGCCGGACAGGTGGTCTGGCGCCATGTCGGATGCCGGTCCAGCGGATTGCCGGGCACGTCGAAGCTGACATCCAGCGGCAACAGCACGGGCAGGTTTTCCTTGGCCTCGGGCACGGTGCCGCAGCTTTCGCAATGCAGGACCGGGATCGGGCAGCCCCAGTAACGCTGCCGCGAAATGCCCCAGTCCCGAAGGCGGAACTTGGTCACGCCCTCGCCCCAGCCCTGCTGTTCAGCGACCGCGATGGCGGCGGGCACGGCCTCTTCGGCGGTCTGGTCGGTCTGGCCCGCGAAGCCCCGCACATAGGTCACGGTTTCGGTCTTGGCAGGCACATAGGGGGCGGTTGCGACCATCGCATCCGCGGCCGCGAGGTCCATCCTCGGTTCCCCGAAGGTCGCGGGGATGGGAAGCCCGTATTTGGTGGCGAATTCATGGTCGCGTTCGTCATGGGCGGGTGAGCCGAAAATGGCGCCGGTGCCGTAATCCATCAGCACGAAATTGGCGATCCAGATCGGCAATTCCCAATCGGCATCCAGCGGGTGCCGTACGGTCAGACCGGTGTCGAAGCCCATCTTGGGCGCGGTTTCGATCGCCTCTTCGGTGGTGCCGATGCGGCGGCATTCCTCGACAAAAGCGGCGATCTCGGGATTGCCCTCGGCCAGGTGCCGGACCAGCGGATGATCCGGGGACAGCGCGACGAAACTGGCGCCGCGCAACGTGTCGGGCCGCGTGGTATAGACCTCGATCTGATCAAAGCCTTCGGGCGCATTCACCGTCTGGAAGCGGAATTGCAGGCCGCGCGACTTGCCGATCCAGTTCGACTGCATCAGCCGCACCTTTTCCGGCCACCCGTCCAGCCCGTCCAGCGCCGCCAGCAGCTCTTCGGAGTAATCGCTGATGCGGAAGAACCACTGGGTCAGTTCCTTCCGCTCGACCGCCGCGCCCGAGCGCCAGCCCTTGCCGTCGATCACCTGTTCATTGGCAAGCACGGTCATATCGACCGGATCCCAGTTCACCTGCGCCGATTTGCGGGTGATCAGGCCCGCGTCCAGCATGTCCAGGAACAGCGCCTGCTGCTGCGCCACGTAATCATCGTCACAGGTGGCGAATTCGCGCGACCAGTCGATGGACAGGCCCAGCGGCTTCAACTGATCCTTCATCGTCGCGATATTGGCATAGGTCCAGTCGCGGGGGTGGCCGCCCTGCTCCATCGCGGCGTTTTCGGCGGGCATGCCAAAGGCGTCCCATCCCATCGGATGCAGCACCGAAAAGCCCTGCGCCCGCTTGAACCGCGCCACGACATCGCCCATCGCGTAATTGCGCACATGCCCCATGTGGATGCGACCCGAGGGATAGGGGAACATCTCCAGCACGTAATATTTCGGGCGTGCGTCGCGCTTGGCATCAAAGCTGCCGGCCTGTGCCCAGGCATCTTGCCACCGGGTTTCGGCACTGGAGGGATCATAGGGCATTGGGGACCTCGGGCGTCATCTGTTGGCCGTGGTTTATACGGCGGCGCATGGCGGGTCCAGAGGCGGGCGGGCATGGCCTGCCGCGCCCCGATCCGGTGCGCCGGTCGCGCACCGCTTATATAGGGGCCGTGCGGGCGGGCTTACAGACGACCGTCCTGAACCCGCAACTGCCGAGCGCGGGTCAGGATCGCATCCTCGACCGCGCGTACGGTCCCCGGCTCGACCGCAGAGCCGCCGGGGCCCTGCAATGACAGCTTGAGGCTGCGCGCATCCAGCGCCGGATCGCTGATCCTGATCGTCGCGCGATAGGACCGGCCACCGCCGGGGGGCGTGCCATAGCCGGTCACGATCACGCCGGTGAAGGGGTCAACCGTCTGGATGGGCAGGAAATTCAGCACATCAAGGCTGGCATTCCACAGGTATTTATTGACGCCGACGGTGTTGTTCGGGTTTTCCGAGCGATCGAACAGATCCCAGATCGTACTGCGGCGCGCATCGGGATTCATATCCGATTCGAGCTGATCATTGGAAGTGCCGCGCCCGCCGCAGGCGGCCAGTCCGACGCATAGCGTCGAGACAAAGATCAGGCGCGCGAAGCGTGCGATTTTCATTCAGTCCCCCGTTCTTCACGTTGTTGGCAGCTTTAGCGCGGAACACCCCCATGCGACAAGCCGTCAAGAAACCCTGCGCGTCCGGCCCCTGGCAAATCCGGTAACGGCTGAACACAAATGTGTGGCTCCGATGCATCACAGATTTGGCTAATGACCTCTATCCCAAAGCGATTCCGTTGCATCGTGAGGTCTAAAGGGGGAAACACAATGCATACCCAAGACGGGACAACCCGGTTGGGCATCAGAGAGACAAGAGGGAACATGACTATGAAAAAGGCACTTATCGCCTCCACCGCGCTGGTTCTGACCGCTGGTGTCGCAGCCGCTGACGTCACCATCTCGGGCTATGGCCGCACCGGTCTGAACTATTACGATGGCCCGCAGGCTGATCGCGTCACCAGCGACGAGTTCGGCAACAGCTGGACCCAGGAAGCCAACAAGACCACCATCCAGTCGCGTCTGCGCCTGAACATCGACGCCTCGACCTCGACCGACACCGGCATCGACTTTGGTGGCCGCATCCGTCTGCAGTGGGACCAGGGCGACGAAGAAACCACCGTTGCACCCGGTTACCTGTACATGAGCACCAGCGGGCTGCGCATGGAAGTCGGTAACTCGAACACCGCGTTCGACTCGGCTGGCCTGCTCTTCGCATCGGAAGTCGGCATCTTCGACCGTTCGTTCGGTAACTCGCGCGGCAACTTCTTTGCCTATAACACCGATGGCTACCCGAGCGCTTCGAACTTCGACGGCGACGACCTGCTGAACGACTACCTGGGCATCTTCGCCAGCTACTCGATCGACAACCTGACCCTGCGCGGCTCGATCGTGAACCCCGACCAGCGTTATTCGCCCAGCTTCAACTTCTCGAAAAAAGAAGTTGGTATCTCGGTTGACTACACCTGGAACGACCGTCTGGAACTGTCGGCTGCCTATGTCAGCAACGGTGCCGGTCTTGACGGCAACGACCAGTGGTTCGTCGGCGCCCGCTACGCTGTCATGGACAATGCCCGCATCGGTCTGAACTACATCGACAACGGTGAGCCGGGTGAGTACGTCTATGACGCAGGCACCAACACCTACAGCTGGGATCAGGACGATCTGGACAAGACCGTCGTTCTCTATGGTGACTACACCATGAACGAGTGGAACTTCGAAGCCTATATCGCCAACAACGGCGACGACGCAAACGAGCGTGACAACGCGTTCGGTCTGGGCGTGAACTACGATCTGGGCGGCGCTCGCGTTTCGGGCGGCATCCAGAGCGACTACAACAAAGACACGCTGGCTGACTTTGGTGTTCGCTTCGACTTCTGATCCTTGGGATCACAGTCTTTCGGAAAGAGCGGGCCTTGCGCCCGCTCTTTTCTTTTTGTCTTGTCGCCATCATGGGACTTGATGATATCAAACGCCGCATTGCGGATGCCGAAGTTGCTGCGGGCCGTGCGCCCGGCAGCGTGACCCTGATCGCCGTCAGCAAGGTGCAGCCCCCCGAGCGGGTCGAGACCGTGCTGCTGAACGGGCAGCGCGTCTTTGGTGAAAACTATGTGCAGGAGGCGCAGGGCAAATGGCCCGGCTGGCGCGACAGGTTCGACGGGGTAGAGCTGCATATGATCGGGCCGTTGCAGTCGAACAAGGCGAAGCAGGCGGTGCAGCTTTTCGATGCGATCCACACGCTGGACCGGATGTCGCTGGCCCGCAAGCTGGCCGCGCAGATCCGCGATCAGGGACGCGACCCCTTGCTTTTCATTCAGGTCAATACCGGGGATGAGCCGCAAAAGGCGGGGATTCTGGCGGATGAACTGCCGGGCTTTCTGGCCTCTTGCCGCGATCTGGGCCTGTCGCCGCAGGGCCTGATGTGCATCCCGCCCGAGGATCAGGATCCGGTGCCGCATTTCCGCCTGCTGCGCGATCTGGCGGCGCAAAACGACCTGCCCCTGCTGTCAATGGGGATGAGCGCGGATTTCGAGGCCGCCATCGCGGAAGGGGCCACGCATATTCGCGTCGGTTCCGCCATTTTCGGCCAGCGTGATTACGGCTGAGCCGTTGCTTTATGGATATTTGGACAAAGAAGAAGGGATGATGACGCCTGTGCCGGGTATGGCGCGGGCGGCGATCCACAAGAGATGCGGGCGGGCGAAGGCGATGCAGCCTTCCGTCCCGAAACGCGGGCGGCGCCATTGATGCAGGAAGATGGCCGATCCGCGCCCCGGCTGGGCATCGGGCCAGTTCCAGTCGGTGGTCAGGATCAGGTCATAAAGCGGATCGGGGCGGCGCAGACGTTCATGGCTGGCTTTTGACGGGGCGCGGACGTGGTGGTTATAGGCGGCATGGTCGGGCGCATCGCACCACAGATCGCCGGGGCCGATCGGGCGCGCCCAAGGCGCCGGTCGAGGCAGGCGGTCGGGGCGATACCACAGGCCGGTGATGGTCAGCCGGCCTGCGGGCGTGGCGCTGTCGCCCTCTGCCTTGCGGCGGGTGACGCCGTTGCGGCCGATGCTGCAGGGGAAGATCCGGCCGTGAAAGCGCAGCCCCCTGGGCGTCAGCACCATATCCTGCGGGGTCACAGCAGATGCCCGGATTTGCTGGATTTCGTGTCCAGATAATCGGTATTGAAGCGGTTGCGCGCGGCGATCAGGGGCACGCGTTCGGCCACCGTGATGCCGTGGCTTTCCAGCATGGCGACCTTGCGCGGGTTATTGGTCATCAGCCGTGTCGAGGTAAAGCCCAGCCGCCGCAGCAGCGCGGCGCCGACGCGGAAGTCGCGCTCATCATCCTCGAACCCCAGGCGGTGATTGGCCTCGACGGTGTCGAAGCCCTGATTTTGCAGATCATAGGCGCGCATCTTGTTGGCCAGCCCGATGCCCCGCCCCTCTTGATTGAGATAGAGCAATACGCCCGATCCGTTCTTGCCCATCGCGGTCAGGGCGCCGTGCAATTGCGGCCCGCAATCGCATTTCAGGCTGCCCAGCACATCGCCGGTGAAACAGGCCGAATGCAGCCGTGCCAGAACGGGCGCGTCGCGGGGCGGGTCGCCGATCTCAATGGCGTAATGTTCGGTTCCCCCGTCATCGGGGCGGAAGATATGCAGGCGGGTGCGCTCTGCCGCGCCAAGGGGCAGGCGCGCGGCCACGACCGGATGCATCGCGGTTTCGCTGGCCAGAAGCGCCAGCAGCGGGCCCGGTTGCAGCGATGTCAGGCCCGGTTGCGGGGCGGCGGGCACCATCAGCATGGCGGGCAGAAGCTGCGCCGATTTGGCAAGCGCCAGCGCGGCCTGATGCGGCTGCACATCGCCGCCGCGTTCGGTAAAGCACGGCCCCTTCATTGGCGTCATCAGATCGCCCGCCGGATCCGACAGCGCGCGCAGCCAGCCCAGATCCGCATCGCCGGGTACCTTCACCCGCGCCAGCCCCGGATCATAGATGCGCGCCTTCAGCGTCTCGGCCCGCCGCGCGGTCAGCACCAATGCCGCCGGGCCAAGCGCCTGCAGATCGGCCAGACGCGCCGCCGACAGCGTCTCGACCGCCGCGGCAAGGTGGCCGCCGATCACCACCGGCAGGCCCATCCGCAGATCGGCCCGCGCCCGGGCGGCGGTTTCGGCAAGGGTCGGTATCAGGCTCATCTGCGCTTTGCCATCCTGCGGTTTTGAAACATTCTGAAACATAATGGCACTCTCCGACAACTCCATGTGAGATTTCTGACATGATGCTGGACGGCAAGCGCCGCGATCCCCACTCATTTGCGCAATGATTTCCAAGGAGGCAACATGCCCGGACTGAAAAAAATCCTGCTGGTCGACGATGAGGAAGACCTTCGCGAAGCGCTGGCCGAGCAGTTGGTCGCCACGGATGAATTCGACGTCGCAGAGGCCGGCACCGGCGCCGAGGCGGTCGAGGCCACCAAGGGCGCGATCTATGATCTGGTCGTGCTGGATGTCGGCCTGCCCGACACGGACGGGCGCGAGCTGTGCAAGAAGCTGCGCAAGCTGAACGTCAAATGCCCCATCGTGATGCTGACCGGCCATGATACCGATGCCGATACGATCCTGGGTCTGGATTCGGGGGCGAATGATTACATCACCAAGCCGTTCAAGTTCCCAGTCCTGCTGGCCCGACTGCGGGCGCAGCTGCGTACCCATGAACAGTCGGAAGATGCCATATTCCAGCTTGGCCCCTATACCTTCAAGCCCGCGATGAAGATGCTGATCGACCAGAAGGACCGCAAGATCCGCCTGACCGAGAAGGAAACCAATATCCTGAAATTCCTGTACCGGGCGCAGGATGGCGTGGTGCCGCGCGATGTGCTGCTGCACGAGGTCTGGGGCTATAATGCCGGGGTGACCACGCATACGCTGGAAACCCATATCTACCGCCTGCGCCAGAAGATCGAGCCCGACCCCTCGAACGCACGGTTGCTGGTGACGGAATCGGGCGGCTATCGACTGGTCGCCTGAACCCCGAAACAGGTGTCAGACAGGCCCGGCAGGAATGTCGGGCCTTTGTCATGACCGGGGATTGCACAGGTCCTGCTGGAAAAAACAGTTTACTCTGGCAGGAAAATCGCGGATAGCCGGATATATACATATATTTATTTTATTTAGATTTGGTTTTCCTGTGGCCACTTACATTATCAATGCAAATACCTTCGGCGCTTTTTACAGGTCGGTGGGTCAGACCGGGCAGAATGACCGGGTCGATATCAATGTCGGCAGCAATTTTTCGGGAACGATCACGGTCGATTCCGTCCCCGCGGATGGTGAGATCGAGACGGTCAACCTGAACCTTCCGGATGGCTGGAGCGTCGTCCTGCAGTCGCAGACAAACTATAGAAGCGAAAACCCGCCCTATGTGGATTACGCCTATACGATTGTGCGCGGCAACGGCACGCAGGTCGGAACACTGACGATGCGCGGCAATGTCCAGATGGGCGATTTCTTTCCCTGTTTCGCCGCCGGAACCCTGATCGCGCTGGCCGATGGCAGCCGCCGCGCCTGCGAGGATCTGCGGGTCGGCGACATGGTCGCGACGCTGGATCATGGCGCCCAGCCGGTTCGCTGGATCGGCAAGCGCCATCTTGGCCCGCTGGATCTGGCGCGATCCGGCAATCTGCGCCCGATCCGCATTCGTGCCGGCGTGCTGATGCGCGACCTGCCTGATCAGGATCTTCTGGTCTCGCCGCAGCATCGGGTTCTGGTCTCTTCGGCCTATGCGGCCCAGATGTTCGGCGCGCGGGAAACGCTGATCGCGGCGAAGCATCTGACCGCGATTGACGGCATCGAGATCGCGCATGATCTGGTCAGTGTCAGCTATTACCACCTGCTGTTTGACCGGCATGAGGTCATCTTTTCCAACGGCGCGGCGACCGAATCGCTGTTTACCGGCGAACAGGCGCTGAAAGGCGTTGGCGAGGCCGCCCGGGCCGAGATCATGGACCTGTTCCCGGAACTGTCCGACGGATCGGCCATGTCCGCCGCCCGGCCCTTCGTCACGGGTCGGCAGGGACGCGCCCTGGCGGATTACCATCTGAAATCCGCGCTTCCCCTGTCACGGCAGGGCGCATCTGCGCCGCATCACCGCTGAGAAAAGCGCCTGCCCGATGGAACCTCGGCAGGCGCTGGCAGTTGAGTGCCCGAAGCCCAGTGGTCGGAGGATACGGCCACACCCCTTCCTCTCTGATGCCCCGGCGTTCCCCCGCCGGGGTTTTCGTTTTTCAGGGGTGGCGGGATGCCCGTGTCTCAGCCCCGACCATGCGGGGCGGACCAGTCCGGTTCCGGCCCGATGGGGATGATCTGGTTCGGATTGATCATGTCGTGGCTGTAATAATAATGCCGGTCGAAATGATCGCGGCGGACCGTTTCAGCCACGCCGGGCCATTGATACATCTCTCGTGCCCAGGCCCAGAGGTTCGGATATTGGACGATCTGGCGGCGGTTGCATTTGAAATGCGTGTGATAGACGGAATCGAAGCGGCAGATGGTGGTGAACAGGCGCCAATCGGCCTCGGTCACGCGATCACCTGCCAGATAGCGGTTGCGCGACAGAAGGTCCTCGATCCAGTCCAGACTGTCGAACAGCGGCCCGACGCCCTTGTCATAGGCCTGCTGAGAGGTCGCGAAACCGGCCTTGTAGACGCCGTTATTGACCGTATCATAGATGCGGCTGTTCAGCTCCTCGCAGCGGTCGCGCAGATCGTCGGGCAGGTAATTGTCGCCGTTTCCGGTGATCCCGTCGAAAGCACTGTTGAACATGCGGATGATGTCGGCGCTTTCATTGGACACGATGGTGTCCTGCTGCTTGTCCCACAGAACCGGCACCGTCACCCGGCCCGAAGCCTGCGGGTTGGCGCGCAGATAGATGTCGCGCATATATTTGCTGCCGAACAGCTTGTCGCCGGTCGCACCCGGAAAATCGCTGCGAAATTCCCAGCCCTCGCCCAGCATCTCGGGATGCACGACCGAGACGTCGATATGATCCTCCAACCCCTTCAGCGCCCGAAAGATCAGCGTGCGATGCGCCCAGGGACAGGCATATGAGACATACAGGTGATAGCGCCCGCTTTCGGCGGCAAAGCCGCCCTCGCCGGTGGGGCCGGGGGCGCCATCTGGCGTGACCCAGTTGCGATATTTCGACGTGTCACGGACGAATTCGCCGCCCTGACTTTCGGTGTCGTACCATTCGTCCTTCCAGACGCCATTGACCAACTGCCCCATGACAGCCTCCCTGCTTGCTTGTCTTTGGCAGCATATGGCGATGGCGGGACGGGATTGGTCAACCGAAACCCGCCCGAAAGCGGGTTTCGGAAATTCAGATCAGGCGATGGCCTGGTCGCGGGTTTCGGCTTTCACCGTCATCAGCGCCACAGCCGCCAGCAGCAGCAGCAAGGCAAAGATGCCGATGGCAAAGCCAAAGCCCTTGGCAAAGACCAGTGCCAGCAGGCTGGGCGCCAGTATGCCGCCCAGTCGCGCCATCGCGCTGGCCGTGCCCATGCCGGTGCCGCGCAGATGGGTGGGATAAAGCTCGGGGGTAAAGGCATAAAGCGCGCCCCAGGTGCCCAGCAAGGCAAAGCTCATCAGGATCAGCGCAAAGGCAACCATGCCCGGATTATCGGCCAGCGCGAACAGCGCACAGCCCGCCGCGCTGAGCAGCAGGAAGCCGATCAGCGTGTTGCGGCGGCCAATCGCCTCGACCCCCCAGGCGGCCAGCGCATAGCCGGGGATCTGCGCCAGCGCCAGGATCACCAGAAAGCCATAGCCGCGCACGAAGCCAAAGCCCTCGGTCGCCAATTGTCCGGGCACCCAGACAAAGACGCCGTAATAGGACAGCGAGACCAGGAACCAGACCGCCAGAACGCCAAAGGTCCGGCCCCGCAGCAGATCCGAAAAGATCGAGGTGTCGGCCCCCGCAGGCACATCCGCCGCGACCAGTTCGACATCGGCGGGCAGTTCCTTGACGCCATTCGCCGACAGCACGCGGTTCACCACCTCTTTGGCCTTCTCGGGCTGTCCCTTGCGCACCAGATACATCGGCGATTCCGGCACCCACAGGCGCAGGAACACCCCGATCACCGCCGGGATTGCCGCCACGGCAAAGATCCAGCGCCAGGGCGCTTCGGCCCCTTGCGAGGCCGCGATCCATGCGGTCAGCGCAACGACGATCGTGCCGATGGCCCAGAAGCCTTCCAGCCAGACCAGCCAGCGCCCGCGATTCTTGGGGGGCAGAAATTCCGCCATCATCGCATAATCGACCGGAAGCGTGCCGCCCACGGCCACCCCGGTCAGGAAACGCAGCACCAGAAGCACGGTGAAATCCTGCGCAAAAACCGACGCCATGCCAAAGACCGCGTCCATCAGCACGGTCAGCATAAGGATATTGCGCCGCCCGATCCGGTCCGCGATCCGGCCAAAGGCGAAAGCGCCCACGAACATGCCCAGAAAGAACAGCGTCCCGATCTGGAATGCCGTGACACGTTCGATCCCGAAGGTCGCGGCCACAGATGGCGCCGCAAAGCCCACCGCGATGACCTGCATCGCATCGGCGGCCCAGACCAACCCGAAAATTCCCAGCAATCGCCACTGAAACCGTCCGGCACCGCCCCTCGCCAGTGCCTCATCAACCGTCATCTGCATCGATATTGCCCTCTTCTTGCAGATAATTTGGCGATATGCTTAGCGCGCGATCCCTCAATCACCAAGCTGTGATTTCGCAATCGCAGCATTTTCTGCGGATTGGTGCTGCGCCTGCCAAGGGAAGCGGCAGAAAATCCCGCCGCTTCATGGACAGCCGCCGGCCCAATGTTTAGGTTCCCCGCGACAAAGGAGAGCCTGCATGTTCACGATCGCCACATGGAACATCAATTCGGTCCGTCTGCGCGAAGGGCTGGTCGCGCGGCTGTTGCGCGAAGAAAGCCCCGACATCCTGTGCCTGCAGGAATGCAAGTCGCCGGTCGAGAAGATCCCGATGCAGGCCTTCCGCGAGCTTGGCTACACCCATATCGTCGCGCGCGGGCAAAAGGGCTATAACGGCGTCGCGATCCTGTCGCGTCTGCCGCTGGAAGATGCCGGTGATCGGGATTACGCCGGTCTTGGCCATGCCCGCCATGTCGCGGCGCGGCTGGAAAACGGGGTCACGATCCATAACTTCTATGTGCCGGCAGGCGGCGATATCCCTGATCGCGAACAGAATATCAAATTCGGCCAGAAGCTGGATTTCCTGACCGAGATGCGCGACGCCTTTCACGCCGACAACCCGGAAAAGTCCATTCTCGTCGGCGATCTGAACATCGCCCCGCGCGAAGACGATGTCTGGTCGCATAAGCAATTGCTGAAGATCGTCAGCCATACCCCCATCGAGGTCGAACATCTGGGCGCGGCGCAGGATGCCGGGAAATGGGTCGATATCACCCGCAAGGACATCCCCGAAGGGCTGCTTTATTCATGGTGGAGCTATCGCGCCCGTGACTGGGATGCCGCCGACAAGGGGCGCAGGCTGGATCATGTCTGGGCCACGCCCGACATTGCCAATGCCGCCCATGGCAGCCGCATTCTGCGTCCGGTGCGCGGCTGGGAAAAGCCCAGCGACCATGTGCCGGTTTTCGCCACATTCGACCTGTAAGGGACCGCCCCTGAACAACTCTGTTCATATGGCCCCCTTTCGCTTGGGACACGAACGTCCCATATTAGCCAGAACATCAATTGGAACCGCGATTCCGGGGACGACATGACCATGCTATTCGATGGCGCGCAGAACGCGCCCCAGACCAGTGATTTCATCAAGGACGTGACCGAGGCCGATTTCATGGCCGAGGTTGTCGAAAAGTCGATGGAAACCCCGGTCATCGTTGACTTCTGGGCGCCCTGGTGCGGCCCCTGCAAGACGCTTGGCCCGCAGCTTGAGGCCGAGGTCGCCCGCCACAAGGGCCGGGTGCGCATGGCCAAGGTCAATGTCGATGAAAACCAGATGATCGCCTCGCAATTGCGCGTGCAGTCGATCCCCACCGTCTATGCCTTCTTCAAGGGCCAGCCCGTCGATGCCTTTCAGGGCGCCCTGCCGCAAAGCGAAATCAAGCAATTCGTGGACAAGCTGATCGCCCTTGGCGGCGATGATGGCGGATTGGGCGAGGCCATCGAGGCCGCCGAGGCGATGCTGGAAGAAGGCGCCGTAGACGACGCGATCGAAACCTTTGCCGCCATCACCGAAGAAGATCCCGACAGCGCCGAGGCCTGGGCCGGTCTGATCCGCGCCCATCTGGCCAAGGGCGATGCAGATGGCGCCCTGCAGGCGCTGGACCGCGCTCCCGAAACCCCCGCGAAATCCCCGCAGGTCGAGGCCGCGCGCGCCGCGCTGCAATTGGCGAAACAGGCTGAAAATGCCGGTCCGCTGGGCGAATTGCAAGCCAGGGTCGAGGCCGATCCCGCCGATCAGCAGGCGCGGCTGGACTATGCCCAGGCGCTGCATGCCGCCGGTCAGGTCGAAGAGGCCATCGACGTGCTGCTGGACAGTTTCCGCCGCGACCGCGACTGGAACGAGGGCGCGGCCAAGCAGCAATTGCTGACCATTTTCGACAGTCTGAAGCCCAATGACCCGCTGGGCCAGAAGGGGCGGCGGCGGCTTTCATCCATGATCTTTGCCTGATCCAGAAACGGACCAATGCCGATCCATTTTGACCTGCCCGGACGCATTCCCCTGTTCCCCCTGTCGGGGGCCGTGCTGATGCCCCGGTCACGTCTGCCGCTGCATATTTTCGAACCGCGCTATCTGCAGTTGCTGGACGACACGCTGAAAACCGACCACCGGATGATCGGCATGATCCAGCCGGATGGCGACAAATTCGCCGCCATCGGCTGCGCGGGTCGGGTGATTGCCTTTTCCGAAACCGATGATGGCCGGATGATGATCTCGCTCAAGGCGATTTCGCGGTTCCGGCTGATCGACGCCGATCAGGGCTTTCACCCCTATCTGTGCGCGCAACCCGACTGGAGCGCCTTTGCCCGCGACCTGAACGGGCCGGAACGCGATCCCGGGCTGGACCGGGATGCGCTTCTGTGTCTGCTGCGGCGCTTCATGCAGGCGCATGACCTGTCCAGCGATCTGGGCAGCGCCGCGACCGCCGATGACGAATTGCTGATCAACTCGCTTGCGATGATGCTGCCCTTCTCGGTCGGTGATAAACAGGCGCTGCTGGAATCGCCGACTTTGGCGGACCGCCGCGAATTGCTGTTCGGCCTGATCGAATTCGCATTGCGCAATGGCGATAACGAGGAAACCCTGCAATGAGCGACACCCCCGCCCCGGCCTTTGACCGGCATATGCTGGAGGCTCTGGTCTGCCCGGTGACACATACCACGCTGTCCTATGATGCCGACCGGCAAGAGCTGATCTCTAAGGCGGCAGGTCTGGCCTTTCCGATCCGCGCGGGCATTCCGATCATGCTGATCGACGAAGCCCGCCAGATCAAAGCGGATCGCTAAGTGCAGGACCGCCCCTACGACGCCCGCCCGGCCACGACCGGGATCCGGCGGCAATTGCCCGTCTGGGTCATTGCCGTCATTGCGATCTGCTGTCTGGTCGAACTGGGGCTGATCATCGGTGAGATGGTCTATGGCGCACAGCTTCGCACCATGTCGCTGTTCGTTGGTGGCTTCTGGTCGCATCTCTTCTGGGTGAACCGGGGCATCTATCCGGGGCAGCCGATCATCATGTTCTTCACCTATGGTCTGATGCATTCGGGACTGATGCATCTGGGGATGAACATGATCTCGCTGGCGGTGCTGGCGCGGGAACTGACGCGGATGATCAGCCCCGGACGCATGTTTCTGATCTATGCGGTCAGCCAGATCGCCGCCGCGCTGCTGTTTGCGCTGATGGCGCCCACGGCGGGGCCGATGGTCGGGGCGTCGGGCGCGATTTTCGGGCTGGCAGGGGCGCTGGTCAGCTATGCCGCCGTGATCGGCTATCGCAAGAAACGCCCGCTTGGGCCGCTCTGGCGCGGCGTGCTGTGGCTGCTGGTGCTGAACGTGGCGCTGACGATTCTGATGCCCTCGATCGCGTGGGAGGCGCATCTGGGTGGCGGCATCGCCGGGGTGCTGATGGGCATTGCCATGGCCCTTATGCCCGCGCGGCGCTGATCAGCCTTCGCCCACAGACGCCGCCGGTTCCGTCGGGCGATCCGCTTCGGGATCGTCCTGCGGGGCCGGTCCGTCCTCATTGACCAGTTTGCGCATGGTGGGCCGGAACGCATCCGCGCGCAGGCCAGCCAAGGATACCGCATCCTGACCCGGATCCATCGCCAGATGCTGCGCGATCAGCTTGTGCCCCAGCGCATAGCCGCCCCATTTGCGGATATCGCCCTTGCCCAGAAACCAGCGTGGCTGATCGAAATCCGGGCGCGACCATTCGTTCATCGCCTTGCGCGCCACGCCCGAGGTCAGCGTCGTCCGGTCCCAGGGGTCGGGCTGACCGCCCAGAACCTGCAGCACGAAATGCCCGGCCAGACCTTCGCTGACCAGCGCATCGCCAAGCGAACGATCCTGACCGACCAGATCGCGGCGGATCACCTGATGCAGCTTGCGCGTCAGGCTGCGGATCACCAGCGCCTCATCAAAGCGTTCGGGGTTGAGGGTCAGATGGATCACGCCCGCGGCGGGCAGATCTGCCGACATGCCCCAATCCGGGGCCACATCGCGTCCGGCCCTGACGACCAGATCGAAACGCGGCAATTCGGCATGCTGACGGACGCCCGCGACGGCCTTGCGCGCAGCCGCGCGACATTCGCTCATCACATCGACAAGCTCGTTCCGCGCGCTGAGGAAATGGATGTTCCACACTGTCATGCGGCGCATAATCTCAGGTTCCGCGAGACGGTTCCAGTGGAAAGCAAAGCCCCGCCCCCGCAATCGGCGGAAGCGGGCGCCTGACGTGCCGCCTCAGACCTCGGGGACCAGCACCTCGCGCTTGCCCACGTGGTTCGCGGCGCTGACCACGCCCTGCTCTTCCATCTGTTCGACAAGCCGGGCAGCCTTGTTATAGCCGATGGCCAGCTTGCGCTGGATATAGCTGGTCGAGCATTTGCGGTCGCGGGCCACGATCATCACCGCCTGATCGTAAAGCTGATCGTCGCCGCCCTCGCCGCTGCCCAGCCCCAGAACCGCGTCGATATCGGATGCGACCTCATCATCCGGACCTTCGACGACGCCGGATTTATAGCTGGGCGGGCCAAAGGATTTCAGATGGGTGACGACCTCTTCCACCTCTTCATCGCTGACGAAGGGGCCGTGGATCCGGGTGATGCGGGCACCATTGCCCATATACAGCATGTCGCCCTGTCCCAGAAGCTGTTCGGCCCCCTGTTCGCCCAGGATGGTGCGGCTGTCGATTTTCGAGGTGACCTGGAAACTGATCCGGGTCGGGAAATTCGCCTTGATCGTGCCGGTGATGACATCGACCGAAGGCCGCTGCGTGGCCATGATCAGATGGATGCCGCTGGCCCGGGCCATCTGGGCCAGACGCTGGATGCAGGCCTCGATTTCCTTGCCCGCGACCATCATCAGATCGGCCATCTCATCGACGATGACCACGATATAGGGGAAGGTCTCGGGCTGGAATTCCTCGGTCTCGAAGATCGGCTCTCCGGTGTCCTCGTCAAAGCCGGTCTGGACGGTGCGCTTGAACATCTCGTTCTTGGCCAGCGCCTCGCGGACGCGGCCATTATAGCCTTCGATATTGCGCACGCCCATCTTGGACATCTTGCGGTAACGTTCTTCCATCTCGCCCACGACCCATTTCAGGGCGACGACGGCCTTTTTCGGGTCCGTCACGACGGGCGACAGCAGATGCGGGATGCCGTCATAAACCGACAGTTCCAGCATCTTCGGGTCGATCATGATCAGGCGGCATTCATCCGGCGTCAGCTTGTAGAGCAGCGACAGGATCATGGTGTTGATCGCCACCGATTTCCCCGACCCCGTTGTCCCCGCGATCAGCAGGTGGGGCATCTTGGCAAGGTTCGCGATGATCGGGTCGCCGCCGATATCCTTGCCCAAAGCCAGCGGCAGCGGATGCGTGCCATCGCCAAAGGCGCGCGCGGCCAGGATTTCGCGCAGCACCACCTTTTCGCGGCGCTGATTGGGCAATTCGATCCCGATCACGCTGCGGCCAGGCACGGTGCTGACACGCGCGGACAGGGCCGACATCGACCGGGCGATATCATCGGCCAGCCCGATCACGCGGCTGGCCTTCAGCCCCGGTGCAGGCTCCAGTTCATAGAGGGTGACGACAGGGCCGGGACGCACCTCGGTGATCTGGCCCTTGACGCCGTAATCGTCCAGCACCGCCTCCAGCATGCGGGCATTTTCGGTCAGCGCCTCTTGCGAGATCTGGCTGCGATCCGACTGGACCGGCGCGCTCAGCAAGGCCAGCGGCGGGCGTTCGTAATTGCTGGCGCTTTCATCGAAGCGCAATTCCGGCTCTGCCTCCTTGCGGGCCTGCTGCGAGGTGGTGGCCGCCGCCTTGCGTAGGGGCGGCACGACCACGCGCTGCGTGTCGGCGCCGAAGGGTGTCGGCTCGACAGGGGCCTCGGCAATCTCGGGCTGCGGCGGCACATCGCGGGCACCGTCGCGGGCCAGCCGCGCGGCCACCGCCGCCAGAACCGAAGGCTTGGCCGAACGCTCGCGGATGGCATCGCTGATGCGTCCCTTGACCTCATCGGCAGAGGGTGCCTCGCCATCATAGGTCGCGTCACGCTCGATCAGTTCAGGCTCGGGCAGTTCCTCTTCCAGCTCAAGATAATCCGGCGCGGCGGGTTGCGGCTTCAGCCGGGGCAGGATGCCGGAACGGGGCTGCTCTGCCTCGGCGGGGGCGGCGGCGCGGCGGCTGGCCTGCGCCTCGCGACGGGCCTTGGCCCGCTGCGCGACAGTGGCCGAGGCGGCGGCACCGCGCCCGGCCAGACGCAGCCCCATATCGAAGGCGGTGACCAGCCCGATCACAAAGCGGCGCCACAGCTGACGCAATTCGTCGCGTTCAAAGCCCAGCACGAAGGCGGTGACGGCCAGAAAGCCCATTGCGACCAGCAGACCGGCCAGGCGAATGCCGATCTGTGCCTTCAGCGGGATCACATTCAGGATCGCGCCCATCATCATGTCGCCAAAATGGCCGCCCAGACCGTAGCTTTGTTCCCATTCGGGGCCCGGCGTCAGCGTGCTGCAATAGACCGACAGCAAGGCGATGGAAAAGGGCAGGAAGATCGCCCGCATGAAGCGTTCCTCGCCCCGGTGCAGCATCAGCCGCAGGCCCCAGACAACAGCCGCGATCACGATCATCCAGGATCCATAGCCCGCGATCATCATCAGGGGCGAGGCCAGATAGGCGCCGAAACTGCCCAGCATGTTTTCCGCCGGCTGATCGGTGGCCGAGAGGAAGCTGGGGTCATTCGCGCTCCAGCTGCCCAGAACCATGGCGACCACGATACCAAGGATGACCAGACCCGCGCCCAGCAATTCCTTGCCCCGCCGTTCCAGCGCCGCCTGTGTGTTCTGATCGAAAAGTGGATCGCGACGTTTCGCCTGCCAGCTTGCCATTACCTCACCCCTCTCCGTCACCGTCTTCGTAAATTACGTCACGCAGCCTCTGAAGGGCCGCTTCGGTCTGTTCCGCATCGGCGACCATCGCCACGCGGATATAGCCCTTGCCCGGGTTCACCCCGTCCACCTCGCGCGAGAGATAGGCCCCCGGCAGCACCTGAATGCCCGCCTGCGCCCACAGCTTTTTCGCGGCCTCCTCGCCATCCTCGACCGGCAGCCACAGGAAAAAGCCGCCTTCGATGGGGCGATAGCCGGGCACATTGCCAAAGATGCGATCCGCGATCAGGTATTTCTGCCGGTAGAGGTCGCGATTGCGGGTGACGTAATCCTCATCCGCCCAGGCGCGTTCGCTGACACGCTGCGCGGGCAGGGGCACCGGCGCGCCGGTATAGCTGCGCAATTGCCGGATCAGCCGGGTATTTTCAACGCTGGCCACCACGAAGCCCGACCGTAGACCGGGCAGGCTGGAGCGTTTGGACAGCGAATTGAAGACCACGACGCGATCGGCCAGACCCATATCGGTCGCCACCTGCAGCGCGCCGGGCGCGGGTTCGTCGCGATAGATTTCCGAATAGCATTCATCGGCGAAGATCAGGAAATCATGTTTTTCCGCCAGCGCAATCAGATCGCGCAGATAGTCCGCCCCCGCAATCGCGCCCTGCGGATTGGCGGGCGAACACAGATAGGCAATCGCCGTCCGGTCCAGCACCGCATCGGGCAGGCCCGCGAAGTCAGGCAGATGGCCGGTATCGGCCGTTGCCGGGACAAAGACCTGATCGGCCTCGACCGCGGCGGCGGCAACGGCATAGACCTGATAGAAGGGGTTCGGGATCAAGATCGCAGGCCGCTGACCGTTCTTCTGTTCCGGGCACAGTGCCAGTGCAGCATTGAACAACCCCTCGCGCGAGCCGTTCAGCGAGGTGATGCGATCGGTCGCCACATCCACGCCATAGCGACGCTGCAGCCAGTCGCGGATCGCCGCCAGCAATTCCGGCGCGCCTTCGTTCGGCGGATATTTCCCGAATTCGGCCAGCGCCCCCTGCAGGACCGGGCCGACATAATCCGGCATGGCATGCTTCGGCTCTCCGATGGTCAGGACCACCGGGGATTCCCCGTCCTTCAGACCGGGTTCGATACCGCGTAACAGCGCCCGCAGTCGCGGAAACGCGTAATCCGGCAGGTTCGAAAACCGCTCGGGTATTGCCATGTCTGCCTCGCTCTCGGGGTCTTTGCCCCGTTTATTAGCCGGAAGTTTAGCGCGACAATGCGGATGCGTCCAGCCAAAGCAGGCGGTTAGGGCAAGGTTGTGGCGTGAAACGCTCAGCCGACGGCCAGTGCCGCCTCGGCGCCGGCGGCAACGCGCAGCAGATGGCGGTCGCGACCGCTGTGGCCCATGACCGAGATCCCGCAGCCGGGCTGGCCGGTCGGCAGCGTCACCGTGGGCAGGTTCAGCAGGTTGCCGATGCGTGTATTGCGGAGGGTCAGCAGGTTGGCGCGGACGAAATAGGCCTCATCCTCCATCAGCCGCTGGGCATTGGGCGGCAGGATCGGCACGGTCGGCACCAGCACGGCATCAAAGGCCGCCATCACCTCGCGGAACCATTTCCGGCGGATGCGGGTCAGGCTTTCCCAGGCCATGACATAATCGGGCGCGCTGACATCGGCCCCGCCCCGGAAGCGGTCCAGAATGGGTTTCCACATCAGTTCGGGCGCATCCTCGATCTGCGCCTTCCAGATGCCATAGGCTTCGGGCGCGAACAGCGCGGGCGACAGCGGCATCGCCTTGGCCACCCAGTCCGAGGACATGCGCTCGATCCGCGCCCCGGCCCGTCCCAGACGATCCACGGCATCCTCGAAGGCGGCGACCGGCCCGTCCTCGGCATCCTCGAAGGCGACGCCTTCCAGCACCAGCAGGCGGCGGCCCTGCATGTCGGCCCCGGCCAGATCGACGGCGCGATCCTCGGCCATGACGGCGAACAGCTCGGCGCAATCCTCGACCGTGCGGGCAATCGGGCCCACGGTGTCGAATTTCCGGCACAGCGGCACCACGCCCTTTTCGGGCAGCAGACCATGGGTCGGCTTGAAGCCCACCAGCCCGTTCCAGGCCGCAGGCACGCGGATGGATCCGCCGGTATCCGAGCCGATGGCCGCCGCCGCAAGGCCCATGGCCACCGACACCGCCGCGCCCGAGGATGATCCGCCCGGCGCCAGATCGGGATCCAGCGCATTGGGCGGCGTCGCGGTATTGGGGTTCAGGCCCAGCCCCGAAAAGGCCAGTTCGGTCATATGCGTCTTGCCCAGACACAGCACGCCTTCGCGCGCAGCACGGGCCAGAACGGTCGCGTCCTTGCGCGGCACCCGGCCCTCAAGCAGCTTCGATCCGGCCTCGGTCACCGTGCCGCCGCTGTCGATGTTGTCTTTCCAGCTGATCGCCACGCCGTCCAGAATGCCGTGGCGCAGTTCCGCCTTGGCGCGATCATGCGAGGCGATGGCGCCCGAGCGCGCCCGCACGGCCGTCATCCGCGCATAGATGCGCTGGCAATAGGGATGTTCGCGGGCGGCGGCCAGATAGGCTTCGGTCTGGTCGATCGGGTCCAGAAGGCCCGCCATGATTGCCCGGCCCTGTTCCGTGGCCGAGGCCCGCAGCCAGTCCTTGCCCATCAGAAATCCACCGCGATGCCGTTCTTTTCGTAATCGCCATAGCGCACCGGCTCTGGCCCGTCACGGCCGCCAAGCTCGGTCGGCAGGGGCGTTTTCGCCGCATTTTCGCGGCGGCGCGCCTCGGCTTCGGCAAGGGCGCGCTGCGCGGCGGGGGGCAATTCGGGTCGATCACTCATGGAAACATCCCTCGACAGGGCTTATGGGTCCGGTTCAGTCTTGAACAAGACTTAGGCGAAGGAAAGCGATTTGGCAAAGCCCGGTAAAGATTTGGCCCGTCAGGGGGCCTTGCGTCTGTTGCAAGGGGTCCGCGAGGGCCTGTCACTTTCGGACCAGTCCGGGGGTCTGAAACGCCTGTTGCCCGCCGATCAGGCCCGCGCCGGACGGCTGGCGGCCGAGACGTTGCGCCATATGGACCGGGCTGACGAGGTGCTGCAGCAATATGTCAATCGCAAGCCCAGCCCGCAGGTGCTGGATGTGCTGCGGCTGGCCACGGTGGAACTGCTGGAACTGGGCGGCGCGGCGCATGGCGTCGTGGATGCGGCCGTGAACCTGACGCGGGCGCAGGGCAAAAAGGGGCAGGCGGCGGCGGGCATGGTCAATGCCGTGCTGCGCAAGGTCTCGCAGCATCAGGGCTGGGCGCAGATCACGCCGCAGGAACTGCCCGACTGGCTGCGCGATGCCGTCACCGACGCCTATGGGGAAGAGGCGACATTGGCGATCGAAGCCGCCCATCAGGCGGGCGCGCCACTGGATCTGACATTGAAATCCGCCGGTCAGGTTCCGGGGGCTGATCCGCTGCCGACCGGATCGCTGCGGATCAGCGGCCCGGTGCAGGTCTCGGCCCTGCCGGGATTTGGGCAGGGCGAGTGGTGGGTGCAGGATGCCGCCGCCGCGCTGCCCGCGCGGCTGCTGGATCCGCAGCCCGGCGAAAACATCGTCGATCTGTGCGCCGCGCCGGGCGGCAAGACGCTGCAACTGGCCGCTGCCGGGGCACAGGTGACGGCGGTCGATATCAGCCAGGCGCGGATGGGCCGGGTCGCCGATAATCTGGCCCGCTGCCAGTTGCAGGCCGATCTGGTGGTCGCCGACGCGCTGGACTGGCGCCCCAAGGTCACGCCCGACGCGATCCTGCTGGACGCGCCCTGTTCGGCGACCGGCACGATTCGCCGCCATCCCGATCTGCCCTATCTGCGTGATGGCAGCGGCATTCCGGCGCTGGTCAAGTTGCAGGCGCAGATGATCGATCACGCGCTTGCCCTGCTGCCGCCGGGCGGGCGCATGGTCTATGCCGTCTGCTCGCTGCTGCCGGAAGAGGGCGAGGCGCAGATCAGCGCCGCCCTGTCCCGCCATCCGGGCCTGAGCGTGGACAGGCCGGATCTGCCGGGACAGGAGCCCGGCTGGATCACGGCCGAGGGCGGCCTCCGCCTGCGCCCGGATTACTGGTCGGCGCGCGGCGGCATGGACGGCTTCTACATGGCGCGGCTGCGAAAGCCGGCATGACGCTGGACCTTCGGGCCAAGTGAGGCTAGTTGACCGGGCAAAGCCAGATGCGAGGCCCTGCCATGACCCGTCCCGTCGCCCTTCGGCGTGCTTTGATTTCCGTTTCGGACAAAACCGGATTGATCGACTTCGCCCGAAAACTCTCGGCGCGCGGGGTTGATATCCTGTCCACCGGCGGCAGCGCCAAGGCGCTGCGCGAGGCCGGTGTCACCGTCACCGATGTCGCGGATGTGACAGGATTTCCCGAAATGATGGATGGCCGCGTCAAGACCCTGCATCCCGTCGTGCATGGCGGATTGCTGGCGCTGCGCGACAACCAGGAACATCAGGCCGCCGCGCAGGCGCATCAGATCGAGATGATCGACCTGCTGGTGGTGAACCTCTACCCGTTCGAGGAAACCGTCGCCAAAGGTGCCGGTTATGACGACTGTATCGAGAATATCGATATTGGCGGCCCGGCCATGATCCGCGCGGCGGCCAAGAACCACGCCTTCGTCACCACCATTGTCGATGTTCAGGATTACGACGCCCTGCTGGCGGAACTGGACGCCAATGACGATCACACCACGCTGGAATTCCGCCAGCGTCAGGCGCAGATCGCCTATGCGCGCACGGCGGCCTACGATGCGGCGGTGTCGGGCTGGATGGCCGGGGCCATCGGTCAACAGACACCCCGACGCCGCGCCTTTGCCGGCACGCTGGCGCAATCGCTGCGCTACGGGGAAAACCCGCATCAAAGCGCCGCCTTCTACACCACGGATGACGCCCGCCCCGGCGTCGCGACCGCGACCCAGTGGCAGGGCAAGGAACTGTCCTATAACAATATCAATGACACCGATGCGGCCTTCGAGTTGGTCGCGGAGTTCGATCCGTCGCAAGGCCCCGCCTGCGCGATCATCAAACATGCCAATCCCTGCGGCGTCGCGCGCGGCGACAGCGCCATCGCGGCCTATAAGCGGGCTTTTGACTGCGACAGCACCTCGGCCTTTGGCGGCATCGTGGCATTGAATCAGCCGCTGGACGGCGCCACCGCGGAAGAGATCGTGAAAATCTTTACCGAGGTGGTCATCGCGCCCGATGCCGATGAGGATGCCAAGCGCATCTTCGCCGCCAAGAAGAACCTGCGCCTGCTGACGACGGGCGGGCTGCCCGATCCGATGGCAGGCGGTCTGACCTTCCGTCAGGTGGCGGGCGGCTTTCTGGTGCAGGGGCGCGATAACGGCCATGTCGGGCGCGACGATCTGAAGATCGTGACCGAACGCCAGCCCTCGGCCGCTGAACTGGACGATCTGCTCTTCGCCTGGACGGTGGCCAAGCATGTGAAATCCAACGCCATCGTCTATGCCAAGGATCTGGCTACGGTGGGCATTGGCGCGGGCCAGATGAGCCGGGTCGATTCCACCCGAATCGGGCGCCGCAAATCCGAGGATATGGCCGAGGTTCTGGGCCTGTCCGAACCGCTGACCAATGGCGCCGCCGTGGCCTCGGACGCGTTCTTCCCCTTTGCCGACGGGATCGAGGCGCTGGCGCAGGCCGGTGCCCGCGCGGTGATCCAGCCCGGCGGGTCCATGCGCGACGAAGAGGTCATCGCAGCGGCCAACCGTCTGGGTCTGGCCATGGTCTTTACCGGTCAAAGGCATTTCCGTCACTGATGCAGCAAGAGCTTCCCTTCGATCAGGCCGACCAGGCTGCCGCAAAACCCAAGGCGAAAAAGCCCCGCGCGCCGCGCAAGCCGAAACCGCCTGTCCGCACCGATATGCGGCTGGTGATCTGGATTTCGGCGGCGATCATCCTGCTGGACCAGGTGCTGAAATATTACGTGGTCCATATCCTGCGGCTGGACCTTCTGCGCGAAATCGACGTGCTGCCGCCCTGGCTGAACCTGCGCATGGCCTGGAATCAGGGCATGAATTTCGGGCTGATGGCGTCCGAGAACAACTCGGCCCGCTGGATGCTGATCGCGGTGGCGGCGATCATCGTGGTCTGGGTCTGGATCTGGATCTGGCGCAGCAATGCCAGCAGGCTGGCGCAGATCTTTGCCGGTCTGCTGATCGGCGGCGCGATTGGCAATGTCATCGATCGGATCCTTTATGGTGCGGTCGCCGACTTCCTGAACATGTCGCTGCCCAACTGGACCAATCCCTACAGCTTCAACGTGGCCGATATCTCGATCTTCGCGGGGGCGATCGGGCTGGTGATGCTGCCGCAGAAGCCGCAGGATCCGGCGAAATCCAGACGCAAGACCGCCGCGAAAGGCAGCGGTAAGGCGCCCGGATCAGCGGTCCGCGACAACACCCGTGACGGGGCGGATAATTCGCGCTAGAACGGGCGGGATAAAAGACAAGGGGCAGGTGATGCGGGCAATTTGGCTGGTTTTGGGAATGGCAGGGATCGCCATGCTGGGCGCATGCACAAGCGATCGCAGCCTGATGAATATCGAGACCGGACAGAACTCGCCCGACGAATTCGCGATCATCCCCTCGAAACAGCTGTCCATGCCGCCCGATCTGGCACTGTTGCCGACGCCGACGCCGGGCGGTGCGAACCTGACCGACCCGACGCCCCATGCCGATGCCGTCGCCGCTCTGGGCGGCAATCCGGCGCGGCTGGAAAATCGCGGCATCGGGGCGGCGGATCAGGCGCTGGTCGCGGCGGCCAGCCGCAATGGCAGCGACCCGGCCATCCGCGCCACGCTGGCGCAGGCCGATGCCCGCTATCGGTCTAACAACCGCCGCCGTCCGCTGGAAATCCTGTTCGGCACCTCGGTCTATCAGCGTGCCTATCGTGCGCAGGCGCTGGATTCGCGTGAGGCACAGGTGCAATGGCAGCGCGCAGGCGCGATCACCCAGACCTCGCCGATTCCCGTCGCGGAATGATCCCCGGCTTCGATCCCGACTGCCCGGATTTCGCCGAAAACCCCTGGCCCGCCTATGCCGCGTTGCGGGCGCTGCCGGGCCTGCCGCTGATGCCGGGATTTGACGGTCATATTGCCAGCCGCTTTGCCGATGTGCGCGCCATCGCCATGGATCGCCGCATGGTGCGCAGCGCCGCGGCCTTTGCCCCGCCCGACGAGGTTCGCCGCCTGCAGATCGCCGGAAATTTCCACGACATGCCCTTTCACGAGCGTTTCGTGCAGACCTCGATGCTGGAAATTGACGGGCCGGACCACGACCGGCTCCGCAAGGCGGTGTTTCCCTTCTTTACCAAGACCCGGCTTGAAAGCCTGCGCGGCTTTATCACCGGCTGGGTGGGCGACGCGCTGGACCGGCTGATCCCGCAGGGGCGGATCGACTTCATCGCAGATCTGGCCGCGCATCTGCCCGGTCAGGTGATCGGCCATCTGATCGGCACCGATCCCGCCATGGCGCCGCAGATGACCATCTGGTCGGATGAGGTCGTCAGCTATTTCGACATCAACCGCACCGCCGCCAAGAAGGCCCGCGCCGAAGAGGCGACGCGCCTGTTCCACGATCTGCTGCAGGATCTTTACACCGCGCGGAAGGCCCAGCCCCGCGATGATCTGATGAGCGTGATGATCGGCGCGGAAAGCGAGGGGCTGCTGACCCATGATGAGCTGATCTCGACCATCATGCAGATCCTTCATGCGGGGCATGGTTCGACCATCGACGTGCTGGGCAGCGGGCTTCATGCGCTGCTGGTGAACCCGGATCAGATGGCGCTGCTGCGGGCCGATCCCGCGCTGATGCCGACTGCGGTGCAGGAAATGTTCCGCTTTGCCGCGCCGCTGCCGTTTTTCCACCGCTATGCCGCGCAGGATCTGACGATCTGCGGGCAGGACTGGCCGAAGGGCACGAAGTTCGGCCTGCTTTACGCCAGCGCCAATCGCGATCCGCAGGCCTTTGACGCGCCCGACCGCTTTGACATCACCCGCAAACCCAATGTGCATCTGGCCTTTGGCACCGGGCCGCATGTCTGTCTGGGCAATAATCTGGCACGGCTGAACATGGAGATCCTGTTCACCGCCCTGCTGCAGCGCTGCACCGATATCGCGCTGGACGGGCCGGTGATCTGGAAGACCGGATTGCAGGCACATGGCCCGACCAGCCTGCCGATCCGCCTCGGCTAACTTTTTCTATCCACACAAAGCCGAGAGCGTGGGTTGCGCAGACCGCCTTGCCGGGTCAAATTTCCGGGCAAGATTAAAGGAGCTTGCCCCCCAGATGCGCCGCCCTATCCTGTCCGCAGCTTTCGCCCTGTCCCTGGGCGTGCTGCCCGCGCTGGCCGAGATGCCCGAAGGCGTCAGCCATTTCACCCTAGAGAATGGGCTGGAGGCCGTGCTGATCGAAGATCACCGCGCCCCCATCGTCGTGCAGATGCTGTGGTACAAGATCGGTTCCGCCGATGAAGAGCCGGGCAAGACCGGGCTGGCCCATTATCTGGAACATCTGATGTTCAAGGGCACGGACACCGTCGAGGCGGGCGAATTTTCCAAAACCGTCACGGCGAATGGCGGCATGGACAATGCCTTCACCTCTTACGACTATACCACCTATTTCCAGCGCATCGCGGCGGACCGCCTGCCGATGATCATGGAGATGGAGGCCGATCGCATGGCCAATCTGCAGATCGGCGAGGATGACTGGCAGGCCGAACGTCAGGTGGTGCTGGAAGAGCGTGCCCAGCGGACCGACAGCGACCCTTCGGCCCTGTTTGGCGAAGAACGGCAGGCGACGCTGTATTACAACCACCCCTACGGTCGCCCCGTCATCGGCTGGCGCGATGAGATGGAGGGGCTGACCCGCGAGGATGCGATCGGCTGGTACAATCAGCATTATTCGCCCGATCAGGCGGTCCTGATCATCGCGGGCGATGTGACCCCCGAACGCGCCCGCGAACTGGCGCAGCGATATTACGGGGCAATCCCCGCCAAGGGCGAGGCCGGACCTCGCATGCGCCCGCAGGAACCCGTGCAGCGATCCCCCCGCCGGATGGAAATGCAGGATCCCCGCGTGCCACAGCCGGTGCTGACCCGCAGCTTCATCGCGCCGGAACGCAATGCCGGCGATCAGGATCAGGCCGCCGCGCTGACCGTTCTGGCCGAATTGCTGGGCGGTTCGATGCAGACCTCTTATCTGGGGCGCGAACTGGCTTTGCCGGGCAAGGCGCTGTGGGTGAATGCGGGCTATGACGGGCTGGCCGTCGATCCGACGAATTTCTCGATCCTGATGGTGCCCGCCGAGGGCATGGACCGAAACAAGGCCGAGGCAGAGCTGGACAAGGCGCTGGCCGCCTTTGTCGAAAAGGGCCCGGATGCCCGCGATCTGGAACGGGTCAAGACCCGGATCCGCGCCGCCCGCATCTATGCCCGCGATTCGGCCCATGGCCGCGCCTATGATTACGGTCAGGGTCTGGCCACCGGCCTGACCATCGAGGATGTGAATGACTGGCCAGATATCCTGTCGCAGGTCACGGCCGAGGATGTGACGGCTGCGGCGCGCGAATTGCTGAACAGCAAGGCCGTCGTGACCGGCTGGCTGCTGCCCGCCGATCCCGAAACAGCCGAGGCGCAGCCCGTCCGCGCAGAAGAAATCGCCCGCCCGCCGGGACGCCCCGACCGCGCCGCCGAAACCAATGAGGTGCAAAAATGATCCGCGCCGCCATCGCCCTGTTCCTTGCCGTTCTGGCGGTTCCTGCCCATGCGATCGAGATTGAAGAGGTCACCTCACCCGGCGGCATCAAGGCCTGGCTGGTTCGGGATGACTCGATCCCCTTCCTGGCGCTGAATTTCAATTTCGAAGGCGGCGCCAGCCTGGATGCGCCCGACAAGCGGGGCGCCATCAACCTGATGACCGCAACGCTTGAGGAAGGCGCGGGCAAGCTGGATGCCACGGAATTTGCGCAGGCGGTCGAGGATCTGGGGGCAGAGCTGTCCTTTGGCGTCTCGGACGATGCGCTGACGGTCCGCATGCGCTCTCTGACCGAAAACCGCGATGCCGCTGCCGATCTGCTGGCCAAGGCGCTGTCGCAGCCGCGCTTCGATAATGATGCGGTCGAACGTGTGCGCGGTCAGGTGATGTCGGTGATCCGCGCCGAACAGACCGACCCGAACAGCATCGCCATCAAGGAAATGGCGCGTCAGGCCTGGGGCGATCACCCCTATGCGACCTCGATCAACGGGACGGCGGAATCCGTCAAGCTGCTGACGCGTCAGGATCTGGTCGCGGCAAAGAACCGCGTTCTGGCCCGTGACCGCGTGGTCGTCGGGGCTGCAGGCGACATCACAGCAGAAGAGCTTGGACCGCTTGTGGACAAGATCCTTGGCGTTCTGCCGCCCACCGGCACCGCCCCCCTGCCCCAGGACGCGCCCTTGCAGCTGACCGGCGGGCTGACCGTGATCGACTGGAACAGCCCCCAGACCGTGGTCAGCTTTGCCGGTCCGGGCCTGTCGATCGAGGATCCCGATTACTTCGCCGCCGTCGTGGCCAACCATATCCTGGGCGGCGGCGGCTTCAGCTCGCGCCTGATGGATGAGATCCGCGAAAAGCGCGGGCTCAGCTATGGCGTCTCGACCGCGCTGGCTGCGGGGCTATACGGGCAGACCTGGCAGGGCGGCATGGCCAGCTCGAACGCCTCGGTCGCAGAGGCCATCGGGCTGGTGTGCCGCGAATGGGACCGCATAGCCGCCGATGGCGTGACGCCGAAGGAACTGGCCGATGCCAAAACCTATATTACCGGCGAATACCCCTTGCGTTTCGATGGCAACAGCAAGATCGCAAGCATATTGGCCGGGATGCAGATGATCGGGCTGCCCCGCGATTACATCAACAATCGCGATGCGCTGGTGCAGTCCGTCACGGCCGAGGACGTGCAGCGCGTCGCACAGCGCCTGCTGCATTCCGACAATCTGCGCTTCGTGCTGGTCGGTCAGCCCGAAGGCGTGACCGATGGCGGCGATATCCCGGTGCCGCAGGATGACGGGGCTGAGGCGCCGGACAGCGCACCGGCGGCCTCGCCGGATGCCAAGCCCGCGCCGCAGCCGGAAGCCGATCAGCCCGTCAATTGATCGGGACGCCGCAACCCGGTCAGGGAATCGCTGGCGAGCGGATGCGGAATTTGCTAGATCTGGGGGCATGAACCAGCATGCCCCCAATATGCGCCCCGTCATTCGCCAGCTTGATGAGGCCACGGCCAATCGCATCGCCGCCGGAGAGGTGGTCGAGCGTCCGGCCTCGGCCGTTAAGGAACTGGTTGAAAATGCGCTGGATGCGGGGGCCTCGCGGATCGAGATCGCCATCGAGGATGGCGGCAAGCGGCTGATCCGGGTGTCGGATGACGGCTGCGGCATGACGCCCGACGATCTGCCACTGGCGCTGTCGCGCCACGCCACCAGCAAGATCGACGGCAGCGACCTCTTGGCGATCAACAGTTTTGGCTTCCGGGGCGAGGCGCTGCCGTCGCTGGGCGCCGTGGGGCGGTTGCGCATCACCTCACGCGCGGATGGGGCAGAGGGGGCCGAGATCACCGTCACCGCAGGCAAGATCGGCCCGACCCGCCCCGCCGCTGCCAATCGCGGCACCGTGGTCGAGTTGCGGGATCTGTTCTTTGCCACGCCCGCGCGGTTGAAATTCATGCGCAGCGACCGGGCCGAGACGCAGGCCGTGGCCGACACCGTACGCAAGCTGGCCATGGCCGAACCCTGGGTCGGCTTTGCCCTGACCGCCGACGGGCGCGAGATCTTTCGCGCCGATGCCGAACAGGGTGAGCTGTTCGGCGCCCTGCAGGCCCGGCTGGCCCGCGTCATGGGCCGCGATTTCATCGACAATACGATTGCGATGGATGCCGAACGCGACGGGCTGACGCTGACGGGCTTTGCCGCCCTGCCCACCTATTCGCGCGGCGCGGCGGTGGCGCAGCATCTGTATGTGAATGGCCGTCCGGTGCGGGACAAACTGCTGACCGGGGCCTTGCGGGCGGGCTATATGGATGTCCTGGCCTCGGGGCGGCACCCGGCGGCGGTGCTGTTTCTGACCTGCGATCCGCAACTGGTCGATGTGAACGTCCATCCCGCCAAGGCCGAGGTCCGGTTCCGCGATCCATCCGCCGCGCGCGGTCTGCTGGTCAGCGCGCTGCGGCACGGGCTGGCCAATGCGGGGCATCGTGCCTCGTCCACCGTGGGCAATGCGACGCTGGCGGCCTTTCAGCCGGAAACCCCTGCGGCAATGGCGCCGCGCAACTATCAGATGGATTACGCCCGCCCCTCGGCCGGCGCGATCCGATCCTCGATTGCCGCGCAAAGCCCCGATACCGCGCCCCTGCCCAGCTTTGACGCGGGCTTTGCCGAAACCCCTTCGGCCCGGTTCGAAGAGATCACCCCCGGCCCGACCGATGCCCCCCTTGGCGCGGCGCGGGCGCAGTTGCATGAAAACTATATCGTCGCCCAAACGCAGGACGGGATGGTGCTGATCGACCAACATGCCGCGCATGAGCGGCTGGTCTATGAGCGGCTGAAGACGCAGGCCGCGGATAAGGGCATTGCGCGTCAGGCCCTGCTGATCCCCGAAATCGTCGAGCTGTCAGAAGCCGACGCCGCCCGGATCCTGTCCATCGCGGATGAACTGGCCGATCTGGGGCTGGTGATCGAGCCCTTCGGTGCGGGCGCCATTGCCGTGCAAGAGGCCCCGGCCATGCTGGACCGGCTGAACGCCGCCGCGCTGATCCGCGATATTCTGGACGATCTGGCGGATCAGGGATCCTCGGACCGATTGCGGGCGCGGATCGATGCGGTGCTGTCCTCGATGGCCTGCCACGGCTCGGTCCGGTCGGGCCGCCGCATGTCGGCCGAAGAAATGAACGCCCTCTTGCGCGAGATGGAGCGGACGCCGCGATCCGGCCAATGCAATCACGGCCGCCCGACATGGGTGAAGCTGAAGCTGTCGGATATCGAGCGGCTGTTCGGGCGCAAGGATTAGTCGCGGGGATCAATCGGCGGCAGGTGTGACGCGGATCATCTGGCCGTCGCTTTCATCGGTCAGGATCATGATAGCCCCATCCTGCGCTACGGCCACGTCACGCACCCGCTGTCCCAGATCCTGCAGATGTCGCGCCTCGGCGGTGACGCGGCCACCCTCGATCTGCAACCGCACGATGGCGCCCGCTTTCAGCCCGGCAATCAGCGCGTCGCCCTGCCAGTCGGGGAACATCTCGCCTTCGTAAAAGGTCATGCCACCCGGCGCGATCACAGGATCCCAGTAATAGACCGGCTGCTCGGTCCCGTCCAATTGGGTCAGCCCCTCACCAATCGGACCGCCGCCGTAATCGATGCCATAGGTGACCCGCGGCCAGCCGTAATTCATCCCGGCCTGCGGGCGGTTCAGCTCATCCCCGCCCTTGGGTCCGTGTTCGATGGTCCACAGCGCGCCATCCGGCCCCATGGCTGCGCCCTGCAGGTTGCGATGGCCCCAGGACCAGATCTCGGGCAGGGCGTCGGGCTGCCCCGGATCGCCCATCGACGCGCCGGTCATCGGGTCGATCCGCACCACCTTGCCCAAAGCCGCCGTCACATCCTGCGCCAGCACCCGCGCATCGCGGACCGAGCGTTCGCCGGTCGTCACGAACAGCCCGCCCTTGCCGTCAAACACCAGGACCGAGCCGTAATGCATGGCCGAATCCCAGGCCGGGTTCTGCTGCCAGATGACGCGGGTATCCTGCAGCGTTGTGCCATCCGCTGACAGCACCCCCGTCGCCACCGAGGTCGAGGTCTTGCCGCCCTCTCGCGGCTGCGCGAAGCTGATCCAGACGCGGCGGGTCTGGGCAAAATCATCGGCAACCGCCACATCCAGCAGCCCGCCCTGACGGCGCGTGTCCAGTTCGGGCAGACCGCCAATCGGATCGGACAGCGCACCATCCGCGCCGACATGGCGCAAACGGCCCGGCTTTTCCGTAACCAGCCAGCCGCCATCGGGCAGTTCTGCCATCGCCCACGGGTTTTCCAGCCCGTCCACCACGACCTGTTGCCGCAGCGGAGTGTCGGGAAGCACCGGCGCGCGGGTCTGCCCCTCGAAAGCCGGGCTTTGTCCGGGCGCATTCGGCGGGGCGTCGTTGAAATCCTGCGCCCATAGCGTGCCTGCCGCCAGCATGGCGACGGGGGCGATCAGTCCAAGGGGGATGTGGCGGGTCATGTCGGGCCTTTCCAATGCATCGGGTCAATGGGAAATCCCCGACTCAACCGGAAAAGCCGCCTTACGTTCCCGCCCGCGCCATCACAGCTTTGCCAGATGCCTGTCAAAGGTCGATCTGGCGCCGGCCCAGGGCTGGCTGTCCATATCGCCCAGCTTGCGCAGGCTTGGCAGCAGTTGCGCCGCATAATCGGTCGAGCTTTCGCGCGGCAGCATGGAGGGCAGATTGTCGATCGCCATTACATCCAGCGGCGGATTGTCTGCGACGCGCAGCACCGGTTCCTGCCATGTTGTCGTGCGGTCATAGACCTTGATCGGGGAAAACTCGCTGTCCGGATCGCAGGCCACATCGCCGATCACCGTCAGCTGGCGCAGCGGATTGACCGCCTCGGCCGGGACAAAGACCGGCACGCCCGGCTGCGCCAGAATGGCGTTGACGAACAGGTCATGGCTGAGGATCTGCGGGAACGGTCCACCGCTGGCCGTCTCTTCGACATCCCAGCCGGTCACATGCACGCCCATCGCCTGCAACAGATCGACCGCGCCCGATCCGACGCGCCCCTTGGCGCCGATCACGATGGCCGAGGGGCGGGGCTGCCCGGTGCCGTCCAGCTGCGCGCGCAGCTCCTCGGTCAGCAGGCTCTGGCTGGCATAGGCATGGGCCGGGCCGCTGATCTGCCCGCGACGCTGCGCCACCCAGGCCTTCAGCGACAGCGCCGCACCCACGAAGCCCGCCCAATAGCCAAAGGCGGCGATGCGGCGGCCATCCTGATCCAGCAGATATTCCAGATCCAGCAGCGTGCCGCCGCCCTCGCGAAAGCGCTGCAATAGCACCTGCCCGTCGGGCTGCCCCTTGAAGGCATGGCCGAACATGATGTGGCGGTGACGCAGTGGCGTGCCGTCCTGTGGCAGCTCTTTCAGGCCGAAGATGATCGCATCGTCCGGGGCGTCGGGCCAACTGCCCGCAGGGGCGATGGTGGCACCGGCCCTGGCATATTCTTCGGTGGCGATGACGCGGCTGGTGCTGTCCTCGACCGTGACGGTAAAGCCGTCCGCGATCAGCCTGCCCACACCCTCTGGCGTGATGCCCACCCGGTCCTCATTCGGCCGCGTTTCCGCCCGCACCCATAGATGTGTCATGCCCTCGCCCCCTGCTCTCTCTCATCGCCATCTATAGCCAAGCTGCCCGGCCCTGCCAAGCAGGGCTTAACGCGCGCAGGCCGGAACCTGATCCGCCTCAACGTGGTTTTGTCTGCAACTTATCAGCCAAAACAGGGGTCACATCATGCAGATCACGCGCCGTTCCGGTCTTAAAATGGGCATCGCCGCACTTGGGGCCAGCGCCCTGCCTCGGCTTGTGCTGGCGCAGGATAGCGGGCCTGCCGGTTCCTTTTCCTATCCGGTCGAGGGCGGGCAGGTGGTATTCCATCCGGTCCAGCACGCCTCGATGGTGGCGGAAACGCCGGGTGGCGTGATCTATGTCGATCCGGTCGGCGGCGCCGAGCCCTATTCCGATCTGCCGCAGCCCGCGCTGATCCTGATCACGCATGAGCATGGCGACCATTTCGACCTGCCCACGCTGCAGGCCCTGCCTGCCGTGCGGATCATCACCAATCAGTCGGTCTACGACCAGCTTCCGCCCGAGATGCAAGAGCGTGCCACCCCGATGGCCAATGGCGATCAGGTCGAAGCGCTGGAGATGATGATCGAGGCCGTCCCCGCCCATAACACCACCGAGGACCGGATGCAGTATCACCCGGTCGGCCGCGACAATGGCTATATCCTGACCATCGGCGGCAAGCGTTTCTATATCGCGGGCGATACCGAACCCACGGATGAGATGAAGGCGATGCAGGATATCGAGGTTGCGTTCCTGCCGATGAACCTGCCCTATACCATGACGGTGCAGCAGGCGGCCGAGGCGGTTGCCGCCTTCAAGCCGGTCGTGGTCTTTCCCTATCACCACAGGGGCAGCGACATTCAGGAGTTCGCGAAACTGGTCGAGGCCTCGGATGCGGGCAGCATGGTGATCATCGCCAACTGGTATCCGGGCGGAGAAGGGTAGCGACACCCCCTTGCGCGCTGACCGGCCTCAAAACGGGGCCGGTTGGCTGAAGCTGATCGGTTTGCCGCTTTCGGGATGTTTCAGCCGCAGGTTTTCGGCATGCAGCATCAGCCGCGGATGATCCGCCGCCGCGCCCGAGGCGTAAAGCGGGTCGCCCAGGATCGGGTGCCCCATCTCGGCCATATGGACCCGCAACTGATGGCTGCGGCCGGTCAGCGGGAACAGGCGGACGCGGGTCTCTGCATCATTGGCGCGGACCACGCGCCAGTCGGTTCTGGCGGGTTTGCCCTGTTCATGGTCAACCATCTGCCGGGGCCGGTTCGGCCAGTCCACGATCAGCGGCAGATCCACCGTCCCGGTCCGGGGCTGCAACCGCCCGGCCAGACGCGCGACATAGGTTTTCCTGACCTTGCGATCCTCGAACTGTTTCGACAGATGGCGCTGCGCATGCGGGGTCAGGCCAAAGACCATCACGCCCGAGGTATCCTGATCCAGCCTGTGCACCAGCAGGATGGTCGGAAAGGCGCCGCGCAGACGCTCGATCAGGCAATCGGCCTTGTCGGGACCGCGTCCGGGCACCGACAGCAGGCCCGCAGGCTTGCCCACCACCAGAATCTCGTGATCGGCATGCAGGATATCGGCCGCCTCGGGCGGCGGGTCATAGGTAAAGCCCTGCCCGGTCATTTCACCACAAGACGCACGGCCAGACCTGCGAACATGATCGCCGCTACCTTGTTCAGCAGGCCCAGACGCTTGCCGATGACCTGCCCGGCCAGACCGCCGGCCACGCCATAGCCGATGGTCACCAGCGTGCCGGTAAAGGCAAAGATCAGCCCAAGGCCCAGAATCTGCTGCCAGATCGGGCCAAAGGCCGGGCTGGTGAATTGCGGCAGGAAGGCCAGCAGGAACAGGACCGGCTTGGGGTTCAGGATATTGGACAGCGCGCCCCGCCGGATGATGTTCCAGGGCTTGCGCGCGGCCTGTGCGCTTGGATCGACCGGGCCGGCGGTCCAGCTTTTCCAGGCCAGCCACAGCAGATAGCCCGCGCCGATATATTTGATCGCCAGCAAAGCGCCCGGATGGGCCGCGACCACCGCGCCCAGACCGACCGTCGCCAGTGTCAGGTGGAACAGCACCCCCAGCCCGACGCCGAACCCGGCCAGGGCGCCCGCACGCGGGCCGCTCTGGATGCCGCAGGCGCTGGCAAAGAACACGTCCTGACCGGGCGCGAAATTCAGCGCCAGCCCGCCAAGGATGAAGGCAATCATCTGTGCCGAGGGAATATTCGCAAGCGTGTCCCAGATCATGTTCTGAACCCTGTCAAAGATCGCCTGCGGGGTATTCGGGCAACCCGTCCGCGATCGTGTAATAATCGCCCTTATCGGCGACAAAGATATGGCCGCGCAAGCTTAGTCCCGTCGGCTTGTCGATGGCGCCCGCCGCAATCGACAGATCCTGACGGCCATCGACGCGATAGAACAGCGCCGAGCCGCAATCGCCGCAAAATCCGCGTTCCGAGCTTTCGCCGGATCGAAACCAGCGCAGCGACCTGTCATCTGTCAGCGCCAGATCCGTGGCCTGACTGGCCGCCCAGACATGCCCGGACCAGCGGCGGCACTGGCTGCAATGGCAGGCCACCGCGCCGCCCTCTTGCAGCTTCGCCGTGAAACGGACCGCACTGCACAGGCATTGGCCCGTGATCTCAGACGTCATGGAACACCTCGGCCAGAATGGCGGCCAGCCGTGTTGCGTCTTCCTGGGTGAAGGCATCGGGCCGGTCGCTGTCGATATCAAGCACGCCGATCAGTCGGTCATCCGCGCCGAACACCGGCAGCACGATTTCCGAGCGTGTGCTGCTGGCGCAAGCGATATGGCCCGGGAAGGCATCGACATCGGGGACCAGTTGCACCTGCCGCGTCCGCGCCGCCGCGCCGCAGACGCCGCGCGAAAACGGAATGACCAGACAGCCATGCCCGCCCTGATAGGGGCCGATCTTCAGCAATTCGGGCGCGACGACCCGGTAAAAGCCGGTCCAGTCGAAGCGATCATCGGAATGATGCAATTCACAGGCAAGGGTCGCCATCAGGGCAACCTCATCCGTCTCGCCCTCGGTCAGGGCGCGAATCCGGGCGGAAAGGGCGTCATAATCACTCATGGCCGATCCATATTACGCCGCATCGGCCAAGAAAAGCGGTCAGGGCCGACTGGCCAGAAGTTTGCGCAGCTGCGACGGGAAAAGTTGCAGCAAAAGCGTCTCGGTCACCGCGCGGTCGGCGGTCGAGATATAGATCCGCAGATCTATGGGCTTATCCGTTTCGGGATCCATCTGGGCGAAGTCGATATCGACCGTCGCGCGCCAGTTTTCAGTGCCGACAATCGGGCGCACCGCCTGATTGAACATGTTGCCGTCCGAGGTCACGACATTCAGCGCCGGATCATCCTGTGGCGTCAGGCCGGGCGCCGTGAAATCGCAGACCAGCTTGACAACGTCATGGGGGCGGGGCTGGCCCGGAACACCGCCCGCGCCGAATCTGGTCGCGATGAAACGGCCCGACGGAGCCTGAATCGGCACATCCTCGACCCAGGACAGGCGATAGCTGAATTCATGTTCGGAACCGGCCAGCGCATCTTCGGCAGGGCGCCATAAGGCCACGATGTTGTCGTGAATTTCATCATCGGTGCGCAGCTCGACCAGCATCACCGCGCCATCGCCCCAATCGCCCTGCGGTTCGACCCAGGCCGAGGCGCGCTTTTCATAGAAGACGCCATCGTCCTGATATTCGTCGAAATCGCGTTCCCGCTGCATCAGACCGAAGCCCTGCACCGACGGGGCCTGAAAGGAGTTTGCCATGGTGCGCGGCGGGTTGTTCAGCGGTCGCCAGATCCGCTCTCCGCCCGCTGTCAGGATCTGCAGCCCATCGGAATCGTGGACCTCGGGGCGCCAGTCGGGGGCCAGATGACGGGAATTCTTGCCATACCAGAACATCGAGGTCAGCGGCGCAAGGCCCAGCCGCCGGATATCCTTGCGCAGAAAGATCCGCGCCGTCACATCCTGAATGGCGCCATCCTGCTGATGCGAGGCGATGCGATAGGCGCCGGTCACGCTTGGGCTGTCCATCAGCGCATAGGCCGTGACATCGCTGCCTTCGCCGCGTTCCAGCCAGAAACTGGTGAAGATGGGAAATTCCTCGGGGCCTTCGGGCATGGCCGTATCCACCGCCAGCCCGCGCGCGGACAGCCCGAACTGCCCGCTATAGCCCGAGGTCCGCCAGTAAGAGGCGCCCAGGAAGGCCATCCAGTCCCGGTCACCATCGGGGCCCTGAACGCGAAATCCCGCGAAGCCCCGCGTCTGGTCCAGCCCCTGGGCGGGATTGTCGGCGGGGATGTCGAACAGGTCCAGATCGAAGGGCACCTCGGTCGCCATGCCGTCCTGAACCGTGAAGATCCGCACCGGGTCTTTGAAATAGCGGCCCGGAAAGAACATCTGCACGCGCGAGGATCCGTCCACATCCTTCCACAGGGTGCTGTCGGGTTTGAAGCGGATCTGGTTGTGGAAATCGTAATCGACCTGTTCCAGAATATCGCGATCGGCGATTTCGGGCGGCTGATAGGGGCTGGCGGCAAGCTGTTGCGCCATCTGTGTCAGCGCATCCCAGGAAAAGGGCTGCGCCTTGGCCCCGCCGCCCTGGGCGAAGCTGATCCGGGGCAGCAGGAAAAACGCCCCCATTCCCAAGGCCGTCTGCAAGAAGGCGCGGCGATCAAAAGATTGGTCGTGCATAAGGTGCCCAATATGAAACGAAATTTGCCCTACAGCCTGCGCAGCGCGGCAAATTGCGCAAGACATCCGGTTCAGATTGGCCGAGTTTTGCTAATCCGGCAAGTGCGGCTGTGTGACAATCCGCCGAGCCCGGGAATGTGCTATGCTGCGCGGGGCGACCGTCGTGACTTTGCGGCAGCCCGCAAGGAAGGGCTGGACGAGCGCTTGGGGAAGGTGACAAGAATGGCCATGAAATCAAGGGAATCGCATTATGTTGGCCTGGTTCACGCTGACCGATGATGCCCCGGCGGGGGAAGCCAATCGTATTCTTGCGGCGCTGGTCCAGCGCCTGCAGGAGCGTGGGCTGGATCTGGCCGGTGCGGTCCAGCACAATCGCGACCGGGGCGCCGATTGCGCCTGCGACATGGATCTGTTGGTGATCGGGGATGAGGATCAGCCGATCCGGATCTCTCAGTCGCTGGGGGCGGAGTCCAGCGGCTGTCGGCTGGACAGCGGCGCGCTGGAACTGGCAGCGGGGCGGGTCTCGGCGCGGCTGCAGGGGGCGCAGCTGGTGATCGTGCCGAAATTCGGCAAGCAGGAGGCGATTGGCCGCGGCTTTCGCAGCGTGATCGCAACGGCGATGGAAAATGAGCAGCCGGTTCTGCTGCATGTGCCGCGCCAGCAGCGGCGGGCCTTTGATGCCTTTTGCGGCGGGCTGGCCGAAGAGCTGTCGCCGGACCGGCTGGATCACTGGTGCATGGCCAATGTCGCGGTGCAGGTGAGCTGATGTCCGTGACCGAGATCGATGCCCGCGACCTGCTATGCCCCTTGCCGGTCCTGCGCTTGCGCAAGGTTCTGTCGGGCCTGCCCGAGGGCGGGCGCGTGCGGATGCGGGCGACGGATGCGATGGCGCTGATCGATGTGCCGCATTTTTGCGCCGAGGCGGGCCATGCCGTGATCAGCGTGGATGAAATCGAGGCCGGGTTGCATGAGTTCGTCGTGGAAAGGGGGCTGTCTGCCCCCTCGGCCGCAGGCGGCCTCACCCCCGAGGATATTTGAGCACAAAAGATGATGTTGACCGTTCTGCAGCACAGGAAGCGTTTCTCTGATCTGTCGGAGATGGAGGTTCTGGCGCTGGCGATTTCCTCGGAAGAGGATGATGCGCAGATCTATCGCAACTGGGCCGAGTTCCTGCGGCGGGATTACGAGGCGACAGCGGCGATCTTTGACGGCATGGCGGCGGAGGAGGACGAGCATAGGCGGCGGCTGATCGAGCTGTTCCGGGCGCGCTTTGGCGAGGTGATCCCGGTGATCCGGCGCGAACATGTAGCGGGGTATTACAACCGGCGCCCGGCCTGGATGATGCAGACCATGTCGCTGGAGGCGATCCGTGACGAGTCGGCGCTGATGGAGCATGACGCGGCCGAGTTCTATACCCGCGCGGCGCAGGTCAGTACGGATGCGGCGACGCGGAAATTGCTGGGCGATCTGGCCGCGGCCGAGCGTGGGCATGAGAGCACGGCAGAGGAATTGCGGGCCGAGCATCTGGGCGGGGCCAAGCGCGAGGAAGAGGATGCGATCCGGCATCGCGAATTCGTGCTGACCTGGGTTCAGCCCGGGCTTGCGGGATTGATGGATGGCAGCGTGTCGACGCTGGCGCCGATCTTTGCCACGGCCTTTGCCACGCAGGATCCCTGGACGACCTTTCTGGTCGGGCTGGCCGCCAGTATCGGGGCCGGGATCAGCATGGGCTTTACCGAAGCCGCCTCGGATGACGGGGTGGTGTCGGGGCGGGGATCGCCGATCAAGCGGGGCATCGCCTCTGGGGTGATGACGACGCTGGGCGGTCTTGGCCATGCGCTGCCCTATCTGATCCCGCATTTCTGGACCGCCACGGCAATCGCGCTGGTCGTCGTCTTTGTCGAGCTGTGGGCGATTGCGTGGATCCAGCAGCGGTGGATGCAGACGCCCTTCTGGCGGGCTGTCTTGCAAGTGGTTGTGGGCGGTGGTTTGGTATTGGCGGCGGGGATCCTGATCGGGTCAGGATAGGGCCGCCTGAGGGAGGATCGCCATGAGTTACCAGCCATTGCCGCTGCCCGACCGGGTTCAGCTGTCATCCGACGACTCGCTGAAACAGGTTCAGGCCTTTCGCGACTATATGCGCAGGCGTCATTCGGTGCGGGAATTTTCCGACGCACCGGTCGATGCGGCGGTGATTCAGGCCTGTATCGAGGCTGCGGGCACAGCGCCCTCGGGGGCCAATCAGCAGCCCTGGCATTTCGTGGCCATCGCGGATCCGACGATGAAGGCGCGGATCCGGGAAGCGGCCGAAGAGGAAGAGCGCGCCTTTTACGCCGGTGGCGGCGGGGATGAATGGCTGGCCGCGCTGGAGCCGGTGGGCACCGGGCCGGAAAAGCCTCATCTGACCATTGCGCCCTGGCTGATCGTCGTTTTCGCCCAGCGTTACGGGATGCAGGAGGGGCAGCGGCACAAGCATTACTATGTGCCCGAAAGCGTCGGCATTGCCTGCGGCATGTTGATCGCTGCGATCCATCATGCCGGGCTGGTCACGCTGGAACATACGCCCAATCCGATGAAGTTTCTGAACGCGCTGTGCAACCGGCCCGAGAACGAAAAGCCAGTCATGATCCTGCCGGTTGGCCTGCCTGCCTCCGATGCCACCGTGCCCGCCGCCGCGAAGCGCAAGAAGCCGCTGGATCAGATCATGTCCGTCTTTTAATGCTGGCCGTCTTTCTGAAGACATTGCCGTTTTTCGGGCTGATCGCCCTTGGCTGGCTGGCCGCCAGAAGCCGCTTTTTCCCCGAGGAAGGGGCGGCCTGGCTGACCAGATTCGTCTTTTTCTTCGCGCTTTCGGCCATGTTGTTCCGATTTGCGGCGGGTCTGGATATCGGAGAGCTGTTCGATCTGCGCTTTGCATCGGCCTATCTGCTGGGATCGCTGCTGATCTGGCTTCTGGGGCTGACGGCGGCGCGCTGGCGCGGGTTGCCGCTGCCCGAGGCGGCGATGGAGGCGCAATGCTGCATGACGGGAAATACCGGCTTTCTGGGCGTGCCGATGCTGGTGCTGCTTTTGGGCGACAGGGCCATCGGGCCGGTGCTGATGGTGCTGACCATCGATATGCTGGTGTTTTCGACGCTGATCACCCTGATCGTGCATGCCAGCCGCAGCGGCGGGCTGCGGCTGGCCACGCTGCGGCCGATCCTGCGGGGCATCGTCGCCAATCCGATGATCCTGTCGATGGTGGCGGGGCTGCTGTGGTCCGCCTTCGATCTGCCGCTGCCCGGTCCGCTGGATGAATTTCTGGTGCTGCTGGGGGCGGCGGCCACGCCGGGCGCGCTGTTTGCCATCGGGGCAAGTCTGGCGGGGCGTCGGGTTCAGCGGCTGGCGGCCTCGGCCTGGCTTAGCTTTGCCAAGCTGGTGCTGCACCCGGCTGCCGTGGGACTTGCCGCGATGCTGTTTGGCGTGGAACATTTCGCCGCGGGTGTGATGGTGGCAGCGGCGGCGCTGCCGGTGGCCGGGAACGTCTATATCCTGGCGCAATATTTCGGTGTCGCACAGCAGCGTGTGTCGACGGCAATCCTGATTTCGACCGCCTGCAGCATTGTGACCCTGCCCCTGGTCATCCTGCTGATCGGTCAGACATGAACCAGTGAAGACGAGAGAGGAGACCCGGATGCGCGGACTCGACGATCTGCAATTGACGAATATCCGGCTGGAGGTCGATCAGGACGGCATTGCCGCCGTCACCCTGAATCGCCCGGCCAAACGGAACGCGCTGGATCTGGCGACGATAGATGAGCTGGTGGATATCTTTGCCACCTTGCCCCGCGCCGGTATTCGTGCCGCGATCCTGCGCGCCAATGGCGATCATTTCAGCGCCGGGCTGGATCTGGTGGAACATCACCAGAAGGAGCGCAGCGCCGCGGATTTCATGCATGTCTGCCTGCGCTGGCACGAGGCGTTCAACAAGATGGAATATGGCGGCGTGCCGATCATCGCGGTGCTGAAAGGCGCGGTGGTCGGGGGCGGGCTGGAACTGGCCAGCGCCGCGCATATCCGGGTGGCAGGACCCGACACCTATTTCGGCCTGCCCGAGGGGCAGCGCGGCCTGTTTACCGGCGGCGGCGCGACGATCCGCGTGGCCGACCTGATCGGCAAGGCGCGGATGATCGACATGATGCTGTCGGGGCGTTTGTATCGCGGGCAAGAGGCCGTGGATGTGGGCCTGTGCCAATATCTGGTCGAGGATGCCGAGGCGAAAGCGTGGGAGATCGCGCGGGCGGCAGCGCAGAACCCGCCCCTGTCGAATTTCGCCATCTGCAGCGCGATCAGCCATATGCAGAACATGTCGGCGCTGGACGCGGCCTATGCCGAGGCCGTCGTGGCCGGCGTCGTCAATACGCAAGAGGCGGCCAGGGAAAGGCTGGCATCCTTTGCCAAGGGCACTGCGGCCAAGGTGAAGCCGACAGGCTGATCCGGCGGCCTGCAGGTGGCGGCATCGGACGGATCTGCCACCTGAAGAGAACAGTTTTATTACAATGCGATATTTTTTGTGCGCCCAAAAACAGGCAGAATGCCTGTGATTGTTGGCGTCCGGCCCGATTTCGCGCGGGGCGATTATCAAATATAAGTGAAACTGAAAACTGCCGCGCCCGTTTCGCTGACTGAGGAAGAATTCTTTAGTCTCGATAGGTGAGGTAACATGACAGATATCCGACAGACAGGCGCCTATATGCGCGAAACCCAGCTTGACCGTGGCGGACGCTCGGCCTGGGGGGCGATCCTGGTGGGCAGCGTGATCGGCCTGGCCGTCTTCGCCATGCTCAGCCTTCTGGGGGTCGGACTGGGTCTGACAGCCATCGAAATCGGTGAGGATAATCCGCTGGGCGGCGTGCCGACCGCGTCGCCGATCTGGCTGTTTGTCAGTCAGATCATCTCGCTGGGCATCGGTGGTTTCGTGGCCGGCCGCCTTGCCGGTGTGCTGCACGGCATCGGCTCGATGCTGCACGGGGCCGCCGTCTGGGCGCTGTCCACGCTGGTGGCGGCATGGCTGGCCGTCAGCGCCAGCGTCGGCCTGTTCAACATGACCGGTTCCGCAATCGGCATGGTCGGATCCGCCGTGTCCAACGCCGCCAGCGCCACCGGCGGTGCCGTGCAGGCGATGATGCCCGAAGACGTCAACCTGCCGGATCTGGCCGTCAGCCAGCTTGGCCTTGAGGATCTGCCCGATCCGGTCGCCGCACGGCTGCGCGAGGCCGGGATCACGCCGGAAAACTTCCGCACCGAAGCGCGCGAGGCGTTCCGCGACGTGATCAGCCGGTCGGAACAGGCTCGCGCCCGCCGCGCCATTTCGAATTCCGCCGTGGATATCCTGCGCAACCCCTCGGATATCGAGGCAGAGCTGCAGCAGCTGGCCGATACGCTGGTCGGTGGTGAAGATGCCGTCCTGTCCGAGGAAGACCGTGCAGAGGCGCTGCGCGTCATGGAATCGCGTCTTGGCCTGACCCGGCAAGAGGCCAATGCCTATATCGATCAGGTCGAAGCGCGCCTGACCGAGGCGCGGGCCGAGGCCGAGGCCGCAATCGCCGAAGCGCGTCAGTCCTTCGAAGAGACCAAGGCCGCTGCCGTCGAAGCGGCAGATCAGGCGGCGGACATGGCTGCAGCGGCGGCGCTGATGGCGGCGCTGGCATCGCTGATCGGTCTGGTGGCCGCAGCGGCAGGCGCGCATCTGGGCCGACCGGTCGATATCGACTGATCAATCCCGCTGAAAAACCGAAAGCACCCGGTCTTCATGGCCGGGTGTTGTCATATCCGCATTCGTCAGGCTGACCCGGGGATCAGCCCGGCAAACCTGCCGCACGCAGCGCAGCGTCCAGCGATTGCAGGAAGCGAGACCTGTCAGCCTTGTCGAAGGATTTCCCGCCACCCTGATGAAAGGGATTTGCCGCCCGGATATCGGCCATCAGATCGCGGGTCGCCAGACGCGGGCCGATATTGGCGGGGGTCAGCACCTCACCATTATGCTGGATCACCTGCGCCCCGGCCTTCAGACAGCGATCGGCCAGCGGCAGATCCGCCGTCACCACCACATCACCGGGACCGCAGGTCTCGGCGATCCAGATATCGGCGACATCCGGCCCCTCGGCCACGATCTTCAGCGTGACCAGCGGATTTTGCGATGGTCGCAGACCGCCATTGCAGACCAGAACCATGGGAACGCGCAGCCTTGTGGCCACGCGCTCGGCCTCGGCCTTCACCGGGCAGGCATCGGCGTCGATATAAAGCGTCAATCGCGCAGCAATTCGTTGACCGAGGTCTTGGAACGCGTCCTGGCATCCACCCGCTTCACGATCACCGCGCAATACAGATTGATGCCGTTTTTCGACGGCATCGACCCGGCGACGACCACCGAACCGGCAGGCACTTCGCCATACATGACCTCACCCGTCTCGCGATCCACGATCTTGGTGGACTGGCCGATAAAGACCCCCATGCCCAGAACCGACCCCTCTCGCACGATGCAGCCTTCGACCACTTCCGACCGGGCGCCGATGAAGCAATCATCCTCGATGATGGTGGGACCGGCCTGAAGCGGCTCCAGAACGCCGCCAATGCCCACGCCGCCCGACAGATGCACATTCTTGCCGATCTGCGCGCAGGATCCGACGGTGGCCCAGGTATCGACCATCGTGCCTTCGCCCACATGCGCCCCAAGATTGACGAAAGAGGGCATCAGAACCGCACCCTTGGCGACAAAGGCGCTGCGGCGCACGATGGCGCCCGGAACGGCACGGAAGCCTGCGGCGCGCCACTGATTGTCGCCCCAGCCTTCGAATTTCGACGGCACCTTGTCCCACCAGTTGGACCCCTGCGGACCGCCCGACATCTCTTCCATGTCATTCAGGCGAAAGGACAGCAGAACCGCCTTCTTGGCCCATTGGTTCACATGCCAGTCATTGCCCCGCTTTTCAGCCACGCGCAATTCGCCCGAATCCAGCGCCTTCAGCGTCGCGTCGACCGCCTCGCGGACCTCGCCCTGCGTGGCGGCGGTGATATCGGCACGGTTTTCCCATGCGGCCTCGATGGCGGTCTCCAAAGCTTCGGTCATGCTGGCCTTCTCCTTGATCTGTCGCGTCCCGGTGGAATTTTCTCTCACAGGGCTATAAGCGTGAGTCAAAGCCCGCGCAATCCGCGCAGGCCACCTGATGAGGGCTGAATGAAAGAGAAAGAAGACCGCGAACGCGCCCATACCCTCACCCACAGCGACGAGGATATGCAGCGCGCGGACAAAATGGCCGACACCCCCCAGACCCGCGCCCCGGCCTATCGGCTGGCCTTTGCGGATCAGGATTTCCTGCTGCGCGAAGAGTTACGCCCGGTGCGATTCCAGCTGGAATTGCTGAAGCCGCAGGTCATTCTGGACGAACGCGGCATCGAATCCACGGTCGTGATGTTCGGCGGCGCCCGCATTCCCGAACCGTCAAAATCCGACAGCGCGCGGACCAGCACCCTGGCCGAATTGTCGAAATATTACGAACAGGCGCGCCGCTTTGCCTATATGATGACGCAGCGCAGCCTCGAGGCTTATGGCCGCGAATATGTCATCTGCACCGGCGGCGGTCCCGGCGTGATGGAGGCCGGCAATCTGGGCGCGCATGAGGCGGGTGGGCAATCCATCGGCCTGAATATCGTGCTGCCCCATGAACAGGCACCGAATGAATATGTGACGCCGGATCTGTCCTTCAACTTCCACTATTTCGCCATCCGCAAGATGCATTTCCTGATGCGCGCCCGCGCCGTCACGGTCTTTCCGGGCGGCTTCGGCACGCTGGATGAACTGTTCGAAACGCTGACCCTGATCCAGACACAGCGGATGAAACCGATCCCGGTCCTGCTCTTCGGCAAGGATTTCTGGGACAGGATCATCGACTGGAAGGCGCTGGCCGGGGCAGGCACCATCAGCGATGAGGATCTGGATCTGTTCCGCTATGTCGAAACGGCGGATGAAGCGGTCGGGATCATCGACAACTGGCAAGGCGCGACCCGGCCCTGACCGGCACCGCGCCGCCCGCCGGAGCTAGCCCGAGGCTTCGGCGGCGATCTGCGCCTTCGATTTGCGCCCACGCTCGGTCGCGGATTTCAGCTGGCCGCAGGCCGCCATGATATCCTCGCCGCGCGGGGTGCGGATCGGGCTGGCATAGCCCGCCTTGTGCACGATATCGGCGAAGGCCTCGATCCGCTCCCAGCTGGACCGCCGATAGGGCGCGCCGGGCCATTCGTTGAAGGGGATCAGGTTGATCTTGGCCGGAATCCCACGGATCAGCTTGACCAGCCGCCGCGCATCCGCATCGCTGTCATTCACCCCATCCAGCATGACATATTCAAAGGTGATCCGCTCGCTGTTGGACAGGCGCGGATAGTCCCGCAGCGCATTCAGCAGCACCTCGATATTCCAGCGCTTGTTGATCGGCACCAGCTTGTCGCGCACCTCATCCGTGGTGGCGTGGAAACTGACGGCCAGCAGACAGCCGATCTCTTCGGCGGTGCGGGCAATCTCGGGAACGACACCGCTTGTAGACAGGGTGATCCGGCGGCGCGACAGCGACAGCCCCTCGCCATCCATCACCACCTTCATCGCATTGCGCACGGCCTCGAAATTATACAGCGGCTCGCCCATGCCCATCAGCACCATATTGCTGACCAGCCGCGTCTCATCCTTCGGCGCACCGGGAACCGGCCACTCCTCAAGATCGTCGCGGGCCACCAGCAACTGCCCCACAATCTCACCCGCCGTCAGGTTACGCACCAGCTTCTGCGTCCCGGTATGGCAGAAGGAACAGGTCAGCGTGCAGCCCACCTGCGAACTGACACACAGCGTCCCGCGCCCCTCTTCGGGGATATAGACCGCCTCGACCTCATGCCCCCCGGCGATCCGCAACAGATATTTCCGCGTCCCGTCGGCACTCACCTGCCGGCTGACGATCTCGGGCACCGAGATGTCAAAACTCTCGGCCAAAAGCGCGCGGTAATCCTTGGCAAGATTGGTCATCAGCGCAAAGTCGCGGACGCCCCAATGGTAAATCCATTGCCAGACCTGCCCGACCCGCATTCTGGCCTGCTTTTCCGGCGTGCCTGCGGCAATCAGCGCCTCGCGCAATTCGTCACGCGTCAGGCCAACGATATTCATGCGGCCGGTTTCGGGCAGCTTGCGTGGGATGGTCAGAACATCCTGCGTGATGGGGGCAGACATTGGGATACCGGGATTTGCTGAAAGACCCGCACATAACCAGAAACGGGCCGGAAATCAACCGCCCCGCCGCCATTCTTCTTTGCGCAAATATCCTGGGGGAGTCCCGAAGGGACGGGGGCAACGCCCCCTGCCCCACTTACTGGCAGCGCTGCCGTGCCGTATTGGTCGCCGCCGTGATGCCGGACAGGCTGAACGTGTCCTTGGTCGTCGTCCCGCGCGAGGAACGGCCGGTCACCACAGCCGAAGATCCCGCCCGCAGCGCGCCGATCAGCTTCTCATCCTCGGCGGGGCTGCCGGTCCAGGCGCTTTCGCCCTCGGTGAACAGATTGAATTTCGCCCCGCCGATATCGACCTCGACCGTCGAGTCGGGCGCGAAAGGATACCCACCGGCAAAAGAGACTTCACCATTGCTGCCCGGGCGATAGGCCACATACAGGCGGATATCGCCGCGCGTCACGTCGACCTCTTTGCCGTCGCGGGTGTTCTGCGTCGCCTTGGGCGGAGACACGGCCCAGCACTCTTTCGGATTGCTTGCCGCAAAGACGGTCCAGTCACCTTCCGTCGCGACGACATTGGTGGATTCCTGCGCAGACGCAACGCCCAGTCCGCCAATCACGGCAAGGGCGGCGGTCAAGCCGCGCAGCGTGTTGATATTCATGCTCTGGCCTCCTGCCAAAAGTATTTCGCCATTCTTCGGGCGTTTTTCCCGATTACTGTGGTCTTTTCAACCATCTCCAATCAGGATAGCCAAAATGACGATGTGAAAAAAAGACCGCAAGGCAGAAAATCGCGCAATTGTCAGGGGAAATGGATGCGTTCGGCTGAATTAATCGAATTGTGGCGGGGCGGGCAACTGGAAAGCCTGCATCGCGGGCATGTGGTGATCTGCGACAAGCATGGGGTGGTCGAGGCCTGGGGAAAACCCTCTCAGATCATCTTCCCCCGCTCGTCCTGCAAGATGATCCAGGCGCTGCCGCTGATCGAAAGCGGCGCGGCGGATGATGCCGGGCTGACCGACCGCCAGCTTGCCCTGGCCTGCGCCAGCCATAACGGCGCGCGGCTGCATGTCGATGCGGTCGAGGCCTGGCTGAAAGATCTTGGCCTGTCGGAATCCGATCTGCGCTGCGGCAACCAGATGCCCGAGGACAAGGACGAAAAACGTCACCTGATCTGCTCGGAGACATCGCCCTGCCAGTATCACAACAACTGCTCGGGCAAGCATGCGGGCTTTCTGACGCTGAACCGCCACCTGAAAGGCGGCAGCGAATATGATGAGGTCGATCATCCCGTACAGCAGGCCATCAAGGACGCCTTCGAAGAGGTCACCGGCGAAACCAGCCCCGGCTATGGCATCGACGGCTGCTCGGCCCCGAACTGGTCCTGCTCGCTTGAGGGGCTTGGCCGCGCCATGGCCGCCTTTGCCAATCCCGGCAGCGACCGTCGCGGTCAGGCGATGCGGCGGCTGACCGATGCCATGCGCACCTATCCCGAGATGGTCGCGGGCGAAGGCCGCGCCTGCACCACGCTGATGCGGGCGATGAATCACAGCGCCGTGGTCAAGACCGGGGCCGAGGCGGTGTTTGTCGGCATCCTGCCCGAACAGGGTCTGGGCATCGCGTTGAAAATCCGCGACGGCGCCACCCGCGCCAGCGAGGCGGCGATTACCGCGCTGCTGGTTCATCTGGGCCTTCTGGATGAAAAGGATCCCGCTGTCGGCAAATACCTGACAGACCCGATGAAGAACTGGCGCGGCAAGGTTGTCGGCGAAATGCGGACCTCGCAGGGCTTTCCCGCCTGATCCGTCACGAAAGTGATGCAGAAACATGCTTGGATAGCCGTGCAGGTTCCTCCCTGCCCTGTTCCCAAGACGATCACAAAGGCGCCCGCTTGGCAGAGCGGGCGTCGATCCTTTTTCAGCCCAGCATCTGCCAGATCAGCCGCAGCGCCAGCGCGGTCGAGGTCACGACCAGCAGCGGCTTGATCAGCCGCGCCCCGATCCGCGCCGCCAGCCGCGCGCCCAGCATCGCCCCGAAAATCTGTGCCACGCCCATGGCAAGCCCGACCGTCCACAGCGGCGTCGCGACCACGGAAAAGGCCAGCAACCCGCCCAGATTCGAGGCGAAGTTCAGCAGCTTCGTATGGGCCGTCGCCTTCAGCACGCCGTAACCTGCCAGCGTGACAAAGCCGATCATGTAGAAAGAGCCGGCACCCGGCCCCAGCAAACCGTCGTAAAACCCCACCAGCGGCACCACGGTCGCCGCGAATAGCGCAGGCGAGATCCGCTGCACCCGGTCAAGATCGTTCAAGCCGGGTTTCAGCGCAAAGAACAGCGCGATCCCGATCAGGATGACCGGCAGGATCAGACGCAGCCCGTCAGTTGGCAGATAGCTGACCAGAATGGCCCCGATCATGCCCGCCAGCCCGGCAATCACCGCTGATCGCCATTGCTTGCGGATATCCACCAGCCCCCTGCGGGCATAGCTGATCGCCGCCGTGGCTGCGCCGAAAATGCCCTGCACCTTGTTGGTGGCCAGCGCCTGCACCGGCGGGATCCCCGTCAGCATCAGCACCGGCACGGTGATCAGCCCACCGCCTCCGGCGATGGCATCAACAAAGCCCGCAAGAAAGCCGGCGGCGATCAGGATCAGGAAGATCTCGGTGGTCAATTCGAACATGCGGTGCCAATGCGGTGTTATTGGCAATTTGTAAAGCCGCGCCGCCGCGTGGACTTCACCCGCTTGACCTTTGGCGCTATCCAGAAAGCGGGCTTGGCCAAGGGGGACGCGGATGTTACCGGAATTGACGCATCGGGTGGTTCAGGCCCCCATGGCGGGCAGCTCGACCGCCGCATTGGCCGTGGCGGTCTGCGAGGCGGGCGGCCTTGGCTTTGTCGCCGCCGGGGCGATCGATGCGGTGCGCACGGCACAGACCATTCAGGCGGTGCGGCAGGGCACGCGGAAAGATTTCGGCGTCAACCTGTTCTGCCATCGGCCCGCCCGGCGCGATGCCACGACAGAGGCCGCGTGGCTGCGCAAACTGACCCCGGAATTTGCCCAATTCGATGCCCGGCCGCCCACCGAGTTGCGCGAGATCTATCAAACCTTCCGCGTCGATGATGAGATGCTGCGGATGCTGGTCACCGAAAAACCGGCTGTCGTCAGCTGTCATTTCGGACTGCCGGAGCCCGCGCAGATCGCGGCCCTGAAGGCGGCGGGCTGTATGCTGTGGGCGACGGCAACCTCGACACAGGAAGCGCAGCGGATCAAGGCGGCGGGCTTCGATCTGATCGTCGCGCAGGGCTGGCAGGCGGGCGGGCATCGCGGGATCTTTGATCCGTCCGCGCCCGATACGCGGGCCGACACGCTTGATCTTGTCCGCGCCTTGCAACCCATCGGCCTGCCGGTGATCGCGGCCGGGGCGATCATGGACAGGCGCGATGCACAGGCCGCCATCGATGCGGGCGCCGTTGCGGTGCAATCCGGCACCGCCTTTCTGCTGTCACCCGAGGCGGCCACGCCGCCCGCCCATCGCGCCGCAATGGCCAGCGGGCAGACGCAGATGACACGCGCGATTTCGGGGCGTCCGGCGCGCTGTCTGGTGAACCGCTTTACCGCAATACCGGATGAAGACGCACCGGATTATCCGCTGACCTATGATGCGGGCAAGGCGCTGCACGCGGCGGCCAGCGCCAAGGGTCAGCACGGCTATGGCGCCTTCTGGGCCGGGACTGGCGCGGCCCGGGCGGTGGCGCGCCCCGCCGCCGAGACGGTGCTGGCGATCAGCCCGTGACGAAATCGCGCGCCGCGTAGCCTTGCAGATACAACAGCGCCGTCAGATCGCCATGGTTGATCCGTAGCGGCACCTGCGCCGCGACCGAGGGCTTGGCGTGCAGCGCGACGCCCGATCCGGCCAGTTGCAGCATGCCCAGATCATTCGCACCATCGCCCACGGCCATCACCTCTTTGGGGGTCACGCCGCGCCGCGCGGTCACGTCCAGCAGCGCCTGCACCTTGGCTTCGCGCCCCAGAATCGGCATCGCGACCTCTCCGGTCAGAAGGCCGTTTTCGGACAGCAGGACATTGGCGCGGTTTTCGTCAAAACCCAGCATCTGCGAAACCGGGCCGGTAAAGACCGTGAAGCCGCCAGACACCAGCATCGCATAGCCGCCATTGGCGCGCATGGTTGCGATCAACTCGCGCCCGCCCGGCGTCAGGGTGATGCGGCTGTCCAGCACCTGCCGCGCCACCGTATCGTCCAGCCCTTTCAGCAGGCCGACCCGCGCGATCAGCGCCTCATTGAAGTCCAGCTCGCCATTCATCGCGCGCGCGGTAATGTTCGCGACATGGGCACCGACGCCCGCGACCTCGGCCAGTTCATCGATGCATTCCTGCTGGATCATGGTCGAATCCATATCGGCCAGCAGGATCGTCTTGCGTCGGCCGTCCGAAGGCTGAATGGCCAGATCGAAGCCCTGATCCTTCAAACGCGCCCAGATCTGCCAGAAATCGGCAGGCTCGGCGGTCAGGTCGAATTCGGCAGCGACGCTGTCCTTCAACCAGTTGACCGGGCTGCCGCCCCAGTCATTGCGCAGCCCCTCGACCAAGGTAGGGGGCAGATCGGCGCGTGTCGGCGCGGCAAGGATGGTGACGGTGAACATGGCTACCTCGGCGAATAGGGGTTGCCGCCACATAGCGCGAAGCGGGGCGGCTGGCCAGATCGTGCGCCTTTCGGCAGGGCAAGGATCGGCGCGCGCCGCAACCCCGTCGCAAAAATATCTTGCAGGAGTCGTGGCATGGGTATATCGCCATCCGTGGGACACGCCGCCCCAACGCGGCGCTTTATAGCTGGAAGGCTAAGACTATGAGCATCAACGCTCCGGCTGCGCGACCGGTCAATCCGCGCTTCTCCTCGGGCCCTTGCGCCAAATTCCCCCAATATAATCTGGACCTGCTGTCGGATGCCCCGCTGGGCCGTTCGCATCGTGCGGCCATCGGCAAGGCGAAACTGGCCGAGGCGATCGACCTGACGCGCGAGGTTCTGGGCATTCCCGCAGATTACCGCATCGGTATCGTTCCCGCCTCGGATACGGGCGCGGTCGAGATGGCGATGTGGACCATGCTGGGCCAGCGCCCGGTCGAGATGCTGGCCTGGGAAAGCTTTGGCGAAGGCTGGGTCACGGATGCGGTCAAGCAGCTGAAGCTGGATGCCACGGTGCGCAAGGCCGATTACGGCAAGATCGTGGATCTGGCGCGGGTCGATTTCGACCGAGATGTGGTCTTTACCTGGAACGGCACCACCAGCGGCGTGCGCGTGCCGAATGGCGATGCAATCCCGGCGGATCGCGACGGCCTGACCATCTGCGATGCGACCAGCGCGGCCTTTGCCATGGAATTGCCCTGGGACAAGCTGGATGTGGTGACCTTCAGCTGGCAGAAGGTTCTGGGCGGCGAAGCCGCGCATGGCATGCTGATCCTGTCACCCCGCGCGGTTGAGCGGCTGGAAACCTATACGCCCGACCGTCCCCTGCCCAAGATTTTCCGCCTGACCAAGGGCGGCAAGCTGATTGAGGGCATTTTCCGGGGCGAGACGATCAACACGCCCTCGATGCTGGCGGTCGAGGATTATCTGGCGGCGCTGAAATGGGCGCAGTCGATTGGCGGGCGCAAGGCGCTGATCGCGCGGGCCGATGCCAATGCGGCCGCGGTGCGTGATTTTATTGCCGACAAGGACTGGATCGCCGATCTGGCCGAGGATCCGGCGACGGGTTCGAACACCTCGGTCTGTCTGAAATTCACCGATCCGGCGATCAGGGACGGCGCGGCATTTGCCAAGGCGGTGGCCAAGCGGCTGGAGAAAGAGGACGTGGCGCTGGATGCCGGGGCCTATCGCGATGCCCCACCCGGTCTGCGGATCTGGTGCGGATCCACGGTAGAGACATCCGATGTGGCGGCGCTGATGCCCTGGATCGAATATGCCTATCGCGCGGAGCTGGCTGCGCAGTGAATATGCGTCCCGCGACGGCGGGGGGCCAGCCCCCCGCACCCCCCGGGATATTTCAGTCAAAGAAGAAAATGCGCCTGAGAGGCCAATGCCCGGGCGCGGCGTATGAAGGATAAGTGACATGCCGAAGGTTCTTGTGTCCGACAAGCTGTCGGAAACCGCCGTTCAGATTTTCCGCGACCGCGGTGTCGAGGTGGATTACCTGCCCGATCTGGGAAAAGACAAGGAAAAGCTGGCCGAGGTGATCGGTCAATATGACGGGCTGGCCATCCGCTCTGCCACCAAGGTGACGGAGAAGCTGCTGGCGGAGGCCGCGAATCTGAAGGTGATTGGCCGCGCCGGGATCGGCGTCGACAATGTCGATATTCCCGCCGCCTCGAAAAAGGGGGTGATCGTGATGAACACGCCCTTTGGCAATTCGATCACCACCGCCGAGCATGCGATTGCGATGATGTTTGCCGTGGCGCGGCAATTGCCCGAAGCCAGCGTCAGCACCCATGCCGGGAAGTGGGAGAAGAGCCGCTTCATGGGGGTGGAGCTGTTCAACAAGACGCTGGGCGTGATCGGTGCGGGGAATATCGGCTCGATCGTCATCGACCGGGCGCTTGGGCTGCATATGAAGGTGCTGGCCTATGATCCCTTCCTGTCGGAGGAGCACGCGGCCGAGATCGGCGTGAAGAAGGTCGAACTGGACGAGCTGCTGGGCAAATCCGATTTCATCACCTTCCATGTGCCGCTGACCGACAAGACCCGCAATATTCTGTCGCGCGAGGCGATTGCCAAGCTGAAGCCCGGCGTGCGGATCATCAACTGTGCCCGTGGCGGTCTCGTCGATGAAGAGGCGCTGGCCGAAGCGCTGAAGGTCGGGCGCGTGGCCGGGGCCGCCTTTGACGTCTTTGCAGTCGAGCCTGCGACGGAAAGTCCGCTGTTCAATCTGCCGAATGTGGTGGTGACGCCGCATCTGGGCGCCTCGACCAGCGAGGCGCAGGAGAATGTCGCCCTGCAGGTGGCCGAGCAGATGTCGGATTACCTGCTGACCGGCGCGGTGCAGAACGCGCTGAACATGCCCTCGGTCACGGCCGAAGAGGCCGCCATCATGGGGCCCTGGATCAAGCTGGCCAGCCATCTGGGTGCCTTTGTCGGGCAGGCTACGGATGAGCCGATCAAGGCGATCAACATCCTTTACGACGGCGTCGTTTCCGAGATGAACCTGAACGCGCTGAATGCCTCGGTCATTGCCGGGGTGATGAAGGCCACGAACCCGGATGTGAACATGGTCTCGGCCCCGGTCATTGCGAAGGATCGCGGCATCCAGCTGTCGACCACCAAGCAGGACAAGGCCGGCGTCTTCGAGGGGTATATCAAGCTGACGGTGGTGACCGAGAAGCGCGAACGTTCGATCGCGGGGACTGTCTTCAGCGATGGGAAGCCGCGTTTCATCCAGATCCGCGGGATCAATATCGATGCCGAGGTTGGCGCGCATATGCTCTATACCCGCAACAAGGACGTGCCGGGGGTGATCGGTGCCCTGGGTTCGACGCTTGGCGATCTGGGCGTCAATATCGCGAACTTCACCCTGGGTCGCGAGACGGCGGGCAATGACGCCATCGCGATCCTGTATCTGGATGAGGCGATCAGCGATCAAGCCCTGGCCGCGCTGCAGAAAACCGGCAAGTTCCTGCAGGCCCGGCGTCTGCAATTCGAGATCTGAGCAGGCGGTTATGTGACGACCATGATCCCGGCCCGCGCGGCCGGGATTTTTCATGCTGGCAGCGGATAGGCTTTCCCGCCTTGCCATGACCAGCGATCCCGGCCAGACAGGCTGGGCTCAACTGTGTGACGCAAGGCTTTTTACCGGGGGCGGCATGTCGATCTATGCCATTGGCGATATTCACGGACATCTGGACCAGTTGCAGGCCGCGCATCAGCGGATCCGGAAGGATGGCGGGCCCGATGCGCCGATCGTCCATGTCGGCGATCTGATGGATCGCGGGCCCGAGTCGCGCGGTGTCGTGGACTATCTGATGACGGGCCAGGCCGAGGGGCGGCCCTGGATCGTTGTCCGGGGAAATCATGATCGCTTTCTGCCTAAATTTCTAAGCGATAAGGACTGGATTGACCCGATGCTCAGCGGTGGGGCGCATTGGTTGGACCATCCCGGGCTGGGCGCGGTGGCGACGCTGGCCTCTTACGGGGTCGACAGCGATCAGCCGCGTGATGAGGTCTGGGCGCAGGCGCGGGCTGCGGTGCCCGAAGATCACGCGAGATTTCTGTCCTCTCTGCCGCTTTATTACCTGCACCCGCTGGCGCTGTTCGTCCATGCCGGGGTCCGGCCCGGCGTCGGTCTGCGCGATCAGGCCGAGGATGATCTGCTGTGGATCCGCAAGGGGTTTCTGGAAAGTCGCGACGATTTCGGACCGTTGGTCGTGCATGGCCATACGGCGCTGGAAACGGCGCATCACCATGGCAACCGTCTGAATATCGATGGCGGCGCGGGCTATGGTCGGCCGCTTTGCGCGGTTGTCATTGACCAGAACCGCGCCCATCTTCTGACCGAAGAGGGGCGCGTGCCCCTGCAACCGGAGTGATGTGATGCGTCTTTTGTCTTATGTTGCGGTGCTGGCCGCGCTGCCCTTTCTTGCCACGGCCGAAGAGGTTGGCGAGGTCGGCGTCGACTGGGTCGGCAACGATATCGTCGTCGAGGCGATTCAGGATCCCAAGGTCAGCGGCGTGACCTGCCATCTGGCCTATTTCGACCGCTCGGTGATTGACCGGCTGAGCAATGGAAACTGGTTCGAGGATCCTTCGAACAGCGCCATCGAATGTTCGCAGACCGGACCCATCACGCTGGGCGATATCGAGCGCGGCAAGGGCGGCGAGGATGTGTTCAGCGAGGGGCGGTCGCTGATCTTCAAATCGCTGCGGGTCAAGCGGATCTATGATGAGCAGAATCAGGTGCTGATCTATCTGGCCCATGCCAATGAGATCACCCAAGGGTCGGCCAAGATGGCGATGTCCACCGTGCCGCTTTACACGCCGGGGCAAGCGGCCACACCGCAGGTCGCCGAGTAGCGCGGTTCAAGGCGGCAAAATCTGGCAACCTGTGATCCGGTGGACAGAATCGGTCAACAGGATTAGAACGCGGCAATTCCGGCCCACGGGGCCATGTCTTTCTGTGGAAGCGTCATGCAAGGTCAGAACCGCATCGCGAAATACAACCTCGGACAGGTCGTGCGGCATCGCAACCGGCCCTTCCGGGGGGTGATTTTCGACGTGGATCCTGAATTCGCGAATACAGAGGAATGGTATGATTCCATCCCCGAGGATTCTCGCCCGGCCCGGGATCAGCCCTTCTATCATCTCTATGCCGAGACCGAGGCGACCTATTACGTGGCCTATGTGTCAGAGCAGAATCTTGAACTGGACAGCTCGGGTGAGCCACTGGATCATCCCGATGTCTTCGAGATGTTCGGCGATTTCGAGGATGGGCGCTATCCGCTGGCGGTCCATCTGAACTGATCGCGGCGCCTTACGAGGCGGCGAAAGGCACGCTGAAATCCAGAAAATTCCGGCCGCCTTCGCGGTAATAGCACAGCGATTGTGTCAGATCCTGGATCAGGAACCAGCCGAATCCCCCCTCTTCCAGGTCGGGATAGGTGCCACCGGGCAGGTTGCGGGGCTGCAGACATTCGGCAGGCAGCAGCGGCCCGTCATCGGTAATGCCGCAGGCCAGCCCCGCCGGATGGCGCACGATGCTGAGATGGATCGAGGGTTTGGGATGGCCCGGATCGCGCAGATGCAGCACGCCCGCATGTTCTGTGATGTTGTTCATCACCTCGGCCAGGACCAGTTCCAGGCGGCCAAGCGTGTCCAGGCTGACATCGTCGCGAAAACGATCGCGGATATCCATCAGCGTCTGGCGCACCACCGCGGGATCGGCGCAAAGCACGCGATGGAACATCTTTTGCGTTGGTATGGACGGGCAGCCGTCCAGCCCGGCATTCTGCCAGTCGCGGGGGGGCATCAATCCCGTTCTCCGATAGCGCGGGCGCGGATTTCGAACACGCTGTCCATCCGCGTCAGGCGGAAGACCCGTTCGACATTCGGGGTCACCGCATCCAGCACGATCGGCAGGCTGGCGGGCAGTGCCTTGCGCACCGCGATCATGGCACCCAGACCCGAGCTGTCCATGAAATCGACGCTGCGCATGTCCAGCCGGACCGGCTTTCGCGCCTGAAGCACGATCCCCCGCAGCTTGTCCTTGAACCCCGTCGCAATGGCCGCGTCGATGCGCGGTTCCTGCACCGTCACGATCAGGTAGGGCCCGTCATCCGCCACGATCAGTTGCATTATGTCATCCCAAGTTTCGTTCTCGCCTGCCTTGGCTAACAGCAAATAGTTTCTGCTTCGTAACCGGCCCCAAAATCATCCGATCATTCTGCCCATCCGGCAAGAACCGATGCGGCACCCGCCCGTCAAATTGCTGCCTAATTTTCGGGCAGCGCATATCGAAACGCTTTCCCCGGGTTGTAAATCGCGGTGAAAAATCCCGCGATTCCGCCGATTTCCTGCGCTTCCTCTGTGGACTTCCCGCACTCTCCCCTCAATTCTTGGGCAGATGTGATTGCGCGGTACCGTCCTTCCTGGGGGGATTATGGACTATTATAATGAGATGTATTCCGGAACGAAGGTGCGAGAGCCTTATGCGCGCCTGAGTGAATGGGTCGAGACAATGCCGGCCGACTTCCGGCAGATGAAACAGGCCGAGGCCGAGGATCTGTTCCGGCGAATCGGTATTACCTTTGCGGTTTATGGCGAGGGCGGCGATCCCGACCGGCTGATCCCCTTCGACATGATGCCACGGGTTTTCGATCAGAACGAATGGCGCAGGCTTGAACGCGGCATCAAGCAGCGGGCGCGGGCGCTGAACGCCTTTCTGCGCGACGTTTATGGCCGAGGTGAGATCATCCGCGCGGGCCGCATCCCCGGCCGGCTGGTCTATCAGAACGAGGCCTATGAGAAGGCCGTCGTCGGCGTCGTCCCGCCGCGCGGCGTCTATAGCCATATCATCGGCATCGACCTTGTCCGTACCGGCAAGGACGAGTTTTTCGTGCTGGAGGATAACTGCCGCACGCCCTCGGGTGTCAGCTATATGCTGGAAAACCGGGAAATCATGATGCGCATGTTCCCGCAGCTGTTCCGCCAGAACCGGATCGAACCGGTGGACCAATATCCGGAACTGCTGCGCCGGACGCTGGAATCCGTGGCGCCGCCGAAATGCAAGGAACGCCCGACCTGCGTGATCCTGACGCCGGGCCATTTCAACAGCGCCTATTATGAACACAGCTTCCTGGCCAATCTGATGGGCGTGGAACTGGTCGAGGGACAGGATCTGTTTGTCGATGGCGAATTTGTCTATATGCGCACGACGCAGGGGCCAAAGCGCGTCGATGTGATCTATCGCCGGATCGACGATCCCTATCTTGATCCGCTGTGCTTCCGCCCCGACTCGATGCTGGGCGTGCCGGGGCTGATGGATGTCTATCGCTCGGGCGGGGTGTCGATCTGTTCGGCACCGGGTGCGGGCGTGGCCGATGACAAGGCGATCTACACCTTCGTGCCCGACATGGTGCGCTTCTATCTGGGTGAAGAACCGATCCTGAAGAATGTGCAGACCTGGACCCTGTGGAAAGAGGACGACTACAAGCATGTCATGGCCAATCTTCCCGATCTGGTGGTGAAAGAGGTCCATGGTTCGGGCGGTTACGGCATGCTGGTGGGGCCGAAATCGACCAAGGAGGAGATCGAGGTCTTCCGCAAGAAGATCGAGGCCAATCCGGGCAATTATATCGCCCAGCCGACGCTGGCCCTGTCCACCACGCCGACCTTCGTGGACGAAGGCATCGCCCCGCGCCATGTGGACCTGCGACCCTTCTGCCTGTGCGGAGACAGGATCGAACTGGTGCCGGGCGGTCTGACCCGCGTGGCGCTGAAAGAGGGCAGCCTTGTCGTCAACTCGTCGCAAGGCGGTGGCGTCAAGGACACCTGGGTCCTGTCGGAATAAGGAGGGGACAGAGATGCTAAGCCGTACCGCCGCAAACCTCTTCTGGATGGGCCGCCACCTGGAACGCGCCGATACCGCAGCCCGGCTGCTGGATGTCGGTCAGCGGATCACGCTGATGCCCAATACCGAAACAGGCTATCAGAACGAATGGAACTCGCTGCTGCAGGCGGCGGGGACAACAGACCTTTTCGCCCAGAAATACGGCGACAGTACCGAAGAGAATATTCAGGAATTCATCTTCTTCGATCGCGACAACCCGTCTTCGGTCGCCGCCTGTCTGGAAAAGGCCCGTGAAAGCGGCCGGATCGTGCGCACCGCGCTGACCAGCCAGGTCTGGGACGCGCTGAACCTGGCCTATCAGGAGCTGCGCAAGATGGAGCGGCGCCAGCGGTCCAAGCTGGATGCCGCCGCGCTGACCGATTTTACAACATCCGCCACATCCACCGTGCGCGGGGCGATCAATGCGACGCAATTGCGCAATGACGGCTGGCATTTCATGAATCTGGGCTATGGGCTGGAACGCGCGGATGCGACGGCCCGGTTGCTGGACGTGAAATATTACGTGCTGCTGCCCCGGATCGAATTTGTCGGATCGGGGCTGGATACCTATCAGTGGCAGGTGATCCTGCGGGCGCTGTCGGCGCATCGGGCCTATCACTGGGCCTATGGCGGCGATATTACCGCAGGCCGTGTCGCGGATTTCCTGATCCTGAACGGGGAAAGCCCGCGCTCGCTGCTGACCTCGCTTTACGAGGCGGTCTGGAACCTTGAGGGGCTGTCGCGCCGCTATGGGGATGGCGTCTCCTCGACCGCCCGCGACAAGGCGCGCGAGACGCTGGCCGCCCTACAGGCCCGCGATATCGACATGATCTTCGACGAAGGTCTGCATGAATTCCTGTCATGGTTCATTGGCGAAATCGGTGCGATTTCGACACTGGTCCATGAAGATTACCTGCTGGGAGGGGCGTGAGCGATGAAACTGGAGGTGACGCATCAAACCGTCTATCGCTATGACCACCCGATCCGGAATATCGTGCAAAGCCTGCGGCTGACGCCTTCGGTTTTCGAAGGGCAAAAGACGCATGACTGGAAGATCGACGTATCGGATGGCATCAAGGGGCCGGGCTTTCGCGACGGTGCGGGCGACTGGATCGAGGGCTGGACCATCCGCGGCCCCGCGACCGAGGTCGTCATCGCGATTTCAGGCAAGGTCGAGACCCGTGACACCGCAGGCGTTCTGCGCGGTTACCGCGAGGTGATCAATCCGCTGGCCTATCTGCGCGACACGGCTGCGACGACGCCGGATGAGGCCCTGCGCGAGGCCGCCGGCAGCGTGACCGAACATCGCGATGCGCTGGATCTGTCGCATCAGTTGTCGGCGCAGGTCGCCGACCGGATCGCCTATATGCCCGGCGTGACCGAAACCGCGACAACGGCGGCGGATGCGCTGAAACTGGGTCAGGGCGTCTGTCAGGACCATGCGCATGTGCTGATCACGCTGGCCCGTCTGCGCGGCCTGCCTGCGCGCTATGTCTCGGGCTATCTTCACAGCACGGCGGATGGTCAGTCCCATGATGCCGCCCATGCCTGGGCCGAGATCCATGTCGAGGGGCTTGGCTGGGTCGGCTTCGATGCCGCGAACCGCTGCTGCCCGGATGAGCGCTATGTCCGGTTGGGATCCGGCCTCGATGCCTCGGACGCGGCGCCCATTCGCGGCGTTGCCGCCGGGCAGGGCGCGGAAGAGCTGGACGTGGCCGTGCGGGTAGAAGAGGTTGAGAAGTTCCAGTCGCAAAGCCAGTCGCAGACATGAAACGGTGCCCTGCGATGGGCGGCTTTCGTGCATCGCAGGGGGCGCTTTGTATGTGGGCCACGGAACGGCTGGCGGCAGGTCATCTGAGCATGGTCGCCCGTGAGATTCCTGAATTGCCATTGTTGCGCGACGGGCCGGTGTAGGATTGGATATTTGTACAAAGGGGAAAGACACGCCGTCATCGCCCCGATCGGCCAGCCTGATCGCAGCTGGCCGAAAGAGAGTATGAGCCGGACGGCGCCTTGATGCAGGCGCGCCCATCGGTGGCCTTTTATGACGCGGTATCAGGCCGTTTCGTCGGTCTGCCCGCTACAGATACAGGCGATAGCGGGCAAAGCCGTTTTCGCCATCGCCCGCCGCCTCGACCCGCGCGCCCTTGATATCTTCCAGATAGCCGGCGCCGGCGGGGCCGCTGTCAAACAGCACGGTCGCGCCATCCAGCGGCTGGAAGGACCAGTTGCCATCGGCCTTGGGGTCGATCACGCCCTGTTCGACGATATAGCGAACGATCACGTCGCGATTCGTGTCCGGCCCCTCAAAGACGATGGTGCTGCCATCATTGCCCGGGAAGGAGCCGCCACCCTCGGCGCGATAATTATTCGTGGCGACGATGAACTCTGCCGCCGGATCCAGAGGCTGCCCGTCATATTTCAGATCGACGATGCGATTGGCCTCGGGGGCCGCGACCGCGCCGTCCCTGTCGAATTTCGCCGGTTGCGACAGGTCGATGCGATAGGTCACGCCGTCGATCACGTCGAAATTATAGCTGGGGAAATCCGGGTTCAGCAGCATCTGATCGGCCTTGCCCGGCGTGATCTGGTTGAAGGCGCCGGCGCTGCGTTCCAGCCAATCCTTGACCTCTGCGCCGGTGACCTTCACCGCGCGGATCGTGTTGGGATATAGATAGAGATCGGCGACATTCTTGATGGCGATATCGCCCGCCGGGACATCGGTGTAATAATCCGGCCCGCCGCGACCGCCCGCCTTGAAGGGCGCCGCCGCCGACAGGATCGGCAGACCCTCATGCGCCGTGCCCTGCATCATCTGGGCAATGTACCAAGTCTGCGCGTTCGAGACGATCTGGACCGAGGGATCATCGGCGATCAGCGCGAAATAGCTGTAAAGAGGGGCTGCGGTTTTGCCCACCGGACGGCGGATGTAATCCAGCGTCGCCTGATGTTCGGGGGCCACGCTGTCCGCGACCGCCGCGACGCTGTCGACCAGCGGCGTGACATTGCGATCCGCATCACGTTCATAGATCGGACGCGCCTCGGACTGATGGCTGAGGATGGCCCAGCCATCCCCCCGCCGCTCCAGCAGCAGATCGACCAGCCCCATGTGAGAGCCCCAGAACCCGGCCATCACCCCGGGCTTGCCGCCAATCGTGCCGGTGGCGTTATCCACGCCCTCGGTCCCGTCATAATCCGGGCCGGGAAAGACCAGATGCGAATGGCCGGTCAGGATGACGTCGATCCCCTCGACCCCGGCCAGCGGAATGGCGGCGTTTTCCATGCCGGGCTCATGCACAGCCGCGCCGATGCCTGAATGGCAAAGCGCAATGACCAGATCCACGCCCTCGGCCCGCAGCTTCGGCACCCAGGCCTGCGCCGCAGCGACAATATCGCGGGCGGTGGCCTTGCCCTCCATATGCTTGCGGTCCCATTGCGTGATCTGGGGCGGCACAAAGCCGATGATGCCGATGCGGATCGGATGGACCTGTCCGGCACCGTCGGCCAGATTGCGTTCGATGATCTGATAGGGCGGGATCAGGGTCTGGTCCTGATCCGGGCTGTCGCCTTCGGCCGTGGCGACATTGGCGCAGACCAGCGGGAAGTCCGCCCCTGACAGCGTATTGTGCAGAAATTCCAGCCCGTAGTTGAATTCATGGTTGCCGAGCGTACCGCCCTCGACGCCGACCGTGTTCATGGCGATGATGACCGGATGCATCTGGCCCTTTGCCATGCCACGTTCATAGGCGATGTAATCGCCCATCGGGTTGCCCTGCAGGAAATCGCCATTGTCCAGCAGGATCGAATTCCCGGCCTCATCCCTGACGGCCTGGATCAGCGCGGCGGTGCGCGCCAGCCCGACCGTATCGACCGGCTTGTCGGCGTAATAATCATAGGGCCACAGATGCACATGCAGGTCAGTGGTTTCCATGATCCGCAGATGCGCCTGACCGGATTGCGCCCGCGCCGCGAAGGGATGCAGCACGGCCAGACCCAGACCGGCGGCGCCCGCCTGCAGGATACCCCGGCGGCTGATCGAGAACAGATGGGCCATCGTCACCTCCCTGACCGTTTCGGGGGGATCATGCGCGCGACGGCCACGGAATGCGAGTCCCGATCCCGATGCCTGCGACAGATTTGCCGCAACGGGCCCGCGGATGACCCCTGCCCGAAAGCATCAATTGCGATATCGCAATCGCTTGCGTAAACAGCGCGCAGTTTTTGACGGGATCGTAATGACCTATTGTGTCGGATTGAAATTGAATGCGGGCCTGGTGTTGCTGTCGGATACGCGCACCAATGCCGGGCTGGACAATATCGCCACCTATCGCAAGATGTTCATCTTCGAGGAACCGGGCGAGCGTGTGATCGCGATCATGACCGCCGGATCCCTGTCGGTGACGCAGACCACGCTGGCGCGTCTGGATGAGGCGATCCATGACGACATGGCGGATGAGGCGACCTCGATCATGAAGGCCCCGACCATGCTGCGGGTGGCGACGATCATCGGCCATACCCTGTCGGCGACGCGGCGCGAGATCATCGGACAGATGCAGGATTTCAGCCAGCAGGCCTCGGCCAGCATGATCGTGGCCGGTCAGCGCAAGGGCGGGGACATGCGGATGTTCCTGATCTATCCCGAGGGCAATTTCATCGAAGCCACCGATGACACCCCCTATCTGCAGATCGGCGAGCACAAATACGGCAAGCCGATTCTGGACCGCGTGGTTTCGCCCGCGACGTCCCTGGCGGATGCGCAGAAGGCGGTGCTGCTGTCGATGGATTCGACGCTGCGGTCAAACCTGTCCGTGGGGATGCCGCTGGATCTGACGATTGTCGAAAAAGACGCCTGCACCGTCACCGCACAGCGCCGGATTCTGGAAGGCGATCCCGATTTCATGGAGATGAGCGCCGCCTGGTCTGCCGCGCTGCGCGACAGTTTTGTGAAGGTGACGATCTAGGGGCCGCGACCGATGGCTTGCCCGAAGTCCCTGATTTAATTTCCACAAACGGAATTCCTCTGCTAGCATCCCTGCGAGCCATTCTGATTTGGGAGATTGATGCCATGAAGGCAATTCTACTTGGTGCGATGCTGACGCTGGCAGGCGCGGCAACATCCGCATCTGCGGCGGTGTATGACTGGGTTTACATCTTCAACAAGGGATTTGAAGCGCCTGATGTTGCGGTCGCGGGAACGATGGAAGGGACGCTGCAGGATGATCTTGATACGATCATCGTCTCTTCTGTGACCTCTGCCTCTATCGGGGGCGAGGCGCTGACAGGGCCGCTGTACACGTCTGTCGTCTCTGTCGGAGAGACCAATACGACACCCGGCTATGTGACGCTGAGCGGTGCGTCCATGGATCTCTGCGTTGCCTATGGGCCCGGCTGCAATGACGAGGAGCGTGGCGGCGGCATCCTGTTCTCCCTGCAACCACAGGTCAGCTTAGCGCTTGCGGTTGCAGACTTGAACACGGACGCGCTGCTGCTGGAGGTGTTCAATCCCACGGCATGGACCATTACCGAACGCGCACCGGCGCCCGTGCCGCTGCCTGCTGCGGGCTGGATGCTGCTTGCGGGTGTGGGCGCATTGGCGATCCGGCGCAAGCGTCGCGATGCATAATCCGGGATATGGCCGCGAAGATATTCGCGGCCGTCCCATTTGCAATTCTGCCGCAATAAATCCTGATTTTGAAACGCAGCGAATTTCACTATAACAAACTGAACAGTTTGATTTTTGCGCTAACGCTGGCCTTTGCGGGAATATTCCGTTAGAAGCCCAGCCTTCAAATAACACGACGCCGCGAATAACCGCCCGCGTCGCAAATTAATCCCGAAAAGCGCAAAAGGATCACCATGACAAATCTTGCCGATCCGGCAGGCGTAATATCTGCGTCCCCGGACGATGAAGTTCTGGAAGACACCGCAACCGAAGACGTGATGCCTTCGCCCGAAGGCCCGACCGAGGTTATCGAAACCGATTATGAGATTGGCCAGCATAATATCAGTCATTCGGTGACATTCGATTTCGACGTTCACAAGCCGGTCTTTCTGGTCTCGTCGCTTACCATCATTATTTTCACCATCGCCACGCTGACCTTTCAGACCCAGCTTGAACCGGTATTTACCGGGATGCGGAATTACCTGACGGCCAAGCTGGATTGGTTCTTCCTGCTGTCGGGCGATGTTTTCGTGCTCGTCGCCCTGGCGCTGGCGATTTCACCGCTGGGCAGCATCCGCATTGGCGGCCCCGACGCAACGCCGGATTATTCCCGTGCCTCATGGCTGGCGATGCTGTTCGCGGCGGGCATGGGGATCGGCCTGGTATTCTATGGCGTTTCTGAACCGATGAGCCATTATGAAAGCGCCATTGGCGGGATCACGATGGAAAACGGCCTGCGCACCGACTGGGCGCCGCTGGGCGGGGCCGAGGGCAACCCGGCCGAGGCGCGGCAACTGGCCATGGCGGCCACGCTGTATCACTGGGCGCTGCACCCCTGGGCGATGTATGCGCTGGTGGCGCTGTCGCTGGCGATCTTTGCCTATAACAAGGGCCTGCCGATGACGATGCGCTCGGTCTTCTACCCGCTGCTGGGGGAACGCATCTGGGGCTGGCCCGGCCATGTCATCGACATTCTGGCCATCATCGCGACCATCTTCGGGCTTGCCACCTCTTTGGGCTATGGCGCGGAACAGGCGACCGCCGGCCTGGGCTTTCTGTTCGGGATTCCCGCCGGGATGACGACCAAGATCCTGCTGATCGTCGCGATCACCTTCGTTGCCACGATCTCGGTCGTGGCCGGGATGGATAACGGCGTGAAGCGGCTGTCCGAATTCAATATGGTCATGGCCTTCGCCCTGCTGCTGTTCGTGCTGTTCGCGGGCCCCACGCTGGCCATCCTGACCGGCATCTGGGAAAGCGCCGCGGCCTATGCCCGCGACTTCATCCCGCTGTCGAACCCCTTCGGCCGTACCGATGACAACTACCGTCAGGGCTGGACCGCCTTCTACTGGGCCTGGTGGATCAGCTGGTCACCCTTCGTCGGCATGTTCATCGCCCGCGTCTCGCGCGGTCGTTCGGTACGCGAGTTCATTCTGACCGTGCTGATCGTGCCCTCGGTCGTCTGCCTTGTCTGGTTCACGACATTCGGCGGCACCGCATTGTCGCAGGTGGCCGATGGCTTCAGCGGCGTGCTGAATGCCGATCTGGAACTGAAGCTGTTCGAGATGCTGTCGCAACTGCCGCTAACCGAAATCAGCTCTTTGATCGGGATCATCCTGGTGATGGTGTTCTTCATCACCTCGGCCGATTCCGGGTCGCTGGTGGTGGACACGATCGCCGCCGGGGGCAAGCTGAACGCCCCGACGCCGCAGCGCGTGCTGTGGGCCTCTTTCTCGGGACTGCTGGCGATTGCGCTGCTGCTGGGCGGTGGTCTGGCGGCGCTGCAGGCCATGGCCGTCTCGACCGGGTTCCCCTTCACGCTGGTGCTGCTGGCGGCCACCTGGGCGCTGGTCAAAGGGCTGCAGGGCGAACGCCGCGAGGTTATCTGAGGACGCCTGCGCCGGGCGGCACGCTGCCCGGCGCATCCCGCAGGTGCGACGCCGATCCCACGCACTCTTTACCGTTCCGAACGACATTATATTCATCCAGCCCCGTTGAGGCTTCCCGCCACTGCGGGTTAATCATGTCGTCAGGTCATGAGGGGAGGGGATTTTCATGAAAGACAAATCGCGCCGCGGCACACGCATCACAGCGGAAGAGGCACTTGCCTATCACAAAGAGCCGCGTCCGGGGAAATACGACATTGTCGCCTCGACCCCGATGACGACGCAGCGCGATCTGTCGCTGGCCTATTCGCCGGGCGTGGCCGTGCCGGTGCAGGTCATCGCGGACCTGCCCGAAACCGCCTATGACTATACCACCAAGGGCAATATGGTCGCCGTGATCAGCAATGGCACGGCGATTCTGGGTCTGGGCAATCTGGGGGCGCTGGCCTCGAAACCGGTGATGGAGGGCAAGGCGGTTCTGTTCAAGCGCTTTGCCGACGTGAATGCCATCGATATCGAGCTGGACACCGAAGATGCGGACGAGTTCATCAATGCCGTCCGGCTGATGGGTCCGACCTTTGGCGGGATCAATCTGGAAGACATCAAGGCGCCGGAATGTTTCATCATCGAGCAGCGCCTGAAAGAGATCATGGATATCCCGGTGTTCCATGACGATCAGCACGGAACCGCCGTGATTTGCGCTGCCGGCCTGATCAATGCGCTGGAACTGTCGGGCAAGAAGATCGAGGATGTGAAGATCGTCCTGAACGGGGCAGGCGCGGCGGGCATTGCCTGCCTTGAACTGCTGAAATCCATGGGCGCGCAGCACGAAAACTGCATCATGTGCGACACCAAGGGGGTCATCTACAAGGGCCGGACCGAGGGCATGAACCAGTGGAAATCGGCCCATGCCATCCAGACCGACCTGCGGACGCTGGAAGAGGCGATGAAGGGCGCGGATGTGTTTCTGGGTGTCTCGGCCAAGGGGGCGGTCACGCCGGAAATGGTCGAGGGCATGGCCGATAATCCGGTCATTTTCGCCATGGCCAATCCCGACCCGGAAATCACCCCCGAGGATGCCCATGCCGTCCGCCCCGATGCCATCGTCGCCACCGGGCGCAGCGACTATCCCAATCAGGTCAATAACGTCCTGGGCTTCCCCTATCTGTTCCGCGGTGCGCTGGACGTCCATGCCCGCGCCATCAATGACGAGATGAAGATCGCCTGTGCCCAGGCGCTGGCCCAGCTTGCGCGCGAGGATGTCCCCGATGAGGTCGCCGCCGCCTATGGCCGCAAGCTGCAATTCGGCCGCGACTATATCATCCCGACGCCCTTTGACCCGCGCCTGATCCATGTCGTGCCGCCCGCCGTGGCCAAAGCCGGGATGGAAACCGGCGTGGCCCGCCGCCCCATCGAGGATATGGCCGCCTATACCCAGACCCTGCGCAACCGGATGGATCCGACGGCCGCCATTCTGCGCAGCATGCATGCCCGCGCCCGTCAGAAACAGGCCCGGATGATCTTTGCCGAAGGCGACGATCCCCGCGTCCTGCGCGCCGCCGTCGCGTGGCAGCGCAATGGCATGGGGCAGGCCATCGTTATCGGCCGCGAAAGCGATGTGAAGGAAAAGCTGGAGGCCGCGGGCCTGGCCGATGCCGTGCGCGAATTGAACGTCGTGAACGCCGCCAATTCCCGGCATATGGAGGCATATCACGATTTCCTCTATTCCCGCCTACAGCGTCAGGGCGTGGACCGCGAAGACGCCGAACGCTCGGCCAATCGCGACCGCCATGTCTTTGCCGCGCTGATGCTGGCGCATGGGCATGGTGACGGTCTGGTCACCGGCGCGACCCGCAAAAGCGCGCATGTGCTGTCGGAAATGGGCAAGGTCTTCGACCTGCGCCCGCAGGATGGCGCGGTGGGCATCACCAGCGTGCTGCATAAGGGCAAGATCGTGCTGATCGGCGACACGCTGGTCCATGAATGGCCCGAGGCCGAGGATCTGGCCGATATCGCCATGCGCGGCGCGCAGGTCGCCCGTGGTCTGGGGCTGGAGCCCCGCGTGGCCTTCCTGTCCTTCTCGAATTTCGGCTATCCGCTGAGTGAGCGCGCGATCAAGATGGCCGAGGCGCCCAAGGTTCTGGACAGGCGCGGCGTCGATTTCGAATATGAGGGCGAAATGACCGTGGATGTCGCGCTGAACATGGATTCGGCCGCACGCTATCCGTTCAGCCGCCTGACCGGCCCGGCCAATGTGCTGGTCGTGCCCGCGCGGCATTCGGCCTCGATCTCGGTCAAGCTGTTGCAGGAAATGGCGGGCGCGACGGTGATAGGCCCGATCCTGACGGGCGTGCCGCAACCGATCCAGATCTGTTCGACCACCTCGACGGTGAATGACATCCTGAACATGGCCGCCATCGCCGCCGGCGGTCTGGGTCAGGTCAAGTGATACCTGGCGCGGCGGGGGCCGCGACGGCCCCTGCCTGCCGTTTCAGCTTTTGCGGCGGCGCGCGATGGTCGCGCCAGCACCCAATGCCCCCAGCAGCAGCAGACCCGTCGTCGGCAGAGGCACCGGCGACATGGGAATGGATTCCGCGCGGAAGCTGACAAATTCGCCAAGCGCGGTGCCATTGAAGCTGAAGGACACGGTCGAAAGCGGATTGTTCAGAAAGGCATCGACATCGGCAAATGTGGTCGGGGTGCCGGAACCTGCCGGACCATGGACGCTGAAATTGCCGGCAAATGTGCAGCCCAGATTGTTGCAGTTCAGCCCGGCAATGCTGACCGGCAGACTGGAAAATTCGCCGTTGCTGAAACGGGCCCGCTCATTGAAGCCGAACACCGTCGGCAATTCCAGCGCCGCCGTTACCGTCCCGATAGAGGCCGACGCACTTGCAAGCATCGGATCCAGCGGCAGGTCGATATTGACGCCGGTATTGGGATCGTTATCGCCGTCCAGCGTGGCGGCATCCAGAATGAAGCTGACGGTGCCCGTGGTTCCCAGATCGGGCAGCACGAAGCCCTGGTCCGGCAGGTCGCTGCTGTCCACAACCTGCACATCGAACGTATAGGTCGCGGCCAGTCCCTGCGTCGCGATCAGCGAAAAGGCAGCGATTACGGAAAATCGTCCTATAGTCATCTTTAACCCCCGACGTCATGAATACAAAACAGCTGACCGGGGCGGTCGCGCCCCTTGCAGCTATGGGCAGGGTAACATGAATTTTACCTCGGCACGAGGCTGCTGCGCGGCGATCGGAAAACAGCCCGACGATGGCGGATTACAATGTCAGATGCCCGCGCTCGACCTGTTTCTGACGCTCGCGGAAGCGGGCGCGGTCCGCGTCGCTATATTCATCGGCGCAGCGGTGGCAGCAGACACCCTCTTCGTATTCCGAGCGCTGCTTGTCCGCGGCGGATAGCGGACGACGGCAGGCGTGGCACAGATCGTGGGTGCCTTGCGTCAACCCGTGGCCAAGGCTGACGCGCTTGTCAAAGACAAAGCACTCACCCTGCCATTTGCTCTCGGCCTCGGGCACCTCTTCCAGATATTTCAGAATGCCGCCTTTCAGGTGAAAGACATCCTCGACCCCTTGCGACAGCAGGTAATTGGTCGATTTCTCGCAACGGATTCCGCCGGTGCAGAACATCGCGATCCGCTTGTTATGGAAGCGATGCTTGTTTGCCTGCCACCAGGCGGGGAAATCGCGGAAACTGCGGGTGCCGGGGTCGATGGCGCCGTCAAAGCTGCCGATCTCGACCTCGTAATCGTTGCGGGTGTCGATGACGGCCACATCCGGGGCGCTGATCAGTGCATTCCAGTCCTGCGCCTCGACGTAGTGCCCGACCGAGGCTGTGGGATCGACGTCGGGTTGCCCCATGGTGACGATTTCCCGTTTCAGCCGCACCTTCATCTTGCCAAAGGGCATGCTGTCCGCCGTGCTTTCCTTCCAGTCCAGATCCGCACAGCCGGGCAGGCTGCGAATATGGTCCAGCACGGCATCAATGCCCGCGCGGCTGCCTGCGATTGTCCCGTTGATCCCTTCTGGCGCCAACAGCAGCGTGCCGCGCACGCCATGGGCGCAGGCGGTTTTGGCCAGCGGCCCGCGCAGGGCCTCGGGATCGGCGAATCGCGTGAAATGATAAAGGGCGGCGACGGTCAGCATGGGCCACGCGATACGGCGATGCGCGCCCCATGTCCAGTAATCGCGGTATCGCAGGGCGGCAGACGCAGCCTATTTCACCGCCGCCGCCATCAGGTTGACGCAGAATTCCGTGGCCTTGGACATGTCCTGCACCGACACCCATTCCAGCGGGCCGTGGATGTTCTGCATGCCGGTGAACAGGTTCGGCGTCGGCACGCCCATTTCCGTCAGGCGCGATCCGTCGGTGCCGCCGCGAATGGGAACGGAAACCGGCTCCAGCCCCGCCTTGCGGCAGGCCTGATAGGCCAGATCCACCGGCGTCATGTCCTTTTCCAGCCAGTAACGCATATTGCGATATTGCGGGGTGATGGTGCAGGTGATCTCGGCCCGCGGCTCGGATGCCTGAACGGCGGCGCAGATCTTCTGCAGCAGATCGCCTTTCTGCTGCAGGCCCTCCATCTCGAAATCGCGCAGGATCAGGCTGATGCGCATCTCGGTCGAGCCGCCGCGCATCTCGGTGGCGTGGATGAAGCCGTCGCGGCCATCGGTGACTTCGGGCGTCATGGTGGATTGCGGCAGCATCGCGATCACCTTCGCCGCCAGCGTGACCGCATTGACCATCTTGCCCTTGGCCCAGCCGGGATGGATCGAGACGCCCCGGATCACGATCTCGGCCCCGTCCGCCGAAAAGCTCTCATATTCGATCTCGCCCACGGCGCCGCCATCGAACGTATAGGCGAAATCGGCGCCCAGATCCTGCGGCAGGCGCGGATCGACGCCGCGGCCGATCTCTTCATCCGGGGTAAATGCCACACGGATCGGGGGATGCGGCAGATCGGGATTGGCCAGCAGATGCCGGATCGCCGTCATGATGATCGCCACATCCGCCTTGTCATCCGCCCCCAGCAATGTCGTCCCCGAGGCGGTGATGATGTCATGCCCGATCTTCCGGCCCAGATAGGGGAATTCCTCTGGCGACAGCACCAGCGCGGGATCGTCGGGAAAGGTGATCTCACCGCCGTTATAGCCGCGCAGCACCCGTGGCCTGACGCCCGTGGCGTTGAATTGCGGCGCGGTATCGACATGGGCCAGCAGCCCTACGGTCGGGCCGGGCGCCGTGCCCGGAATGCTGGCCAGCACCACGCCGTAATCGGTCAGTTGCACATCGCTGGCCCCCATTTCGGTCAGTTCGGTTTGCAGCAGGCGCAGCATGTCGAACTGGATCTCGGTACTGGGCGAGCTGGCGGAAGAGGCGTCGCTTTGACTGTCGATGGCGGCGTAACGGACAAGACGCGCTTCGACTTCCTGATCGAACTGGCGGGACATGGGGGCTCCTGATTTTGGCGGCTGCGGCAGAAAAGAAGCCCCGCGCTGCCAAGTCAAGTCCGTCCGTCTGTCACCGCGTTGCAGCATCCCTGTAGAATAGGCCAGAAAACGCCGTGACACCGCATGATTTACTTGATCTGTATTGATGGGAATGCTCTGCAATCCGTAAGCAGAGTTGACGATAATTTAAGAGAACCATATGTCCGGCGTCGGAAAATCAATTAACTACACGCAATACTCGAATGACAACACCAGAGAGTGTCCGGTCTTCTGTGGATGGCTGATTGGGTCCATGCTTCCTGAGAGGAGCAAGGACCATGACGATTTCGAACGAACTGCTGGACGAGCTGCTGAAAGGCTGCAAACGGCCTGAGGATCTGCTGGGCGACGCCGGACTGATGAAGGAACTGAAGATCCGGCTGATGGAGCGGATGCTCGGGGCCGAGTTGACGGCACATCTGGGCTATGAGGCTGGTGCGGAGCCGCCGGCTGAGCAGACCAACCGCCGGAACGGGATCGCGACGAAGAGGGTGAAGGGCTCGGACGGCGAGGTGCCGCTTTCGGTGCCGCGAGACCGGGAGGGCAGCTTCGAGCCCGAGCTGGTGAAGAAGGGCCAGACCCGGATCGATGGGGTGGATGACAAGATCATCGGGCTTTACGCTGCTGGGCTGTCGGTTCGGGACATCCAGGCCCACCTGGAAGATCTTTACGGCCTGCGGGTTTCGCCCGACCTGATCAGCCGCGTCACGGATGCCGTGCTGGACGAGGTCCGCGAGTGGCAGCACCGGGCGCTGGACCGGATGTATCCGATCGTCATTTTCGATGCCCTGCGCGTGAAGATCCGCGATGCTGACAGCCGGATGGTCAAAAACAAGGCCGTTTACATCGCCTTGGGCGTCACCCGGGAAGGGGATCGCGAGGTTCTGGGGCTCTGGATCGCCGACAACGAGGGCGCGAAGTTCTGGCTGTCGGTGATGAATGAGCTGCGCAACCGGGGCGTTCAGGACATCCTGATCGCGGTCGTGGACGGGCTGAAGGGCTTCCCCGAGGCCATCACTGCGGCCTTCCCCGAGACCACGGTCCAGACCTGCATCGTTCACCTGATCCGGCATTCGATGAACTTCTGCAGCTGGAAGGACCGCAAGGCCGTGGCGGCCGACCTGCGCCCGATTTACGAGGCCCCCACCGCTGAGCAGGCCGCCCGCCAACTGGGTGCCTTCGAGGAGAAATGGGCCGGGAAATACCCATCCATCGCCCCGGCCTGGCGCCGGGCATGGGCGGAAGTGACCCCGTTCTACGCCTTCAGCGCGGCGATCCGGAAGATCATCTACACCACGAATGCGGTGGAATCGCTGAACCGCGTGCTGCGGAAAACGCTGAAGACCAAGGGCTCGTTCCCAACCGAGGAGGCCGCAACGAAGCTGATCTTCCTCGCCATCCGCAACTTCGAAAAGGGCGGCCGCGCGGTCCGGGAATGGGTTGCGGCCCGCAATCAGCTGGCCATAATGTTCGCAGGGCGCTTCGACGCCTGAACGTATCTGAAAACCGCATGGGCCACATCAGATACACAGAGTTTCAGACACTCCCCAACACCATCGCCGGCATCTTGGAGAGAAAGAGCTGGGGCGATGCGATCACCTATGCTTTCCCCAGAGCGTTCGGCGTCTATGGCTTTTACCCCCAGGCAGAAGGTCTTCCCAGCGAAGGCAACGGTTTCGCGCGGCTGAGCGAAAGCGCAAGGCGCGGTGCCCTGACCATCCTGGAGGATAAGGGCGTCGCCGGAGGCTTCTCAATCGAGGGGCTGACCCAGGCCCAGATCCGCCCCGGACCTGCCGACAACGCAACCATCCGGCTGGCCTATACTGGCATGAAGACGGATGATCTGCTGTATTACGGCTATTCCTGGGCACCGCATAACGATAACGATTACGATGGCTGGCTGGGCCTGTATGCCCAACGCTCGGGCGATGTCTGGCTGAATCCCCGGTTCAATCGCGATCTCGAACCGGGCAACCGGGCCTGGTACGTCACCATGCATGAGATCGGGCATGCCGTCGGCATCAAGCACCCGCATGAGGGTGATGACCAGCTGCCGTTCCGCTTGCAGAACATGTCGAACACGGTGATGAGCTATTCTGCCTATTCGGGCGCGGGCAACAGCTTTTCGGACAATTCGATCGACTATCCGCAGACTTACATGCGTTCGGACATCAAGGCGCTGCAACATATCTATGGCGCCGATTACAGCACCAATTCCGGCGATACGGTCTATGAATGGCGGCCCGGAAACGGCGACACGCTCATCGACGGAGAGGTTGCGATCTCGCCCGGCGATAATACGATCTTCCTGACCATCTGGGATGGGGGCGGGCGCGATACCTATGATCTGTCGGCCTATCGGACCCGGCTGAATGTCGATCTGCGCGCCGGTCGCGCGTCGGATTTCGGCACGGATCAGGATGCCGATCTGGGCAATGGGCGCAGTGCCGATGGCATGGTCTATAACGCCTATCTGTATCGCAATGACCGGCGGGCGCTGATCGAGGACGCGATTGGTGGCGCGGCGGCCGACAGGATCATCGGCAATGTCGCCGATAATGAATTGCACGGGCGCGGCGGTGCTGACCGGCTGATCGGCCTGAAAGGGGATGATAGCTTGCGCGGTGGCGGCGGCGCCGACACGCTGATCGGCGGCAATGGTGACGACCTGCTGATCGGCGACCGGGGCGGCGATCTGCTGCGTGGTGGCGGCGGTTCGGATACGGTGTCCTATGCCGCGTCAGGTCGTCAGGTGACCGTCAATCTCTTCGCGGGGATGGGTCGGGGCGGCGACGCGCGCGGCGACCGCTATCTCTCGATCGAGAATATCGAGGGCTCGCGGAAACACGACGTGCTGATCGGCAGCGCCCGGGATAACGACATTTCGGGCCTGAGCGGTCGGGATCGGATCGATGGCCGGGGCGGTGACGATGTGCTGACCGGTGGCGGGGGCGCGGATGTCTTTGTCTTCGGCAGGGGCCGCACGGGTGAAGATCACATCACTGATTTCGGCTTTCGTGGCCAGGATGATCGCATCAAGCTGACCGGATTTGGCGGCTATCGCGATTACGACCAGCTTGTCGAAAACATGCAGCAGCGCGAATTCGAGGTCGTGATCACCGACAGCGACGGCGATCTTATCATTATCTGGGGTGCCACGCTGGAGGATCTGGGCCACGACGATTTCCTCTTTGCCTGATCCCTGCACAGCCAGATCCCCATGACGAAAGCACCCATGTCGTTTCGCAAATCCCTGCCCTATCTTCTCACCCTCGCGGTAATCGCCGCAGCCGCCGCCTATCTGCTGTGGATCGGACGAGAGCCGATCTGCAAATGCGGCACCGTCAAGCTGTGGCATGGCGAGACGATGAGTTCCGAAAATTCGCAGCATATCGCGGATTGGTACACGCCCTCGCATCTGCTGCACGGGCTGATCTTCTATGGCCTGCTGTGGCTGGTGGCGCGCCGCGTTCCCTTTGGCTGGCGCCTGCTGATCGCCACGCTGATCGAGATCGCCTGGGAGATTGTCGAGAATTCGGACGCGGTGATCGAACGCTATCGGGCCGTGACCATCTCGCTGGATTATTACGGCGACAGCGTTATTAATTCGGTGGCCGATATCCTGGCCATGGTGGCAGGCTTTTTCCTGGCTAGCCGGTTGCCGGTCTGGGCCTCGGTCGCGCTGGTCATCGGGTTCGAGCTGCTGACCATGTGGGTCATCCGCGACGGGCTGACGCTGAACGTGGTGATGCTGCTGTACCCGCTGGATATGGTGCGCGACTGGCAGGCCGCGCTGCCGCGCTAATCGCGGATCAGGGCCTGCATCGCCTCCTCGGCCGACTGGTCGCCATCGGTCAGTTCGATGATCCTGCGGCTGACGCCCGGCTGATCCACCAGCGCAGCCAGCGTCGCCGCCACATTGTCGCGGCTGATATTGCCATAGGGCACGGCCAGACCCGCACGGATCCGCCCGTCGCCCGGCTCATCCGTCAGCGTGCCGGGGCGCAGGATCACCCAATCCAGATCGCTTGCGGCCAGTTCGACATCCGTGGCCTTCTTGATGCGCATGTAGTTTTCGAAACGCTCATTCAGCGCGCGCCCGCGCCCCGCCTCGGGGAAGGCGGATACCTGCAGAAAGCGTGGCACACCCGCCAGCTTCGCGGCCTGCAGCGCAAGGCGAAACCCGTCGCCATCGATGGCATCGGTCAGCTCTGGCCCGCCCTTGCCGCCTGCCCCGGCGGAAAAGACCACGACATCGCTGCCCGCCATCAGCTCTGCAAGTGCCTCGACCGTCAGCCCGGTCAGATCGCCCCGCACCGGCGTGGCGCCCAGATCGGCAAGCGCAGCCGCCTGATCCGGCTTTCGATGCAGCGCCAGCACGCGATGACCGCCTTGCGCCAGACGCCGCGACAGATGACGCCCCACCTGCCCCGCGCCGCCCACGATAAACACCTGTGACATGATCTTTCCTTTCCAGAACCCTCACCTTTCAAAGCTATGGGCGAAACTGCGCATCGCAACCCCGAAGCCAGTTGACGCCGGGACGAAAACTGACAATTCTGCCGCCACGTCAGGGGAGTCCCGCCAAGGGGACTGAGAGGCTGACAGGGGCCATGCCCCGGTGACGCGACCCTTTGAACCTGACCCAGTTGATGCTGGCGTAGGAAGACCGAAGGGCGATTCCCCCCAATTCATGCCGGGGCGGTCCTTTCGGGCCGCAAGGCCCCTTTCTGCCCCCTGTTTCACTTGGGTCTTTTCGCCAGAGGAGACCAGATATGAACCAGCCCGCCCCCACCATCACCACCGGCCCGCTGCCCGCCTCGCGCAAGGTGCATCTGCCCGGCAGCTTGCACGATATCCGCGTGCCCTTGCGCGAAATCGCCCTCTCGGACGAGGCGCCGCTGACCGTCTATGACAGCTCTGGACCCTATACCGACCCGGAATGTCAGACCGACATCGCCAGCGGCCTGCCCGATCTGCGCGGCGCCTGGCTGCGGGCGCGGGGCGATACACAGGCCTATGCCGGGCGCGCCGTCACCGATGCCGATAACGGCTTTGCGCAGGGCAAGCGCCTGACCCCCCGCTTCCCCGTCAGCCGCCAGCCCCAGCGCGCCCGGGACGGCGGCGCGGTCACCCAGCTTGCCTATGCCCGCGCAGGCATCATCACCGCCGAAATGGAATATGTCGCGATCCGCGAAAACGAAGGTCGTCTGGCCGCCGCCGCGCGCGATGGCGAAAGCTTCGGCGCCGAATTGCCCGATCTGGTCACCCCCGAATTCGTCCGCGCCGAAATCGCCGCAGGCCGCGCCATCATCCCGGCCAATATCAACCATCCAGAGCTTGAGCCGATGATCATCGGCCGCAATTTCAAGGTCAAGATCAACGCCAATATCGGCAATTCCGCCGTCACCTCGTCGATGGAGGAAGAGGTCGAGAAGATGGTCTGGGCGATCCGCTGGGGGGCCGATACGGTGATGGACCTGTCCACGGGTCGCAACATTCACAACATCCGCGACTGGATCATCCGCAACGCGCCGGTGCCGATCGGCACCGTACCGCTCTATCAGGCGCTGGAGAAGGTCGGCGGCATTGCCGAGGACCTGACATGGGAGATTTTCCGCGACACCCTGATCGAGCAGGCCGAACAGGGCGTGGATTACTTTACCATCCATGCCGGTGTCCGCCTGCACATTATCCCGATGACGGCGAAACGCGTCACCGGCATCGTGTCCCGCGGCGGCTCGATCATGGCGAAATGGTGCCTGCATCACCACCGCGAGAGCTTTCTCTACGAGCATTTCGAAGAAATCTGCGACATTGCCCGCGCCTATGATGTCAGCTTCTCACTGGGCGACGGGCTTCGTCCGGGCAGCATCGCCGACGCCAATGACGAGGCACAATTCGCCGAGCTGCGCACTTTGGGAGAGCTGACCCGGATCGCCTGGGCCAGGGATTGTCAGGTGATGATTGAAGGCCCCGGCCACGTGCCCATGCACAAGATCAAGGCGAATATGGAAGAGCAGCTGAAACATTGCCACGAAGCGCCCTTTTATACGCTTGGGCCGCTGACGACGGATATCGCCCCCGGCTATGACCATATCACCAGCGCCATCGGCGCCGCCATGATCGGCTGGTTCGGCACGGCCATGCTCTGCTATGTCACGCCCAAGGAACATCTGGGCCTGCCCGACCGCGACGATGTGAAAACCGGCGTCATCACCTACAAGCTGGCGGCCCATGCGGCGGATCTGGCCAAGGGTCACCCGGGCGCGCAACGCCGCGACGACGCGCTGAGCCGCGCCCGCTTCGAATTCCGCTGGCAGGATCAGTTCAACCTCGGTCTGGACCCCGATACCGCGCGAGAGATGCATGATGAAACCATGCCAGCCGAGGCGCATAAGGTCGCGCATTTCTGCTCGATGTGCGGGCCGAAATTCTGCTCCATGCGCATCTCGCATGACATCCGGGCACAGGCCGAGCAGCAGGCGGGCATGGACAGGATGGCCGAGCTGTTCCGCGAAGGCGGCGCGCTTTATGTGCCGCAGAAACAGGATGAACCCGTCGACTAGAAAATACGCTTCGTGGGGCGTCTGTGCAGACCGGTTCTGGCCCGATTTCACGATGGCATGGCGATCGTGACGGGTTTTCGGGCGACATAGGCACGACAACCTGGCAGGTTTTGCCTGCCATGCGCAGACGCCGGCGAAGGTTTTCCGGACTGGATTTTGATGGTTGGCGGCGAGAGCTGCCTGGGACATCACATGCCTTGACAGCCTGCGCGCCGTCAGTGGCGCGTTTGGCGCGGCCGCTTGCCACTTATTTCAATGATCTCTGGCCTCTCAGCGATCTGGACTGCGCTGACAACCAAGTCGACCGCAGCAGCACCGGCCTGCCGGATGCCGACAGGTGCAGCAAGGCCATCGTCTGTCGCAATGACCTGTTCGATCCTGGACCCCGGTTTGGTCATCTGCTGGGTCGGCAGATCTTTTCAGCCGGATGTCCAGTGCTTCAACCGGATCGACCGATCACAGCGTCCCATGCGCCTGTGACCTGCGCAAAGGTCCGCTGCTTCGTGTCAGGTCATTATCTGAAGGCCAAGCATATCCAACGCCCCACGATCAGACGATGACATTCTGGTCCAGATCCAGCCCCACGATCAGCGGGTCGTGGTCCGAGGCGCCATAGGGCCCCGGATCATAGAAACCCGCATCGTTGAAGGCCGAGTTGTAACCCAAGAGGTCAGGCTCATCCGCGTTCACGTGCCATTCGACCGCGCCGGTGACATGATCGGCCAGCCCGTCCGAGGCAAAGCCCTGATCCAGCGTCCCGCGCTGACCGTCGAAGACGAAGCTATAGGCATCCTCCTGCCCGATGAAGCTGTCGATCAGATCGGTCAGCCCGCGCTCTCGCAAAAGCTGCACGGGATCTTCCTGCGCATAGGAGTTCATGTCGCCCAGCAGCAGGTAGTCGCTGACGCCGCCGCCGCGATAGCTTTTGGCCAGCCAGTCGGTCAGCTCGGCCGCCGCATCAGCGCGCACCGCATTCCAGAAGGCCTGCCCATCGCCCTGATCGAAATTGCCATCGCTGGTCAGCGCGTCGATATCGCCCTGGGTAAAGCCCGCCGCATCGCCGTTCTGATCCAGATAGCGCTGCGCCGCCGTTGCCAGCGAGGCAAGGCCGCTGTCGCCCTTTGATTTGAAATGCGAGGAAACAACGGTGAACTGATTGCCCGACGCATCCTCGAATGTCGCGGCGACCGAGGGGCGGTTGCGCTGGAAATCGCCCAGATAGGTCGATTGCGGCAGCGCGTCATCCAGCACCTTGGCCAGCGCGAAGGTGACGGCGGCAGAGGTTTCTTCGTAATCCAGAAACTCGCTATGGATCAGGGTCACGGCGGCGCTGTCATAGATGATCCCGGTGGTGATCGCATCGGTGCCGATGAAATCGCCGGTGCCGGTGGGGTCCACGACGGCATAGCTTGCGCCGCTGCCGCTTTCGGCGGCCCGCGCGTTCAGGTTCCGGGCGATGGCGGCCATGGCCGAACCTTCGCCCGCGCCGTTATTCTCGACCTCTTGCAGGGCAAAGACCTCGGCCCCGGTGCCGGTCATCAGCTCCATCAGCTTTTCGGTCTGGCGCGCCAGATCCTCGGGCGTTCTGGCGCCGCGCGGGCTGAGGTCACCGTTCGGGCCGGTCCCGCCCGTAAGCGTGGTGAAATAGTTCAGCACATTGACCCCAGCGACCTGCAAGCTGCCGCCGACATCTTCCGGCGCGGCGGTTCTTGCGCCGCTGTTCGTGGTCTCATCGACCGGCAGAAGGCCCGAGGGGATCACCGCGTAATCACCGAATTGATAGGTCATCACGCCCTCGACCGGCGCGGTGAATTGCGTGCCCAGCCGCAGCGTGCCGCCATCCGCCCCAAAGCTGTCGCCCGCATCCAGATAACCATTGCCGTTATCGCCTGTCGAATTGTTCGGAATGAATTCGAAGCGGTCGGGGTTCTGGGCGCTGACGCCATCTTCGATGATCAGGCGGTTCAGCGCGTTCCGGGCGGCCAGTTCCGCCACCTGATCGGCCTGGCTCTGGGCATCGTAAAGCTGGGTCGACTGATATTGCACGCCCGCACTGACGACGATTTCGCCGAAGCGATCCAGATTGAAGTTCTCGATCACCGTCAGCGGATCATCGGTGCCGCTGGTCACGGCAACGCGCATGCCTTCGACGGTTTCGTAATTATAGCCCTCGGGCGACAGGGTGACGGACGCGGCGGTGGGCAGGTCGTTACCGCTGGAGCGCACGACCATGTCGGTCACATCCACCAATTCGGTCAGGCCATTGAATTCCGTCACCTCGCCCGAAAGCTGGACCAGATCGCCCAGCGTGACCATCTGGCCGGATCCGGTAAAGACAAAGATGCCTTCCGAGGTCAGCGGGTCCAGATCCGCGTCGCCATCCTCTTCCTGCAGGTAGAAACCGTTCGAAGTGATATGCACGACAATGGCCGATACCTCGACCCGCTGGCCGATCAGGGCCGAGGCGCTGCCCGATCCCTGAATGGCCGAGATCAGGGCAGGCGTCACCTCACCGCCACCACCCCCTTCGCCGGAATTGGCGGCGCCCTTGGTTTCGGCAGCCGGATCGGCCCAGTTGCCTGCATCGTCGCGTTGCAGCGACAGGCCCGGATCGTCGCGCCCGTTTTCCATGACGCCAATATCGGTCGAGGTCATGCCATTGGCCGCGCCATTCGTCGCGGTCATGCTGCCTTCATAGCTGAGGAATTCGATCACGCTGCCATTATTCACCAATGCCAGACCGTCGGGCGCGCCGTTCTGGATGCCGTTGCTGGGCAGATCCCAGACGTAATAATCATAATCGCCATCGCTGGTCATGGTCGCATCGGCGATGCCCAGCACGTCGTAGGTGGCGCCGTTATTGCCATTATAAAGCTCGACCGACAGGCCCGAGGCATCGCCGCCCGCCGTCACCCGGATCTCGACGAATTCGCCGGTATCGCTGCCCGCGTTGTCGTAATGGAATTCGTTGATCCGCGCGGCAAAGGCCGGGGCCTCGTCCAGATCGGTGACGGTGACCGCGATATCAGCGCTGTCTGTGGCGCCCTGATCATCGGTGACGCTGACGGTCACGTCATAGATATTGTCCCCACCCGCATCTGCCGGGTTTTCGAAATCCGGGCCCTGGGCAAAGCGCAGCGCCCCGGTCTGCGCGTCGATGCGGAACAGAGCGGCATCCGCGCCGCCGGTGATGGCATAGGTCAGCGTGCCGCCATCGACATCGCTGGCCGACAGCGTGACAGGGATGGCCGTTTCGTTTTCCGCCACGCTGACGGCGGTTTCCACGGTCAGGACCGGCGCGTCATTGCTGCCGGTGATGGTGACGGTCACGGTTGCGGTATCGCTGCCGCCTTTGCCGTCGTCGACGGTATAGGTGAAGCTGTCGGTCGCTGTCTCTCCCTCGGCCAGATAGTCGAACAGGCCGCCCGGATCATAGCTGATCTGGCCGCCACTCAGCGTGACCGCCGCCCCGGCGGCCGAGGCCGACACCCCGGTGATCACCATGCGGTCGCCGTCAAATTCGCGGTCATTGGCCAAGAGTTCATCGACCGCGATTCTGGTCACGCCATTTTCGCCTGCCGCCGCCATATCGTCGCGGGCCAGCACCGCATTGTTGCGCCGGTCCAGAAACAGCGTGTAATCGTCTGCCTCGAAGCGGATCGCCTCGATGCTTTTCAACAGGTCGGTGCCTTCGTTGCTGTTCAGCGCGGTGACGATGGCACGTTTTCCACCCAGCGTGGTGATGCGATAATCCTCGACCCCACCCTGATAGACGGCCAGATCCTTGCCGCCGCCGCCGAAGATGATGTCACTGCCACCGCCACCGGTGATCGTGTCATTTCCACCCAGACCAAAGATCAGATCGCCGCGCGTGCTGCCGGTCAGGTCATTCGCCTTGCCATTGCCCCGGATCAGCGGCGTGACATGCCAGCCATGCCCCCAACCGTGACCCCAGCCCACTCCCCAACCGAACCCCTTATGGCCACCAAAACCCTTCATCGTGAATCCCCCCACTGTTGTTCAGATGCATTCTTGAACGCTCTGCGTAACGGGACGGTGACCCAAGGGGCGGGCGCTGTCCATAGCAACCATCGGTTGAGGATCAGCCCAATTGCCCGTCCGGCTGGAAGAAATGCGACAAGGGCAATGCGGCGGCCCCCAGAATTCGGGCCTGCCGACCCATGCTGCCCTCGATCACGCGGGGGCGGTCGATGCCTGCGGCGGGGATGGTGTCGATGGCCCGCCGTGTTTCCCGCACCAGACGCGCGCGGGCGGCGGCCGGGATCGCGCCATCGATCACGATCAGCGGCAGATCGACCAGTGACACCGCGGACAGCGCGACGAAGGCCAGCGCGCGGCCTGCGTCGCGGGCCCAGTCCGCCTCGATCTGTTCGGGGACGTCCCAGCCCGCATCGTCCGGCGGCAGCGCGCGGCCCAGACGACGCTCCAGATCCGAGACAGAGGCGATGTCCACCAGCTGCCGCCCCTCGGCAATGGGCATCGATCCAAGTGCGCCTGCGTTTCGCTGCGGACCAAAGCGCAGCTTTCCGTCCAGCACCACGCCGCCGCCCGCGAAATGCGCGATATAGAGATACAGGAAATCCGGCGGCAGATTGCTGCCGCCAAAAACCAGCTCTGCCCCGCAGGCCGTGGTCGCGTCATTTTCCAGAAAGACCGGAAAGGGCAGGTTCTGTGCCAGCTCGGCGCGCAGGTCGCGGCCATGCCATTCGGCCATTTCATCGCCCCAGTCCCACAGCCGGAACGGCGCGGCGATTCCCAGACCGGCGATCCGGCCACGATTCCGTGCGGCAAGGCCGGTCTGAAAGGTCGCGATGCCGTGGCGGGCAAAGGCCAGCATGCGGTCCGGCTGTGGAAAGGGATATACCTCCTGCCGGTGGATTTTTACCTGTCCGGCAAAATCGACCAGCGCCAGTTCTGCCAGCCTGCGCCCCAGCTTCAGACCAACGAACAGGGCGCCATCGGCAGACAGCGACAGCGGGGTGGAGGGCTGTCCGACCCGCCCCCGGACGACCTTTTCAGTGGCCAGAAAATTATTTGATATCAGCTTTCTGGTCAGATTCGTGATGGCCTGTGCCGACAGTCCCGTGGCCTGCGCAAGTGCAGCGCGCGCCATTGGTCCGCGACGGCGGATCAGCGACAGGATAAGCCGCTCGTTCCGGCTGAGATCAAAAGGATCACTGGCATCTTGCGGCATGGTTTCCGTCCTCCGATCATCTATTAATCAAGCAAATTGATTTATTGACAAGTGAAAACTTCTGATGCTTTTTTGAAGGCAATGCGGGGACAGGGATCCCGTGTACAGTGGAGGAGAGAGAAGAATGAAGATGACATCCGTATTGCGCCTGTCGCTGGCCGCCTCGGCACTGGCCATGAGCGCGGGGCTGGCCCAGGCGCAAGAGCCGGTCAAGGCCTGCCTGATCACCAAGACCGATATCAACCCGTTCTTCGTCAAGATGAAGGAGGGCGCGACAGCCAAGGCGGAAGAGCTTGGCGTCGAACTGATGACCTTCGCGGGCAAGATCGACGGCGATCACGAAACCCAGCAGCAGGCGATGGAAAGCTGCATCGCCGCCGGGGTCAAGGGCATCCTGATCACCGCATCCGATACCAAGGCCATCGTGGAAAGCGTCAAGCAGGCGCAGGATGCGGGCGTTCTGGTGATCGCGCTGGATACGCCGCTGGATCCCATTGACGCCGCCGACGCCACCTTTGCCACCGACAATTTCGAGGCCGGCCGTCTGATCGGCGCATGGGCCGCAGGCAAGCTGGGCGATGCCGCGGCGGATGCGCGGATCGCCTTTCTGGACCTGTCGCAAAGCGCGCCCTCGGTCGACGTGCTGCGCGATCAGGGCTTCATGGAGGGCTTTGGCATCGACGTGAAGGACCGGGCCCGGATCGGGGATGAGGATGACGCGCGCATCGTCGGCCACGAGGTGACCTCGGGCAATGAAGAGGGTGGCCGTCAGGCGATGGAAGCCCTGATGCAGATCGATCCGAATATCAACGTCGTCTACACGATCAACGAACCTGCCGCTGCCGGGGCCTATGAGGCGCTGCGGTCCTTTGGCAAGGAAGAGGATGTGATGATCGTGTCAATCGATGGCGGCTGCCCCGGCGTGCAGAACGTCAGCGAGGGCGTGATCGGCGCGACGTCGCAGCAATATCCGCTGAAAATGGCGTCGATGGGGATCGAGGCGATTGCCGCCTATGCCGCCGATGGCACCAAGCCCGAAGCCAGCGAAGGTCTGGATTTCACCGATACGGGGGTCAATCTGGTCACGGATGACGCGGTCGACGGCGTGCCCTCGATCAGCGTGGCAGATGGCACCGATCAGTGCTGGGGCTGATCGCGCCCTGCTGAGCAATTGATCCGATGGTGGCGTCCGCGCCACCGTCTTCACCCATTTCAAAAGGCAGAGGTCCATGTCGGATACCCCTGACCCCGTGGTCGAGCGAAACTCGTCCGAGACGGTCGCATCCTTTCAGCATAATGATCGCGGATTGCTGCATAAGGTGCAGCATTTCCTGCACCGTTATCCCACCATGGTGCCGGTCATCGTGCTGGTCCTGTCGCTGATCGCCTTCGGGCTGATCGCCCCGAATTTCTTTTCGGCCTTCAACCTGTCGCTGATCATGCAGCAGGTGGCGGTGGTCGGCACGCTGGCTGCGGCGCAATCGCTGGTCGTTCTGACGGCAGGGATCGACCTGTCGGTCGGGGCCGTGATGGTGATGATTTCGGTCATCATGGGCCGCTTGTCGATCGATTTCGGCGTGCCGGTGCCCATCGCCATCCTGCTGGGGCTGGGCTGCGGCATGCTGACCGGCTGGCTGAACGGCTTTCTGGTGACGCGGCTGAAGCTACCGCCCTTCATCACCACGCTGGGCACCTGGAATATCTTCCTGGCGTTGAATTATTACCTGTCAGGCCGCGAAACCATCCGCAGTCAGACCCTGGATTCCGAGGCGCCCTTGCTGAAGCTCTTCGGTGAAAGGTTCAACCTGGGCGGGGCGGTGCTGACCTGGGGGGTGGTGCTGATGCTGCTGGTCTTTGGCGTCTTGTGGTATGCGCTGAACAAGACTGCCTGGGGCCGACGCGTCTATGCCGTGGGCGATGACCCGGAGGCGGCGGCGCTGGCCGGGATCCAGACCAACCGCGTGCTGATGTCGGTCTATATGGTGGCAGGGTTCATCTGTGCGCTTGCGGCCTGGTCCTCGATCGGGCGGGTCGGATCCGTAAGCCCGACCTCATTCTTCGAATCCAACCTTGAATCGATTACGGCCGTTGTGATCGGCGGGATTTCCCTCTTCGGGGGGCGCGGCTCGATCATGGGGCCGCTGATCGGGGCGCTGATCGTCGGTGTCTTCAATTCCGGCCTGCGGCTGGCGGGGGTGGATGTGCTGTGGCAGCTGTTCGCGACCGGCTGGCTGATCATCGTCGCCGTTGCCGTGGACCAATGGATCAGAAAGATTTCGTCATGACCGAACCGCTTTTGACAGCCCGTAATCTGGTCAAGCGCTATGGCCGCGTGACCGCGCTGGATCATGCAGATTTCGATCTGTATCCCGGCGAAATCCTGGCCGTGATCGGCGATAACGGCGCCGGGAAGTCCAGCCTGATCAAGGCGCTGTCCGGCGCCGTTCAGCCCGACGAAGGAGAGATCCGATTGGAGGGAAAGCCGGTCAGCTTCGCCAGCCCGCTGGAAGCCCGGCAATCCGGGATCGAGACCGTCTATCAGACCCTGGCCCTGTCGCCCGCCCTGTCCATCGCGGATAACATGTTCATGGGCCGCGAATTGCGCAAGGAAGGCATCATGGGCCGCTGGTTCGGGATGCTGGACAAGGCGCGGATGGATGATTTTGCGCGCGAGAAGCTGACCGAGCTTGGCCTGATGACGATCCAGAATATCGGCCAGCCGGTCGAGACCCTGTCCGGCGGGCAGCGCCAAGGGGTCGCCGTGGCCCGCGCGGCCGCCTTTGGCAGCCGGGTGATCATTCTGGACGAGCCGACCGCCGCGCTGGGCGTCAAGGAAAGCCGTCGTGTGCTGGATCTGATCCTTGATGTGAAATCGCGCGGGATTCCGATTGTCCTGATCAGCCACAACATGCCGCATGTCTTCGAAGTGGCGGACAGGGTCCATATCCATCGTCTGGGCAAGCGTCTGGCAGTGATCGACCCGAAAGAGCACAGCATGTCGGATGCGGTGGCCTATATGACCGGGGCCAAACTGCCCGACGGTGTCGCGGCATGAGCGGAGAGGGGGGGCGCTGCCCCCCGTCCTTCGGACTCCCCCCGGGATATTTTGACACAAAAGAGGGGCAGGATTTGCTGGCCCGGGTCGCGGGGTTGCGGGGCGACCGGCTTTTGATTGCCGTGGCAGGCGCGCCGGGGTCGGGGAAGTCGACATTGGCCGAGGCACTGGTTGGTCAGTTGCGCGACGCCGTGCTGGTGCCGATGGATGGGTTTCATCTGGATGACAGCGTGCTGGATGCGCGTGGTTTGCGTCAACGCAAGGGTGCGGTGGAGACCTTTGATGCAGAGGGTTTCGCGGTCATGGTCGAGCGTCTGGCCCGGCCCGGGCGCGAGGTGATCTACCCGCTGTTCGATCGCAGCCGCGAGTTGGCAGTGGCGGGGGCTGGTGTGGTGGGGTCTGACCAGCGGATCGTGGTGTTCGAGGGGAATTATCTCCTGCTGGATCGGGCGCCCTGGAACCGGCTGCGCTATGATCTGACGCTGTTTCTGGATGTTCCAGAGGATGAGTTGGAGCGGCGTTTGCGCGGGCGCTGGCGGGGTCTCGGGAAAGGTGATGCGGCTGTGGCGGCGCATCTGGCAAATGATCTGGAGAATGCGCGGGTTGTCGGGGAGGGCTCGCGACAGGCGGATGTGGTGCTGAGAAATTCGTGATATGGCAGGCGCCCGGGGCGGGTGCCTTTTTTCGGTATAATTTTCTGACCCGCTCCAAGGCCTGTTGATACCATGGTGAATTGATGATGGCGGCTACGAGATGGATAGTGGCTTTGCAGGTCCGCGTGGCGATACGCTTGAACTCTTTGAGCTCGCAAAAGAAGTTTTCGATCAAATGCCGCCATTCGTACATTTCGGGCCTCGCGCGGAACGGGCTTGCTTCGGCGTGGATGCTGCGAGATGACAATTTTTGCACCGCGCTCATTGAGCTCCGCACCGATGTGGTTGCCATCGAAAGACTTGTCAACAAGCTGTGCGCCGAATTCAATCCCATTGATGAGCGGGGCTACGCGAGCTGTGTCGAAGCGGCGGCCGGGCATCAGGTGGATGCGGTCGAGGTTTCCCGCGCAACGGTCAGGGCCAGCAGCCTGGTTGTCATACCGCATTTGGAGTGGCCTGTGGTCTGGCTCTAAGACACTCTTTTGCGCTTGGCTATGCCGGTGAACCTTGATGATCGTGGCATTAACCATGGCATATTCCATGCCCGGCTCATCCGAGAAAGCATCGAAAATCCGCTCGAAGACGTCAGTTTTGTGCCAGTCGCTGGACCGGCGTAACGGCGTGCTCCGGTTGTCGAACATGGCAGGCAGATCGCGCCGCGGACTGCTGGTCCGGGCAATCCACGGCACCGCCTCCATGAACAGCCGGTTGTTGCACCCGCTGTGTTCATAGCCCGCCGACCTGCCCAAACAATGCTGTCCATCTTCTCCTGGTGGGCGTCGGTCAGTACGAAGCGTTTTATGAAAACCTCAGATCATAGTTTGATGAATGACGATATTGTGGCAGAAAATATTGATCCAAAGGATTTCAGTGGCTTGAGAATGCCATCAGGAAACGAGACCGTTGTTAGGCCCGGGCAGAGCGGTGATCTTGCCCTATGGCTTGCAGGTCTTTTCCGTGTCAGGCAAAGACCGCACGGCGAGCGCCGCCGTATTGCAACGTCGAGATGTCGTTTGGCGGGACCGCTTCCGGGGCCTTTGTCTTCGAAGAAAACGAAAGCCGACTTCCCTGAAGATCCTCCGCGATGACGTCATTCGCCGTGAAAATTGGGGAGAAGCGGATCATTTGTCAGGGGAGGATCATGCCTCTTTCGTCAAAGGGCCGGGCGGCAGGCGGTCGAGCAGATCAAGAACCGTCTCGGACGGGCGACAGAGGCGTACGCCCTTTGGGGTGCAGACGATGGGGCGGTTGACAAGGATCGGATGGGCCAGCATCGCGTCGAGGATCTGATCTTCGCCCACGCCATCGGCGGTCAGGCCCAGCTCTTCGGCGGGCGTGCGCGAGATGCGCAAAGCCTCATGCGGGGTCAGGTTTGCGGCGGCGAACAGCGCCCGAAGCTGCGGGCGGGTCCAGCCCTCTGACAGATACTCGATCACGACCGGCGCATAGCCCGCCGCCTTGACAATCGCCAGCACATTGCGCGAGGTGCCGCAGTCGGGATTGTGATGGATGACGACGGGAAAACTCATGCCGGAAACCTTTCTCGGGTGCGGTTGGCAAAGAAGACCAGCGACAGCATGACCGGGACCTCGACCAGAACCCCGACAACCGTGGCCAGAGCCGCGCCGGAGTTGAGGCCGAAAAGACCGATGGCCACAGCCACAGCCAGTTCGAAGAAATTCGACGTCCCGATCAGCGCGCAGGGCGCCGCCACCTTATGCGGCAGCCGCCAGGCCCAGGCCCAGGCATAGCCAAGCGCGAAGATGCCGTAGGATTGGATGATGATCGGGACCGCAATCAGGGCAATCAGCAGCGGTTGCGCCAGAATCACCTGCCCCTGAAATCCAAAGAGCAGCACGACGGTCAGCAGCAGGCCCAGGACCGAGGCAGGCTTGATCCGTGCGGTGAAACCCTCGACCGACTGTCCACGCGCCAGCAGCGCCCGGCGCGTCAACGCGCCTGCGGTCAGCGGAATGACGATGTAAAGGATCACCGACAGGATCAGCGTCTCCCACGGGACAGAGATTTCGGTCACGCCCAGAAGGAAGGCGACGATGGGGGCGAAGGCCAGGATCATGATAAGGTCGTTCACCGACACCTGCACCAGCGTATAGTTCGGGTCGCCCTTCGTCAGTTGCGACCAGACAAAGACCATGGCCGTGCAGGGCGCCGCGCCCAGCAGGATCAGCCCCGCGATATATTCCGACGCTTTCGTCGGCTCGATGATTCCGGCATAGAGTTGGTTGAAGAACAGCACCCCAAGGGCGGCCATGGTAAAGGGTTTGATCAGCCAATTCACGACCAGCGTGATGATCAGCCCCTTCGGGCGCCTGCCAACATCCTTCAACGATCCGAAATCGATTGCGATCATCATCGGATAGACCATCGCCCAGATCAGCACGGCGACGACAAGGTTGACGGATGCGTATTCCAGCCCGGCCAGCGCCTCGAACAGGCCCGGCACCAGATTGCCCAGCGCCACGCCCGCCAGAATGCAGAGCGCGACCCAGAGGGTCAGCCAGCGTTCGAAAAGGCTCATGCGGTTCTCTCTCTGTCCGGGGCGCAGCAGACGCCCGAGGGTGACGGCGCAAGGATTGCGATAAACTCGGCCAGGGGCTGCAGGGCAGCAGGGCTCAGTGCATAGCAGATACGCGGCCCGTCGATCTCGCCCGCGATCACGCCGGCGGCCTTCAGGATGCGCAGATGTTCGGACACAGTCGACTGGGCCAGGCCGACCGCCTCGACGATGTCTCCGCCGATACATCCCGGCGTGTTGAGCAACAGCCGCAGGATGCGCAACCGGGCCGGATGGGCCAGCGCCTTGGCCAGTTCGGCAAGATGGTTGTCATCGTCCATGCGAAGCTCTCGCTCATAAATCGTTAATCGTCGATAAACGAAATGATGTGGCCGTGCAACCCGCAAGAGGCGAATGCGGGCGTGATTTTTCCAGAGATTCCTGTGGCGCCCGATCCGGCAGAGCGGGCAGGCCCGGTCGGTCATGCGTTTTCCGCCCGCCGAACAACCCGACACCCGCCCAGCCCGGACCTTCAACCCGGTATCCCGTCAGCTGGCCGCTGTTATTTCGCGCCTTGGTGTCGTAGTGATGGCAAAACGATGTGGGTCAAATCATGCGAACGCTTCTTTCTGCTCTTGTTACAATCGTGTTGGTCGCCGGATGTGCCGTGGGTTCGGGTGCCGTGGTCAAGGGGGTCGGGTCGGACGATCTTCTGAAGCTTCGTGAAGGTCCGGGCCTTGAGCACAGGATCATCATTGGATTGCCCGACGGAACACCGCTCATCCGCCAGAATTGCCTCACCAATAGCGGCAAGCTGTGGTGCAAAGTCGCGCTGGCCGACCGGCCCAGCGTCTCGGGCTACGTATCCGCCGATTATCTGGCGCTTCGCTGACAGGCGCATCGGTCGGGGCGCCCCCGGACCGGTCCGCCGCCGGGGAATGGCCTGCCTATTCGTGAGGCAGCGTATTTGTCACCGAGCAGCAGCCGTTCAGGATGCGTGGCCGGGGACCGCCCGGCGACTGGTCGGTGATCAGGTTCGCGGCCAGACCGTAAAGGTAATCCGACATCCCGTCCGAACATTGCACCGGCGTCACCATCAGCGTGATATCGTCGGACAGAATGGCGCGGGTCGGCGTGCGATAGCGGCCCGCCACGACATGTTTGATAGCCTGCGTCTTGACCACCTCGCCCTCGGCCAGGTTCACCAGCCGCAGCTGCTGTTTCGACAGATCGACCGTGGCGTGCCAGAAAGGTTCGGTTCCGAAGCAGCGCAGCAGTTTCGGCGTGCCGTTATCGCGCCAGGGATTCGACGGGGCAGAGAGAAAGCGCATCGCGACCCAGCCGGTGCGCTCATGCACATTGATCCGGCCCCAGCCGCCCTGCGCCTCGATCACCTCGACATTGCGGGCAGCGGCATCCAGGGTGCCGATGACCTCGCCTTTCATCGCAGGCTCGGCGCGGATGTTCAGAACGCCGCCCTCTGCGACGCCGTCAACGTGGTAAAGCATGGGGAAAATCGGGTCTTCCGTTGCCAAGGCAGTCTGACCGAAAGATGCAACAACAAGAACTGTGGCGAAAAAAAGCCGGAACATGGTCCCTCCTGTACTCTTGGACCTGCCCCAACCTAGCGCGGATTGCCGCAATTGGCATCACTTCCTGTTTTCACGGCGATTTTCAGCCGCTAGAACACCGCCATGACAGTGCACCTGATTGCCGATGAAACCCTGACCGCCGTGCTGGCCCGGATGCTGGCGGCATTGGCCGGACCCGGTCAGACGATCCTGTTGGACGGGCCGGTTGGCGCGGGCAAGACGCATCTGGCGCGGGCCTTTATCCGCGCGCGTCAGGGCGATCTGGCCGAGGATGTGCCAAGCCCGACCTTTACGCTGGTCCAGACCTATGACGATCCCTTGGGGACCGAGATCTGGCATGCCGATCTGTATCGCCTGACCGATCCGTCGGAGCTGGACGAGCTTGGGCTGGATGAGGCGATGGACAGCGCCATCAGCCTGATCGAATGGCCCGACCGGATGGAAGCGCTGCCCGAGCATGCGCTGACCATCCTGATCCAGCCGCATGACGATCCCGATCTGCGGCATATCACCCTGACCGGCTGGCCCGATCTGCCACGTCTGGTGCAGCGGGCGCAATTCATCGCCGCCTCGGATCGGGCCGAGGCACGGGTGCTGCCGCTGGCGGGCGATGCCTCGGCCCGGCGCTATTTCCGGCTGATCGGGCCGCAGGGCAATGCGGTGCTGATGGATGATCCCTCGGGCGACAATGCACGCTTCGTGGCAATGACGCGCTGGCTGCGCGGCCATGATTTCGGCGCGCCCGAGCTGCTGGCCGAGGACCCGCAGAACGGCTTTCTGCTGGTGCAGGATCTGGGCGATGATCTGGTGGCCCGCGTGCTGGCCCGCAACCCCGAGGCCGCGCCCGCGATATATACCCGCATCACCGATTTTCTGGTCGCGCTGCATCGCCATCCGGTGCCCGATTTCGTCCAGCCACTGGATGGTCCGACCATGGCCGAACAGGTCGGGATGTTTGCCGAATGGTATCCGGGCGCGGTGGGCGCGCCCCCGCAGGACGCCGCGCAGGTCGCTCCGCTGATCGCCGAACTGCATGCGCGGCTGGCCGCGGATCTGCCGCCGGTGCTGGCGCTGCGCGATTTCCATGCCGAGAACCTGATCTGGCGGGGCGAGGCGCCCTTGGGCCTGATCGACTATCAGGACGCGGTGGCGGCGCATCCGGCCTATGATCTGGTCTCGGCCCTGCAGGATGCGCGCCGCGACGCGGACCCCGCAATCGAAGCGGCCTGCATCGCCCGCTATCTGGCGGAAACCGGGCTGGATCCGGACCGTTTCCACGCCGCCTATGCGCTTCTGGGCGCGCAGCGGAACCTGCGCATCATCGGCATCTTCACCCGGCTGTGCCTGCGCGATGGCAAGCCGCGCTATCTGGACTTCATGCCGCGCGTCTGGCGCTATATCCAGCGCAATCTGGACCATCCCGACCTTGCCCCGCTGGCGCAGGTGATCGGCACCCTGCCCGCCCCTGACGCGACGATCATCGAAAGGATCCGAAGCCAATGTCCAAACCGCTGATGATCTTTGCCGCCGGTCTGGGCACGCGCATGCGCCCGCTGACCGACCTGACCCCAAAGCCGCTGATCGAGGTCGCAGGCGAAACCCTGCTGGACCGCGCGCTGACGCTGGGCCGTCAGGCGGGCGCGCAGCCGATAGTCGTGAACACGCATTATCTGGGCGCACAGGTGCGCGCGCATCTGGCCGGTCAGGACATCGCCATCAGCGATGAGGCGGGCGCGTTGCTGGATACCGGCGGCGGGCTGCGCAACGCGCTGCCCCTGCTGGGCGAAGGTCCGGTGATGACCCTGAACCCCGATGTCGTCTGGACGGGCGCGAACCCGCTGCAGGAACTGCTGGAAGCCTGGGACGGGGATCGCATGGATGCGCTTCTGGCGGTGGTTTCGCTGGGCCGTGCGACGGCACGCAAAGGGGGCGGCGATTTCAGCATCGACGGTGAAGGACGCATCAGTCGGCAGGGCGATTTCGTCTATGCCGGGGCGCAGATCATCCGTCCCGAACTGCTGTCGACGATCCCCGAGACCGTCTTTTCCCTGAACCGGCTGTGGGATCTGCTGATCGCGCAGGGCCGCTGTCACGCCATGGTCCATCAGGGCGGCTGGTGCGATGTCGGCAGCCCCGACACCATCCCCCTGGCCGAGACCTTGCTGAATGGATAAGCCGTTTCACGGGCTTTACGCCTTGCCTCCGGGCGTGGATTTTGCCCGTGAATTCGCGAGCGGCTTTCTGCAGCGTATGCAGGGCCAGCCGCCCGAAGCGATCGCCCGCGTCACCATCTATGCCAATGCCTCGCGCACGCTGACCGAGCTGAAGGCAGCCTTTGACGAACAGGGTCCGATGCTGCTGCCGCAGATGCGTCCGGTGACCAATCTGGACCTGCCCGAGATGCGCGGCACCGCGTTGGCCGCACCGCTGGCCCGGCGGCTGCGTCTGGCGCGGCTGGTGGCGCACCTGCTGCAGACGCGCCCCGATCTGGCAGCGGGGCATTCGGTGCCCATGCTGGCGCGATCCCTGACGGCGCTGATGACAGAAATGCAGACCGAGGGCCGCGATCTGGCCGCGCTGGAGGCCATCGATACCGGCGATCACGCCCGGCATTGGGAAAATGCGCTGGCCTTTCTGCGCATCGCGGCGGGCTATCATCTTGAGGCGCCGATGGTCGATCGCGCCGCCCGCCAGCGCGCCGCCGCACAGCAGTACCTGGATGACTGGGCACGCGGCCTGAACCTGCCCGATGGGCCTGTCATCGTCGCGGGCTCGACCGGGTCGCACGGGGCGACGCGGATGTTCATGCAGGCTGTGACCTCATTGCCGAATGGCGCCGTGGTGCTGCCCGGCTTCGATTTCCACCAGCCGCAGGATGTCTGGGACCGGCTGGACGAACGCGCGGACGATCACCCGCAGGCGCGTTTCGCGCCGCTGATCCGGGCCTCGGGCTATCCGTCGCGCTGGACCGATACCGCGCCGGCCTCGGATGCGCGCAATGCGCTTCTGTCGCTGGCGCTGCGCCCAGCGCCGGTCACGGATCAGTGGATCGCCGATGGCCCGAACCTGCCCGATCTGATCGCCCCGACCCAGAACGTGACCCTGATCGAGGCCGACCAGCCGGGGCAAGAGGCCGAGGCCGTCGCCCTGCTGATGCGCGACGCGGCCGAACGGCAGGAGCGCGCCACCCTGATCACCGCCGATGGCAATCTGACCCGCCGCGTGACCGCCGCGCTGGACCGCTGGCACCTGCGGCCCGATGAAAGCGCAGGCCAACCGCTGTCGCTGTCCGCGCCAGGTCTGTTCCTGCGTCAGGTGGCGGCGCTGTTCGGGCAGGCGCTGACTATCGACCGGCTGCTGATCCTGCTGAAACACCCCGTCGCGATGAGCGGATCGGCCACGCTGCCCGCGAATGAGGCCCGGCGCCTGACCCGCGATCTGGAATTGCGCCTGCGCAAGCGCGGCCCGGCCTTTCCCGACGGCGCGGCGCTGCGCGACTGGGCCGACAAGGGCGATGCCTTGCACAAGGAATGGGCAGACTGGCTGGCCGCCATGCTGGACCGGATCAAGCTGATCGAGGGCGACCACGCGCTGCGCCCCCTGTCCGACCGGCTGGGCGATCTGCGTGATCTGGCGCAAGGGCTGGCGGCAGGGCCGGGCGGGGATGCCGATGCCTCTCGCCTGTGGCAATCGCGGGCCGGTCAACTTGCCCGCGCGGCGATGGATCATCTGGCCAGCCATGCCGCCGAAGGCCCCGAGATGGGGCCGGGCGATTTCAGCGCCCTGCTGCTGGACGAATTTCAGCAACACATGGTCCGGACCGAGGGCGAGGCCCATCCCCTGCTGCATATTCGCGGCCCGCGAGAGGCGCGGATCATCGGCAGCGGCACGGTGATTCTGGCCGGGCTGAACGAAGGCGGCTGGCCCCGCGCGCTGGAGCCTGACCCCTGGCTGTCGCGGCAGATGCGGCTGGATGCCGGGCTGACCGTGCCGGAACGCCAGATCGGACTGTCCGCGCATGACTTTCAGCAGGCCATCGGCCTGCCCCGCGTTTTCCTGACCCGCGCCCGCCGCGATGCCGAGGCGGAAACCATCCCCTCGCGCTGGCTGAACAGGCTGATGAACCTGATGAACGGCCTGCCTCAGCGCAACGGACCCCAGGCGCTGGCCGCCATGCGCGGGCGCGGCGATGACTGGCTGGCGATGGCACAGGCGCTGGCGCAGCCGACCGAGGCATTGCCAGCCGCGCCGCGCCCCTCACCCATTCCGCCGGGACCGCCCTTCCGCGAGTTGCCCGTCACCGATGTGTCGCTGCTGATCCGCGATCCCTATGCCGTCTATGCCAAGCGCGTGCTGGGCCTGCGCCCGCTGAACCCGCTGCGCCCCGAGCCCGATGCCGCCCTGCGTGGCCAGACCCTGCATGCGATTGTCGAGGAACTGCTGACCTCAAAGCCCGACCCCGACAGCAGCCCGGACGATCTGAAGGCCGCATTCCTGCGCGTCACCGCCAAGGTGCTGCAGGCAGAGGTCCCCTGGCCCGCCGCCCGCACGTTTTGGCAGGCCCGGATGGAAAAGATCGCCGATCAGATCGTGACCGATGAACTGGCGCGCATGCAGCAAGGCGAACCGGTCGTAGTCGAACGGCGTGGCCGGGTCCATATCCGCGATCTGGATTTCACCCTGACCGCCAAGCCCGACCGTATCGATCAGCTGCGTGACGGGCAGGTGATGATCTATGACTACAAATCCGGCGCCCCGCCCAGCGATGCCCAGATCAGCCATTTCGACAAGCAACTGGTGCTGGAGGCCGCGATGGCCCGGCAGGGCGGCTTTGACGCGCTTGGCCCTGCGGATGTGGCAGGCATCCGCTATATCCAGCTGGGCGGAGAGGGGAAGACCCATCCGCGCGATTACTCGGCCCAGATGGAACAGGACAACTGGCAGGGGTTTCTGCGCCTGATCGCATCCTATCTGACCGGCGGCGCGGGCTTTACCGCCAAGCGCGCGCCGGAAAAGACCGCCTATGCGGGCGATTACGATCACCTGTCGCGCTATGGCGAATGGTCGCTGTCCGATCCGGCAAGGCCGGAAAAGGTCGGGCGCGATGGATGAGGCGACCCGCAATCAGGTGCAGGCCGCCGATCCGCAGCGCTCGACCTGGCTGACGGCCAATGCGGGCTCGGGCAAGACGCGGGTGCTGACCGACCGGGTGGCGCGCCTGCTGCTGGCGGGCACCGCGCCCGAACGCATCCTGTGCCTGACCTATACCAAGGCCGCCGCGACCGAGATGCAGAACCGCCTGCTGGGCCGTCTGGGCACATGGGCCATGCTGCCCGAGGATCGCCTGCGGCAGGAATTGCACGATCTGGGTGAGCGCGGATCGGTCGATCTGCCCGAGGCCCGTCGCCTGTTCGCCCGCGCCATCGAAGCGCCGGGCGGGCTGAAGGTGCAGACCATCCACAGCTTTTGCGCCGCGCTGCTGCGCCGCTTTCCGCTGGAAGCCGGGGTGCCGCTGGGCTTTACCGAACTGGATGACCGATCCGCCCGCGTGCTGCGTGCCGAGGTGGTCGAAGAGATGGCCGAAGCCGGTGATCCGGCGATGAGCGATCTGACCCTGCTGCAGACGGGCGACAATCTGGACAGCTTTCTGGCCGCCCTGTCCGAGGCGGATTTCACCGATCCCCCCGATCCCGTCGCGATCTGGCAAATGCTGGACCTGCCTGCCGGCCTGACCGCCGATCAGCTTCTGGCGCAGGTCTTTGCCGGCAGCGAAGGCGACCTGATGGGCGCGCTGATCCCGCGGCTGCAGGGCGGCAAGGCCAGCGATCAGAAGCTGGCGCAGAAGCTGTCCGAGGGGAACTGGCGCGATCCGGGCATGGCCGATCTGATGCTGCTCTGCGGTGCCCTGCTGACCGGAGCCAAGACGAAAGACCCTTTCACCGCCAAGATCGGCAGCCTGCCGACCAAGGATCTGCGCACTGGCGCCTGTGCCGGTCTGATGCCGGATCTTGAGGATCTGATGCTGCGCGTTCAGGAGGCGCGGCCCCTGGCGCTGGCCCTGGACCTGGCCCGGAAAACGCTGGCGCTGCATCGCTTTGGCCATGCCTTCACGCAACGGGTGGCCGCGCGCAAGGCGGCGCATGGCTGGCTGGATTTCGACGATCTGATCCGGCGCAGCGCCCGGCTGTTGCAGGAATCAAGCATGGCGCAATGGGTGCTGTGGCGACTGGATGGCGGGATCGACCATATCCTTGTCGATGAGGCGCAGGATACCAGCCCCGAACAATGGCAGGTGATCCGCAGCCTGACCGAGGAATTCACCAGCGGCGCGGGCGCGCAGGACCGGACGCGGACGCTGTTCGTGGTGGGCGATCCGAAACAGTCGATATATTCCTTTCAGGGCGCGGATATCGCCGTCTTCGAAGAGATGCGCGACCGCTTTGACCGCGACTTTCAGGCGGTCCAGCAGCCGATGCAGCAACGCGGGCTGGCGCATTCCTTCCGCTCTTCCCCCGCGATTCTGTCGCTGGTGGATGCGGTCTTTGAGGGGCCCGCCGCGCAGGGCCTTGGCGACCCGCCGCGCCATATCGGCTTTCGCGCCGATCTGCCGGGTCGCGTCGATATCTGGCCACCCCTACCCAAGCCCGAGGCGGCCGAGCGCCCCGACTGGACCCGACCGGTGGATGCGCCCGCCGAAAATGCCGCCGAAACCGAACTGGCCCGCGCCATCGCGCGGCAGATCCGGGCGATGCTGGGCACACCTATCCGCGATGTGAAAACCGGGCAGGCGCGCGGCATCGGTCCGGGCGATATCCAGATCCTCGTGCAGCGGCGCGGCGATCTGTTCAATGACCTGATCCGGGAATTGAAGGCCGCCGATCTGCCGGTCGCAGGCGCAGACCGGCTGAAACTGGCCGCCGAACTGGCGGTGCGCGATATCGTGGCGCTGCTGTCGGTGATTGCCACACCGGAAGACGATTTGTCGCTGGCGGCGGCGCTGCGGTCGCCCCTGCTAGGGCTGAGCGAAAATGATCTGTATCGGCTGGCGGCCAACCGGCCCGAGAAATTCCTGTGGCGGATGCTGTCCCAGTCGGGGCACGCCCACGCGCATGCGATCTTCAGCGATCTCTTCAGCCAGGCCGATTATCTGCGCCCCTATGACCTGATTTCGCGCATCCTGATCCGTCACGGCGGGCGGCAGTCCCTGCTGGCCCGGCTTGGTCCCGAGGCCGAGGACGGGATCGAGGAATTGCTGTCGCAGGCGCTGGCCTATGAGGCGGTGGAAACGCCCTCGCTGACCGGCTTTCTGGTCTGGCTGGCCAGCGATGACGTGCAGGTCAAGCGGCAGCTTCCCGGCGGTGCGGGCGGGCTGATCCGGGTGATGACCGTGCATGGATCCAAGGGGCTGGAAAGCCCGGTGGTGATCCTGCCCGAAACCCAGAAACGCCGCGCCGACAGCCGTGGCCGCACCGTGCGCCTGCTGGATCGCCCGGTCTGGAAGGGCGCATCCGGCGCCCGCCCGCCCAGCGTGGAAGAGGCCGTCGCCGATCACGACCAGCGGCAAGAGGAAGAGCGTCGCAGGCTGCTTTACGTCGCCATGACCCGCGCCGAAAGCTGGCTGATCGTGGCCGCCGCAGGCGATACGGGCGAAGGGATGGACAGCTGGCACGCGATGATCGCCGAGGGCGCGAGCCGCGCGGGCCTGACCCGAAGCGAGGTCGAGATTGACGGCATCGGCACGGCGCTGCGGCTTGGCTTCGGCGACTGGCCCGATCAGGCCGGGCCGGAGGCCGCGCCCGATAACGCCCCTGTGCAGCTGCCCGACTGGGCGCGGCGACATCCACCGACGCCGCCGCCCTCCCGCCTGCCCGTGGCGGCAACCTCGCTTGGCGGGGCAAAGGTACTGGGCGCGCCCACCGCCGACGCCGATCCCGCCGCCGCCATGCTGCGGGGCACCCGATTGCATCTGCTGCTGGAACATCTGCCGGGGCAACCGCCCGAAACATGGCGCGACCTGGCGATTTCGTCCCTTGCCGGGGGCGAAGGCGGGCTGCCCGATGACGACGAACTAAGCGGCCTTCTGGCCGAGGCCCGCGCCGTGATCGATGCCCCCGATCTGGCCGCGATCATGGATCCCGGCCCGGACGCGACCGTCCTGAAAGAGGTCGCGCTGACCGCGCCCCTGCCCGGCATCGGCATCCTGCATGGCACCATCGACCGGCTGATCGTGACAGCGGACCGCATAAGGGCCATCGACTACAAGTCGAACAGCCAGGTTCCAGCCACTGCGGACCGGGTGCCGCTGGGCATCCTTCGCCAGATGGCCGCCTATCGTCAGGCGCTGCGCATGATCTGGCCGGATCGCGTGATCGAGATTTCCGTTCTCTGGACCGCCAGTCAGACGATCATGATCATCCCCGATCCGCTGCTGAATGAGGTCATGGCCACTCTTGACCGTACCGGCCCCGCTTCATAGCTGTAGGGCAAGCAACTTTCGCCGCATCGTCGGCACCCGCCTTTGCAAGGAGCAACCCATGGCAACCGTTCACGTCAATGACAGCGAATTCGATACCGAGGTCCGCAAGGCCGACACCCCGGTCATCGTCGATTTCTGGGCCGAATGGTGCGGCCCCTGCAAGCAGATCGGCCCCTCGCTGGAAGAGCTGTCGGACGAATATGCCGGCAAGGTGAAGATCGTGAAGGTGAATGTGGACGAAAACCCGGAACAGGCCGCTGCCCTTGGCGTGCGCGGCATCCCGGCACTGTTCATGTTCAAGGATGGCGAAGTCGTCTCGAACCGCATGGGCGCCGCACCCAAGGCCGCGCTGAAAAGCTGGATCGACGAAACGATCTGATCCCGGTCAGAACGAACCGAAAAAGCCGCCCGCTGCATGCGAGGCGGCTTTTTACTGCCGCTGATCCAAAGATCAGTCACGCATTGCCACCCGATTAAGACAGCGAGATCCGCAGTATCAACCGCCGTCCTGAGAACACAGATCTTCCCGCCGTGTCAGCAACGCACCATCCTCATTCATGCTGTATCTGACAGCCTGCATCGCGTCGTTCGGGGTCTCGATCAGATAGGCGTCGATGCCCTTCATGAAGCGCTGCAGATCCGCGCCCTCCAGCAAGGGCATGAAAGTCGCAAGATGGCGCGGACGGTAGAATTTGAAGAAATTCTTCTCACCCGATTCAAGCTCGACCATCAGGAATTTCTTCAGATGCGTCTTCAGTTTCGCCATTGGCAGGCGGGATTGGATCAGCACCCCCCAATTCTTGCCCCAGCCTTCCTCGGCAAACCAATCGAACATATCGCCATAGCGTGACGGCGCTGCCAGCCATGGCGCGACCTCACCCGCATTTTCGCCCAATTCTCCGCCGAAAAGACAAGTTGCAGGGTCGGGGAAGGCATCCAGATAGACATGGATCTCGGGGCTGCTGGACGCATCCAGAAGCAGGTAAAGCTGCGCGTCTTCCGGAAGGTCGAAGGCGATCGCGCCCAGGTTTTCGGCAAGATCATCTGTAGGTTTCAGCAAAATCACATCCCGCCCTTCAGCGCTACTCTATCGTCACGCCGGATTTGCCGGTCGTTATCCTGCCGCCATGCGACGTACTATCACCAATGCGCATGACCTGCTGGCCATTGATCCTGACGCGCGACGCGCCGCTGGCCAGGCCGTCCGACCTGGAGGAATCGCACAGACATGACCCGCCCTGGACGGCAAAGGGAATCCCGTTCAGCTTGACATGTGACTGCCCGGCCTGAACGACCGGGCCGCCGCGATGTCGGGGGCAGCTATGCATATCGCCAAGCGTGGCTATGGGTTTTGACATCTTGGCATCTCCCTGGATCCTTCAATGAATCACTTTACAAACTTACCGTTCCAGTCGTCGGGCCGCCAGTCCGGGTCATCAAACCAGATCGAGACCGGGATTTCCCTGTCGGGATGGCCCGTCACCTCGATCCGGCGCGCATCGCGCAACTCGCGCAGTTCATCGCGGACGGGATCATCGGCACGAAATGTAACGCGCATCAGGAAGCGATCGGGCGCCTCATCCGGCAAGGGTTGGCTCAGCGCGGCAGGTGGCATGAAAGATCCCGGGGAAGAGGAATCGTAGTGTCGCACTTCGGCATAGGCCAGCACCTCCGGACTGTCGCAGGGTCGCCAGTAGCCGACCCGTGTCCATTTGGTCCCCGACTTCACCCGCAGAAAGTCCGCCGCCGTGATCCCGTCGGTGACCGAGAAGCCCTGCGGCCCTGCAGGAACGCGCTTCCAGCCTGCGCCGTCAAAACGTCCGATCAACTCCGTAACCATTGCCTGCATGTCGTCCCATGACATCGGCTCAAGGGGGAAGATCGCTTCGATGTCATCCAGGATCGGTCCAACATGACCGAATCTGAACTGTCGGCCCGCCGGAAGCGTGACCGGGCAATCCACCGCTGCATAAGTCAGGACAATTCCGCCGGGGTCGTCGACATAGCGATCATCGGCACGCGCGGTCAGATAATAGGGAAAATCGTCCGGATCTTCATAACGACGAATATTCGCCTCTTCTTTCTGAAGATCGTTTTCGCGAAGAAATTGCGTATATTGCTGCAGAACTCGCGCGCTGATCTCGATAACAGGGCGCTGTGGCGAGGCTTTCGAGGCGGCGCGCATGGTCAATAGGCTCCAGGAAAAAAGAAGGGGGATCGACATAACCGCAGCGATGATCAGAGGGACACGACGCATCATCACAAACCTTCGACGACCATCATGCGGTCCATCAGACGCCGGTAATATCTGACGCGATCTTGCGGATTGCTGATATCCAGATCACCAAGTGGCACTATCTGGTCCGGATCGCGCGTACATTGATAGGCGACGGCGATACTGCTTTGATCGTCATAGCCCAAGGCCCTCAGCGGGGGGAAGCCCGCTGCGAACTCCTCGGCAGCGGCGATGCCTTCAAAAACCTCAGGATAACGTTCGTATACCGGCTGCACGATCTCGGTTTGCTCGTACAAGGCGATCATATCGGCCGCACCCCGCAAATCGCCCTTCTGAAGCAATTCCAGTCCAGCCATGATGTCGTCACTGACCTCGACCTCGCCACGCGCCACACATTCCTTCAGTCGTGCGTAGCCGCAGTCACTCATAAACTTGTTGGCCGGATAGATGCTGGAAAAGATGGTGATATTGGCGTCGCCCAGTGCTTCAAGCGCGTCAGCCGGGTCGACGAACAATCTTCCACCAGTCTGAGCGTCCAGATCCTGTGTGCGCTGCATCGCGCAGCCACCCTGAACAGACACGTAACCCGCCAGTCTGATCCACCAATTATCGGGGGCATCTTTCCCCAGCTGCTGATAAGCTGCCGTAATAGCCTCGTTCCTACGTATTTCGCCGGGTATGAAATCGGTATTCATCGGATGTCCGCGAGCACGGCTAAGACCAGTCATCCGCGCGATCCGGTCGACCTCTGAACTGGCCCGCGCCATAGCCTCGGCGCAATTCCCCGGGCAGGCCTGGACCGGATCGTCGGGGGCCAAGGTCGTACTAAGATCGTTCATGCCACCCTGTCCCCTTCCTTACCTACCGAATGCACGGTCACGAACCGAGCGCGGATATGTCGGCATTTTTCTTCGTTGGTCAGAAGGGGTCGGTTCAGTATCGCGTGAAAGCCAGGATCGCGTTGTATGGCCGTGCCGTTCAGGTACTGCGCTTCGATCAGATCGAACAGATGTTGCTCGGCCTTGAAGCCCAGTGACTGGGCATAGCTGCGCGCTTCTGTCACGGATGCTGTCAGGTCAGTGCAGTCGGGGTCGTTGTCATTGCCATGGATTTCGCGCAACCGCCTGGCAACGCGGGCATCGAAAGCAGCAAGCCGCGCAACTCTGTCGCCATCAATCTGCGCTTCACTCAGCCTTATCATCCGCCCTATCCCACTAACGCGTTCAAAGAGAAATCACGTGGGTTCCTTTAGGATTTCTCATTCTTGCATTCCTCCACGAATGGCAGGTCGGATTTCAGCGCGCTGACCTGATCGGGGCTACCAGAGGTGAAATCGACCTGAGGCGATTTCACCTTGAGATGGGTCGTCTTGATCGTCACCCCGCTGTCGTCGATGATAATGGTGCCGCCCGGCCCGCCGATGACGAATTTCTCTTTCGCGTGCAGCACATGCTTGACGGTTCGTCCAAAGATCGAGCGCTTGACCTCGTAGTCGTAATCTTCGCCCACAACCAGCTTCTTGGTCTTGCCAACCGATGTCGTCATGATGTTTCCGACCACCGTGCTTTTGGCCATGCCGATCTGTTCTGACCGCGCAACGCCCACGGTGTCCGTGCGGAAACGCTCTACCACCGTGTTCAACATGCCCGATCCGCCCAGGAACGAGCCCAACTGCGCGGCAAGCGATGCCGCCGCCCCCGATTGCGCGACGCCCTGTCCTTGGCGATGTTCGCCGGTCGAAACGAAGCCGTTGATCCCCTGCAAGGTCATCATCTCAATCGGAACCTCTGCGCCCTGCATGATCTGACCACCCAGGGCCGTCACGGGCTCGGTGCCGGATTTCTGCCCCGCCTTCTTGAACAGCTTCCCTCCCGCCTGCAGCAACGGCAGCATCTGCGTCAGCAAACCGAAGCCTCCTCCGCCGACGGTCACGCTCTTGCTGCTGCCCACGCGTTCGACGGAATTGACGCCGACCGAGGTCGCTGCATTCTGGCCGATCGTGTCCACCCTGTTGGCCTGGATATTGGCGCTTTGGTTGTTCAGCACCTTGGTGGTCATATCCTTCTGGGCGTGGAAGAACATGTCTTCCTGTCCGGCCTCATCCTCGAAGCTCAGTTCGTTGAAGCCATCGCCCTTGTGTGTATTCGAGCGCAGAACGGTCCGGGTTTTTTTGCAGGTAGGTCATATGGCACCTTCTGGCGCGAATTCGGCACGACGCCTGTGACGACGGGCCTGTCGGGGTCGCCGTCGAGATAGCTGACCATCACCTCCATGCCGATGCGCGGGATCACCTGGCCGCCCCAGCCGGCCCCCGCCCAGTTCCAGCCGCAGATCGACCGGCTTGCCCAGCAGATCCTGCGGCGTCAGATCCGGCGATTTCGACCGCAGCGAGACCCGCCCCTCGAACAGCTCGAAAATCGCCTCGCGCCAATGCAGCTTCTGCGCCAGCAGCTGATCCGCTCCCAGAGCGCTGTCAATGCGCAGAATCCGCTCAGCCTGAAGAAAATCTGCTGCAGCCATGGTCTTACCCCGTCATCGTTAAATGCAGAAAATGCATTTGACCGGGACAGGACATTCCCGGTCATCAATGACTTCAAGACGCCCACACGGATCAAGAGCGCGGCGATCTGGCGAGCGGCCAGAACCACACCTGCTTGGCGCCGAAATAGCAGGCGCTGGCGCAGTTCAACGCGTCGGCGGAGTTGTCGATCAGGTCGATATGACCGCCCCCCGCATAGCCCGCGATGCCGTGAAAGGCGATGATCCCACGTCGCGCGCGCAGGGCGCTGGCAGGGTTTTGGGCCGAGAGGATCTCGGGCTTGCCCAGCCAGGCAGGGGTCGCCAGCAGGTCGGCCAGCTTCGTCATGCTGACCTGCACCCGCTTGCCCTTATATGGCCCGGAAAGAATGCGATGCGAGCCCGCAGTCAGCGGATAGCCGGACTTCACAAGCGCAAGGCTGACGCGGATCGCACAGGTGTTCTGGTAATTCGGATTGCTGATGAATTCGTCCCAGCCGATCTGCCGATACAGATCCGCCAGCGAGACATAGCCCGCGTGGCTTGGTGTCGAGGGCGCGTAATTCGCCCGAAGCGTGTCATAGGGAATATTTTTCGTCATTCAGACTGTCCATCCTCGTTACAGGGACCAAGCTGCTGCAGGGTCTGGGCCACAGCGACTTCGGCGGGCTGATCCTGCGCCTCTGCCTCAAGGCCGTCGATCCGGTCATAGACGCGGGCCAGAACCTCATGCGGGGCGATGCCCGGATCACACCACTCGGTGATTGTGGAAAGCGCTGCGACATAGCCCTCGGCAAAGGCGATGGCGGAATCGCCGTCGCGCATGACCCCGCGATAACTGAAGCCGTCGCCGCGTATGGCATCACGCAGATCGCCGGCGGTCAGAATGTCGTCGGCCGCCGCCGCAGTTGCGATCAGGGCCATTCCGGTCACGAGGCCTGCCAGGATCTTGCGCATGATATCCTCGGGGTATCTTGTCATGTGCCGCGGGAACGGGCGGCTGGCATGGGGCGCCGCAACGCCCCCTGCCTGGTTGTGAAGAAAGCGCGATCAGCCGGCTTTGGTGGTGGCCAGATCGTAGGACGCGATCATCGGCGACTTCGGCTTGTGCTGATCGTCGAACGGGGTGTACTTCACTTCCATCTTGGTGAAGTTCAGGTGCACGGTTTCCACCGGACGGTCGCCCGAGGTATCGACCGAGTAGTTCGAGACCAGCGTGTTGGTCAGCTTGTACTCGATATAGGTATCGCCGGGGTTGCCGGTGGTGACCAGGTGGATGACCGTGGTCTTGCCGGTGCGGCCGGTGCAGGCTTCGGCGAAAAGCTTCGTCGACGAGCTGTCGGAAACCTTGGTGATGACGACTTCGCTGACGGTCGGCTCGGAAGCTTCGCGGTTCGCGGTCGAGCCTGCGGCGGTGTTCATGTTGCGCGCAACATTCCAGTGCAGGGTCTCGATATCCATCCAGTTCTTGTGCGTCTCGTGGGTCGCGTCACCGGGGATGCCGTCAAGCTGAAGATAGATGGGCATATGTTACTCCAAAAAAGTGAAATGAGGTATATTTAACGGGTCCAAGACAGTCTCTTAGCCCGCACGACGCCGCCGCGGTCCGACCGCCGTAACGGTGAGGTCGGATCCTTGGTCAACGTCAATTTCGATGCTGCGCGGCATGGAATTGCGCAGAACCGAATCCAGGAAAAAGTCAGCCAGCCGTGGCAGCAGATCGCGCGACAGCATCGCTTCGATCGCCCGCGCGCCGGTATCGCCCGCCTCAGCCGCGTCGGCCAGCATGTTGCGGGCGGCGTCGGTCACATCCATCTGCGTGCCATAGCTGGTCATCAGCCGGTCGGCGATCTTGCCAAGTTGCAGATCGACGATCCCGGCCAGCACATCCCGCGACAGGGGCAGGAAGGGCAGCACAGAGACGCGGCCCAGGAAGGCGGGCTTGAATTGCGACAGAAGCTCGGGTTTCAGCGTGGCGGTCAGCGCCTCGCCTTCGGGCATGGTTTCGGGATCCTCGGCCAGCGTCGCCAGCGTATCGGTGCCGGTATTCGCGGTCATCAGGATCACCGTATTGCGGAAATCGACATCGCGGCCCTCGCCATCGCGCAACGTGCCCTTGTCGAAGACCTGATAGAAAATGTCCTGAACGCCGGGATGGGCCTTGTCCATCTCGTCCAGCAGCAGCACACCATAGGGCCTGCGGCGGACCGCCTCGGTCAGGACACCGCCCTCGCCATAGCCGACATAGCCGGGCGGGGATCCCATCAGCAAAGAGACTTTATGCTCTTCCTTGAATTCGGACATGTTGATGACCGTCAGGCCCGAGGGACCGCCGAACAGCTCATCCGCCAGCGCCAGCGCGGTTTCCGTCTTGCCCACGCCCGAGGTGCCGACCATCAGGAAAACGCCCTGCGGACGGCGCGGGTCCTGCAGGTTGGCGCGGGCCACGCGCATCGCCTGCGACAGCCCGTCCAGCGCGCGATCCTGTCCCAGAACCCGCGATTTCAACCGTTCGTCCAATGAGGACACGGCCGAGATCTGATCGCGAAGCAGGCGTCCCGCCGGCACGCCGGTCCAGCGCGCAACCACCTGCGCCACGGCACCGGCATCCACGACGCGGTGGACCAGCGGCTCTTCCCCCGCGACCTTGGCCAGCTTGCGTTCCGCCGCGGCCAGATCCTTCATCGCATCCGCGCCGCCTGCGGCCTCGACGGCATCGGCGGCATCAGCCAATTCGCGCTGCTGCGCCAGGCGTTCCCCGGCGGCGGCGGCCTCGGCCTCGGCCTCGGCCAGATCGGCCTTCAACTGGCGCAGCCGCTCGGGCAGCCCGGATTTGGCCGGTTCCAGCGCTAGCGCGTCGATTTCCGCCCGGATCATCTGCGCTTCACGCTGCGGCGCGGCCAGCGCCTCGGGGTCGGTTTCGCGGCTCATGGCGACGGCAGAGGCCGCCGTGTCGATCAGGCTGACGGCCTTGTCCGGCAACTGACGTTCCGGGATGTAGCGGGCCGACAATTCGACCGCGGCGCGCAGGGCATCGTCGCGGATCGGGATGCCGTGATGGGCCTGAAACCGGGGCGCCAGCATCCGCATCATGCGAATCGCGGTTTCGATATCGGGTTCCGCGACCTTCACCGTCTGGAAACGGCGGGTCAGCGCCGGATCCTTTTCGAAATATTTCTTGTATTCGGCCCAGGTCGTCGCCGCGATGGTCTTCAACTCACCCCGCGCCAGGGCCGGTTTCAGGATATTGGCCGCGTCGCCCTGACCGGCGCTGCCCCCTGCCCCGATCAGGGTATGCGCCTCGTCGATGAACAGGATGATCGGCGTGGGCGAGGCTTTGACCTGATCGACAACGCCTTTCAGGCGGCGTTCGAATTCACCCTTCACGCCCGCACCGGCCTGCAAAATGTTCAGATCCAGAACCCGGACCGACACGTCTTTCAGGCGGGCGGGCGCGCGGCCCTCGGCGATCATCAGGGCAAAGGCCTCGACAATCGCGGTCTTGCCGACGCCGGCTTCGCCCACAAGGATCGGGTTGTTCTGGCGGCGGCGCATCAGGATATCGACCATCTGGCGCAGCTCTGCGTCCCGGCCAATCACCGCATCCAGCCGACCGGCCCGGGCATCGGCCGTCAGGTCGGTGGCGAATTGCGCCAAAAAATCCTCGCCCGTGGCGGGGGCAGGGCTGCCCGGCGATTGCGCCGGCTGGGCCGAGGCCAGCTCTTCCAGACGCGACAGGTTCAGTTTCAGCAGCGAGGGCGCGCTGACACGCAGCGCCGCGCGCAGATCGGTTTCGCTGCACAGCGTCAGCAGCAGCACCGGCAGCGTCACCCGATCCTGCGAAAACCGCAGCGAGGCCGCCGCCCAGGCTTCGCGGGCCAGCGTCACCACCGATGTCGCCAGCGAAGGCGCGCCGCTGGCATCGCGCGGCATTTCGGCCAGGGCGGCGTCGGTTTCGGCAATGACGGTGCCGGGCGCGCCGCCACAGATCTCGATCAATTCGGCGGGACCGGCCTCATGGCTCAGCGCGTTCAGGAAATGGGACAGTTCCAGCGTGGCGTGATTATTACGCACCGCCAGCGCAGCAGCGCGTTCAAGCGCGGTCGACAGAACCGGCTCAAGTCGCCCCAACAGTTGATGCAAATCAATAACGGCCATTCAAAAACACACACCCGCAGGGCACCCATATGGCGCGTCCGCAGACCCCAAACAAAGTCCAACCGATTGGCTCGGCATAATGATTGCGGGGAAGCTGCTACCAAAGCAAAAGAAATAGCAACCCTAGAATATATGACAGCAATCGTTATAAATGCGTAAATAAATCGGTGTTTCGTCATGATCGGTGTCAGGTAAGTTTTTGATAGATGGATGATTTTATAGGGAATCCGAATCACGAAATGACGCCGGGTCTGGAAATGGCCATCGGCGGATTATTGCCGACCGGCCCCGATCCCCGGACAACTGAACCGGTCGTTTCAATATACCGGCAATTGCGTGACAGCCGGAATGAGGCGCGTCAGGACGAACGCCAGCAGGAAGCGTCTGAAAACGCCGGAAAAGCGATTTCGCTGAGCCCCGCATGGCAGAATGTCCGGGAAATGGCGACCCGGCTTCTGGCCGATCACGCCAAGGATGTCGAGGCGCTCGTCTGGCTGACCGAGGCCGAAACGCGGCTGGATGGACATGCCGGTCTGGCCCGCAGTCTGAGGCTGATTCGGCAGTTGATCCAGAATTTCGGCACCGCCCTGCACCCCCAACCGGAAGAGCCTGACGACGACACCTTTGCCGCGCTGGCCGGGCTGAACGGCGTCGGCCGCGAGGGCACGCTGATCCAGCCGCTGCGGCTGGTGCCTTTGGTGCCGGGAAGTGGCTGGGGCGAAAATTCGCTGTGGATGACGATGGATGCGACGACCTCGCCCGGTGTCGCCTCGGCCATGGCGGCGGCAGGGCCTGCCGCGATGGGCCGGATCTTTGCCGATATCCGCGCCGCGCAAGAGGAACTGGCGCTGCTGGATCAGGTGCTGACCGACGAATTGGGCGCTGCCGCGCCGCCAACCGCGCAGATCCGCGCCATTCTGGATGATACCGAACGCACCGTGCGTCGGCTGGCCGAACTGACGGAACCACAGGCCGCAGCACCCGAATCGCAACACGAACCGGCGGCCTCGCCCGCGCAGGCGACGGCAACCGGGCCGATCACTTCGCGCGAAGAGGCCTTTGACCAGCTTTTGCGGATCTCGGCCTATTTCCGCAAGGCCGAGCCGCATTCCCCGATCGGCTTCGCGCTGGAAACCCTGGTCCGGCGGGGCAGGATGGACTTCCTGACGCTGCTGCAAGAGCTGATCCCGGATGACTCCGCCCGCGCATCGGTGATGACCAATGCCGGCATTCGAAACCCCGACGGCGATAATTCGCCGGAATGAGGAAACCGCAACCATAGCCTGTTGAGCGACCAGCCCCTGCAGGGCAGACGTCTCGGCAAGCTCGATTTCAGATAGATTTGTTCAGGAGGCCGTCATGGCGAGTATTCACAAGAAACTGGAGAACGTGCGCAAGCCGCGTGTTCACATCAAGTACGAGGTCGAGACAGAAGGCGCGATGCTTGAAAAAGAGCTGCCCTTCGTTGTCGGCGTTCTGGGGGATTTCTCGGGCAATCCGACCCAGGACCTGAAGCCCTTTGGCGAACGCAAATTCGTCCAGATCGACCGCGACAACTTTGACACCGTCATGGCCCGCATGACGCCCGGTCTGAACCTGCAGGTCGAAAACACGCTGAGCGAGGAAGATGAGACGATGCGCGTCAATCTGGCCTTCTCGAAGCTGGATGATTTCGAACCGGCGCAGGTCGTCGATCAGGTGCCCGCGCTGAAAAAGCTGCTGGAAAGCCGCAATCAGCTGCGCGACCTGATGGCCAAGGCCGACCGGTCCGAGGATCTGGAAACCCTGCTGGAGGGCATCCTGCAGGATAACGAGGCTGTTCGCCGCCTGATGGACGAACTGGGCGCCCGCGCCGCTGACAAAGGAACCGCCTGATGTCTGCCACTTCCCAGAAAAGCACCGCCACGCCCCAGCTGCAGGAAAGCAGCCTGCTGGATCAGGTCATCGGCGCCACCCGCCAGACCGAGCCGGATCAGACCGAGGCGCTGCTGCGCAACCTGACCGAAGCCGCCCTGTCCGGCACCGTCAGCTATAACCGCAACCTGACGATCACGCTGAACAAGGCGATCGAGGCGATTGACGCCAAGATTTCTCAGCAGCTGGCCGTGATCATGCAATCGCCCGAATTCAGCAGGCTGGAAGGCAGCTGGCGCGGGCTGCATCACCTGGTCACCGAAAGCAATACCGGCAAGAACCTGAAGATCCGCGTGCTGAACGCCTCGAAGCGCGAGATCGGCCGCGATCTGGCCAAGGCGGTGGAATTCGACCAGTCGCGCCTGTTCAAATCCATCTATGAGGATGAATTCGGCACCCCCGGCGGCGAACCCATCGGCGCGCTGATCGGCGATTACGAATTCGATAACAGCTTCGAGGATCTGGAAACCCTGCAGGGCATCAGCCACGTTTCGGCCGCAGCCTTCGCGCCCTTCATCTCGGCCGCCGGCCCGAAGATGTTCGGCTTCGAGGATTACACCGAACTGTCGCGCCCGCGCGATCTGGCCAAGGTCTTTGACAGCAGCGAATATGCGAAATGGCGCGGTTTCCGCAAATCCGACGATTCCCGTTTCGTGACGCTGACCCTGCCCCGCGTTCTGGCCCGGATGCCCTATGGCGAGGCCGGTCGCACGGTGGATGAATTCGTCTATGACGAAGCCATCGGCTATGAGGGCGACCGCATCCCGCATGACAATTACTGCTGGATGAACGCGGCCTATGTGATGGGCACGAACCTGACCCGCGCCTTCGCGGAATCGGGCTGGTGCACGGCCATTCGCGGTGCTGAGAATGGCGGCCGTGTCGAAGGTCTGCCGACGCATCTCTTCTCGACCGATCAGGGCGATACCGACGTGAAATGCCCGACCGAAATCGGCATCACCGACCGCCGCGACAGTGAGCTGGGCGCGATGGGCTTTCTGCCGCTCTGCCACTACAAGAACACCGATTACGCCGTGTTCTTCGGGGCCCAGACCACCCATCAGCCGGAAAAATACGACAGCCCCGAGGCAACGGCCAATGCCGCGATCTCGGCCCGGCTGCCCTATATGATGGCGACCTCGCGTTTCGCGCATTACCTGAAGGTCATCGGCCGCGACAAGATCGGCTCTTTCATGGAGGCCGATGATTGCGAGGCCTGGCTGAACCGCTGGATCAACAATTACGTCAATGCCAATGACGATGCGGGTCCGGAAATGCGGGCGCAATATCCGCTGCGCGAGGCCAAGGTCACGGTCGAGGAAATCCCCGGCAAGCCCGGCAGCTATAATGCGGTCGTATGGATGCGCCCCTGGCTGCAGATGGAGGAACTGACCACCGCGCTGCGCATGGTCGCAAGGATCCCCGAGAAAGGCTGACATGTCCGCCTCGGCGTTGTTTGTCGAGGCGGGATTGCCGGACGACCCAGGGGCCGCAGCCTGGCGCGGCCTTGCGGCCCGGATCGACCGGCTGATCGCCGCCATCGACGACCAGTTGACGCGCCAGTTGAACGCGATCCTCCACGCCCCCGAATTCCGGGCGATGGAGGCGCGCTGGCGCGGATTGCGTATGCTGGTCGATCAGGCCGGCATCGGGCGCGGCGTCGTCGTGCGCGCGCTGGATGGCGATTGGGCAAGTGTGGGCCGCAATCTGGAACGCGCCACCGATTACGACCAAAGCCATCTGTTCCAGCTGATCTATGATCAGGAATTCGGCATGCCGGGCGGTCTGCCCTTCGGCCTGATCGTGGCCGATTATCAGGTCGCGCCGCAATCCGGCCCCGGCGACCAGATCGAGGTGCTGCGCCGTCTGGCCTCGGTCGCGGCGGCGGCCTTTTGCCCGGTGGTGCTGAACGCCGCGCCGCTGGTGTTCGGCGTCAGGGATTATGCAGAAATCGGCGCCGAAACCGATCTGTCGCCGGGACGCGCCGACAGCCCGGACCTGATCCGCTGGACCGGGCTGCGCAAGGCCGACGATGCGCGTTTCCTTGGGCTGGTGGCGCCCGGCCTGATGCTGCGTGCGCCCCGCAGCCGTTTCCAGAAAGGGCATGTGGACGGCTTTACCTTTGACGAGGCCGCCGACCGACCGCTGATGATCGGTGGGTCTTTCGCCTTTGCCGCCACGGTGATCGAGGCGTTTCTGGACAGCGCCTGGTTCGCGGCCATTCGCGGCGCACGTCAGGATGAAAGCGGCGGAGGGCGGGTGCCGGGCTATGATCCGCTGGATTACGGCACCGACCAGCACGGCCTGTCGGCCCAGCCGCCCGCGCAGTTCCGGCCCACGCCGACGCAGGAACAGGCCATGACCGCGCAGGGGGTGATCCCGCTGTCGACGCTGTTTCACGACCATCAGCCGGTCTTCAACGCGAACCCCTCGCTGCATCTGCCGGGCGTTTACGACAGTGCAGTCGCCACGCAGAACGCACGGCTGGCGGCGATGCTGCAATATGTGCTCTGTACCTCTCGATTCGCGCATTACCTGAAGGTGATCATGCGCGACGAGGTCGGCTCGATCACCGACCGCCGGGTGATCGAGGCGCGGCTGAAAGACTGGCTGCGCGGCTATTGCCTGGGCAATGACGACGCCTCGCAGGCGCTGAAGGCGCAATATCCGCTGCGCGATGCCGGGGTGCAGATTTCCGACATTCCGGGCCGTCCGGGCGCCTATCGCTGCACCATCCACCTGCAACCCCATTTCCAGCTGGACGATATCGAAACCAGCTTTCATCTGATCGCCGAAAGGAACACCGCATGACGGGCAACGTCCTGACCCTGCTGAACGCCGATGCGCTGGACGATGCCGTCGCCGCAGCCGTGGCCACCGTCAAGGCCCGCCCGCAAGACGCCGATGCCCGAATGCTGCTGGCCAGCCTGTCGGTGCTGCAGGGTGACCTGAAACGGGCCGAGACCCACGCCACCATGGCCGCCCGCCTGTCGCCTGATGACGCCGTCGGGCTGGGCCTGTTCCGGCAGCATCTGCGCGGTCTTCTTGCCCGCGCCGCCTGGTGGGACGATGGCGCCGTGCCCAGCTTTCCCGGCGGGCCAAGCGCGACGGATCAGGCCGTGCTGGCGCTGAACATCGCCCTGCGCGAGGGCGGCGATGTCCCTGCCGCACTGGATGCCGTCGAAGAGGCGCGCGGCACCGTCCCCGGCCAGTGGAACGGGCAGCAGGTCGAGGATCTGCGCGATCTGGACGACCGGCTGCCCCATGCGGTCGAGGCCCTGTCCTCGGGCGGGAACTACCTGTGGATCGACATGGCCCGCATCGCCGGGATCGAATTCCGCGCGGTGGAAAGCCCGCTGGATCTGGCGCTGCGCCCGGCGCGGGTACAATTGATCGACGGGGCCGAGGCGGACCTGGTCCTGCCCGCGCTTTATCCCGCGCCACAAAGCGACCAGCACCGGCTGGGCCGCCAGACCGATTTCAGCGACTGGAACGGCGCCACCATCGGACATGGCCAGAAGGCCTGGCTTGTCGGCGACGACATGCAGGGCCTTCTGTCCGCTGAAACCATCACCTTCGGGGACAGTCATGGCTGAGCGGCAGGATCCGGATCTGTTGCAGCCCGCGCTGCTGGACCGGCTGATCGATCTGGACCCCGATCTGGATCGCGATCCGCCGGTGCCTGCTGCCGCACAGCCCGCCGGGCTGCGCGAGGCGCTGCGCCGCGATCTGGAAATGCTGTTGAATACGCGCTGCCGCCCCATCACCCCGTCCGAACATCTGCCGGAACTGCGCGGCAGTCTGCTGAACCTTGGCGTGGGCGATTTCTTTTCCTCGTCTCTGGTGACGCCGGAACAGCGGCAGGCCTTTGCCGCCGATCTGCAACGCCGCATCGCCCTGTTCGAGCCGCGGCTGGAAAACCTGTCGGTCACCCTGCAACAGGACGCCGCCCCCGAACGGCGCAGCCTGCATCTGCGCATCTCGGCCGAGTTTCGCATGCAGCCCGGCCTGCCGCCGATGATCTTCGAATCCCGCGTCGATCCGGTCGGCGGTCTGTTCTCGGTCTCCGAGGGGCGGCATGGCTAAGCGGTTCCTGGAATTCTATAATGACGAGCTGGACGCGCTGCGCGGCCGGGCGCAGCGTTTTGCGCAGGCCTTTCCGAAAATCGCCGGGCGGCTGCGACTGTCCAGCGACGTCTCGGACGATCCGCATGTCGAACGGCTGGTGCAAAGCTTTGCCTATTCCGCCGCGCGGATCCGGCAGAAGCTGGATGATAGCCTGCCCGAACTCAGCGACGGGCTGATCGAGACGCTGTACCCGCATTATCTGGCCCCGGTGCCCTCGATGACGATGGTGCGCTTTACGCCCTCGCCCGCGATGGACGGCGCGCAGGTGCTGGCGCGCGGGACCGAGGTGCTGTCCGATCCGGTCGGCGGGGATCGTGTGCGGTTCGCGATCACGCAGGATGTGACGCTGGCCCCGCTGCGCATCGCCGAGGCGCAGATGATGAACCGCCCCCTGCAGGCGCCGCCCCGTCCGGGCGGGGCAGCAGCCGGGGCGCTGCGGCTGACGCTGGCACCGACCGGCAAGGTGCGCCTGAACGAGATGGGCGTGACCCGGCTGCGCCTCTATCTGTCCGGGCCACACCATCAAGCGATGGCGCTGTTTCACCTGCTGCATCAGGGCTGCATCGGCATGTCACTGGCCCATCACAGCGGCGATCCCGATGCCCGCCACCTGCCTGCATCGGCGCTGCGACCGGCGGGACATGCCGATGATGAGGGGATGCTGCCCTATCCCGAAAACAGCTTTCGCGGCTATCGCAGCCTGACCGAGTTCTTTACCCTGCCCGAGAAATTCCTGTTCTTCGATCTTGAGATCGGCCAGATCACGGGTCGCGACCGGCAGGATATCTATCTGTATTTCGATCAGCCTCCGGGCGTGCTGGAACGTCAGATCGACCTTGGCGCCTTTGCGCTGTTCGCCAGCCCCGCCGTGAACCTGTTCCCGACACAGGCCGAACCGATCACGCTGAATGGCGCGCGCAGCACCTATCCGCTGATGGCGGATGCGCGGCGGCCCGATACGCGGGCGGTCCATTCAGTTCGCAGTGTCACGTTGGCCTCGGGCGATGGCACGGTCGAGACAGCCCGCCCCTATTTCCACCGCATGACCGAACGCGGGACCGAGGGCGTGTTCTGGCAGATCCGCCGCCATTCCGATGATGCGACGCGCCGTCCGGGCAGCACCTCACTGGCCTTTGTGGATACCCGCAATCAGGCGATGGCCCCCGGCATGCAGACCGCCAGCGTTCACGTGCTGGCCACGAATGCCGATCTGCCGCGCCGCCTGCCCTTTGGTGGCGGTCAGCCGCGCCTGTCGCTGCGCAGTCAGGCCGATCATGTCGCGGGCATCACCTGCCTGCTGCCGCCCACCGCACCCCGCCGCGCCGCGCCCCCGGCCGACCGCGCATGGGAGCTGATGTCGCATCTGTCGCTGAACCACCAGTCGCTGACCGCCGGTGGCACGCCGGTTCTGCGCAATATCCTGCGGCTTTACGATCTGGGCGACAGCCGAGAGACTTCGGTACTGATCGACGCCATTGCCGAGGTCAGGGCCACCCCGGCCTTTGCCCGGATCGGTCAGGTGATGGTGCCGGGCAGCGATATCCTGCTGACCTTTGACAGCGACCGGATCGAACCGGCCACTGCCAGCTTTTTCGGCGCCGCGCTGGACCGGTTCTTTGGCTGCTATACCACGCTGAACAGCTTTACCCGGCTGACGCTGCGCATGTCGGGCCGCAGCGATACGCTGGCCCGCTTTCCCGCCCGCGCGGGCGAGGAGGCGCTGATATGAGCCTGTTCGACCGCCTCTCGGACAATCCGGCGGAGTTCGAGCCGCTGGTCGCGCTGCGTATCGCGCAGGCCGAGGCGCAGCGCCGGAACCTGCCCTTGCAGGTCCATGCCCGCCCGCAATCCGGTCTGGCGCCGCTGGCGGTGGACCGGGTGACGGCGGATGCCGAAGGGGTCCATGTCGACAGCCACCTGTTCAGCTATCTGGGCCCGCTTTCGCCCCTGCCGCCGGGCTATACCGAAATCGCGGCGGCGCAGCGGCGCAGACGTGCCGGGGGGTTCGCGGGTTTTCTGGACCTGTTCACGGACCGGCTGACATGGCTGTTCGTCGAGGCGGCCGAGAAATACGATCTGGCCGCCCTGCTGCGCTGGTCCCGGCCTGCGGATAACCGCATCCTGACCGCCTTGCGCGGGCTTCTGGGCTTTGCCGCGCAGGATGCCGTGATGCCGCTGCGCGAAAACGAGGCGCTGCGTTTCGCGGGACTTCTGGCGCAGCGCACCCGCAGCGGCGAGGGGCTGCGGGCCATGGCGCAGGCCGAACTTGGTCTGCCGGTGCGGCTGGAACAGTTCCGGCTGGTCTGGCGCGATATTCCCGATGCCGAACGCTCTCGCTTCGATGGCGGGATGCAATTGGGGCGGAACGCGGCGGCGGGGTCGAAGGCGCAGGACCGATCCGGCCAGTGCCGCCTGATCGTCGGGCCGGTACGCTATGCCGATTTCCTGTCGCTTGAAAAGGGCCAGCCGCGCATGGACCGGCTGATGCAACTGGTCCGCCATTACATCCCGCCTGGCATCGATTACGATATCCAGATCGTGCTGGACCGGCGCGATATTCCCGAAACGCAGCTGGGCGGCCCGCTGGCCCCGCGCCTTGGCTGGAACAGCTGGGCACGCATGGCGCCTGCGCCTATCGACAGCGGCGATGCGATCATCCGCCCCGATTCCGATGACGGAGGCTCCGATGCGATTGCGGCTTGAGATGCTGGACGGTCGGCAGGCCGGCGCCGCGCGGGTCAGCGATCTGACCGCGCCCTTCTCTGTCGGGACCGGCGCGGAGGCGACATGGGCGCTGCGCAGCGATCAGGGGATCGAGGGGCACGCCCTGTTCCAGCGCGATGGCAGCGGCATGATCCTGACCGCCAGTGGCGAGGTCACGGTCGAAGGACGACCGGTCGGCAGCAGCCCTGTGACGGTCAGCCACGGCAATGTCATCACGGTTGCGGGTCGGCAGTTCCGCCTGACGGTGGAAACGGGCGGCGAAGGTGCCTTTGGCATCGACGCACCGTCGATCAGCGCGATCCTGTCGGATATCGCGCCGGGCGGCGCCTCGGCCGATGGGCCGCTGCCGGGCCATGTCGCGACCTCGCCTCTGGACATGCCTGCGCAGGCACGCCCCAATGCCGAACGCTACTGGCAAGAGCCCCGGGCCTTTGCCGAAGAGGAAACCACCCTGCGCAAGCCGGCCGCGATCCTGCCCGATGACTGGGCCGAGGACAGCGCCGAATTGTCCGACCGCACCAGTCAGGGCGCCGCACCGCTGGGCCGGACGAATGTAAACCCGCCCTCGCACGCGCCGGTGCAGATCGCTGATACGCGCAACCCCAAGCGGCAGGAGGGCGACGACCCCGCGCTGGCCCTTGCCGCATTGGCGCAGGCGCTGGACGCGCTGGCGCTGATCGAGGATGGGCTGCAAAGCGCATTGGCCGATCTGGGCATCGCCACGCTGGCACCCAGTCAGGCGCTGACCCCGGCCGCGCTGATGGCGGATCGCGATGGCCATGCCCGTGCGGCGCTTGCGCTGCGGGTGCAGTCCATTTCCGGCATGCAGCAGGCGATCATGGCGGGCAGCCGCAAGACCATCGCGCAGGCCGCCCAAAGGCTGGACCCCGACAGCATCATCCGCGACAGCAAGGGCGGGCTGGCCGCAAAGATCACCCCCGCCACCGGATATTGGGCCGAATTCCGCGCCCGCATGACCCCCGGCGACGCCGATCCGCCCTTGTCGGATCGCGCGCTGGCAGAACAGATACGCGCTGCCCTTGGCCGCAAAGACCAGACGAAGGACGAATGATGAAGACCGAAAACCGCGTTGTCTGGACCGAAGGCATGTTCCTGCGCGTGCAGCATTTCCAACAGGCCGACCGCTGGACCGACCGGCTTGTGCGCGATCTGACCCGGCCGCTGGCGCCCTTTCCCTGGGGCTTTGGCGAATTGGCGATTGACCGCAGCGCGTTGGGTATTGGCCGGATCGCGCTGACCTCTTGCGCGGCGATCCTGCCCGATGGCACGCCGATCAGCGCGCCCGATCAGGCCGACCTGCCCGCGCCGCTGCAACTGGCCGAAGGCGTCACCGACAAGCTGGTCTATCTATGCCTGCCCATGCGCCGGCCCGACCGGGCCGAAGTCGCGGGCGCCGATGGCGCGGGCGCGGCGACAGCGCGGCTTGCCCCGTCGGAATACGATGCCGAGGATGCCAATGCCGACAGCGCCCTGACCGCGCCCATCGCGGTCGGGCGGGCCACGCCGGTGCTGAAACTGGAGGGGGACGAACTGGCAGGCTTCGAACATCTGCCCATCGCCCGCATTATCGAGGTGCGCGCCGATCTGTCTGTGGTGCTGGCCGAGGAGATGATCCCGCCCGCGCTGAACCTGGCGCTGGCGCCGCGTCTGATCGGCTTCGTGACGGAAATTCTGGGCCTTGTGCGCCACCGCGCCGCCGCCATCGCCCGGCGGGCGGGCGACCCATCGGTCCGCGGCTCGGCCGAGATCGGCGATTATTTCATGCTGCAACTGCTGAACCGCGCGACGCCGATCCTGTCGCATCTGGCGGCGCAGGCGGGGCAGATGCATCCCGAGCGCGCATGGCGCGACCTGACCGCGCTGGCGGGCGAATTCGCGACTTTCACCGCCGCCAATCGCCTGCCCGCCGAGATGCCCGATTACGACCACATGAACCCCGCCGCCTGTTTCGAGCCGGTGCTGGACGAATTGCGCCGGTCGCTGTCGGCGGTTCTGGATCAATCGGCCATCGCCATTCCGCTGGAGGAACGCCGCCACGGTGTACGCGTCGGCATGCTGGCCGATGCCGAATTGCGGGCGGGGGCTGGCCTTGTGCTGGCCGTCCGGGCCGAGATGCCCAACGAACAGCTGCGCCGCCAATTCCCGAACCAGATCAAGATCGGCTCGGTCGAGCGGATCGCGGAACTGGTCAATGTCGCGCTTCCGGGGCTGGGCATTCGCCCGATGCCGGTGGCGCCGCGGCAATTGCCCTTCCGATCCGGCACCGTCTATTTCGAGCTGGAAACCAGCGGAGAGATCTGGCGCGATATCAGCCAGTCGGGCACGCTGGCCATGCATCTGTCAGCCGATTTCCCGGGACTTGAGATCGAGCTGTGGGGTATCCGTACATGAGCCATCCCAGCGATCCCGGTGATGATGGCCCGCGCCTCATCCTGCCGACGCCGGGCCGCCGCCCGGTTCAACCCGCCGCGCCCGTGCCGCAGGCCGCGCCCGCGATGCCCGAGGATAACTTCTCGGCGCAGGCGATCATGCGCGGCTTTCGTCTGGACGGGCGCGACTTCCCGATCATGGTCAGCGACGCGGCGGGGCTCTTGAACCTGGCGCATTCTTTGCGCCATCGCAAAACCGCCCCCGATCTTCAGACATTGCGCAGCGATACGATTGCGGCGGTGCGTGAATATGAGGTGAAACTGGGCAGCGCGGGCATCCTGCCGGAACAGGCACGCGCGGCACATTACGTCATCTGCGCCACGCTGGACGATGTGATCCGCAATATGCCCTGGGGTCAGGGCTGGTCGCAGCGGGGGCTGGTCTCGACCTTCCACCACGATGTGACCGGCGGCGACAAGGTCTTTGAACTGCTGACCCATTTCCAGTCGCGCCCCGGCAGCAATCGCGACATCCTGCTGCTGATCTATCTGTGCCTGTCGCTGGGCTTCGAGGGCCGGACCCGCGTCTCGGCCCGGGGTGCGCTGGAGCTGGCGCAGATCCGCGACAATCTTTACCGCCTGCTGCGACAGCAATATGGCGCGGCGGAACAGGATCTGTCACCGCTGTGGAAGGGCGAGGACATGCGCCACCGCCCGCTGCGGCAGGGCAAGCTGTTCTGGCTGCTCAGCGGGTTGGCGGTGCTGCTGCTCTGCGGGCTGTTCGTGGCCTTCACCTTTCTTCTCAGCCGCGACGCGGATCTGGTCACCGCTGCCATGGCGGATCTGCCGCCGGGCGAAACGCCCTCGCTTTTCATCCCCGAACCCGCGCCTGCGCCCGTGCCCCAGCCTGAACCGGAACCGCAACCCGCGCCGGTAGTCGAACCCGAACCGCAGGAACAGCCCATCGACACGCTGATCGCCTTTCTTCAGCCCGAGGTCGATGACGGTCTGGTCAGCCTGTATCGCGACGGTGACGCCGTGCTGGTCCGCATCGCCAATAACGGTGCGTTCGAACCCGGCGGGGCCGAGGTTCAGCCCGAATTCCTGGACACGTTCCGCCGCATCGGTCTGGCCCTTGCGGCCGAGGATTTCGATGTCACCGTGCTGGGCCATACCGATGATCAGCCGATCCGCACGGCGGCATTTCCATCGAATTTCCACCTGTCCACGGCCCGGGCGGCGGCGGTGCGCGACATCCTTCTGGATTATGTCCCCGCCAACCGCGTCACCATCCGGGGCGAGGCCGAAACCCGCCCCATTGCGGATAACGCCACGCCCGAGGGACGCGAAGCAAACCGCCGGACCGAGATCCTGGTGTCCGAGGCGGGCAGCCGCGTGCCGCCCAGCCTTCTGGAACAGGGCGGCAGCCTGACAGCACCCGGCAATCAGGAGGACGCGCCATGATGAATTTCGTCGGGATGTGGACCTCGTTCAAATCCACGCTGGACAGCTATGTCAGCGTGGTCGGACGGCGGTTCCTTGTGCTGGTCTGGGTCGCGGCCATTGCGGCGCTGATCTGGATCTTTGGCCCGCGACTGGTGATCGGCGATTTCGGACCTCTGGTCCCAGCCCGCAACCGGATCATCGCCATTATCGGGCTGTTCGTGCTGTGGGCGATCTGGGCACTGATTTCATGGTGGCGCGGGCGCAAGGCCGATGCCGCGCTGATCGACGATATCGCCGACAGCCCCGAGGCGCGCGCCGAGGCCGAAACCAAGGCCGAGATTGACGAATTGCGCACCCGCCTGCGCGACGCCATGGCGATGATGCGCAAGGTGGCGCGGCGGCGCTATGGCTATGTCTACGAATTTCCATGGTATCTGATGATCGGCGCGCCCGGCGCGGGCAAGACGACGCTGCTGACCAATTCCGGGCTGAAACTGCCGCTTGGCGATGCATTGGGCGGCGAGCCGGTGCAGGGCGTCGGCGGCACGCGGAACTGCAACTGGTGGTTCACCGACCGCGCGATCCTGATCGACACGGCCGGGCGCTATACCACGCAGGATAGCGGCCATGAACGCGACAAGGCGGGCTTTGCGGGTTTTCTGCAAATGCTGCGCAAGCGGCGGCGCGCACAGCCCATCAACGGCATCGTCCTGACGCTGTCGCTGACCGATCTGCTGGGCCAGTCGCCCGAGAACCGCCTGCGAGAGGTGCGCGCGATCCGTCAGCGCCTGGCCGAGATGGCCTCGACGCTGGATGCGCGCATCCCGGTCTATCTGGTGCTGACCAAGGCCGACCGTCTGGCCGGCTTTGCGCAGTTCTTTGAACATCTGGGGGCAGATGCGCGCGAACAGGTCTGGGGCATCACCTTCCCCTATGAGGAAACCGCGCAGGGCGATGTTCCGGCCATTTTCAGCCGCGAATATCACCGCCTGACCGAACGGCTGAACGATCAGCTTCTGGACCGGCTGCAGCATGAGATCGATCTGGATCGCCGTGGCCGCGTCTTCCGCTTTCCGGCCCAGATCGCGGCCCTGCATGACAGCCTGCGCGAAATCATCGAAGAGCTGTCATCGGGCACCGGCAAGGTCGAACAGCCGCTGCTGCGCGGGGTCTATCTGGCCTCGGCCACGCAAGAGGCGGATGACCGTCGCGACATGGGCGTGGCCCGGTCGATGAATCGCAGCTTTTTCGTGGATCGCCTGTTCAGCGACGTGATCCTTGGCGAAAGTGGCATCGTCGCGGGCGACCGGCGGGTGACCCGGCGGCGCAAGATCATGCAGGGTCTGACCTATGGCGCGCTGACCGCCGCCGCGCTGCTGCTGGCGGGATCGTGGCTGTCCAGCTATCTGGTGAACAGCCGTGCCATCGAACAGGTGCGGCTGGATCTGACGCGCTATGACGATCTGGCCTCGGGGATCCCGGTGCGCGATGTGGCCGATACCGATTTCCTGCGCGTTCTGCCTGCGCTGGATGCGCTGGCCAATGTCCCCGAAAGCTTTGCGCGGCAGTCGGATGAGGCCCCGATCGGCGTGCCCCTGCATAAGGTCGCGCTTGGTCTGGATCGCGAGGATGCCATCGCCCAGCCCTATCAGCGGCAATATGACCGCGCCTTGGGGGCCTATCTGCTGCCGCGTTACATGGTGGCGCTGCAGAACCGGCTGAAACAGCCCGACCTTGGCAAGGGCGAGGCGTTCGAGACGCTGAAACATTACCTGTCGCTGGCCGGTCTGGGTCCGGTCGATCCCGATGGGCTGCTGCTGCAATCCGAGGATATCTTTGCCACGCTTTACCCCGGTTCCGGCCGTGCAGGCACGCGCGAGCGGCTGTCGGTGCATCTGCAGGCCATGCTGGAACATGGCGAGTTGCCGGTCATGGCCATCGATGACGAACTGGTGGCAAAGACCCGCGAAAAGCTGACCGGCATGGATCCGGCCCAACGCACATATGAGATGCTACTGTCGCGCCGCGCGACGCAGGAACTGGGCGACTGGACACCTGCCGGGGCGCTTGGCCCGACCGGGCGGCAGATCTTTACCCGCGCCTCGGGCGATGGGTTGAACAGCGGCATTTCGCGGATCTTTACGCGTCAGGGCTATCAGACCATCGTGCTGCCGCAAATCACCGCGCTTGCCGAGATGGCCGAATCCGAAGGCTGGGTGCTGGGCATCCCCGAAACCGGCGCCCGCACGCAGGGCAGCAGCCAGATCGCGGCGGATGCGGTGGCGCTGTACTGGTCGGAATTCACCCGAAGCTGGAACGACACCCTGTCGGATCTGGTAATCCGCGATGCGGATGATCTGCGCACCGCCTCTGATCTGATCGCGGTGATCGCCTCGGAAAGCCGCCCGCTGGAACGGCTGGCGGCGGATGTGGCACAGCAGACATGGCTGACCGGGACCGACAGCGGAATCTCCCTGCCCGGTGACGGCTTTGCCTTCGATCCGCTGGCCGCGCCCGATCCCTATGCCCCGCTGCGTCGCGGGCTGGAACCGCAGGGCGAGGATGGCGGGACGATCTTTACCCCGCTGACGCCGCTCTTCGACAATATCTACCAACAGCTCAGCCGCGCTTCGGCCAGCGATGCCCGCACGGCCGAGATCTTTGCCGCGGATGGCGCGCTGATGACCGCCTCGCAGGACCTTCTGGCCGAGGGGCAGCGCCTGCCCGCCCCGGTCGATCAATGGGTCGTCGGGCTGGCGGCGCGGGTGGGCGAAGCCTCGGTCGCCGGGGCGCGTGCGTCGCTGAACCAGATCTGGGGCGCGTCGGGCGTCGCGGAATGCCGGCGCGCGGTCGAGGGGCGCTATCCCTTTGACCGAAGCTCTCGTCAGGATGTGACGGTGACGGATTTCGCCCGGATCTTCGGACCGGATGGGCTGTTCCAAAGCTTCTTTGACGAAAATCTGGCGGGGCTGGTCGATGTCTCGACCAATCCCTGGCGGTGGAGCGGCGGTCTGGGCACCACCGGCAAGGAAAGCGAGGCCTTGGCCCAGTTCCAGCGCGCCGATGCCATCCGCACGGCCTTTTTCCCACCGGCGGCCACTGCGCCGCGCGTCGATTACTCCTTCGATCTGCTGTCGCTGGACAATGCCGAGGTGGCGCTGATCGAGATCGGGGGCACCAGTTCCTATTACGGTCAAAGCCGCACCCGAGAGCGCAGTTTCAGCTGGCCCGGAGAGGGCGGTCGCAGCGCACAGCTGACGCTGCTGCCGGGCTCCCGCGCCGAGGCGCTGACGGCGACCGGTCCCTGGGCGCCCTTCCGGCTGATCGATCAGGGGCGCGATCTGTCGCCGGTCTCGGATAATGAATTCGACATCACCTTCGACGTGCAGAACCGCGCCGCGCGGATGAGGATCACGGGCGGATCGGTCAATAACCCCTTCAACCTTGATGCCATGCAGCGCTTTTCCTGCCCCGGTTCGCTATGAGCCAGCCCGGCGATCAGATCAAATCGGGCTATTTCGGCAAAGTGCCGTCACAGGGCGATTTTGTGACCCGGGGTCTGGGGCATGTGCTGGCCGATCGTTTCGACGGCTGGCTGCGCCAATGCGTGCGCCACAGCCAGTCGCGGATGGGGCGCGACTGGCTACAGGCCTTTCTGGTGGCGCCGATCTGGCGCTTTGCCATCGGGCCGGGGCTGTTCGGGCCGGATGCGATCATGGGGGTGATGATGCCCTCGGTCGATCGCGCGGGGCGGTATTTTCCCTTTGTCATCGTCGCCACCCTGCCCCAGCGGCGGATCGGCCCGGCTGCGCTGTCACGGCTGAGCCCCTGGTACGATGCCGCGGAAGAGCTGGCCCTGGCGACGCTGGACCCGGCTTTCACCCTGTCGCAGGTGGACGACCAGATCGCCGGGCTGCGCCTGCCCGGGTCGATGCTGCCGGAAGGTGACGACACCACCGGGACGCTGTGGTGGACCGCGCAGGGCAATGCACCCGAGGTCGTCCTGTCACATATGCCCGAGCCCGAGGATTTCGACCGTCTGTTCCTGACCGAGATACAGCCGGTCCCGGATGGCACAGCGCCCAGCCTGCCCGCGCGCGCGCCCCTGCGGGCGCTGATCGGATCGGATATTCGCAACACGACGCGCCGCCTGCTGCCTGCGGATCGCGTGGCGGTCAATGGCGACGGGCAGGCGATCAGCCTTGTCAATGGCCTGGGCGAGGCGCGGGGCATGTCCTCGGCCCTGCAACTGACCGTGGATTGCCTGTGCCGCATCGACGATCCCATGTCGATGAACGACCTTGTGGCGGGTGCCAAGGGTCATCTGGGCACCGCCAACAGCCTGCTGATGACGCGGCGGGCCGCGACGGGGGAAAGCTATGCGATTTCTTTCGCGACGCTGCTGATTCAGGGGCATCTGTTTTCGGTCCTCTGGGCGGGGAATACGCGGGGTTACCTGCTGCGCGACGGGGCGCTGTCGCTGCTGACGCGGGATCATCTGGATCGCCGTCTGACCGGGATCCTGACGCGCAGTCTGGGCATCGCCAAGCAGATGGTTCCCGACATTTTTGCGGGCGAGGCGCGGCCGGGCGACCGCTTCCTGCTGTGTTCGGGCAGTCTGGCGGCGGTTCTGTCGGATCAGGATATCGGCACCGTGCTGCATCAGGCCGCCTCGCCGGAAGAGGCCGCCCGCGCCCTGACGCAGGATGCCGCCATTGCCGGGGCGCAGGCCAGCCTGTCGGCGGTCGCGGCCTTTATCACCTGACAGTTGGCGGGATCGCGGGGGCTGTCATTTCTGCCCGTGGCCCGGGCGATTGCCGCTCAAGGACCCGCGCAGCGGTTGCGAAGGCCGCGCAGCGCCCCTATCTGAACCCAAACGAACGGAGACGCTTCATGTCGGAAGAGAAATTTCCTGGCTGGCACGGCACCACGATTCTGGCTGTGCGCCGCAATGGCAAGGTTGTGGTTGCGGGCGATGGTCAGGTCAGCGTCGGACAGACGGTGATGAAGGGCTCGGCCCGGAAGGTGCGGCGGCTGAAACCCGGCGGGCAGGATGTCGTCGTGGGCTTTGCCGGATCGACGGCGGATGCCTTTACCCTGCTGGAGCGGCTGGAGAAGAAGCTGGAGGCCGCGCCAGGCCAGTTGCAGCGCGCCTGCGTGGATCTTGCCAAGGACTGGCGGACCGATAAATATCTGCGCAATCTGGAAGCCATGCTGATCGTGACCGACGGGGCGCAGATCTATGTCGTGACCGGGGCCGGCGATGTGCTGGAGCCGGAACATGATGTGGCGGCGATCGGCTCGGGCGGGAATTTCGCCCTGTCGGCGGCGCGCGGGCTGTTGGAGAGCGATCTGGATGCCGAAGCCGTGGCGCGCAAGGCGATGGCGATTGCGGCCGATATCTGCGTCTATACCAATGGAAACCTGACGGTGGAAATCCTTGAAGGGTAAGGGGGCGCTGCCCCCTCGGTCCGTGCCGGACCTCACCCCCGGGATATTTATGCAAAGAAGAAAGCCAATCGAGGCCAAACGACCATGACCGACCTGACCCCCCGCGAAATCGTCTCTGAACTGGACCGGTTCATCATCGGGCAGAAAGACGCGAAACGCGCCGTTGCCGTGGCCCTGCGCAACCGCTGGCGGCGCAAGCAATTGGGCGATGATCTGCGCGATGAGGTCTATCCCAAGAATATCCTGATGATCGGGCCGACCGGTGTCGGCAAGACCGAGATCAGTCGGCGGCTGGCCAAGCTGGCCAATGCACCCTTCATCAAGGTCGAGGCGACGAAATTCACCGAGGTGGGCTATGTCGGCCGCGATGTCGAGCAGATCATCCGCGATCTGACCGATGCCGCCATGATCGATACGCGTGAGCGGATGCGGGAAGATGTGAAGGCGCGCGCCCACAGCTCTGCCGAGGAGCGGGTGATCGAGGCGCTGGCCGGTGAGGGTGCGCGCGACGGCACGCGGCAGATGTTTCGCGACAAGCTGAAGCGGGGCGAGTTGGACGATACCGTCATCGAGCTGGAATTGCAGGACAGCTCTAACCCGCTGGGCATGATGGAGATTCCGGGGCAGCCGGGCATGGGCGGCATGATGGATCTGTCAGGGCTGATGAAGGCCTTTGGCGGGCGTCGGGTGCGGCGCAAGGTGACGGTGGCCGAAAGCTATGATCTGCTGATCGCGGAAGAGGCCGACAAGCTGCTGGACGATGAGGTCGTCAAGGCGGCGGCGCTGGAATCGGTGCAGGAAAACGGCATCGTCTTTGTCGATGAGATCGACAAGGTGGCGGCACGGACCGATGCGCGGGGTGGCGATGTCAGCCGCGAGGGGGTTCAGCGCGACCTGTTGCCGCTGATCGAGGGGACCACGGTGTCCACCAAATACGGGCCGGTGAAGACGGATCATATCCTGTTCATCGCCTCGGGGGCGTTCCATGTGGCCAAGCCAAGCGATCTGCTGCCGGAATTGCAGGGGCGTCTGCCCATTCGCGTGGAATTGCGGGCGCTGACCGAGGAAGATTTCATCCGGATCCTGACCGAAACCGACAATGCCCTGACGCGGCAATATACCGCGCTGATGGCGACCGAGGGCGTCACCGTCAGCTTTACCGATGACGGTATTGCAGCGCTGGCGCGGATCGCGGCCGAGGTGAATGCGGCGGTCGAGAATATCGGCGCCCGACGTCTTTACACGGTGATCGAGCGGGTGTTCGAGGATCTGTCCTTTGCCGCGCCGGATAAAAGCGGCGAGTCGGTCAGTGTGGATGCGGCTTTCGTCGAAGAGCATCTGGGCGATCTGGCGCGCTCCACCGATCTGTCGCGCTATGTGCTGTGACGGAACCAACTGGCCCCATAGCCGTTTGATCCGAGAGCAAAAAGGGAAAAGCGGCTATGAAGTGGATATTTGGCGTTATCATCTTCGTGCTGGATGTCTGGGCAATCGCTTCGATCATCAACACGAATGAATCCATGGGTACGAAGATCCTGTGGATCCTGCTGATCGCAGTTCTGCCGGTCATCGGCTTTGTGATCTGGTGGTTTGCCGGACCAAAGGCGAATTATTCAGTCTGACCTGACAGGGCCCGGTTTCGACCGGGCCTTTTGCTATCCGGGCAGGCGGCGCAGATAGACGTAATAGGCGCCCTCGCCCCCGTGACGGTAATGGGCCGCGTTCACCTGTTGCACCAGGGGCGACAGCGGCGGGCTGTTCAGCCAATGCGGCACCTGATGGCGCAGCGCGCCGGGCCGTGTGGGCAGCGGGCCATGATCGCCCCTGCCCTTGCCCGTGATCACCAGCACCAGCCGACGGCCAGTCGCTTGGCAGGACATGATGAAGCGGATCAGTTCCGGCTGCGCCTGCGCCAGGGTCATGCCATGCAGGTCCAGCCGCGCCTCGGGGACAAGCTTGCCTTGCGACATGCGCTTATGGGTTTTCTTGTCCATGCGCAGGGGTTGGGCCGCCAGACGCTGCGCCGGGCTGGAGGACAGATGCCTGTAATCCGGCACAGGGAGCGTACTGGCCTCGCCGATCCGGAAATGCGGAGCGGGCTTCTTTGGCGCGGGGCGGGGCTTGCTGTCGGTCAGGAAAGGGTTCGACCCGCCCCCATCGGCAGGTCGGGTCGGGTTCAGCGGTGTCGTCGTTTTGGCGACGCGGGACCAGAGCGCTTGCTCATCAGGCGTCAGGCCCCTGCGTCTGCGAGACATCAGTTCGTCGCGACAAGCTGCCAATTCGGGTCGTCCTGACCCATGCGGCGGGCGAAGGTCCAGACATCACGCTGCTTGCGCGCCGATTTCGGGTCGCCTTCGATCACATTGCCATCCGCGTCGCGGGTGGCGGCGATCAGTTCGGACACGAAGCGGACAGACAGCTCGGCCATGCCATCGGCGCGGTTGAACTCTGCCGCGGCCAGCGCGGTTTCGCGGGTGCCCAGATATTGCGCCTCGACCGTCTGATTATTGGCGGCACGGGCGTCGATGACGGATTGGAAAGCTTCGGCCACCGGCGCATCCAGGAAGGCGCGGACTTCGGACAGGTCGCCGTTTTCGAAGGCCATCAGGATCATCTCATAAGCCGATCTTGCGCCCGTCAGGAATTCGCCCACGGCAAAGGACGGCTCGACCGATTTCATCGCGGCCAGCGCCTCGGCCGTCGGGCTGCCAGCCTCGGCATGGTCGAGAATGTCGTGATCGACCTCTTCTGCGGTGCCGTCGATCACCTCGAAACGATCCCGGCGCGTTTCCGGCTGATCGGTCTGCGTCGGCTCGAAGCCGTCACGCGTGCCCAATACGTTGCGCAAGCGCAGGATCAGGAAGATCGCGATCGCAGCCAGAGCAAGCAGTTGGAGCAGCGGACTGGAAGACATTCGTTCTGGCCTCATTTGGCGGTGGGTTTATTGGTATCGGCGTCTTGCGTCATTATGTAGGGATGGGGCGGCGGCAAGTCCAGCTATCGCGCCGATAAGGAGGTTTTTTCGCATGTGGCTTCTGGCTGTCTTTGTTTTATTGCCGATCGTCGAAATCGCATTGTTCATTCTGATGGGCGGGGCGATCGGGCTGTGGCCGACGCTGTCGTTGGTGATCCTTGGCGCGGTTCTGGGCGTTGTCGTGATCCGCAGCCAGGGCCGCAACGCCTGGCTTGAGGCGCAGCGCAGCCTGGCCGAAGTACGCGATCCGTCGCGACCGCTGGCCCATGGGGCGATGATCATGACGGCGGGCATGCTGTTGATCATGCCGGGATTTTTCACCGATACGATCGGTCTGCTGTTGCTGCTGCCCTTCGTGCGCGACGCGGTCATGCGCTTCATGGGACGGCGGGTTCAGGTCCGTCGCGGGCCGTCGGGACAGTCCGGCTATCGCCCGCCCTATGCGGATGGAGTCATCGATGGCGATTACGTGGTCGAGGATGAGCCGCAGGATGGCCGCCGCCCCGGCCCGCCCGATCTGGAACCGCCGCAGGATCGCAGGCAGGGTCGTCCCGGCGGATCGGGATGGACGCGCCATTGAGGCATCTTCGCTCGCCTGTTAGATAAACATCAATCCGAATATACGAGGAACCATCATGGCCGAAGAACATACCCCGAATGCCGAGGAGGCCAGCGCCCAACCGCAGGTGCGCATGCAGATCCTGGCACAATATATCCGCGATCTTTCCTTCGAGAACGCCGTCGCCACCAAGGGCGCACCGCAGGGCGACGTGCAGCCGGAAATGACCGTGCAGGTCAGCCTCGATGCCCGCAAGCGCGGCGCCGAGCATCAATACGAGGTCATCACGAAATTCCGCGTCACCTCGACCAACAAGGCGGATGATTCCACCATGTTCCTGGCCGAGCTGGATTATGGCGGGGTGTTCCACATCGAGGGCGTGCCGGAAGATCAGCTGCATCCCTTCCTGATGATCGAATGCCCGCGCATGCTGTTCCCCTTCGTGCGCCGCATCATCTCTGACCTGACCCGCGACGGCGGTTTCCCGCCCTTCAACATGGATCCGGTGGATTTCGTCGCGCTGTACCGTCAGGAACTGCAGCGTCGCGCGCAGGCCCAGACCGAGAACGGCGCACCGGCCGATCAGCGCCTGTCCTGATCGGGGATGGCCGCACAGAATCGTCGGGCCTGGCAACGCATGTTGTCAGGCCGGCGTCTGGATCTGCTGGATCCGACGCCTTTCGACATCGAAGTTTCCGATATTGCACATGGACTGGCCTTCGTGGCGCGCTGGAACGGTCAGACGCGCGGCGACTGGCCCTATTCCGTGGCCGAGCATTCGCTGCTGGTGGAAGAGATCTTTTCCCGCATGAATCAGGCCGTTGACAGCAGATGGCGGTTGGCGGCGCTGCTGCATGATGCGCCGGAATATGTCATCGGCGACATGATCTCTCCGGTGAAATCGGCGCTTGGCAGCGAATATAAGGCAATGGATGAGCGGCTGACGATTGCGATCCATCGGCGGTTCGGCCTGCCCGCCACCCTGCCCGCCGCGATCAAGAAGAAGATCAAGATGGCGGACCGGATCTCGGCCCGGTTGGAGGCGGTTCAGATCGCGGGCTTCACCGACAGCGAAGCGCGAAAACTGTTCCCCCTGCCAAATGAACTGTTTCTTTCGGATTTAACGATTAACCTTCGGCCCCCGGCCGACGTCAGAATTGCTTATCTCGAAAAATTTAACGTATTGCTGAACAGTACGGATCAGAGTTGAAATAGAAAATTAAAAAAGGCCGTCCTTATCGGCGGCCTGTTTTATCAAATCAGAAGGTCTTCCAGGCTTTTCCCGCCATCCAGATTTTCCTGCACCCAGCGCGGCTTGCGGCCACGGCCGGTCCATGTCTGCGTTGCATCGTCGGGATTGGCGTATTTCGGCGCGACTGTACCACCGCGACGTGTTTTTGCACCGGTAAGTTCAGAGAGATTGAAGCCATGCTCTCTGGCGGCTTCCTCGACAGCGGCCAGCGCCTGACGACGTTTACGCTCTTGATAAGAGTTGATGGCACGGTCAAGCTTTTCACGCAGGGACCGCATCTCTTTCAGCGTCATATTGTCGAAATCATAGTCCATTTTGACCATTTCCGTTTAGTTTTATATTACGTATCTTCAGCCTATACCTTTTGATAAATCACCCAAAAAGGGGTTTTCTTTTATTTTGGACCTCTTTTGGCAAGAATCCGCTGCAATGTCCGGCGATGCATATGTAAACGGCGTGCGGTTTCGCTGACATTTCGGTCGCATTGTTCATAAACACGTTGAATATGCTCCCAGCGGACGCGGTCGGCCGACATGGGGTTTTCCGGCGGCGAGGGCAATATCTCTCCGGTCGCCAGCAGCGCTGAGGTGACATCATTGGCATCTGCGGGCTTGGCCAGATAATCGGTCGCGCCCATCTTGACGGCAGCCACGGCGGTGGCGATGGCGCCATAGCCCGTCAGCACGATGATCCGCGCATCGCCGCGCGTGTCGCGCAGCATCTCGACAACGTCCAGCCCGTTGCCATCCTCCAGCCGTAGATCGATCACGGCATAGGCGGGCGCGAATTTCTGTATCATCGATTTCGCATCGCGCACGCTCAGCGCGGTCTGAGGCGCGAACCCGCGTTTTTCCATCGCCCTCGCCAGGCGCGTGACGAACATCTCGTCATCGTCCACAAGCAAAAGCGAGGGATCGGGTCCAATATTCAGGGATTTTTTATCATCTGTCATGTGTCGGCCTTTCACAGCCAGCATTACGCCCACCGGCTGGTGGACGCAAACACAAGGCAGACGGGATCAGTTCATGGCGTCGATAAAACAGCCCACACGTTCGGCCATAAGCTCTGGTTCGACGTCGCGGCCGAAAAATTCGACCGTCTTGTTTCCCGGCAAAACAAGATAGGTATTGGTCATGTGATCGACGAGGTAATATTCCTTATCCTCATCATCATTCGCGCGATAGTAATTGCGCCAGCCCTTATTGACGGCGGCGATTTCCTCATCCGAACCGGTCAGTCCAATCATATCTTCCGAAAAAAGATCGGTGAAATCCTTCATGACCTCGGGCGTATCCCGCCGGGGATCGACCGTGATCATGATCGTCTGGACGTCTTTTCCCTGCTCTTTCAACAGCGTTTCGGCCTCGGCATTGCGGGCGCTGTCCATCGGGCAGACGTCAGGGCAGCTGGTATAGCCGAAATACAGAAGCGAGGGTTTGGTAAAGACCTCTGCCGCCGTAACCCGCTGACCGTCATCCCGCGTCAGGGTGAAATCCGTGCCGAAACTCTCCATGCCGCCCGCGACATTTCCCTTTTGGCAAGAGGCGAAATCAGGATCACCCGAATTTGCCTGCGTCATATAAACGCCACCGGCGATCAGGACCAATGCGGCAACAACGCTGCCCATAATCAGTATTTTCTTGTCGGACATGTCGCTGCTCCTGCTTCTGAAAACGCACGCATTGATCGCGTATCATCGTCCACGTATCAAGGTCGCTGATGTCGCAGCCGAGGTGTCCATGACCGGATTCTCACACGAAATTGAAGCAGATAGCATCACCCCGCCCGAGTTGGAGCCCATTCGGCTGCGAACGTTGGTGCTGCTGCGCTGGTTCGCGATCACGGGTCAGCTTGCGGCGGTTTTTGCCGCACGAATCATGGGGATCCAGTTTCCCATCGGACCGGTCCTGGCGCTGATCGCGGCGGCGGCCATCATCAATCTGTGGCAGATGCTGAAGCCGCATCAGCGCATGTCGGCCAGCCAGACGGCCGGTCAATTGTCCTTCGACCTGATCCAGCTATCGGCCTTGATCGGGCTGACCGGGGGCTTGGTCAATCCCTTCGGTCTGCTGGTTCTGGCGCCGGTGACGGTTGCGGCAACGGTGCTTGACCGACGCCGGACCCTCGCCCTTGGCATCGCGACGATCATTTTGATTACCCTTGCCTCGGTTCTGGCGGTGCCGCTGCATGACGCCACGGGGACTGAGTTGAGCATGGCCCCGATATTGCTGCTTGGCCATTGGGTCGCGCTGGTCATCGGGGTGGTGTTCTTTGCGGTCTATGCGCATCGCGTCGCGGCCGAGTTGAAGGCAACCTCGACCGCGCTTTTCGCGACGCAAATGGCGCTGTCGCGCGAACAGAGGTTGCAGCATCTGGGCGGGGTCGTCGCTGCTGCGGCGCATGAAATGGGCACGCCGCTTGCCACGATCAAGCTGATTGCCGGCGAATTGGGGGATGAGCTTGAGGACCGCCCGGAACTGCGCGCCGATGCCATGGCGCTGCGCGATTCTGCGGATCGCTGCGCACAGATCCTGCGCAGTATGGGCCGCGCGGGCAAAGAGGATCTGCATCTGCGCAGCGCCCCCGTGCAGGCCGTTCTGGAAGATGCCGCCCACCCCCATGCGGACCGGGGGCCGGTGGTGGAAATCACCGGCTCTGGCCCTGATATCCGGCGCGATCCCGGCGTGATTCACGCCCTGCGCAACCTGATCCAGAACGCCGTCGATTTCGCCCATTCCCGCGTCGTGATCGACGCCCATGCCAGCGCCGACCATCTGACGGTCACCATCCGCGATGACGGCCCGGGCTATTCACCCGCCGTGCTGTCGCGGATTGGCGATCCCTTTGTGACCAGCAAGCGCGGCGGCGCGCAGCGCAGCGGGTATGAGGGGATGGGTCTTGGCATGTTCATCGCCAAGACCCTGCTGGAACGCTCCGGCGCCAGCCTGACTGTCGCCAATGCGCAGCCCGGCGCGCTTGTCACCGTCAGATGGCCGCTGGAGCGTATCAAGGCGACCAGCCGCGTGGCCCTTGGCCAAAACCCCAGTTTCGATAAATTTTAACTGTTTTTTAAATTTGCTCTCTCTATGGTTGATTAACTTTTGAGGAGAGAGAGTTTTGTTGCTGCAGGGTGTCTGGATGATTGTCGCGGCAATTGTGGCGGGAACAGCGTCGCTTATCCTTGCGATAATCGCGATCCGATGGTGGGACAGCCACTGTAAAACCCCTGTCGGCAGAAAAACCACCGGACATCTGGAAGGCGAATTGCGTCCCGCCGTTTTCCTGTTTCGCGATGAGGCCCTGATCGACGCGACCTCCCCGGCCCGGGCGCTGCTGGAACGCACCGCCAGCCCCGGCAGCGATTGGTCGCGGCTGATGCGTTGGGCGGGCCCGCGCTTCCCCGAGGCTGAAAAGAAACTGCAACAGCTGTCCCGGCTGGGTCGGGTGGAACTGGCTGACAAGACGGAAAACGGCAGCGCGATGTTGCGGCTTGTGGCGGAATCCGTGGGTGAGGGCATGACCCGCATCACCATCACCGATCCGCAGACCGACGGCACCGGGATCATCGTCGATGCCATGTCCCAGCAGGCGATGGAGGAAGAGCTGGACCTGCTGCGCCGCGCGCTGGATCAGACGCCGATGCTGGTCTGGCGTCAGGATCAGGACAGCCGCGTGACCTGGGCCAATGCCGCCTATCTGCGCCGGGCCGAAGCTCAGGCAAAGGAACCGGTCTCATGGCCCCTGCCCCGGCTGATGGATATCTCGATCGGGCCGGATATGGCGCCCACCACGACACAGCGGGCCTCGCTGGAGGATGATGGCATCGTTTCCTGGTATGACTGCACCACGCATGAGCTGGAAAACGATTCGCGGATGCTGTTCGCGGTGCCTGCGGATGCGGCCGTCCGCGCCGAACGTAGCCTGCGCGAATTCGTCCAGACGCTGACCAAGACCTTTGCCGATCTGCCCATCGCCTTGGCAATTTTCGACCGCGAGCGGCATCTGCAACTGTTCAACCCCTCGCTGATCGATCTGACGGGCCTGCCCGCAGGTTTCCTGACCGCGCGACCGACCCTTTTCGATTTTCTGGATAAGCTGCGCGAATTGCGCATGGTGCCAGAACCCAAGAATTATCGCCACTGGCGACAACAGATGGCGAATCTGGAAAATGCCGCGAAAACCGGGCGTCACGTCGAAACCTGGTCCCTGCCCGGCGGACAGACCTATCGCGTCACGGGACGCCCGCATCCCGATGGCGCCGTCGCCTTCCTGATCGAGGATATCACCTCGGAAATCTCGCTCAGCCGCAAGTTCCGGGCTGAACTGTCGCTGGGCACCAATGTGCTGGACGGGATCGACGATGCGCTGGTCGTCTTTGCGCCGGGCGATCAGGTGGTGATGACGAATCAGGCCTATCGCAATCTCTGGGGCGATCCCTCTGAATCGATGAGCGGCGCGCTAAGCCAATGGCTGCGCCAGATCGAATCCGGGCCGGGTTTCAATGCGTTGCAAGACCGTCTGACCTCCAATCCCGACGGCGAGGCCCGCGACAACGGGGTGATGTTCGGCCCCGACCGGCAGATCCTGCAATGGTCGGTGGCACCGCTCAGCGTCGGGCGTCAGATGGTCCGGTTCCGCAGCTCTGAACTGCCGATAGACACGGAAGATACCGTCGAGCTGCAGGAACTGGCCGAGGCCGTCAGGGCGGGCTGACCCGCCTCGCCTTCAATAGTCACGCTCGAAGAAAATACCGATCGAGCTGTCGCCATCGCTGCCGACAGAGCCGCGCGCCCTCAGCGATTCGGAAATATCGAGGTTCAGGTTGATCGAACTTTTCCCGTCATCCCCGACCGACACATCGGTATAAAGGTTATCGCTGAGGTATTTGCCGGCGCGCAGCTCGACATTCCCGTCGTCATCGGTGGCAAGATCAAGATCGTCCAGACCCATGCGCGTGCGCAGATTGCCGATCACACCGACGCCGCCCCGCCCGGCCAGAACCGCAACGGCATTGGCCAGCTGTGCCGCCTGCAGCGCGCTGATATTATCCAGACCGCGACCGAACAGCAGCTGCGACAGCACCTCTTCCTCGGGCAGTTCGGGCGAGGATTCGAAGGTGATATCGGGATCGCGCACCTCGCCATCAATGATGATCCGCGTGGTGATGCCGTCATTGCTGGATTCCGCGACCAGACGGATCACCGGGATCAGGCTGCCCTGCAATTCGACAAGCCCTTCGGACAGATCGAACCGCTTGCCCAGCAGATCCACCCGGCCCCGGATCAGTTCCAGATGACCGATGGGAATGACATTTCGCGTCGTACCCTGCACCTGCAGGTCGCCGCCCAGTTCCGCATCGATCCCGCGCCCCCGGATAAAGACCTTGTTCGGCGCATTGATGAACAGATCCAGACGCGGCGGCGCGGCTGGCGGGGTCGATGGCGGCGCAGCCATCCCGGCATCGCGCGAGGCCTGGCTGGGATATTCCTCGACCCCCGCCTTGGCGCGTGTGGCGCGCACGGGCCGGGTATCGCCGACATGTTCGATATCCAGAATCTCCTTGGCGCCGCCAAACCCGGTCGACGGAATGCGGAACTCGGTCGTGCCCAGATCGACCCGCCCGGAAATCAGCAGGCCAGATGCGGTGTTGCCGCTCATGCTCAGGCGGCCGCTGATCTCTGTCTCGTAAAGGTTCGGATCGCGCGCGATCACGCGGTTCAGCGCGATTGTCAGATCAAGGCTGGTGCCGTTGCTGAGATTGATCGGGCCGCTGACCTCGACGCTGCCACCCGCCTCGACATTGCCGGTCGCGTTCAGCTGGATCCGGCCACCGCTGAGATCTGCGGTCGCGTTCAGACCCTCGATGGCAATGCCCGCACCGGGATCGGCGATGGTGGCATTCGTCAGCTGCACCCGTCCCGACACCGCATTCAGCGACGGCGCGCCATTGATCCGCAGGTTCAGCTGCACCGGCCCCTCGATGCTGCGCGTCCGCAGCGAGCTATTGGCGATCGAGGCATTGCTGCTGCCCGTGATCGCAAGATCGGTGGTGGAGAAATCACGCGCCGCCGTCCCCGCGATATTCAGGCGGGTGTCACCGGGTGCGGTCGTGTTCAGGTCGAGGACGAAATTCCGGCCGCTTTCGCGCACGGTGCCGTTCACCTCGACCGCGCCGGGGAATTCGGGCCGCAGCAGCGCCAGATCGACCAGCCGCGCATTCAGGTTAAGCCCGGTGGTCGTATCGCCATCTGCCTGTACCTGCAGCTGCGGATTGCGGATATTCGCCCGCTGGACAGAAAATCCCGAAGCGGATTGCGTCGCCGCGACATCGAAGCTGGTCTGACCCGCCAGCAGCCGGTCAGCCTCGGCCTGCCCGACCGACAGGCCGTTCGCGTTGCCCGTCGCGCTGATCCGGCGGATGCCATTCTCTTCGCTCAACTGCGCTTCGGCCGTGACAGAGCCGCCGAATCCGCGGCCAAGAAAACGCAGATCGCGGGCATTCAGATTAGCGGTCAGATCGGTCTGACCGCCGCCCAGCGTGCCAGAGGCATTGGCCGCAAGACGCGGGTTTTCGACCTCTGCCTGCTGGAAGGTAAAGACCCCGTCGCGTTCGATGGCCCGCACCGCCAGCCGGGTTTCCCCCGCCAGCGCGCCATCCAGTTGCGCCTGACCGAAGGCCAGATCAGTGCCGGTGCCGGTCATCTGCAACAAACGCTCGCCATCGCCGGCCTGTTTGAAACTGCCATTGGCCCGCATCGATCCGCGCCAACCCTGACCCAGAAAGGCCAGCGAACGGATATCCACATCCGCCGTCACATCGGTGACGCCCTCACCATAAATCCCCGTAGCGCTGGCCGTCATTTGCTGGTTGTTCACCTGCACGTCGCGCAGCGTGATCACGCCATCCTTTTCCTCGGCCTGCACGGTCAGTCGCGTTTCACCGGTCAGCGTGCCCTGGGCATTCCGCTGACCGAAGCTCAGATCCTGTCCGCTGCCGGTCAGGTCGATAAAGCGGGTTCCGGCATCTTCGGACAGCTTGGCCTGCGCCTGAAAACCGCCGGTCCATTCGCTTTGCAGCGCCGACAGATCGGGCAGAGAGAAACTGGCCGTGGCATCCAGCGACCCTTCGGCAAAATTGCCTTCGCCCTGTGCGCTGAGCTGCGGATTAGTGAAGCTGAAGGTTTCCAGCGCAAAGCCAGCTTCCGATTGCTGCGCCGCGGCCCGCAGCAGGGTTTCCCCGCGCAGTGCATTATCCAGCACCTCCATGCCAAGGCCCAGATCCACAGCGCGCCCATCGATGGTCAGCCGACGCTGCCCGTCCGGCCCGGTCAGCTTGGCATCCGCCAGCAATTCGCCCGACAGCGCGGCATCCGCGCCCGCAAGCGACGGCATGGAGATCGTCGCTGTGACATTGCTGGCCCTGCTGTTCAGAAAGCCCTTGGCCTCGGCCGTCAGGCGTTCGGAATTGACGGTCAGGTGGTCAAGCTCGATCCCGGTCGTGTCGCGCCGGGCGACAAGCTCTATGGTCGAACGGCCTGCCAGCAGGCGATCCACCTGCTTTTGATCGATCGAGATATCGGTGCCGGTCGCCGTCGCATCGATATCGAACCCATCGGTCAGCAGGACGTAATAGCCGATCAGATCGACATCGGCACGGCCCGTCACATTGCGCCCCGAAATCGTCGACAGGCGGGTCAGATCCTCGTAGCGGGCATTGGCATCCAGCGACAGCGTGATCCCGCTGCCCAGCCCCGAGACAAGGAAATAACCGCTGAGACCGTAATCCGTGCCATCGATCTGGAAGGTCGGGAATTCGACGGCATTGCCGGGGGTAAAGCTGAAATCGGTCGAGCCGGTGATCTGATCGCCCACCGCATCGGCCAGCCCCGGATCGCGAAAGGCCAGATCAGAGCCGCCAAAGCTGATATCCCCGGTCACGCCCGACAGCGCCCCGCCATCCAGCGCCACCTCGCCGCCGCCTTTCAGCCTCAGCGCGCCGATTTTCACCGTTGGCAGGTCAAGCTGCCCGATATTGCCATCCAGCGTCCAGCCAGAGCCCTTGCTGGCGTCATAGTCCAATATCACCCGGCCCGATTCGACCGTCGCGCCGTCACCTGCGAAGGGCAGGGCGACCGGCACCTGCGCCGCGCCCGCGTCACGGCCCAAAGTGATCAGCATATTCGCGCGCTGCGGGGCACCCTTGTCATTGGTCGAGAAAGAGCCGTCCATGGACAGCGCGTTGGTCGAAATGCTCAGCTGCGGAATGTCCAGGCGACCGGTTTCGCCACGCCAGCCCTGCGCCTGCATCTGGGTGTTTTCGCCGAAAAAGGTCCGGTTCTGGGGGCTCAGCAGGGCCGCGACATCGCCGCCCAGCCGGAAATCGAACCCGGTGCCCGGCTCGCCGTCGGGACCTGTCGCACCCTTGGCACTGATCTGACCGGTGATGCGGGGCTGACCATCGGTTGCCAGTTCGATATTCGCGGCGAAATCCGCGATTTCACCTTCACCGCTGATCGTCGCCCTGACCGAGGGTTTGCCATAAAGATCGACCAGATTGACAAGGATGCCATCCGCGTCCTCGTCCAGATTGAAGTCCAGTTTCAGCGACTTGCTGGCATTCGAATAGCCCGCATCCAGAACGAATTCGCCGCGCGGACCGTCAAGGCGCTGAACGTCGAGCTTGGCATGGCCTTCGCCCCCATCCAAGTTCATGCTGCCGCTCAGCGAAATCGCGGCGGCAAGGCCGAAGACAGGCTCGCCCAGTTCTACGCGCTGAACGGTAATCTGGTCGATATTCAGCGAGACCGGCAGATCGGGCAGGGCGAATTCGCGGGTTTCGGCCTGCGGGGCGTCGCTGCCACCGCCGGGCAGGCGGGGCAACAGGATCTCTTCCGCCGAAAGCTCGGCGATCTGGACACGGCCACGCAGGAGCGCGGTGCGCGTCCACTGGATCGCGCCATTGTTCAGGGTCAGCCAGACGCCATCTTCGTCGGCAATGGTGATCCGGCTGAACGTCGCGCGCGAAGATAGTGCGCCCTCGAACCCGTCGATCACGACCGAGCGGCCCTCGCCCGACAGATTCTTTTCCAGCAGGTTCGTCAGAAAACCGCGGTCATCATCGACCTGCTCGGACAGTTCAGCGGCGCTTTGCGCCCATGCCGCCAAGGGAAGCAGGAAAACGAATAAAATCAACCATATCTTTCGCATCAGAATGCCTGCCCCAAGCCGATGTAAAGCTGCACGCCCTCGCCGGTATCGCCGCCGGTCGGGGTCGCGATATCAAAGCGCAGCGGCCCGATCGGCGTGGAATAGCGCACACCGACGCCCGCGCCGGAATGCCAGTCGGTATTGCCCGACCAGCTGGATTCCGTCCATAATTTGCCGTAATCGGTAAAAGCGACCAGACCGATCTTTTCCCGGACCTGCCAGCGGAATTCGGCGCTGAAGATCGCCTCGCTCATGCCGCCGGTCTTGATCGGGCCATTGGGGCCCATGATCTCTTCGACACCCAGCGATTCATAAGGCTGGCCCCGCACGGTGCCGCCACCGCCGGAAAAGAACAGATAGTCGCGGGGCGTATCCTGGATATCCGATCCCAGAACGCTGCCTGCACGGGCGCGTCCCGCAAGGGTAAAGCGATCCTCTTCCCCCAGCGAATAATAGGCGCGCGCCTCACCCTCGACCACGGCGCCAGAGCCGGTGTCATCAAAGCCCTTGAAGGGTCTGAGATCGCCGACCAGGTAATAGCCGTGCCTGGGGTCTTTCTCATTGTCGCGGCGATCCCAAAGGACCGAGAAGGGAAAGGCCAGCACCTTGAAATCCGTCTCGCCCAGATCGTCATAGACGCGGGAAAATTCATAATTCACGCCGAAATCCAGCGTGAAACGGTCGCTGAAGATATGATTGAAGCCGATCCCGACCGAGGCATTGTCGGAATCGTAATCCTCTTCGCGCAGCCGCGCGACCGATGCCTCGATGAAGGCGGTCGTGTCAGGCGTGATCGTCGCAGGTCGGTCCAGCCGCACGGTCAGCTCATCATCGCGGCCGCTGGTATCAGAGCCGACATCCCTGACCTCGCCATCGATCCGCAGCCGTTCACCCCCGCCCAGCAGGTTGCGATGCATCCAATAGGCCGAGAATTGCGAGCCGTCATTGGTCGAAATCTCGAAACCCGCGCCGATGCGGCGGGGCTTTTGTTCGACCACCGTCAGATTCACATCCATGCTGTTATCGGGGCCAAGCTGATCGGCCTCTTCCAGCGTGATCGCGGAAAAGACACCGCTGCGGCGCAGGCGCTTGCGCACATCCTCGATCTCTTCGGGATCGAAACGCTCACCTTCGGGAAGGCCCGCGATCTTGACCAGACGGGCGGTGCGCAGCCGCTGGTTTCCCTGGGTATTCAGCTTGCCAAAGGTCACGACAGGGCCGGGGGTCACGCCGATCCGGCTGTCGACACTGTTCTGGATGTGATCGGCCACGATATCCTGGGATGAGACATCCGCCTTGGCATAGCCGTAATTGCGCCATCCTTCGACCGCAGCCCGCGCGGCTGATTTGATTGTGCCGGTGCCCGCGATTTCGCCCCGGCGATAGTCTTGCGGGATGTCGCTGTCCGGCGCGACGGGCGCAAGCTCGGCCCGGGAAAAACGAAAGCGGGGGCCGGTATCGACCTGAACGACCACATTCCTGACCACATGCGGCGCGTCCAGCGGCGCGATCTCGGCCGCCTCGACCCCGTCCAGCTTGATATAGATCAGCGCGGAATAGAAACCCTCATCATAAAGCGCGCCAAGGATGCGGGCGTAATCGGCGCGGGCGGCGGCAAGGATATCCTGCCCCGTGCTGCGGTTTTCATTCAGCGCCCCCTGAATCAAAGAGCTGTTTGCCAGCGTGCGTTCCAGATCCTCATGGCCCTCGACCTGAAAACTCAGCGAAACGGGGCTTTCCGCGTCGCTGTCGCCACTGAACCAGCCAGAGATCTTTGAAAATGGATTGGACGAAGACTGCGCCAGCGCGACATCACCAACCCCCACAGCCGTCGTCGCGATCAGCGCCGCCCGCAGATACACCCGCATTCTTTACCTGCCCTGCATGTCTTGTTTGCCCGCATTTGAACAGGAACAGGCGCCATAATCCAGCAAATCATGCAGAATAAGCAATCTTTGCGTCGATGGTTGCCCTTAGGACAGGGCCTCAAGACAGCCATGCAGCGCGGCCATGTCATCGTTGATCAGAAAGATCGGCGTATTTTCAGGGATATGCCGCATATAAGGCTCTGCCAGAAAGGATTTTTCGAAGCGGTCCATGCGTTCGGCAATGCTGCGGCCGACGCTGCCGGCCAGAAACAGGCCCTCCAGCGGCATGAAGCGCATCGACAATTCGCGGCACAGCAGGCCGACCATATCGGTGAACAGCTCATAGGTCGCGGTCGCCTCGGGCTCGCCTTCTTCGGCGGCGCGGGCAATTTCTTCGCTGCGCACGGCGGTGGTGCGGGTGCGGGCGGCATGCAGATGCGACAGACCGCGCCCCGCAAAGGTTTCCTCGGTCGAGGTAAAGCCCGCGGCGGCCTCGGCCCCCATCAGGTCGATCAGCATCCGGTAGATATTCGCGGGAAGCTGGGTATGACCCTCTTCCGCCTCCATGGCGATGACGCCGCCATTGGGCAGTGAGCGCACGGCACAGACATTGAAGCCGGTGCCCAGACCGACGACCAGCGATTGCCCGTTGGTGATCCGATCCGACGGCGCCTCACGCAACACGCGCAGGCCGCCGTCGCGCCGCAGGGTCGGGGTGGCATAGCCCAGCGCGGTCAGATCATTGATGATGCGGACGTGATCGGCATCGGTCAGCCGCGCCAGCCCGTCTTCGGTCATGTCCCAGTCGCGGTTGGTCAGCCGGGCGCGTCCGCCGCTGACCGGGCCGGCCGCCGCGACGCTGGCAGAGCTGATGCGCGGCTGGTCGAAATCGGACAGGAACTGACGCACCACGTCGTCGAAGGTCGCGTAATCGTCACCGCGATAGCGCGTCACCGTTTCCGCATCGATGACGCCATTGCGCGCCAACGCAAAACGCGCATTCGTTCCGCCGACATCCCCCAGAAGAACCGCCATAATCGCCCTCACCCCAATGTTTGCGGTAACCGTTAACCCAATTGACTATCGTATTCGAGGTCTGATCGCCAGCTTAGCGCGAAAATTTCGGCGGGACAGGCAAATTCGCCGGGCCGGGCGGGAAAATCGAAATATCGCGGTCTCAACGAAATTCTACCGGATTTCAGGTGGTTGCGAAAGATCTTGTCGCTTCTGACGGGCGGGCTTCCCGGCGGGAACAGGAACTATGGCATTCCCCGGACGTTTTCGTCATAAGAAACCGCAAAATGAAAGACTGTCGCCCATGTGCCGTACCACAAATCGCATTGCCCGCCTGACCGTGATCGGCAGCGTCGCGCTGCTATTGGCGGCGCCGTCCCATGCTGCGGTGCGCAGCGATCAACCGGTGCAAAGCTGGCCCGCGATGATGGGCGTGGACACGCCCAGCTTGTTGCAGCAGGCGCAGGATCTGCCGACCTCGGACATGGCCATCGGCGATCAGCCCTATTGCGCCCATGACAGTGAAATCCAACAGACCCTGTCGCAGGATTTCCACGAGGATCGCATCGACGACAAGGCCCATCAGGGGACCGAGCTTTGGGGCTCGGACAAGCTGGGGACATGGACGCTGGTTGCGCCGCGCAGCGACAATACCAGTTGCATCATCGCCTCGGGCATCGGTTTCGACAAGAAACGCGATGTCGAGGTGTATTACCGGAATGCGGGCCTGCGCTGACGCTTAGCCCACACGCCGCAGGAAGGCCCGTGTCCGTTCATCCTTGGCATTGCCGAACAGTTGATCGGGCGGGCCCTGTTCCACGATCTTGCCACCATCCATGAAGATGATCCGATCCGCGATTTCGCGGGCGAATTGCATCTCATGCGTGACGATCAGCATGGTCTGGCGGCCATCTGCGATGCGCCGGATCAGGTCCAGTACTTCACCCACCCATTCGGGATCCAGGGCACTGGTCGGTTCATCAAACAGCATCAGATCGGCATCCAGCGCCATCGCGCGGCCAATGCCCACGCGCTGCTGCTGACCGCCTGACAGGGCGGCGGGATAGGAATCGCCGCGGTCGCCCAGCCCGATCTGCGCCAGAATTTCATCCGCCCGCGCGGCGGCCTTGTCCCGCGACCAGCCGCGCACAACGGTCAGCCCCTCCATGATGTTCTGACGGGCGGTCTTGTTGGCGAAAAGGGCATAGTTCTGAAAGACAAAGCCGGTCCGGCGACGTACTGCCAGAATGTCGCGCGTGGTGGCGCTTGCCGCATCGACCGACAGATCGCCCAGCGTAAAGCGGCCTTCATCCGGGCGATCCAGAAAGTTCAGGCAACGCAGCAGGGTGGACTTGCCGGTCCCCGAGGGGCCGATGATCGCCACACGCTCGCCCGGTTGCAGGCACATGTCGATGCCGTTCAGCACGGTATTCTGGCCGAAGCGCTTGACCAGCCCGTCAACGGTAATTTCGCAACTCATCGTGCCACCGCCTTTCCAAGACGTCTTTCCATCCAGCGCTGGCCGACCGACAGCGTTTCGACAATGACCCAATAGAAGATGGCGACGACCAGAAAGGTCTCGACATAGAGAAAGCTGCCGGCGGCCTCTTTCTGTGCCGCGCCCATCATCTCGGTCACGCCAAGGGTAAAGGCCAGAGAGGTGCTTTTGATCATGTCGATGAAGTAATTCATCAGCGTCGGCGCCACTGTCCGCGCCGCCTGCGGCAGGATGATGCGCCGCAACAGCTGGATCTGGGTCATGCCGATGGATTGCGCGGCCTCCCACTGGCTGCGATCGACGCCAAGGATCGCGCCCCGGATGCTTTCCGCCATATAGGCCGAGAAATGCAGGGTCAGGCCCAGTATGGCGGCGCTGACCCCGTCGATTTCCACCAGAAAGCTGAAGATCTGCGGCAGGCCGAAGTAGAACAGGAACAGCTGTACCAGCAGCGGCGTGCCGCGAAAGAAGCTGATGAACACCGCCACGATCCAGTCCAGGACGGGAACGCGCATGACCCGGATGACGGCCAATATGGCCGCCAGGATCAGCGCCGCGATCATCGACACGACCGCCATGAACATGGTCAACGGAACATACCCGGCAATCACCGGGATCAGGTCCAGCATATAGGCGATGTTCAACCCTGCCATTACTGGGCCGCAGCCTCATCTGCGGGGACGGTTACGTCGGTCGCCAGCCATTTCTGCGAAATCTCGGCCAGGGTGCCGTCCTCTTTCAGCTTGGTCAGCGCGGCATCGACCTTGTCGCGCAGGGCGGTTCCAGCCTCATCATTGCGGAAGGGCAGGGCGTTGCGGATCTCATCGAAGGGCTTGCCCGCCAAGGCCAGCGGCAGCGGGCTTTCCGCGATCAGCTGACCCGAAGACACGCGATCCATCACGAAGGCATCCACACGGCCAAGCGCGGTATCCTGCGCGATGTTGGTTTCATAGGTGCGGATATCGATTTCATCCGCATAGGGCAGATTGTTCAGCAACTCTTCGAAATTCGAGCCCAGATTCACCGCGACCGAACGGCCCTTCAGGCTTTCAGGACCGGTGATGTCGTCCTCATTGCCCTTTTTCACCACCACCTGGGCGCCGTCATAGACATAGGGCTGGGTGAAGGCGAATTTCGCCTCACGCTCGGGCGTGATGGTGATCTGGTTGGCGATGGTGTCGATACGGCCGGATTCCAGCGCGCCGATCAGGCCGGAAAAGGACATGGTGACGAATTCGATCTCGTCCCCGGTCTCGGCGCCGACAGCCTCCATCAGATCGACCTCGAATCCCTGAAGCTCGCCGCCACGGGTGAAGGTAAAGGGAAAATATCCTCCGGACATGCCGACGCGGATGGTATCCGCCGCTGCGGGCAGGGCCGTCGAAAGCGCCAATGCGGCGGACAGTATGATGCTGCGCATCGTAAAACTCCTTCTGTTGTCGGCAGTTAAGTGTAACGCATAGGCCCTACCCACAACCGTCCGTGGCAAATAAAGACAGTGTCAGTCGGCCCCACGGCCCGACAGGAACAACCGTTTTCCCTGAACGGTTCCTGTGGAAATTTGTTCCCTGAAATCGTCACCCGCAAGGCCATTCGGATCACGTGAAGCCTTCGCAATCATTGCGCTTTTTCGCAAGGTCGCGCAAAGTTCGCCGGAATCACGGGAGGGGAGATCCATGAAACAGCTATTCACCGCAGCACTGTTTTGCGCCGCAGCGGTCGTTCCGGCGGCCGCACAAGAGATCAAGATGGGCTATGCGCTGGCCGAGGACAGCCATTACGGGGCAGGGGCCAAGGCGTTCGAGACCTCGCTGACCGAAAGCCTGGGCGATCAGTTCACCTTCCGCCACTTCCCGTCCTCAGGCTTGGGCGGAGAGCGCGAGGTGATCGAGGGGCTGCAGCTTGGCACCGTCGAAATGACCATCGTGTCCAGCGGCACCCTGTCCAATTTCGTGCCCGAGGCCGGTATATTCGACGTGCCCTTCCTGTTCCGCGACAAGGCCCATGCCCGCGCGGTTCTGGATGGCGAGATCGGGCAGGAAATGCTGGCACGCTTTGACGATGCGGGCATTCACGCGCTGGCCTGGGGCGAACAGGGCTTTCGCCATATCACCAATAATCGCGGTCCGATCCAGACACCCGAAGACGCGCAGGGCCTGAAGATCCGCACCATGGAAAACCCGGTTCACATCCAGGCTTTCCGCGCGCTTGGCGCCTCGCCCACGCCGATGGCATGGCCCGAGGTGATCGGCGCGCTGGAACAGGGCGCAATCGACGGGCAGGAAAATCCTCTGTCGGTGATCGTCTCGGCCAAGCTGAACGAGGTGCAGAAATACCTGACGCTGGACGGGCATGTCTATTCGCCGGCCATCGTGCTGATCTCGCCGCAATTCTGGGGCGGGCTGGATGACGACCAGAAGGCGGCGTTTGAAAAGGCGGCGGCGGCCTCGGTTCAGGCGATGCGCGATTATGTCGATGAGGTGGACGAGTCCGGCGTTGCCGCGCTGAAAGAGGCGGGCATGCAGGTCAATGAACTGACGGATGAAGAAAAGGCCGCCTTCCGCGCCGCGCTGGACGAACCCTATGCCGAATATGAGGCGCAATTCGGCAAAGAGCTGCTGGATCGCATTCAGGCGGCCCAGTAAGCCCCGCATGCGCCGGATCGAAAACGCCTTTGTCACGCTGAATGGCGCCGTCCTTGTTCTGGGGCTGGCCTTCATGTCGGTGGTGGTCGGGTGGAACGTCTTTGCCCGCTATGCGCTGCCCAGCGCGCCGCCCTGGGCGGATGAGGTGGCGCGCTATACGATGATCTGGATCACCTTCCTTGGCGCGGGGCTTGCCCTGCGCGAAGGGGCGCATGCCGCCATCGCCAATGCGCAAGAGGCGCTTCCCGGTCCGGCGCAACGGGGCATCCGCATTCTTATCCTACTGATCATGTTCGGCTTTTTCGCCTATATGGTCTGGGTCGGCATCGATTACATGAACCGCATGTCGGTGCAGAAATCGGCGGCGCTGCGGGTGCCGATGAAATGGGTCTATGCCGCGATCCCGGTGGGCTTCGTGCTGATGATCATTCATCTTGCGCTGATCGCGCCGCGCTATCTGCGCGCGGGGTTCCAATATTCGGACGAGGCCCATCTTGGCTGAAATCCTGATCATCGCCTTCTTTCTGCTGCTTGTGCTGGGCGTTCCGGTGGCCTTCTCGCTGGCCATTGCGGCCTTTGCGGCGGTTGGGCTGTCGGGCCGTTATCCGCCCGTGGTCGTGGTGAAAGAGATGTTCACCGGGCTGGACAGCTTTCCGCTGCTGGCGGTCCCGTTTTTCATTCTGGCCGCGGAAATCATGTCGGCGGGCGCGATTTCGCGAATGCTGCTGCGCTTTGCCTCGCAATTCGTGGGGCATCTGCGGGGAGGGCTGGGCTATGCGAATGTGCTGACCGCGACGATGTTCGCAGGTATCTCTGGCTCGGCCTTGGCAGCGGCGGCGGGGCCGGGGGCGATGATGGCCAGGATGATGGAGCGCAGCGGCTATTCCAGGTCCTATGCCGGGGCGCTGACGGTCTCGGTCTCGGTCGTGGATCCGATCATTCCGCCTTCGATCACGATGATCATCTATGCGCTGCAGGATCGGAATGTCTCGGTCGGGTCGCTGTTCATGGCGGGTATCCTGCCGGGCGTTCTGATTTCCGGCGCGATGGCCGGCGTGAACTGGTGGATCAGCCGCAAGCGCGACTATCGCAGCGACGAGGTTCGGCCCGGCGCGCATGAAATGCTGGTCAACACGGTCAAGGCCCTGCCCGCGCTGGCGCTGATCGTGCTGATCATCGGCGGCATTCGCGGCGGTATCTTTACCCCGACCGAAGCCTCGGTCATCGCTGTGTTCTACGCCATCATCGTCAGCGTGGTCATCTATCGCAGCTTCACCTTTGCCGAACTTTGGGCGGCCTTTCTGCGCTCGGCCATCATGTCGGTGGCGGTGCTGATGATCCTGGCCGCCGCGCGGGCCTTTGCCTGGGTGCTGATCATCGAGGGCGTGCCGCAGGCCATGGCGGATGCGGTGATCGCGATGAACCTGTCGCCCATCGCCTTTCTTCTGATGGTGAATGTACTGCTGCTGATCTTCGGCATGTTCATGGATCCGCTGCCGGGGGTGATGATCCTGGTGCCGATCCTGGCGCCCATCGCGCATGGGTTGGGCATTGCGCCCGATCACTTTGCCATCGTGATGATCGTCAACCTGACCTTCGGCCTGATGACGCCGCCCGTGGGCGGTCTGATCTTTGTCGTGGCCACTGCGACGCGCCAGAAGCCTGCGGATATCATTCGCGAATTGCCGCCCTTTTTCCTGGCCGCGATCCTGTGCCTGCTGATCCTGACCTTCGTGCCGGCACTGTCGACCTGGCTGCCCGGTCTGACCCGCTTTACGCCCTGAACGGGCCGCGTCTGCCAAAAAGCTTGATATTGAACCGTTGTGACAGCATCCTTTCGGCGCCAACACCCACGAACAGGGAGCGAGGGAAGAATGAGCAAACGCGAAGAATTGATCGCGAAATACGCGGCGGATATCAAAGACAAGCTGGGCGAGACGGCCGATATGGACCTGCTGACCAAGGTCACCATCGGCTGCGGCCCCTCGATCTACAGCGCCGATTCCGAGACCGTCGCCGCAAGCGATAACGCAGAGTTGGAGCGCGTTCGCGACAATTACCTGATCAAGAAGCTGGGCCTGCCCGAAGGCCCGAACCTGATGGAGGCGATCAATGCCTGCATCGACAAATACGGTCGTTCAAACCGCAACAAATACCGCGCGGTGCTGTATTACATGCTGACGCGGCATTTCGGCAAGGAAGCCGTCTACGGCTGATCCAGCATCGTCTTGATCGCGGCCTGATGATCCGGCGCGGCGGACAGACAATCCGTAGCCAGATCGCGGGCTGCGGCCATCAGGTCACCGCCGGGCACGATCCGGTCGATCAGCCCCCAGGCCAGCGCCTCGGTGGCCTCGATCTTCTGCCCCGCCATCAGGATCATCTTTGCCCGCGCCGGACCGACCAGTGCCGTCAGGCGCGGCGGATCGGCAGGCTGCGGCAGGAAGCCCAGCCTCATCACCGGATAGAAGAACCTGGCCTCGGGCACCGCGATCCGCAGATCGCAGGCCAGCGCCATGCCAAAGGCACCCCCTGCCAGCGTCCCGTTCAGCGCCGCGATGGTCAGGCAGGGCATTGCGGCAATCTGTCGCGACAGGCGATCCCAGACAGCCGAGGTCGCCAGACCTGCCCGCGCCTCCTCCAGATCCGCGCCGGCCGAAAAAACCTTGCCCGCGCCGGTCAGGATCACCGCCCGGCAGTCCTGCCCTGACAGGCCCGACAGACGCTCGGTCAGCTCTGTCAGCATCGCTTCGGTCAGCGAATTGGCTTTTTCTGGCCGATTGATCGTCAGAATCGCCAACCCGTCCTTCAGATCACACAAGATCACGGAATGTTCCCTTTCCCTTGCAGTTCGGCTGTGTCAGACATTCAGCAACCAAACGCATTTTCGAAAGGTATCTTGTATGATCCGCTCGCTTGCAACCTCGGCCATCGCTTTAATCGCAGGCGCGGCACCTGTTCTGGCCGACATGACCCCCGCCGAAGCCTGGGAAAGCCTGATCCAGAATTACACCCGCTACGGTTATGAAGTGACGACCGGTAATATCGAGGATACGGGCAACAGCCTGACCGTGACCGACGCCGTGTTTTCGACCCAGAGCGAACAGGCCCGGACAAACATCTCGATCCCGAAATTCGTCCTCAGCCAGACCGGCGATGCCAAGGTCCGCGGCGTGCTTGAGGGCGATGTCAAACTGACCTCGACCTATCAGGTGCCCGATGAGGAGGCGATGAAAGAGGCGGTTGACGCCACCATCCAGAAACGGCTGAGCAACCCCGCTGAGACGACAGATGAAGAAGGCTCGACCACGATGAAGATGGTCGATCTGGAAATGACCGGCACGATCGCCGCACCCGGGAACGAATTGCTGATTTCGGGCTCGGCCGAGGATGTGCTGTACGAATACAACTATCCAAGCGTGACCCTGGACATGCAGGTTCCGCTTGCGCAGGACGCGAAGGCGACGATGCCGATCAGTGCCGAACTGACCGGTCTGAAGGGGACGCAGCGCAACGTCCAGGATAACGCATCAGAGCAAAGCTTCGACATTGCAGCCGAAACCGCGACCATCAGCACCGATACGACCTTCCCCGAAGACGAGAATGGCGGTTCGGGCAGCCTGAAATATCAGGTCACGCTGAACAATCTCGGCAGTGAGGGCCGCGGCGCCATGCCGGCCGGTGAGTTCGACATGAGCACTCAGATGGCGGAAGCGCTGGCCGCAGGCTTGCAATTCGACGGGACGGTGCTGTTTGACTCGATGGCTGCCAGCTTCAACGTGCAGACGACGGTGAAGGACGGCCCGGAGATGCGGGATCAGAATATCAATGCCGAGATCAAGTCCGGCGCAGGCAATCTTGACTTCAGGATTGCCGAAGACGGCATGAACTATGCTGCGAAATTGATGAACAGCGACGCCAGCATCGAAAATTCCAATCTGCCCTTCCCGATGAATTACGCGGCAGAGGAAACTTCGGTCGATATCCTGTTCCCGGTGCAAAAGGCCGAAGAGGCGCAGCCCTTCAAGCTGGCCTATGCCCTGAACGGGGTGACGCTGGGCGAAGAGATCTGGGCACTGTTCGATCCCAACAACAACCTGCCGCGCGATCCCGCCAGCCTGTCGATGGATGTCGAGGGCGATGCGGTGGTCAGCGAAAACATCTTCGATCCCGCATTCGGCCAGCCGAAACTGGATGCCGATGGCGCCTTCACCGAACAGGATACACCGTTCGAACCCAAGAGCCTGAAGATCAACGGCGTCTCTCTGGAAGCTATCGGGGCCAAGGCCGACGTAACCGGCGAGATCGACTTTGCCGAAAACCCGATGGATCCGACCGGCCAGATGGACGGCACCTTCGTGGGCGTGAATGCGCTGCTGGAAAACCTGGGCAAGACGGGTCTGGTGCCGCAGGATCAGCTGATGGGGTTGCGCATGATGATGGGTCTTTTTGCCAAGCCGGTCGAGGGCAGCGAAGACACGCTGGAAACCGAACTTGTGTTCAAGTCCGGCGGCCAGATCTTTGCCAACGGTCAGCGCATCAAGTGATCTGAGCACTTCCGAATTCAGGGCCGGGGCTGATGCTCCGGCCCTTTTCATTTGCGAAACCCGCCGTGGCGCGACAAAAGAGGCAACAAATAGGAGAGCCGGATGAGCAGTGACGCCAACACGCCCGCAAATCTTCAAATGCTTGCTGAAACCATGATTGCCGCTGCCCGTCGCGCGGGTGCCGATCAGGCCGATGCGCTGACCGTGCGTGGCCAGTCGGTCAGCATCGACATGCGCAACCGCACGCTGGAACATGCCGAACGCGCCGAGGGCGTCGAAATCGGGCTGCGCGTGCTGATCGGCGGGCGGCAGGCCTGTGTCTCGACCTCGGAACACAGCCCGGCGACCATCGCAGACATGGCCGAACGCGCGGTGGCCATGGCCAAAGAGGCGCCTGTCGATGACACCTTGGGGCTGGCCGATCCGGATCAGCTGGCCTCGATGCGCGAGGCCACATCGCTGCAGATTGCGGATGACCGCCCCGATCCGCAGCCGGACCACCTGCAACAGCTGGCCCTGCGTGCCGAAGCCGCCGCGTTGGACCAGCCGGGGATCACCCAGGTCGAATCCGCCAATGCCGCCTTCAGCCGCCGCGAAGTCTGGCTTGCGACCTCGAACGGGTTTTCGGGCGGGTACGGTCGCAGCACGCATGTGATCTCGGCTGTGGCGATCACTGGCGAGGGTCTGGGGATGGAGCGTGACTATGCCGCCGAATCCCGCATCTGGGCCGATGATCTGCCTGAACCCGAAGAAATCGGCCGGCTGGCCGCCCGGCGAACGCTGGAACGGGCGGGTTCGCGGAAACCGCCGACCGGGGCCTTTCCGATCCTCTATGATCGCCGGGTTGCCGCGTCGCTGATCGGACATCTGCTGTCGGCGGTGAATGGCGCGGCTGTGGCCCGCGGCTCAAGCTGGCTGCGCGATGCCCTTGGAACGGCGGTGCTGCCCAAGGGCATGGATCTGGTCGAGGATCCGCACCGGCTGCGCTATCCTTCCTCGCGCCCCTTCGACGCAGAGGGGCTGGCCACGGCGAAACGCAGCATCGTTGCGGATGGCATCCTGCAGGGCTGGACGCTGGATCTGGCAACGGGGCGCAAGCTGGGGATGGACAGCACAGCCTCGGCCGCGCGCGGGATATCCTCGCCGCCTTCGCCCAGCATCAGCAATGTGATCCTGACGCCGGGCGGCCAAAGCCGCGATCAGCTGATCGCCGATATGGGGCGCGGTCTGGTCGTGACCTCGATGCTGGGCTCTTCGATCAACGGGACGACGGGGGATTATTCGCGCGGCGCGGCGGGCTTCTGGGTGGAAAACGGCCAGATCGCCTATCCAGTCAATGAATGCACCATCGCCGGAAATCTGCGGGATATGCTGATGACCCTGATTGCGGCCAATGACGCATTGCCCTGGCGCGGGTCAGAGGTTCCCAGCCTGCTTGTCGAGGGGATGACCGTTGCCGGGGCCTGAGGACGATCTGGCGCTGCTGACCGAGGCCGCGCGCGAAGCGGGGCAGATCGCCCTGCGCTATTGGAAACAGGATCCCGAGACCTGGGAAAAGGCGGATGATGCAGGCCCCGTGACCGAGGCCGATCTGGCGGTGAATGACGCGCTGGCGCGAAAACTGCAGGCGGCGCGGCCCGATTACGGCTGGCTGTCAGAGGAAAGCGAGGCCGATCCTTCGCGGCTGGATGCCGATCATTGCTTCATCATCGACCCGATCGACGGCACCCGCGCCTTTATTGCCGGGCAGGAGGGCTTTTCCCATTCGCTGGCTATCGCGCAGGGCGATGACATTATCGCCGCCGTGGTCTACCTGCCCGCGCGGGATATCCTTTACACCGCCAGCAAGGACGGTCCTGCCTTGCGCAACGGAGATCCCATCGCGCCCTGCGATGCCGATATCGACGGCGCATCCGTGCTGACCTATCGCGCGGCGTCAGAGCCGGGATACTGGCGCGGCGGCACCACGCCGCCCTTTCGGCGCGAGTTCCGGCCCTCGCTGGCCTGGCGCCTGTGCCTTGCTGCGGAAGGGCGCTTTGACGCGGCGCTGTCGCTGCGTGCGGCATGGGAATGGGACATCGCCGCAGGCAGCCTGATCGCGGAACGGGCAGGGGCGCTGGCAACCGACCGCAGGGGCGGACGGATGCGGTTCAACAGCCCGAAGGCGATGGTGGATGGTCTGATCGTCGCCGGGCCGCGCCTGCATCGCCAGATCCTCGACGCGCTGGCCCCGGCGGGACAAGGTTAGAAGATCGGGTCCAGATTGACCGCGAAGGGATCGGGCTGCGATTTGGTCGCAATGCTGCGGCCCGGACCGGACAGGGTCGCGATCTGCTGGGCCAGAATGGAAATCGCCTCTGACGCGGCTGCCGCCGTATAGGCGGGCGACGACCCCTGCATCTGCACCAGAATGTCAAAGCTGCGCGCATGGTTCGCGCCACCGCTGCGATCATCCGCGACGAAATAGCGCCCCGACAGCCGATAGGTGTTATTGGCCTGCGCCAGCGCACGTTCCACCCGCACCTCCAGCACGCGCTGCGGCGGCTCGGCCAGGGGCCACGGCTCTCCGATCACGGTCGCGCCGGACACGTCCGAGATGGCCCGCGCCAGCGACAGCGTGAAGGCGCGTTCGGGATTGTCGGCCCAGAGGTTGTCGGGCGAGGACCGCACCGCGCCATCGGCCGTCTGAAAGGCCAGCTCTTCGTCCGAGGCATATTCCGGCAATGAGACGTCTTTCAGCTCTGCCGTGCCAAGACGGTTCGGAACCTGTGCTGCCACCGGCGGCGGATCAAGCAGATAGCGGGCCGTCTTTTCGGGGTTGGAACAACCGGCAAGGGTCAGAAGCCCGGTCCCGGTCAGCGTTGCAAGACGCAGATGTTTCATCAGCATTGTCGTTTACCGTCCCAGAATGAAGGCTTGCGGATTGCGTTCGATCATCCGCGCCAGTGAACCAAAGGCGGAGGTCGCACGGCGAATTTCACGCAGCATGCCAATCGCTTCGTTGTTGAAGGCCGAGCGGTCGCCATAAGAGGCCAGAACAGCATCCGCCCGCACCGCCGTCGCCTGCAGGCGCTGGATCAACTGCGGCAGATCCTGCACCGCCCGTGCGATCTCATCCGCCGCCGTACTGGCGGAATCCAGTGCGTTATTCAGACTGCCCGCCGCATTGCCGTCCCGCAGATCGTTCAGCAGCCCGGATGCCGCCTCCAGCGTGTCCGAGAGGTTGCGCGGCAGCTGTTCGGCATCCTCGGTCCCCAGCATGGCGCGGATATCGGAAAGAATGCCCTGGGCCTGTTCACCCACCTCGGCGAAACCGAATTCGTCCAGCGAGGTGGCCACGGAATCGATACGCTCGATCAGCGCCGGCGTATCGACAGCGGCCAGTCGGATCGATTCCACGGCAAGCACCGCGCCTTCCAGCAGCAGCGCGGCCTTGGCGGCGGCATTCTTGTCGCGCAGCTCCTGGGCCATGCCGTTGATATCGGTCACCGCGGCCTGCGCCTGATCCAGCGTCGCGCGCAGGCTGCCGGGGATGGCGCGGGTATCCTGCGAGCTGGCAATCGCCGTCACGCTGTCCATCATATCGGTCGCGGATTTCAGCACATCCTCGATCGGCAGGTTGCCGATGCGGTTCAGGACACCTTCGGCGGTGGCGGTGAAATCTTCAAGATTGCCTTCGACCGAGGGGATGACCGGATTGGGATCTCCGGCAAGATCAAGGCTGGCAGGCGCGGCATCGGGGATCTCGACCAGCTCGACCTTCAGGGACAGGCCCAGAAGACCGGCGCTGGCGACGCGGGCGCGCAGCCCGCCCTGCACCGCCTGTTCCAGAAAACGAAGTGCATCGTCGCGGGTGGCGCCCGGCTCTAACCCCAGCCTGCCCGATGAGACGGCCAGCACCACCTGCTGCTTCACCTCGGGCTCGCCATCGGGGTCATCGGAATTCCGGATCACGACCGACAGGCTGCTGACCTGACCGACATTCAGACCCTGGAATTCGACATCCGCGCCCTTCTCCAACCCCTCAAGTGAATCGTCCACATACATGGTCAGTTGCAGGACATCGCCGGGGCTGCCGGCAAAGACGTCGTTGCGGGCGGTCTCTTCGTCCGGCTGGACATAGAAGGTATATCCCGGCTCGATCGTCTGGCCTCCGCTGACCAGCGTGTCAAAGGCGACACCGCCTGTCAGCAGCGATGACAAAGAGCTTACGTTCAGCGACACGCCGCGCAAACCCAGAGAAACCGAAAAGCCAGAGCTGTTCCAGAACACCGTCGAGGTCGTCAGCCGCCCGTCATGAGGTGCTTCGATAAACGCGTCCGTAATGACGGTATCCTCATTCGGCGACAGGCGGACATTTTCCAACCGGCCGACCTGGATACCGCGATACAGGATCGGCGAGCCTTCGGTGACCCCGTCCGCGCTGTCCATCGCCAGCGTCACCCAGGTTCCCTTGGCGTCTTCCCGGATCAGCGGCGGACGGTTCAGTCCGACGAAATTCTTCTGCGGCTCGGTCACCTCCGCGTCCCAGTAGCCTTCGATAAAGGATCCGCTCAGCACGGTATCAAGTCGGGTCACGCCCCGCGCGGTCACCTCGGGACGCACGATCCAGAAGGCGGCATCGGAATCGATATATTCCGCGACATCCTTTTCGACCCGGATCTTGACAATGACCCGCGACAGATCAGAGCTGAAGCTGACCGTTTCGACCTGACCGACGGTGATTTCGCGGAAGCGCAGAACAGTTTCGCCCGGGATCACGCCGGTCGCGTCGGCGAATTCGACCTCGATCAGCGGGCCGCGATTGCTATAGGCGTTCAACCCGATCCCAAGCGTGACGACCAATGCCAGAATGGGCACCAGCCAGATGATGCCAAGCCCTGCCTGAGCGGCGCGTTTGGCAGTCTTGCGAACCGGGCTGGCAGGTTTCAGCGGCTGAGGATCCTGCGCGGACTCGTTACTCATGGGGTCTTATCCTGTCCCTTCATCATCCGTCCGGCTTCGAAGCGGCAGGCCGCGCCAGATCAATCTTGGGTCGAAGCTTTGCGCCGAAAGCATTGTGAACGCAACCGATAGCGCGAAAGAGACCGCCGCCGGACCAGGGTGGATCGAGGCGACAAAGCCCAGTTGGACCAGCGCCGACAGGATCGCCACCACGAAGACGTCGATCATCGACCAGCGGCCGATAAATTCAACGACCTCATAGACATGAAGCCTGCGATGCGCCTGATGGACCGAGGCAGGTCGACCAGCCGCCAGCGCCAGCCAGGCAATCGCGATGAACTTGCCGATCGGCACCACGATCGAGGCGACGAAGACGATCGCGGCAATGTCGTAGCTGCCGTGATGGATCAGCTGCAACACGCCCTCCATGATCGTCGCTTCGCTGTTGCCGGCCAGACCGCCCAGGCTGCGCGTGCTCATCATCGGAAAGATATTGGCGGGGATATAGGTGATCAGCCCGGCCAGCCACCAGGCCCAGACCGCCTGCAACGACCGGCGATCCGGCGGCACCAGCGTCGCGCCGCAGCGCGCGCAATTCGTCTGGGATTCCGGCCAGACGCGCCCACAACTGCGGCATCCCAGCAGGCCAGCGCGGTGCGCGGTCAGCACCGGACGGGTGGTCTTGCCCTCATCCATCAATTCCGGCCTTCAACCATTTCGCGCCCATCGGTGGTCACGCCCGCATCCTCGATCGCGTCCCAGATCGTGGTCTGGCACATGAACCCGCGCGAGGCGAGGTTGACCAGCACGAGGATGCAGAAGGCCCAGAAGGCGGGCCCCAGATGGACCGTCGCCAATCCGGCGACCTTTACCAGCGCCACGGCGGTGCCGATGATGAAGATCTCGGCCATGGACCAGGGGCGCAGCTTTTCGGACAGGCGGAATGCGTTGGCGGCGTGTTTATAGGGGGCAGAGCCCTGTGCCAGTGGGATCAGCGTGTAAAGCAGCAGCGCCGAGCGGAAGATGGGCAGGCCGATCACCAGCAGCAGCAGCACCAGAACCAGCGGCAGCAGAAAGCCCTCGGCAAAGGCCATCGCCACGCCGAAAAGCGAGGTCGTATTGCCGAAACCCATGCGCGAGATTTCCAGGAAGGGGAAAAAGATCGCGCCCATCAGCAGGATGATCGAGGTAAAGGCCAGCGCGATCAACTGGGTAAAGGCGCCGCCCTGCGGCTTGGCCAGCAGGCCGTCGCAGCGCGTGCATTTGGCGGTTTCGCCCGAATGCAATTCGACCTCGACATGCAGGGTGTCGCATCGGGGGCAGGCCAAAAGCCCCTCTCCCGTGGTCAGATTATAGCTTCCTGGCTGAGTCATAGCGATAAGATAAAGCCGATCCGGGCCTGCGCAAGTCCCTTGAGCAAGGCCGTCACGTCAATGTTGCGCGCCCTCGCGCGCGGCTGAGGTCAACACCACGTTGCGCGGATCATTGGCGCTGCCGAAAACGCCGCTGTCAATCGAGAAATCAAGCCGCAGGGTGAAGCTTTCATCATTGGATTCGGTGACGGCCTCACCCTCTAGCTGCGTGGCAAAAGCCTCGATCAGCTGGCCGCCAAGGCCGGTGCCTTCGCTGTGATGGACCCGCGCGCCCACGGAATTGGAAATCTCCAGCGTCGCGCGGCCGGGCTTGTCCGAGGTAAGGCTGACGCGAACCCATGCCCGGTCGGCCCCTTCGGGCACGCCGGCATATTTGATGGCATTGGTAACGGCCTCGGTCGCCAGCAGCGACAGCGGCACGGCCTGATCCGGCAACAGGATAAGCGGCTGGATATCGGTCACGATCCGCAGATCATTCGAGGAATTGATCGAGGCATTGATCATCTGATTGATAATGTCGTCGATCAGCCGGCCGGCCTCGACCGCGTCCAGATGCTCGGCCTGATAGAGGTTGCGATAGATCGTTGCCAGCGCCGCCACCCGGTCCTGCACCGACCGCAGCACCCGCTTGGCATCGGGATCGTCGATCATGCGGCCCTGCATGTTGATGATCGAGGCGATCAGTTGCAGGTTGTTCTTGACCCGGTGATGCACTTCTTTCAGCAGGACGGTCTTTTCATTCACCGCCTCTTCCATCGCCTCTTCATCGCGGATCAGGATGCGGGCCATATTGTGGAAAGTCTGGCTGACATCCGAGATCTCGGACGGGGCGTGGTGCAGCACGGGGGGCGGCTCTGACCGGTTGCCGATGGCGAAGCGGCGCATCTGACCGCGCAACACGTTGATATGGCGTAGGACCATGCGGAACACCGCGAAATAGGCCACAGCCAGCGAGACCAGCCACAAGGCCGCCGGAATGGTGACCGCGCCGAAACGGGACAGCTGGAACAGGCCGGCGCCGGCGGTATTGGGGCTCCAACTGCCCAGGGCATAGACCAGCCCGGGCACAATCGGCACCACGGTAAAGACCCGCATCGCGCCGCCATTGTCACGGGCGCGGAAGGTCGTGTCGCTGCTGCTGAGCAGATTCACCAATTCGGTATTCTGGGGCAGGATCGTGCGGTTCAGCTCTTTGTCATTGCCGTCCAGCGACAGCACCTGACCGCGATGGTTGAAGGTCACGATCCGCGCGCCCTGCGTCCCCAGCGACATGTCATGGGTCGAGCGCAGCAATTCATAGGTCAGCGACAGCGTGACATAGCCCAGCAATTCACGATCCCGGTAAAGCGGCTGCACCACGGCAATGACGGGGCGCCCGCTGAGAGGCCCGTTCTTCAATGAGGTGACCAGCGTGCCGGGTTCGGAAATAAACTCCCGGTAGGCGTCGGAATCGCGAAAATCTATCGGCGTACCCGCCGCCCGGGATGTGCAGTTGCTGATCCCATCCATCGGCACGAAAGCCGCCGCCACATAGGTCGCGCTGCGCTGGATGAAGCTGCGCATCAGTTCCGAACAGAGTTCCGGTTGCTCCATCAGGTCCAGAACGCCGGGGCCAAGCGCATCTGCGGAACCAAGCGCGCTGTGCAGCAGGGCGCGTTCCCCCGCCGCGGCCGAGGTTGTCCGGCCCAGCAGCGCGATTTCGACGCTGCGTTCGGCCGAGCGGACAAGATTGAAGTTCTGAACAAGAGAGATCAGCGCCAGCGGCAGGATGGCCACTGACAGCAACGCGCCCAGACGAAAGCCCAGTTTGCGCGTGAAAGACAGCCTATCGCCAAACCGCCGGAGCACCGGCGACCTTAGCGTGACAGTGATTGATTGGCGGCCATCACGGCAAGCGTGGACGGATCGGTCATTTCCATTTCCTCGCCATCTTCAAGATGCAGAAGCTCGGCCAGTTTCCGGCGGCCACGATTGGCGCGCGATTTGACGGTGCCGATGGCTACACCGGTCATCTCGGCAGCTTCTTCATAAGAGAAACCCGATGCGCCGACCAGTATCAAAGCCTCGCGCTGTTCGTCGGGCAATTGCTCAAAGGCGGCGCGAAAGTCCTTCATCGCCAGCCGCCCGTCATGTTCCGGGCGCGTCGCCTGCCGCGCGGCATGGATGCCATCGGTATCGCTGACCTCGCGCTTGGTCTTGCGGCGGGCCGAATAAAACGTATTTCGCAAAATGGTGAACAGCCAGGCGCGCAGATTCGTGCCGACCTGAAACTTGTCCATATTGGTCCAGGCCTTGACGATCGTATCCTGCACAAGATCGTCGGCCGAAGCCCCCTCGCGCGTCAGGGACAGCGCAAAGGCCCGCAGCGCCGGCAGATGTTCGACCAGCTCGTCCCGAGGATCAATCATATTGGATTTATTCATATTTTCACCATAGCCGAACCGTCCATGCCGTCAGCGGCAAAGGATTTCATTTCTGCTCTTTCAGCTTGTTGAGCAGTTCGAGGAAACGATCCGGTATTTCCTCTGTGATGTCCTGTTCGTAGACACGCCTCAGATTTTCGTCGATTTGCTGCTCGACGGCTTCTTTTCGGCGTTCTTCTCGCTGTGGTGTCATTCTATTGTTAGTCCCGGAAATCTTGTGCGCACCCTTACCAACATGTAGGGGTGAATTATAGTTCCTCGCAATACAGGAATAATACCGGAACAAGGACAAGAAAGAAATGTCTTCTGCCGATCTCGCGAATTCCATCGGACGCGATCTTCCTTATCTGCGTCGTTACGCGCGCGCGCTGACAGGCAGCCAGAGCGCCGGCGACAATTATGCCGCCGCAACCCTTGAAGCAATTCTGACCGACCGTTCGATCCTGGACGGTGAAGAAGATACCCGCCTGGGGCTGTTCCGGGCGTTTCATGCCATCTGGCAAAGCTCGGGCCAGCCGGTTGCCGAGGCCGATCTGTCGGTCCGTGAACAGCGTGCGCAGCAGCATCTCAGCAAGCTGACACCGAATTCACGTGAAGCGCTGTTGCTGCGCACCATCGAGGATCTGCGTAACGACCAGATCGCCCGCGTGATGCAAATCGACGAGGCCGAGGCCGCGCAACTGGTTCAGATCGCTCTGGACGAGATGAGCGAGGCCGTCTGCGGCAAGATCATGGTGATCGAGGATGAGATGATCATCGCCATGGATCTGAAGGGCATCGCCCAGGCGCTGGGCCATGAGGTTACCGGCGTGGCGCGGACCCATACCGCCGCCATCGAACTGGCGGCCAAGGATCGCCCAGATCTGATCCTGGCCGATATCCAGCTTGCCGATGGTTCGTCGGGGGTCGAGGCCGTGAACGAGTTGCTGCAAAAGCTGGGCGATGTGCCGGTGATCTTCATCACCGCCTTCCCCGAGCGGCTGCTGACGGGCGACCGGCCCGAGCCGGCCTTCCTGATCTCGAAGCCCTATAGCGAAGAACAGGTTCGTTCCGCCGTGTCGCAGGCGATGTTCTTTGCCTCGACCGAGGGCATGGAAGCCTGAGGTTTTGCGAAAAACCTGACCGTGAAGGCGCCGGTTATCCGGCGCTTTCCTTTTTCAGCGACTCGCGCGCAGATCTGGCGGCCTTCAGCCGCCGCCTGCGGGCCAGTTCCACATTGATCAACGCGCCCAGAAGCACCGAAAAACCGGCCAGATAGAACCACATCAGCAGCGCGACCACCGTTCCGATTGACCCGTAGATCCGGTTATAGCTGTTGAAACTGCTGAGATAGGCCGAAAACCCGACCGACGCCGCCGCCCACAGCATTGCAGCGAACAGCGCGCCCCAGGTGAAGATCGGCGTGCGCGGGGTTTTGACATTCGGGCCATAGCGATAGATCACTCCGATCCCCAGAATGACGATGGCGAACATGCCGGCCCAGGGCAGCGCGGTCAGCAGCCTTGCCGTGGCCGAGCCCAAAGGCAGGAAGTTCAGGATCAGCGGCACGATCACGATGGTCGCCAGCCCGGCAATGCTGATCCCGACAATGGCGATGGTCAGGATATAGGCCAGAACGAAGCCGAACACGGTGGAATAGCCCCGGACGCCATAGGCCGCGTTAAGGCCACGGATCAGCGCGCCGACACCGGCCCGCGCCGATATTGTCGCAATAAAGAAGGACACGAAGGACGCCCACCCGATCGAGGTGCGGCCGGCGGCGGTCAGGGATCTGATCTGCCCGTCGATGATTTTCGCCGATCCTTCGGGCAGGAATTCATTGGCGACTTCGACATAGGCCATGATGGCCTCGGGATCGAACCACAGGCTCCATAAGGCGATAATTGCTGCGAGGCCGGGAAAAACCGCGAACATTGCGTAAAACGCAACCCCGGCAGCAATCAGCCCCATATGGGTTTTATCCATCCGGTCGAAAATCGCGGACCAGAAAGACCAGAAATCACGAAGCCAGACGATCATGAATCCCACAATTACAGATATATATCGTCTTCGTAATATCGCGGATCAGTGGGAATATCTTGCCCAGATCGCATCTGTGCCCAATTTGGCGACAAATTCCGCATGTGCTGTGGCTTCTTCGTCAGTCATGCGTGGCTTCAGCGGCACAGGACGCTGCGCCCGCGGGCCGCTTTGCCCGGTCTGCTGGACATCCGTCTTTTCCTGACCGGGCTGGTCCAGCACGAAATCGGGCTGCCTGCCACCGATCAGTTCCAGATAGACCTCGGCCAGCAATTCGCTGTCCAGCAACGCGCCGTGCAGTTCACGAGACGAGTTATCCACCCCGAAGCGTCGGCAGAGCGCATCCAGCGAGGCGGGTGAGCCCGGAAATTTCTCGCGCGCGACGGCCAGCGTATCCAGCGCCCGCGCCCAGGGAATTGTGGGAAATCCCGCGCGTTTCAGTTCGGCATTCAGGAATTTCATGTCGAAGCTGGCATTGTGGATCACTAGCTTGGCGTCATCGGCAATGAAATCGATAAATTGCTGCGCTACTTCTGCAAATTTCGGCTTGTCCCGCAGGAAGTCGTCGCCCAATCCGTGCACCTCTAACGCCTCTTGCGGCATCGAACGCTCTGGATTGATGTAAAGATGCAATGTGCGCCCGGTGGGCAGGTGATTGATCAGCTCCAAAGCGCCGATTTCCACGATCCGGTCTGCACCTTCCGCATCAAAACCCGTGGTTTCGGTATCCAGAACGATCTCACGCATCTGATGTGATTTCCTTGATGATCCCGGTGACGGCGGCCTTTGCCCCGTCTAGCGTATCGGTGGGGATGATCCAATCGGCGCGTTCACGCTTTTCGGCATCGGGCATCTGCCGGGACAGGATCAGCGCCAGCGTCTCTGATGTCATGCCCGGCCGGGCCATGACACGCCGCCGCTGAGTCTCGGCGTCGGTCGAGGCCACCGCCACGCCATCCATTTGTGTCTGATAGCTGTTTTCGAAAAGAAGCGGGATATCCAGCAGGATCAGCGGCGCGTCGGCATGATTTTCGATAAAGCTCTCGCGGTCGGCGGCGACCAGCGGATGTACGATGGCCTCCAACCGGTCCAGCGCCGCCGGATCGCGGGCGAGGATGTCGCGCAATGCGTTCCGGTCGATGGCCTGATCGCGCAAGGCGGCTGGAAAGATCTTGCTGACAGGATCGACCGCCGCACCACCGGGCGCGTAAAGACGATGCACCGCCGCATCCGCATCCCAGACCGGCACGCCCCGGTCACGAAACATCTGCGCAGTGGTGGATTTCCCCATGCCGATGCTTCCGGTGAGGCCAAGCAGAAAGCTCATGCCAGGACAGCCTTGCGCAGATCCTCATCAATCTCAGGCCGTTGACCGAACCAGCGCTCGAACCCGGGCGCCGCCTGATGCAGCAACATGCCCAGACCGTCCACGATCTTGCAGCCACGGTCCTGCGCCTCGGACAGAAGGGGGGTCATCAGCGGCGCATAGACCAGATCGGTCACCAGAGTTTGCGGGCTCAGCGCATCCAGCGGCACGCGCAGCGGCTGTTTGCCATCCATGCCCAGCGAGGTCGCATTCACCACCGTCGCCGCGCCGTCCAGCATGTTTCCGGCCTGCGCCCAGTCATAGACGACAAGCCGGGCGCCGAATTCGGCCTTGATCTGTTCGGAACGGATCCGGGTGCGATTGGTGATCCGCAGCTCTTTCACGCCGCTGTCCAGCAGAGAGGCCACAACGGCCCGCGCCGCACCCCCGGCACCGATGATCGCCGCCGGTCCGGCATCGGGCTGCCAGTCAGGCACGGTCTGCCGGATATTCGCGATGAAGCCGTAACCATCTGTATTATCTGCATGAATCTTGCCGTCTGGGCGGAAAATCAGCGTATTCGCGGCGCCGATCAGCGCGGCGCGGTCGGTGATGAAGTCGGCAAGGGCCAGCACGGCCTCTTTATGCGGGATGGTGACATTCACGCCCACAAAGCCCGCGCGGGGCAGCACCCGCAAAACCTCGGCCAGATGTTCGGGCATGACGGGCAGGGGGACGTAATGCCCCTTGATCCCGTAACGCTTCAACCAATGTCCGTGCAGCTGGGGCGAACGGGAATGCGCGATGGGCATACCGATCACGCCGGCAAGCGGAACATTAGGAACAGGCTGCGGGATCGTATCGTCAGGCATGGGCTATCACTCTTGGAGCATCGCCAAAGCATAAGCGCTTGTCCGGGCGGACAAAAGGGTTCGATACAGCTTTGGTTATCGCTTTCAGGCTGTCTGTTTCGGCGTGTGGATAACTTGTCGGAGGAATCGGTCTGTAAGTTGTGTGAATCCGTGGGGACAGTTCGGCACCCGCAAATTCCATCTGGAACCTATCGCGAACGAGTGCCGACTGTCCACAGAGGGACAAACGCAATCGCAAAATTCAGCCTGCTGTGGGTAACCTTCTTTGCCGGATGTTGAGATGAAAGTTATCCATAGATCAAGACTTTGAAATTATTTAAGTATTTTGACATTTCAGGAACTGTACACATAGTTATACACAGGCGATAATTCGTGGATGATCCTGTGCGTTTCTGCTTTATCCGACTGTCCACAGGCCCTACATCAACAACATCCTTTTCTTCTTTTCCTTTTATATATGAAGATTGGGACAGAGGAGCGAATGACTGATCTGCTGAGCCTGCTTTACCCCTACGTGAAATCGCTTCACGTGATGGCCGTGATCTCCTGGATGGCCGGGCTGTTCTATCTGCCCAGATTGTTCGTCTATCACGCGGAACGGGCTGCGGTGGCCGGTGAACCAACGGCCAGCTTCGTCATCATGGAACAGAAGCTGCTGAAGCTGATCATGAACCCTGCCATGATCGTCACCTGGTTGACCGGGCTTTGTCTGGTGCTGACGCCGGGTGTTGTCTCCTGGTCGATGATCTGGCCGTGGAGCAAGGCTGTGGCTGTTCTGGCGATGACCTGGTTTCACATGTGGTGCGCCCGTCAGCGGCGCTTGCTGAAAGCCGGAGAGGCATTGAGCGGACGACGCTATCGAATGATGAATGAGGTTCCGACACTGCTGATGTTCGTGATCGTCCTTTCGGTAATCGTGAAATTCTGACCGGTCGATTGACTTTCACGCGTTCGCGCCTTATCTGCGCCGCAAGCCCTGCCGTCCGGTAAGGGAATTCCCATTGCATGAAGTGACAGACCGGCTGCTCCCGCGCAGCGTGGCCTCAGGTGAATGATATGACCGAAGAACGTTTGAACCTTTCCGATCTCAAGGCGAAGAGCCCGGCCGATCTGCTGTCCATGGCAGAGGAATGGGAAGTCGAAAACGCCTCGACCATGCGCAAGGGCGAGATGATGTTCTCGATCCTGAAAGAGCATGCCGAAGAGGGCTGGGATATTGGTGGCGAGGGCGTTCTGGAAGTTGTCCAGGACGGTTTCGGCTTCCTGCGCTCGACCGAGGCGAACTATCTGCCGGGTCCGGACGACATCTATGTCAGCCCCGAGATGATCCGTCAGCATGCGCTGCGGACTGGCGATACGGTGGAGGGTGTCATTCGCGCGCCTGGCGAGAATGAGCGTTACTTCGCGCTGACCAAGGTGGAGCGGATCAATTTCGAAGAGCCAGAGCGCGCCCGTCACAAGGTCGCCTTCGACAACCTGACGCCGCTTTATCCGAACCAGCGACTGAACATGGAAATCGAAGATCCAACGATCAAGGATCGCTCGGCCCGGATCATCGATCTGGTTGCGCCGATCGGGAAGGGGCAGCGGTCGCTGATCGTGGCGCCGCCGCGTACGGGTAAGACCGTCTTGCTGCAGAACATCGCCCATTCGATCGAGCGGAACCATCCCGAATGCTATCTGATCGTGCTGCTGATTGACGAACGCCCAGAGGAGGTCACCGATATGCAGCGCAGCGTGCGCGGTGAAGTGATTTCTTCGACCTTTGACGAACCGGCCAGCCGTCACGTCGCAGTGTCGGAGATGGTGATCGAAAAGGCCAAGCGCCTGGTCGAGCATAAGCGAGATGTTGTTATTCTGCTGGACTCGATCACAAGACTTGGTAGGGCGTTCAACACTGTCGTGCCGAGTTCGGGCAAGGTTCTGACCGGCGGTGTCGATGCGAATGCGTTGCAGCGGCCGAAGCGGTTCTTTGGTGCGGCGCGGAATATCGAAGAGGGTGGTTCGCTGACGATCATTGCGACGGCGCTGATCGATACGGGGTCTCGGATGGATGAGGTGATCTTTGAAGAATTCAAAGGCACCGGCAACAGCGAGATCGTGCTTGATCGCAAGGTGGCTGACAAGCGCGTCTTCCCGGCCATGGATATTCTGAAATCCGGTACCCGGAAGGAAGAGTTGCTGGTCGATGCGAAGGATCTGCAGAAGACCTATCTGCTGCGTCGGATCCTGAACCCGATGGGGACCACCGATGCCATCGAATTCCTGATTTCGAAGCTGAAACAGACCAAGACCAACTCTGAATTCTTCGATTCAATGAACGCCTGACGAGGCATCATGGATGTGATTTTTGCTGAAGCCACCCCGTCCGGACGGGGTGGCGTTTCCATTATCAGACTTAGCGGTTCCGGGTCGCGGAGCGCTGTTGAAGCGCTGGCAGGCAGCCTGCCACAACCCCGGCAGGTCTACATGCGCGCGCTGAGGGATCACGATGATCTTCTGGATCACGCGTTGGTTCTTTGGTTTGAATCGGGACATAGTTTCACCGGAGAAGAGGTTGCGGAGCTGCAGCTTCACGGCGCGCCGGTTATTGTTCGCCGCGTCCTTCGTTTCTTCGCCGAGCAGGGGATGCGCCCCGCCGAAGCAGGGGAATTTACCCGTCGGGCCTTTCTGAACGGTAAAATGGATCTGGCCGAGGTTGAAGGGCTTGGTGATCTGTTGGAGGCAGAGACCGAAGCGCAGCGCCGGATGGCACTACGTCTGTCGGGCGGCGAATTGGGACGCCGGAGCGAGGATTGGCGCTCGATGCTGATTCGGGCGGGTGCGTTGGTGGAATCCAGCGTGGATTTCGCGGATGAGGAGGTGCCGGAAGATGTGCCTGACGAGGTATTCCGCATTCTGGCCGATTTGCACCAGCAGTTGACGACCCAGATCTCTGGCTTTGCCGCCGCAGAACGCATTCGAGCTGGTTTTGAGGTGGCGGTTATCGGGCCGCCGAATGCTGGTAAATCCAGCCTGATCAATCGCATCGCGAAACGAGATGTCGCTTTGGTGTCGGATATCGCGGGGACGACACGCGATATCATCGAATTACGGATAGACTTGAAGGGTTTAGCCGTGACATTGCTTGACACTGCCGGGCTGCGGGAGAGTTCGGACCATGTCGAGAGAATGGGTGTTGATCGCGCAAGACAACGCGCGATGGCTGCCGACCTGCGATTACATCTGTCGGAGACGGGGGAGTGTGATCCGTCGCTCTGGCAAGAGGGGGATATCCTGGTAAGGAGCAAGGCCGATCTAGACTCAGGGCGGGGTGACGCCATCTCAAGCGTGACTGGTCAGGGGATTGACCAGCTTTTGGAGCAACTACACCTGATCCTATCCGATCGTATATCCGGTGCAGGTCTGGTCAGTCACGAACGGCAACTTCTGTCATTGATGGATGCGAGATTGGCAATTTCCGAGATCGAGGGCCTGCCGCCAGAGCTTTTGGCGGAAGCAATTCGTCGCGCTGCAAATTCACTTGATCGTTTACTTGGCAGAATCGGTGCGGAAGAGTATCTGGATGTCATCTTCACCTCATTCTGTATCGGGAAATAGGGTGTTTCACGTGAAACATTACGATGTGATTGTCATTGGCGGTGGTCATGCCGGCTTGGAAGCTGCCGCAGCCTCAGCGAGGTTGGGCGCGGCGACTGCGCTGGTAACGATGCGGCCCGAGGATATTGGCACCCTTTCCTGCAACCCCGCGATTGGCGGTTTGGGAAAGGGGCATCTGGTACGTGAGATTGACGCGCTGGATGGCTTAATGGGTCGTATCGCAGATCGCGCAGGTATTCAGTTCCGGCTTCTCAATCGCCGCAAGGGGCCAGCGGTGCAGGGTCCGCGTGCGCAGATGGATCGCGCCTTGTACCGGCAGGAAGCCATGTTGGCCGCGGAATCCACCGATGGCCTGTCGCTGATCTATGGTGAAGTGTCCGATCTCATCTCTGACGGCCGTTCCGTGTCAGGTGTCGTTTTGGCTGACGGCACGCAAATCTCGGCCAGTGCGGTCGTCTTGACAACAGGCACTTTCCTGAATGGCGTGATCCATATCGGGGATGTCAGCCGCGCCGCTGGAAGATGGGGGGGTAAGGCATCTAACGGTCTGGCGGACAGGATACGTCAGTTCAATCTGCCTCTTGGCCGACTGAAAACCGGGACACCGCCGCGTCTGGACGGACGGACAATTGACTGGGACGTGCTGGAGCAACAGCCTGGCGACGACGCCCCGACAGTCTTTTCCTATCTGAGCGTCGGGCCAAGCGCGGGTCAGATCTCTTGCGGTATCACCCACACGAATGTCGAAACCCATAGAATTATCAGCGAAAATATTTCTCGCTCGGCGATGTATGGCGGGCATATTTCGGGGCGTGGCCCCCGCTATTGCCCATCAATTGAGGACAAGGTCATCCGCTTTGCCGATAAGGATTCCCATCAGATTTTTTTGGAGCCTGAAGGTCTGGACGATCCGACTGTCTATCCGAATGGTATATCGACCTCACTGCCGGAAGACGTGCAGCAGGCCTATGTCCGAACGATCAAAGGCTTGGAGCATGCCGAAATTTTGCAGCCCGGCTATGCGGTGGAATATGACTATGTCGACCCACGTGCATTGAATGCGGATTTGCGATTGAAAGATGTCCAGGGACTATATCTTGCAGGTCAGATCAATGGGACCACTGGATATGAAGAAGCCGGAGCGCAAGGATTGGTCGCCGGGTTGAATGCTGCGCTGGCGGCGCAAGGACGTGAACCTGCGGTATTCAGCCGCGCAGACAGCTATATCGGCGTCATGATTGACGATCTGACGACGCGCGGCGTGACCGAACCATACCGCATGTTCACCTCACGCGCTGAATTCCGCCTGACACTGCGGGCCGATAACGCGGATCAGCGCTTGACGCCCTTTGGCATCAAGCTGGGATGCGTCGGGGAAAGACGGCGGCAGTATTTCGAGGAACGGCAGCAGCATTATTGCGCCGCCAGAAAAACGGCAGAGGAGGCGGTTTTTTCTCCGACTGAACTCCAGCGTCACGGTCTGAAGGTTCGCCAGGACGGTCAGATGCGTTCAGTTTTTGCGCTGCTCGGGGTGGCGGATGTTGATCCAGATGCGGCTTTGGCGCTTGAGCCAAAGCTTTCTCTGGTGCCGAAAGGGACTATCGAACAGCTGCGAAATGATGCGCTGTACCATCAATACACGGATCGGCAGCAAAAGGATGCGCAGGCGTTGCGCGCAGATGAGGCAGTGCAACTTCCCGATTGGATGGATTACGAGAATATCTCCGGGCTTTCGAGCGAATTGCGCAGCAAGCTGCAGCAGGCGCGGCCACAGACCCTGGCAGCGGCTGCAAAAATCGAAGGGATGACACCGGCAGCTTTGACGTTGATCCTTGCCATTGCGCGCAGCGGGCGTCGCCGGGAAGCGTGATGGACGGTGTTTCACGTGAAACAATGGCCCGCCTGGAGGGCTATGAGGACCTTATCAGGCGTTGGAATCCGCGTATCAATCTGGTCGCGCCTTCCTCGCTGCCGCACCTTCGGCAACGACATATCGAAGATTGCCTTCAAATCACGCAACATATAGCGCCCAGTGGTGGTCTATGGGCTGACCTCGGCAGTGGAGGCGGACTACCAGGTCTGGTCATTGCGATTGTCAATGCGGATCAGGACACGCGATTTCTTCTTGTCGAAAGCGATCAGCGCAAATCCGTGTTTTTGCGCACGGTGATCCGCGAGTTGGGGCTGAAAAACGCCTCTGTCAAAACGGCTCGGATTGAGGAAATAGACCCGCTGAATGCCGCTTATATCAGTGCAAGAGCACTTGCCCCGCTGCCCCGCCTCATGCCATATCTTCAACGTCATCTGGCGCCAGACGGCCAAGCTTGGCTGATGAAGGGCCAGCAATGGCAGTCGGAACTGGCGGAAGCGGGCCAAAACTGGCGATTCAACGTCAATGCCCATCCCAGTTCGACGCAGGACGGGGCAGCAATTTTGGAAATCAGCAGGATTAGCTATGTCTGAGAGCAGTATCGTTGCGATCGCCAACCAAAAAGGCGGGGTCGGCAAGACCACCACGGCGATCAACCTGGGCGCCGCACTCGCAATTTCTGGCCATAAAACGATCCTGATTGACCTTGATCCGCAAGGGAATGCGTCAACAGGTCTGGGAATCGAGGCAGATCAGCGCAAACGGACCGTCTATGATCTTCTGGCAGGTCCGGAAACCCTGCAAGATTGCGCTCAGCCGACCTCGATCAAAAACCTGCTTATCGTGCCGGCGACTTCTGACCTTTCGTCGGCGGATGTTGAATTGGCACAGGCTGAAAATCGGACCCGCCTTCTGCGGCAGAAATTGTCACAGGCCGAGGCTGGCACAATCATCCTGATCGATTGCCCACCCGCGCTCGGTCTTTTGACGCTGAACGCGATGGTTGCCTCGGATGCCGTTCTTGTACCTCTGCAGGCAGAATTTTACGCCCTCGAAGGTCTTTCGCAGCTTCTGACGACGGTGAAGCATGTTCGGCAGACAGGCAATCCGAACCTCAGGATCAACGGGATCCTTCTGACCATGTCGGATAACCGTAATAACCTGTCTCAGCAGGTCGAGGCTGACGCGCGCGCGACCTTGGGTGATCTGGTCTTCCCGACCGTCATCCCCCGCAATGTACGCGTGTCCGAGGCGCCCTCGCATTCCAAACCGGTTATTCTCTACGATCCCAGTTCAAAGGGCAGCGCAGCCTATGAACAGTTCGCAAAAGAATTTGCCCAACGCCTGAAACTCGTGCCGGAGAACGCCTGATGTCTGAGAATAAAGCCGCAAAACGGGGTCTGGGTCGCGGGCTTTCCGCCTTGATGGCGGATATGGATATCGACACCCCGGCCAATGCGCCGGAACAAACCCGCGACCGGACGATGATCCCGATCGAGCAAATCACTGCGAACCCGGATCAGCCGCGCCGTCAATTTGACCCGGATGCACTGCAAGAGCTGGCAGACTCGCTCAGGCAGCACGGCGTCCTGCAGCCTTTGATCGTCCGGCCGCATCCGCGCGATGAGGGCCTTTATCAGATCGTCGCCGGAGAGCGTCGCTGGCGTGCCGCGCAGATGGCGCAGTTGCATGAACTGCCCGTCATCATCCGCCAGTTCTCGGATACCGAAGTTCTGGAAGTCGCCATTATCGAGAATATTCAGCGGGCCGATCTGAATGCCATCGAAGAAGCGGCGTCCTTCCGACAGCTGATGGACCGCTTTGGCCATACGCAGGAAAAGCTGGCGGAAGCGCTGAACAAAAGCCGCAGCCATATTGCCAACCTGTTGCGCCTGCTGAATCTGCCGGATTCGGTGCAGGATTTCGTGAAGGAGGGCAAGTTATCCGCAGGTCACGCGCGCGCGCTGATCACCGCGGAAAACCCCGCGGCGCTTGCGCGTCAGGTGATCGACAAGGGCCTCTCTGTTCGTGAGACGGAAAATCTGGTGCGCAAGAAGTCAGAGCCCAGCGTTGCGAAATCCGCGACCTCAAATCCCCGCCCGGCCGCCGAGAAAGACGCAGATACCCGCGCGCTCGAAGCCGATCTTTCGGCTCATCTGAAGATGAAAGTCGTGATCAATCATGTCGGGCTGGATGGCGGCACCATCTCGATCACCTATCGCGATCTCGACCAGCTTGATCTTCTGTGTCAGGCGCTCGGTGGGGATCGATAGGGCCACATGTAGGGGTATCGAAACCTGTATACCCCTACATATCCGAATTCTTAATGTTCGGGACGCGTAACGACATAGGCGCCGACAGCGGTGCATATGCCCAGTTGCGTCGCAACCCACCAGATCGGCAAGCCGATGAAGAAAGCGATGAAGACGCCGACCGTCATTGCGACGACGGCCCAGATCTTGGCCCAGCGCCCAATCGCGCGGTGGTCTTCCCAGGCACGGATCGGCGGACCGTATTTCGGATGAGACAGGATTTTTTGCCTCAGCCGGGGTGAACTGCGGGCAAAGGCCCAGACTGCCACCAGCAGGAAGGGGACCGTCGGCACAATCGGCAGCAGGATCCCGATAATTCCTGCCAACAGGGCGATGGCGCCAATCGTAAACCACAAAATCCGCATCTTAATCCGCCAACTCTCGCAGGATTGCGTTCAATACCGGACGACCATCCTTGCTTGCCCGCAAACGACCTTGGCCCCGTTCGACCATTCCAAGGTCGATTAACTGCTGAATCCTGTTTTCGTTCAATGGCTTTCCGGCAAGATTTGCATAGCGCGCCTCATCCAGACCTTCGACCAATCTCATCGACATCAGCAGATATTCCGTCGCCTGCTCTTCGTATGACAGCGCCTCGCGAAGGGACTCGGCGTTTCCGTCGCGCTCGACCGCGTTCAGCCATTCGCCGGGCGCCATGAATGCCTCGCTCGCGTAGCGCGTGCCATTCACCGTGATGCGGCCATGCGCGCCTGGGCCAACCGCTGCCCAGTCCCCTTGACGCCAGTAGACAAGGTTATGCCTGCTTTCGGCGCCTGGCCGGGCATGGTTGGAGGTCTCATAGCCGTCCATACCGGAGGCGGCGCAAATATCCTGCGTTTCCAGATACATATCTGCCGACAGATCGTCATCCGGCAGATCGCGCAACTTCCCGGCCGCGGCGCGCGCGCCAAAGGCTGTGCCGGGCTCGATGGTCAGCTGGTAAAGCGACAGGTGGTCGACCGCCATCGACAGCGCCTCTTGCAACTCCGCCCGCCATTCTTGCCGGGTCTGCTGCTGCCGCGCATAGATCAGATCGAAGCTCACACGGTCAAAGGTCGCCCGCGCGACCTCAAAAGCGGCCTTTGCCTCTGCCACGGAATGCATCCGCCCCAGCCGACGCAGATCCACGTCATTCAGCGCCTGAATCCCCATCGACAAGCGATTGACGCCCGCCTCGGCAAAGCCCGCGAAGTGGGTCTTTTCGACGCTGGTGGGGTTCGCCTCCAGCGAAATCTCGATATCGTTGCGAAACCCCCATGCCGCCCGCGCGGCCTGCAGAACCGTATCGACCGTCTCGGGTGCCATCAAAGAGGGCGTCCCGCCGCCAAAGAAGATACTGCCCAGCACGCGCCCCGGCATGTCTTGGCCAAGACGCGCGATCTCGCGGGCCAAAGCATCGCCCCAACGGCGCTGATCGACCGACGCCACCACATGGCTGTTGAAATCGCAATAGGGGCATTTCGCGGCGCAAAAGGGCCAATGGACATACAGCCCGAAACCACCCGCCCGCCAATCCTCGTCGGGCGCGGCGCTATGTGCGGCGGTGACGCTCATCCCCGAAACGCGGTCACTTCGATCTCGACCTTCATTTCCGGCTTGATCAGCCCCGCGATTACCATGGTTGCTGCTGGCCGGATCTGGTCCAGCGCCTCGGACAGGGCGGGGGCGATCCGATCCACCAGATCCGCATCAGTGACGGTATATTGCACCCGCACAATGTCTTCGGCGCCGAAACCGGCCTCTTCCAGAACCTGAAAGATGGTCCTGAAACAATTCCGGGCTTGCGCCGCCGGATCATCGGGCATGGTCATGTTGGCATAATCATATCCGGTTACGCCCGAGACAAAACACCAGTCGCCCTTCACCACGGCCCGGCTATAGGCCATACGTTCTTCGAAGGGCGACCCGGTCGAGATCCTACGCAAAGCTGCCCTCCAGCATCTTGCTGACAGCGCGGGCACGGTGGCTGAGGCTGTTCTTGCGCTCTGCCGACATTTCGCCCAGCGTGACCTCTTCGCCATCGGGCATGAAGATCGGATCATAGCCGTGACCTTCGGCGCCGCGCGGCGGCCAGACCACCTGACCCGGCAGAACGCCCTCGAATACCTCGTCATGCCCATCGGGCCACATCAGCACCAGCGTGCAGCGGAACTGCGCCTTTCGCGGGGCAGGGGCGTCGATCGCTTCCAACTCGTCCCAGGTGCGCTGCATCGCCATGGCGAAATCGCGGCCATTGCCGGTTTCGGCCCAATCGGCGGTATAGACGCCCGGCGCGCCGTTCAGCGCATCGACGCTGATGCCGCTGTCATCGGACAGGGCCGGAAGGCCGGTGGCCTCCACCGCCGAGCGCGCCTTGATCCGGGCGTTGCCGACGAAATTATCCTCGGTCTCGACCGGCTCGCTCAGACCCATTTCGGCGGCGCCGACAACCTCGATTCCGCGCGGCGCCAGCAGTGCGCGCATCTCGGCCAGCTTGCCGGCGTTATGGGTCGCCACCAGCAGCTTCTGCTCGGTGAACTTCCTCATGCAATCGCGGCCTTTTGCGCGGCGACCAGCTCGGCCATGCCGACCTCGGCCAGATCCAGAAGCTGCGTCATCTCATCACGAGAGAAGGTGGCCCCCTCGGCCGACATCTGCACCTCGATCAGGCGGCCACCGCCGGTCAGCACGAAATTGCCGTCGGTGCCGGCTTCGCTATCCTCGGCATAGTCCAGATCCAGAACCGGCTGGCCGGCGTAGATTCCGCAGCTGACAGCGGCAACGTGATCGATGATCGGATCGCTGCTGATCGCGCCGGAAGCCAGCAGCTTGTTCACCGCCAGACGCAGCGCGACCCACCCCCCGGTGATCGAGGCGCAGCGCGTTCCGCCATCAGCCTGGATCACGTCGCAATCCACGGTGATCTGCCGCTCGCCAAGCGCCACCCGATCCACGCCTGCGCGCAGGCTGCGACCGATAAGGCGCTGAATTTCCTGCGTTCTGCCAGACTGTTTCCCTTGCGCGGCCTCGCGCCGGTTGCGGGTATTGGTCGCGCGGGGCAGCATGCCATATTCCGCCGTGACCCAGCCCAGCCCGGTGCCCTTCAGGAACCGGGGCGGGTTCTCTTCCAGTGAGGCCGTGCACAGCACATGGGTGTTGCCGCAACGGATCAGGCATGACCCTTCGGCATGCCGCATCACCCCGGTTTCAATTGAAATCGGGCGCATTTGGCTTAGATTCCGTCCAGAAGGGCGCATGAGGGTTGTCCTTTTTCGTGAAGATTGGCAGCCCAATACCGTCCTGCAACCCTATGACGCAAGCCCGATGGGGAAATGAGCCAAGAAACGCTGCTGAATGAGTTGAACGACAGGTCCCGCGAAGTCTTTCGCCGGGTCGTCGAAAGCTATCTGGACACGGGTGAGCCGGTCGGCTCGCGCACCCTGACCCGCACCCTGTCGGAAAAGGTCAGCGCCGCGACGATTCGCAATGTCATGCAGGATCTGGAGCTGATGGGCCTGCTGAACAGTCCGCATACATCGGCCGGGCGCTTGCCCTCGCATCTGGGCCTGCGGCTTTTTGTCGACAGCATGATGGAGGTGGACAAGGTCGCCCCCACAGACCGCGCCGCCATCGAACAGACGCTGGGCAATGACGATCCGGAAACGGGCGTCCTGCTGGACCGGGTCAGTTCGGCGCTCAGCCTGATCACGGGCGGGGCGTCGCTGGTCCTGATGCCCAAGCATGAGGCGCCGATCCGTCATATCGAATTTGTCAGCCTTGGGTCTGATCGCGCGCTGGTGGTGCTGGTCTTCGATGACGGCCATGTCGAGAATCGCATCTTTACCCCGCCGCCCGGCCAGACGCCTTCCTCGATGCGCGAGGCCGGCAATTTCCTCAACGCCATGGCAGCGGGCAAGACATTGGCAGAGCTGCGCGGTCAGATTGCCCGCGAAATTGCGACGCGGCGGCGCGAACTGGACGTTTTGGCCGCTGAACTGGTCGAATCCGGTCTGGCGCTTTGGAATACCGAAACCACGGATCCGCGCCTGATCGTGCGGGGGCGCGCAAATCTTCTGGACAGCGAAGTGGCCGATCTGGACCGCATCCGCGTGCTGTTCGACGATCTGGAACGCAAGCGCGACATCGTGGAATTCCTGGAACTGACCGAGCAGGGCGAAGGCGTCCGCATCTTCATCGGATCCGAGAACAAGCTTTTTTCACTTTCGGGTTCCGCTTTGGTGGTTTCCCCCTATATGAATTCCGACCGAAAGATTGTAGGCGCCGTAGGCGTCATTGGGCCGACCCGTCTGAACTATGGGCGGATCGTGCCAATCGTTGATTATACGGCGCAGCTGGTGGGGCGTGTGCTGTCCGGCCGGAAAGGATAAATGAGATGACCGATCAGAACGATCAACCGAACGACGATTTTCTGGAAGATCCGCTGGCCGACCCGATGGATGAGGTCGAGCAGATGAAAGCGCAGCGCGATGAGTTCCGCGACAAGTTCATGCGCGCCCTGGCCGATGCCGAAAACTCGCGCAAGCGCGCCGACAGAGAGCGTCGCGACGCTGAACAATATGGCGGCACCCGTCTGGCCCGCGATCTTCTGCCGGTCTATGATGCGCTGCACCGCGCGCTGGATTCCGCGACCGAAGAGCAGCGCAATTCCGCCTCGGCCCTGATCGAGGGGGTCGAACTGACCCTGCGGGAACTGTCGAACGTCTTCTCGAAGCATGGCATCACCGTGATTACGCCAAAGATCGGCGATAAATTCGATCCGACCTTCCATGAGGCCATGTTCGAGGCTGCCGTGCCCGGCACCACCGCCGGCGAGATCATTCAGGTCATGGATAACGGCTTCCGCCTGCATGACCGTCTGCTGCGCCCGGCCAAGGTCGGCGTTTCCTCGACGCCTGCAAGCTGATCCGTACCGCAAGCCCAACCGATCCGCGCCCCGGGATGTCCCGGGGCGTTTTCATGTGAAACGGGCGGGCTGTCGCGCTTCTTTTAGCGCGGTACGTGTCGTTTCCCGGACATGATCCTTCGCTGATCGGCTTGACGTTCCCCCGCATCTGTTCAGAAATACCCGCAAGTCAGGCTGGCAGAACCGGCCCAAATCTGGATGGACAGGAGTTGCAGATGAAAACCCGCGCCGCCGTGGCTTTGGAAGCCGGAAAACCGCTGGAAGTGATGGAGGTCAATCTTGAAGGCCCCAAGGCCGGAGAGGTCCTGATCGAAATCAAGGCCACGGGCATCTGTCACACCGACGAATTCACCCGCTCTGGCGCCGATCCGGAAGGGATTTTCCCCGCCATCCTTGGCCATGAAGGCGCGGGTGTCGTGGTCGAGGTTGGCCCCGGTGTCACCAGCCTGAAGCCCGGCGATCATGTGATCCCGCTATACACGCCGGAATGCCGCGAATGCGCCTCTTGCCTGTCGGGCAAGACCAATCTCTGCACCCGGATCCGGGCAACGCAGGGGCAGGGGCTGATGCCCGATGGCACCAGCCGCTTCAGCATGCCCGACGGCACGCCGATCTACCACTATATGGGCTGCTCGACCTTCTCGAACTATACCGTCCTGCCCGAGATTGCGGTCGCCAAAGTCCGTGAGGACGCGCCTTTCGACAAGATCTGCTATATCGGCTGCGGCGTTACCACCGGCATTGGCGCTGTCATCAACACCGCCAAGGTCGAGATCGGCGCCAAGGCCGTGGTCTTCGGTCTGGGCGGCATCGGGCTGAACGTGATTCAGGGTCTGCGTCTGGCCGGGGCCGATATGATCATCGGCGTCGATCTGAATGACGACAAGAAAGACATGGCCGAGCGTTTCGGCATGACCCATTTCGTCAATCCGAAGAATGTCGAAAACGTCGTTCAGGAAATCGTCGAAATAACCAAGACGCCTTTCGATCAGATCGGCGGCGCCGATTACAGCTTTGACGCGACGGGCAATGTCAAGGTGATGCGCGACGCCCTGGAATGCACGCATCGCGGCTGGGGTCAGTCGGTGATCATCGGTGTGGCACCGGCCGGCGCCGAGATCAGCACCCGCCCGTTCCAGCTGGTGACCGGCCGCGTCTGGAAGGGCACGGCCTTTGGTGGCGCCCGCGGTCGCACCGATGTGCCCAAGATCGTGGACTGGTACATGGACGGCAAGATCGAGATCGACCCGATGATCACCCACACCATGCCACTGGAGGATATCAACAAGGGTTTCGACCTGATGCATTCGGGTGAATCCATTCGCTCGGTCGTCCTTTACTGATCCTTCATGTCTGCTTAGGTAAATGAAGCGGTTGGGGCGCCTGCGCGGCGCCCCGGCCGAAATGACAGAAAAAGGAGCAGGCGGATGCGTCACCAGTGGCTGCATAACGATGATGAGGACGACGACGATGATCGTCCGCAACAAGACGAGGACAAAGGTCTGGGCCTGCCCGAAGGCGACAAGATCGGTAAACTCTATTTCAAATCGCGCACGGTGATCGTCGCAGGCGGCATCACCGACAAGCTGGCGCAGCGCACCGTTGCCCATCTGCTGGCGCTGGCCGAAGAAAGCGATGATCCCATCAATATGCTGATCAGCTCGCCCGGCGGTCACGTCGAATCCGGCGACATGATCCATGATGTGATGAAGTTCATCCGTCCGACCGTGCGGACCATCGGCTCGGGCTGGGTGGCTTCGGCCGGGGCGCTGATCTTTGTCGGCGCGGCAAAGGAAAACCGCTACTGCCTGCCCAATACGCGCTTCCTGATCCACCAGCCCTCGGGCGGAATCGGCGGCACGACCTCGGACATGATGATCCAGGCCGAACAGATCCGTCAGATGCGCGACCGTCTGAACCACATCTTTGCCGATGCAACGGGCCAGCCGGTCGAGAAGATCGAAAAGGATACGCAGCGCGATCTGTGGCTGAACACCAAAGAGGCGCTGGATTACGGTCTGCTGAACAAGGTGATCCATTCCGTGGATGAGCTAAAATGAAACCTCGCGGGGAGGTCTCGGTCCGCCCCGCGACAGAGGCTGATCAGGACGCGATCTGGTCCATTCTGAAACCGGTCTATCGCGCGGGGGAAACCTATTGTGTCCCGCGCGATATCACCCGCGATGAGGCGCTGGCGGATTGGTATGCCAGGCCCTTTTCCGCCTTCGTGGCAGAACATCGCGGTCGCATCGTCGGCACCAGCCATATCGGCCCAAACCGTCCTGCCGGCGGCTCTCATGTCGCCAATGCATCCTTTGCGACCCATGCCGAGGCGCGGGGCAAGGGCGTGGCACGTGCCCTGGCCGAACATGCGAAATCATGGGCGCAATCGAATGGCTTTTCCGCGATGCAGTTCAATTTCGTGGTGTCGACCAATGAGGATGCCGTGCATCTGTGGCAAAAGACCGGCTTTCAGATTGCGGGCCGGCTTCCCGGCGCATTCATGCATCCGACACGGGGCATGGTCGATGCGCTGGTCATGTATTCAACATTGAAGGAGTAGGTGGATGAGCCTTGAAACCTTGTCGGAAAACCGCAGTTTCGGCGGCACGCAGGGCGTCTATCGCCATAAATCGCAGGCCACCGGCACCGATATGACCTTTGCGGTGTTCATGCCCGAGATCGCCGATCATACCCGCGTGCCGGTGCTGTGGTATCTGTCCGGCCTGACCTGCACCCATGAAAACGCCATGACCAAGGCCGGCGCCCAGCAATTTTGCGCAGATGCGGGCATCGCCATGGTTTTTCCAGACACCTCGCCCCGTGGCGAAGGCGTGGCGGATGATGAGGCTTATGATCTGGGTCAGGGCGCGGGTTTCTATGTCAATGCGACGCAGGATCCCTGGAAGCCGCATTTCCAGATGTGGCATTACATCACCCATGAACTGCCCGAATTGATCGGTGATAATTTCGCCGTGGATCGCGACCGCATGGGGATCACCGGCCATTCCATGGGCGGCCACGGCGCGCTGACCATCGCGATGACCCTGCCCGAGCGTTACAAATCCGTGTCAGCCTTCGCGCCCATCGCCAATCCCACGCAGTCGGATTGGGGCCAGAAACAGCTGACCGCCTATCTGGGCAAGGATCAGCAGGCCTGGCAGGCGCATGATGCGACCGTGCTGATGACGGAACGCGGCTTTCCGGGCGACGTGCTGATCGATCAGGGCACCTCGGATCAGTTTCTGGACAAGCTGAAGCCAGAGGCACTGGCCCATGCCATGATGGCGCGTCGGCAGCCCGGCCAGTTCCGCATGCAGCCGGGTTATGATCACAGCTATTTCTTCGTGCAAAGCTTCATGGCCGATCACGTCTACTGGCACGCCGAACGGCTGCTGTGACAAAAAAAGGCGCCCGGTCAGGGGCGCCTTTCCACCTGCGATCTGCGCCTGTCAGCGCGGCGATTTCACGAAAGCGGGCATACGGGCATCCCGCGCCGTATTGCCCAGAAAGACATCGGCGGTATCCAGCGCCTCGCGAATGGTGACATCCATATCCAGATAGCGGTAGGTGCCCAGACGCCCGACAAAGGTGACCTTCGGCGTGTCCTCGGCCAGCGCGATATAATCCTCCAGCAGGGCTTTCTCCTCGACCAGACGGATCGGATAATAGGGGATATCCTCTGGCTCGGCGGCACGGCTGAACTCGCGATAGCAGACGCTGCCCTCGTGGCTTTCCCAGGGCGCGAAATGCTTGTGCTCGGTGATGCGGGTATAGGGCACGTCGCGGTCGCCGTAGTTCATCACCGCGCAGCCCTGATAATCGCCGTCATAGGTGAAGCGTTCGAAATCAAGCGTGCGATAGCCCAGTCGGCCCAGGCGATAATCGAAATAGCCATCCAGCGGACCGGACCAGAAGACGTGATCGGCCTGTTCCGCCATATCAGCGGTGAAGGGCGTCGACAGCTCGACCGTGATATTCGGATGATCCAGAATGGCTTCGATCAGCGGGGTATAGCCCTCGCGCGGCATGCCCTGGAATTTGTGGAAGAAATAATTGTCATCGTAATTGAAGCGCACCGGCAGGCGCTTCAGGATCGAGGCCGGCAGCTCGGTCGGAGAGCAGCCCCATTGCTTTTCGGTATAGCCCTTGAAAAACGCCTCATAAAGATCGCGCCCGACGAAACGCAGGGCCTGTTCCTCGAAGGTCTGCGGATCCGCGATCGAGGTGTCGGCCTGATCGGCGATAAAGGCTTTGGCCTCGTCCGGGCCCATGGTCTTGTCAAAGAACTGGTTAATGGTCAGCAGATTCACCGGCAGCGAATAGACCGCGCCCTGCGTCGTGGATTTCACCCGGTTCTGGAACGGCATGAATTCGGTGAAGCCGTTGACGTAGTTCCAGACTTCTTCATCATCGGTGTGAAAGATATGCGGGCCATAGACATGCATCATCACGCCGGTATCGGCGTCGCGTTCGGTGTAGCAATTCCCGCCGATATGATCGCGGGCGTCGATGATGCGGCAGCTATGCCCGGTCTCGGCCAGCTTGCGACCGATGACGGCGCCGGAAAGGCCTGCCCCGACAAGAAGAATATGCATGCGCGTTATCCGTTCCATCTGGATTGATGTTTGGCCACACCTCTACAGGTTGCGGGTTTGATCCGCCAGCGCCTCTATCTGACGATGCGGCCGGTCCAGCTTGCCCGTCAGCCCGTCGCGCAGCGCCAGATTGAGGATGCGGCGGAACTGCTGTCGCTGATCGCCATAGTCGCGCGCCTTGCGATGCCATTTCGCCACCAGCAGCGGTACCAGCGGCCAGAACAGCGCCCCCGCTGCCACGCGATAGGCGATCAGCGCGTTGCGATACATGTAATAGACCTTCCAGATCGGGCTCAGGACCAGCCCGGTCGATCCCTGCTTTGCCTCGGTATCATGTTCGAACCGGACCTGCGGGGCAAAGCCGATGCGCAGCCCCTTGCGGCGCATGGTCAGGGTGTAAAGCTGATCGTCGCCATAGATGAACAGGCGCGGATCGGGCAGGCCCGCGCGGGCGATCACGTCGCGTGACAGGAACAGCCCGACGAAAGAGGACATGTCGACCTCGACCACCGGGGCATCGGCGGCATAGGACGGATCCTGCAGGTGAAAGCCGTGCCGCCCCTTGCCGCCAAGGGTGCGCAGAAATTCCTGCCGCCGCCAGAACGGGTTGCGATAGGGTCGGTTCATCTCGCAGACATCGCCATTGGGGTGAAAGACCGCCGCGCCGATGGCGTCCCAGCCATTGCGATCCATGGCGCGAAAATCTGCAATCGCACCCGCAGCGGGTCGGCCATCATCATCCATGACCACGATCCAGTCCGGGTCCACTTGCCGCGCCACCTGATCCATCGCCAGCGAAAACCCACCGGCGCCGCCCAGATTTTCGGGGCTTTCATGGATCGTCAGCCGTGGATCATCCAGCGATGCCAGCCATTCCGCCGTGCCATCCTGCGATGCATTGTCGAAGATCAGAATGTGGTCCAGCGGTTCTGCCAGCAGCCGGGCCACCGTGTCGCGCAGTTTGGCCAGTCGCGAATGGGTCACGACCACCGCCGCGATGGTGACGTCATCATCGCGTCCGGCCGGGGAAGTCGCACTGTCAAGGGGCGTGGTTCGCTGCATCAATCCCCCTTACCAACGCGGCCCTGAAGCGGCAACTGACCATTCGGCGATTTGGAAAAAACACCGGAATTGCCGCTTTTGCCGCTGTTGCTGACCTGCTAAGCACGCGGCAAAACGGATTACCGAAGAAGGCTCTAACATGAGGGTCACCTGCCATATCGGTCACCACAAGACCGGTACGACGTCACTTCAGGCATATCTTTCGCAGAATTCCAACGCGCTTCTGCGCGCAGGAATTCTGTATCCGTGGGTCGAGTCGCAGGGTGCCTCGATCGCGCTGGCCAAGGCCACGGCCGCCCGCCCGGTCGAGCGCCGCTTTCTGCTGTCGAAAATCACCGAGAAGGTGCACGGCGCCGATGATGCCAAGATCCTGCCAATCAATTTCCGCGAGGCGCATAACGCGCTGGCCTTTCGCATGCTGGCCGATTTTCAAGAGCCCTGGCGCGTTCCGCATTATCACGCGCATCTGCCACATTCGAACCAGATGCTGGTCGCGATCAGGAACCAGATCAAGCAGCTTCAGCCGGAAGAGGTCGTGCTCTGTTCCGAGGTCATGTCGCATTTCGGCCGCGCAAACCCGGAGCTGATCGAAAAGCTGCACAAGCCGATGGCCGAGGCGAAGGATTTCGTCGTCTGGTGCACCTTGCGCCGCCCGGATGAGCAGGCCGTGTCCTGGCACGGTCAGCAGATCAGGTTCGGGCAATCGCCAAAACCGCTGTCCGACCCGAAGGGCATGGATCTGAAATCGATCCATTTCGATTATGAAAAAGTGGTCGAACCCTGGTTGGCGCGCATCCCGAATGTTCAGCTGATGCTGCGCCCCTATGACCTGGTGATGAGAGAGGGCGGCTCGGTTCAGGATCTGGTCCAGCATTCCGGAATCCGCTTTCCGCAAGGTTTGCTGCCCGCACCGAAAATGAATGTCAGCAGGCCGCCGGCCGTTGCCGGGCTGATCCGGATCGCCAATGGCGCGCTGCCCAAGGATCTGGCCAATGCGTTCAGCGACCAGATCGTAAAAATCTGCGAGAATATCCCGCAGCCTTCCCCGAAGGATGTGGAATATTTCGGCGCGGCGAATCGGCAGAAACTGATGACCAGCTTTGCGCCGATTCATCAGAAACTTGGCCAGATCAGCGGAAGACAGCCATTTTTCGCCGATATCGACCAGATGCTGATTTGCAAACCGATCCCCGAGGCACAGGCAATCCGTCAATTACTTGATCAGCTTGCGGGAAAAGAGACCCTGCTGGAGCAGCCGGAATTGCAGGATTTCCTGCGGGCGCAAATTCAAACCTACGGGTTGGGTCGGGGCGCGGTTTAAGATAGACCGCCTCAATTGCCACGGATGGCAATTGTCATCCGAACACAGATCCGGGTTAATCAGATGAACCAGATATCGACCGTGACTGACAGCATTCAGACGACCGCCCCTGTCACGCTTCAGGGCATGCTGTGGCCAGAGCGGGGAATTTCGACCGAAGGCAAGATCTATTTCCGGCTGACCGGCGCGGCGGGTCTGTCGCAACGTCAGGGAAAGATTATCACTGGGCCGGGCGGAAAGATCGGTTTCGATACGGCGTTCAATCTGTTCAATTACGGCAAATTCCGCAAATTCTGCGGTATCGAAGATATTCTTCTGTCGCTGAAAGGTCGTGGCCGGTTCGAACTGGTGGTTTATCAGGCGCAGCGCGAAAAATCCGCGGACCGGATTTATAACGAGATATTCAGCTTTGACGAAAACGGCGCATTTTCAGTCGATCTGAATGAGATTATCGACCGTCAGCGCGGCGGCATTCTCTATTTCGAATTGACGAGTCTGGAAGAGGGCGAATTGCGCGACGCCCTCTGGCAGACCCGGCAACAGCCGCTGCGACAGCCCCGGATCGCCTTGTCGATCACCACCTTCAAGCGGGAAGAGGCCGTCCGCGAAAGTGCGCGGCGCTTTGATGAATTCGTCAGAACCTCGGCCCTTGCGCCGTTCCTGCAGCTGATCGTCGTCGATAACGGCCAAAGCGCCGAGATCCCGAATTCGGACAAGGTCAGGGTCATCGAGAACGAAAACCTCGGCGGCTCGGGCGGGTTCGCGCGCGGGCTGATCGAGGCGGAAAGCCTTGGCGTGACCCATTGCCTGTTCATGGATGACGATGCCGCAATCCATATGCCGGTGCTGGAACGCGTCTGGACCTTCCTTGCCTATGCGCTGGACGAAAACGCGGCGGTGGCCGGCGGGCTGACCATGGCCAACCATCGCTGGGCGATGTGGGAAAACGGCGCGCATTTCCGCCTCAGCTGCAAGCCGCGCCATCTGGGAACCGATCTGCGCGACTTTTCCCAGGTGCTGAAGATGGAACATGAATCGACCGTCGATGCCGCCACGAACTTCTATGGCGGCTGGTGGTTCTTTGCCTTTCCCATCGCCGCGGCCGGGCACCGTCCTTTCCCGTTCTTCGTGCGCGGCGATGACATCAGCTTCTCGATCGCGAATGACTTCAATATCGTCACGCTGCCGGGGGTGGTCTGTTTTCAGGACGCGGATTTCTCGGATAAGGAATCGCTGCAGACCCTGTATCTGGACCTGCGCAGCCATGTGATTCACCATCTGGCGCTGCCCAATATGGAAATTGGCCGTGTGGCGCTGCTGTCGCTGCCGCCGCGCTTCTTTGTCCGCAGCTTCCTGCAACTGCATTACGAGACGCTGGAGGCGCTGAATATCTCGTTCGAGGATGTGATGCGCGGGCCTGACTTCTTTGCCGAGAACGCCGATATGTCGGCGCGCCGGGCCGATCTGAACAAGATCCGCAAGGATGAGGCCTGGAAGGATCTGGAAGGTCCGGTCCCGGCAGAGAAGATCCGTTTCAACCCGAACAGCGGCTGGGTGCGGCTGCTGATGAAGCTGACGCTGAACGGGCACTTGCTGCCGTTTTTCAGCCATTACGGCAATCGCCGCGTCCTGCGCGCGGGCGAGCGGGGCCGCATCCGTGAAACATGGGCGGCGGCACAGATCACCTATCTGGACGGGTCGGGGAAATATTTCACCGTCCGCCATTCCAAGCGCAAGGCCTTCCGTCAGGGATGGCGCATGGCGCGAAATCTGTTCCGCTTCAATGGCCGGATGGACGATCTGAAAACCCAGTGGCGCGAAGGCTATAACCGTTTGGCAACGGATGATTTCTGGCGTGATCGCCTGAATCTGGATCAGCCTTCCGCGACGGCGGCGGATCACAGGCAGGCAAGCGCGGACTGATCGGCGCGGCCAGCGCGGCGGCGGTCAGATCTTGCTTTGCTTCATCCCGCTTTTGGGGAACAGCCAGTCATATGCGACCTTGATCGGCAGCCTGCGCAGTTTCGCCAGATCTGCCGTGGCTGACAGCAGCGCCTGATCGACCCACCATTGCGGCGCGCCCGCATCCCTGGTCAGTCCCGCATAAAGCCGCCCGAAGATCCGCAGATATTGCTGCGCGCCCTGGCTGGGATTGGCAATCAGAACGCCGCCCATGACATGTCGCCACGGCACCGCCGCCAGATAGCCGCGCTGATTGTCCCGACCCTTTGTCGCCGTCAGCACGATATCGGCCCCTCTGCCGGCCGCGAATGCAGATGCCGGGCTGCCGTGGAAAAACGCATCGGCGTCCGAGGTCATCAGCGGCATCCCGTAACGGTCCAGCAAGGCAGGCAGGCGTAAAAACCGGCTGATCGCGTAATAGCCATTGGTGGCATCTGGCGCATCTTCCGTCGAATAGCGGATGTTGGGGGCGTCGATCAGCTGTGCATCGCCCGCGTTGATGACGTGGAAATGCAGATTGCTGCGCCCGGCAGAGGTCTCGATCAACCTGCGCCCGTAGCGGCTGAAATAGCCGCCATCCAGCCCGATGACGGTGATCGGCAAGGCCGTGTCAAAGGGCTTGTCGCTGGTGAATTGCATGGCGGGCAGGACCGGATCGGGGCCTTCATCCGCCCAGCGGGCAAGGCAGTCCAGATCGCGCAGCGCCAGAAGGCCCCGATTGTGATGGCGCAGGTTTCCCTGCTGCAGCAGAAGCTGCCGCGCCCGGTCAAATTCAGCATAGGCGGGCTTCAATTGGCCGCGCAGGTAATATTCACCGGCGGTCAGCAGGTGGGGCGCGATCCCCGGATCTGCCGACAGATATTCGACCATGCGGCCAACCGCCGGATCAGATTTCGCGATGTCGCGAAGGGTTCTGTTGCGCAAAAGGCGAGGCGTCAGGGTTTTGGCGTGCTGATGGAAAAACAGTTGCACCAGAAATTCGTTCAGCACATCGCGCATCTGCGGCGTTGCCTGATCCATGCGGTCCAGCACCTGATCCAGCGTCAGATCGACATTGGCCGGTTTGACGTTCAGAAAGGCATTGTTCAGCCGCCGAGAGATATTGTTCAGCCGCTGGGGGTCGTCGTCGCGCATGGCGACGGCATTGTCGATCATCTGGACGCTGACGGTGTTCTGCGGCTTGTCTGCCGGTTCCTTTGTCGCGGCTGGTTGCGGGCCATCGCCCTTTGCATCCTCATGCAGCGCGTTCAACCGTCGTTGCATCAAAAATCCGCCCCAATTGCTTTTGCCATTATCCAGCATCGCCTCGGTCAGCCGCGCCATGGTGTTGATCGCGCGCAGCGCCTGACCCGAGAAATAATCCTTCGGATCATAGGATTGCGCCTTTGGTATCGCCTGATCGACCGAGCTTTCAAGATCGCGAAGCAGGACCGGCCGACCGCCAAAGAATTCCGCGTCCATCCACCGGGCATCGTCGTGATAGTCGCGCGAAATCTGCTGTGCAAGCGCCTTGTGCAGCGCGGGCTTGGTCCGTTGTGCCGTCAGGCCTTCATCGGCGGCAAGCCGGGCGACCTCCCAGCCGATATTGTGGCGGATCCATTGCGTGCGGTCGCGCAACTGCCGATGCACCAGCTTCAGCAGCATCAGATCTTCGATGCACAGCGACTCATTCGATGCTGTCAGCGGCAGCAGGCGGATGTTGTCTGCGTCGTCGCCAAAGGTCTGGGCGATGAAATCCTCGACCGCGGATTTATTGCGCAGCTCATCGCGGATCATCGGCCTGACGCGGAAATTCTGGCCAAAGGTCCGGGTCCAGGGGGTCAGTTTTCTTTGATAGAGCAGCCGCCCCTCGCGCAGCATTTTCTGATGATACCGCTCGGGCGTGTCGGCAAAGCGGCCGATCTTGATGTCCTCCGCGAATGTCGAGAGCGTCCGTCCAGCATGCGGCCGGACATAGCAGATCACCAGATGGTCGCTGATGTGAGGTTGCCAGAAATGTTGAATTGTCTGCTGCAACTCGGCGGGTTTCGCGCCCTCGAATTCTTCGCCCGAAATGACCGCGTAATCCCAGGCGCCGTCCTGCAGCATCTGCCCGATCCGCGCGGGTCCCGGCTTTTCCGCATTGCCGGGCATGACCTTGCCGTCACGTGCAAAAGCATCGACCTGCGGCCGAAGGTAATTGTGGTTCAGCCGCGTCGGGTACAGGATCTGCTTGCCGGGAAGATGGATCTTGCCGGTCGCAAATGCCTCTTGGATCGACGTCGAGCCGGTCTTGTGATGCCCGATATGAAAGATCAGTTTCGGTTTCGTGGCTGTCCGGGGCATGTCGCTTCCATTTCCGATGGCCGCGTTGCGCGGGGGCGCTGCAACCTCAATTCGCTGCTGTTTATCCAGCTTTTGCCAGCGCCGCCAGCATCGGTGCGGCCGCTTGCGCAGATGGCTTGCGGCTCCTAGCATGACGGTCACACAGCAAGAGGTTCCCATGACGCCCCTGATGATCGGACCCGAGGCGGAAAGCCGCCTTGACTGGCTGGCCTTGACCGACGCGATCGAGGCCGGGCACAGCCTGCCGCGCGCAGAGATTGCGGACAGCTTTCTGTATCGCGGGGATGATACCTTGCTGACGCGCTCGGCCTGGATTGACGGGCTGGGTCTGGCGGTCAAGCCGGCGACGATCTTTCCGGGCAATCCGGGGCGGGGAATGCCGATGGTCAATGGGTCTGTAAATCTTCTGGATGATGCGGATGGCAGGCTGCGGGCGATTGTCGATTTTCATCTGGTCACGAAGTGGAAGACCGCCGGGGACAGCCTGTTATCCGCGCGCAAGCTGGCCCGCAAGGATGCGCGACGGGTCTTGATCGTCGGTGCGGGCAATGTCGCGGGCAGCATGATCGAGGCCTATCGCGCATTGATCCCGAATGCCGAGGTGCTGATCTGGAACCGCACTGCCGCAAGCGCCGAAAAGCTGGCCGCGCAGCACGGCGCAGAGGTCGCGCCGGATCTGCAGCAGGCGGTTCAGCAGGCCGAGATCATCGCCACAACCACCATGTCCGATCAACCTGTCGTCCTGGGCGAGTGGCTTTCCCCCGGCACCCATCTGGACCTGATCGGCGCCTATCGACCCGATCTGCGAGAGGTTGACGACACCGCGATCCGGCGTGCGCGGCTGTTCGTGGACAGTCGCGATACGACAATCGGGCATATCGGAGAGATCCAGATCCCGCTGGATAACGGGGTGATCCGCGAAAGCGATATCATCGCCGATTTCTATGACCTGCCCAGCGGCGATTACGCCCGGCGATCTGATGATGAGATTACCATCGCCAAGAATGGGGGCGGTGCGCATCTGGATCTGATGACCGCGCGCTATATCCTGGACGCCGCAGGCTAGCCCGACCGCAGGCGCGATTCAACCAGCAGCCCTTCCTCATCCAGAATCGGATGCGCGACCGAGACGATATGTGCGTTGATCCGCTTCAGATCGCGCAGGATATCCAGATGCAGCGAGGAGGTTTCCCGGCTTTCCGCCTTGCCCTCGCGCAGCCTTATCAGGTGGCGTTGCGAGGATTGCCGCTCATGCCGGCGTATCGCGACCTTCACCTCCATCAGTTGCCGGGCCAGATCGCGGTCGCGGGTCATGAACACCGTCTGGGCCATGCGCAGATTTTCCTGCGTCATCAGGAACAGCGCATCCAACTCGCTGTAACCTTCATCCGAAAACCACAGCCCAAGGCCGATTTTCTTGCGCACTTCGGGGGCCAGGCCCTTGTCGATAATGTCGCCGACATGTTCCAGGTTGATCACGTAATCCAGAATGGTGATGGATCTGCGCCGGTCCTCTTCGCTGGCATTGCTGCCCAGACGCGAGAGATAGGCTTTGACCTCTTGCTGGCGGCGATCCACGCGCTTTTCCAGAACGGTTACCTCGGCCAGCGGGGCGTGATCATTGTCGTGAAACGCCTTGCGCGTCTGATCCAGCATGCGTTCGATGGTGTCGCCGATGCCCAGTGCTTCGCGACTGGCACCCGCCAGCGCCAGCGGCGGGGCGTCCAGCTCATCCTCATTCAGCCAGCGGGGCGCAAGTTCGGCTGCGGGATCCTCATCCGGGATCAAGCGATTGACCATGGCGGTGATCAGCCCGGTAAAGGGCCAGATGGCTGCGGCCAGCAGCAGGTTAAAGGCCAGATGCGCCTCAACCGCCAAACCGGCCGTTTGCAGGGGCAAGCGGGTCAGCATCGCGCCGATCTGGGCGGCGAAAGGCATGGCGATCAGGCAGCCGATGCCGCGCACCAGAAGATTGCCGACCGTCAGTCGCCGCGCCGCGACCGGCCCGTTCAGCGTGGCCAGAACCGGCGCCAAGGCACCGCCAAGGTTCGCGCCCAGCACCAGCACGACGGTCAGCGCGGGATCAAGGTTCAGCGACAGGACCAGCAGCACCGCCGCAAGCGAGGATGAACACAGCAGCGCAATCCCCGCCGCAAAGGCAAAGGCCACTGGCCATGCCCCATCCAGCAGCGCGATAAAGGCCGCCATCGCCGGGGATTCGCGCAAGGGTTCTGTCGCCTGTGACAGCAGCGTCAGCGACAGCAGCATCAGCCCGATGCCAATCAGCGCCCGACCGCTGCCCGCGACGGGCGTGCGGGCCTGCCGCGACATCACATAGCCGGTCAGCAGCAGGAAGGGGGCGACCGCCTCAATCCCCGTTGCGACCAGCCAGGCAGTCAGGGCGGTGCCGACATTCGCGCCCAGAAGCACGATCTGCGCCATCTTGCCGTCGATCAGTTTCCGTTCGGCAAAGCCGGCGGTCATCAGGGCAGTTGCGGTCGAACTTTGCAGGCCCAGCGTGGCGACAAGGCCGGACAGAAAGGCCCGCGGGCCGGTGCCTGTGCCAAGGCCAAGCGCGGTTTTCAGCTTGATCCCGAACGCGTCGGTCATGCCATCGCGGATCAGCCGCAACGCAAACAGCAGCAGCGCGACCGCACCGCCAAGCTGGATTATGACCGTCAGCGATGACACCTGTTGCCGGACCCCTTCCTTTGAACTCTTTGTAATCACGGAGTCTTAGGAAAGGATGAAGCGAAACGGCCCGAAGTCAAGCCGCTGCCCGGCGTGCTATTTGTCCCAGGACCGGATTTCGGCCTCCATCCATGTGCCATGGGCGGCATTGGGAAAGACGATCCAGTCATCGCCAAAGCGGTCGGCGTGATCATGGGTCAACTCGTGCTGCCGCTCTAACGGGACATTGGCGAAGGCGCCGTGGAAATCGTGCAGCGTATCGCCCAGTTGCAGGACGATCCTGTGATCGCGTTCGATGGCCGCGCGACGCTCGGCCTTGGGGGGGCCGAAAAGCTGGACGTGATCGGCATGGACCTGTGGCAGGCCAAGCCGGGACAGGGTGGCGATGGTGGCCAGCTTGTTTTCGTTGAACCGGTCCGAGACGTAGAAGATCGTCACGCCCAGCCGGTCGGCCAGATGAAAGAAATCGGCGGCACCCGGGATCAGATGGGGCTGCCCCTCTCTTTCCCAGGTCTTCCAGACCTCGACATGATCATGCTTGCCGTCCAGCGTCATCGCATGGGCCATGACGGCGGTATTATCCAGAATCGTTTCGTCAATATCCGAGACGACGGCCAGACCCTGTCCCGTCCCATGTTCCTCGACTGCCGCCTTCAGGCGCAGCGTTGCCAGCGCGTAGCATTGGCGTTGCAGGGCCTTCACCTCGGCCGAGCGCTGCTGATAGCGGATCGCCATCGCATGTTCGCGCGGATTTCGCCTGGTCTGGTCGGTCATGGAGGATCCCCTTCGGTTGCGCGGCGGAGGCTAGGGCCGCCGCGCCGGAAGGTCAAATCACCCTTGCGGGCTCAGGCGGGCGCCGGTGCCAGACGGGCCGGGGCCTCGCGGATCGGCAGGTGGATCAGCGCGCTGAAGGCGCCGACGCCGACGCCGATCCACCAGACCAGGGTGTAATCGCCATAGACATCATACAGCATCCCGCCCAGCCAGACGCCAAGGAAGGCACCAAGCTGGTGGGACAGGAAGACGAAGCCGTAAAGCGTTCCCATATAGCGCAGGCCATAGATATAGGCGACCAGCCCCGAAGTCAGCGGCACCGTTGCCAGCCACAGCCCGCCCATGACCAGCGAGAAGATGATGACGCTGGTCGGGGTAATGGGCATCAGGATAAAGGTCGCGGCGGCGATGGTGCGCAGCGTATAGACACCCGCTAGCAGGTATTTCTTCGAATAGCGCTTGCCCAGCCAGCCCGCCAGGATCGAGCCCGCGACATTGGCCATCCCGATCAGCGAGATCGCCACCGCGCCAAGGGCCGAGGTGCTGGTGATGCCGATGCTGGCCAGCGTGCCCAGCGGGCTGATCGGGCCGCACATCTCGGTGATCATGGCGGGGAAATGCGCGGTGATGAAGCCAAGCTGATAGCCGCAGGAAAAGAAGCCCGCGAAGATCATCATGTAGGACGGATCGCGAAAGGCGCGGTTCAGCACGCTGCCCATGCTTTCTTCCAGCTCTGACCGGGTGGCGGGTTTGCCATCGCCCAGCATCGGCAGGAAGAACAGGCAGCTGAGGACGATGACGCCGAAGATGATGAAGACAGCCTGCCATGTGTAAAAGGCCAGCAGGATCTCGGCCAGAGGCGCGCCGAAGACCTGCCCGGCAGAACCTGCGGCGGTGGCGATGCCCAGGGCAAGGCTGCGGTTCTCATCACTTGCCGCGCGTCCGACGATGGCCAGAATGACCCCGAACCCGGTCCCGGCGACGCCAAAGCCGACCATGATTTCCAAGAGCTGCATTCCGGCGGGCGTATTGGCATAGGCCGTCAGGATCAGGCCGCTGGAATACAGCAGCGCCCCCAGAATGATGGCCCAGCGATCCCCCCACTTTTCCGCCAGCGCCCCGAAGATGGGCTGCCCGATCCCCCAGGCCAGGTTCTGGATCGCAATTGCCAGCGAAAATTCTGCCCGAGGCCAGGCGAATTCTTCGGCAATCGGGATCTGGAACACGCCAAAGCTGGCGCGCAGGGCGAAGTTGATCAGAAGGATGAAACAGCCGCCGATCAGGACAGGCGTGAAGATACGTGATTGAGATGACATGATACACCAGCTCGGCAAAATCAGAGCCTGCAGCGTTGACCCGTCATCTCGGGAAGATCAAGCCAGATATCGTGATGCGACAGATCAGCCGGGATGATGGATCGCGGCTGATCGTGCAAATTATGCGATGTATTCCGGCCTATCTGCGGCGTTCGATCTCATTGCCGATATTGAAGCGCGAGGCAGGGATCGAACCGACCGCGTTCAGCTCGCCCAGAATGACCGTGGTTTTCTTGCCCGCATCGTCGGTGACGACCCATTGGCGCAGCTGGGTCGGGCTGGAAAAGACCATCTGGATATTTCCGTATTCGGGATGCTCGGGGTCCTGCGCGGTCACGACGGTCGCGTTTTTCGCCTCGGTATAGCCGGTGACCATATTCGCGCGGCCCAGATTCACATTCGCGTCCAGAATGATCGACAGCGGCGTTTTCGCCAGCGGATATTGCTGTGGCCCGCCCGAGGATTTCGGATCGAAGATCGCCACATTGCCGCCCGAGGCCAGCATCAGCGTATTGTCGTTATTATATTCGAACCGGGCGCGGCCCGGGCGCTGCAGATAGACCGTGCCGGTCGAAATCGTGCCGTCCGGGTTCACCTGGGTGAACTCCGACGTGACGGTGCGCAAGCTGTTGAGATAGCGTGAGATCTCGTTCAGCGGGATACGTTCTGCCAATGCCGGAAAGGCAAGAGCAAGGACAAGGGCGGGCGCAAGGGCGAGCGATCTGATGTTCATGCGGCAGATCATATCCTTTTCGTTTCGTTATGCACATCACGATGCACGGATGGATGCAGGCCCGAACACTCGCGGATCTGTGACGGTTCCCGTGAACACGGCGGCTTGAATTCTGTTTCAGCCCGGCGGCGGTCCGGGACGGTTCAGGAACCCCTTTGAAACAGCCTGCGTTGGTCAGGCAACTATCCCTGTTTCAGAAGATGAGGAATGTCATGAAATCTGGATTTATCGTTATGGCGGCTGTGGCAGGCATTGTTGCAACACCGGTCCTGGCGCAAAACAGCATGCCGGTTTCTGGCACCTATGAGTTCGATCCCGAACACAGCTCGATCACTTTCTCTTACCAGCACAATAACGGCATCGCAGAAAGCTATGGTCTGGTGCGCGAGATCCAGGGCAGGATCGTGCTTGATACGGAAAACCTGTCCAATTCCAGCGTCGAGGCCAGTTTTCCGCTGTCCAACTTGATGACCGTGGCACCTGCGCTGGACGAACACCTTCGCAGCGACGATTTCTTCAGTTCGCCGGATGGCTCCTCCATGATCAGCTTCACCTCGACCGAGGTGATCCCGGATGGCGATCACGAGGCGGATGTGAAGGGCGATCTGACCATCAATGGCATCACCAGACCGGTGACGCTTGAGGCAGAGTTCAACAGCTATGGCGAAGGTGTCCCGACCGGCCGGATGACGGTGGGCTTTGACGGCGAGACGACGATCAAACGCACGGACTTCGACCTTGGCATGTTCGCGCCGGTCGTTGCCGATGAGGTCGAAATCAAGATCTCAGTCGAAGCGATGGCCGCAGAATAAGGCGCGACGGCAGGCAGCGGGCGGCGGCGCTTGCCCCTTTCGTCACAGCGCGCGGCCCGTCAGCAGGCGCGGCATCGGCTCGACCGACAGGCCAGCCGCCTGCCGCATGAAGCCGCGACGCAGTGCCGGTATGGCGGTGACAAGGCCCATGCCGATGCCGCGCGCGGCTGACAGGATGGGGTTGTCGCTGCCAAACAGCCGGTTCACGCTGTCCATGCCAAGCGCAAGGCTGGTCGCGTCAAAGCGCCGCCAGGACTGATAGCGTTCCAGCACCAGTTCCGATCCGATATCCTCACCGCGCCTTGCGGCCTCGACCAGAACCTCGGCCAGGGCGGCGACATCGCGCAGGCCAAGGTTCAGCCCCTGACCCGCGACCGGATGCACACCATGCGCCGCATCGCCAACCAATGCGACACGCGGCGCGGCGTAGCGTTCGGCCAGCGACAGGCTGAGCGGATAGGTGAAACGCGTCCCGGCCAACGAAATCTGCCCCAGATAGTCACCAAAGCGGGGCCGCAGGACGGTCAGGAAATCCTCGTCATTCAGCGCGGCGATGGCTTTGGCATTGCGGTTGGTCTCGGACCAGACGACGCTGCTGCGGTTTCCGGGCAGGGGCAGGATCGCCAGCGGCCCGGTGGCCATGAAATATTGCTGCGCGATGCCGTGATGCGGTTCCTCATGCTCGATCGCCGTGACCAGCGCGGTCTGGCCGTAATCCCAGCCTTTGCGGGTGATCCCGGCTCGCCGGGCGACGGATGAGCCGCGCCCATCCGCGCCGATCAGCGCCCGCGCCGTCATCTGCCGCCCATCGGACAGATCGACGGTGACATGGGTTGCATAGACCTGATGCCCGGTGACGGCCAGACCCGGCAGATGGGTCACGGCATCGGACGCGGCCATGGCCGTCAGCAGCCTGCGATACAGAAAGCGATCTTCCAGCATATAGCCGACCGGGCCTTCTTCGATCTCGGCGCTGTCGAAATGCAGAAAGAAGGGCGCGGCACCCTGACCGGGCAGGCCCTGCGAGGCCTTGACCTGCAGGATCGGCTGCGAGGTGGGCGCGAGTTCCGGCCACAGCCCAAGCGCCGTCAGCAGCCGTTGCGAGGCGATGGCCAGCGCATAGGCGCGCCCGTCGAAATCATCGCCCGCCCGCGCATCCGCCGGGCGCGGATCGACCACGGCCACCGAAAGCCCGGCACCCGCCAGCGCCAGCGCCAGCGTCGGACCGTTCAGCCCGCCGCCCGCGATCAGAATATCGACATCGGTTTTCATGGTCGCGATCATGCATGTGCAGCCGCCAAAGGCAATGCGGCGCGAAGCCTCAGCCCTCGGCTTTCAGAATGGCCTGCAATCCGCTGCGATAGTCGGGATAGCGCAGCGTGACCCCCAGATCCTGCCGGATGCGCCGGTTCGAGACGCGCTTGCTGTCCTGATAAAAGGACCGCGCCATGGCCGACATATCGGCGTCGTCGAAATCGACCGCCGGGGGGATCGGCAGGCCCAGCAATTCGGCGGCATAGGCGATCACGTCCTGCGGCGGCGCAGGATCATTGTCGCAGAGGTTATAGGCGGTGCCGGGCGCGGGCGCCTTGATCGAGGCCAGCAGAACCTGCGCAATATCCTCGGCATGAATACGGGAAAAGACCTGACCCGGCTTGATGATCCGGCGGGCTGTGCCCTTGCGGACCTTTTCAAAGGGACCGCGACCGGGGCCATAGATCCCGGCAAGGCGAAAGATATGCAGCGGCAGACCGGCCTTATCGGCCAGGGCGCGCCAGTCGGCCTCGGCCCGGATGCGGGCCTGTCCACGCGGTCCGGACCCGTCCAGCACGCTGTCCTCATCGACCCAACCCCCATCGCGGTCGCCATAAACGCCGGTGGTGGACAGATAGCCCAGCCAGCGCGGCGTGGCCTGTGCCAGCGCATCGCGGAAATCGGCAAGCACCGGATCTCCACGTTCCAAATCAGGCGCGGCTGAGATCAGGATGCCATCCGCCCGCGCGATGGCCTGGCGCAGGCGATCCTCTGACCCCGGCCACAGCAGCGGCGTGGCCCCCGCCGCCGCAACGCGATCCGGATCGCTGCGGGTCGTGCCCGTGACATGCCATCCCTCTGCCCGCAGCAAGGGGGTCAGAAAACCTGCGCTATAGCCGTGACCGAAAACAAGAAATTCCATGACGGCACGGTAACGAAATCAGCCTGCCTGCACCAGACGCTTGCTTGCCTTCGCCGGTGCTGGCAGTTTCACGTCAATCAGAAGGAAGATCATTGATGGATACGGATTCCCGTTTTCTGCCGGTCAAGACGCCCGAACCGGTCGCCCGCGAACAATTCACCGATCCCCGTGCCGCCGTGAAGCGCCTGCAAGAGCTGTATTCAGAGGCGACCGAATTTCTGGTCACCCGCTTTGTCAGCATGATCGAGGGGCAGCAGCCCACGGCGCGCTATCGCGCCTTTTACCCGGAAATTCGCCTGACGGTGAACACGCATCCGAACGTGGATTCGCGCCTGTCTTTCGGCCATGTGGTCGAGCCGGGCAGCTATGTCGCGACCATCACCCGCCCGGATCTGTTTCAGCATTACCTGATCGAGCAGATCGGCCTGCTGATCAAGAATCACGGCGTTCCGGTGACGGTCAGTTTCAGCGACACCCCGATGCCGGTCCATTTCGCCGTGGCCGCCCAGACCGATGAGCTGGCCGTGCCGCAGGAAGGCGTGCTGGAATTTTCGCTGCGCGATGTCTTTGACGTTCCGGACCTGCGGACCATGAACGACGATATCGTCAATGGCGTGGCCGAGGATCTGGCCGATGGCGCGCAATATCTGTCGGCTTTCACGGCGCAGCGGATCGACTATTCGCTGGCGCGGCTGCAGCATTACACGGCCACCGCGGCCGAGCATTTCCAGAATTTCGTGCTGTTCACGAACTATCAGTTTTATGTCGACGAATTCGAAGCCTATGCCCGCCGCATGCTGGCCGATCCGGACAGCGGCTATACCGGCTTTGTCGCGCCCGGAAATCAAGAGATTACCGGACCCGATCAGGAATTGCCGGTTCTGGCAAAGATGCCGCAAATGCCGACCTATCACCTCAAGCGCAAGGACGGGCAGGGGATCACGCTGGTCAATATCGGCGTCGGCCCCTCGAATGCGAAAACCGCGACCGATCACATCGCGGTGCTGCGTCCCCATGCCTGGTTGATGGTTGGCCATTGCGCCGGTCTGCGCAACAGTCAGCGGCTTGGCGATTTCGTGCTGGCCCATGCCTATCTGCGCGAGGATCACGTGCTGGACGACGATCTGCCGGTTTGGGTGCCAATCCCGCCCCTGGCCGAGGTGCAGGTGGCGCTGGAAGAGGCGGTTGCCGAAGTCACCAAGCTGGAAGGCTTCGAACTGAAGCGCATCATGCGCACGGGCACCGTCGCCACGATCGACAACCGCAACTGGGAGTTGCGCGACCATTCCGGCCCGGTGCACCGCCTGTCGCTGTCGCGCGCCGTCGCGCTGGATATGGAAAGCGCCACCATCGCCGCGAATGGCTTCCGTTTCCGCGTGCCCTATGGCACCTTGCTTTGCGTCAGCGACAAGCCCCTGCATGGCGAATTGAAGCTGCCCGGCATGGCCACGGATTTCTATCGTACACAGGTCGCGAACCATCTGTTGATCGGGATCCGGGCGATGGAAAAACTGCGCGAAATGCCGCTTGAACGCATCCATTCGCGAAAATTGCGCTCATTCAGCGAAACAGCATTTCTTTGACCTAGCGTCACCCGGCATGCAAAACGCAGGAATTCGCTGGAAAGGCGAAAAATGCTTGATCTGCCGGGCAAAACCGTGTGTAGCAGGCCCTATGCCGCAAACGGCGCTATTTGTGGGCCCACGAAAACAGGGCAAGAGGAGACAGATATATGGCTACGCCTTCCGCAAAACCGATGACCAAGACTCAACTGGTCGCGACCCTGGCCGAGGAAATGGGCTCGGACAAGAAAACCGCAACTGCCGCGCTGGACGCTATCGCAGCGGTTGTAACCCGTGAAGTCGCCGGTGGTGGCGCAGTGACCCTGCCGGGCATCGGCAAAGTCGCTTGCCGCGCACGCCCCGAGCGTCAGGTCCGCAACCCGCAGACCCAGGAAATGATGACCAAGCCGGCTGACAAGCAGGTGAAGGTGACTGTTGCGAAGGCTCTGAAAGACAGCGTCAACAGCTGATCGCCCAGCACCATCGCATGGATCAGGCCGTACCATCTGGTGCGGCCTTTTTCTGTTGGCGCGGATGGCGTCGCACGACCTGCCCGGCACCGCAGCGCCATCAGCCGCGTCCGATGAACGGCGCCCCCGCAGCCTGATCCGGCAAGGCCGCTTTCCTGCATGGCTGGCTTTCGCCTTTTGCGCCTTTAAGCCGCCAGACCTCTCTGCTAGCCATATCGTATCTTTCGAAAAAAAAGGGGCGGAGATGGATATTCGCGCGATCCTGATGGGTCTGGTCTTTGCGATCATGTGGGCCTCTGCCTTTACCTCGACCCGGATGATCGTGACCGAAATCCCGCCGCTGATGGCGCTGGCGCTGCGATTTGCACTGTCTGGCGGGATCGCGGTGTTGATCGCGCTGGCCTTGGGACAGACCTGGCGCAGCATGACGCGCAATCAATGGCGCGCGGTGATCGTCCTGGGCCTGTGCCAAAACGCGCTTTATCTGGGGTTGAACTGGATCGCGATGCAATGGATCGAGGCCGGGCTCGCCTCGATCATCGCGGCGACGATGCCGTTGATGGTGGCCTTTATCGGCTGGGTCGCGATGGGCGAGCGGCTGCGGCCCCTGGGCGTCGCCGGTCTGTCATTGGGGCTGATCGGCGTCGCGATCATCATGGGCGCGCGCCTGCAAGGGGGCAGTGATCCGGTGGGGATCGCGCTGTGCTTCCTTGCCGCGCTGGCGCTGGCCGTGGCGACGCTCAGCGTGCGGGGGGCCAGTGCGGGCGGCAATGTGATGATGATCGTCGGCCTGCAGATGCTGGTCGGGGCGGTGACGCTGGCCATCATCTCTCCGCTGGTCGAGACATGGTATATCAGCCTTGAGCCGGGACTGGTGCTGGCCTTCCTGTACACCGTGCTGGTTCCCGGACTTGCGGCCACATGGGTCTGGTTCCTGCTGGTCGAACGGATCGGGGCCGTGCGTGCCGCCACCTTCCATTTCCTGACGCCCTTCTTCGGGGTGGCCATCGGCGCCGCGCTGTTGGGGGAACAGCTGGGCGCCGGTGACGTGCTTGGCGTCGGGATCATCATGGTCGGTATTCTGGCGGTTCAGCTGTCCAAGGCCCCCACGGCAAAGGTGCCGCCGGTCAAGCGCCCGCCACCCAGCTGATCAGGGATTATCGGCTGCCGCTGCTGCCCGCGCCGCGTCGCGATCCTGACAGCGCGCCACCCAGTCCCTGATCGCGGGCGTGACGGGCATCTGATCGCCAAACCACGCAAAGGGGCTGGCGCAGAGCAGATCGGCCGCGCTGAACGCATCGCCCAGCAGATAGGGCTGCGCCGACAGCACCTGATCCAGCCGCGCAATGGCCGCGTCATAATCGCGAAATGTCGCCCTCAGCGCCGGGTGATCCAGTTGCGCCCAACGCAGGATGGTCACCGGCTCGAACACGCCCTGATACCAGCCAAGCCAGGACAGATAGCGCCCCCGTCGCGGATCGCCCACCACCGGACCCAGTCCCGCATCGGGAAACCGGTCGGTCAGATACAGCGTGATCGCGCCACGCTCGTGAACGTAATCCTCGCCATCCGTCAGATAGGGGACCTTCCCCTCGGGGTGCGGATTGGCGGGATCTGTCCCGCCAGACCCATCCTGTCGCTGGATGTTCACCGTTCTGATCGCGACCTGATCGGTGGCGCCCAACTCGTCAATCAACTGCAGAATACTGGTCGAGCGGCTGTTGGGGGCATGGTAAAGTGTCAGCATTGGCGTGGCTCCTGTTTCAGTGCTATCCAGACACTAGACCGGCCCTGCTGACAGAAAGAGGCAGCATGCCCCGCACCGACCGATTGATGCGCCTGATGGACGTGATGCGCCGCCTGCCCGCGCCGGTCACCGCCGCACGGCTGGCCCAGGAAACCGGCGTGTCACCCCGGCAGCTTTACCGCGACATCGCCACCTTGCGTGCGGGCGGTGCCCTGATCGATGGTGAGGCCGGGCTGGGCTATACCCTGACCGAGGATCCCGCCCTGCCGCCGCAAAGCTTTTCACGGCTGGAGATCGAGGCCCTGCGGCTGGCCGTCGATGCGCTGTCCGGGATCGGGGATGCGGAACTGACGGATGCGGCGCAAAGCGCGCTGTCGCGGATCATCGCGACGCTTCCCGAACGGCAGGCGCAACAGGCGCTTCACGCCATCACGCGCAGCTTTGCCAGCGCGCCCGACCGCGACCCGCCGCAGGTGGATCTGGCGCTGCTTCGCCATGCCTGCTGGAACGAACTGGCGCTGCGGATCGACTATCGCGACCTGCAAGGCGCGGCCACGACGCGCGAGATCTGGCCGCTGGGACTGTCCTATTCACAACGCACGCTGATGCTGCTGGCCCAGTGCCGGCTGCGCATGGATTTCCGCGTCTTCCACGTCAACCGCATTCAGAAGATGGATCTGACCGGCGACAGCTTTCGCCCCCGCCGTGTGGCGCTGGTCCGCGACTATTCCCGCAAGATGGCCGCCTGCCGCCGCGACGCCTATGCCGCCCGCGGTGAAAAGATCGCCGTCGCGCTGTCGCAGGAATAGCGGCCGCAATAGCGCGGGGCGTGTTTCGCCAGATCGGCAATGGCCGACAAGATCGCGTCGATCTCTGCCTCGGGCGCTGCCCAGCACAGGTTCAGCCGGACAAAACCGGGCTTCTCGATCTCTTCCCCGCGCAGGATCGCGGCACGCAATGCCTCTGACGCCTCATCCCCGATCCCCAGCAGACGATGGACATAGGGCCCCGCGCAGGCGCAGCCGCCCCGGGCCTGAACGCCGTAGAGATCCGACAGCATCCGGGTCGCCAATTGCTGATGGATAAAGCCGCCCTGACCATCGCCAATGCGAAAGGACAGGATCGGCAGGCGCGGCGCCGAAGGGTGCCCCAGCAGCGTCAGGCCCGGCACATTGCGCAGCGATGCCGCCTTGTCCAGCCAGCGGGCATGGGTCGCATCAATCCGTGCCTGCCCCATCCGGTCCTTCAGCGCAAAGACCAGGGCGGCCCGGATATCGCCGATGACATTGGGGGTGCCGGCCTCCTCCCGCGCTTCGACGGCGGTCGCATAATCATGCCCATGCCGGTTCACGAATTTCACTGTGCCACCGCCGGGCAGGCTGGGCCGCGCCGCCACCACCGCATCGCGCCGCAACAGCAGCACACCCGACGCGCCGGGCCCGCCGATGAACTTATGCGGAGAGACGACAACCGCATCCATCCCCAAAGACAGGTCAATCGGCAGATAGGGCGCCCCGCCCGCATAATCCCAGACAACCCTCGCGCCAGCGGCTTTCATCACGCGGGTGATGCCCGCCACATCCGAAATCGCCCCGGTCACATTCGAGGCCGCCGAAAACGCCCCGATCACGTGACCCGAGGCCATTTCCAACGCCGCCGCCAGCGCCGCCATATCGACGCCCCCCTCTTCGGCCTCTGGCAGCTCGATCACCTGCGCGCCGCTTTCGCGCCAGGGCAGGATATTCGAATGATGCTCATAAGGCCCGATCAGAACCGTCGTGCCCGGACCCACATCCAGCAGATGTACCACCCGGTTGATCCCCGCGGTCGCCCCCGATCCGGCAAAGATCACCGCGTGATCGGCCCCGCCACCCGTACAGCGCAGGATCTCGGCCCGGGCGGCACGCCGCATCCGCGTCATCATGCCGCCGCAATGGCTGGCCTCGGTATGGCTGTTGGCATACCAGGGCAGCACCTCTTCCATCACAAAGCGCTCGACCTGCCGCAATGCCCGGCCCGAGGCGACATAATCGGCATAGATCATCGGTTTCGGCCCGAACGGCCCGTCGATGACCGCATCGCGGCCGATCAACCCCTCATGCAGATCCTCTATGGAACCCAGTCCGGCGCGAAACTTGTCAAAAATATCCATGGGGCGACCTCTTTCTTTGATCAGAGAATCGCACAGAGCAGCATAGATTTTGATTTCTTCTTTGCTTAAATATCCATAAAGCCCGGGTCAAATGAACGAGCAACGCTTGCAAATCGACGAAACTGACCACCGCATCCTGTCCGCACTGCAACAGGATGCCTCGCTGTCGCAGCGCCAGCTTGCCGAACGGATCGGCCTGTCGCAAAACGCCTGCTGGCGTCGCCTGCAACGGCTGACAGATGCGGGGCTGCTGAAGGGCAGCCGTGCGCTGATCGATGCGGACAAGGCCGGGCTGCACCTGACGGTCTTCGTGATGATCCGCACCCGCCACCATGACGATGCCTGGGCGCGCCGCTTTCGTGCCCGTGTCGAATCCATTCCCGAAATCACCGAATTCCACCGCATCGGCGGCGAATGGGACTATATGGCAAAACTGGTGACGACCTCGATGGCGGGCTACGATCACTGCTACAAGGCGCTGATCACGGATATGGATCTTGAGCGCGTCACCGGCGTCTTTTCGATGGAAACCATCTTCGAAGGCAGGCCGCTGAATCTGCCACGTTGATTTTCACGAAATGTTCGCCATCTTGGTGCCATGCGTGCCGATCAGATCCTGCAACCGACACATGAGGGGCTCTATTGCATCCCCGGCGATTTCCATATCGACCCGCTGCGTCCGGTGCATCGGGCGCTGATCACGCATGGGCATGGCGACCATGCGCGCGCCGGTCACGGATCGGTTCTGGCCACGGCGCAGACCCTGGACATCATGGCCATCCGCTATGGCGAGGATTTCACCGCCAGCCGACAGATCGCCGACGGGCCGGTCAGGATCGGGACAACGACGGTCAGCTTTCACCCTGCGGGCCATATCCTCGGCTCGGCCCAGATCGCGATCCAGCCGGATAAAGGGCCGAAAATCGTGGTCTCGGGCGATTATTGCCGCCGCGCGAACCCGGTCTGCGCGCCCTACGAGCCCGTTTCCTGCGATGTGTTCGTGACCGAGGCGACCTTTGGCCTGCCGGTCTTTCGCCATCCCGATCCCATGCAGGAAATGTCGCGCCTGCTGGCCAGCATGGCTGAATTTCCCGACCGCCCGCATCTGATCGGCGCTTATGCCCTGGGCAAGGCGCAGCATGTGATCGCGCTGGCCCGGCGGGCGGGAATCGACGGCCCGATTGCCATTCACGGTGCCTTGCAACGGCTTTGCGATTACCATCAGGCGCAGGGTATCGACTTGGGGCCGCTGATCCCGGCGACGGCGGCAGACATGCCCTCGCAGCTTGTCGTCGCCCCGCCCTCGGCCTTTTCCAGCCCCTGGGTGCAGCGTTTTCGCGATCCGGTGATCGGTTTTGCCTCCGGCTGGATGCAGGTTCGCGCCCGCGCCCGCCAGCGTGGTGTGGAACTGCCGCTGGTGATCAGCGATCATGTCGACTGGCCGCAGGTGACGCAGACCATCCGGCAGTTGAACCCGTCCGAGGTCTGGATCACCCACGGCGCCGAAGAGGGCCTGATGCGCTGGTGCGCGCTGAACGGTTTCGCCGCACGGCCGCTGCGACTGGTCGGCTATGAGGAAGAGCCGGAATGAAGGCCTTCGCTCATCTTCTGGAACGTCTGGCCTTCACCGCCGCGCGAAATGCCAAGCTGCAATTGCTGCGCCATTACCTGCAGGCAACGCCTGATCCCGATCGCGGCTATGCACTGGCTGCGCTGACCGGCGATCTGAAATTGCGGGCGGTGACGCCGGGGCTGCTGCGCGGATTGATGGCCGAACGCCTGGACGAAGAACTGTTCAGCCTGTCCTATGATTTCGTTGGCGATCTGGCCGAAACCATCGCGCTGCTCTGGGAGTCCGAGGGGGATGAGGATGTGCCGCTGCATCAGGCGGTGGATCTGTTGTCCCAGACCGGCAAGGCGGCTTTGCCCGCCGCCATTGCCGCGATGCTGGATCGGCTGGGCCCCTCGGAACGGCTGGCCTTTCTGAAGCTGGCCACCGGAAATATGCGGGTCGGGCTGTCCGCACGCATGGCGCGGATGGCGCTGGCACAGATGGGCGCGCCAGAGGTCGCGGATATCGAAGAGATCTGGCACGGGCTGACCCCGCCCTATCAGCCCCTGTTCGACTGGATCGAGGGCGGCCCGCGCCCCGAACAGGCCGCCAAGGCGCCCTTCCGGCCCGTCATGCTGTCGACGCCGGTGGATCTGGACCAGCTGCGCGCCTTCGACCCCTCGGACTATCTTGCAGAATGGAAATGGGACGGCATTCGTGTGCAGGCCGTCAATGACGATGGCATCCGCAGGCTGTATTCGCGCACGGGAGAGGATATCAGCGGATCATTTCCCGATGTGATCGAGGCGCTGAATTTCGATGGCGCGGTGGATGGCGAGCTTCTGGTCCGGCGTGGCACGGATGTCGCCCCCTTTGGCGATCTGCAAAAACGGCTGGGCCGCAAGACGGTCAGCCGCGCCATGCTGGACAGCCACCCGGCGGGCCTGCGGGTCTATGATGTGATGCTGTGGCAGGACAACGATCTGCGCAGCCTGCCCCTGACCGAGCGCAGGGCGTGGCTGCAGCGGGCCGATTTCGGCAGCGATCGCATCGATCTGTCACCGCTGCTGTCCTTTGAAAACTGGGACGATCTGGCGGCGCTGCGCGCCGATCCGCCGTCATCGGTCATCGAAGGCGTGATGATCAAACGCCGCGACAGCAGCTATGTCGCCGGTCGGCCGCGCGGCCCGTGGTTCAAATGGAAGCGCGATCCGATGATTGTCGATGCCGTGCTGCTCTATGCCCAGCGTGGGCACGGCAAGCGGTCAGGCTTCTACAGCGATTTCACCTTTGGTCTGTGGGACGGCGATCAGCTTGTGACGGTGGGCAAGGCCTATTTCGGCTTTACGGATGAAGAGTTGCGCAAGCTGGACCGTTTCGTGCGCACCAACACCGTGGATCGCTTTGGCCCGGTGCGCGCGGTCGAGCCGAAACTGGTGCTGGAGATTGCGTTCGAGGGGCTGAACGCCTCGGCCCGGCACAAATCCGGCGTGGCCATGCGCTTTCCCCGGATCAGCCGCATCCGCTGGGACAAGCCCGCGGATGAGGCCGATCATCTGTCGGCCCTGACTGCCATGCTGCCGCGTGAGGGCGCATGACGGGCCCGACCGTGATCAAAGGCGGCCCCGGCCGCGTCGGGGAGGAAGCGCGCTTCGCCGGGGCCGCCGCCGAGCTAGGCGAGCAGCAACTGATCGCCCAGCGTCGGCATGGAGGCACCCGGATTCGCGGGATCGAAGATCGTGTCGTATCCCATGTCCTCAAGCGCGGCAGCGGTCATGCCCGAAAAGAAGTTGCTCTGATCGATATAGCCGGTCATCACCTCGTCCTGGAACGTGTCCTCGTCCCAATGCCCGCCGGCCGTTCCCGGTTGCCCGTCGGTTTCAATCGGCACGCCCCGATCCGAGGACGGGTCATTGCCCGCAATCTCGGGGAACACCGCCTCATAGGCCGCCTTGGCGTTTTCGCCGGTAAAGCGCATGTCGCCCGACGCGACCGAGCCTTCGGTCAGGCTGTCCCACAAGGTGCCGATGCCGACGCAATGCATCATCTCATGCAGGACCAGATCGTCGAAAGTTCCGTTGCTGCTGATGGATTGCGCATCGGCGCTGTCAAAGACCATCTGCCCTTCCGAACTCAGCCCGTTGCCACGGGTCGAGGTCGGACCGGCATAGGCCAGCGTGCCGTTCTGGCCGTCGATCGACTGCAGCTCGGCCGAGATGCGCAGATCGTCCACATCGCCGACATCGGCCAGATCGCCCTGGATGATGCTGCTGATGTAATCCGCAGCGCGCTGGAAATCGGCGCGCAACTCATCGGGCCAGTCGCCCTTGAAGACCAGCTCGATATTATATTCGCCGCTGGCATCGACATTCTGACCGCTGCTGCTGACATAGCGGTCGGTCGGCGCGGCTGCGGCGCTGATATCGGCCGAAAGGCCGGGCTTGTCGAAGATATCATCCCCAAGCGGAATGGCATCGCCGCCGGGATCGATCTTGCGCCCCTCCATCACCGCCTCGGCGGCGCGGGCGGATTGCTCGCTCAGTTGCGACAGGGTGCTGACCGACCGGCTGGTCAGGGCGGCGCTGTCCGCGCGCTGGGCCGATTGATCCGACCGGATGCCCCAGCCGTCGAAATCGAACTGATCGATCTCTTCTTCCAAAACCAAGTCTCTTGCCATCTCGGGTCTCCTTCGTTTTTCAGGAACAAGGCAACAGCCGACCGTTGGGTGAATCGGGACGATTCCCCTTCATGGTCCCGGCCTGCCAGCCGGAAAGATGTGCTGCCTTGTCGAAGTTGGCAGGCGCAACCTAAGGGCGGGGTTTTCGATCTGGCAACGCCCCTGTCCGCCGTCGCGAACAATCCCGCCGAATTGCAGAAACATGCCGGGCAAAAGGTTGCTGTCGGTAAGGATCCGACCATGAATCTGGCCATAAGGCCGGTTTATGACAGAAATTTGAGAATTTTCCCGCATGATTACAGTGTGCTGAGATGAACCTGCCGCCACGCTTTCACGATTGGTTCAGTCGGCAGGGCTGGCAGCCGCACCCGCATCAGATCGCCCTGCTGGATGCGCAAGAGGACAGCCTGCTGATTGCGCCGACGGGCGGGGGCAAGACGCTGGCGGGGTTCCTGCCCGCGCTGGTTGATCTGCAGACACCGCAGGGCGGGCTGCACACGCTTTATGTCTCGCCATTGAAGGCGCTGACTTCGGATATCGCGCGCAACCTGTCGCGACCGGTGGCCGATCTGGACCTGCAGATCCGGATCGAGGATCGCACCGGCGACACCCGCGCCAGCCAGCGCGCCCGGCAAAAGGTGGATCCGCCCGATATCCTGCTGACCACGCCGGAATCTCTGGCGCTGATGCTGTCCTATGAACAGGCGCCCAAGATCTTTGGTGGCGTGAAGCGCGTGGTCCTGGATGAGCTTCACGCCCTCGCCGAAAGCAAGCGCGGCGATCAGTTGATGCTGTGTCTGGCCCGGCTGCGCAGCCTGGCACCGGATCTGATCGCGACCGGCCTTTCGGCCACGGTCGAGGATCCGCAGGCTCTGGCCGATTTCATGGGCGGCGCACGGATCATTCACGCCGATCCCGGCCCCGAGCCGGATATCGCCATGCTGGCCACGGAACGCCCCGCGCCCTGGGCCGGCGGCGGCGGTCACTATGCCATCCCCGAGGTTCTGGCCGAGGTCCGGCAGGCCAATACCACCATCATCTTCATCAACACCCGCGCGCAGGCCGAGCTGTTCTTTCAGGCGCTTTGGGCTGCGAATGACGACAACCTGCCCATCGGCCTGCATCACGGCAGCCTGTCACGAGAGTCGCGCCGACGGGTCGAGGCGGCCATGGCGGCGGGCGAATTGCGGGCCGTGGTGGCGACGGGAAGTCTGGATCTGGGCATCGATTGGGGCGCCGTGGATCTGGTGATCCAGATCGGCGCGCCCAGAAATATCAAGCGGCTGGTCCAGCGTATCGGCCGGGCGAACCATCGCTATAATGCCCCCTCGCGCGCCCGGATCGTGCCCGCCAACCGGTTTGAGGTGATCGAATGCGTCGCCGCGCTGGAGGCCGTGCAGGACCGCGATCTGGACGGCGATCCGCGTCCGCCCGGTCCGCTGGACGTGCTGTGCCAGCATATCCTGCTGACGGCCTGCGCCGGGCCGTTCGACGCGGATCGCCTGTACCGGGAAGTGCGTGGTGCAGGCCCTTATCGCGATCTGTCCCGCGCGGATTTCGATGCCTGTCTGGATTTCGCGGCGACCGGCGGCTATGCGCTGCGGGCCTATGACCGCTGGCAACGGCTGATGCAGCGTGACGGGCTGTGGCGGCTGCGCGATCCGCGCGCCACCCGCGACCTGCGCATGAATATCGGCACCATTGTCGAGGCCGAGATGCTGAAGGTGCGCATGCGTGGCCGCGGCGGTGTGCCCCTGGGCGAAGTCGAAGAGGCTTTTGCCGCCAGTCTTGAGCCGGGCGATACCTTCCTGATCGGCGGCCAGACGGTGCGCTATGAAGGGCTGCGCGAAATGGTCGTCGAGGTCACGAAGCAACCGACGAAACAGCCCAAGATCGCGGTGTTTTCGGGGGTGAAGCTGGCGACCTCGACCCAATTGTCGCATCGGGTGCTGGATCTGATCGGCGATCCCGCGCGCCACACCGTCCTGCCGCCCGACACCGGCGACTGGCTGGCGCTGCAATCCCGGGTCAGCCTGCTGCCCCGGCCCGGCCTGCTGCTGAGCGAAAGCTTTCCCCATCACGGGCGCTGGCATTTCGCGCTTTACGGCTTTGCCGGTCGGAATGCCCTGCAGACGCTGGGCCTGCTGATGACGCGAATGATGGAAGAGGCGGGGCTTGGTCCGCTGGGCTTTCTGTCGACCGATTATGCGTTGCTGATCTGGTCGCTGGACCCGGTCAGCGATCCCGCGCCTCTTCTGGACCCAGAGGGGTTGCGCGCGGGTCTGGGCGACTGGCTGGCGGGGAATGCGGTGATGAAGCGGACCTTTCGCGGCGTCGCCACGATTGCCGGTCTGATCCACCGCAATATGCCCGGACAGCGCAAGACGGGCAGGCAGGCGACCTTTTCCAGCGATATCCTTTACGACACCTTGCGCAAATACGATCCCGATCACCTGATGCTGCGGATCACGGCGGATGAGGCCCGTCGCGGGCTGGTCGATTTCGATCGCATCGAAGAGATGCTGGCCCGCACCGACCGGCAAGAGCACCGGGTGCTGGATCGCGTCACCCCGCTGGCCGCGCCGCTGCTGCTGGAGGTCGGAAAGGTGCCGATTGCCGGGCAGGGGCGCGAGAGGCTGGCCGAGGAAGAGGCTGCGGCGCTGATGGCCGAGGCAGGGCTGGAATGAGCGGATTTCCCTTCGATTTCAATGGGCAGAAGTTGCTGGCCCGACCCTCGGGCGCGCTTTACTGGCCCGCGCGCCGCTGGCTGATCGTCGCGGACCTGCATCTGGGAAAATCCGAGCGGATGGCGCGGCGCGGTGGCGCGCTGCTGCCGCCCTATGAGGTCAGCGACACGCTGGAGCGGCTGGCGGCCGAGATTGCAGCGACCGATCCGGCCTGCGTGATCAGCCTGGGCGACGGTTTCGATGACAGTCAGGCCGGTCACAGCCTGCCCGTAAACACGCGTGAACAGATCCGGGCTATGGCGACGGGCCGCGACTGGATCTGGGTCAGCGGTAACCACGACCCGGATCCGGTCTCACCCGATCTTCCGGGCCGCGATCTGCCCATGCTGGATGACGGGCTGTGCTTTCGACACGAGGCCGGGCAGGGGCCGGATATTTCGGGTCACTACCACCCCTGCATCCGTCTGGCGGGGCAGCGGCGGCGATGCTTTCTGATCGGGCGTGACCACCTGATCCTGCCCGCCTTCGGAACCTATACGGGGGGGCTTTCGGCGGATGATCCGGTGCTGACGGCGCTTGTCCCGCAGGGGATCGCGGTCGCTTGCGGCCGAAAGGCGTTGGGCGTGCCCCTGATCCCGTCGCGGGGCATGAAAAAGGCCGACGCGCCCGCTGGCGGTCGGCCCCGATCATGATGAGCTCGTCGATCAGAACTGGAAATTCACGCCCAGCTTGAAGTTGTGATGTTCCGGGGTCGCACGGGTCAGCTTGCTGCCATCTTCGTAAGCATAGCTGATATTCGTCTTGCCGAAATTGCGGTACTGCCACTCGCCGAAGATCGACCATTTTTCGCTCAGCTTGCGCTCGACGCCAAGACCAAGGGAATAACCGTCAGCATTATAACCCTTTGTCTCATCGATGATGGTATCGCCGAGATCTGTCTCGAACCAATCATAGTCGAAGTCTCCGCGAACATAGCCGACGCTGCCATAAAGCAGCGTGCCGGACGCGAATGCGAAACCGCCCTTGAACTGCAAGCCAGCGACATAGTTTACCTTCGAGATAAGCGTCGCCCCGTTCTCATGATCGCCGGAGTAGCTGAGCTCATCGTCGATATTGCCGCGTTCATAGAAGAGTTCGGGACCGAAAACCCAGTTATCGATTTGCCAGCGATAGCCGATATTCAGACCGGCGTTTACGCCTCTTACATCGAGATCGAGTTCCGGCCTGAGGGAACTTTCAAGTTCGCCATTCAGATCGAACTCATCAACTCCGACCCTGTCATCTGCGCCGGTGGCATAGCCGATCCAGCCACCGACATAGGCGCCGCCCCAATCCGTGGCCGTATTTTCGACAGGCACAGCCACCACGTCAGTTTGTACGACCGGAGCAATCGCACCGCCGGCATGGGCAGCGGTCGTCATCGCAGTAAGCAGACAGGTGGCGATAAAACTGGATTTGAAGGACATGCGAAAGCTCCTGTGCGTGCGATAGCGCGATCAAGCGTGGTTTTCGGGCGGCTAACGTTTTTATAGCGGCTGGGCAATCATGATGGAAAATCCTTCCCAAAGCACCGGATTTTTTTGTGCATTTTGCGGCAAATACAACACATTGCATTGGTAATGATCGCCTGATTGCGCCGAAGACGGGCTTGCGGGCAGTAAATCCGGCCAAGCGATTGCTGGACAGGCGGATAGCCCGACTGCCTTCACCCTGTCGTGAAGAAACGAAAACCAGCCTTTCCTCGTTGGCCCGCCATTCAAGGAATGAAAGTGAGTTCATGATTTATAAAGCGCTTCTTGCTACCGCCGCAGTGATCTTTGTCGCCTCGCCGCTATGGGCCGAGGATATCTCGACACATGTTCTGAACACCGCGACGGGTCAGGGCGGCGGCGGTGTGCCGGTCACCCTGGAGATCAATCGCGACGGCGAATGGAGCGAGATCGCCACCGCAACGACCGAGGAAAATGGGCGCGTCGAGGCATTCGGCATCGAGGCCGAGGTCGCGACCTACCGTCTCAGCTTTGACATGACGGCCTATGACGGGTTCGAAAAGCCCGCCTTCTTCCCCGAGATTTCGGTGGTCTTCGCCGTTCAGGACAGCGGGCGGCATCATCATGTGCCCGTACTGGTCAGCCCGTTCGGCTATTCGACCTATCTGGGCAACTGATCCCGCCGTACCTGTAGGGGCTGCCAGACCCGGCGGCCCCTGATCGCCGTTCCGCAGATTACCCCTGTCGGGCCAGGATCTGCCGGTTATCATTGGTATAAAGGATCAGCCCGCCATCCGGCGACAGGCGCCATCCTGTGATCTGGCCCAGCAGGTCCAGAAGCAGGCGTTCCTGGGCCATCAGCGCCTCGGGGCAGGCCTTCCGTGTGGTGCCAAGCTGCTGCAGCGTCAGGCTGTCGCCATCGACCTGATAGCTGCCCATCAGGCGGTTGCAGCTGGCATTGCCCGACAGCTTGCCATCGGCACCGAATGTCAGCCGGGCCGGAGAGTAGTCGATGACGCCGCGCCCATCGATATCCTCGATCCGCCATTCCAGATCCTGCAGCTGCGCAAAGCCATCTTTCGCCATCAGGTAATCCGCCACCGCGCGGTAGGCGGGCAGCGATGTCGGGTCATTCGCCGCATTTGCCGCCACCGGGTTCGAGGCGACCCGTGCGATCACCATCTGCGCTGCAGGGTCGATCCAGATCGTTTGCCCGTGAACGCCGCGCGCGGCAAAGGCACCGTGATCGTCATTGCTGACCCACCACATGCCACGATAGCTCCACCCCGGCAGGGTGTCATATCCGGCGCGGGCGAAGGCCTGCGGATCGCCGCCCTGCCGAATGCGGTCAATGGCCTGCGCCGGAAGGATCTGTTGCCCCTGCCAATTGCCGCGATCCAGCACCAGCTGACCCAGCCGGGCCAGATCGCGCAGCGTGACATTGAAGCCGCCCCCCGCAAAGGGCGTACCAATGGAATCGACGGTAAAGAACGCCTCTCTCTCCGCTCCGATATGGGACCAGATATTCTGCGACACCCAATCTGCCACATCCAGTCCGCTGACCCGCGCAATCAGCCAGCCGACCGCATCGGCATTGATGGTGCGATAGGCGAAGGCCTCGCCATGCGCGCCGGATTTCCTGACCGTCTGCAGATAGCCGAAATAGCTGCGCGGACCGTCATAGCCTTCGGGCGCTGGCAGCGGACTGCTGGCCCGCGAATAGGTCCAGACATCCGAATTCGGATCGGCGTAATCCTCGGAATAATCCAGCGCGGTCGTCATCTCCAGCACCTGCCGGACGGTCGCATCGCCAAAGCCGCTGCCATCCAGCTCCGGGATCACATCGCGCATCAGCGCCGTTTCGTCCAGCGCGCCTTCGGCGACCAGCGTTTCCGCGACAAGGCCTGTCAGGGATTTCGACACCGACATGACGCCGTGCAGGCTGTTTTCATCCATGCAGCCGCCATAGCGTTCGTAGACGATCCGACCGCGATGCAGCACCAGGATTCCGTCCGTGTAATTTACATCGAAGGCCTGATCCCAGGTCATTTTCCGGTCGCTGCCCATCGGGGGGAAGCTGACTGCATCAAGGCCGGGATCCAATGCAACCGGCAGCGCGTCAGCACCATCCGTGCCATTCCTGACGGCCTTCGTCGGCGTCAACTCGCGGAAATTGCACATCGTCCAGCGCAATTTCGGAAAGGTGAAGGCATCGGCATCGGTCATGCGGATAATGCGATCGGCGGGCGGTGGAAATCCCTGCATCCAGCCAAGCGTTTCAGGATCGGATTGCGCCGACGAAAGGGGCGTATCCTGAGATAAGGCGGGGCTGGTGGCCATCAGGCCAAGGCAGAAAAGCGATATGAGCAAGCGTGTCACGGGTAATTTCCTTTGCTGTCCATCACAACCGATAAGGGCGCGTCTGTCTGCTATCCGATCAGCCCCATGCAGACCCGAAATATTGGGAGTAATACATCTTTCCGGCTCTCCTCGCCATCTGATCTGACGGCGGCGAAGGAGGCCCCTGACATGATGCGATTGCGTTTGGACTGTTGGCCGACAACCAATTCTTCTGCGCGGATCATGGGCCGGATATTAGCATAGAGGCGGCCATCTGCGCTAAAGGATTTCAAAGGCCGCCGGGACCATATGTCGCATCCGGCGATGCCCGCATGTGCGAACGGCCTGCGCGGGTCAGGCGCAGGCCGTATCATGGCGACTTCAGACAGATGGCCGAAACATCAGCCGATCATATATCCAGATTTTCGACGCTGAGCGCGTTTTGCTGAATAAATTCGCGGCGCGGTTCGACCACGTCGCCCATCAGCTTGGTGAACAGATCCTCGGCCTCGGTCAGATCCTCGATGCGAACCTGCAGCATGGTGCGGGCAGCCGGGTCCAGCGTCGTTTCCCACAGCTGTTCGGGGTTCATCTCGCCCAGACCCTTGTAGCGCTGCAGCGACAGACCCTTTTCGCCTTCCAGGAAGATCGCCTGCAGCAGGCCCAGCGGGCCATAGATCGGCACGTCGCGATCCTTGCGCACCAGATAGGCGGGCTGGCTGTAGATATCCTGCAGCGCCTGCGTCATTTCGGCCAGGCGACGGCTTTCGCCGCTGCGCAGCATCTGCCCGTCCAGATTGCGGTTTTCCTCGACACCCCGCAGGGTGCGGGTCAGACGGATGCCGGCATCCTGCGTCGGTCGGCCCTGCCAGCCGCGCTCATATTCCTCGGCGATCATGTCCAGACGCTGCGCCACGGCATCGGCGACACCTTGCGGATCATCGTCGATACGGCCCGGCACCAGCGCCCCCGCAATCGCGGCCTGCTCGGTGATATGGGGCGTGTAATGCGTCGGATAGGCGCGCAGGATGCGGCGCACGGTGCGCGCCTCTTCGACCACGCGCATCAGGTCATTGCCGGTGATATGCTCACCCGAACCAAGCCGCAGCGCCGCGCCATCGACGCCTTGCTGGATCAGGTAGTCTTCCAGCGCCGCTTCGTTCTTCAGATAGACCTCGGACCGGCCGCGGCCCACCTTATAAAGCGGTGGCTGCGCGATATAGAGATGGCCATGCTCGATCAGTTCCGGCATCTGGCGGAAGAAGAAGGTCAGCAGCAAGGTGCGGATATGCGCGCCGTCCACATCGGCATCGGTCATGATGACGATCTTGTGGTAGCGCAGCTTTTTCAGGTCGAATTCATCGCGCCCGATCCCGGTGCCAAGCGCGGTGATCAGCGTGCCGATCTGATCCGAGGAGAGCATCCGGTCGAACCGGGCACGTTCCACGTTCAGGATTTTCCCGCGCAAAGGCAGCACGGCCTGATTCTGGCGAGAACGTCCCTGTTTGGCGGATCCACCGGCCGAGTCCCCCTCGACGATGAACAATTCCGCAAGGGCCGGATCCTTTTCCTGACAATCCGCCAGCTTTCCGGGCAATGAGGCCACATCCATCGCCGTCTTGCGCCGCGTCAGTTCGCGCGCCTTGCGGGCAGCTTCGCGGGCAAGGGCGGCTTCGATGATCTTGCCGACAATCGCCTTGGCCTCGTTCGGGTTTTCCTCGAACCACTCGGCCAGCTTTTCGCTGACCAGACCTTCAACGGCGGGACGAACCTCGGAACTGACCAGCTTGTCCTTGGTCTGGCTGGAGAATTTCGGATCGGGCACCTTGACCGACAAAACGCAGGTCAGCCCCTCGCGGGCGTCGTCGCCGGTGAAATCGACCTTTTCGCGTTTGGCGATGCCGCTGTCCTGGGCGTATTTCTGAATCACCCGGGTCAGCGCGCCTCGGAACCCTGCCAGATGGGTGCCGCCATCGCGCTGCGGGATGTTGTTGGTAAAGGGCAGCACGGTTTCGTGGTAGCTGTCATTCCACCACATCGCCACCTCGACCCCGATGCCGTTCTTTTCGCCGGTCATGAAGATCGGCTCGGGCATGACAGAGGTTTTCGAGCGGTCCAGGAATTTCACGAATTCGCGGACGCCGCCTTCATAGAACAGTTCGGTTTTCAACGGTTCCGCCGGGCGCTCATCCTCCAGCAGGATGCGGACGCCGCTGTTCAGAAAGGCCAGTTCGCGCAGGCGGTTTTCCAGCGTCTTGTAGACGTAATCCAGATTGCTGAACGTGCCATTGGGGTTGGTCAGCTTGTTCGAGGCCAGAAAGCGCACCTCGGTCCCGCTTTGATCGGGCGCATCGCCGACCACGCGCAGATGCTCGACCGTTTCGCCATGTTCGAAGCGGGCGACATATTCCTTGCCATTGCGCCAGATGCGCAGTTCCAGCCAGTCCGACAGCGCGTTGACGACCGAAACGCCGACGCCATGCAGACCGCCCGACACCTTGTAGCTGTTCTGATCGAACTTCCCGCCGGCATGAAGCTGGGTCATGATCACCTCGGCCGCGCTGACGCCTTCGGTCGGGTGCATGTCCACCGGAATGCCGCGGCCATTGTCGCGCACGCTGACGCTGTTATCGGCGTGGATTTTGACCTGCACGTAATCCGCGTGACCGGCCAGCGCCTCATCAATGCCGTTATCGACCACCTCATAGACCATGTGGTGCAGGCCCGACCCGTCATCGGTGTCGCCGATATACATGCCGGGGCGTTTGCGAACAGCCTCTAGCCCTTTGAGAACCTTGATGGAATCGGCGCCATATTCGGCGGGCTGCGTGCTGGTATCGGACATTGATCAGACTTCCTGTTCTTGCCCCTCCGATATAGGTGTTCAGGCAGGTAAAGTCACGGCTTTTACGGGGTTTTTCCGCCGTTTACGGCGCTTTGGGGGCAATGCGCTGGCCGCCGCCGGAAAAGCTTGTCACAATGGGCGAAAATCGGAGTTCCGGATGAAGTTCTTGCAGTGGTTTCTGGGCATCGTCGTCATTCTGGGCGTCTGCTGGGTCGCGGGACGGATGATCTTTCCGGTGCCCTCGACCGAAGGCCGCGCGCCGGAACTGGCCATTCCCTTTGACCCCGACACGCCGCTGGGCGTCGGAGCGGCGCAGGCGCAGGCCGCTCATCCCGGGAAATCCGGTGTGATGCCGCTGGGCGAACCGGTCCCGGCCTTTACCAGCCGGGTCTATCTGGCTCAGGGGGCGCAAAGCTCTCTCGATGTGATGTATTATATCTGGCACGATGACCTGTCCGGCCTGCTGCTGCTGGAGGCGCTGCGCGATGCCGCCAATCGCGGCGTGCGGGTGCGGCTGCTGCTGGATGACAACGGCATTGGCGGGCTGGACCCGATCCTTGCGGCGATGAACCAGCTGCCGAATTTCAGCGTGCGGCTGTTCAACCCCTCGACCATTCGCAGCCCGAAAATGGCGGGCTATGCGCTGACCCCGATCCGGATCAATCGCCGGATGCATAACAAGGCCTTTATCGCCGACAGCGCGGCGGCCATCGTGGGCGGGCGCAATATCGGTGATGAGTATTTCGCGCTTGGCGATGTGCCCGCCTATCTGGATCTTGACGTGCTGGGCGTGGGCAAGGTCGTCAGCGATACCAGCCGGATCTTTGACAGCTATTGGAACAGCCAGCCGGTGATCGCGCTGGAACAGGTCATCAAGGGCCCCGGCGATATGGCGCTGTTTGACGAAAAGCTGGCGAAAGCAAAGGCCGAGCCGGATGCCGAGACCCTTGCCGCCGATGCGCAAAGCCCCACGGAATGGATGCGCGATGCCGGGGCGCGGCTGGAATGGACGGATGTTCAGGTCGTGGCCGATGATCCGATCAAGGGCACCGGCGGTGCGAGGCGTCAGGATCTGATGATCTCGCAGCTTGGCAGCATTCTGGGTGAGGTGACGCAGAATGTTGACCTGATTTCGGCCTATTTCGTGCCGGGCAAGCAGGGCACGGCCTATTTCGCCGATCTGGCCCGCAAGGGCCACCGGGTCGAGATCCTGACCAATTCCTGGGAGGCGACGGATGTGCCGACGGTGCATGCGGGCTATATCAAATACCGCCGGGAATTGCTGGAGGCCGGGGTGACCCTGCTGGAGCTGCGTCAGGTCGATGGCCAGCCGCAGGGCCGCGATGAGCTTGGCCCGATCGGGTCCAACGGCGCCTCGCTTCACGCCAAGACTTTCAGCATCGACGACCGGCGGGTCTTTATCGGCTCGTTCAACTTCGATCCGCGCTCGGCCCGGCTGAATTGCGAAATGGGTTTCCTGATCGACAGCCCCGCGCTGGCGCAATCGGGGCGCGGCACCCTGCAGGATCTGGCACGGCGCAGCTATCAGCCAAAGCTGGATGGCAAGGATATGGTCTGGCAGGTGGTCGACGCTGATGGATCGATCAGCATGGTGGATCGCGAACCCGGACTGGGCACCTGGGACCGGATCATGGTCTATGTGCTGAATGTGCTGCCGATCGAGTGGCTGCTTTAGGTGGCCAGAAGCTGACCAAGGCCGATCACGCAGCCAACCAGGATCAGCAAGCCGCCTGACAGCAGGTTCATCCGTCGCAGCCCGGTCGGCGTGGCAAGTTTCGCGCGGGCCGCGGCGACGGCGCCGCCCATGATCAGGTTCAGGCCAAAGGGGATCAGCCCCGACATGGCCGCAATCACCGCCACATCCCAGCCGGTCAACTGCCGCACATCGAAAAAGCCGGGCAGCACGGTGACATAGAACAGCGCCGCCTTGGGGTTGCCCGCGATGGCCAGAAGGCCCGCCGAAAACCCGGCCCAACGGCCGCGCTGTGTCAGCCTTGCGTCACGCTCGACCGGTTTTTTCGCCTGTCGCAGCAGCGCAATTCCCATGCCGACAAAGACGATGGCCGCGATCCAGCGCAGCCAGACCAGCAATTCCGCGCTTTGGCTGACCACCACCGCCAGCCCGAAGATCGCGATCAGCGGCCACAGCACATCGCCGATGGCCACGCCCACTGCCAGCGGCCAGACCCCGCGAAAGCCCGAGGCCAGCGCCCGTGCCATGATCGCCACCCAGACCGGGCCGGGCGTCAGCCAGATCGCCACCATCGCGCCCGCATAAAGCCACAGGGAATTGGCATCCAGCGTCATGTGACCCCCTCTGCGACCGAGATGCCCTCGGCCTTGGTGACGGAGAATTGCCGCGCGCGCGCGCCGAAACTGTCGAACAATTCAGGGCCGGTGCCGGTCAGAAAGGACTGCGCGGGCAGGGCGGCAATGCGATCATAAAGCGCCGCGCGCCGATCCGCGTCCAGATGCGCGGCAACTTCATCCAGCAGCAGCAGAACCGGCTGATCGGACAGCGCGCGCGCATTGGCCAGGATCATCGACAAGAGCAGCGCCTTTTGTTCGCCGGTCGAGGACAGCGCGGCCGGCATGTTCTGCGGCCCCCAACAGGCGCCAAGATCCGCGCGATGGGGACCAGACAGGCTGCGCCCGGCGGCCAGATCGCGTGGCCGCATCTGCGACAGCCGTGCGGAAATGCTGTCGGGATCGGGATCGTCGGCAAAGCCCTCGCCCGGCAGCAGGGTCAGCATGGCGGCGGGGAAATCGCCGCCCTCCTGCGCGGCCATGATCGCGTCAAGCGCGGCCAGCCGGTTGCGGGTCAGCGCCGCGCCGCTTTCGCCCATCTGGCTTTCCAGCGCGCGATACCAGCCGGGATCGCTGATCTGGTCCTTCAGCAGGCGGTTGCGTTCCCGCATCGCCTTGTCATAGCCAAGCGCCAGATCGGCGTGATCGGGAAACAGGCTCAGCGTCATGCGGTCCAGAAAACGGCGGCGTGTTTCGGGCGAATCCATCCACAGCCGGTCCATCGCGGGCACCAGCCAGACCACGCGCAGCAGGCGCGCCAGCGCGGTCTGCGGCACGGGTTTGTCGTCGATGGCCACACTGCGCGGCTGTCCCGGCGGCGCGGTGATCTGGATGGGTCGCGACCCGATCTGCGCCTGAATGCGCCAGCCCGCGTCACGCCCCTGTCGCGCCTGATCGGGCGCGGCGGCACCACGCAGGCCACGGCCGGGGGCCAGCATGGACAGTGCTTCAAGGATATTCGTCTTGCCGGACCCGTTCGGGCCGAAAATGGCCACCGGGCGGCGATCCAGCGTCAGATCCAGCCGGGGCCAGGATCTGAACTGGGCCAGCGACAGGTGGTCTAATGTCACACGCGCATCGGCATGACGACATAGACCGCCGTCTGGTCGCTGCCTTCGCGGATCAGCGCCGCATCGCCCGAGCCGTTGAACATGAAGACCGCATTGTCGCGATCCACCTGACTGGCGATTTCCTGCAGATATTTGGCATTGAAGCCGATTTCCAGCGGGTCATCGGCATAGGCGACGATCAGTTCCTCATCCGCAGCACCGGCATCGGGTGCATTGACCGACAGGATCAGCCGGTCCGCATCCAGTGCCAGCTTGACCGCGCGCGACCGTTCGCTGCTGACCGTGGCGACGCGGTCCACGGCGCGGGCGAAATCGCTGGCATCGACTTCCAGCTTGCGGGCATTATTGGCGGGGATGACGCGCGAGTAATCGGGGAAGGTCCCGTCGATCACCTTCGAGGTCAGGGTGATGGTCGGCGTTGCAAAACGCACCTTGGTTTCGCTGACCGAGACGGCGATATCCGCATCATCCTCGTCCAGCAGCTTGCGCAATTCGGCCACGGTCTTGCGCGGAACGATCACGCCCGGCATCTCATCGGCGCCCTGGGGAAGCGGCGCGTCGATCCGGGCCAGCCGGTGCCCGTCAGTGGCGACGCAGCGCAGCACCGGGCCGTCCTCGCTTTGGGCGACATGCATATAGACGCCATTGAGGTAATACCGTGTCTCTTCGGTCGAGATGGCGAATTTCGACTTGTCGAACAAGCGGCGCAACACGCTGGCCTTGGCGCTGAAATTGGCACCATATTCGGTGCTGGCCATGACCGGGAAATCCTCGCGGGGCAGGGTGGCCAGGCTGAAATTCGACCGGCCCGCCTGAACCGACAGGCGACCTGCGGCATCGTCGCTGGTGATATTGACCAAAGCCCCGTCGGGCAGCTTGCGGGCGATTTCATTCAGCATCACGGCGCTGACGGTGGTAGCGCCGGGCCGTTCGACCTGGGCTGCGGCCTTGTCCACGACCTCGGTATCCAGATCGGTGGCGCGGAAGCTGACGCCCTCGGGCGTCGCTTCGATCAGAACATTGGCCAGAATCGGGATGGTGTTGCGGCGTTCGACAACGGATTGCGCCTGAGCAACGGCTTTCACCAGAACGGCGCGTTCGATCGAGAATTTCATCGCTTGTCCCTGTCCCTATGGCCGGTTCGGCCCCCATGTACCGGCGTAGTTTGTAACCGCCCCGAAGGACGGTCACAAGGTTTTCATGCGCGGCAGGGGCGTCAGGCTTCCAGCAGCCGTTTAAGCATGGTGACATCCTCGGCAAGGGCGTGATCATCGGCCACAAGCTCTTCGATCTTGCGGACGCCATGCATGATCGTGGTGTGGTCGCGCCCGCCAAAGCGGCGACCGATTTCGGGCAGGCTGCGGCTGGTCAATTGCTTTGACAGATACATGGCGATCTGGCGCGGACGGGCGACGTTGCGGGCGCGCTTTGGCCCCATCATGTCCGACAGGCGGATATTGTAATGCTCGGCCACCTTGCGCTGGATATCGTCGATGCTGATCTTGCGGTCATTGGTGCGCAGGATATCGGCCAGACAGTCCTGCGCGACCTCCAGCGTGATCTCACGGCGCAACAGGCTGGCATGGGCGAACAGACGCTGCAGCGCGCCCTCCAGAACGCGGACATTGGTGCTGATCCGATGGGCAAGGAATTCCAGCACGCCATCGCCGATTTCCAGATCCGGCTGCTGGCGTCGGAAGGATTCGGTCTTGGACTGCAGGATGCCCAGACGCAACTCGTAGGTGGTCGGGTGCAGATCCACGATCAGCCCGCAGGAGAGGCGCGATTTGATACGCTCTTCCAGGCCCTTGATCTCGGCCGGGGCGCGGTCGGCGGAAATGACGATCTGCTTGCCCTGATCGACCAGCGCATTGAAGGTGTGGAAGAATTCTTCCTGCGTGCTATCCTTGCCGGCGATGAATTGCACATCATCGACCATCAGCATGTTCACATTGCGGAACATACCCTTGAAATCCATGATCGTGCTTTCCCGCAACGCCTGGACGAAGCGATACATGAACTGTTCCGCAGACAGGTACAGCACCTGCGAATTCGGGTGGCGGGTCTGATAGTCATGGGCGATGGCATGCATCAGATGGGTCTTGCCCAGACCGACGCCGCCATAAAGAAACAGCGGGTTGAAGCCTACGGGACCGCCTTCTGCCACGCGGCGGGCGGCGGCATGGGCCAGCTCGTTCGGCTTGCCGACGACGAAATTGCTGAAGGTGAAGCGCGGATCCAGCGGCGCACCCAGATCCGGTTTCGGCGCCAGACGGGTCGTGGACGGGGCGGCGGCACGTGCGACGGGCTGAGCCGCCCCCGTTTGGCCCGAAACCTGGGCCGCCGCTGCCGAACGCGCGGCGCGGGCCGCGCCCTGCGCAGGCACCACGGCAAAGCGCAGGCGGTCAACCTCGTAACCAAGCCCGTTCAGTTCGGCCGTGATCTTGTCTGCGAAGTGCCGGTTGACCCAATCCGAGATGAACCGGGTCGGGCTTTCAAAATATGCGATGCCAGCTTCCAGGGTGCTGAGACGCAGAGGCTTGATCCAGTGATTGAAATTGTTCTGACCGACATTCCGTTCCAGATTCACGCATGCCTGTCTCCAAAGGTCTTCCATAGTCTCGTTGCCCTATATTCCTGTCCCCAGCCCTCGCCAGTTGATGGCGAAGAAGAATTCACGGCACGCAGGCAGCGTTCGGCAACACGAAAACCGGCACCAAGAATACGGTGCGTAAATGGGCATCCTGCCCGAACGAACGAACTTAAGACAGGGCCCGTCAAAAGCCGGTGGCAGCCGACCTTTAAAGGACCCCAAGGACGAATCCAGAATCGCTTCTGCTTCATTCCCTGACCTGACCCGTCGAAAGCGCTTATTTACCGCTGTTTGGGCGAGGTCTGTCCCCCTGTCGCGACGTGAATCGCTGGATGAACCTAGCAACAGCCGCTTGAGGCGTGCAACTGAACTATGCGCTTGACACAGGCTTTCCGTGATCGAATCTCCGATGCCATTGACTCACAAGCAAATTTTCCAGATGGCATTGAAAAGTAACAATATTATCCAACAAACATTCCGCAAGAAATGAAATGGGGCATGAACCGGAAGGTTCATACCCCATCTTGCGAATCCGCCTAAACAGGCCGGATCTTTATCTATTTCAGCGCCCGCGAGCGGGCCGAAATCAGGCTGCCGACAGCGCCTTGACCCGGGCCGAGAGGCGCGAAATCTTGCGGGCTGCGGTGTTCTTGTGAACGACGCCTTTGGTCACACCGCGCATCAGTTCGGGCTGGGCGGCTTTCAGCGCATCACGGGCCGCATCGGCATTGCCGCTGGCGATGGCTTCTTCGACTTTGCGCAGGAAGGTGCGGATGCGCGAGCGGCGGGCTTTGTTGATGTCGGTGCGACGCTCGGTCTGGCGGGCGCGCTTTTTCGACTGCAGGGTATTGGCCATATTTCGGGTCCTATCGGGTCTTTAGCGTTTCTGTCGCGCAAAAGACCCAAGGCACCGTCTTCCGAAAAGACGGTCATGATTCTTGCCTAAGCGGGCCCACGCGCATGTAAGCGAAGGCCTATAGGGGATATTCCGCCGGATGGGAACCCCGAATCAACGCCCGGCTTACTTGTCGCGGAATTGCGGTTCGCGCTTTTCCAGGAAAGCGGCCATGCCTTCCTTCTGATCCTCGGTGCCGAAGAGCGAATGGAAGGCGCGACGTTCAAAGCGGATGCCCTCGGACAGCGTCGTCTCGTAGGAACGGTTGACGGCTTCCTTGATCGTCTTGACGGTGATCTGGGATTTCTCGGCGATCTTGCGGGCGGCGGCCAGCGCTTCGGGGATCAGCTTGGCGGTCGGCACGACGCGGCTGACAAGGCCCGCGCGCTCGGCTTCGGCTGCATCCATGAAGCGGCCGGTCAGATGCATGTCCATGGCCTTGGACTTGCCGATGATGCGGGTCATCCGCTGCGTGCCGCCAATGCCTGCGACCACGCCCAGATTGACTTCGGGCTGTCCGAATTTCGCGTTTTCAGCCGCGATGACGAAATCGCAGATCATCGCCAATTCGCAGCCGCCACCCAAGGCATAGCCGCTGACCGCCGCAATGATCGGCTTGCGAATACGCTCGATCACCTGAACCTGCGCGCCGAAGAGGTCTTCGTTATAGACATCGACAAAGGACTTTTCCGCCATCTCCTTGATGTCGGCACCCGCGGCAAAGGCCTTTTCGCTGCCGGTGATGACGATGCAGCGCACCTTGTCGTTATTGTCGGCTTCGGTCAGAGCCTCGGCAAGTTCAGAGATCAGGCTCGAGTTCAGGGCATTCAGCGCCTCGGGTCGGTTGAGACGGATCAGAGCGACATCATCTTCGTTTTCGACGATGATCGTTTCATAAGCCATGAGCTATGTCCTTATTGGCATAAGTTATCGCCGGGAACCTATCAGCACCTGCCGGGGGATTCCAAGCACCTGACTTAGCGTTGACAAACAGGACAGTAGAAGCTTGAACGCCCGGACTGCACCACCCGTCTGACAGTCCCGCCGCATTCCGGGCTCTGGCAGGGCTGACCCTCGCGGTCGTAAACGCGAAAACTGTGCTGGAAATACCCCAACTCGCCAGTGGCTTGCCGGTGATCGCGTAACGATGACCCGCCTGCCGCGATGGCATCGGTCAGCACGGCGCGGATCTGCGCGATCAACAATTCAAGACGCTTTGCAGAAATACGTCCCGCCGCCCGTCTGGGATCGATTCGCGCCCGGTAAAGCGCCTCGCTGACATAGATATTGCCCAGCCCCGCGACGATTTTCTGATCCAGAAGCGCCTGCTTCACCGGGCTGCGCCGATTGCGGAAGGCGGCTGACAGATAGGCGGTATCGAAAACCGCATCGAAAGGTTCTGGCCCCAGATGGGCCAGCAGCGGGTGCTCGGCCCCCTCGCGGATCAGATCGACCATGCCAAAGCGCCGCGCATCGTTGAAGGTGATGGTTGTGCCGGCCTCGGTCGTCAGCACGACGTGATCGTGCCGCGGCAGGATCGCCGGATCGCGGTGATAATCGGCGGTGGCGGCACCCTCGATCAGCATCCGGCCGGACATGCCCAGATGCATCAGCAATATGCCCCCGCGATCAAGATCGGCCAGCAGATATTTCGACCGCCGCCGCAGCGCGGTCACGGTCGCCCCGGTCAGCACCTGCACCAGATCGACCGGCAGCGGCCAGCGCAGATCGGGCCTGCGCGCGTCGGCTCGGGCGATGCGCTGACCTTCAAGATGCGGCTGCAATCCGCGCCGGACGGTTTCGACCTCTGGCAGTTCTGGCACCTGAATTCCCTTTCGTCGCATTGCACCGCTGGCCCATCCCGGTCATTGTGCCCGCGACGCGCCGGTCTTATCTGGTGCGCAAAGACAAGAACGGCAAGCGCGATGACCCAGAACAAGAAAACCCATTTCGGCTTTCAGACCGTGGATGAGGACGCCAAGGCGGGCATGGTCCATGGCGTGTTTTCCAGCGTTGCCTCGCGCTATGACGTGATGAACGACCTGATGAGCGCGGGCATTCACCGGATCTGGAAGAATGCGATGATGGACTGGCTGGCCCCGCGCAACGGGCAGGAGCTGCTGGATGTCGCGGGCGGCACTGGCGATATCGCCTTCCGGTTTCTGGATCGCGCACCTCAGGCGCGTGTGACGGTTTGCGACATGACCGAATCCATGCTGGTCGAGGGCCGCAAGCGCGGCGAGGCCGCCGCCAGGGCCGACCGCCTGTCCTGGGTCACCGGCGATGCCATGGCGCTGCCCTTTGCCGATAACAGCTTCGACCGCTACACGATCAGCTTTGGCATCCGCAACGTGACCCGCATCGGCGATGCTTTGGCCGAAGCCTATCGCGTGCTGCGTCCGGGCGGCCGCCTGATGGTGCTGGAATTCAGCCAGATCCCGGTGCCCGCGATGCAATGGGCCTATGACCGCTACAGCTTCAATGTGATTCCGGCGATGGGTCAGGCCGTGACCGGGGATCGCGACAGCTATCAATATCTGGTCGAATCGATCCGCAAATTTCCCGATCAGGACAGTTTCGCCGCCATGATCCGCGAGGAGGGCTTTGGCCGCGTGCAATGGCGCAACCTGTCCATGGGCATTGCCGCGCTGCATTCGGGGTGGAAGCTGTAAATGCGCGGTCCGCACAATATCCTGCGCCTGATCCGCACGGGCGCCACCTTCGAACGCACGGGTGCCATGGGCGCCGTGCTGGACGCGATGGAGGCGCCGCCGCGCCTGCGTGCCGCAGCCCGGATCATGGGCTGGCCGTTCCGCTGGCTGGGCTATAAGGGCGATCCGAACCTGCCGCCGATCACCCGCGCGATCACCGCGCTTGGTCCGGCCTATATCAAGTTCGGCCAGATCCTCTCGACACGTGCCGATGTAGTCGGGCCTGAAATGGCCGATCAGCTGCGCATGTTGCAGGACCGTTTGCCGCCCTTTCCCACCGATGTCGCGATGGAGATCGTCGAAGGCGATCTGGGCCGGCCCGTCGATGAGATGTTCGTCGAATTCTCGGACCCGGTCGCCGCCGCCTCGATCGCGCAGGTTCACCGCGCGCGTCTGCGCGACAGCGGGCAAGAGGTCGCGGTCAAGGTCGTTCGCCCCGGCATCGGTGCCGCCTTCCGCCGCGATATCGACGCCTTCCACTTCGCCGCCCGGCTGATCGAATTCCTGTCACCCTCGACCCGCCGCCTGCGCCCGCGCGATGTGGTCAGCCATTTCGAATCCGTGGTGACGGGCGAACAGGATATGCGGCTGGAATCGGCCTCGGCTTCGGAATTCGCGGAAAATACCAAGGATGATGACGGTTTTCGCGTGCCGCGTCCGCATTGGTCGGTCTCTTCCCGTCGCGTGATGACCGCGGATTGGGCCGAGGGGCTGCCCATGGGCGATCCCGCCGAATTGGCCGCTGCGGGCCATGATGTCAGCCAGATCGCCACCCGCGTGATCCAGCTTTTCCTGCAGCACGCATTGCGGGACGGCTTTTTCCATGCCGACATGCATCACGGCAATCTGAAGGTGGCCAGCAATGGCGATATCATCGCCTATGATTTCGGCATCATGGGCGAGATCGACGAATATACCCGCCGCGTCTATGCCGAGATCCTGTTCGGCTTCATCCAGCGCGATTATCGCCGCGTGGCCCGCGTGCATTTCGAGGCAGGCTATGTTCCCCGCGATCGGGATGAGGCAGCCTTTGCCCGCGCGCTGCGCGCCGTCGGAGAGCCGATTTTCGGCGCCGATGCCAGCCGCATCTCGATGGCCAATCTGCTGGCCTATCTGTTCGAGGTGACCGAGCGTTTCGGCATGCGCACCCAGACCCAGCTGATCCTGCTGCAGCGGACCATGGTGGTGGTCGAAGGCGTGGCGCGATCCGTCGATCCGCAACTGAACATCTGGGACGCGGCCAAGCCGGTGGTGTCGGATTACATCAGATCGAATATCGGTCCGCAGGCTTTGGCCCGCGATCTGGCAAAGACGGCGCAAACCGTCGGGCGCTTTGGCCCATTGCTGCCGCAGATGGTCGAACAGGCACTGTGGGACCGCGCCCACCCCGAGGAAGCGCAGCTGAAGCTGGTCGTTCCAAAACCGATGGTGCCCAGCTGGCTGATCGCCGCCGCCTTTGCCGGGATTGGTCTGGCGATCGGGCTGGCGCTAAGCTGAGGCTGCGGGGGCAGGGCCTCTTCCCCCGGCGCAGCCGGTGTGAACGTCGCAGGCCCTTGGGTTGCCTGCCGGACGCGCATCGTCTCAGCCGCCGCGCTGCATCCGACGATAGGTAAAATCGCCCGGCGTGCTCAGTGCGTCGGCCTGCGCCTTCGCGGCCAGATCTGCATGCAGCGGTGATTTCGAACAGACCGGATCAGTGGCGCGGGCATCGCCTGCCAGCGCCATGGCCTGACAGCGGCAGCCGCCGAAATCGACGGTCTTGCGGTCGCAGGACTGGCAGGGCTCGGGCATCCAGTCGGTGCCGCGAAAGGCATTGAAGGCCTGCGACTGTACCCAGATATCGCGCAGCGGACGGTCGCGGATATTGTCGAAACGCAGGCCGGGGATGGTCTGCGCGGCATGGCAGGGCAGGACCGTGCCATCTGGCGCGATGTTCAGCCCAAGCGTGCCCCAGCCCCCCATGCAGGCCTTGGGATAGGCGGCGTGGTGATCTGCGGGCACGTAATCGATGACCATCCGCCCGCGCAGGTGTAGGCGTGCCGCGTCGACGATCCGCCGCGCGGTGGCGGCCTGTTCGCGGCTTGGCATCAGCGCGGCGCGGTTCAGATTGGCCCAGCCGTGAAACTGCACCGTCGCGACCTCGATCCGCCGCGCGTCCAGCGTTTCGGCCAAAGCGATCATGTCGGGCAGGCGGTCCATGTTCTGACGATGGACGACCGCGTTGACGGTCAGCGGAAAGCCGATCTCATTCAACCAGCGGGCGAATTGCATCTTCTTGTCCCATGATCCGGGATGCCCGCTGATGCGGTCGGCCATGTCGGGGCGGATGCCCTGCAGCGACAGTTGCACGTGATCGACCCCGGCGCGGTCCAGTTCCTGCAGGCGCGCCTGCGTGATGCCGATGCCCGAGGTGATCAGGTTCACATAAAGCCCGGCGTCCCGCGCGCTGGCGACAATCTGTGCCAGATCGCGGCGGGCGCCCGGCTCTCCGCCAGAGATATGGACCTGCAGCACGCCCAGATCGGCGGCCTGACGAAAGGCGCGGGCCCAATCCTCGGGCGGCATTTCCTGCGCCGCGCGGGTCAGCTCAATGGGGTTCGAGCAATAGGGGCAGGCCAGCGGGCAGCGATGTGTGATCTCGGCCAGCAGGGCGATGGGCAGGTTGGGGGTGACGGGGTTGCCATCGATATCTTTTAGGTGGTCGGTCATGGGGTGGGCCGGACAAAGACCATGCGCCGCTGGATCAGCCCGGTCAGAAAGTCGCTCATATCGGTCATGACCTCGGCCTGCGGCGCCTCATAGCGTTTGGCCAGATCTGTGGCGATCTGCTGCAGGCTGCGCTGCCCGTCCAGCTCCACCAGAATGGCGTGGCCGATGGGATCCAATTGCAAGGCCCGCTCTGGCGCCAGAAGCACGGGCATGCCCCTGACCCTGTCTTCGGCCAGCCGCACGCCGCGCGGCAGATAGGGAATATCGCCCGGTGCGATCAGTGGGTCCATAACGCCATCCCCTCACCCGGCCGCCAGGCGCCGGGCGGGATATGGCCATCGACATAGCCATGCCACAGCGCATCAAGCTGCGCCCAAAGCACATCCGTCTTGAAGATCAGCGCCGCCGCCGCCGCATCCTGCTTTTCCCGCGTATCGGCATGGGTCAGCACGTAATCCAGCCCGAAGGCCACATCCTCGGGCGCCTCGGTCAGGCGGGTGCGGAAATAGGACAGGCTGCTGTCATCGGCGAAATCGTAATGGGCCAGCAGCCCCTCGATCCGCTGGGCGTGGATTTTGGGGGCGAAAAGCTCGGTCAGGCTGGCCGCCACGGCATCCAGCAGGGGCATGTCGCGGACGAAGCGCAGATAGGCATCGACGGCAAAGCGGGTCGCGGGCATGACGCCCACGCTACTGGCGACGTAATCGGGGTTCAGGCCGACCGCGCGGGCCAAAGCCAGCCATCGGCGCAGGCCGCCACCCTCATCCCGGCCGCCATCGTGATCCTCGATCCGCTTGCGCCAGATGCGGCGCAGGTCGGGATCTGTGACGCGCGACAGAAAGGCCGCATCCTTCATCGGGATCCGGGATTGGTATTGCCAGCGGTTGATGACCCAGGCCCGGACCTCATCCGGGGTGCAGTGCCCGCCATGCAGACGCACGTGAAAGGGGTGGCGGTCGTGATAGCGTTCGGCGCCGATGGCCCGCAGCCGGGCTTCGAAATCGGCGCGCGATTGCGCGGGTTCGGTCATAGCGTGATCCTTGTTCCGTCGCGGCCGACCTGCCAGCCTTGGGCCGTGGCAAGGGCGGTTTCCGCGCTGCCCGGATCGGTCAGCGGATTGGAGTTGTTCAGATGCACCAACAGGCGGCGGGTAATGGTGGTTCCGGCAAGGGCGGGCATGGTCTGGGTGACCGGCATATGGCCCATGCGGCGCCCGGTTTTCTGGCCAAGGCCCGCCCGGATCATCTCATCATCCTGCCACAAGGTGCCGTCGAACATCAGCAGATCGGCGCCCTCGATCCGATCGCGCAGCCAGTCGGGCAGATCCGCGCAGCCGGGAATATAAAGCGCGCGGCGCCCGTTGGCGGTCAGTTCCACGCCCACGGTGTTTTCGCCGATCAGCCCGGTCTCGACCATCTCGCCTTCCTGATACAGCGGCACCTTGCCCGGCACGGCGAACAGCGTCGCCGTCAGACCGCCGACCAGCGCAAAGGGGTGGTCCAGCCGGATCGCGCGACGCGGCACCAGATCGCGGCGCAGCGCGCCGAAGATCGGGTTATCGGCCAGTGCCTGATGAATGGTGGCGGTGGCAAACAGGTCAAAGGGCTGGCTTTCGCGCAGGGTCAGCAGCCCGGCCACATGGTCGATATCGCCATTGGTCAACAGGACCGAACGCAGCGGCATCTGTCGCAGCCCGGTCGGGTGCAGTTCCGGCGTCGCGGCCAGTTGCGCGCGGATATCGGGCGAGGCGTTCAGGATTGCCCAGTCCCGGCCATCCGCGCTGACCGCGACCGAGCTTTGGGTCATCGGCGCGATTCGCCCGGCCCGCGCGGCATCGCAATTGGCGCAGCCGCAATTCCATTGCGGCAGACCGCCACCCGCGCCTGCGCCAAGAAGAATGATCTGCATCGCAATGCCCCTTTGCCGCAATGATCAGCCCCGCCCGAGCGTTCGGGCGGGGCTGAAGACCTCCTGTCCGATCCGCATGGATCAGGGCAGGGGATCAGAACAAGACGGGCTCATCCTCGGCCGGGGCATACATGTTGATCTCCATGCCGCAGGCGATCTCTTTCAGAATCGGTTTGGTCCAAGCCATGCGAAGTCTCCTCAGTCTGCTCCGCCATCGGGCGGGCAGGTCATGGTAAGTCCGGCACGGGTCCGCACACAAGCCCCGATCCCCGTGTCCAGAGGGGCATTGACGCAGAAGCACCTTGCCATGAAGGGCAAAGAACCGCGGCAGAAATTTTACCGCTAACAGTTCAAGCATTGTTGTGTTTCGCCTTGTGCACGCATATGGGGCGCAGGATTGACCTCACCCCGCGATGAAAGGTGACTGCATTGACCCAGACGGCGACGAATTGGTGGAAGGGCGGCGTGATCTATCAGATCTATCCGCGCAGTTTTCAGGATACGACAGGCGACGGGATCGGCGATCTGGCCGGGATTACGCAGCGGTTGCCCTATGTCGCCTCGCTGGGGGTGGATGCGATCTGGATATCGCCTTTCTTCACCTCTCCGATGAAGGATTTCGGTTACGATGTCAGCGACTATCGCGGCATCGACCCGCTGTTCGGCGCGATGGACGATTTCGACCGTCTGGTGGCCCGCGCGCATGAGCTGGGGCTGAAAGTGGTAATCGATCTGGTGCTGTCACACAGTTCGGACCAGCATCCCTGGTTTGCCGAAAGCCGGGCCAGCCGCGACAATGACAAGGCGGATTGGTATGTCTGGGCGGATCCCAAGCCCGATGGAACCGTGCCCAATAACTGGCTGTCGATCTTTGGCGGCAGCGCCTGGCAATGGGATGCGCGGCGCGAACAATATTACCTGCACAACTTCCTGGCCTCTCAGCCGGATCTGAATTTCCACAATCCCGATGTACAAGAGGCGATCCTGGATGTGGCCCGGTTCTGGCTGGAAAAGGGCGTGGACGGCTTCCGTCTGGATACGGTGAATTTCTATGTCCATGACAAGCAATTGCGCGACAACCCGCCGCTGCCGCCCGAGCAGCGCAAATCCGATACCGCGCCCGCGGTGAACCCCTATAACCACCAAAGCCACCGTTTCGACAAATCGCAGCCCGAGAATCTGGCCTTTCTGGAACGGTTCAACGCGCTGCTGGCGCCCTATGGCGCGGCCTCGGTCGGGGAGATCGGCGATAGCGAACGGGCGCTGGAATTGCTGGAGGAATATACCGGCGCGCCCGAAGGTGGCGACAGCAAGCGGTTGCAGATGTCCTATGTCTTCGACTTCCTGTCGGGCGACGATCTGAAAGCGCAGCGCGTGGTCGATGTGTTTGCCGATCTGGACCGGGTGGCGCCGAATTCCTGGCCCTGCTGGGCGATGTCGAACCATGATGTCGTCCGCCATGCCTCGCGCTGGAACCTCTCGGATGAGGCGATCAAGGCCTATTGCACGGTGATGATGTGCCTGCGCGGCTCGGTCTGTCTGTATCAGGGCGAAGAGTTGGGCCTGCCCGAGGCGGAATTGCAGTTCGAGGATCTGCAGGACCCCTATGGCATCGAATTCTGGCCGGAATTCAAGGGCCGCGACGGGTGCCGCACGCCGATGGTCTGGGATCTGGGCGTGAATGGCGGCTTTTCGACCGCAAAGCCCTGGCTGCCCGTCCCGCATGAGCATCTGCTGCGCACCCCGGCCTCGCAGGAAGAGGATGAGAATTCGGTCCTGCACCATTATCGCAAGGCCATCGCCCTGCGCGACCGCCATGCGGCGCTGAAACATGGTCGGCAATTCGATATGCGGGCGGATGGCCCCGTGCTGTCCTTCACGCGCGAAGCAGAGGGGAAAAGCGTGCATCTGCGGGCCAATCTGTCCGATGCGGCGGCGGGGGATCTGCAGCCCTGGCAGGTTGAACTGACCTATTCCTGAGCGCGCAATCATCCTGCCCCGGCCTGTCCGGGGCAGGATTGCGCAATGTTAGAACGCAATTTCCAGAATCGGGGTTGCCGTTCCCCGAAATTGCGCGGAACCTGTTTTCTGCAACATTTCAAAAGGTGGCGCGGCGTCGGGATGCTGTCCTGAGTCCTTGTTTTCATGTTGAAGTTCCGGGCGTTTTTCGCGCTTGGACCGCGCCTTTGCCGCCAGAGCTTGTCGAAAGGAAAACGACATGCGAATTCTGCTTTCGCTTCTTTTTGCGGTGATCGGGGCCGTGCTGGCCGTGGGCGGGGTGCGCCTGGCCATGCTGGGCGGCAGCCCGTATTTCATCGTCTTTGGCGTCGTCATGGTGGTGACGGCCATCCTGATCCTGAATCGCAGCATCGCCGCACGCTGGCTTTATGCCCTGCTGCTGATCGGGCTGGCCGTGTGGTCATGGTCCGAGGTGGGCTATGACTGGTGGCCGCTGGCGTCCCGGATGGGGATGTTCCTGATTCTGGGGCTGCTTTTGCTGCTGCCCTATGGCGTTCGGGAACCGCGTTTCGAACGCGCCTGGCTGCCGCTGTTTCTTGTGACGGCTGTGATCGGGCTGGGCACGCTTGGCGCGCTGACGCAGGATAAATATGCGATCACGGGCGATCTGCCGACCGAAATTGCGAATGCCGATCCCGATATGGGTCCGGTGGCCGGGGATGAGGACTGGATCGCCTATGGCCGCACGCAATACGGTCAGCGCTTCTCTCCGATAGATCAGATCACGCCGGAAAACGTCACCCGGCTGGAGGCCGCCTGGAGCTATCAGACCGGCGATCTGAAACAGCCCGGCGATTCGGGTGAGTTCACCTATCAGGCGACCCCGATCAAGATCGGCAATACGCTGTATCTGTGTACGCCGCATAACTGGGCGATTGCGCTGGATGCGGATAGCGGGGCGGAAAAATGGGTCTACAAGGCCAATATCCAGCCCGATGCCAACCGTCAGCATCAGACCTGCCGTGGTGTCAGCTACTGGCCCGGCGATGACAGCAGGGCAGTCGCCGAAACCCCGGCCGCCATTCCCGATGCGCGGGTGCAGCATCCGGCCCGTCCGGCGCTCAGCAACGTCACAGGCACGACCGGCAGTTGCGAAACGCGGATTTTCATGCCGACCTCGGACGCGCATCTTCTGGCCCTTGACCCTGAAACGGGCGCGCTGTGTCAGGACTTTGCCGATAACGGCGCGCTGAACCTGATGCATAACATGCCCTACAAGCAGGACGGCTATTACTATTCGACCTCTCCGCCGGTGATCGTCGGCAACACGCTGGTGATCGCGGGTGCGGTGAATGACAATTACAATGTCGATGAACCCTCGGGTGTCGTGCGCGCCTATGACACGCGCGACGGTCGGCTGCTGTGGAACTGGGATTCGGGCAATCCAACCGAAACCGCGCCCTTTGACGTGAATGATCCCGATCAGGTCTATGCGACCTCTTCGCCCAACAGCTGGGCCCCGCTGAGCGCGGATCCCACGCTGGGCATGGTCTATCTGCCGATGGGGAACCGCACGCCCGACCAGCTGGGCATGTATCGCAGCGAGGCCGAGGAAACCTATGCCACCTCGGTCACCGCGCTGGATCTGGAAACGGGTCAGGTCCGCTGGGTGCACCAATTCGTACATCACGATCTGTGGGACATGGACACCCCGGCACAGCCGACGCTGATCGACCTTGATCTGCCTCAGGGGCGTGTGCCCGCGCTGGTGCAACCGACCAAGCAGGGCGATGTCTATGTGCTGAACCGCGAGACGGGCGAGGCGATCCTGCCGGTGTCCGAGGTCAGCGTCTCGACCGACACCATCCCCGAGGATTTCGCCTCGCCCACGCAGCCGGTATCGGCGCTGAGCTTCAATCCCGAGCCGCTGACCGAGGAACGGATGTGGGGTGCCACGGCAATCGACCAGATGATGTGCCGGATCGCCTTCCGCCAGCTTCGCTATGATGGCCGCTATACGCCGCCATCCCTGCAGGGCTCGATCGTCTATCCGGGGAATTTCGGGGTGTTCAACTGGGGCGGCATCGCGGTCGATCCACGCCGTCAGGTGATGTTCGGGATGCCATTGCAGCTGGCCTTCACCTCGAAGCTGATCCCGCAAGAGGAACTGGGCGATGTCGAAACCAATGTCGGCGAACAGGGCGTGAATTCCAACGAAGGCGCCCCCTATGCGGTCGAGATGGGCCCGTTCCTGTCGCCGCTGGGCATTCCCTGCCAGGCGCCGCCATGGGGATTCGTGGCGGGGGCCGATCTGCGCACGGGCAAGATCGCGTGGAAGCACAAGAACGGCACGACCCGCGACATGACGCCAGTTCCGCTGCCGCTGCCCTTGGGCATGCCGGGCATCGGCGGGCCGATCATCACCGGAGGCGGGGTGGCGTTCATGGCCGCTGCGACCGACGATGTTCTGCGCGCCTATGATCTGACCAGCGGCGAAGAGCTGTGGCAGACGGACCTGCCCGCAGGTGGTCAGGCCACGCCGATGACCTATCTGGACAGTCAGGGCCGGCAGATGATCGTGCAGGTCGCGGGCGGGCATGGCTCGATCGGGACGAAACAGGGCGATTATGTCCAGGCATGGCGGTTGCCCGCCGAATAAGGCCGTGGCCGGATTGGCTATAGCCTAATTTGCGCGGCGGCGCTTATAGTGATGCATACCCACGGATGAGGAGCCGTCAGGTATGCGTCACGCAGATTTCGTCGCCGCGCAATCGCGATCCAAGACCGCCTCATCGGCGCTGACGGCGTCATGGCGCAGGTCGATGGTGAAACACGGGCTTGATCCCGCCGATTGCCGGGCGCCCGAACGGCTGAGCGATGCGGAACTTGTGCTGCGTCGTGAAATGCTTGACCCGTTCCTGCGCGTGGCCGGCCCCCAGCTTGATCACCTTTACAGCCTGATCGGTGCCTCTGGCTGCATGGTCCTGCTGACCGACAGCGATGGGCTGGTGTTGGAGCACAGGGCCAGCGATGCCGATGTCAGACAGTTTCAGGACTGGGGGTTGAGCAAGGGCACCGATTGGTCCGAAGCGGCGCAGGGAACCAATGGCATCGGCACCTGCATCGTGGAAAAGCGGCAGGTGACCATCCATCGCGACGAACATTTCCGCACCCGGCATACGGGCCTGTCCTGCATGGATGCGCCGATCTGGGGGCCTGATGGGAAGCTGCTGGCGGCGCTGGATGTCAGCTCTGCCCGCTCCGATCAGAATGAGCGGTTCAATCGCCTGATCGCCGCGCAGGTGATGCAGACGGCCAAGGCCATCGAAACGGTATTCTTCAAGGCCAGCTTTCCGGATGCGCGCATCGTGGTCGCGCCGGATGAAGCCTCGGATGCAGCCGTGCTGCTGGCGGTCGATAAGCATGACATCGCCATCGGCGCGACCCGCGCGGCGCGGCGCGCCTATGGTCTGGCGCGCGAGGGGGATTTCAGACCGCAGCCGGCGGCGGATCTGCTGGGCTGGCAGGACGATCTGAGCGGCTTCGACAAGGCCGAACGCGCCGCCGTGATCAGGGCGCTGGCCCGCGCGGATGGCAATGTCTCGGCGGCGGCGCGCGCCCTGGGCATCGGTCGCGCCACCATGTATCGCCGCATGTCGCGGCTGGGCGTGACCGAAAAGGACGTATGACTGTCTCACCCGTGAGACAGCTTTGCCGATCCACCATCCCGCAGCCGTTGATTCGCAGCCCGCAGATGTCACCCTGTAAGAGAAGTCCGGAAAGGGGAGATCCGGACAAGGACGACCACAGGAGGAGACATCATGCCGAACGATCAGACACATGACTTCAAGGGCATTCAGGTATCGCCCTTTGCCAAACGGTACGACAATTTCATTGGCGGCGACTGGGTCGCGCCGAAATCCGGAAAGTACTTCACCAACACGACGCCCATTACCGGCGCCGAGATCGGAGAGATTGCCCGGTCGAACGCAGAGGATATCGAACTGGCGCTGGATGCTGCCCATGCCGCCAAGGACAAATGGGCCGCGACCTCGCCCACCGAGCGGGGGAATATCCTGCTGAAGATCGCGGACCGCATGGAAAGCAATCTGGAATTGCTGGCCGCTGCCGAGACCTGGGATAATGGCAAGCCGGTGCGAGAGACGATGGCGGCTGATGTGCCGCTGGCCATCGACCATTTCCGCTATTTCGCCGGTGTGCTGCGGGCGCAGGAAGGTTCGATCTCGCAGATCGACAGTGACACGGTCGCCTATCACTTTCAGGAGCCCCTGGGCGTGGTCGGGCAGATCATCCCGTGGAACTTTCCGCTGCTGATGGCCTGCTGGAAGCTGGCGCCCGCGCTGGCCGCCGGCAACTGCGTGGTCATCAAGCCCGCCGAACAGACCCCGGCCAGCATCATGGTCTGGGCCGGCCTGATCGGTGATCTGCTGCCGCCAGGCGTGCTGAATGTGGTCAATGGTTTCGGCCTTGAGGCCGGCAAGCCGCTGGCCAGCAATCCCCGCATCGCCAAGATCGCCTTTACCGGCGAGACGACGACCGGCCGCCTGATCATGCAATATGCGGCCGAGAACCTGATTCCGGTGACGCTGGAACTGGGGGGCAAATCGCCCAATATCTTCTTTGCCGATGTGGCGAATGAGGATGACGATTTCTTTGACAAGGCGCTGGAAGGTTTCAGCATGTTCGCGCTGAACCAGGGCGAGGTCTGCACCTGTCCGTCCCGCGTGCTGATCCAGGAATCGATCTATGACCGTTTCATGGAACGTGCGGTCAAGCGCGTGCAGGCGATCACGCAGGGCGATCCGCGCGATGCGGCGACGATGATCGGTGCGCAGGCCTCCAGCGAGCAGAAAGAGAAGATCATGTCCTATCTGGACATCGGTCGTCAGGAGGGGGCCGAGGTGCTGACCGGCGGCAAGGCGGCCGATCTGGGCGGCGATCTGTCGGGTGGCTATTACATCGAGCCGACGATTTTCCGCGGCAATAACAAGATGCGGATCTTTCAGGAAGAGATCTTTGGTCCCGTCGTGTCGGTCACGACCTTCAAGACCGAAGACGAGGCGCTGGAGATCGCGAACGACACGCTATACGGCCTTGGCGCCGGCGTGTGGAGCCGCGAGGCCAATACCTGCTACCGCATGGGGCGCGGGATCAAGGCGGGGCGTGTCTGGACCAATTGCTACCACGCCTATCCGGCCCATGCGGCCTTTGGTGGCTACAAGCAATCCGGCATCGGGCGCGAAACCCACAAGATGATGCTGGATCACTATCAGCAGACCAAGAACCTGCTGGTCAGCTACAGCCCCAAGAAGCTTGGCTTCTTCTAGGGCGGCCAACGCGACCGCGACGGGATGGGCCGCAAGGCCCATCCGCTGAAAACCTATCACATCAAAAATCATTGAGGAAAGTCCCATGGCCAAAACCATGAAAGCTGCCGTTGTGCGTGAATTTGGGAAACCGCTGACGATTGATGAAGTGCCGGTTCCCGAACCCGGCCCCGGCCAGATTCAGGTCGCGATCAAGGCATCCGGCGTCTGCCATACCGACCTGCACGCCGCCGAGGGCGATTGGCCGGTCAAGCCGAACCCGCCTTTCATCCCCGGACACGAGGGCGTCGGCATCGTCTCTGCCGTCGGGCAGGGCGTGAAGAATGTGAAAGAGGGCGACCGCGTCGGCGTGCCGTGGCTCTATAGTGCCTGCGGCTGCTGCAAACATTGTCTCGGCGGATGGGAAACCCTGTGCGAAAGCCAGCAGAACACCGGCTATTCGGTGAATGGCGGCTTTGCGGAATATGTCGTCGCCGATCCCAACTATGTCGGCCACCTGCCCGCCAATGTCGGCTTCGCCGAGATCGCCCCGGTGCTTTGTGCCGGTGTCACGGTCTATAAGGGTCTGAAGATGACCGATACCAAGCCGGGTGACTGGGTGGTGATTTCGGGCGTGGGCGGTTTGGGTCATATGGCGGTTCAATATGCCAAGGCGATGGGCCTGAACGTGGCCGCCGTCGACATCGACGAAACCAAGCTGGATCTGGCCCGCAAGCTGGGCGCGACGCTGACGGCCAATGCCATGACCGAAGATCCGATTGCCAAGATCCGCAAGGAAACCGATGGCGGCGCGCAGGGCGTGCTGGTGACGGCGGTCAGTCCCAAGGCGTTTCAGCAGGCCGTCGGCATGGTCGGGCGCGGCGGGACCGTGGCGCTGAACGGCCTGCCGCCCGGAGATTTCCCGCTGGATATCTTTGGCATGGTGCTGAACGGGGTGACCGTGCGCGGCTCGATCGTGGGCACGCGTCTCGACCTGCAGGAATCGCTGGATTTCGCGGGCGATGGCAAGGTCAAGGCCACGATTCACAAGGCCAAGCTGGAGGATGTGAACGACATCTTCGCCAGAATGCACAAGGGTCAGATCGAAGGCCGGATGGTGATGGAGATCTGAGTGCCCGCGCCTGTCCTGTGACAGCAAGGACGCCGGGGTGATGGCCCCGGCGTTGCTTTTTGGTCTGTGCGTTCGGTGTCAGGCGACGAGGCGCTTGGCATTCCTCTGATGCCGCTGCACCAGGCGTCGGCCCTGCCGCCCGCTGGCAAGTGTTCGCGCCGATGGCGGCTGGTGCTGATGCGCCAGTTCGGGGAACAATGTCAGCACCTCGTCACGCTGTTCCTGCGACAGGGCGCGCATCGCCTCGGGCCCGGTGAACAGGCTTTCCGAGGGCGCGCCGTTGGACATGACGACCTGATGCTCCTCGAACAGCAGGTGGAAATATTCCACCCCTTCGGCGGGCAGGACGTAATCGATTCCCGCATAGCCGATCAGATGCTTGGCAGCGATCAGAATCTCAGAGGTCTCGAACATGCGCCGAACGATCGGAGAGCGCAGCAGGATCCGGTGCTGCGGCGATACGGTCAGCGCCTCGCGCGGCAGTTGATCGCCCAGGGCGCCTGCCGGGATGCGCACCGGACGCAGATTGGGCGCCAGCATCAGCTGCGCGGCGGACAATTTGCGCCTGCCGACCCAACGCAGGGGCTGCGGGCCGTGGTCCAGCGTCGTGACGATATCGCCGATGCCAAGATCCTGCACCGCGACCTCGCCATCCGGCGTGCTGATCATCGTATCGCGGGCAAAGCAGAAGGTGACGCTAAGCTGTAGATTGTCGACGGCAAAATGCGCGCCGCTGCCATATTTGGTAAATTCGACCGAGATCGGTTTTCCAGCCAGTGCAGCCTGCTGCGCTGGGGTCAGCGAAATTGTCCCGCTATAGGTGCGGTACACTCCCTCTGGGGCCGCCGCGACGCCGAAGTTAGAGTTCAGGCCATAGCTGCCAAGAACGGTATCCCCGTTCGTATATTGGCCGTCGCCATTCGTATCGACGAAAATTTCGAACCTGTTATAGCCGGCCATGCCGCCAAGTCTGGCGATATCCACCGAAAAGTCGATCTGATACCAGCTCGTTTCGCCAAGCTCGTCCGAACTGTGACCCAGCCTGACGATCTCGCCCGTGGTCGAGATTTCGCCGGCGGCATTCACCGAACCCGTCGCGGAATTCGCATCGACCACGCCGACGCTGCTGGCCGAGCCCGAGCTGGTATAGACATACCAGCCAAGCGGATCGGTATTGCTACGCCCGTTATCGGGGACGCTATTCAGCCCGAAATCGCTGTTGAGATAGGTCAGGATTAGCGTCTGCGGGGCCATGTCTTGATCCGTTCAGAAAAACATCACTGTGAAGCTGCGAACAAATATCTGCAGGATCTGCATTTTTGCAATGATCGATTATCTTTTAGCCTAAAAGAGATGCGGATTTCTTCGTTTTTGTGGTGTTTATGACGGAACGTCACATATTTTTGACTGCAGTTGGTCGATTGCCGCTATGATGGCAGCACAGTCTTTTCCTTTTTCCGCAATCCAGAAGAGGTCACAGCATGTCAAAGGTTACCGCCACAGCCGAGGCGCTGGAACTGCTGTCCGAAATCACCGCCGATCATGGCCCCGTCCTGTTCCACCAATCGGGGGGATGCTGCGACGGGTCCAGCCCGATGTGCTATCCGCAGGACGACTTCAAGCTCAGCGACCGCGATGTGAAACTGGGCGAGATCGGCGGCGCGCCCTTCTATATCTCGGCCAGCCAATATGAGGCCTGGAAACATACCGATCTGATCATCGATGTCGTGCCGGGCAGGGGCGGTATGTTCAGTCTGGATAACGGTCGCGAAAAGAGGTTCCTGACACGGTCCGAGATTTGCAACATCTGATATCAGTGCCGTTGTGACCGCGCCGTCACTCGCCTATACATAGCACAACTTTCTCCAGAGGTTGGGTCACATGGCACATAAGATTTTCATCGATGGCGAGGCAGGCACAACGGGTCTTCAGATCCGCGACCGTCTTCAGCTGCGCGATGATATCCGCCTGATCCAGCTTGACGCCGATCGGCGCAAGGATCCCACCGCCCGGCGCGAGGCCTTTGCCCAGGCGGATATCGGCATCCTTTGCCTGCCCGATGAGGCCGCGAAAGAGGCGGTCGCGCTGACGGCGGGGATGGATGTGCGGTTGATCGACGCCTCTTCCGCGCATCGGGTCGATGATCGCTGGGTCTTCGGTTTCGCCGAACTGTCCAGCGATTTGCGCGACCAGATCGCTGAGGCGAGATATGTCAGCAATCCCGGCTGCTATGCCAGCGGCGCCATCGCGATCCTTTCGCCGCTGGTCGATGCGGGCCTGATCTATGATGATGAGGCTTTGTCGATCAACGCCGTCAGCGGCTATACCGGCGGCGGCAAGGCGCTGATCGCGGAGTATGAGGATGAGGGCGCTCCGGCGCATTTCCTGTATGCGCTGAACCAGCATCACAAGCATATCCCGGAAATCATGGTGCAAAGCGGCCTGACCACGCGGCCGATCTTTTCGCCGGCGGTGGGGAATTTCGCCCAGGGCATGGCGGTACAGATCCCGCTGCGTCTGGACGATGACCGCCGGATCGACAGCCTTCACGATGCGCTGTCCGACCATTACAGCGGTCAGAACTTCGTCCGGGTCGTCACGGCAGAACAGATCGGATCGCGGATCGTTCCGACCGACGTGAACGGCACCAATGTCCTGCGCATCAGTGTTCATGGCGATGAGGCGAATGGCTGTGCCACCGTCGTGGCGGTGCTGGACAACCTGGGCAAGGGTGCATCCGGCGCAGCGGTTCAGAACATGAATATCATGCTGGATCTGGACGAGACAGCGGGGCTTTCCGCCGACTGACACAGCGCCGCTGGATTTCGCGGCGCGTTATTCCTAGAAATGTATCAGCGAACCGGCGCAGGGTTGCGCCGGTCCGGTGTTGTTTTTGTCATGTGCTCTGTTTTTTGGAGAAATTGGCACGATGCTGCCACAGAACTGTTTTGTGCTTACCAGAGCACAAGTCCTTGAGCTGTCCAAATCACAGCTTTTTGGCTACGGCCTGACCGACAAGGCGATCATTTTCGGGCAGAAGGGTCTGGACGCCTATCTGGCTGCCGGGAATAACGAGCTTCCGCAAGAAGGCCGCTTTTGCGGGATCTTCCATCAGGATCAGCACATCCTCATCCGCACGGATCTGACCGGGCAAGAGATCATCTATCTGTTTCGCGATGGCGAGGACTGGGCGATCTCCAATTCCTTCGCGCTGTTGGTGCAGCAGATGGCGACGCGGCGCCGACTGGATTTCTATGCTCCGGCGGCACTGGTGTTTCACCTGAAGGATGGCCGTCAGATCGGTGAACAGCTTATCTCGCACAAGACGATGGTCCGGCAAATCTCGGTCCTGCCGGTCACCTCCCATCTGAAAGTCGACCGCAGGACCGGTGCCCTGTCCGAGGTCACGCGCCCCTATTCGCAGCTGTTCCACCTGCAGCCCGGCGACAGCTATGAGGCCAGGATGCTGGACACGCTGGAGCGCGGCAGCGGCATCATGGCGGCCCTGGTCGAGACCGGGTTGCCGATGAACCTGTTCCTGTCGGGTGGTTATGACAGCAGGCTGGTCCTGGCCATGCTCTTGATGTCAGGCACGGTGCCCGATCGCCTGCGGGTGACAAGCCACCCCCATCTGAAAGCCGATTTCAAGGTCGCCTCCGCGCTGACATCGCGTTTCGACCTGCCGCTGAACAAGGGTGGTCCCGCGCGCCGCGCCGAACTTGGCGGCAGCGAAGCGATCCGCCTGTATCTGCTGTCCAGCGCGGGAACCTATCTGCCCTTTCGCTTGATTCACAGTCGCCGCCTGGAGCCGGGCGCGGAACTGCGCCTCACCGGCGATCAACCGACCGGGTGGAGCTTTTATGCCGGAACCGGGCTGTTCAATGGAACTGCACCGAAGATCGCCGACGATATCGCGCGCGGCTTGGCCGATTTCGCGGATGGCGATGCGGTCAGGCAGGACTTCTTCTCGGTCTTTCAGGAAATAGACGTCGATCCGGCAGATCCGATCGCGATGCTGGCGCAGTATAACGTGATCCGCTCGCGCCATCACTGCGGTCGGCAATGGACCCGCGCGATCGGGCATGAGGTGGCGTTCACGCCGCTGATGCAAAGCAGTTTCGTCGCGCTCGACATCGTCAACCGCAGCGCGAAGGCCCATCCGACCAAGTTCTTTGCCGATGCCTATAGCGCGATCGGCGGCTGGCCGTTGGAGGAGCCTTTCGAAACCCCGGAACGCGCCTTCCCACAAGAGATGCTGGACAGCTCACCCTTCCGTGGTGGCGTTCAGATCAGCCCGCGACCTTTCACCGTCTTCGGCGATCTGGCGCCGGATGCGGCCTATGATCAGCCCGACCTTCTGTCGATGCCCGCGCAGCTGGATCGGGGGCCGGACCCGATCCGGCACGATCTGGCCACGATGATGTTCCGCGCCAATCATGCGCGCGACAGCGGGCTTTTCCGCGAGCAGGATTTCGTGACCGCCAATCGAGAGATCGCGGCGCGGGGCACGATCAGCGACGGTTATCGCAAGACATGTCAGATCATCGCAGCCGATACGATCTTGCGGCTGCTGGCCACAGACCCGGTCAGCGAGGGCAAAACCCCGCCCGCGATGCCGACATGACGATGGGTATTTTAGACGAATTCTATCTTTCTTTCGCTGGCTCGATAGCGCCGTTCTTTTATGGTGGAGGGCCGTAACGCTCGGCCCTCTGGTCGGCCTCTCTGCTGCATGACCTTGCGGCATGGTCGGCATCCTCGCACCGCATGCCGCTTTTGTGGCCGCGGTTAACTCGAAGGTAAGTGTTCTTCATTTACAACACAGATATTCAAACCGGGACAGGAAATGGCAAATCTCTTCGCTTATGGCAGGTTCGATCAAAATGCCCTGAACTTTCATCGCCTCAACAGCGGCGATTCCGAAAAGGAGCTGTTGAAAGACGCCAATGTCAGGGAAGGGGGGTTGTTCTTTGAGGACATGTATGTCGTCTCATGGAGCTATAATGGCGACAATTACGGCAGTGCTTTTCTGGGACGCGATTTTTCGGTGGATTCCAACTCCGATCCGGATGGCGGTATTTTCGAGGGATATGTCGAATTGCAAAGCAACGGCACCCGGTTTGTGCCGCTCTGGACATTGACGGGCACCTCGCTGTCGCTGACCGAGGTTTACGCGGTCACGCAAACGCCGGGCCGCGCCGATGACCTCAAATTCGTCAACGAGGCTTTGGCCGGTGACGACATCATGTATCTGAACCGCGGTAACGATCGCGCAAATGGCCTGGACGGCAACGATCTTTTGCGGGGTGGCGCGGGCCGCGACTCTCTGACGGGCGGCAACGGCGACGATAAGCTGTTTGGCCAGGGCGGGAGCGATCACCTTTATCTGGATAAGGGGAATGACCTGCTGAATGGCGGGATCGGCAGGGACTGGGTCCATGCCCGTGGCGGGCGCGATGTCCAGCTGGACCTGCTGAAAAGCGGAGAGCAGAGCACCGGCTTCGGCACGGATCTGCTTGTCAGCATCGAGAATGCATCGGGTGCCGGTGGCGACGATGTGCTGAAGGGGACGGGCGGGCGCAATATCCTTGCCGGCAAGAATGGCGATGACCGCCTGTTCGGGCGCAATGGCAACGATCTGCTGCAGGGGCAGAACGGCTCTGACTTTCTGCATGGCGGCGGCGGTCGCGATAACCTGCAGGGCGGCGCGGGCGAGGATGTGCTGATCGGCTTCCGCGGGCGCGACGTTCTTGTCGGCGGCGCCGACGCGGATCGTTTTGTCTTTCGGGCTCTGAACGATACCAGCGCGCGGTTGGGACAGTCGGACATCATCCGCGACTTCACTCCGGGGGAAGACGTGATTGACCTGCGCGGGATCGATGCCAGCAGGCAGTTCGCGGGCAATAACGCCTTCACCTTCACCGATAGCGGCCGGATCGGCCGGTCAGCCGAGGGTGAGGTGACCTATCGCCATCTGGATCGGCCGGGGGTCGCGAATGATCTTACCGTGGTGATGATAGACACTGACGGCGATCGCGGGGTCGAGGCGCAGATCCGCCTGCGCGGGATCCTGGACCTTGGGGCGGATGATTTCCTGCTGTGACCGGGTCACTGACGAAATGATCTGCCTGTGAAAAAGGGGCGCCGTGTCAGCGCCCCTTTCGTCGTCATTCTGCCGCTTCGGCATAGGCCTCCAGCGGCGGGCAGGTACAGATCAGGTTGCGGTCGCCATAGGCATTATCGACCCGGCCAACCGGCGGCCAGTATTTGTCGACCCGGAACGCGCCAGCAGGGAAGCAGCCCTGTTCGCGGCTATAGGGGCGGTCCCAATCCGCAACCAGATCCTCGACCGTATGCGGGGCATGGTGCAGCGGGCTTTGATCCACGCTGATACGTTCTTCCGCGATGTCCGTGATCTCTTCACGAATCGCCAGAAGCGCGGTGATGAAGCGGTCGATCTCGGCCTTGGTCTCCGATTCGGTCGGCTCGACCATCAGCGTGCCTGAAACCGGCCAGCTCATCGTCGGCGCATGGAAACCGTTATCGACCAGGCGTTTGGCGATATCGTCCACGGTGACGCCATGTTCGGCAAAGGGGCGCGTATCCAGAATGCACTCATGCGCGACGCGGCCACGATTGCCCATGAACAGGATCGGATAGGCCCCTGCCAGACGGCTGGCGATATAGTTCGCATTCAGGATCGCCACCCGCGTCGCCTGGGTCAGCCCTTCGCCACCCATCATCAGGATATAGGCCCAGGAGATCAGCAGGATCGAGGCCGAGCCATATTGCGCCGCGCTGACCGCGCCTTCGCCCGTTTGCGGATCGCCCGGCAGGTAGGGCGCCAGATGCGCCTTCACACCGATCGGACCCATGCCCGGCCCGCCGCCGCCATGTGGGATGGCGAAGGTCTTGTGCAGGTTCAGGTGGCTGACATCGCCGCCGATCTCACCGGGTTTCACCAAACCGACCAGCGCATTCATATTGGCCCCGTCGATATAGACCTGGCCGCCATGATCATGCGTGATCTTGCAGACCTCGCGCACGGTATCCTCGAACACGCCATGCGTCGACGGATAGGTGATCATGACCGCCGCCAGCTTGTCGCCCGCGGCCCTGGCCTTGTCGGCGAAATCCTCAAGATCGATATCGCCATTCGGCGCCGATTTCACCACCACGACCTTCATCCCGCACATCTGCGCCGAGGCCGGATTCGTCCCATGCGCGCTGGACGGCACCAGACAGACATCGCGCTGATCATCGCCATTGGCGCGGTGATAGGCCTGAATGGTCAGCAGCCCGGCATATTCGCCCTGCGCACCGCTGTTCGGCTGCATGGAAAAGGCGTCATAGCCGGTGATTTCGCACAGTTTCTGGTCCAGATCGGCAATCGCCTCGGCATAGCCCGCGGCCTGATGGCGGGGCGCAAAGGGATGCAGCGCGCCGAATTCGGGCCAGGTGATCGGCATCATCTCGGCCGCCGCGTTCAGCTTCATCGTGCAGGAGCCCAGCGGAATCATCGCCCGGTCCAGCGCCAGATCGCGATCCGACAGGCGACGCATATAGCGCATCATCTCGGATTCGGCGCGGTTCATGTGGAAGACAGGATGGGTAAGGTAATCGCTGTCGCGCAGCAGATCCTCGGGGATCGCGGGCGCATCGGCCCGCGGCGCCGGATCGGTGATGCCAAAAGCGTCCAGCAGCCGTGTGATCACAGCGGCATCGGTGGTTTCATCGACGCTGATGCCGACACGGTCGCGCCCGACCTTGCGCAGATTGATGCCGCGCTGCTCGGCGGCGGCCAGAATGCCCGCCTGCCCGACGCCGACCTTAACCGTGATCGTGTCAAAGAACTGATCGGGCGCCACATCCGCCCCCGCCGCGCGCAGCGCATTGGCCAGCGTCACCGCGTTCAGATGCACCCGCTGCGCAATCGCGCGCAGCCCCATCGGCCCATGAAACACGGCATAGAACGACGCCATCACCGCCAGCAGGGCCTGCGCGGTACAGACATTCGAGGTCGCTTTTTCGCGACGGATATGCTGTTCGCGCGTCTGCAGCGACAGGCGATAGGCCTGATTGCCCTTGGCATCGACCGAGACACCGACGATGCGGCCTGGCATGGCGCGCTTCAACTCATCACGGCAGGACATGAAGGCGGCATGCGGGCCGCCATAGCCCATCGGGACGCCGAACCGCTGGGCCGAGCCGACGGCGATATCCGCCCCCATCTCACCCGGCGCCTTCAGCAGGCACAGCGCCAGCAGATCGGTGGCCACGACGGCAAGGGCCTTGGCGGCATGCAGGGCCTTTATCTCGGGCGTCAGGTCGCGGATGTGACCGTATGTGCCGGGATATTGAAAGATCGCGCCGAAAACCTCTTCCGGGTTCAGATCGTCGATCGAGCCGGTGATGATCCGGATCCCCAGCGGCGCGGCGCGGGTCTCGATCACCGAAATCGTCTGCGGATGGAGGTCATGGGCGACGAAAAACGCATCGGCCTTGGACTTTGCCTGCCGACGGGCCATCGCCATCGCTTCGGCTGCGGCGGTCGCCTCGTCCAGAAGGCTGGCATTGGCGACGGGCAGCGCGGTCAGATCGGCCACCATGGTCTGATAATTCAGCAGCGCCTCTAACCGGCCCTGCGCGATTTCGGGCTGATAGGGGGTATAGGCCGTATACCAGGCCGGATTTTCAAAGATATTGCGCTGGATCGCGGGCGGCGTGACCGTGCCGTAATAGCCCTGACCGATCAGGCTGGTCATGACCTTGTTCTTCTTCGCAACCTCTTCCATCCGGGCCAGAAGCGCGGCTTCCGACAGCGCCGGCCAGTCCAGCGGCTTGTCCTGCCGGATCGCCCTGGGCACCGTCTGTTCGATCAGCGCATCCAGACTGTCGGCGCCGACCGCCTGCAGCATTTCGGACATTTCTGCGGGCGAAGGGCCGATATGACGGCGGTTCGCGAAATCATCGGGATTATAGTCGGTGGGGTTCCAGCGGGTCATAGGGGCCATCCATAAACTGGGTCAGACAGGGCCGGGACCGGCCCTTTCTTCTTTGTTCAAATATCCATCTGGCCGAAGGCCAAAAGCTCAGCCGATCAATTCCTGATAGGCGGCTTCATCCATGAAACCTTCCATGGCCGAGGCATCGCTGGGCTTGATCCTGAAGAACCAGCTGGCCATCGCATCGGAATTCACATTGCCCGGATTATCTGCCAGATCGCCATTCACGGCGGTGATCACGCCAGCGACCGGCGCGGTGATGTCGGATGCGGCCTTCACCGATTCGATGACCACGATTTCCTCACCGGCCTCGACCTCGCGGCCTTCTTCGGGCAGTTCGATGAACACCACATCGCCCAGCTGCTCGCTGGCATGGGCGGTGATGCCGACCACGATTTCGTCACCCTCGGCGCGCAGCCATTCGTGGTCTTCGGTATATTTCAGCATAGGTCAGGCTCCTCAGCGTTTGTAGGATGGTGTGACAAAGGGCAGTTCGGACAGGATGACGGGAACACGCTTGCCGCGCAACTCGGCCCAAAGCTTGGCGCCGTCGGGCATGGACGCGTCCAGAATGGCCATCGCGACGGGCCCGCCAACCGAGGGGCCGAAACTGCCGGAACAGACCTGGCCAAGGGCCTCTCCGCCGGTTTCCTCGGCAAAGATCTGAACCCCTTCGCGAATGGGCGCACGCCCTTCGGGGCGCAGGCCGCGGCGGGTTTTCGCGGGCCCGTCGGCCAGTTCCTTCAGCACGGTCTCGGCACCGGGGAAGCCACCGGCACGGGCGCCACCATCGCGGCGCGGTTTCGGGATCGACCAGCCAAGCGCGGCCTGGGCAGGCGTCACCCCGACCGTCATGTCATGGCCGTAAAGCGGCATCCCGGCCTCCAGCCGCAGGCTGTCGCGGGCGCCAAGACCGATCGGCGCGACATCAGGATTTTCCAGCAATGACCGGGCGAAATCACGCAGAACCGCATCGGGAACCGAGATTTCGAACCCGTCCTCACCCGTATATCCCGAACGCGAGATCCACAGCTCTGCCCCGCTCCAGTCATGGATCTGGCTGTCCATGAACTTCATCTCGCGCACGGCGGGCACCAGTGCCGCCAGTGCATCTTCGGCACGCGGACCCTGCAGCGCCACAAGGCCGCGATCGGTCACCGGCGTCACCTCGACCGCATCCAGCGTCTGCAGATGGGCGATATCCTGTTCGGCGCAACCGGCATTCACCACCAGAAGAAAATGATCGCCGCGATTGGCGAACATCAGATCGTCCAGAATGCCGCCGCTGTCATTGGTAAAGATGCCATAGCGCTGCCGCCCCTGTGCCAACCCCAGAACCGAGGCCGGGATCAGCGTTTCCAGCGCCAGTGCCGCGCTTTCCATATCGCCATCCTTCGGCGTGATCAGCACCTGACCCATATGCCCGACGTCGAACAGACCGGCCTTGTCACGGGTGTGCAGATGTTCGTTCATCACGCCCATCGGATATTGCACCGGCATTTCCCAGCCGGCAAAGGGCACCATTCGCGCGCCCCGTTCCACATGCAGATCGTATAAACCGGTCCGGCGCAGTGTTTCGGCCATCTGGGCCTCCTCTGATAAACGCCGGGCAACCGGCATCGAAAATCGGGCGCTTTGGCCCGGGTGACGATGCCCCCTCTGTCCTTGCCCCGTGGGGGGCGCCTGAGATCGTTATCCCTTCGGCGGACCTGCGGTCCTCTCCAGAGTTCTGCGGAAAGACGGTCCTTTTGCCTGAGAGTTCGCCGGGGCGGCTGCTCCTTCGGCACTGGCGTCGCCAGCTTCTCCCGAATTTCTGCGGTGACTGCTAGCCGCAGCGCCGCCACAACGCAAGAGAATTGTGGCAAGTGGCTGCGCGGCGGCGGTTCCCGTCCCGGCGGTTGCGGAATTGACAGGATCGCGCACATCACCGACAGCTAGGGCGCAGATGCGCAACCGGGGTAGGGTTTGACCAGAAAGTTCTTCCAGATCGGCTTCAACAAATGCGGCACGACCTTCATCGCCAAGCTGTTTCAGATGAACGGTATCCCGACGCTGCACTGGCTTGAGGGGCGTCTGGCCGAGGATATCGCCTATTCCAAGCTGGTCGGACGGCGGCCGTTGATGCCCTGGGCGGACAGCGTCACCGCCTTCACCGATATGGAATCGGTGCGCTATCTGAACATGCCGGTGGTCGAGGCGTTCAAAGAGTTCGAATTCCTTGACCAAAGCTATCCGGGCTCGGTCTTTCTGCTGAACACCCGCAATGTCGAGGATTGGGTGATCAGCCGCTATATGCATCGCGATGGCACCTATGCGCGGGCCTATGCGCAGATCCTGGGGGTTCAGACCGGCGATCTTGCCGATATCTGGGCGGATGCCTGGCAGGATCATCTGGCGACATGCCGCGCCTATTTCGCGGATCGCCCGGAATTCATCGAAATCGACATCGACGACGCCCAGCCCGGCGATTACCGCGAGGCTCTGGCGCCCTGGTTCGATCTGCCTGACTGTCCCAAGCCTCCGGGGCGGCGGCGCAAGCAGGTGCGGCGGGGTTATCTGATGCGACTGGACCGGATGCTGACACCCTCAACGCGGGCGGATGGGATCACTGAGGCCGATCGCGACCGGGTTGCAGAGATGCTGGCCATGGCCGCGCGGCCCGCGACCGTGTCATGCGGCGCGAGGTCCGGTGGTGCTGCCAGCTTCGATGCCGCATCCGGTCAGGTCACGGATTGCGATGGAACCCCGCTGCCGCTGATGCGCGCGGGTGATGGCTGGTATCATCTTGATCCGGCGCGGCTGGACCTGCTGCCGCTGGCCAATGCGGTGAACGATATTGCGCAAATCACGGATCGCGGGGTCTATTGCCTTGATCCGAGGGCGGACCGGCAAGAGGCCGATTATCCCGTCCTGGCGCCGACTCGCAAACGGGGCGCGCGGAATGTCTTTCTCTGGCCAATGGCCTGGTCGCATCGCTTGGGCAATAACGGCTATCTGGGCAACCCGGATCGCGCCGAGTCGTCATGGGCGGATAAGCTGGATCAGCCGATCGACTCTGATGCATCGCAGGATGAGGTGCTGTCGCATCGTTTCATCGTCAGCCGGGGCGCAGACCCGAATTTTCTGGCCTGCGCCAATAGCGATTCGGTCATTCTGCGGCAGGATGACTGGGTCGAGGACGCGCTCTCGATCATCTTTCAGCCCTGGCAGCATGTGATCCCGTTGTCGGGTGAAGCTGGGAGCCTTCAGGCGCAGCTGGGTTGGGCCCGCGCGAATCCGTCAAAATCTCAACAAATCGCTGCGAATGCGCGGCGCCTTTGCATGATTCTGGCGGATCCGCAGGTCCGGCGCCGCCAGTTGAGTCAGGTTTTACGCGATTACCGCATTGCCACGGGGCAGGAATAGCGTCCCGATCACATGGTCGCGTTGAACGCCCCGCCATCCAGCAGGATATTCTGCCCGATGATGAAGCGCGCATGCTGGCTGCACAGGAATGCGCAGGTCGCGCCGAAATCCTCTGCCGTGCCATAAGTGTTGGCAGGAATCCCGGCCTCGCGTTGCTTCCGGGCCTCTTCCATGCTGATGCCCTGCTGCTGGGCGACGCCGCGATCCAGACCGTCGGCGCGGTCTGTGGCGTGGATGCCCGGAAGGATATTGTTCACGCAGACGCCCTGACTGGCGACCTGCCGCGACATGCCGGCCACGAAACCGGTCAGCCCGGCGCGCGCCGTGTTCGACAGGCCCAGAACCGGGATCGGAGAGCGCACGGATTGCGAGGTAATGTTCACCACGCGCCCCCAGCCGCGCTGCATCATGCCGGGAACCAGCGCCTGCATCAGCGCAATCGCAGACAACATGTTGGAATCAATCGCCTTGATGAAGTCGTCGCGGTTCCAGTCCGTCCATTGGCCGGGGGGCGGGCCGCCTGCATTGCTGACCAGAATATCGGCCTCGCCCACGGCAGCCAGCACCTTGCTGCGCCCTTCATCGGTGGTGATATCGGCGGCGACCGGGGTGACATCGACGCCATATTCTGCGGCGATTTCCTGTGCGGTGCGGGTGATATCAGCCTCGGTCCGGCTGTTGATCACCAGGTTGACGCCGGCCTCGGCCAATGCCTCGGCGCAGCCGCGTCCCAAACCTTTGGAGGCGGCGCAAACCAATCCCCGCTTTCCCTTGATGCCCAGATCCATCGGCTTTTCCCCCTGTTCAATCTGGCGCCATGGAACAGTCAGGCCGCGCGGTTGTCAAACGGCTTCGGCAGCCTGCCGGATGGCGCGGATATTTTCGCCGTAAACCTGCGGATCCTGAACCGAGCCGCCCTTGAACACGGCCGAGCCCGCCACCAGCACATCCGCCCCTGCCTTGGCCACAAGAGGAGCCGTTGTCGGATCGATCCCGCCATCGACCTGGATATGGATCGGGCGATCGCCGATCATGGCGCGCAGCCGCGCGACCTTATCCACTTGATTATGGATGAATTTCTGCCCGCCAAATCCGGGATTGACAGTCATCACCAGCACCATATCGGCCAGATCCAGAAGATAATCGACAGCCTCAAGCGGTGTCCCGGGGTTCAGCGCAATCCCGGCTTTCTTGCCCGTCGCGCGAATGGCCTGCAATGTGCGGTGCGGATGCGGCCCGGCCTCGACATGGGCGGTGATCATGTCGGCCCCGGCTTCGGCATAGGCGTCGATATAGGGATCGACCGGCGCGATCATCAGGTGAACATCCATGAAGCTTTTCACATGGGGCCGAAATGCCTTTACCGCCGGAGGGCCAAAGGTCAGGTTGGGAACGAAATGACCGTCCATCACATCGACATGGACCCAATCGGCGCCCTGCGCCTCGATCGCCTGTATCTCCTGACCGAAATTCGCGAAATCGGCAGAAAGGATCGAGGGTGCAATTCTGATCTTGCGGTCAAAACTCATGGCAAAGCTCCTTTAGCGGGCGAACGGTCCGGTCCGAACCCTTGTCGCCCGGATAGAAAGAAACCGATGCCAAGGTCAACTGCGCATGGCCCTTGACGTGGCCCTAACCGGGGTCGCGCAATGCCGTGATCGTGTCTGCCGGGGCCGAGCCGCCATGTTCGAACATGAGCTCGATCCCCTCTTTCCCCATCGCCGTTTCGACGACGCGGGCATAGGCGCCAACGCTATCCTCTGCGATCACCTCGCCCGCGCGGCTGCTTTCGGTGACAAAGGAATAAAGCCCGTCTGGCAGCTTTTGCCCGAGATCGTCACGCCCCAGCCATTCGATCTGTCCGCTGCCCGGACCGATTTCCTCTCGTGAAACCTCTCGGCCCTGTGCGTTCAGCGCGATCAAAGTCACGCTATCGGCCGCAGAATCGGGGTTCACATCAAGGGTCAGCGCCGTATCGCCGAACCAGACGGGTTCGGTTGTGCGAGCCTCTTTCCCGATCCAGTTCGCGGTCTGACCAAGCCCGCCGCCATTGCCCAGCTGCGTCACAAGCCGGTTAAGCAGCTTGTTGGTCTGCGTCTGCTGTTCAACGCCCGAGAATGTTGCCAGCTGTACGGCAAAATCGGTGCCCTCCATCGGGTTGAGAGGATCCTGATTCTTCAACTGCGCGGTCAGCATTTTCAGGAAGGTATCGAACTCTGCCCCCGTGCTTGTACTTGTGTCCGAATTTGTGGCGGCAGAGATGGTGGTCGTGGCGTTCGCGACCGTGGCGTTCGTACTTTGAGAGATCATTCTGTCATCCTAGATTCTGATATCGATACGCGAGCCCAACGGCGTCCAACCACCGCCCGACAGCGATTGCTGTGCAATATGAGCGGGCGCCTCTATTTCGATCACCGAGGTTTGGGATGCGCCCCAGTCCGGCAGGTTTTCCTGCTGCTCAAAGCCTTCATCGCGAAACTCGAAAGTGGCGTTTTCCAGCCCGGCATCGACGAAATTTTGAAGCAATGAGGCAGCGTTGCGACGAAGCTGGTCCAGGATTTCGGGACGCTCTGCCCAGATGGCCAGATGCGGAGCATGCTCGCGACCGGAAAGAATCAGGCGGACGCGCCCCAGCTCTTCTGGCGACAGCGTAATCTCGACCTGTTCGTCGCTGACCGTGATAGAGGCGTCGACGATCTGCCGGATGATGGTCTGCATTTGGCCGGGTGCTGGCCTGTTTGGTGCCGAAAAGCCGGTGCCCTGCACCAGGCCATGATCGCGGCCCCTCAACTGCGTCGCTGCTTCGAGCGCTACTTCAAGCTCTATCCTGCCGTCAGAATCAGTTGTCAGCGCGGTTTGATCGACCATGCTTTGCGCCTCGCCCGCTTGCGCCAAATTCAGCGCGGCAGGCTCTGTCCCCGTTCCTTTGGGCAGCTGACAGGCACTGTGCCAGGCATGAGCTGTCGTGTCACGCGACATCTCTGGCTCGTCCATTCCCTCGTCGTGACCAATCAAGTCTTTCAGCGTCACGACGGATTCTTCCGCCACTTCACCGTCAGAATTTTCGGCGTCGATTTGTTGATATACGGCGACCCAGGCCGTGCGGTCGGCTTTCTGCGTCGGGGAAGAGAGCGCACCGCTGGTGCCGTTCCACTGTTCGATAATACTCTCCAGCGCGGACGGATCCGGATCATTGTCCTCTGCCATCTCCTCCTCCGCATCCAGGTGAGGAATATCCTTTGTCTCCGCATTATCCTCGGCCTTGCGTGGATTGGCCTGTATGTCCGTTTTTCCTTCAGTCTTGCGAGGAATTTCTGTCGTTTCCAATTCCTCGTCGGCCTTGCGAGAGCTCGTCTCTGCGTCCCGACTGCCCTCGGCCTTTTGAGAGAACACCTCGGCGTCTGGCTCTCCCTCGGGCTTGATCCGCGGTGTCGCCTTCGTCGGCTCCGCCTCGTCCGTATCAAGTGTAAAATGACTTTCCTGAGTTAATTGTACGGTAGAATCGCGTCGTGCTTTGTCCTGCGTATTCAAACGCAGGTCGGAAATAATTGCTGCAATATTTTCCATCGTGCAACCTTTGTTTTTTTCGATAGATACCCGCAAAGGATTACCAATTATTTACCTGGCTCATGTAAATCATGGCGAAGATGTCATTTTTGGAGTAAATCCATGCAAATTGTAGCTACTGCAAACGATGTGGGCGCGCGACCTGCTCAAAGGTCTGCTGCGGATCAACTGGAGGCGGCGTTTCTTGAAGAAATGCTTAAATATTGCGGGCCTTCCGCGCGAAGCGGTGCATTTGGTGGTGGTGCCGGGGAAGAGCAGTTCTCAAGCTATCTGACTCAGGAATATGCCGCGATTCTCGCGGCGAAGCTGGATCTGGGCCTGTCCTCGCTGGATGACGAATCATGAATCAGCGGATGATACGGATGTTGAAGGGTGCGAAAGCAGCAGTGATTGCCGGAGATGCCCACGAAGCCCTTAGAATTATAGAAGGTTTTTCGCAACTTGCCGAAAGGATCGGGGTACCTGAAGAGGATCGGGAGTTTCTGGAACGGCAGTTGGGTGAGCTTCGCTACCTGGCAGAGGCATCTGTTAGCGGCGCCAAGCGCGCGATCGAGCAAGTTGCGGCGATCATGCAGGCCGCCCGCAGTCTACAGACCTATGATGAGACGGGACGAAAGCAGTCCACGACGACAGCTGCACCTTCGGCGCAGCGGTTTTGATAAAATGCTATCAGAACTTTGTTTGAGGGCGGGGACCGAGTTCACTAATTATAAATAGTCGCTGAATAGAACAGTGAACGTACCGCAGAGGTTGCGGGTTTAGAAATACACTGGTCAGAAGGCCGATCAACTCTACATCGGGTGCAAAGCGCCCTTTATATAGGAGGACAACATGTCCAGCATTCTGACCAATAATGGCGCTATCGTTGCTCTGCAGACCCTGAAGAGCATCAATTCGGGTTTGAATAAAGCTCAGTCCGAAATTTCGACCGGCAAGTCGATCAACAGCGCACAGGACAATTCGGCAATCTGGGCCATTTCGAAAGTGATGGAAACCGACCAGTCGGCCTTCAAAACCATGCAAAGCAGCCTGAACGTCGCAGAGGCAACCGTTTCGACGGCTGTGGCGGGTGCCGATCAGGTGACCAACCTGCTGACGGAGATGAAGAATCTCGCCGTCAACGCGGGAACGGATGGTTTTGAATTCGACAAGGTGCAGACCGACATCGCTGCCAAGATGGCGCAGATCACGTCGATCGTCTCGGGTACGCAGATGAATGGTGTCAACCTGCTGTCGACCAACGGTGTCGGCGGTGGTGCAACCTTCACCGTTCTGGCCTCGCTTGACCGTACCGTCGGTACCGCGACAACTGCGGCGAACACCATTGTCGTGAACTCCGTCGACTTCGAAGCAAACATCGTTGGCGGGACGCTGACGGCCATCACGGATCGTGCATCCGCGGAAACGGCTGTCGGACAACTCGAAACCCTGCTTGAAGTGGCGATCAATGGTGGCGCCGCGCTGGGCTCGTCTGCCAAGCGGATCGCTGATCAGTCGAACTTTGTGGGCAAGCTGGCCGACTCTTTGACCAAGGGTATCGGTTCGCTGGTTGACGCTGACATGGAAGAGGCGTCGGCCCGTTTGCAGGCGCTGCAAACGCAGCAGCAGTTGGGTATCCAGGCGCTGTCGATTGCGAACCAGGCTCCGTCGGCAATCCTGTCGCTCTTCCGCTGATAAAAACTCGGGGCGCTGCAAGGCGCCCCGATTCTTGAAATTCAAGTCGGGAACGAAACATTGAACGCGGTTACGCCTCGGTCTCAGCATGGTTATGGCACGAATGCGGTTCGTACCGCTCGTGATGCGGAATATGACGTTATCTCTCGGGTAACACGCATGCTTCGGCAGGCAAGCAATTTAGGCCGATCCATCGAGATGGTTCAGGCCGTACACAAGAATAATGAACTCTGGACATTGCTGGCAACCGATCTCTCTGATCCGGGCAATAGCCTGCCGTCCGAGACAAAGGCGGGATTGCTTTCCTTGGCGGCGTTTTCGCTGCGCCAGGGCCATCAGATCCTGGCGGGGCAAGGTGATATCGCAGCCCTGATCGATATCAACATGTCTGTTATGAAAGGCTTGCGTGGCGAGGTGGGTGTATGACTGGTCTGGTACTGAAGCTGGCTCCGAATGAGCGTGTGTTGATCAATGGCGCTGTCATCGAAAACGGTGAACGCCGGTCGAAAATTTCGATTCGAACACCGAATGTGAATGTGCTGCGCTTGAAAGACGCGATTCATCCTGACGAGGCCAAGACACCTGTAACGCGAGCCTGCTACATCGCTCAGCTTATCCTGTCCGGCGACGTGGATGCAGAGGAAGGTCGACATCAGTTGATTGTTGCCATTGAACAACTGAGCCAGGTGTTCGATGACCGCGACAGCCGGATCATACTGGCCGATGCAAGTTGCCATGCCGTATCGGGCGCGATCTATCCTGCGATGCGCAAATTGCGTGAACTGGTTCCGCGTGAAGCAAGGCTTTTCGCGATGCGGTCGCAGTGAGTTTCATATGACGATGTCCTTATCAGTTGGTCTCGGCGGAATTGCAGGTTGGAAAATCTTGCAAAGGACCGAAGCGCGACAGCTTGAGCGTATTGCGAATGATCCAGTCGTTCAGCGAGACACGACCTACTTCCGCGACAAAATTTCCGGCGGCATCAGCGCGGCGGACATCGTGAATGATTACCGGATGCTAAGCGTTGCACTGGGTGCCTTCGGTCTGGAAGATGATATAGCGAACAAAGCGTTTATCAGAAAGGTTCTGGAATCAGACCTCTCTGACGAAAAATCTCTTGTGAACCGTTTGAGTGACAAGCGATATCTGCGCCTGGCCCAGGCGTTTCAGTTGGGTAATCCCGATACTGACAAGACGGCGCTGGGCGCGAGTATCTCTGACGCCTACCTGCAGCGGGAATATGAGCGACGAGTCGGCGAAAGTGACGAAAGCCTGAGGTTGGCGCTGAACGCGCGCCGAGAATTGCAGCAATTTTCCGGTCGCGATTCCAGCAGCAAGACGCTTTGGTTTGAAGTGCTTGGCAATCCGCCGTTGCGTGAAGTTTTCGAAGGCGCGTTCGGTTTTGGTGACAGTTACGGTAAACTTTCTATCGATAGACAGCTCGAAGAGTTCACCAAAGGATCGGAGCGCTATCTGGGGAGCAGCGAATTTGCCGATATAACCAACGAGATAAGCATCGATAAAATAATCTCAAATTATCTGGCCCGCAGCCAAATTTCATCAGGGACGGTGCAAAATCGCTATAGTTCCGCCTTGGCGTTGTTGACCACGTAGGCTCCAGACTCGTTAACTTTCATAGCCAGAACAGAAAAGTTGCGGCGAGAGCGATGGCGGAGAAGAAGGTTTCCGGGAATCTTTCGTAATGGGTTGCGACCCTCCTCCAGTCCGAACATGATTTCGATACGGTTGCGGCGTTTGTATCGGCGCTTGTCGTATTTGACGGGTTTCTTGCGCAACTTCCGGCCGGGGCTGCAGACCTTTATCCCCTTGTCTTTCAATGCTTCTTGGAACCAATCGGCATCATAACCCCGATCTGCCAGCAGCCAGTCTGCCTTCGGCAGGTGACGTCCCGTTTGATGGTGTGGGTGTGCCACTATTCGATATGCCTCGTCATCCGCATGGCGCCGAAAAAAGTGTAGTCGCTCGGCATTGAGCGCGTCGACGCGGCGAAACGAACGGTCGATCATCAAGACGACATCGTGCGCATAGCTCACATCGGTCGCGGCGCGCACATGCTGCAGGTACTCCCGAAATCCGATGCGCTGGCAAATTTCAAAGGGCTTGATGGCGAGCGCAACACGGCGTGTGTCACTGAACCGAACGAGATAATCATAGAAATGCAGATGGACGCGCCCTTGACCATCGCGAAACGTGATGCCCGGCGGCTGATCTCAGATATCATGGACGTCCCGGCGAGCGAGAAGCAGATACAGGATGTGGTGTTCGAGCTTGCTCTCATACTGAATCCGGCGTGGGTGACTGTCTGCTGGCAACTGCGCCACGACGATGCCGCGGCTGCTCGCCTTCGAACGTACAGGTATTTTCCGCGTGGCTCTGCTAACCTGGGGCGGGCTGAAAGGTTTGTTCTTAGGGCTCATTTATCCAATGCCCATAGCGTCCGGCCGCAACAGGCCGTTCGCCCAAGGGCGCTCCTTTGCTGATGGAAACATGCGCGACAAGCCGTCCCAAGAGGGCGGTCAGTCTTGACACGCGGTGAAGGTTGGAGGACAAAGGAGCATCGACCGGCAAAATCGATATTCCCGACGGCCGCGAAAGTTCCAGCTTTCGTGGCTCTCCTCGTTTATGGGAATGGTCTATGTCATTTTTCATCCTCCTCTTCGTCGTAGCGGTCAGGCCAGAGGGCTTCGGGCGAAGTGCCCAGCTTACCAGCGATAGCCTCTTCCACACGTCGCGATTTGCAGCGACCAAGCGATGCGGTCACCACGGTCGTTGGGGTGATTGCCAATTCACGTGCGATTTTCAAGAACGATGACCCCGAAGCACGCAGTCGCCGTCGAATTTCTCTATGCTGCGTTTGATCAACAACCACACTCACGGATATTGATTCCCCATGCCCGACAATTATCGATATCTCAGGCGCGCCCGTGCGTCAAATTTTAGCCTAATAAAACAGTTGGTTATGCGGAATTCATTCCTAAACCTTGGAGATTTGAAAGTTATCACAGAATTGAATTTTGGGATGCCTAGGACCGGATGCACCGATGCGCGTTGAGGGAGATGGAATCTGGGTTGAATCCAAGTCTGTTGGCTATTGGTTATCGAAACCCAGGCTCCAGGCCCTATTCGATAGCAAGGAATGGCTCTCGGAAATGCGCCAGGTGCATGACCTCAGCCCGCGCCTCATGATTAAAGCACTTACGGCTGCCGGTTGCGATTTCGACGCGCGCGTTGCCGAGCAATATCAGGCAGGGGCCTTGGTATCGGAACTAATGCGCAAGCACGGCTTGTCGCACGGACGCGTTCAAAAGGCGCTTAAGGGCCACGGAATAAAAATCTCTCCTGGTAACCATCTGCGCAGAGCAACCGATGAGGAGTTCGTGGCGGCATTCGGGACAGGCAAGAACGACGTTCAGATCGCTAGGGAGATGAACATAGACCGCGGAACGGTGAGCAAGCGTCGTGCAAGGTTAACGGCAAGAAGATGAGAACAGCACCCCAAGGGCGGGGAGCTGCCGTTCGCGGCGCGCTGGATCAAAGTCTCCTTTGGAAGAACCCACCTATTTTACCGCGTCGGAAAAAGTTTGCTTTCAGAGAACTTTTTTCCTTGAAAGCTGACAATGCCATTCCCACATCCCTCCTGTGTAACAACGGAAGAAGTTCCTCATACCCAGCTTGGACTTGTTCAAGCGCGGAGGGGTTTTCCCCTCTACCACTTCTACCGCACACGGCCCGGAGGCCCCGGAGGGGGACGAGGGGACGGCGGCGGGCGAAGCAGACGCGATAGCAAGGACAGCTATCGCGTCTAGGCAAAGGGTTTAGTCGTCGGTTTCCGTTTTCTGTTGGGTGAGGACCCTTGTTTAGTGGCATCCGCTGTGGATGTTGCGCCGGGGCCAACAGAAAGGAGGAGCAATATGGCTCTCTCTGAAGATACACACCGACGGCGGCGGCGACGTCGGTTTTGGAGGAAACTCCGGAACCCTCGCACCGTGATGGTCATCCTTAGGGTGGCTATCTTCATCTACCGGCTTGTCCGGTGGTTGATGGCGATTTTCGGATCGCCCGGCTAATCGCCGCCCGCCTAATGTCTAAGCGGGAAAGGCAAACGGGATGAAACGATGATCCATGAAGCACTAAGGTTGATCCGAGTGTTCCATGACTTGAAACAGGTCGAATTGGCGGAAAAACTCGGCATCTCGAAGTCCCATATTTCAGAGATCGAAAAGGGTAACAAATCTCCCTCTCTCGATCTGATCCAGAGATATGCGACAGAGTTCAAAATTCCGGTTTCGTCTATCATGTTCTTTGCGGAAGAGCTGCCGAACGCCAAGTCTGGCGACAAAATCCGTTCAAAAATTGCGGGCAAAGTCATCGACATTCTGCGTTTCGTTGAAAGGAAAGCAGATGCCGAAGACGCAACCTGAAGAGGGTTACCAACTCAAGGACAGCCCGTTTTTCCGCCTCAGAAGCCGGAAGCAACTGGCCAAGATTCTCAGAGTGTCCGCCGACACGTTGGACGAGATCAGCCACCGCAATGACCTCTACGTCCGCCGCTGGAAGCACAAGAGGCTAAAGGATAATGAAAAAGGCGCGTGGCTGAAGCAGCCTCCAACGCCGGAACAGGCTGAGAACTACCGCCCTATCGACATTCCCGACCCGCAGCTCAAAGCGATGCAAGGCCGAATTGGTGATCTTCTGGGGCGTGTCAAAGCCCCAGAGTTCCTTTTCAGCCCGGTAAAAGGCCGCTCATACGTCGAAAACGCAGCGCACCACAAAGAGGCCAAGGCGTTCTGGCTACTGGACGTCGCGGACTACTTCCCAAGTTGTTCAGCCAACAACGTCGCCCGATTTTTCCATCGGGAGCTTGAATGCTCTCCGGACGTAACCGCCGTTTTGGTTCACGTCGCAACTCTGGGAGGATGCCTGCCTCAAGGCTCGCCATGTAGCCCGATCCTAGCTTACTACAGCAACAGCCATATTTGGCTTGCCGTCGAAAAACTGGTGAAGGCGAGAGGGTGCAAACTAAGTCTCTATGCTGACGACATAACGATTTCCGGCGACATCGTGCCCAAAGCGCTAATCTGGGAGATCAAAAAGATCGTCATTGGCAACGGGCTACGGCTCAAGGCGTCGAAGGAAGTCAGCTTGATAAACGCTCCTGCTGATATCACAGGAGTCATTGTAAAGGATGGGGCTACACACCTTCCTAATCGCCAACTGAAGCGACTTGCCGAGCTAAAGCAAGAGCGCGCTAGGACGACGAACCCAAAGCTCCAGCAGCGGATCGACAATCAAATCGCGGGGCGCCTTTCTCAGCGAAAACAAGTTGAAAACCCGAAGACTTGAACAACGTAAAGCCGACCGTTGTTTGGCGCCGATTGAATGACCGATAAGGGCCGAAATTTCCGCGACAGTGCAGCAAAGGGTAGGCTCGTTTTGTCAGCTATTAGCCTTGTCGGCAACCTTAGGGTTCCAGGCAGATCCCACGTTTTCATGAAGCGGCGCACCCGCGCTGCGGGTGCAAATGAGATGTTTGCCCTCTAGCGGCGGGCAAACCGAGCCAGGGCGCAGCGGCACCCAAAGGGCATTTCGTGACCCGAAAGGGCAAATGCCCTGACTATCGACAATTGGGAAATGGTCGGAGCGAGAGGATTCGAACCTCCGACCCCCTGCTCCCGAAGCAGGTGCGCTACCAGGCTGCGCTACGCTCCGACCGTGGAGGGGCAGGTAGCGCGGGGCGGGGGTGAATGCAAGGGGATTCTTGGAGAGAGGCGTTTTCAGTGATGCGAATTGCCGCGCTGGAACAGGATTCGGCCCAGAAGCGTGGATTTCGGCGTGGTCACGCCATCCATCCGCATCCGTGCCGCGATCACCGGACGGTTCGACGCCCCGCCCCGGGTGCGCTCTCGCCAGACGATGTAAAGGCCCGACAGGATGATCACGCCCGCGCCGATCACCGTCGGCAGGTCCAGCCTTTCGCGGAAGATGAACCAGCCATAGATCGTCGCCCAGATCATCTGCGAATATTGCATCGGCGCGACGATGGCGGCCTCGCCCGCGCGATAGGCCAGGATCGACAGGAAGCCGCCGATCAGCCCCAGGACCGAGATCATCCCCGCCAGGGCAAGATCGGGAAGCTGCATTGGAACATAGGCCAGGCTCAGCGCCGATCCGGTCAGCAGCAGATTGCCCAACATCGGCCACATCAGCAGAACCAGCGGACGCTCGGATCCGCCGATCTTGCGGGTGACCACGGCGGCTGTGGCGCTGCACAGCGAGGCACACAGCGCCGAGAGATGGCCCAGCGACAGTGCCTGCCCGGCCCCCGGACGCAGCACGATCAGCACGCCACACAGGCCAAGTACGACCGCCAGCCACCTGTGAAAGCCCACGCGCTCTCCCAGGATCGGGATGGACAGCAGGGTGATCAGCAGCGGCGTCGCGAACAGGATCGCATAGACCTGCGCCAGCGGCAGGACCGAAAAGGCATAGAAGGCGCAGACCCCGGACATCATCGCGCAGACCGAACGCAGGGCGACCCATCCCGGCTGATGGGGGCGCAGGGTGCCGGGTGTCTTTTCCTGCATCAGGATCAGGGACACCAGCGGGAAGGACATCAGCGAGGAAAAGAACAGAATCTGCAGCGACGGATATGTAGCGCCAAGCAATTTGATGATGGTGTCATGGGTCGCAAAGACGCCCATCGACGCCAATGCGAAACCGATACCCTTCAGATTGCCCGGCGCGGCCACGCTCAGCCCGCTGCCAGGGCGGCAACGATCCTGTCGCCCATGTCGGAGGTCGAGACGGGCGTGCCGCCTTCCGGTCCCATCAGGTCGGCGGTGCGGACGCCATCGGCCAGCACCTTCTCGACCGCGGCTTCCAGATCGCCGGCGGCCTGACCTTCGTTGAAGGAATAGCGCAGGGCCATCGCGAATGAGAGGATGCAGGCGATCGGGTTGGCCTTGCCCTGACCGGCGATATCGGGGGCAGAGCCATGCACGGGCTCATACAGCGCTTTGGGGCGGCCATTCGCCATCGGGGCGCCCAGGCTGGCCGAAGGCAGCATCCCAAGGCTGCCGGTCAGCATTGCGGCCGCATCCGACAGGATGTCGCCGAACAGGTTGTCGGTCACGATGACGTCGAATTGCTGCGGCTTGCGGACCAGCTGCATGGCGCCGTTATCGGCATACATATGGGTCAGTTCGACATCTGGATATTCGTTGTCATGCACCCATTGCACCTCTTCGCGCCAGAGGATGCCGGATTCCATCACATTGGCCTTTTCCATCGAACAGACCTTGTTCTGACGCTTGCGGGCCAGTTCAAAGGCCGAGCGCGCAACGCGGCGGATCTCTCCGCTGGTATAGCGCTGCGTGTTGATGCCGACGCGGCCTCCCTCGTTATCGGGGTTGTTGTTATCCTCATGGATGCCGCGCGGCTCACCGAAATAGACGCCGCTGGTCAGTTCGCGCACGATCAGAATGTCCAGCCCGGCCACGACCTCGCGCTTCAGCGAGGAAAAATCCGCCAGCGCGTCAAAGCATTGCGCTGGGCGCAGGTTGGCGTAGAGGTCCATTTCCTTGCGCAGGCGCAGCAGGCCACGCTCGGGTTTGACGCTGAAATCCAGATCGTCATATTTCGGCCCGCCGACCGCGCCCAGCAGCACCGCATCAACCGCCTGCGCCTTTGCCATCGTCTCATCCGCCAGCGGCGTTCCGTGCTTGTCATAGGCCGAGCCGCCTACCAGATCGTGGCTGACCTTGAAGGACATGCCGCGATTGGCCTGGAACCAGTCGATGACCTTGACCACCTCGGCCATGACCTCGGGGCCGATCCCGTCGCCGGGCAGGATAAGAAGCGAATAGCTGTCGGACATGTCTTTCCTCCTTGGGGCGGCGGCCAGCGCGCCGCGCGCGTTGCGTTCGGGTTAGACGCCACGGGACCAAGGGTCAAGTTGGGCTGTGACAGATCCCGGCGGGGTGATAGTTTGGCCGGGTTTTGGATCGGGCGGATGCGGCGATTGCGTGCATGGCGCAGGCGGCGGCACCCCGGCACAGCGAGGTATTTCGATGACCAATGAAAACGCCACCCCGGATGTTGCCATCAAGCGGGCCTATGCCCCTGCCTCACCGGATGACGGGATGCGCATCCTTGTCGACCGGCTGTGGCCGCGTGGGGTCAGCAAGGAACGGGCCGCGCTGGACGACTGGATGAAGGATGTCGCGCCCAGCACCGAATTGCGCAAATGGTTCGGCCATGATCCGTCCCGCTGGTCCGAATTCCAGCAGTGCTACAAGGCAGAGCTTGAACAGCACCCCGAGGCGCTGGACAAGCTGCGCGCCCTGGCGCGCGATCACAAGCTGACGCTGATTTATGGCGCCCGCGATACCGCGCATAACGAGGCGGTCGTGTTGCAGGAATTGCTGACTGCGGGGTGATCCGAGGCCGTATTGCGGATGGAATGACCGCGCATGGGCGACGCAGGGTCCCGAGAGCGTGATCTTCTTTTCGGGCATCTTGTCTTGTTTGCAGGGGGAACATCAAGGATACCCTTAATCTATCCTATCCAGTGCAGACGTGATCATCCGATGACCCTAGAACCGACCCCCTCCGCCGCAGACTATCTGCGATTCGTGGCTGAATGTTCGGCGCTTGAGCCGTGTTGGCAGCAGCTTTGTACGGACTTGGCCTCTTTCGGCTTTACCCGGATGCTGTATGGCCGCAAGGCGGATGCAAGTGCCGAGAACTTCTTCGAGCTTTGGGATACGCTGATCCTGTCGACTCTAGGGCCCGAGATCGAGGCCTTTTTCGTCAATGATCGCGGCTATGCCACCACGAAAACCGTCAGCTGGGTGGTCGATAATGCCGGGCCGCTCAGCTGGGGACATGCGCAGGAAATGCATCGGCTGGGCAGGCTGACGCCGGCCGAAAGCCGGATGCACCTTGCGGCGCGGGCATTTGGGCTGCACGCAGGCTATAATTTCGGCATGCCCATCAGGCCATGCGGGCTGCGGTCGGGTTTTGCAATCTGGTGTCACGGTGCACAGGAACAAACCGTCGCGGATGAGGCCTGGGCGACCGCGCATGATCAGATTATCCCGCGCCTCTATGCCTTTGATATTGCGGCCTCACGCTATCGCTACACACCCAAGGGGCAGGAGCTGACGCAGCGAGAGCGCGACGTGCTGCAATTCGCGGCCAAGGGCAAGACGATCCTTGAGATCGCGCAGGTGTTGGAGTTGCACCGCCGGACCGTCGAAGACGCGATGAGCCGGGCTCGCGATAAACTAGAGGTTGCAACGACCCTGCAGGCCGTTCTCCGTGCGGAACAGCAAGGTCAGCTATAACTTAGGCTGATACGTGTAACCTCACATTTGACGGCATGACTTTGCCGAAATTAACATTAATTCGACTTCCAGAGATCAGAAACTCAGTGTCAGTTTTGGGTTTCATTTCGGCCTGCATGTTGTGTCTTAAATTGCGTGCTGGATATTTCTGAGTGGCAGATCGAAATGTGTTTAGTTCTCGATTTCTGGAAGTCACAATTCCCCTTCTTTAACCGCGCTTTAACCCCTCTAACCCGTTGAATACAGGTGATATCTAGCCTTGAAATTCTTAAGAAAGCGTTAACGTCAGCCGACCTTTCGAGATGTAAGGTTTTCTGACCAATATTATTTTTTCTAACATGTTATCTGATAGCTGAAACGGCAGGTAATTTCCAGAAGAAATTTACCTTACGTAAACGTTATAAATATCGCTGTATTTTGCATGCATTCGTAAAGGCTTGACCGCATTTCCGCGCCCGGCGCGCCTGTCTGACGATCACGATCCCGTGCATGCCTCCCCCGGAATCACCCGCGACAAGTCCCGCCTACCCTTGGACCATGGCCTTCGTTATGCTGCGCATGTTCTTCCTGATCCCGCTGGCGGTCGGGGTCCCGATCTACCTTTTGACGCCCGAGGTCGAACATGGCTGAGACACCGCTGGTCATCGCCCCCAACCTGAAGCGCCGCCTGTCGGGCGTGACGGCCACCGTGGTCCGTCTGATCCCGATTCAGGCGCGCATGATCGCGATCCGCGCGACCGGTCCCGGCCTGCCGCCCGAGGTGCCGCATATCCCGCTGATCCAGGCGGCGACGCTGCCGCGGGATCGCTGGCGGGTCTGGCACGCCCGGCGCAATACGGAGATGGCGCTTGGGCTGATCCTGCGGCATCTGCTGCGGCGCAAATACCGGCTGCTGTTCACCTCGGCCGCGCAGCGTCGCCATACCGGCTTTACCCGCTGGCTGATCCGGCAGCAGGATGCGCTGGTCGCGACCTCGCAGAAGGCGGCCAGCTATCTGGAGCGTCCGGCCACGGTCGTCATGCATGGCGTCGATACCGATATCTTTCAGCCCGCCGCCGACAAAACCGCGCTGCGGCGCGAATTGGGCCTTGATCCCGATGCCGTTCTGATCGGCTGTTTCGGCCGCGTCCGCGAACAGAAGGGTGTCGATCTGCTGGTCCGCGCGGGTCTGCGGCTGCTGCCTGACCGACCCCGCGCACAGATCATCTTTACCGGGCGCATCACCGCCGACAATCAGGCATTCGCCGATGGTCTGCTGGCCGAGATCAGGGCGGCCGGGCTTCAGGACCGCATCCGCTTTCTGGGCGAATTGCCCTGGGATCAGGTGGTCAGGCATTATCAGGCGCTGGATCTGTTCGCCGCGCCCGCCCGGTGGGAGGGTTTCGGCCTGACCCCGCTGGAGGCGATGGCCTGCGCGGTGCCCGCCATTGGCGCCCATGTCGGCGCCTATGAAACGCTGATCAGGGATGGCGTGACCGGTAGTCTGGTCGAAACCGGCGATCTGGATTCGCTGACCGACGCGCTGCGCCATTGGCTGGACGATGATGCCGCCCGTCAGGCCGCAGGCATCGCCGCGCGCCAGCATGTGCTGGCCAATCACGCCATCGAAGGCGAGGCGCGGGCGCTGGTCGGGATCTATAACCAGCTGTTGGCCCGCCCATGAACAAGCTGCAATTCTATACCGCCCGCGCGTTTCGGGATGAGGCGACCATCGCCAGCCTCTCGGCGCCGCAAAGCGATCTGCTGGATGCGCTGAACGGCAAATCCGTGGCGCTGGTCGGCAATGCGCGGGCGCTGGCGCAATCGGATCAGGGCGCCGATATCGACGCCGCCGACGTCGTGATCCGGATCAATCGCGCGCCCATGCCGGAAGCCCGCAGCCATGGCACGCGCACCGATTGGCTGGCGCTTGCGGTCCGGTTGTCGGATGAGGATCTGGACAAGATCGCCCCCCGCAGCACCCTGTGGATGTCACCCAAGCGCAAGCGGCTGCGCCACCGGATCGCCACCGGCGACGGTTTCTACCTGCATCCGCTGGCCGATTACGAGGCGCTGAGGGACCGGCTGGCCGCGCCGCCCACGACCGGTGCGATGATGATCGACCTGCTGCTGCGCTCGGATCTCAGCAGCCTGACGCTTTACGGTTTCGATTTCTTCGCCAGCCAAAGCCTGTCAGGCAGCCGCACCGCCCAGCAGGTGCCACATGATTTCAGCGCCGAGGCAGCCTGGGTCGCCGATATGCAGCGCCGCGATCCGCGCCTGCGCGTGATCCGGCCCGGCTCTGACTGATGACGGGGCCGAAACCAGCCGCCGCTTTCTCCACGGACGAAAAGCAGGCCGTCTATCGCGCCATCCGTACCCGCCGCGATGTGCGCAGCAACTTCCTGCCCGACCCGATTGCGGATGACATGTTGAATCGCCTGCTGCTGGCGGCGCACCACGCGCCCTCGGTCGGGTTCATGCAGCCGTGGAATTTCATCATCATCCGCAGCCCTGCGGTCAAGACGCAGATCAAATCCGCCTTCCTGCGCGCCAATGCCGAGGCCGCGCAGATGTTCCCCGAACGTGAACGCGCGCTTTATTCCAAGCTGAAACTGGAAGGCATCACCGAGGCGCCGGTCAATCTGTGTATCACCTGCGACCGCCAGCGGGGCGGGCCTGTGGTGCTGGGGCGCACGCAGAATAGGGATATGGATCTGTATTCCACGGTCTGCGCGGTGCAGAATCTGTGGCTGGCCGCCCGGGCCGAGGGGATCGGCGTCGGCTGGGTCAGCATCTTTCATGACGAAGATCTGCGGCGGATCCTGAGCCTGCCCGATCACGTCACCCCGGTGGCCTATCTGTGCCTTGGCCATGTCGATGAGCTGTGGTCGGAACCGGAACTGCAGGCCAAGGGGTGGCGGGACCGCCTGCCGCTGCAGGATCTGATCTTTACCGATGGCTGGGATCAGAAATCCGGGGACGACAGCCAGTCACCGGCTGAGGCTGACTGAAAACACGTCATTTCGGGCCACGCGATGCCATCCCCCCTTACATCGCGCGGCTCCGGCCGAGGCGACGGCCCTGTCGGCGCCATGCATCACATTGCCGGGGCAATCTGCCGCCCCTCTTTCATTTGTCCCATGCCTGCGCTAAAGGCCTGTGACCGCAAAAAAGGAGTCCTCCCGAAATGGGTTACAAAGTCGTCGTCGCAGGCGCTACGGGTAACGTGGGCCGCGAAATGCTGAACATCCTGGCCGAGCGCCAGTTCCCGGTGGACGAGATTGCCGCTTTGGCTTCGCGTCGCTCGCAAGGCACCGAAGTCAGCTTTGGCGACAAGACCATTAAGGTGAAGGACATTGAGCAGTTCGATTTCACCGGCTGGGACTTCGCGCTTTTCGCCATCGGCTCGGACGCGACCAAGAAATATGCGCCCATCGCGGCGGCGGCGGGTTGCGTGGTGATCGATAACAGCTCGCTCTATCGCTATGACCCGCAGATCCCGCTGATCGTGCCCGAGGTGAACCCGGACGCGATCGAGGAATACAAGAACAAGAACATCATCGCCAACCCGAACTGCTCGACCGCGCAGATGGTGGTGGCGCTGAAGCCGCTGCATGATCGCGCCCGCATCAAGCGCGTCGTCGTCTCGACCTATCAATCGGTCAGCGGCGCGGGCAAGGATGGCATGGATGAGCTTTGGGACCAGACCAAGGGCATGTACGTGCCCGGCCAAGAGGTCGCGCCGAAGAAATTCCAGAAGCAGATCGCCTTCAACGTGATTCCGCAGATCGACGTCTTCATGGAAGACGGTCAGACCAAGGAAGAATGGAAGATGGTCGCCGAGACGAAGAAAATCGTCGATCCGTCGATCAAGGTCACCGCCACCTGTGTGCGCGTGCCGGTCTTTGTCGGCCATTCCGAGGCGATCAATATCGAATTCGAGGATTTCCTGGACGAGGACGAGGCCCGCGATATCCTGCGCGAGGCCCCGGGCATTCTGGTCGTCGATAAGCGCGAGCCGGGCGGCTATGTCACCCCGGTCGAAAGCGCGGGCGATTTCGCCACCTTCATCAGCCGCATCCGTCAGGATTCGACCATCGAGAATGGCATCAACCTGTGGTGCGTCAGCGACAATCTGCGCAAGGGCGCGGCGCTGAACGCGGTTCAGATCGCCGAATTGCTGGGCAATCGCGTGCTGAAAAAAGGCTGAGGCTGACCTCGTGTTCGACTGGATCACCGGTATTTTAGAGAGCGGCGGGGCCTGGGCCATCGCCGCGCTCATGTTTCTGGAAAACGTGTTTCCGCCGATTCCGTCGGAACTGATCATGCCGCTTGCGGGGTTCAACGCCGCGCGCGGCGGTACGCCGATCTGGCTGGCCATTCTGGCCGGCGGTCTGGGATCGCTTGCCGGGGCCTATTTCTGGTATCTGATCGGCCGCGCCTTCGGCCCCATCCGCATGCGCATGCTGGTCATGCGGCATGGCCGCTGGCTGACCATGAACCTGTCGGAACTGGATCGGGCCGAGGCCTGGTTTCAGCGTCACGGCGCTGCCATCGTGTTCTTTGGCCGCTTCATCCCGACGGTGCGGACGCTGATCTCGATCCCCGCCGGGATCGAGCGGATGCCGCAGATCCCTTTTCTGATCTTTACCGGGCTTGGCAGCATGATCTGGTCCGGGGCGCTGGCGCTGGCCGGTTACGTGCTGGAAGACCGCTATGAGCAGGTCGAGCAATGGGTCAATCCCGTCTCGACCGCCGTGGTTCTGATCATCGTGGCAGTCTATATCTACCGCGTCATCCGCTGGAAACCCGATGCCTGAGGCGTGATTGCGCCCAAGGGCACAAGTGACTTGCCATCATATGCCGCCTCGTTGATCCTCTGACCAAACCCTGGTCGGAGGCCCTCCCATGCGCCCTGTTCTTCCCGCGATCCTCTTCGGACTGATCGCCGCGCCCGCCCTGGCGGACCGGATTGAGGCGGATCTGGTCGCGGATCGTGTGACGCTTTATCCCCGTGGGGCGCAGATCGGCTGGCAGGTCAGCCTGCCCGTCATGACCGGCAGTCATCAGATCGTGCTGCCCGGCCTGCCCGCCGATATGGCCGACGGCCTGCGCATCAGCTCCGATGCGGCGACCATCGGTGCCATCAGCACCCAGTCGCAGGATCCCGCCGCACCCGATGCCGTCGAATCCCCCGCCATCATCACGGCCCGCGAGCGGCTGGAGGAGGCGCGCACCGCCCTGCGCGCGCTGGAGGGCCAGATTGGCGGCAGGCGCGCCGAAGCCGCCGCCTGGCAAGAGCGTGCGGACATGGTTCGCGACCTGATGCGCGGGGACAGCCGGGTCGATGCCGAAACCCTGCCCGCCACGGTCGAGGCTGCGGGTCAGCTGATCGCAAGCTATCTTCAGAATGAGGCGCTGGCCATTGCCGCGGCCGCGCAGATGACCGGCCAGCTAGAGGCGCAGAACCGCAAGGTCCAACTGGCCGAAACCGATCTGGCGCGGGAGATCGAACAGGCCGGGTCGCTGGACAGTCTGACCGTGACCGTCGAGATGTCCGGCCAGCCCGCGACCCTGCAGATCAGCGGCTTTACCGATGCGGCCGGCTGGCGACCGGTCTATGATCTGATGCTGGATCGCGACAGCGGCCAGATCCGCATGGATCGCGCAGTGATGGTGTCGCAATCCAGCGGCCTGGACTGGCGCAATGTCAGCCTGACCCTCTCGACCGCCCAGACCCACGGCCAGACAGAGGCGTCTGAGGTGACATCCTGGTTCCCCTATCTGGACGACCCCTCGGCCAAGACGACCAGCCGCAGCCGCGGCATCGGTGCCGGGGCAATGGGGATGATGGCGCAGGATGCGCCGATGATGGAAGCGGCACCCGTCATGATCGCCCAGGCCGCGCGGCAGGGGATTACCGTGGTCTATGATTATCCGCAGCGGGTCGATCTGCCCGACAGTCGCGGCAGCCTGCGCCTGTCGCTGGATCAGAAGACCGTCGAAACCACCGTCTTTGCCGAGGCCGCCCCGCGCTATGACAGCACGGCCTTTGTCATGGCCGAGGGTGACAATACGCTGGGCGAACCGATCCTGCCCGGACAGGCCAGCCTGCGGCTGGACGGTGCGCTGATCGGAACCACCCATCTGCCGTTGATCGCGGCGGGGGACAAACTGCGCCTTGGCTTCGGACCGATTCTTGGCATGACCGCCGAACTGCGCCTGCCCGATGATACCCTGGGCGAACGCGGGCTGATCAGCCGCAGCAATCAGCAGACCCGGACCTATCAGTTGATCGTCGAAAACCTGACCTCAGAGGACTGGCCGCTGCGCGTTGTGGACCGGGTGCCGGTGTCGCGCCAGAAGGATCTGGAAATCGCCTATGATGCCGAACCAGAGCCGACGACCACCGATCCCGACGGTCGCCGCGGCGTCCTGTATTGGGAAGCTCCGCTACCTGCCGGTCAATCACGAGAGATCGCGGTTTCGACCGACCTGCGCTGGCCGGAGGGCAAATATCTGCAAGGCGCCGATCCGCGCTGACGCCGGATCCCGCCGCTTAGACCTCGATCCAGCCCGCGCCGCCGGTGTCGGCCTGAACCAGCGTGCCTTCGCTGATATCATTGACCAGCCCGTGCAGGGTCATGGTGCCTGCCTCGACCGCCGCGCGGACGAAGGGGAAGGTCAGCAGGTTCTCGATCGAGACCAGAACCGCCTGACGTTCCAGCGCGGGGATCTGTTCATCCTCGGGCAGATCCTTGATGCGTTCATAGCCGGGGCGCAGAATATCCATCCAGCGGCCGACAAAGCTGGTCTTTTCCTCAAGCGCGGGGGCCTTGCCCGAACACATTGCATGGCAGCCTGCAACGCCGCCACAATTGGTATGGCCGACCACGATCAGATGCGCGACCTTCAGCGAATTCACCGCATATTCAATCGCGGCCGAGGTGCCGTGCTGCTGCCCGTCCGGCGCGTAGGGCGGCACCAGATTGGCGATATTGCGGTGGATGAAGAACTCGCCCGTATCCGCGCCAAAGATGCCGGTCACGTGAACCCGGCTGTCGCAGCAAGAGATGACCATGGCGCGGGGGTGCTGCCCTTCCTGCGCCAGACGACGATACCAGGCACTGTTGTCTTCATAGGATGTTGCCCGCCAGCCATGAAAACGGCTGACCAGATATTGCGGCAATGGGCGCACATTATGCATCGTTGACCTCGTGCTTTTCCGGCCCCTGATAGGCGGTAATTTCAGAAAATTCGAGGGGTTTCTTTCGCTTGGGTCAAGCAAATATTCATGGCTTGCGCCCATTTTCGGCCCTCAACGAAATGCAAAGGTGAGAGGTGCGACTTGGCAGAAATAAAGGCTTTGGCGATCTCCGAAGCCGTAAGGGTCGACGCAAAACGTGTCGGCGACATTGTCAGGGAGCTAGGAGAAACCGCTGCTCAAAATGTCATCGGAGTAGCTTTGGAACAGCTTGCGGGTGCTTTGACCGCAACGGATGAGGCCTATCGGGCAGAGGATCTTGGCGGTGCTGCGACACATGCCGAGAAACTGTCGCGGCTGGCATGGCAGATCGGGCTGCTGTCATTTGCGGGCGTGGCGATGGATCTGGGCGCCTGTATCGAGCGTCGGGACAGGGTCGCCACAATGGCCGTACATGCGCGGCTGATGCGGGTGGGCAACCGCTCATTGACGGTGATCTGGGATCGCACGCAAATGGCCTGATGGCTGGACTTGCAGGCTGCGCTGTAACGCGTAGTCTGCCGCCAGTCACAGACAGGAGCCGCGATATGTCCGCCAGTTTCGCCACCGATGCCACAGATGCCCTGCCGCTCTGGCCCCTCTGGTCGGGCGATGCGCTGCCCGATCAGGCGGGCACATGGCCTGACACTGCGGGGTTTGGCGCGAAGCTGGGCGAAATCTGCCTGCTGCCCGATGGGGATGGCGGGCTGAAAGGGGCGCTGATCGGCTTGGGTGACAAGGCTTCCGCGTCGCGGCGACGCTTTACGCTGGCCGCCGCGACCTCTTTGCCCAATGGCGTCTGGCAGGTCCGGGATCTGCCAGAGGGTATTGACGCCAATGAGGCTGCGCTGGCGCTGCTTCTGGGTCAGTATCGTTTTACCCGCTATAAGGGCAAAGCCTATGAAGGCCCGCAATTCCTCTGTCCCGAAGGTGCCGATTCCGACCGCGTTCAGGCTGCAGCGGCCGGCGAATTCATGACTCGTGACCTGATCAACACGCCGGCGGGCGACATGGGGCCTGCGCAACTGGAAGCCGCCGCCCGCGATCTGGCAGAGCAGATCGGCGCGTCGATCCGGGTGACATCTGGCGATGATCTGCTTGCGGCGAATTTTCCGATGATCCACGCGGTCGGTCGTGCCGCCGCCGATGCGCCGCGCCTGCTGGATATCCGGCTGGGCGAGGCCGGACCGATGCTGACCATCGTCGGCAAGGGGGTCTGCTTCGACACTGGCGGGCTGGATCTGAAACCGGCCTCTTCCATGGCGCTGATGAAAAAGGATATGGGCGGTGCCGCGACCTCGCTGGGCCTGTTGAAGATGCTGGCTCTGTCCGGCGCCGCCGAAGGCTATCGCCTGCGGGTGCTGATCCCGGCGGTGGAAAACAGCGTGGCGGGCAATGCCTTTCGCCCCGGCGATGTGCTGACCAGCCGCAAGGGCCTGACGGTCGAGGTCAATAACACCGATGCCGAAGGGCGGTTGGTTCTGGCCGATGCGCTGGCGCTGGCGGCCGAGGAAAGCCCGGATCTGGTGATCTCGCTGGCGACGCTGACCGGCGCGGCGCGGGTGGCGCTGGGCCCCGATGTGCCGCCCTTTTATTGCGATGACGATGCGACGGCGCAGGCGCTGGCCAAGGGTGCCGAGGAGGCCCGCGATCCGCTGTGGCGCATGCCCTTCTGGCAACCCTATGAGACCATGATCGAACCCAATATCGCGGATCTGGACAATGCGCCGTCGGGTGGGATGGCCGGGTCGATCACCGCGGCCCTGTTCCTGCGTCGCTTTGCTGAAGGGGCCGGGCGCTATGTCCATCTGGACATCTATGGCTGGCAGCCAAGCGCCGCCCCCGGTCGTCCCAAGGGTGGCGTCGGACAGGGCGCGCGCGCCATTCTGGCCGCCCTGCCGCAGATGCTGCCATGACGGCCATGGACCGCCGCCTGACCCCGGCCACGGATCGCGTCGCGCTGGACAGCCTGCGCGGCGTGGTCCAGCGGCCGGACTACACCCCCGGTCAGCCCGCGCGGCTGGCCGTTCCGCTGGCCGATCTGCGGGCCGCGCCTGATGGCGCGCGCGACCGGCAGCTGCTGTTCGGCGCCGACCTGACCGTGATAGAGCGGCGCGGCGACTGGGCCTTTGTGCAGGCTGCGCTGGACGGTTATTGCGGCTGGCTGCGGGCCGGGACGCTGACCGAAGAGATGCCCCGGATCACGCATCGCCTTTCCGCGCCGGCAAGCCATGTCTATGGCCAGCCCGATTTCAAGCGGGATGAACGCCAGCTTCTGTCGCTGGGCGCGCGGCTGTCGGTGCAGGGGACGGATGGCCGCTTCGCGCATCTGGCGACCGGCGGCTATGTGCCTCTGCAGCATATCAGCGACAGCCCCGCCACGGACCCGGTCGCCGTCGCCGAGACGCTGCTGGGCACGCCCTATCTGTGGGGAGGGAACAGCCGTTCCGGGATCGATTGCTCGGGTCTGGTGCAGGCGGCGCTGACGGCCTGCGATATCGCCTGTCCGGGCGATACGGATCTGCAGCGCAGGGCCTTTCCGCAGGTCGATCAGATCCAGCGCGGCGATCTGCTGTTCTGGCCGGGCCATGTGGCCATGGCGGCCTCGGCCGATCTGATGATCCATGCGACGGCCTGGCAGATGGCCGTCATCTGGGAGCCCATCGCGGATGCCATCGCCCGGATCGACGCGGCGGGCGAAGGGCCGCTGCTGGGCATCCACCGCCCGGATCAGAGGTTGAAGACGCGTTCCGGCTGAACCGTGCCGCCCTGATAGCGGCCAATGCAGACCGGCCCGTCGGCATCGGCGACCCAGACCAGTTCGCCCCATTCGGCCATGCCCGTCACCTCGCCCGGATTGCCGTTGCGGATGCGGCGCGCGCCCTCGGGCGTGGCGCGCAGCCCCGGCAGATCGGCCAGCGCGGTTTCCAGCGGCAGAAGATTGCTTTCGACCCAATCCTGCGTGTCGCGGTCGATGCGGGCGAATTCGACGGCATCCTCGACATCGAACGGCCCCGACCAGACGCGGCGCAGGTGATCGACATGGCCCAGACAGCGCAGTTGCCGCCCCAGATCGCGGGCAATCGCGCGGACATAGCCGCCCTTGCCGCAGACCATTTCGAACCGGGCCTGATCGGCATCGCTATGGGTCAGCATCAGGCTTTCAACGAAAAGAGGGCGGGCGGCCAGCTCCAGCTCTTCGCCCTCGCGCGCCAGATCATAGGCCCGTTCGCCATCGACCTTCACCGCCGAAAAGGCAGGCGGCACCTGCATGATATCGCCGATGAATTCCGGCAGGGCAGCGCGGATCTGATCGGCGGCCGGTCGTGTGTCAGACTGTTGCAAGACCTCGCCCGAGGCATCGTCGGTCGTCGTCTCGGCACCCCAATTGACGACGAAATCATAGCATTTCAGCGCATCGGTGATGGTCGAGACGGTCTTGGTCGCCTCGCCCAGAGCCACGGCCAGAACGCCGGTCGCGTCGGGATCCAGCGTGCCCGCATGCCCGGCCTTCTTTGCATCCAGCGCCCAGCGGACCTTGGCCACCACAGCGGTCGAGGTCACCCCGGCGGGTTTGTCCACCACCAGCCAGCCACTGATATCGCGACCCTTCTTGCGTCCCATCTGAACCTCTGTCTGCCTAGAAGGCCGGGGGCATAGCGGCCGCATCGTCACCCGTCAACAGCGGCGTTCAGCCGGCGCTGTCCACAAGCCCGATCATCGGTCCCAGACTGCGCCCGAAATCGGCCCGGTTGACCGAGGGCGCATAAAGCCGCGAAATGGATCCGTCGAAATACAGCGCGTCCCGGACGCCCAGGCCGTCGCGGAACAGGCGACCGAATTCATGGAAGGTGACGGGGCTGTCGGAAATCGCGAACCAGGCCGTCTGGCCGTCGGGCGACACGCCCACGCCGTTGCGGATATAGCGGCTGTCGCTATCGACCAGAAAGCGCGGATGCAGATTACCGTCGATCACCAGCATCGGGCCCGATTGCGTGGCCAGTCGGCATTCGGGGCGGGCCTGCGCAAAGGCGCGGCTTTCGATCACCTGAAACGGCCGCGCGCCGCCGGTGCAGAACACCCCATTCGGCAGCATGCCGAAATTGTCATTGCTGCCGCCGGTCACGATCCCGGATTGTTCGCGCCCCTCCACGACCAGCAGCCCGACCGGCTTGTAATCGGGGTGGAACATGCCGGCATTCATGGCAAAGCTTAGCCCCTCGCCCTGTTTCAGCACCTTGCGGATATTGCTGAAACTGCGCAGCGGCTGGCCCGCATCATCGTCCATCCAGATCCGCAAGGCGGGCTCTTGTGCCGCGCTGACCTCGCAGATGACATAGCCCTGACCATCGTGCTTGATCCGCCCGCAGCCATCGGCGGCGGCGGGGATCGCCATCGCCAGCAGCATGCCCACGGCAACGCCCAGATGGCGCCGCAGATCAATCCTCATCGCTATCCTCATCCGGCGCCTCGACATCGCGGCGCACACGCTCATCCGCGAACATGCGGCGGGTGTCGTCCAGACGGTCGAAGGTTTCGTCCAGCTGAAAGCGCAGTTGCGGCGCATATTTCAGCGTCATGCCCTTGGCGACCAGATGGCGGATTTCCGGCGCATTGCGGCGCAGCGCCTCTAACGCGCCCTCGGCATCATTGCCGCCCAAGGGCAGCACATAGGCCGTGGCGACCTTCAGATCGGGTGAGGTCCGCACCTCACCAACGGTGATCGAGTGGCGATTCAGGTCCGGGTCATGCACATCGCCGCGCAGCAGCACGTCGGAAAGCGTCCGGCGAATCAATTCCCCCACACGCAGCTGGCGCTGCGACGGGCCTTGTCCATGTGAAAAGCGGTTCTGAGCCATGTTCTCCGATGTAGGGGGTCGCGGGCCGCGCCGCAACGGGATATGACACGGCAATAACAGAGGTGACGCATGAGTGACTTTGAAATGACGCCAGAGGGTGATTTGCCGGGCATCGTCGTGACCGGCGCGTCGGGACGTATGGGCCAGATGCTGATGCGGCTGATCCTGCAAAGCGATAAGGCCCGGCTGGTCGGCGCTTTGGACCGCGAGGGCAGCGACTGGATCGGCCGCGATGTGGGCGAGGCGATGGGCGGCACGGCGGTCGGCGTGACGGTCAGCGACGATCCCGTGGCCACGATTGCGCGGGCGCAGGCGGTGATCGACTTCACCTCGCCCGCCGCAACGGTCGCCTATGCGGAACTGACGGCGCAGGCGCGGGCGGTGCATGTGATCGGCACGACTGGCATGGATCAGGCGCAGCTGGATTATCTGGCCGCCGCCGCCCGCCATGCCCCGATCATCCGCGCGGGCAATATGAGCCTGGGGGTCAATCTGCTGGTCGGGCTGACGCGCAAGGTCGCGGCGGCTTTGGGCGAGGATTGGGATATCGAGGTGGTCGAGGCGCATCACCGCCACAAGGTCGATGCCCCCTCGGGCACCGCGCTGATGCTGGGCGAGGCCGCGGCCGAGGGTCGGGGTCAGCCGCTTGCGGATCTACGCACGCCCGCGCGCGAGGGCATCACCGGCGCGCGAGAGCCGGGCAGCATCGGGTTTTCAGCCATTCGCGGCGGTGATGTGGTGGGCGAACATGACGTGATCTTCGCGGGCGAGGGCGAGCGTCTGGTGCTGCGTCATCTGGCCACCGATCGCGCCATCTTCGCCCGCGGCGCCATCCGCGCGGCGCTTTGGGGTCAGGACAAGGGGCCGGGCGAATATGACATGGCCGACGTTCTGGGCCTGACCTGATCGGGATTGCCGTAGTTGACATCCTGGACGGTCGGCCATTCGCTGGACAGGATAACCATTTAGAGAGTTCCCAACGAAATTAACACGTGAGGTGTGGGCGAGCTTTTCCGCTTCGGCTCAGAAGGAAGCGGACGCAGATATCGCGGCAACCTTCAGAGAGCGCAACGCAATTGAGGTTGCGCATCTGAGCGATGACGAACTGATGGCCGCAATCAAGGAGGCCCGCGGAACTGCCGTAAGCCTCGGGATCACCGCATCAAACCTGCGGATGCGCTTCATCATGCTCGGCGTGTTCCGGCTTCCGGGCTTCTGGAAGGAAGCGGAAATCTGGCAAATGCTGACGGCCAATACCGGAACCCCGGACATGCGATTTGGCGATGTCTGCGCCCTTTTGAAAGTTGGGGCGGGACGTGAGGCAAAAGCAAATTATGTGTGGTGGTGATGAGCAAACTCAAACCTGTTGCTGAATTATTGAAAGCCACCGGACAGGCCATCGGAAACGCTTTCCGCGGCCCGTTGCCACAGCCGCGCCCGGCTCCGCCCAGCATTCCGCGACCTGAACCTTCGGCACCCCGGCCCGCGCCACCCGGACCCCAGCCACAACCGCCACGCCAAGAACCGCCCTCGCCTCAGCCGCGCCGCCCCATCTTCTAACCTGAGGCGCATGCTGGGCCGCGAGCGGAACCAGAGCCGCTGGCAGAGCCCGATCCTGAGGCAGAAGGCCAGACTGAAACAGACAATGCCTCGAAGGCCAAAGACGAACAGCAGTGTGAGCCCTGCACAGAATGCGTGGCAAGGGATATCGGAACACTGGCAGATCGCCCGGCACCTCAGGCACCTCCAGCAACCAAACGCGGCTATGATTACCAGCATTTCGTTTGCCCATGGCATTAGTATACCCCTACGACGGCCCGCATCGGGGAATGGAATTTCATGGGGGTGGACTTCGACGGCCTGCACATGGCGGAATGCCACCTTTACGAGGCCAAGCACGGTTATGATGGATTTCTCAGGCAGGACGACTGGTCTGCTGGGGGCAGGCCGGAGCCTCACTTATGGGCCAGAGGCGCTTTCGATTCGATGTTCGATCAGGCAAGACGCCAACAAATCTTGGTCTTACCCAATTACCCTGATGTGCGCCTGACATGGGTATTTAGCAATATGATGACCAAACTCTACGTTTTCCAACGCTTCATTGACGAGGCTTGGGTTCCACCAATCGATGCCGAAGTCAGGCCATTCGTGAAAAGGGGATATGATGAGTAGGATTGATTTGGCTTTGAGTGTGAAGCTCACTCCACAGAATTACGAATTTGAAAAAGGCGCGGAGGATTTTCTTGCCCTTCTTATGGACCTTCGCCGGGTTCCCGGATTTGAAGTCGATTGGAATGCGCAGTGGGCGGAAGCCGGGCCGTCCTATAGCGCTTGGAATGACAAGGCAGACTACCTAAAAAAAATCCGAGAACATAACGGAAATCGCAGAGATGGATTCAGCATATGGGCCGACGAGGCAAGCAATCAAAGACTTTTTTACCTCGATTACAGTTGGAACAATCAGGCCCTATCATCCATCGATCGGCTATTAGGTGAAATCTACCATCCGCATCCGCAATACGGCACGCAGGCGCAGCTTTACATCGACCTGATCGAGGCGGTGACGACATGGAAGCGTCCGCAGCATCTGGCCTTCGGTCCGATGGTCTACATGCGCGATCATCACCCGCTCGACCGCGCCCGCGTGGGCATCCGCTGGATGGGCTGGCTGCCCTTTGCGCTGAATCCCTCTGACGTGCCGGAAGCCGAACTGGTGCGCCCGATGAATGGCGGCACGCTGGTGGTGACGCAATCGCAGTTCTGGCAGGCGTGGGAAGCCAACCCGGACCATTCCCGCGCAGCTATCGAGCGCGCCCAGGAGGTGGAAATCCGCCTCAACCTGCTTGGCGTCCTGCCCACAAATATCGAACTGGTGCGGGGCGACTGGGGGCAGCAGCCATGAACTTCTACCCTATGCCTCGATGTACGAGTGACATGGGATTTCAGCAGCACGATGATCAAGCTCTATGTGTTCCAACGCTTCATTGACGGAGTTTGGCTTCTATCAATGGATGCCGAAGTGAGAGCATTCGCACAAAGGGAATATGATGAGTAGGATTGATCTGGCTTTGAGTGCGAAGCTCGCTCCACAAAACTATGGCTTTGAGGAAGGCGCGGAGGATTTTCTTGCCCTTCTTATGGACCTTCGCCGGGTTCGCGGGTTCGATGTCAATTGGGATTCTCAGTGGGAAGAGAATGGGCCGCTTTTTGATGTGAGAGAAAATCGTGAGGGCTATCTGAAGAAGTTTCGTGAATACAATTCTCTAGACATAGATGTCTTCAGCATGTGGGCCTTCGAAAACAGCGAACATAAATTGTACGAATTAACATACCGCTGGAACAACTGGCGGCCTGATCACCTTTCCGGCGAAATCTACCGCCCACACCCGCAATACGGAACGCAGGCGCAGCTTTACATCGACCTGATCGAGGCGGTGACGACATGGAAGCGTCCGCAGCATCTGGCCTTCGGTCCGGGGATCTACATGCGCGATCATCACCCGCTCGACCGCGCCCGCGTGGGCATCCGCTGGATGGGCTGGCTGCCCTTTGCGCTGAATCCCTCTGACGTGCCGGAAGCCGAACTGGTGCGCCCGATGAATGGCGGCACGCTGGTGGTGACGCAGTCGCAGTTCTGGCAGGCGTGGGAGGCCAACCCGGACTATTCCCGCGCCGCTATCGAGCGCGCCCAGGAGGTGGAAATCCGCCTCAACCTGCTCGGCGTCCTGCCCACAAATATCGAACTGGCGCGGGGCGACTGGGGGAGCAGGTAATGTTTGTCGACATGGCTCTGTTTCTGCCAAATCATCTTTTTTGAGATTGTCTCAAAACGACCAGGATCGAGACCGTCATGATGCGTCGTTTCGGACCGGCCGCTACCGTTTTCGCGCCATCTGCGCCGTCGTAACGGCGCCTTTTCCCTGTGCTGTCGGGCGCGGCCGTTTTGGGTGTCAGGCCCCACAACCTGCACTTGCATTAGGCAGAAATAGGGCAAATAAAGGGAATCATAAAATTTTACTTGATTCTTACAAAATATTTATCTTTATAAATTCGCCCTTTTCCAAGGATATAAACCATGTCGACGACCACAACCACGGCTGTAGCCTTGAATGTAAGGGACTTCCAATATTGGGACGGAGGTAAATGGGTCAATGCCACGACTTGGGGTTCTGTACAGACAAAAGAATATATCCGGCTGAATCCCGCGTTTGATTATGCCACAGATACTTATACGGCTCAGATCACCGATGATGATCCCTCTCTGAATGACGTCAGCAATGGTGGCTCAAGCCCGGCAGGCGATGAGGAAACGGGAACTGCCTATAAACAGACGATTGTGATCCATGACAGCGCAGGTCGGCGGGTACTGGGCGGACCTAACAGCATCTTTTCGGCGGATTCCGGCACCATGAACTGGCTGAAAGCGGATCAGACGGCTGTGACGGATCCCTCTGATGCCAGCTATACCTATACGCCAAGCGGGATGGATACATTTACCGTCGCGCTTTATGGGGGGTGGACATATGGATCATATCAGGGTGTCAGCAACTATATTCTCGTCGGTGATTATCTGCCTCAACCGGGAGAGATTTTCCATAATCCCAATGGCCGGGTCAATGACGCTTCGGAAAATGATACGACAGGTTATGATCCCTCATTGGGCGACGGATATTCGTTATCGCGCCTGATCTGTTTCGCTGCGGGCACGTTGATCGAGACGGCGGACGGTCCCCGTTCGGTTGAAAAACTTGGTCAGGGTGATCTGGTGCGCACCAAGGATAACGGCCTGAAGCCCATCCAATGGATTGGCGTCAGGACCCACAGGCTTGATGCGACCGCCGAAAAGCAGCGGTTCCTGCCCGTGCGGATCAGGGCCGGCGCTTTGGGCAAGGGCATGCCCGCGCGCGATCTTTACGTGTCGCAACAGCATCGGATCCTGGTGAAATCAAAGATTGCCGCGCGGATGACCGGTCTGGATGAGGTTTTGGTTCCGGCCAAGAAGCTGGTCGATATGGATGGCATTGCGCTGGTGATCGATTGCGATGAGGTCACCTATGTCCACTTCCTTCTGGACCAGCATGAGATCGTCTATTCGAACGGGGCCGAAACGGAATCGCTGTTTGCCGGGCCAGAGGCGCTGAAATCCGTCCCTGCCGAGGCGCGTGACGAGATCCTGACGATCTTTCCCGAACTGAGCGATGTGAACTATCTGCCGAAACCGGCACGGACGATCCCGTCAGGCAAGATCGTCAAGCAGTTGGTCAGCCGCATCAAGAAGAACCAGAAGCCGCTTTACATGCACTGACCGCGCGGCACGGCAGACCAGTTACCCTTGTGACGGGGCCGTCACGCCCCCTTTTCCTTCAGCCAGTCTTTGATGATCTCGGTCAGCCTTGGGCCAGCGAAGGACGGGAAATGCCCGCCGTGAACCACCCGCACCGGCAGGCGCAGCAGACGTTCCATCGAGCGGATGTAATCGCCCATATCGGAATGATAGGTATCTTCGATCAGCGGTCCGTCATAGACGATATCGCCGGAAATCAGCACGCCGGTTGCGGCCTCCCACAGGGCGATCCCGCCGGGGCTGTGTCCGGGTGTGTGGATCACCTCGAAATGTCGATCGCCCAGTTCGATGACATCGCCATCCTCAAGCAGGCGCGTGGCGGGTGCGGCTGTGACGCTGTAGGTGGTCGAGCTATAGGGCACATCCGGCAGCGCCTCGAAGATCTCATCGGTGACATAGGGATCGGCCAGGGTGCTGGTGCGGCTTGGCCGGGCGAGGATGTCGGCCTCGGCGCTGTGACACAGGCGGCAGGGGAATTCGTGATGGCTGCCGATATGGTCGAAATGCGTATGGCTGGCCACCGCGTCCAGCGGTCGTTCACTGACCAGCGGCACCCATTCCCGCAATGAGACCACGCCCATGCCGCTATCGACCATCAGGTCGCGATCGCGCCCGCGCACATGCCAGATATTGCAGCGATAGAATTCGCGGATATGGGGTTCGTCGATCCAGGTGATCCCGTCGCCCGCCGGGCGCTGGCGATACCAATCCTGTGGCGGGATGCGGGTCATGCCGCCCCCTCATTCAGGACGACGGGGTGCGAGGCGAACAGTTCGACCTCTGCGCCCGGTTCCGGCTGGGTGCCTTGCGGCAGGTGGGCGACAAGCACCATCTGGGGCGCGGCGCTTGGCGAAAAATGGCAGCGGTGATGCGAGCCGAAAAAGACCGCATCGCGCAGCCGCGCCGGACCAAGGCTGAAATCCCCTGCCAGACCTATGCTTTCCGGGCGCAGGCATAACAGCCCCTCGGCAGGCGGAATGGCCAGCGCGCCCAGAGGTGAGGTCACGCCCGTCCCGTCAGGGCGGACCGGAATGCGGTTCATCTCGCCCATGAAATCGGCGGTGAACAGGGATCCGGGTTGCAGATAGACCTGTTCCGGGGTGCCGCAATCCTCGATCCGGCCCTGATTCATCACCACGATACGATCGGCGATGGCCATGGCCTCTTCCTGATCATGGGTCACGTGAACGAAGGTGGTGCCCACGCGGCGCTGGATCGCCTTCAATTCGTCCTGCATCTGGCGCCGCAGCTTCAGGTCCAGCGCGCCAAGCGGTTCATCCAGCAGCAACACGTCAGGTTCGACCGCCAGCGCGCGGGCCAGGGCTACCCGCTGACGTTGTCCCCCCGAAAGCTCATGCGGCTTGCGACCGGCCTTGTCGGCAAGCCCGACCATATCCAGCATCGCTTCGGCCCTGACATGGCGCATCCCGCGGCGTATCCCGCGCATGCGCAGCCCGAAGCCCACATTGTCGCGCAGGCTCATATGCGGAAACAGCGCGTAATCCTGAAACATCGTGGTGGTGGGGCGGTTCTTTGGGGCGACATGGGTCACATCCGCCCCGCCGATCAGAACCTCGCCGCTGGTCGGGGTCAGAAATCCGCCAATGATCGACAGCAAGGTGCTTTTGCCGCAGCCCGAGGGGCCAAGCAGCACGATGAATTCGCCCGCCGCAATCGCAAGGTCAATGTCGCGCAGGGCGACGAAATTGGCAAAGCGGTGTTCGGCAAGCTTGATATGCACATCGGCGGTCATTTCGATCCCTTTCGGAACAGCGTCAGTTCCAGCGCGACGACGATGAAGACGGAGACAAGGAAGACCAGCGACCCGACGGCGTTCGTCTCGGGCGAGAGGCCGGATCGCAGCATCGACCAGATCTCGACCGGCAGCGTCACGTCAAAGCGGGTCAGCAGGAAGGCGATGATGAATTCGTCCCAGGAGAAGGTGAAGGCCAGGAAAAACGCCGCTGCCAGCGCCGGAAACAGCATGGGCGCGGCCACGTGCCACAGCACCTGTATCTCGCCCGCGCCCAGATCGCGCGCAGCCTTCAGCGCGTTTTTCTGATGCTCGCCGATGGCGGCATAGATGATGGCAAAGCACAGGGGCAGGTTGATGACCACATGGCCAATCCCCGTCGCCAGAAGCGAAGGCCGTATCCCCAGCTTGCCGAACATCTGCAGCAGCCCAAGCGCGATGATCAGATAGCTGACGGTCATTGGCGCGATCAGAACGCCGCGCAGCAGCGCCGAGCCCGGCAAAACCACACGGGCAAGCCCGGATGCCGCCAGAAAGCCCAGCGTCAGCGCAACCAGCGATGACAGCGTCGCCACGATCAGCGAATTGACCAGCGCCTCCATCATGGCCCGGTCCGAGATGACCTTGCCATACCAGTCCAGCGTCAGCCCCTTCAGCGGCGGCACCGGCAGCCGCCCGTCCTGAAAGGAAAACACCACCAGCACCACCACAGGCAGCAGGATGAAGGCGAACATGGCGATCAGGTAGATCCAGGACAGGTAGCGCATCACATCCGGTCCATCTTCAGCCAGCGCGCCGAGGCCGCATAGGCCAGCGTCACAATGGCCATCAGCACCACCGACAGCGCCGAGGCCATGGGGTAATCGCCGCGCCGCCCCAGTTGCAGCATGATCAGCTGCGGCATGGTCAGCTCGTTATTTCCGCCCAGGATCTGCGGCGTGATGTAATCGCCGATGCACAGCACAAAGGTCAGAAACGCCCCCGTCATCACGCCGGGCAGCGTCAGCGGCAGCACCACCAGCCGGATCACCTGCCATCTTGACGCACCCAGATCCTCGGCCGCGCGGGTATAGTTCGGCGATAGTTGCACAAGGTTCGAATAGATCGTCAGCGTCAGCAGCATGACAAAGAAATGCACGAAGCCGATCACGGTCGCGGCGCGGGTGGCCATGATCTGCACCGGCTCGGCCAGGATGCCCAGCCCTGTCAGCGCCTTCATCACCACGCCCTGTTCGCCCAGCACCAGCGCCCAGGAATAGGACCGCACCACGTAAGAGGTCCAGAAGGGCAGGACGGCCAGCAAAAGCGTCATCCGGCGCCAGCGGGCAGGGACGCGGGTGGCGATGATCCAGGCCAGCGGCCAGGCCAGCAGGACCGAGATCACGGTGACTGTCGCCGTAATCTGCAGCGATACGACGATGGCGCGCCGAAAGGACGGATCGGTAAAGATCTTGCGGTAATTGCCCAGATCGTAATCCTGAACGACCGCGCGCCCTTCCAGATGGGCAAGGCTCATCAGCGCCATGGCCCCGAAAGGCAGGATGAAGAAGATTAGCGTCCAGATCAGCGCCGGCGCAACCAGCGCCGCCGCCTGCCGTCTTGCCGGGGCCTCGATGCTCATGCCGATCTCAGTTCTGCAGCATATCGGTCCAAAGGTCCTGCATCGCCGCATCCGTATCACCATCGGGGACCGGGTAAAGCTGGGCGCGCGACAGGTAGTTGGGCTGATCATCCCACCGCAGGATCGCCTTTTGCGCGTCGCTCAAGACGTCGCCTGCGGCCTTGTTCGCGGGCATGCCCCAATAACAGGACGAGGTCGCAAGCCGGGCCTGACCCTCGGGCGAGGTGATATATCTGATGAATTCCAGCGCCAGTTCCGGCTTTTCGGTGCCCTCGACAATGGCCAGCGATTGCGCCCATAACAGGCCGCCCTGCTGCGGCAGGGTCCAGGTCAGGTCGGGGTTTTCGGCATTCAGCACGGCGGTCAGCCATTCGCCGCCGCCGATCAGGATATCCACCTCTCCGGTGGCAAGGGCGGTCTGGCTGCCGACCACATCGGACACCTGCTTGGACGCCGATTTCAGCTTCATCAGCGGGCCGCGCAGATCCGTCAGCGCCTCTGCATTCAGATCTTTGGTCGCCACCCCGGCCTGAAGCCCGACAAGCCCCAGAACCGGCAGGTAGTAATCATAGATCGCGATGCGGCCGTCATATTTTCCCGACCACAGGGTCGAAAGATCATCCATATCCGCCGGATCGACCGCCGCCTTGTTGAAGGCCACGGTGTTATAGCCGAATTTCTCGGTCACGGCATAGGTCTTGCCATCGACGGTGGTGTGATCGGCCAGCACGGCCTCGGGGAAGAAATCATCGGTCGAAATCGCGCCTTCGGGCAGCGGCTGCAGCAGCCCGCGTTCCACCGCACGGCCGACATCCACAGCATCGATCACCATGACGTCCCAATCGCCGGGGCGCGACTGTTCCAGCAGGGTCAGCCCGGCGGCCGTGCCCTCGTATTCCTTGACGTTGACGCGGACATCATTCGCCGTCTCGAACGGCTCCAGCAATTCCCGATCCGCATGGTCACACCAGATCAGGGCATTAAGGTCTTCGGCCTGAACCGCAGGGGCGAAGCCTGTCAGAAAAGCTGCGACGGCGCAGCCATGCTTGAAGGTCATAAGTCTCTCCTGTCGTGTTTGAGCGCGTTTTTCCGCTTCGTATTAAAAAAACTTGAATGCGTTCAATTTTAAAGTCAATAATAATATTAGAGTTGCTTTGGGGCGTATATGGCCGGACTCCGGGAAAAGCAGAAAGCAAGGCGCAACCGCGCGATTATCCAGGCTGGCAGCGCGCTGCTGAAACAGTCCGGTTATGAAGCCGCGCGAATCGAGACGATTGCCGAAATGGCCGAAGTCTCGGTCGGGACTTTCTACAATTACTTTGAAAGCAAGGCGGATCTGCTGCTTGCCATCGTCTCGATGGAGGTCGAAGAGGTGCTGCATCAGGGCGAGGCTGTGCTGACCGCGCGCTTCGACACCGCCGCCGAGGCGATCCGTCAGCTTGTCTTCACCTATTACGATCATTCGCTGGTCTATCTGACCAAAGAGATGTGGCGTACCGCGATGTCACTGACGATCCGCGGGCCTGACACGCCCTTTTCGCGTCGCTATCGCGCCTTGGATGCGGCGCTGTCCAATCAGGTCGTGGCCCTTGTCAATCGGTTGGCAAGGGAAGGGCTGCTGCCCAGGGATATCGATTCGAAAAGCCTTGGACAGGTGATCTTCCTGACCCTGAACGGTCTTTTTGTCGAATTCACGACCGATGAGGCCATGACCTCGGAAGAGCTGAATGAAAAGGCCTCGGCCTGCGTGGATGTCCTGGCGCCCCCCGCCAGATCGAGGGCCAGACGGCAGGCAGCCTCCGGGGCGTGACGGGGCGGGGGGTTTTCGTATCCGGGGCAGGTTTCCCATCGCCCTGCTCTCCGGTCGGGGAGGCCGGGATCACCAGCGCCGTCTGCCCCGCCCGTCTGACGCCGCCCGGTTACAGATCCAGATCGACCAGCGTTTGCCGCATGATCTGGGGATCGACGTCAACACCGGTCCACAGCTTGATCGCGATCACGCCCTGATTGACCAGCATCCCCAGCCCATCTGCCGTCTGGCATCCGGCCTGCTGCGCGGCGCGCAGGAATTTTGTCAGCGGCGGGTTTGGAATCCCATCGGCCACCACCATCCCGTCCTGCAGGGTCGAAAACTCGATATCGGGCATGTCGTCAACATTCGGAAACAGCCCGATAGAGGTCGCGTTGATCACGATATCCGTGCCCTCGGGGATCGCATATGTGCCGTTCCAGCGGTGATAATCCGCGCGGGCGGGCGTCTGATCCGTGATCAGGCGGGCCAGATCCTCTCCCCGCTGGGCCGAGCGGTTGACGACCGTGATCTGCGCAGCGCCTGCCAGCGCCATCTCGACCCCAACAGCACGGGCTGCACCGCCCGCGCCCAGCAGGACGACGCGCTTTCCCTGCGGATCGGTGATCCGCTGCAGCGCGGTGACAAAGCCCTTGCCGTCGGTATTCTCTCCGATCAGCTTGTCGCCTTGCCGTCGCACGGTATTCACCGCGCCGATGATCCGCGCGGAATCGGCCAGCCCATCCAGATGCGCGATCACCGCGACCTTATGCGGGATCGAGCAGTTGAACCCCGCCCAGTTCATCGCCCGCGCGCCCTGCACGGCCGCGCCCAGATCATCCGGGGCGACCTCGCAATTGATATAGCGCCAATGCAGGCCATGATGGCGATAGGCGGCCTCGACCATGGCGACGGTCGGGTTTTCGGCCGCCGGCTGTGCGAACGAACCGGTCAGGCGGGGAAGGAAGTCATGGGCCATGGTCTCTCCTGTCATGGGGCTGTCTGGTCATGCCGCCAGGCGTCGCGCAGATGCGCGCCGACCCGCAGCGCCTGCGCGCAGACGGTCAGGGCGGGATTGAGCGCGGCAGAGGACGGGAAAAACCCCGCATCCACCACGTAAAGATTCGGATGATCATGCGCGCGGCACATCGCGTTCAGGGCCGAGCTGTCAGGATCCTGACCCATCCGCACGGTGCCGCATTGATGCGATGGCGCCTCGATCCCGAAATCATGGCGCAGCACCAGGGGGAAGATCCGCCGCAGCCGCGTGCGGACGTGGCGGACAAAGCGGTCATGGGCCGGGCGGGCACCGGGGCGATAGTCGATCCGGACGCCGCCATCGTGCAGGGCGGTGACCCGGCTGTCGCGGTTCGGCAGATCCTCGGACATGCACAGCCAGTCGACACTGTGCCGCGCCAGCAGATTGGCCAGCGGGCGGGGCATGACGGGATAGGCGGCGCGGATCATCGGGCCCTGGATCTTGCCCAGCATCTGGATATTGCCGCGCGCGCCGCTATCCTGCGGCAGCCCGTGGTAGAAGTCATTGACCGACAGTGTCTTGGGGAATTTCGTGTCATTCCTGCCGGGCATCAGGCCCATCAGCCCAGTCAGGTGGTGGTTCATCAGATGGCGCCCCACCACGCCGGACCGGTTCGCCAGACCCTGCGGATGCGCCGCATCGGCGGATCGCAGCAGGATCAGCGCCGAATTGATCGCGCCCGCCGAGAGCACGAAAGTCCTTGCCGAGACGCGCAGACGCTGATCGCCCCGCTGCAGTTCCACCGCCGTGATCCGGCCACCCTCGCCCGCGATCAGCCGCGTGACCCGCGCATTGGTCCACAGGGTCACATCGGGATGGTTCAGCACGGGCCGGATCAGCCGGGTTTCGCCATCGCCCTTGGCGCCGAAGCGGCAGATGAAGGCGTCGCAGGTGCCGCAACGGCGGCAGCTGCCGCCTGGACCGTAATCCACCGCAGAGGGCATGTGAAAGGGGCGCAAACCCTGCCTGCGCAGGGCATCTGCCATCCGCGCGATGACCGGCTCATGCGGGATTGGCGGATGCGGATAGGCGTCGCGCGGCGGATCGGTCGGGTCGTGCCCGGCCTGTCCGCGCACGCCAAAGATACGCTCTGCCTCGGCATAAAAGGGTGCGAGATCGCCGTAAGAGATCGGCCAGGCGGGCGCCGTGCCATCCTCGCGCCCCCGGAAATCGCTTTCACGAAAGCGGAACATGGCGGTGCCGTAGAATTTCGTATGCCCGCCGACATAGTAATATTGCCCCGGACGATAGCGGCGGCCGGTGGGGTCCTGATATTCCTCGGTGGTCTTGTAGCGGGCTTGCACGAAAACCGCCTCGGCATCGGCGTTTTGCGGCTCTTCGGGCAGGAAATCCCCGCGTTCAAGGATCAGAATGCGCGCGCCCGTGCCCGCAAGCTGCCGGGCAATCGTGCCGCCTCCGACGCCTGATCCGATGATCACCACATCGGGATTGAGTGTTTCCATCGCGCAATGTCCCTGCTGTTCGTCGGATCAGCATATCGGCGAGCGTCGGTTTCCTCATTCTCAGAAGCCGCATCTTCTTGTATGATTGCCGCATCCTTCAGGCGATATCAGCAGATGCAACCCTGGTTCGAGACCGTTTCCATCCCCGCCGACCGATCCTGGCTGCTGTTTGACCGGCAATTGCCGGAATTCCCCTTCAACTGGCATTATCACCCGGAATTCGAACTGACCCTGACCGTCAACAGCCGTGGCATGCGGGTGGTGGGCGATCATGTCGAACAATATGGCGATGGCGATCTGGTGCTGTTGGGGCCTGACCTGCCCCATGCCTGGCAATCGCGCGAATTGCTGGGGCCGGGCCTGCATCGCGCCATCGTCTGCTGGTTCACGCGCGATTGGGCCGAGGCGCTGTTGGCGCTGATCCCGGAATTTTCTCCGGTCGGGACTTTGCTGGCAGAATCGGGGCGCGGGCTGGTTTTTGACCGCGAGACGGTCGCGCAGCTGCGACCGAAGATGCTGGCGCTTGGCACGCTGCCCCCGGCACGGCAGGCGCTGCAGTTGCAGATGATCCTGCTGGATCTGGCCGGGGCCGCGCACAGGCCGCTATCCTCGGGTCAGGTGGCTGTCAGCGGCATGCCCCGCGATCAGGCGCGGATGCGGCGGGTGCTGGACTGGCTGCACGCGCATTACGATCAGCCCCTGCGACTGGCGCCGCTTTGCGCGCGGGCGCATCTGACGGCCAGCCAGTTGCAGCGTGTGTTCAAGCGCAGCACCGGCATGTCGATCAGCCGGTATGTGCTGCATTTGCGGATCGGCAGGGCGTGCCAGATGCTGGCCCAGACGGATCTGCCGCTGACCCGGATCGCGGTTGACTGCGGCTTCAGCGATGCCGCGCATTTTTCGCGTCAGTTCCGGGCGGTGCGCGGGATGCCTCCGTCACGGTTTCGAAGCGGTTTCCGGGGAATCAACGATCCTGCAGACGCGCAGGGCAGGGCCCATCGGGAAAATAAGTGAAGCTAATAAATTTCTGTCGCAATTGCGGCCGAAACATGAGGATCGCAAAAAATGCTACATCGGCGACAATTGCACGGCGGCCAAGCGCCGTTTGCGACTGAAAGCTGATTAAGGAAGCGTTAATGATTCCATGTTCCCAGAAGGAACAATCACTTTGCCCTGTCGGCAATAGCCCCCGGACGCAGCAGCGAGTTGCGATAATCTGAGGGGCTCTGGTTGTATTTCTTGCGGAACGCTTTCGAAAAATGCGCCGCATTCTGAAAGCCCCAGCCATAGGCGATATCCGCGATTCCCTGAAAGCGCCCCTCTTGCGACGCAAGCTCCGAGGCGCAGTTCTGCAGCCGCAGAGACTGGATGGTCTCGTGCACGCTTTCACCGTTCTGCTGAAAGATCCGGTCCAGATAGCGCCGCGAGATGCCCAGATGGTCGGCGACAAGCTCCGAGGACAGGTCCGAATCCGCGACATGCCTGTCAATGAAGGTCAGGGCGCGGGCATAGATCCCGCCAATATGGCCCGCCGCCGTGCCACTGCGGTTTTCCGCCATGTCCGAGACATGGCCGTTGAAGAGATCGAAGGCATTGTCGATGGCGCGCTCCAGCTGCGCGGGGGGCATTTCATTGGCAAGACCGGCCATCGCGCGAATATTGGCGCCCAGCAGCCGGGTCATCGGATCGGTGCCGGCTTTCAGGTGGAAAGAGCCCCTTTGTTCCAGCGACTGCCAGCGATCGCGCAGCTTATAGCGAGGCACGCGAATTGCGATATGGTTGAAATGGGATTCGAAGATCAGCTGATGGTTCTGCCGACCGTCATAGATATACAGGTCATTCGGCTGCAGTTCGAATTCGGTGTCGTTGAAACTGACGCCCATCGGGCCTTCCAGCTGATAGAACAGGACGAAGAAATCGTCGCCATGCTCTCGTCTGGCCTTTTCGGTGCGGATCGCGCGATGGCGGCTGCCGGACAGGCGGGCAATGATGTGATCCTCGGTCCGGTTGGCGACCAGGCGGGCATTGAAGGGCGTTTCATCCGGGCAGCGACAGGTGATCCCGTTCAGATTCCGGCAGACGGCATCGCGCCAATAGCTCAGACGATCCTTGGCGCGCAGGTGCGAGGTTTCGAATTTTTCGTGCATTTCTGCCTCTTCGAACAGGTTTTTTGCCCAGAATAACAAGCATAACAGGAAAAACCCCACCGACATTATATGCTTCCGGGGCAATGTCATGTAAAGCAGAACCCGGTAGTTCACTTTTTTTACATGAGGGTGCAGATTCGTGATTGCCCTGCCAGAGGTACGGCAAAATTGATTTTGCGGCTTTCTGCCCCCAAGGAATTTTCGATGACGAAATTATTTAATTACCCCGCTCATTTGATCCGCCGCCTTCACCAGATTTCAGTCGCCATTTTTGCGGCCGAAGCGCGGGCAACGGGATGTGATCTGACCCCGGTGCAATATGGCGTGCTGGTCACCCTGCGCGAACATCCGGGCGTCGATCAGGCAACGCTGGCAGGGCTGATCTCGCATGATCGGGTCACCATCGGCGGGGTCGTGGCGCGGCTGGAGGCGCGCGGATATGTGCGGCGCAAGGTTCGGGCCGATGACCGCCGCGCCCGCAGCCTGACCCTGACCAAGGCCGGCGAGGCGTTGCTGCAGAATGTCGAACCGGTGGTGATCTCGGCGCAGGATCGGCTGATGTCGCCCCTTGACGATGCCGATCAGCAAGAGTTCCTGCGCATGATCCGGATCATGACAGAGACCAGCGACAAATTCGGGCGCGGCGCGTTGCACCAGCAGATGCTGAGGGCCGAGGACTAAGGGCGCGCGGACGATCCGGGGCAGGGTTTCAGGATGACCGGCTGCCCTGCCCGGGCCGCCAATGTCACGCATTCCGTGCCGCATAGCCGCCAGCCGTCTCCGGTCGCGCCGGATGCGGCCAGAACCAGCTCTGGTATCGGCGGCAGTTGCGGTTCCCAGACCAGCCAGCCATCGACCAGCCTTGCATCCGGTCCCGGCTCCATCCCCGCGCCGGATCCCCTGACCGCCGCACCGGTCAATTGCAGCCCCTGCGGGGTCAGTTCCCAGCTTTCATGCCAGCCGATCTTTTCGACCGAATGGGTCCATGTCAGCGCGAAATCCTGGCCCGGGCCAAGCGCGATGGCCAGTGCCCCGGCCATCAGGCAACCGCTCATGCCTGGACCTGCGTGCGGCGGAACCACAGCACGGCGGCAAAGGCGGCAAAGAGGGCAAAGCCGATCTGATCGGTCATCGGCATGGCAACGACCAGCGTGAAGGCCGCGATCATCGCCAGCGCCCGTTCCCAGATCGCCAATGGCCGCCCCATCCAGCCAATCACCGCTGCGCCCCACAGCGACAATGCGATCAGCGCCTTGGTCACGATGTAGATCACCGCGGGAATATAGCCGATGGCGCCGGCCAATGGCCCGCCATCCTGCAGCATCAGCGCGGGCGTATAGACCGCCATGAAGGGCACCACAAAGCCCGCCGCCGCAACCTTGACCGCCTCGAAGCTGATCTTCAGGCCGCTTTCCTTCGCGATCGGGGCGGCCGCGAAACAGGCCAGCGCGACGGGCGGTGTCAGATCGGCGAGAATGCCGAAATAGAAGACGAACATATGGCTGACGATCAGCGGCACGCCCAGCGACAGCAGCGCCGGACCGGCAATGGATGAGGTGATGATATAGTTCGGGATCGTCGGTATCCCCATGCCCAGAACGATGCAGGTGATCATGGTCAGGACCAGCGACAGGAACAGGCTGTTCTGGCCCACGCCGACGATATACTGGCCGAAGGTATTGGCGATGCCGGTCAGGGTCATCACGCCGATGATCACGCCGACAAGGGCACAGGCGATACCGACGGGCAGCGCAGTGCGCGCGCCCTCGGCCAGGCTGTCGCGACAGATGGCCAGCGTGGCGCGCCCGCCCTGCGACAGGGCGCAGATCACCACCAGCACGATCAGCGCCGCCGCGATGACGCCGATCCCGTAGCGAAAGAAGGCGGCTGCGACGAAGCCCAGAATGATCCAGAAAATCGTGCGAATGACGCCGGACGGCAGGCCCAGCACGACCGAACTGCCCAGAATCAGCAGGACCGTCAGCGCCAGCCCCACGGTTCCCGCGAAAAGCGGCGTGTAGCCGGTGAACAGCAGATAGACCAGCACCGCCAACGGCAGCAGCAGATACCAACCCTGCTTCAGGGCCGCCCGGGCCGAGGGAAGCTGATCGCGGTCCAGACCGCGCAGGCCGCGTTTACCGGCCTCCAGATGGACCATCCAGAAGACACCCAGGAAATACAGCACCGCAGGGATGGCCGCAGCCTTGATCACTTCGGCATATTCGACATTCAGGGTCTCGGCCATGATGAAGGCCACGGCCCCCATGATCGGCGGCATGATCTGCCCGCCCATGGATGAGGTCGCCTCGACCCCGCCGGCAAAAGCCGGACGATAGCCGAAGCGCTTCATCAGCGGGATGGTCAGCTGCCCGGTCGTCACCACATTGGCCACGCCCGATCCCGAAATCGTGCCCATCATCCCCGAGGACAGCACCGACACCTTTGCCGCACCGCCGGTGAAGTGGCCGACCAATCGCAACGAGACATCTGTGAACAGGCGGATCATCCCGGCCTGTTCCAGGAACGAACCGAACAGGATGAACAGAAAGATATAGGTCGATGAGACATAGATCGGGATGCCATAGATCCCCTCGGTCCCATAGGTGATATGCTCGATCACCTGCGAAAAATCATAGCCTCGGTGATTGAAGGGCGATGGCAGGTACTGACCGAACAGCGCATAGGCCAGAAACAGCCCCGACAGGATCGGCAGGGCCGGACCCATCAGCATCCAGGCGGCGGCAAAGACACCGATCAGCGCGATGACGCCAAAGACGATATCGCGCGGCAGCGGCTCGCCCGCCCGCAAGAGCAGATCGTAATACTCGATCCACTGATAGGCCGCGACGGCCACGCCCCCGGCCGCCAGCGCCAGCGCCAATGCGCGACCAAGAGGCCCCATCCGCCGGGCATAGGCCAAGAGCGGAAAGCCCAGCGCCATCAGAAAGCCCACATGTACCGCCCGCGCGACCTGGCTGGGCAGGCTGATCAGATGCGCGGCCAGCGCGATCTGAAAGACCGAAAAGGCGACGGCCAGCCAGAACAGGAAGCGACCCCATTGGCCGGGTGGAAAGCCCGCGCCAAGCGGATCGTGCATATCCGGCGCGGCCGGGGCAGTGCGGGTGGTTTCTGCGGTCTCTGTCATGGTCGCCCCTTGCATAAGGTCAGCGCGCGGCCCGGATGCCGGACCGCGCCATGTCTGATTATTCGCTCAGCATGCCCTGCTCGCGATAGTATTTTTCTGCGCCGGGATGCAGCGGGACCGGCGAATCCTTGGCCGCGTTTTCCAGCTTGATATCAGCGGCGGCGCTGTGGGCGGCACGCAATGTGTCGAGGTTTTCGAAGATCAGCCTGGTCATCTGATAGGCTGTCTCGTCCGAGACATCCTCATGCGTGACCAGGAAATTGACCACGGCTGCGGTCGGCACATCCTTGTCCTGCCCCTTATAGGTGCCTGCCGGGATCACCCCTGCGATATAGGGCGCGCCAAGTCCCGTGACCACATCTTCCGGCACCGAGACGATGGTGATGTCCTGCGAGGATGCCAGATCCTTGATCGCGGCATTGCCCAGGCCAGAGGATTGCAGCGTCACCTCCAACTGGCGGTTCTTCATCAGTTCGACGGATTCGGCGAAGGGCAGATATTCGACCTTGCCCAGATCCTCATAGCTCAGGCCGACACCGCCCAGAATCGCGCGGGCGTTCAGTTCGGTCCCCGATTTCGGCGCGCCAACCGACAGCGATTTGCCCGCCAGATCCGCGGCAGTGGTCACGCCCGCTTCGGACAGCGCGGCGATCTGGACATAGTTGGGGTAGATCGCGGCAATCGCGCGCAGCTTGTCCAGCGGCTTTTTAAAGCCGACCTCTTCATTGCCTTCCCACGCATATTGCACGGAATCGCCCAGGGCAAAGCCCAGTTCGCCCTTGCCCTGCTGCAGCAGGTTCAGGTTCTCGACCGAGGCCTTGGTGGATTGCACCTGAACGCGGGCGCCTTCGATATTCTGGCCATAGATCTCGGACAGTGCGACGCCCATCGGGTAATAGACGCCCGAGGTGCCGCCGGTCAGGATGTTGATGAATTCCTGCGCCTTGGCGACAGGGGCTGCAAACACCATCGCACCGGCAATCGCCGCCGCACAGGTAAAGCGGATGGTCATGGGGTCTCCTCCGTTGTTTATACCCACATCATGGCAGGTCTGTGGCGATACTGTCGCAAGTTTCACAGCGACGACAACCTCCATCACAACGATCTTGCGGAAATTACGCCGATATCCGGGCCGCGACAGGCATGGCAGGAACCCCGGCCTGCGGGCCGCGTTATCACCGCGATTAAGAAAGGTTAATGATGCAGAAATTTTCCGACAAAGCCGCGGCGGTGCAGCCGGACGGGACTGCCGGTCGTCGCGCGCTGCTGAAGGCGCTGGTTGCCGCGCCTGTCGCCTTGCCTGCGCTGACCACCGGCGCCGCCCGGGCCGGGGCCGAGATTTCCCCCGATCTTGCGCTTGCCGCAGCAAGCATGGGCCTGATCAGCAGCAATGTCTGTGCCGTGATGCCCGAAACGACCGAGGGGCCCTATTATCTGGATCCCGAGCTGGTGCGGCAGGATATTACCGAGGGCAAGCCGGGCATTCCCTTGCGGATGCAGATCCAGGTCGTGACCGCCGATTGCCGCCCGGTGGGCGGTGCGCGCGTCGATCTGTGGCAATGCGATGCGCAGGGCGATTATTCGGGCTATGCGAATATGGGCTCTGACCGCGATGGCAATACGGTCGGGCAGACCTTTTTGCGCGGCACGCAAATGGCCGATGAAAACGGGGTCGTCACCTTCGACACGATCTATCCCGGCTGGTATCGCGGCCGCACGACCCATATCCATTACAAGGTCTTTCTTGATGACAGTACCGTGCTGACCAGCCAGACCTTCCTGCCCGACGCGCTCAGCGAATATGTCTATCTGCGCCACCCGGCCTATACCCGAGAAGGTCAGCGCGACACGGTGAACAGCGTCGATGGCATTGCTGCGCAGGCGGGCGAGGGCGCCTTTGCCGCGATCCGCGAACAGAAAGATCGCTACGTCGCCGCGCTGGTCGTCGGCGTCGATCCCGAGGCCGAATGGGACGAGGCCGGTCAAGGCATGGGCCGCCCGCCACGCCGCGACGGGCAAGAGGGTGGCCCGCCACCCCAAGGCGGCCCCAACGCCCAACGCGACGCCGATCCCGCGATGTTCCCCGGCCCGGCCGCGCCGACCGAATAATCCGATCAGCCCCCGCCGCGATCCCTGTCGCGGCGAGGGTGATTTCGGCGCGGATGCCTGTCCTGCAGGGCTGGTTGTCTGATCGAAGGCTGTGATGGCTGGTGCTTTCCCATGAATGGACACAAGCCCCCGTGGAGTAAGTTCGTCACGGCATCGCAACGACGACGCATGCCGACAGAAAGACAGCCCGGGAATTCCTCCAGCACATGCTTGAAGCCCTGTCCCGTCAAGCCTGCAACTTGCCGGTGACACTGAGATCCGGTTCGTAGAGCAACCGCGGAACCGTAGTACAGCCCGCTCCCGCCCAATGCGCTTCGAGATGATCTGCAAGGCAAACGGGTCCTGACCCAGGTAAATATATGGCTTGTTTGGTTAAACACAGAAGAAGATTGACCGGTCCTGAATGTTCACTCACCCAATCCCAGATAGGCCTTCAAACCGGCCGGAGGGTTCTGCAGCAGTAACTCTGTGGCAACCGGCTGATGGGCGACCCCTTTGTCTATCAGGATCGTACCTGGTGTCAGCGCGCGGGCGTCGTCGGGGTCATGGGTGACCATGAGAACCGTCGTCCCCATATCGTCTGCGATCTGGTGAAGCAGGGCCAGCATTTCTGATTTCAGGGCGGGGCCAAGTGCGGCGAAGGGCTCATCCAGCAATAACAGCGGACGGGCGCGCAGAAGCACCCTGGCCAGCGCGACGCGGCTTTGTTGACCGCCGGAAAGATTGGCGGGCCTCCGATCGGACAATCCGTCGAGTCCGACTTGTGACAGAACCTTCGCCACCCGCTCCTGCTGCAGATCGTCCAGCCGCAGGTCGGGTCTGAGTCCCAACCCGACATTCTGGGACGCGGTGAGGTGCGGAAACAGGTTCTGATCCTGAAACAGGATCGAGATCGGCCGCTTGCCGGGTGCGATATCGGTCAGATCGACGCCATTCCAAAGCACTCGGCCCGCTTTCGGGGCAAGGAACCCGGCGATGACGGATAGAAGCGTCGATTTTCCTGATCCCGATGCGCCGATAACAGCGTTGCGGGTGCCTGCTTCGACGGTGAGGTTGGCCTGGAGGGAAAAATCGCCTCGGGTGACCTGGATATTGCGAAGCTCAAGCAAGGCGGCCTCCTCGGTCGAACAGCCAGAACAGCCCGAAGCTGAGCGCCATCAGCAGAACGGCACAGGCCGAAGCATCGGCGATCCGGTAAGAATTCATCAATTGGTACAGCTTCAGTGGCAAGGTGGGAATGTCGGTGGGGAAAAGCGCGATCACGCCCAGATCGCCCATCGCCAGCGCGGCGGATAATCCCGCGGCAAAGCCCAGCGGACGGGCCAGTTGCGGCAGGATCAGAAGGCGCAGCCGTGCCGTTCCGTGCATGTCCAGTGAATCTGCCAGCCGACCGTAGTTCTGGCGAAGGTCGCGGGCGGCGGGGATCAGCGCGCGAAGGCCGAAAGGCAGCGCCATGATCGCGTTGATTGCGACGGTGACCGGCAGGGCCATTGCCTGCGGGCTGACGCTGCCGCGTAGCAGGATGAACAGGCCGGTGCCCAGAACCAGGGGGGACGCGACCAGGGGCAGCATGCCCGCGATCTCGATCAGCCGAGACCGGTTGGCCGCGATGCTCAGCGCCAGGGTCAGTGACAGCGTGACTGCCAGACAGGCGGAAATCAACGCCATGATGATCGAGCGCAGGGCCGCTGACCAGACCTCGGCGGGCAGTTGCGGGATCTGTGGCAGGCCGCGCAAGGTGACGGCCAGCATCGGCCACAGCAGAAACAGCGCCGCCAGGATGATTGCCGCATTATCCAGCATCCGCCGCCAGCCCGGCGGACCTGAAATCTGTCGGCCAAGGTCCAGACCCGATCCGAATTCCGAGGGGATCGCGATCCAGCGCGACAACAGCATCGCCAGAACACAGATCGCGATCTGCACCATGCCCAGTGTCGCCGCGCGCCCCAGATCGAAATCGAAGCGAAACGCCTGATAGATCGCAAGCTCGACCGTCGTGGCCTTCGGCCCGCCGCCAAGCGCCAGCGCGACGGTAAAGGATGTCAGGCAGATCAGGAAAACCGCCAGCCACGCACCGGGCAGGACCGCGCGCAGCATGGGCCGTTCCAGATGGCGGGCGATATCGCGGGGCCCGAAATCAAGGCTTTCGGCCAACCGGAACCGCTCGGCCGGGATGGATTGCCAGCCCTGCAGGATCAGGCGCACCGAGAGCGGCAGGTTGAAGAACACATGCGCCAGAATCACCCCTTGCCAGCCATAGATCGACAATTCCGGCAGGCCCAGGGCGCGGATCGCCTCATTCAGCAGACCATTGCGGCCAAAGACCGAGATCAGACCCATGATGGCAACGATCACCGGCAGGATAAAGGGCGCACCCAGCAGCGTGACCAGCAGCGCCCGGCCCGGAAAGCGCCGACGGGCCAGCGCGCGGGCCACCGGCACGGCCAGCAGCGCCGACAGGCTGGCCGAGACGATGGCCTGCCAGATCGTGAACCAGATCGCGCGCAAATCCCAGGGGCTCAGCGCCGAAAAGCCGCGCGCCTGCCAGGCGACGGCGGCCAATGTGCCAAGGATCAGCACAGCCAGCGCGGCGGCGATCAGCGCGCCGCCCGCCCCGCGCCTTATTGCGAGAACGCCCGCAGCCATTCGTCCAGCGCCGGTTGCCGCATCGCTTCGGCCTCATCCTCGGAATAGAACAGGGTCTTTTCGGGACGCGGCAGATCGCGCATGACCTGCGGCCAGTCCTCCTGCGGCAGATTGGCGGGCAGGGACCAGTTGGCCAGCGGGATCACCTGCTGGAAATCCGGCGTCAGCACCCAATCCATGAAGCTTTGCGCCAGCTCTGGCTGGTCGGTCGATGCGACCTGCGCGACCAGTTCGGCCATGAAATAGTGACCCTCAGGGAAAATCGCGGCCTTCTTGGTTTCATCACCCTCGGCGGCGATGTGGTAGGCGGGTGAGGTGGTGTAGGACAACACCATATCGGCCTCGCCCTCGGTGAACATGCCATAGGCTTCTGACCAGCCCTTCGTCACCGTCAGGACTTTCGGCGCCAAACGGGCCCAGGCTTCCGGCGCGTCGTCCCCGAAGGCCGCCTTGACCCACAGCAGCATGGCCAGACCCGACACCGAAGAGCGCGGATCCTGAATCACGATTTTCAGATCCTCGGGCGCGTCCAAGAGCGCCTGAAAGCTGTCGGGCGGGTTTTCCAGCCGGGTCGTGTCATAGACGAAGGCGGTTTCGCCCCAGTTATAGGGCAGGAAAATCTCATCATCCCAGCTTATCGGCAGCGAGAGGCCGGATGTATCCTGTCCATGCGGCGCGAACAGGCCCGAGGCGCGGGCCCGCGCCGTCACGTCCGTGTTCAGGCCAAGGACGATATCGGCCTGCGTGCCCGATCCCTCCATCAGGATGCGCGGCAGCAGATCGCCGGTCACGAATTGCAGATCGCAATTGCAGAAGGCCTCGAACCCCTCTTCGATCCGGGGGCCGGGGCCCCATTCGCTGGTCACGGAATCGCCCGCATAGACGGTCAGGACGGGCTTGTCCTGCGCCAGTGCGGGCGTGGCGGCCAGACAGGCCAGCGCAAACAGGCGGAATTTCATCGCTGCGGCTCCTTTCTGTTGGGTTTCGAAAGAAAGGACAGCGAAACCTTCCCTCCGCCGGGATCAACCGGTTCAGGTTCAACGGGTCCGCTTGCGCGTCTCAGCCCGGCTGGGCACCCCGAGGTAAGGGGAAACATAATCCCCCTGCCGCCCGCTGCAAGAAGAAACCGAGGTTTCCAAGGCGCGCGCGGGCCGCTAGAACTGCCGCTGCAGGACAGGCGAAGGACAGGCATGAGCGATCAGCCCACACCGATGATGGCGCAGTATCTGGCGATCCGGGATGCGAATCCGGGGGCGCTGCTGTTCTATCGTATGGGCGATTTCTACGAGATGTTCTTTGACGATGCGGTGCAGGCCGCCGCCGCGCTGGATATCGCGCTGACCAAGCGCGGAACGCATCAGGGCCAGCCGATCCCGATGTGCGGTGTGCCGGTCCATGCCGCCGAAAGCTATCTGCTGACGCTGATCCGCAAGGGGTTTCGCGTCGCCATTGCCGAGCAGATGGAAGATCCGGCCGAGGCCAGGAAACGCGGGTCGAAATCCGTGGTTGCCCGCGATGTGGTGCGGCTGGTCACCCCCGGCACGCTGACGGAAGAGGCGCTGCTGGAGGCGCGGCGGCACAATTTTCTGGCCGCCTTTGCGCAGGTTCGCGACGACGGGGCGCTGGCCTGGGTCGATATCTCGACCGGGGTGTTTCAGGTGATGGACTGTTCCGCCACGCGGCTGGCACCGGAACTGGCGCGTCTGGCACCGCGCGAATTGCTGGCGGTCGATGGATCCGGGCTGGACGATCTGGCGCTGGATGCGGGCACGGCGCTGACCGATCTGCCGCCCGGCGCCTTTGACAGTGGCGCGGGCGCACGACGTCTGGCCGTGCTTTACGGTGTGGAAACGCTGGACGGGTTCGGCAGTTTCACCCGGGCCGAGCTGTCGGCCATGGGCGCGATCGTCGATTATCTGGAACTGACCCAGAAGGGCAAACTGCCCCTGCTGCGCCCGCCGATGCGCGAACGCGCTGGCGGCGCGATGCAGATCGATGCCGCGACGCGGCGCAATCTGGAACTGACGCAGGCCCTGTCTGGTGGGCGAGAGGGCAGCCTGCTGGCCGCGATTGACCGCACGGTGACGGCGGCGGGTGCGCGCCTGCTGGAACGCCGGATCAGCGCGCCCTCCCGCGATCTTGAGGTGATCAAGGCCCGTCAGGACGCCGTCGCCCTGCTGGTCGAGGATCCGCGTCTGGCCGCCGATCTGCGCGAGGCTTTGGCCCGCGTGCCCGACATGGATCGCGCCTTGTCGCGGCTGGCGCTGGACCGTGGCGGGCCGCGCGATCTGGCCGCGATCCGGGCCGGGCTGACCCAAGGCGCCGCGATTGCCGAACGCCTGCCGCAGGATGCGCCCGCCGTGCTGCGCGACGCGGCGCGCGATCTGAACGGGCACGAGGATCTGATCGACCTGCTGGATCTGGCGCTGGTGGCAGAGCCGCCTTTGCTGGCGCGCGATGGCGGCTTTGTCGCGCCCGATTACGATGGCGATCTGGACGATACCCGTCGCCTGCGCGACGAAGGCCGGGGCGTGATAGCCGGCATGCAGGCCGATTATGCCGCCCGTGCCGGTGTGCAAAGCCTGAAGATCAAGCATAACAATGTGCTGGGCTATTTCATCGAAACCACGGCCACCCATGCCGAAAAGATGATGGCCCCGCCCCTGTCCGAGGTCTTTATCCATCGTCAGACCACGGCAAACCAGATCCGCTTTACCACGGTCGAACTGTCGGAACTGGAAACCCGGATCCTGAATGCCCGCGACCGCGCGCTGGAGATCGAGCGTGGGATCTTTGACCGCCTGCGCGCTGCGGTTCTGGACCATGCGGCGCCCATCGGGCAGGCCGCCCGCGCATTGGCCGAGATCGATCTGGCCAGCGCCTTTGCCGATATCGCCACGGGCGAAGGCTGGACCCGGCCCCGTGTCGATGCCAGCCGCGCCTTTCAGATCACCGGAGGCCGCCACCCGGTGGTAGAGCGCGCCCTGAAACGCAAATCCGAAGCTTTCGTCGCCAATGATTGCGACCTGACCAGCGGCGATACCCCGGCAATCTGGCTGCTGACCGGTCCGAATATGGCGGGGAAATCGACCTTTCTGCGCCAGAACGCCCTGATTGCCGTGCTGGCGCAGGCCGGGGCATTCGTTCCTGCGGCGTCGGCCCATATCGGCATGGTCAGCCAATTGTTCAGCCGTGTCGGTGCCGCCGACGATCTGGCGCGAGGCCGCTCGACCTTCATGGTCGAGATGGTGGAAACCGCAGCGATCCTCAATCAGGCCGACGATCACGCGCTGGTCATTCTGGACGAGATCGGGCGCGGCACGGCGACCTGGGACGGCCTGTCCATCGCCTGGGCGGTGATGGAGCATCTGCACGGCGTGAATCGCTGCCGCGCCCTCTTTGCCACGCATTATCACGAAATGACTGCGCTGACGGCCAAGCTGGACGGGGTAGACAATGCCACCGTCGCCGTGCGCGAATGGGAAGGCGACGTGATCTTTCTGCACGAGGTCCGCAAAGGTGCCGCAGATCGCAGCTATGGTGTGCAGGTGGCGCGTCTGGCCGGTCTGCCCGCCAGCGTCGTGGATCGCGCGCGCGCCGTTCTGGAAGCGCTGGAATCGGGCGAACGCGAGGGCGCCAGCCGCCCAGCCGCCCTGATCGACGATCTGCCGCTGTTTCGCGCAGTGCCGCCTGCGCCCGCGCCCGCCAAGCCACGCGACAGCGCGCTGGACCTGCGGATGAAAGACGTGCATCCCGATACCATGTCCCCGCGTGAGGCGCTGGACCTGATCTATGAATTGAAATCCCTGACCGGAGATCCCGCATGAGCTATAACACCTTTGGCCGCGAATTCCGGTTCACCACCTGGGGCGAAAGTCACGGTCCGGCCCTTGGCGCCACCGTAGACGGCGTCCCCCCCGGTGTGCCGCTGGACGAGGCATTTATCCAGCAATTCCTGGACCGTCGCCGTCCGGGCACCAGCAAGCACACCACGCAGCGGCGCGAGGCGGATCAGGTTCGCATCCTGTCGGGCGTGTTCGAGGGCAAGACCACCGGCACCCCGATCCAGCTGATGATCGAAAATACCGATCAGCGCAGCAAGGATTATGGCGAGATCGCCCACAGCTTTCGTCCGGGCCATGCCGATATCACCTATCACCTGAAATACGGCATCCGCGATTATCGCGGCGGCGGGCGCTCCAGCGCGCGTGAAACCGCGGCGCGGGTGGCGGCGGGCGGCGTGGCGCTGGCCGTGCTGAACCATCTGGTGCCCGATCTGCGCATCCTCAGCTATATGGTGCAGATGGGGCAGATGCATCTGGACCGCGCGCGGTTCGACAGTTCGGCCATCGCTGAAAACCCGTTCTTCCTGCCCGATGCGGGGGCGGTAGACGCCTGGTCGGATTATCTGGATGGCATCCGCAAGGATCAGAACAGCGTCGGCGCCGCGCTGGAGGTGCTGATCGAGGGCTGCCCGCCCGGTCTGGGCGCGCCGGTCTATGCCAAGCTGGACACCGATCTGGCCGCCGCGATGATGTCGATCAATGCCGTGAAGGGGGTCGAGATCGGCGAAGGCATGGCCGCCGCCGCCCTGACCGGCACGGAAAATGCCGATGAGATGCGGATGGGCAATGACGGGCCGATCTACAGCTCGAACCATGCCGGCGGAATTCTGGGCGGGATCTCGACCGGGCAGCCGATCGTGGTGCGTTTTTCGGTCAAGCCGACCAGTTCGATCACCACGCCGCGCAAGACCATCAATCAGATGGGGCAGGAGATCGACCTGATCACCAAGGGCCGTCACGACCCCTGCGTGGGCATTCGCGCCGTTCCCGTGGCCGAGGCGATGGCCGCCTGTGTCATCCTTGACCATCTGCTGATGGACCGCGCGCAGACCGGCGGCCTGCGCGGAAAAATCGGTTAGGCAATCAAAACACACATAATTTTGAACCAAAACCGCGCCCGATCTGTTGGCTTACCGTGATCGGGTGACGCAACGTCATCTCGTGGTCTGAACAACCAGGGGGCAAAATGACTGAGAACAGCAATAGCGAACAGGACGACCGAGTCCTGGATTTCGACACGGAATACGAGGTCGGCCAGGATAATATCCGACCCTGGGGGCTGGATATTCACAATCCGGTTTTCGTGATTTCGGCCAGTGTGATCATTCTGTTCGTGCTGGTCGCCCTGACCAATCAAGAGGCCGCTGCCGCCTTCTTTGGCTGGCTGCGCCCCTTCCTGACCAGCACCTTCGATTGGTATCTGATGATGTCGATCAATATCCTGCTGCTGTTCAGCTTTGCGCTGGCGATCTCTCCGCTGGGCAAGGTCAGGATCGGGGGCAAGGATGCGCGGCCCGATTACAGCTATGCGGGCTGGATCGCGATGCTGTTTTCGGCGGGGATCGGCATCGGTCTGCTGTTCTTCAGCGTGCTGGAGCCGATGTATTACACCCTGCCACAGCTTGATGCCTGGCCGCTGGGCAAGGATCCCTCGGTCCCGGGGAATGAGACGATGGGCATCGTCGGCACGGTGTTTCACTGGGGGCTGAACGGCTGGGCGGCCTATGTCGTGGTCGGGCTGGCGCTGGCGATCTTTCACTATAACCTGAAACTGCCGCTGACCCTGCGGTCGGCCTTTTATCCGATATTGGGCGAGCGGGTCTGGGGCTGGTGGGGCCATGTGATCGATATTCTGGCGGTGTTTTCGACGCTGTTCGGGCTGACCACGACGCTGGGCCTTGGGGCGCAGCAGGTGGCTGCGGGGCTGAACGATGTGTTTGGCATCCCGACCTCCGAAACGCTGGTCGTCGTGCTGATCGTGGCGATTACCGCCGTGGCGCTGGTCTCGGTCCTTCTGGGCATGGATGCGGGCGTCAAGCGCCTGTCCGAGATCAATATGATCATGGCCGTGATCCTGTTCCTTTTCGTCCTGCTGGCGGGGCCGACGCTGTATCTGCTGACGAATTTCGGCGCCGTGATGCGCGATTACATGATCGAGCTGGTGCCGCTGTCCAATCCCTTCGGTCGCAGCGATGATGGCTATATGCATGGCTGGACGACCTTCTACTGGGCGTGGTGGATCGCCTGGTCGCCCTTTGTCGGCATGTTCATCGCCCGGATCTCGCGCGGGCGGACGGTGCGGGAATTCATCCTGTGCGTGCTGATCGCGCCGTCCTTTGTCTGCGCCCTGTGGATGTCGGTCTTTGGCGGGCTGGTGCTGGAGCAGATGGCAAATGGCTATCAGGGCGTGGCGCAGGCCGTGGCCGATTACCGGCCCGAGATCGCGCTGTTCCGGATGCTGGATCAACTGCCGCTTTACAGCATTACCGCGCCGGTCTCGCTGGTGCTCATCGTGATCTTCTTCGTGACCTCATCCGACAGCGGATCGCTGGTGATCGACACGATCACGGCGGGCGGCAAGATGGATGCGCCGGTGGCGCAGCGGGTGTTCTGGGCCTCGTTCGAAGGGCTGGTCGCCATCGCGCTTTTGCTGGGTGGCGGGCTGAACGCGCTGCAGGGTGCGGTGGTGTCGCTGGGCATTCCCTTCACGCTTGTCGTGCTGGCAATGGCCTGGTGCCTGTATCTGGCGCTGCGATCCGAACGCTACAAATAACCGTCACAAAAGCGGGTTTTTCCTGGGCGGGGGCCGTGCGATTGCGCGGCCCTTTCGCATATCCTGACGCTTTTTCAGGCGCTTGCGCACTGTCACAAAACCGTCGCATAAATTTTGCATTGGTGTCACCTGATCCGTCTAGGTCTGCGGCAGCCCCCAGAGGGAACAGACCGACTCAGGAGAGATCCATGACCACTGTGAAATTTACCGTCTCGGCCCTTGCCATGATCGCCGCCACGGCCACTGCCGCTGCCGCCCGCGATCAGATCCAGGTGTCGGGCTCTTCGACCGTGTTGCCCTATGCCACCATCGTTGCCGAACTTTTCGGTGAAAACATGGACTTCCCCACGCCGGTGGTGGAATCGGGCGGATCATCGGCCGGATTGCAGAAATTCTGCGAAGGTGTCGGCGAAAACACCATCGACATCGCCAATGCCAGCCGCGCCATCAAGGACAGCGAGCGCGAGGCCTGCAACGCCGCAGGCGTCAGTGAGATCATCGAGGTCCGCATCGGTTACGACGGCATCGTTTTCGCCAATGCCGCCAGCGGCCCGGATTTCGTCTTTACCCCCGCCGACTGGTTCAACGCGCTGGCCGCCAAGGTCGTCAAGGACGGCAAGATGGCCGATAACACGGCGATGAACTGGACCGAGGTCAATGCCGACCTGCCCGACCAGGAAATCCTGGCCTTCATCCCGGGCACCAAGCATGGCACCCGCGAAGTGTTCGAGGAAAAGGTGATCCTGGCGGGATGCGAGGAATCGGGCGCGATGGAGGTGTTCAAGGCCGAACTGGGCGATGAAGATGCCGCCGAAGAGGCCTGCATGACCCTGCGTACCGACGGCAAGGCGGTCGATATCGACGGCGATTACACCGAAACGCTGGCCCGTATCGAAAGCGCGCCCAATGGCATCGGCGTCTTTGGTCTGTCCTTCTATGAAAACAATACCGACAAGCTGAAGGTCGGCACGATGAGCGGTGTCACCCCCTCGACCGAGACCATCGCCTCGGGCGAATACCCGGTGTCGCGCCCGCTGTTTTTCTATGTGAAGAAAGCGCATATCGGCCAGATCGACGGGCTGAAGGAATTCGTTGAATTCTTCGTCTCGGACGAACTGGCAGGCCCGGGCGGCCCGCTGGCGGAATACGGTCTGGTCTCGGATCCCGAACTGGCCTCGACGCAAGAGGCCGTCGCCAACGAAACCACCATGCAATAACGCCGGATCGGGCGGCGCGCCGGTCGTGCCGCCCGTCACCTGTTCGCCCTTTCCCGATGGAAGGAAGCTTCATGCCGCTGTCCTGGGCCTTTTTCGCCAGTATCCTGCTTGCCCTTGCGGGCTATCTTCTGGGCCGCAGCCGCGCCCTTGCCGCCGCGGGGTCCGACATTCGCCAATTGCACAGCCGCCCGATCTATCACGGCGCGATGGTGGGGCTGTCAGCCCTTCTGCCCGCGCTTCTGGTGATCATTCTGGCCTCGTTCCTGCGGATGACGGGCGCGATCCCGGCCGAGGCGGGGCCTGTCATCGGTCTGATCGCATTGGGCGCGGCCGTGGCCGGTCTTGGCTGGGCCGTGACCCGGATCGAGACCGGATATCAGGCCCGCAATATGGTCGAGCGGATCGTCATGGGGCTGCTGATCCTCTGTTCGCTGATCGCCATCGCCACCACCGCCGGGATCGTGCTGTCGATGCTGTTCGAAAGCGGGCGTTTCTTTCAGATGTATGACTGGACGCGCTTCTTCTTTGGCACCGAATGGACGCCGCGCTTTCAGGGGAATTCCGAACTGGGCATTCTGCCGCTGCTGTGGGGCACGCTTTATATCTCTTTGATCGCGCTGCTGGTTTCGGTTCCTATCGGCCTTTATGCCGCGATCTACATGTCGGAATATGCGGGCAAGCGCCTGCGCAGCATCGCCAAACCCGCCATCGAGATCCTGGCAGGCATCCCGACCATCGTTTACGGCCTTTTCGCGCTGGTGACGGTGGGGCCGATGCTGCGGGATTATTTTGCGCAGCCGATGGGGCTGGGCAATTCGGGATCCTCGGTGCTGACCGCCGGGCTGGTCATGGGCATCATGCTGATCCCCTTTGTCAGCTCGCTGTCCGATGACATTATCAACGCGGTGCCGCAAAGCCTGCGCGACGGTGCGCTTGGGCTGGGTTCGACGCAATCGGAGACCATTCGCAAGGTGGTCCTGCCCGCCGCGCTTCCCGGGATTGTCGGTGCGGTCCTGCTGGCCGCCAGCCGTGCCATCGGAGAGACGATGATCGTGGTTCTGGGCGCGGGCGCGGCTGCGCGCATGGGGCTGAACCCGTTCGAGGCGATGACCACCATCACCGTCAAGATCGTCAGCCAGTTGACCGGCGACAGCGATTTCAACTCTCCGGAAACGCTGGTTGCCTTTGCCCTTGGGCTGACGCTGTTCGTTATTACCCTGGGCCTGAATGTGGTCGCGCTCTACATCGTGCGCAAATATCGCGAGCAATACGAATGACCGATATGCCCCTGTCTCAATCCAATGCCGCGGCATCCTCGCTGCTGGTCGTGGATGAACATACCCGCCGCCGCAACGCCGCCGAGAAACGCTTTCGCCTCTATGGGGCGACGGCCATCGGGATTGCGCTGCTGGCGCTTGTGGTGCTGTTGTTCACCATCATCCGCGACGGATCGGGCGCCTTTCGCCAGACCTATCTGGCCATTCCCGTCGAACTGAACGCCCAGACGCTGGATCCCAAGGGCAACCGTAATCCAGAGGAAATGGCCAAGGTTCTGACCCTGTCCTATGGCAAGGTGCTGGACGCCGCCATCGCCGAAACCGTCGCGCGCGAGGATATCCGGATCGAGGGGCTGGAGGATGACGATATCGCGGGCCTCGTCTCTCGCGAGGCCTCGGCGCAGGTGCGCGACCGCGTGCTGGCCAGACCGGATCTGATCGGCCAGACCATTCAGGTAGACGTGCTGGCGAATGGCCGGGTGGATGGCTATTTCAAGGGCCGCGTCACCATGGACAGCGCGGCGAATGACAAGAATACCTCGCCCCAGCAATTGCAACTGGCCGAGGCGCTTCGTGACCGTGGCCTGCTGGTGACGCGGTTCAACTGGAAATTCCTGACCAATCCGGATGCATCCGACCAGCGCCCGGAAGCTGCCGGGGTCGGAATCGCGATCCTTGGTTCGCTGTACATGATGCTGGTGGTGCTGTTTCTGGCCGTGCCCATCGGCGTCGCCGCCAGCATCTATCTGGAAGAATTCGCCCCCAAGAACAAATGGACCGATATCATCGAGGTGAATATCTCGAACCTTGCGGCGGTGCCGTCGATCGTCTTCGGCATCCTTGGTCTGGCCGCCTTCATCAACTTTGCGGGCCTGCCGCAATCGGCGCCGATTGTCGGCGGTCTGGTGCTGACGCTGATGACCCTGCCGACGATCATCATCTCGACCCGCGCGGCGCTGAAGGCGGTGCCGCCCTCGATCCGCGATGCGGCGCTTGGGGTGGGGGCGTCACGGATGCAATCGGTCTTTCACCACGTGCTGCCGCTGGCCATGCCGGGGATCCTGACGGGCACGATCATCGGTCTGGCGCAGGCCCTGGGTGAAACCGCGCCGCTGCTGTTGATCGGCATGGTCGCATTCGTGAAAAACTACCCGGCCGCCCCGCCCGAGGGTCTGTTCGATCCGGCCTCGGCCCTGCCGGTCCAGATCTACAACTGGACGCAGCGTTCCGACCCCGCCTTTATCGAGCGCGCCTCGGGGGCGATCATCGTGCTGCTGATCTTTCTGTTCTGCATGAACCTGCTGGCCATCTTCCTGCGCCGCAAGTTCGAGCGCCGCTGGTAATCCGGCCCAAGGAGGCCAAGATGTACGATATGAATGTAGTGGAGAACGCCGTGACCCAAGGTGACATCAAGATCTCGGCCCGGGATGTTCAGGTCTATTACGGCGAAAAACATGCGATCAAGGATGTCAGCGTCGATATTCTGGACAAGACCGTGACCGCCTTTATCGGGCCGTCGGGCTGCGGAAAATCGACCTTCCTGCGTTGTATCAACCGGATGAACGACACCATTCCGATTGCCCGGATCGAAGGCGATATCCGGCTGGATGGCGACGATATCTATGATCGCCGCGTCGATCCGGTCCAACTGCGGGCCAAGGTCGGCATGGTGTTCCAAAAGCCGAACCCCTTCCCCAAATCCATCTATGACAATGTGGCCTATGGGCCGCGTATTCACGGGCTGACCCGCAACCGGGCCGAGCTGGATGAGATCGTCGAAAAGGCGCTGCAGGGCGCTGCGCTTTGGAATGAGGTCAAGGACCGCCTGCACGAACCCGGCACCGGCCTGTCGGGCGGGCAGCAACAGCGCCTGTGCATCGCCCGCGCCGTCGCGACCGAGCCAGAGGTTCTGTTGATGGACGAACCCTGCTCGGCGCTGGACCCCATTGCCACCAGCCAGGTCGAGGAACTGATCGACCAGCTGCGCACCAATTATTCCGTGGTCATCGTGACCCATTCAATGCAGCAGGCCGCCCGCGTCAGCCAGAAGACCGCCTTCTTCCATCTGGGCAATCTGGTCGAATATGGTGAAACCGAGGATATCTTTACCAAGCCGCAGGACAGCCGCACGGAAGCCTATATCTCGGGCCGTATCGGCTGACGATCCACGCAAGGAGTTGGACAGTGAACCGCGACAAACATATTGCATCGGCCTTTGACCGCGACCTTGAGACGATTCAGGCGCAGGTGGTGAAGATGGGCGGCATGGTCGAAACCGCGATTACAGATGCCGCCGCCGCGCTGGAAGGCCGGGACGAGGAGCTGGCCGAACAGGTGCGCCGCGGCGACAAGGCGATTGACGCGCTGGAGGCGCAGATCAACGAAGAGGCCGCCCGGCTGATCGCCCTGCGTGCGCCCACCGCGACCGATCTGCGCATGGTTCTGGCGGTGATGAAAATCGCGGCCTCTCTGGAACGGGTGGGCGATTACGCCAAGAATCTGGCCAAGCGCACCTCGGTCCTGTCGCAATTGCCGCAGATCAACGGATCCGGCATGGCGCTGCGGCGCATGGCGCAGGCGGTCAGCAAGATGCTGCAGGATGCGCTGGACAGCTATATCCGCCGCGACGCCGATCTGGCCGAGGATGTGCGTCAGCGCGATCTTGAAGTGGATCAGATGTATAACGCGCTGTTCCGCGAATTCCTGACCTTCATGATGGAGGATCCGCGCAATATCACCTCTTGCATGCATCTGCATTTCATCGCCAAGAATATCGAACGGATGGGCGATCACGCGACGACCATTGCCGAACAGGTGATCTATCTGGTGACCGGCGACATCCCCGACGATCCCCGACCGAAATCCAGCAGCGTTCAGGCCGAAGCCGACCTGACCGCAGGAGGGTAAGTCATGGTGCATCAGGCCCCTTGCGTTCTGGTCGTCGAGGATGAGGGCGCGCAGCGCGAGGTTCTGCAATATAACCTTGAGGCCGAGGGCTTTACGGTCGTGGTCGCGGATAATGGCGAAGACGCCCTGCTGCTGGTGCAGGAAGAGCAGCCCGATCTGCTGGTACTGGACTGGATGCTGCCCAAGGTTTCCGGGATCGAGGTGTGCCGTCAGGTGAAATCCGATCCGGCCACGCGGTCGATCCCGATCATCATGCTGTCGGCCCGCAGCGAAGAGGGCGACCGCGTGCGCGGCTTGGAAACCGGGGCGGATGATTACGTCGTCAAACCCTATTCCGTGGTCGAATTGATGGCGCGACTGCGCACGCAGCTGCGCCGGACCCGGCCCGCCACGATGGGCGAGCGGCTGAGCTTTGAGGATATCATCCTTGACGCCGCCGAACATCGCGTCTTTCGCGGCGGCCATCCGCTGCATCTGGGTCCGACCGAGTTCCGGCTGCTGTCGACGCTGATGGAAAAGCCGGGCCGCGTCTGGACCCGCGAACAGCTTCTGGACCGGGTCTGGGGGCGCGATATCTATGTGGATACGCGGACCATCGACGTCCATGTGGGCCGTTTGCGCAAGGCGCTGATGCAGCATGGCGGCGATAATCCCGTGCGCACCGTGCGCGGAACGGGCTACGCTCTGGGCTAAGGTGGATCAGGCCTGTTTGGCCAGAAAGCCGACAACCTCTTCCAGCATCGGGATGGCATCGCTGGCGCCATAGCGTGTCACCTGCAACGCGGCCGCGCCTGCCGCCAGACGCAGCGCATCTGGGATGGTATCGCCACGATCCAACGCGGCGGCGAAATAGCCCGCGAAGGTATCGCCCGCGCCGGTCGTATCAACCGCGCGAACCGGAAAGGCGGGCTGGCGATAGGTCTGACCCGTGCGCAGGTCGCGATATTCGGCCCCTTCGCCGCCCAGCGTGATCAGCAGACCCTCGACCGGAAGATCGCCGGGGATTTCCGCGAAAAGCTGCGCAGCCTCGCCCGCATTCATCGCCAGGATATCGGCATGGGGCATGATGGCGCGCAGCGGGCCTATCTCGAAAGGCGCGGCGGAATAGATCACCCGCGCGCCAACCCGTTTGGCGGCCTTGGCGGCCTCGACCTGACAATTGGTCTCGTTCTGGATCAGCAGGCTGTCCTGCGGCTTGATCCGGTCAAAACAGCTTTGCAGCGCCGCCTTGGTCAGCATCCGGTTGGCGCCCGGATGGATGATGATCGAGTTTTCGCCCTGCGCATCCAGCAGGATGATCGCATGGCCGGTCGCGGTCCGATCCAGCCGCAGGATATTTCCGGTGCAGATGCCAGAGGCGGCCAGCCGATCGATCACCCATTGATCGCCCGTTCCCATCGCGCCCAGATGGCAGGTCTGGGCGCCCGCGCGGGCCGTGGCGACGGATTGATTGGCCCCCTTGCCGCCCAGCCCCTGCGTGACCTCTTGTGCGCTGATGGTTTCGCCCGCATCCGGCAGATGATCCAGCCGGTAGATGTGGTCAATATTGATCGAGCCCAGATTCCAGATCGCCATGATGCCCCCGTCTTTACCCGGATTGTGCAGCGCCCGTCGGAATTGTCCAGCAACTGCCGCAAGCCGGAATGCAAAACGCGCCCCGGAGGGCGCGTTTCAAAGCCATTGGCAGGTCCGGATCACTGCTTGTGAAGATCCTTGCCCTTATAGGGCGCCCACAACCGCTTGTTGGTGTAGTAGAGCAGACCGCTCAGCACCAGCAGCATCAGAACCGAGACGAAGCCAACTTTCTTGCGTGCCATCATCTTCGGTTCGGCGGTCCACATCAGGAAGGCAGACAGATCGGTCGCCATCTGATCGACGGTCGCCTCGGTGCCATCCTCATAGGTGACCAGATCATCCGACAGCGGCGCCGGCATCGAGATCTTGCCGCCCGAGAATGCCGTATTCACGTAAAGGAAAGAGCCGGCCTGTTCGACCTCTTCCCCGGTATAGCTGGTCAGGATCGCATGGATATATTCCGGGCCGCCGATGCCGTTGATCAGCTGGCTGATCCCGGTGCCCACGGGACCGTGGAAGCCGGCACGCGCCTTGGCCATCAGCGACAGATCCGGGCCCATGCCTTCGCCGCTGACCGCCGGGAAGTGGTCGGTCGGAAGGCGCGGACGCTCTTCTCCGGTCTCGGGATCCACGACCGGGGCCAGATTGGCCGCATAGGCGCGGACCTGATCTTCGGGCAGGCCGGGGCCGCCGTCATCCGCCAGCGTGCGGATCGGCACGTAGCGCAGGCCGTGGCAGGCCGAGCAGACCTCGGTATAGACCTGCAGACCGCGCTGCAGCTGGAACTGGTCAAAGGTGCCAAAGGGGCCTTCGAAGCTGAAATCGACATCTTCGATATGGCCGTAGCCGCCTTCTTCTTCCTCGCCCTCTGCTTCGGCTTCAGCTTCGGGATCGCCTGCGGCGGCCTGTTCTTCCAGCGCCTCTTCGGGCGTGCCCTCGATCACGGTGACTTCGGGCGCGGCTTCGGCCTGAACGGCGGTTTCTTCCGCAGCATCGGCGGGCGCTGCCTGTTCGGCCTCGCTTTCCTCCACGGCGCTCTCCGCGGGTTCCGGCGTTGCCTGTTCGTCCAGCACTTCCTCGGTCGCGGTTTCAGCGGCCGGATCGTCCTGCGGCGTCGCATCCGATGCCGGAGCATCGGTCGCGGTTTCACCTTCGGCGGCGTCTTCGGCCACAGTCTCGGTCTCGGCTGCCGGATCGGTATCGGCGGCATCCGTGGCCGTGTCTACCGCGTCAGCCACCGCATCCTGGGCATCCTGCGCCGCGCCTTCCAGCGCGGCACCGGCATCCTCTGCCGCCTCTTCGACTGCCTCGGCGGCAGAGGATGCCGCTTCGGAAGCGCTGTCGGCTGCGGGGGCTTCCTGTGCCTGGACGGGCTGTTCGGCCTCGGCCTCTGGCGCGGCGGTTTGTGCGAAGGCAAAGCCTGCGGCAGAGATCGTCAGGGCCGCAACAGCCGTGAGCGTCTTGGTTCTCAGGGTCATTGATGGCTCTCCTTACTCGGCCGGATGCGCTTTTGCGCCGTAGTGCTCGTTGAAGTCTTCCTCGATGGTCTCGGGCATCGGCAGCGGCTTCTCGATCACGCCCAGCAGCGGCAGGATCACCAGGAAATAGCCGAACCAATAAGCTGTCGCGGCCAGCGAAATGGCGGGGACATAGCCGTTGAGGTCATCGGGGGCCAGACCGCCGGTCCACATCAGGATCATGAAGTCCAGCGCCAGCAACCAGAACCACCACTTGAACTGCGGACGGTACTTGCCCGAACGCACGCGCGAGGTGTCAAGCCAGGGCACAAGCGCCATGACCAGAATGGCGCCGAACATGGCCAGCACGCCGAAGAACTTGGCGTCGATGATGCCGAAGGACAGCCATTCCACCACCATCACGATCCACACATCGGAGGTGAAGGCGCGCAGGATCGCGTAGAAGGGCAGGAAGTACCATTCCGGAACGATATGCGCGGGCGTCACCAGCGGGTTTGCTTCGATATAGTTGTCGGGGTGGCCCATATAGTTGGGCATGAAGCCGACCACGGCAAAGAAGACCACCAGAATCACGGCCAGCGCGAACAGGTCCTTGATCACGAAATAGGGCCAGAAGGGCAGGGTGTCTTTCTGGGCCTCTTCCTTGCTTGTGCGGCGCACCTCGATCCCGGTCGGGTTGTTGTTGCCGGTGGTGTGGAAGGCCCAGATATGGACGATCACGAGCGCCGCGATGATGAAGGGCAGCAGATAGTGCAGCGAGAAGAAGCGGTTCAGCGTCGGGTTGCCGACCGCCGGGCCGCCCAGCAGCCAGGTCTGGATCGATTCGCCGATGCCGGGAATCGCGCCGAACAGGCCGGTGATCACGGTCGCGCCCCAGAAGGACATCTGACCCCAGGGCAGAACATAGCCCATGAAGGCCGTCGCCATCATCGCCAGATAGATCAGCATGCCGATGATCCAGGTCACCTCACGCGGGGCCTTGTAGCTGCCGTAATACAACCCGCGGAAGATGTGCAGATAGACGGCAAAGAAGAACAGCGACGCGCCGTTCGCGTGCAGATAGCGCAGCATATAGCCGCCATTCACGTTGCGCATGATATGTTCGACGCTGGCAAAGGCCATGTCGACATGCGGCGTGTAATGCATCACCAGAACGATGCCGGTGACGATCTGCAGCGCCAGGCAGAATGCCAGAACGATGCCCCAGATCCACATCCAGTTCAGGTTCTTTGGCGTGGGGATCATCAGCGTGTCATAGATGATGCTGACCACCGGAAGACGGCGGTCAAGCCACTTTTCGAAGCCCGTCTTGGGCTCGTAATGGTCGTGCGGAATACCGGCCATGTGCGAAGCCCTCCTCAGCCCAGCTTGATGGTGTTGTCGTCGACGAAGACGGCGACGGGAATATGCAGGTTTTGCGGTGCGGGACCGCGGCGGATACGCCCCGCCGTGTCGTAATGCGAACCGTGACAGGGGCAGAACCAGCCGCCGAAATCTCCGGCGCCATCGCCGATCGGCACGCAGCCCAGATGGGTGCAGACGCCGACCATGACCAGCCATTCACCGGCTTCGTCCAGCGTGCGGTTTTCATCGGTGGCGGGCTCACCCGGAATATTCTGGTTTTCGGCGTCCTGGTCGATCAGCTCGTTCAGCTGAACGGCGCGGCCTGCCTCGATCTCTTCGGCGGTCCGGCGGCGGATGAAGACCGGCTTGCCCAGCCATTGCACGGTCAGCTGCGTCCCGACCGTGACGCCGCTGATATCGACCCGGATCGAGGACAGCGCCTGAACGTCGGCCGAAGGGTTCATCTGGTTCACAAGCGTCCAGCCGGCGGCTCCGGCGGCCACCGCACCGGCGCCCGCTGTGGCGTAATAGAGGAAATCCCTCCGGGTGCCTACGTGATCATCTGCGTGGGACACGGGTCATACTCCAATTCAGGCCGAAAACTCGGCCGATACGACATTTCGGGCCGCGTTCCGCAACGCAGCCATGTGTCGCGGTTCTAGCGTTCAATTATCTGTCAGTCCAGACGATATGCCTTTGATGCAAGATGCAAGCCCCGAACGCTGTTGGATTTATGTCGCGCGCGTGCCATCCGGCGGCAGGTTCCCGGACCGGCGCAGGCTTGTTGCTGGCTGGCAAGGGGGCAAATGCCGCCCAATTGCGACCTTCCGTCGCAGGTAAAGATGAAAATGGGTGCCTTGCGGTCCTGGATCGGGCGCTGAGGGTCGCTTTACAGCAGCCCTTCTGACCTGAAACTAAGCTCTCGCGATTTCCCGATGATCAGGTGATCGTGAACCGTGATTCCCATGCAATCCGCCGCCTGCGTGATCCGCGCCGTCATCGTGATGTCCGAATCCGAGGGTGTGGGATCGCCGGACGGATGGTTATGGACCAGAATCAGGGCCGAGGCGTTCAGTTCAAGCGCGCGGCGAATGATCTCTCGCGGATAGACGGGCACGTGATCCACCGTGCCGCGGGCCTGTTCCTCATCCGCGATCAGCACGTTCTTGCGATCCAGATAGAGCACGCGGAACTGTTCGATTTCGCGATGCGCCATGCTGGTATGGCAGTAATCCAGCAGATCCTGCCAGCCCGACAGCGCCGGTCGGTGCAGCACCTTGGCGCGGGCCATGCGCTGTGCCGCCGCCTCGACGATCTTCAATTCCTGAACGACGGCTGGGCCCGCGCCCTTGACCTGCTGCAGGCGGGCGGGCGGGGCGGCCAAGACACGGTTGAAATCGCCAAAAGCCTCGATCAGCCGCCGTGCCAGCGGTTTGACATCCTGCCGGGGGATCGCGCGGAACAGCACCAGTTCCAGCAATTCATAATCCGGCATCGCGGTCGCCCCGCCCTGCATGAAACGGTCGCGCAGCCGTGCCCGGTGATCGGCCAGATAAGACGGGATGGCGCCTTTCCGAGGTGAGGGCAGCGGCGCAACGACATCATCAGCCGCAGGCTGAAATAGCGGCATGGGCATTTCGTTGAAGGCGCGATTCCGGTCCATGCGGCCAGCATGACAAAAAAGGAATGAACAAAAAATTAAGCGCCGCCCGAATTGGACGGCGCCTGATCAGAAATCCGCCATTGATCAGCTGGTCATGTCATCCCAGAAGGATTTGACCTTGCGGAAGAAACTGGTGGATTGCGGACTGTTATCGACCTTTTCGGCGGCAAATTCCTGCAACAGCTCTTTCTGGCGCGCGGTCAGGTTGACCGGCGTTTCGACGCTGAGTTCGATCAGCATATCGCCGTAATCGCCGGACGCCCCGGGACCGTGGCGCAGCGGCGGCATGCCCTTGCCGCGCAGACGCATCTGGCGGCCCGACTGGCTGCCTGCCGGAACCTTGACCCGGGCGCGGCCGCCGTCGATGGTCGGCACCTCGACCTCTCCGCCAAGCGCGGCCGAGGCCATGCTGACGGGCACCTGACAGGCCAGCATCTTGCCGTCGCGCAGGAAAATCTCGTGCTCCTTGACCTCGACGAAGATATAAAGATCGCCCGCAGGACCGCCGCGCATCCCGGCCTCACCCTCGCCCGCAAGGCGGATCCGGGTGCCGGTTTCGACGCCTGCCGGAATGTTCACCGACAGGGTGCGCTCGCGCTCCATCCGTCCGGCGCCGTGGCAGGATTTGCAGGGATTCTTGACGATCTGGCCCTGACCGCCACAGGTCGGGCAGGTGCGTTCCACGGTGAAAAAGCCCTGCTGCGCGCGGACCTTGCCCATGCCCGCACAGGTCGGGCAGTTCGACGGCTGCGCCGCCCCTTCGGCACCGGTGCCCTGACATTCCTCGCAGGCGACAGAGCCGGGCACCTTTATGGTCTTTTGCTGGCCGCTATAGGCCTCTTCCAGAGAGACGCGCAGATTATAGCGCAGGTCCTGACCGCGTTGGGCGCGGGACCGGGGGCCTCCGCCGCCACCGCGACGGCCCATCATATCGCCGAAAAGATCTTCGAAAACATCAGCAAAGGTTGCGCCGAAATCGCCCGATTGCCCGCCGCGACCGCCGCCGAAACCGCCCATTCCGCCGTCAAAGGCCGCATGCCCGAAGCGGTCATAGGCCGCTTTCTTCTGATCGTCCTTCAGGCAGTCATAGGCTTCGTTGACTTCCTTGAAGCGCGATTCGGCGCTGGCGTCATTCTTGTTGCGGTCGGGATGAAGCTCTTTCGCCTTCTGGCGATAGCTTTTCTTGATTTCATCCGGGGAAGCGCCGCGGGAAATCCCCAGAACTTCGTAGTAACAACGCTTTGCCATCATCGTAGTACCTGTTCAATTTCCCCCCAAAAGCAGTGGCCGACCCGCAGGTTATCGCGAGCCGGCCACAGGGGTACGGCTTCGCTTAGCCGCGTTTTTTGTCGTCGCCGAGATCTTCGAAATCGGCGTCCACGATATCGTCATCGACATCGCGCGGGGCATCGGCATCATCGCTGCCGCCGTCATCCGAGCCTTCCTGCTGCGATTTGTAGATCGCTTCGCCCAGCTTCATGGAGGCGTCCATGACGTTCTGGATGCCGGAACGGATCTTGCCCGCATCGTCGGATTTCAGCGCCTCTTCCAGGGCACCGATCGACAGTTCGATCGCCTCGACGGTCGAGCCGTCGACCTTGTCGCCATGTTCCTCCAGCGACTTCTTGGTCGAGTGGATCAGGCTTTCGCCCTGGTTCTTGGCCTCGATCACCTCGCGGCGCGCCTTGTCGGCATCGGCATTGGCTTCGGCATCCTTCACCATCCGGTCGATATCCTCGTCCGACAGACCGCCCGAGGCCTGAATGGTGATGTTCTGCTCTTTCCCGGTGCCCTTGTCCTTGGCGCTGACCGACACGATGCCGTTGGCGTCGATGTCGAAAGTCACCTCGATCTGCGGCAGGCCGCGCGGGGCCGGCGGGATGTCTTCAAGATTGAACTGGCCCAGCATCTTGTTATCTGCGGCCATTTCACGCTCGCCCTGGAAGACGCGGATGGTCACGGCGTTCTGATTGTCTTCCGCGGTCGAGAAGATCTGCGACTTCTTGGTCGGGATCGTCGTGTTGCGGTCGATCAGGCGGGTGAAGACACCGCCCAGCGTTTCGATGCCCAGCGACAGCGGGGTCACATCCAGCAGAACCACGTCCTTCACGTCGCCCTGCAGCACGCCGCCCTGAACCGCAGCACCCAGTGCCACGACTTCATCGGGGTTCACGCCCTTATGCGGCTCTTTGCCGAAGAATTTGGTGACTTCCTCGACCACCATGGGCATGCGGGTCTGACCGCCGACCAGGATAACCTCGTCGATTTCGTCCTTGGACACGCCGGCGTCTTTCAGGGCGTCCTGGCAGGGCTTCATGGTGCGCTTGACCAGATCGCCGACCAGGCTTTCCAGCTTGGCGCGGGTCAGCTTCATGACCATGTGCAGCGGGGTGCCGCTGTCCTTGTCCATGCTGATGAACGGCTGGTTGATCTCGGTCTGCGAGGACGAGGACAGCTCGATCTTGGCCTTTTCAGCGGCTTCCTTCAGGCGCTGCAGGGCCATCTTGTCCTTGGTCAGGTCGACACCGTTTTCCTTTTTGAACTCCTCGGCGAGGTAGTTCACGATGCGCATGTCGAAATCTTCGCCACCCAGGAAGGTGTCGCCATTGGTCGATTTGACCTCGAACAATCCGTCGTCGATTTCCAGAATGGTAATGTCGAAGGTGCCGCCGCCAAGGTCATAGACCGCGATGGTTTTCGATTCCTTCTTGTCCAGACCATAGGCCAGTGCGGCTGCGGTCGGCTCGTTGATGATGCGCAGGACTTCCAGACCGGCGATCTTGCCGGCGTCCTTGGTGGCCTGACGCTGGGCGTCGTTGAAATAGGCCGGAACCGTGATGACGGCCTGCGTCACCTCTTCGCCCAGATAGCTTTCCGCGGTTTCCTTCATCTTGCCAAGGATCATCGCGCTGATCTGAGCGGGGGAATAGTTTTCGCCACGCGCTTCGACCCAGGCATCGCCATTGCCGCCATCGACAATGGAATAGGGGACCAGCTTCTTGTCCTTTTCGACCTCGGGGTCGGTCAGGCGGCGGCCGATCAGGCGCTTGACGGCAAAAATGGTGTTGGTGGGGTTGGTCACGGCCTGACGCTTGGCGGGCTGCCCGACCAGACGCTCATTCTCGGTGAAGGCCACGATCGAGGGCGTGGTGCGCGCACCCTCGCTGTTTTCGACGACCTTCGGCTGGCTGCCATCCATCAGCGCAATACAGCTGTTGGTGGTGCCGAGGTCGATTCCGATGACTTTTGACATAGATAAACCCTTCTTAAGGCGATTTTTCAGGGCGACGGGTCCGTTATGGCCCCCGCAGCCAGATCCCATATCTTATTGACCGCCCCGGACAAAGCCGGGTGCTTCGAGGGTGTATATAGGGATGGTTTTCGGGGTCGCAAGCGCCCTGGCACCGCAATTTTGACGGCATCGGCACGGTTTTGCGACGAAATCTATTCGCTGGCCGTCCAGCTGATCGATTCGTATTTCCTTGTGGTGAAGTTGATCAGCAGCCCCACCACCATCATCGCCAGCGAGAACCAGAGCGCATAGTAGGGATCGGTCTTGTGCGGGCTGTAATTGATGAAGACGAAACCACGCATCTGATCGATGATATGGAACAGCGGGTTCCACAGGAACCATGCGATGAAGGCATTGGGGATCAGGTTGGCGACGAACATCTTGCCCGAGCCGAACATATTGATCCGCTGGAAGATCGTGGTCAGCAGCTTCGATCCGCGCGGGCTCCACGGGCGGATGCCCAGAAAGATCAGCCCCATGCACATGCCCGAAAACCAGGCCATCAGATACATGGCCAGCACCCCCGGCCAGCTTTCGATGCTGACCGGCGAGACCAACACGTGATAAAGCCACAGGATCGCGATGTAACTGATCGTCTGGCGATACAGCACCGCCAGCGCGGATGAGGCGATCAGGATCGCCGGGCTCAGTGGCTGATGCTTGTTCAGTGCGCCGCTGATGGAATGGCTGCCCGAGACCGCACCCGCCGTCTGCACATGGACCATGAACAGGAAGATCCCGCTCATCATATACAGCATGAAATCGCCGCGAATGGGCGAGTTTCGGATGCCAATGATGAAATAGATCAGCAGGAAGGCCATCAGGAAAATGGCCGTTTGCAGGATCGTCAGCAACAGACCGACAATCGGATTGCGATGCTCTGTTCGCAAATTATAGACGGTTTGGTGATAGATCAGCGACAGCGTGGCGCCGGCGGCCTGAACAAAATTCCGATTTTGGCGTTGATCGAACAAATGCCACGGCTCCGTGCGGGTTTCGCGGTCGGGTTCTTGCCGTCGCCGCTTTGCCCTAGCATAAAAGACCGAAATCTGTGCGACAATCGCGGTGATGCGACCTGGGGCCTGCGATGAAGGGAAAACTAGATGGAATTTGATCGATTGACCACCGAGATGCGCCGCCTGGCGTTGCAGGCCGGTGCGAAAATCATGGAGATTTACGAGGCCGACGATTTCGACGTCCGCTCAAAATCCGACGATTCTCCGGTCACCGCCGCAGATGAGGCCGCCGATGCGCTGATCTCTGCCGGTCTGCGCGCGGCGTTTCCCGATGTGACGCTGGTGACGGAAGAGCAATCGGCCACCCATGACATGACGGCCAGCACCTTTCTGATCGTGGATCCGCTGGACGGGACCAAGGAATTCGTTCAGCGCCGTGGCGATTTCACCGTGAATATCGCCTATGTCGAGGATGGCGTGCCGCTGCGTGGCGTCGTTTACGCGCCTGCCAAGGGTCGGCTGTTCTACACCACCGCCGATGGCCGCTCGGTCGAGGAAAAGGGGCCGTTTGGCGATCAGCCGGGCGAAACCAGCCCTATCGGCGTCAATCCGATGCCCGACAATCGCGGGCTGATGGTGGTGGCCTCGAAATCGCATCGTGATGCGGCGACCGACGATTATATCGGCCGCTATGCCGCGCGCGACATGACCAGTGCGGGCTCGTCGCTGAAATTCTGCCTGGTCGCGACGGGCGAGGCCGATCTTTATCCGCGCCTTGGCCGCACGATGGAATGGGACACGGCCGCGGGCGACGCGGTGCTGCGTGGCGCGGGGGGCGAGGTCGTTCGTTTCGACGATCACACGACCCTGAAATATGGCAAGCCCGGCTATGAAAACCCGTTCTTCATCGCCTTTGCGCCGGGCGTGCTGCTGGTGAAGAACTAGGATGTCGGTGCTGATCGCCATTCCCGCCCGCTTTGCCTCGACCCGCTATCCTGGCAAGCCGCTGGTGGAACTGCGCGGCGCCTCGGGTCAGGCGCTCAGCCTGATCCGGCGCAGTTGGGAGGCCGCAATGGCCGTCAAGGGCGCCGATCGCGTGGTGGTGGCAACCGATGACGACCGCATCCGCCAGCATGCCGAAGCCTTCGGGGCCGAGGTCGTGATGACCAGTCCCGAATGCCGCAATGGCACCGAACGCTGCGCCGAAACCGTGGCAAATCTGGGCATTACGCCGGAAATCGTGGTGAACCTGCAGGGCGACGCCCCACTGACCCCCGCCTGGTTTGTCGAGGATCTGGTGGCCGGTCTGCGCGCCGCACCGCAGGCCGAGGTCGCAACCCCGGTGCTGCGCTGCTCGGGCCGGATGCGGGCAGATCTGATCGCGGATCGCCGTGCGGGCCGCGTCGGCGGAACGACGGCGGTCTTTGGCCATGACAGGCAGGGGCTCTATTTCTCGAAAGAGGTGATCCCCTATGCGGCGGGCGATTATGCCGATGATGAACCAAGCCCGGTCTTTCACCATGTCGGTGTCTACGCCTATCGCCCCGACGCGCTGGCCGCCTATCCGACATGGCCGGAAGGCGTGCTGGAAAAGCTGGAGGGGCTGGAGCAGTTGCGCTTTCTGGAACGCGGCCGCCAGATCCTGTGTGTCGAGGTCGAATCACGGGGCCGCCAGTTCTGGGAATTGAATAATCCCGAGGATGTTCCCCGGCTTGAGGCCATGATGAAGCAGATGAATCTGGACTGAGGATGGCGCAAAAAGCGGCTTAATTCTGCTTTTTGTGCGCATTTTTAGGCGAATCTATTGCTTGGGGTTGGCGTGAACTTGCTGATCGCGGTATTTTATCCGCGAAACAATGCGGCTAAACCGCCACAGAAGAGTTAAGCCGTAACGATGCGAAGACGCGTCGTGTTTGTGATGTTGAACGAAAAGGTGTCTGCGAAATGACTCGTAAGGTGACTAAGGCCATTTTCCCGGTGGCCGGCTTGGGGACGCGCTTCCTTCCCGCGACCAAAAGTATTCCCAAGGAAATCATGACTCTCGTTGATCGTCCGCTGATCCAGTACGCGATTGACGAAGCACGGGCAGCCGGGATCACCGAGTTCATCTTCGTCACCTCTCGCGGCAAGGGTGCGCTGGAAGATTACTTCGATCATGCGCATGAACTGGAAGCCAGCCTGAAAAGGACCGGCAAGACCGAGCTTCTGGAAACGCTTCGCGGCACCAATATGGAATCCGGCGCCATCGCCTATATCCGTCAGCACAAGGCGCTGGGTCTGGGCCATGCCGTCTGGTGTGCCCGTCGCCTGCTGGCCGATGATGAGCCCTTCGCGGTCATCCTGACCGATGACGTCATCAAGGGCGAGCCGCCCTGCCTGCAACAGATGATCGAAGCGCATGCCGAAACCGGCGGCAGCATGGTCGCCACGATGGAAGTATCGCCGGAAAAGGCCTCGGCCTATGGTGTTCTGGACGTGGCCGAGGATATGGGCGCCGTGGTCAAGGCCAAGGGCATGGTCGAAAAGCCCGCCCCGGGGACCGAGCCGTCCAACCTGGCCGTGATCGGCCGCTATATCCTTGCGCCGACGGTGATGCAGAACCTGAACAAGCTGCGTGCCGGTTCGGGCGGGGAAATCCAGCTGACCGACGCGATTGCCGACGACATCGCGGCGGGTCAGAACGTGTTTGGCCTGCGCTTCCGTGGCCAGCGCTTTGATTGCGGTTCGAAAGCGGGCTTCCTGCAGGCCACCGTGGCCTTTGGTCTGGACCGTCCGGAACTGTCGCAGGAATTCGGCGACTATCTGCATAATCTGATGGCGGTGCCCCGGGCGGCTGAATAATCCATGACGGATAAGGTTCTGGTGACAGGCGGCGCGGGCTATATCGGCTCGCATGCCTGCAAGGCGCTGGCGGCTGCCGGTTATATCCCGGTAACGCTGGACAATCTGTCGACAGGCTGGCGCGATGCGGTCAAGTTCGGTCCTCTGGTGCAGGCCGATCTGCTGGACCGCGCGGCGCTGGACGCTGCATTTGCAGAGCATAAGCCGGTTGCCGTTCTGCATTTCGCCGCGCTGAGCCAGGTGGGTGAGGCGATGGCCGAACCCGGCAAATACTGGCGCAACAATGTCAGCGGCTCGCTGAACCTGATCGAGGCGGCGATCGATGCGGGCTGCCTGAATTTCGTCTTCAGCTCGACCTGCGCGACCTATGGCGACCGCGATGGCGAGGTGCTGGACGAAGACACGCCGCAGGCGCCGCTGAACGCCTATGGCGCCAGCAAGCGCGCCATCGAGGATATGCTGACCGATTTCCGCGCCTCGCACGGGCTGAACAGCGTGATCTTTCGCTATTTCAACGTGGCGGGCGCCGATCCCGAAGCTGAGGTCGGGGAATTCCATCGTCCCGAAACGCATCTGATCCCGCTGATTCTGGATGCCGTGGATGGCAAGCGCGCGGCGCTGACGATTCACGGCACCGATTACCCGACCCCGGACGGCACCTGCATCCGCGATTATGTCCATGTGATGGATCTGGTCGATGCCCATGTTAAGGGGCTGGAATGGCTGCGCGCGGATAAGGGCAGCTGCGTCTTTTGCCTTGGCACCGGGGATGGATTCTCGGTCCGCGAGGTGGTGGATGCCACCCGCTATGTCACCAATCGCGAAGTCCCGATGGAGGATGGGCCGCGCCGCGGTGGCGATGCGGTCAAGCTGGTCTGCGGCAGCACCCGCGCCAAGGCCGAACTGGGCTGGACGCCGGATCGTTCGACCATGAAGCAGATGATCGGCGACGCCTGGCGCTGGCATCAGAACGGCCATTATCAGGCGTGAGCCGGGGGCGCGACTGGCGGCAAAGCCCGGCAGGGCGCCTGTGGCTTGGCTATCGCCTGCGCTGGAAACGGCGAGAGCTTTTGTGGCGGGGCATCCGCGCCGGTCGCGCCATGTCGGCCCTGATCGACCGGACCGCCGCAATCGGGCCGAAATCGATCCTGTGTTTCGCGGTGGTTCGGAACGAACGGGCGTTGCTGCCTGCCTTTCTGGACCATTATCGCGGCCTTGGCGTCGATCATTTCCTGATCGTTGATAATGACAGCGAGGATGGTTCTGCCGAATTCATGGGCCAGCAGCCCGATCTGTCCCTGTGGCACCGGCCGGGCTGTTATCGCGATGCGCGCTTTGGCATGGACTGGCTGACTTTCCTGCAGATGCGCTATGGCCACGGGCATTGGTGCGTCACCGTCGATGCGGATGAGTTCCTGATCTATCCCGATTGGGACCGGCGCGGGTTGTGGGATCTGACCCGCTATCTGGACGGGAAGGGGATCGACGGCATGGGCGCGCTGATGCTGGACCTGTATCCCAAGGGGCCATTGGATCAGCCCGAGGCGCCCGAGGATGCGCCGATCACCACAAGACTGCCCTGGTTTGACGCAGGCCCCTATCGCAGCCGGACCATTGCACCGCGCCGGAACCGCCTGGTTCAGGGCGGCGTGCGGGAACGGGTGTTCTTTCAGGATGATCCGGCGCGCGGTCCGACCCTGAACAAGCTGCCGCTGATCCGATGGAACTGGCGGCATGTCTATGTGAACTCGACCCATTCCATGCTGCCGCCCGCGATGAACGATCTGTATGACGGTCCGGGTGACCCGCGCCTGTCCGGCGTGTTGCTGCATGCCAAATTCCTGCCGCAGATCGTCGCCCGTTCAGCCGATGAACTGTCGCGCCGACAGCATTTCAACGATCCGGACGCCTATCGCGATTATCACGAACGGCTGATGCGCGCGCCGGTTCTGTGGCATTCGCAGTCGCAGCGATATGAGGGTTGGCAGCAGCTGTGCAATCTGAAGTTGATGTTTGGCGGAGATTGGCTTGCAGATTCCGCGTGATCTGTGTGATTGTAAGGAAAACCCATAGCAGGCAACGTTCGTGACACGATGATGGAAATGCCGGTCGCCTGGCCAGATGCGGGTTGCCAATGCTGGGATTGAACCGCCTGCACTGGCCCGCTCAGATCCGCCGCCGGGCCATCCGGCAATGGCTGATCGGACGTGCGATCCGTCGGCGCAGGCTGTTGCGCGCGGTCGTCGACCGGACATCCGTGATCGGCAAGCGCGATATCCTGTGCTTCGTGACCCTGCGAAACGAGCGGGATCGGCTGCCCTTTTTCCTGGAATATTACCGCGAGCTGGGCGTCGATCATTTCCTGATGGTCGATAATGACAGCGATGATGGCAGCAGCAGCTTTCTGGCCCGGCAGGACGATGTTTCACTGTGGCACACCACGGCCAGTTACAAGAAATCGCGCTATGGGATGGATTGGCTGAACTGGCTGCTGTTCCGCTATGGGAACCGGCACTGGTGCCTGACGGTCGATCCTGATGAGTTTCTGATCTATCCGCATTGGGATACGCGACCGCTGCCCGCGCTGACGAAATGGCTGCATGCAACCGGAAAGCGATCTGTGCCTGCCATGCTGCTGGACATGTATCCACGCGGCGCGATCGAGGATCAGACCTATCGCGAGGGACAGAACCCGTTCGAGGTCGCCCGCTGGTTCGATCCCGCAAATTACATCATCCGGAAGAACCCCTTCTGGGGCAATCTGTGGATTCAGGGCGGGCCGCGCACGCGGGCTTTCTTCAGCGACAATCCGGTGAAAAGCCCGGCCCTGAACAAGATCCCGCTGGTCAAGTGGAGCAGGCGTTTCGCCTATGCCAGTTCAACCCATATGCTGCTGCCGCGCGGTCTGAATCAGGTCTATGACGAGGATGGGGGCGAGACGTTTTCAGGCTGCCTTCTGCATGCCAAGTTCCTGCCCGGCTTCGTCGAGAAATCGGCCGAGGAACTGGACCGGAAACAGCATTATGCCAACAGTCAGGAATACCGCGCCTATCACGCCTCGATGCGGACAGGCACGCAGCTGTGGTGCGATGAATCGCGGGAATATCGCGACTGGCGCCAATTGGAGGAACTTGGCCTTATCGCGCGGGGGAACTGGGCATGAGCGGTCAGGTCCGGCTGGGCGTCATCCTTTTGTGCCATTCCGAACTGGACATGGCGGCCCGCATGGCCCGCATCTGGGCCGAAGGCGGCGCGCGGGTGGCGATCCATGTGGATGCCAAGGTCTCGGGCAAGCTGATGAACCAGTTCAAGGCCGGGCTGGGTGATCTGGACGAGGTCATCTTTGCCCCGCGCACGCGTTGTTCCTGGGGACGTTTCAGTCTGGTCAAGGCGACGCAGGATGCGGCGACGGTGCTGCTGCAGAAATTTCCCGATCTGACCCATGTCTATCTGTGCTCGGGAACCTGCCTTCCCTTGCGCCCGATCTCGGACCTGCGCGCCTATCTGGCGCTGGATCCGGATTGCGATCACATCGAAAGCGTGACGGCCAGCGATGTCGGCTGGACGGTTGGGGGGCTGAACGAAGAGCGGTTCACCCTGTATTTCCCCTTTGACTGGCGCAAGCGCCGGAAGCTGTTTGACCGCTTTACCGCGCTGCAGCGGCGCTACAATGTCAATCGCAGGATCCCCAAGGGTGTCTGGCCGCATCTGGGATCGCAATGGTGGTGCCTGACGGCGCGCACGCTTCGCGCGATCCTTCAGGATCCGCGCAGGAAAGAGTTCGACCGCTATTTCCGGCTGAGCTGGATCCCCGATGAAAGCTATTTCCAGACGCTGGTGCGGCGGCATTCGACCCGGATCGAAAGCCGGTCGCTGACCCTGTCCCGCTTTGACCACCGGGGCCGACCCTATCAGCTTTACGACGATCATATTGCGGTCCTGACCAGCACCTACAGCTTTGTCGCGCGCAAGGTCTGGCCCGGCGCCACGAAGCTGCTGGCGCATTTCCCGCGCCCGGCTTCCGATCGGGTCGATCTCAGCGCGCCGCAAAGCAATCGCTTTGATGCGATGATCAATCGCGTGGTCACGCGCCGGACGCTGGGCCGACCGGGGCTGTATATGCAAAGCCGCTTTCCGCGCAAGGACGCCGAAAACGGCAAGACCTCTGACCCTTATGTGGTCTTTCAGGGGCTTGGCGACATCTATCCCCGCTTTGAAAGCTGGCTGGCCGATCATGTCCACGGCGATATTCACGGCCATCTTCTGGGGCCTGAACTGGTCGAGTTTCAGGGGCGGCCGAAGGTCGGTCCGGGCGGCTGGCCGGCGAACGCGCTGGTCCGCGATCTGGATACCAAGGGGTTTCTGGCCTCGCTGATCCGCATCACCGACCGGACACAGATCTTCCAATATGGTCCGCGCGACAACCAGTCGCTGAACTGGTTCATGGCGACAGATCCGAATGCCCGCATGCTGGTGGTGACAGGCGCCTGGGCGCTGCCGCTGCTGCATTCGGGCATGCCCTTCGACGATATCCGCCGCATCTTTGCCATGCTGCAGAGGACGGAACTGGCGCAGCTTTCCGTGTTGAACTCGGTCTGGGTCAAGGCGCAGGTCGAGATGTATGATCTGGGAGAGTTTCTGGTCAGCCCGCGCTCGATCCTGAATGATTTTCTCCGCCACATCGACCCGCAGGCGCGCCCCGCGATCAATCTGCCGGAAATGCGCAGCCTCAGCGGGCTGGCCGAACTGTTGCGCGAATTGCGCGATTCCGGTCTGCTGCCGCGTCTGACGGGCGATAATCTGCCCCCGGCCGAGGAATTCCAGATCACAAGGACCGCCGCCGAATGACCCCCGATTTCCGCAGTTTCGTCATTTTTGCCGAAATGCGTACCGGTTCGAACCTGCTGGAGGCGACGCTGAACGCGATCAAGCGCGTCACCTGTTTCGGTGAGGCGTTCAACCCCTATATGATGGGCTGGCCCAATACCGATGCCCTGCTGGGCGTCACCCAGGAGGAACGCGAGGCCGATCCCCTGCCGCTGTTGGAAAAGCTGACCGGCAAGGAAAACCATCTGCCCGGCTTTCGCTATTTCCACGACCATGATCCGCGGGTGTTGGAGGCGATCATGGCCAATCGCAGCTGTGCCAAGATCATCCTGACGCGGAACCCGCTGGAAAGCTATGTCTCGACCCGTCTGGCATGGGAAACGAACCAGTGGAAGCTGAACGAATCCGAGGTGCCGATCCAGACGCAGATTACCTATGATTCCGCCGAGTTTCGCGAAAACCTGTTCGCGACGCAGGAATTTCAGCAGCGCGTGGTGCATCAGTTGCAGGTCAGCGGGCAAAGCTATTTCGCGATCACCTATCAGGATCTGCGCGATGCCGATGTGCTGACGGGCCTGCTGCACTGGCTGGGCCGGACGGATCTGGAGCGCGTCGAGCCAGCCACCGATCAGGTGCCGCAGAATCCGCAGGACATGGCGCAGAAGGTCCGGAATTTTGACGAGATGCAGGCCGATCTGCATCAGCTGGACCCGTTCCTGCTGCATCACCTGCCCAATTTCGAGCCCCGCCGGGGTCCTGCCGTGCCGGGCTTTTCTGCCTCGGGTGCGGGGCGGGGGCTGATCCACATGCCGCTGCGGGGCGGGCCGGTCGCGGCGGTGCAGGACTGGTTGCAGCAGCTTGGCGCGGTGCAGGGCGATTTCACCCAATCCAGCCTGCGGCAATGGAAGCGCGCGCATCCCGGCCATCGCAGCTTTACCGTGCTGCGCCATCCGCTGCACCGTGCCTGGGACGCCTTCCGGCATCTGCTGACCGGCGCCCCGGAAGAGCAGCGGCGCCTGCTGCGACAGGTGCATCGGCTTGATCTGCCGCCCGTGGCCCAGGCGGCGGGGCTGACACCGGATCAAACCGCCGATCTGTTCCGCGATTTCCTGCAATTCCTGCGCCGCAATCTGAACGGCCAGACGACCCTGCCCACCCATCCCAACTGGGCCACGCAATCGGCGGTGGTGGCGGGCTTCGCGCGCTTTTCCTCGCCCGATCTTCTGGTGAGAGAGGACCAACTGGCCGAGGATCTGGATTTCCTCTGCCGCGCGGCAGGTGTGGAAAGCCCGCAGCTTCAGGCGCCCGGCCAGGCGCAATGGCCCGATCTGCTGTCGGACAAGAAGCTGCAACAGGCGGCGCAGGCCGCCTATCAGCGCGACTATATCGCCTTTGGTTTCGACCGGGCGCCGTGACGCCCGACCCTTAGCCCTGCAGCAGCGCGGCCAGTTCCGCCTGCTTTTCCTGCACCAGCGCCGCATCGCCGCGCGATTCGACATTCAGACGCACCAGCGGCTCGGTATTCGATTTGCGCAGGTTGAAGCGCCAGTCGTCGAAGCTGAGCGAAACCCCGTCCAGATCGTCGCGCTCATTGGCCTGACCGGCATAGGCGTCAACGACCCGCGCGATGGCGGCATCGGCATCCTCGATCACGTAATTCTTTTCGCCCGAGGACGGGTAAAGCCGGATCCGCTCGGACAGCAGTTCGGCCAGTGTCTGCCCCTTGCGGGACAGAAGCTCGACCATCAGCAGCCAGGGGATCATGCCGCTGTCGCAGAAATAGAAATCGCGGAAATAGTGATGCGCCGACATCTCGCCGCCATAGATCGCGCCGGAATCGCGCATCTTGCGCTTGATGAAGGCATGGCCGGTCTTGCTGACGACGGCCTCGCCCCCCGCCTCGGCAATCATCGCGCGGGTGTTCAGCACGACACGCGGATCGTGGACGATCTTTTCGCCGGGGGCCTTTTCCAGAAAGGCAGCGGCCAGCAGGCCGACGATATATTCGCCCGGAATGAAACGGCCATCCGCATCAAAGAAGAAGCAGCGGTCGAAATCGCCATCCCAGGCGATGCCAAGGGCGGCCTGTTCCTGTTGGACCCGCTGCGCGGTCACGGGCTGGTTTTCGTCCAGCAGCGGATTCGGGATACCATTGGGAAAGGTGGAATCGACCTGATGATGCATGCGGATAAAGGTCAGCGGCGCCCCGCGTTTGTCCAGTTCGGCGGCAATGGCATCAAAGGTCGGACCCGCCGTGCCATTCCCGGCATTCACCACGATCTTCATCGGGCGCAGTGCGCCGATATCGATGAAATCGGCCATCGCGGCGGCGTATTCCGCCCGCCCGTGGCTGAAATCGGTGATCTTGCCCTTGCTGGCCGGGGCGAAATCGCCCGATTCCGCCAGCGCAAGGATCGGCGGCACCTCGGTCGCAGGATCCAGCGGGGCAGAGCCCGCGCCGACGATCTTCATGCCATTGTAATTGATCGGATTATGCGAGGCGGTGACCTCGATCCCGCCATCGGTGCCCTGTTTGCCGGTGTGGAAATAGACCTCTTCCGTGCCCGCCAGACCCAGATCCAGAACATCGGCGCCGCCATCGGTCAGCCCCTCGATCAGCGCCGCCGCCAGCGCCGGAGAGCTGGCCCGGCTGTCGCGACCGACCACCACCGATTTCGCGGCCCGTGTCTGTGCAAAGGCGCGGCCGATGCGATAGGCGATGTCGGGATCAAGGTTCTTGTCCAGCTCTCCGCGCACGTCATAGGCCTTGAAGCAGGTGATGTCGCGATGGCCAAGCTGATCTGATCTGTTCATCGGCCGTTCCTTTCTGGGCTGATTGTGCCGTAGCGCTATCAATTTCCCGCGAAAATACAACCTTTGCCGCCATGACCATTGCGGAACCGGCGAAATTGCGAAAATCAGGATCGAAAGATGCGATTTCCGCGTCAAATTTACGATTTCATAAGTGATTTGGCTTTATTTGGGGGCGAAACGGTCCATATTTTGGGGTATGCTATACGTTACAGACAACATCGCTATTGAGGAGTGGGAGCTTTCCGAACAATTCACCCGCGCTCAGGGGCCGGGCGGGCAGAATGTGAACAAGGTCTCGTCGGCTGTGGAATTGCGCTTCGAGGCGGCGCGTTCCCCCAATCTGGCAGAGCCGGTGAAACGCCGCTTGCAGCGGTTGGCAGGACGGCGCTGGACCAGTGATGGGGCCATTGTAATCCTGTCGCAGGAAACGCGCAGTCAGGCCCGCAACCGCGAAATTGCGCGGGAAAGGCTGGCGGATCTGATCAGGCGGGCATCCGTGGCCCCCAAACGGCGCATTGCGACGCGCCCGACATTGGGAAGCCAGCGCCGAAGACTGAAGGCAAAAACAATACGCGGCGAAGTGAAGGCGCGAAGAGGCAGAGTGGAAGCCGAGGAATGAAGGCGTTTTACAGACTTGTCGGGATGCTGCTGGGGCGGCGCCCGATTTCATTACAGGTCGCGGCGCTGTGCCTTGACGAGCGGACGGGCAAGGTGCTGCTGATCACCAGCCGCGGCACCGGTCGCTGGGTGATCCCGAAAGGCTGGCCCATGGGCGGGCGCACGCTGGCCGGCGCGGCCGAGCAAGAGGCCTGGGAAGAGGCCGGCGCCAGGGGCCGTATCAGCCATGAAGAACTGGGGCGCTATCGCTATGACAAGGATCAGGACAGCGGCTTTTCCGTGCCGGTTGAGGTGCGGGTTTTCGCGCTGACTGTCGATTCCCTGGAAAATGCCTTTCCCGAAGATACGGAACGCAGCCGCGCGTGGTTTTCTCCGGAAGAGGCCGCCGCCCGTGTGCACGAGCGCGGATTGAAGAAGATCCTGCTGAACCTGCCCCGGCATCAATCCGGCAGAGCAGAGCCTTTGCCTCCGCTGCCCGACGCACATCAGGTCAGTCGCTCGACCGCCTGAAGGGCATGCCATGGTAAGCAGACAACGCAGCTATCACACGCTGGACAAGGATCTGGGACGCATCACGCATACCGAGGTCGCCCAGGCCCATGCTTTCCGTCCTGTTCGCTGGCTGGGGTTGGCGGTGCTGGCTGTGGTGGTATTGCTGATCCTGGTCATTCCGCTGACCGGACATGAGATGCGCTATACGGCATTGGGCGCGGGGCTGGTCGTGGCCGCATGGCTGGGCATCTCGATCGGCTCGAACGATGTCGCAAATTCCTTGGGGCCGGCGGTCGGCGCAGGGGCGATCGGCATGTTGCCGGGCCTGCTGCTGGTCGGTGCGGCGCAGATTGCCGGCGCGTCGCTGGCCGGTGGCGTCGTGACCGAACGTCTTGCCAGCGGGATCTTTGATCCTGCCCTGCTGGCATCCGGTGTCCGGGCGCAGTTCGTCATGCTGTCGGCGCTTCTGGCGGCGGCCGTCTGGATCACCATGGCAACCGGGATCGGCCTGCCCGTTTCGACCTCGCATTCCATCGTGGGCGGCATTGCAGGGGCGGGCCTTGCCGCGCTTGGCGCCGGCGCGATCCATTGGGACACGCTGTCGCTGATCGCGGTGACCTGGGTGATCACGCCCTTTGTCTCGGGCGCTTTGGCCGGTGCGATCCTGATTTTCCTGCGCCTGCGCGTGCTGGAGGCCGAGGATCGCGCGCGCGCGGCACGCCGCTGGTTGCCGCTGATGGTGGGGCTGATGACGGGCGCCTTTGCCGCCTATCTGGCGCTGCTGGCGCGGTCGCATCTGCATGGCGCAGCGGCGTTTCCGCTTGTGGCGCTCGCGGCCTTGCTGGGCGGGTGGTTCACCCTGATCCGTCTGCGCGAAGAGCTTGACGAGGATGCCAGCAAGGTCAGCACGAAAAAGATCCTGCGCCCGGCACTGGTCATATCGGCTGTGATGCTGGGATTTGCGCATGGGGCCAATGATGTCGCCAATGTCGCCGGTCCGTTTTCCGTCATTCTGGGCAATGCCACGCCCGATGCCCCCGCCACGGTGCCTCTGATCGCGCTGCTTGGCGCGGGCAGCGCGATTGCCCTGGGCACCGTGCTGTTCGGGCGGCGTCTGGTGCGGATGGTGGGCAGCGGCATCACCCGGCTGAACCCCGGACGGGCCTTCTGCGTCTCGCTTGCCACGGCGGGGACGGTGTTGCTGACGACCTGGTTCGGTCTTCCCGTCTCGACCACGCATGTCGCGATCGGGGGGATCTTCGGGGTCGGTTTTACCCGTGAATGGCTGGATCGCAGGCGGGCAAAGCAACGCGCGGCGCTGCCTGCCGATGAAACCCGCCGCCGCATCCTGATCCGGCGCAGCCATGTTGTCACGATCACCACGGCCTGGCTGGTGACGGTGCCTGCGACGGCGCTGATCGGGATGGCGATCTGCCTTGGGATCCTGGGTCTGACCGGGGTCTGAGGGGCCTTAGACGACGACCTTCTGGGCCACCTGCTCTCCGACATCGAAGACGCGTTTATAACGCTCGATCTCGGCTGCGGGGCCGGTGGCCTTGCTGGGATTGTCCGAGAGTTTGACGGTCGGACGGCCATTCGCGGCCACGGCCTTGCAGACAAGGCTGAACGGCGCCAGCCCGTTATCGGGCACCAGATCGCGGAAATCATTGGTCAGCAGCGTGCCCCAGCCAAAGCTGACCTTCACCCGGCCGTGGAACTGGTGATACAGTGAGACGATCTTGTCCACATCAAGCCCGTCCGAGAAGATGATCAGCTTGCGGCGCGGATCCTCGCCCCGGTCCTGCCACCATTTGATGGCCAGTTCCGCGCCTGCCGCCGGATCGCCGCTGTCGATGCGGATGCCGGTCCAGCCGGCCAGCCAGTCGGGCGCCTGTTCCAGAAAGCCCTTGCTGCCATAGGTGTCGGGCAGGATGACGCGCAGATTGCCCTCGTGCTCCTCATGCCAGTCGGCCAGCACCTCGTAGGGGGCTTCGCGCAGGTCCGCGTCATTCTCGGCCAGCGCGGCATAGACCATGGGCAGTTCATGCGCATTTGTGCCGATGGCCTCGATATCGCGGCGCATGGCGATCAGACAGTTCGAGGTGCCGATGAAGCGATCGCCCAGCCCCTCGATCATGGCCTGCACGCACCAATCCTGCCACAGAAAACTGTGCCGCCGACGGGTGCCGAAATCGGCGATCCGCAGATCGGGCAATTGCCGAAGGACCTGGATCTTTTCCCACAGACGGGTCATGGCGCGGGCGTAAAGCACCTGCAATTCGAACCGGCCCATATCCCGCAATACGGCGCGGGACCGCAATTCCATCAGAATTGTCAGGGCAGGGATTTCCCACAGCATCACCTCGGGCCATTTGCCTTCAAAGGTCAGCTCGTACTGGCCGTCACGCTTTTCCAGATGGTAGGCGGGCAGCCGCATCCCTTCCAGAAATTCCATGAAATCGGGCCGGAACATCTGGCGCTTGCCATAAAAGGTATTGCCGCGCAGCCAGGTGCTTTCCCCGCGCGACAGCGACAGCCCGCGCACATGGTCCAGCTGTTCGCGCAATTCGCCCTCATCGATCAGATCGGCAAGGCGAATGTCTTTCGAGCGGTTGATCAGGCTGAAAGTGACGGTGGTGTCGGGCCGGTTGCGAAACACCGACTGGCACATCAGCAGCTTGTAGAAATCGGTGTCGATCAGGGACCGCACGATCGGGTCGATTTTCCATTTGTGATTATAGACGCGCGTGGCGATATCGACCATGGGTTGTCACTCCAGTTGAACACCGGCGGCGCGCATATCGGCGCGCGCCCGGTCGCGGCTGCCATCAAGATCAATGGCGCGGGTCGCCTCTTCGATCACGGTGGCGGTAAAGCCCTGCCGGGCCGCGTCCATCGCACTCCAGGCGACGCAGAAATCATGGGCCAGCCCCACGAAGGTCAGATCGTCAAGCCCGCGGTCGCGCAGATAGCCTGCCAGCCCGGTCGATGTCTTGTGATCGTTTTCGAAAAAGGCGGAATAGCTGTCGATCTGCGGGTTGAAGCCCTTGCGGATCACCATATCGGCGCGGGTCAGGTCCAGCCCGGCGTGAAAATGTGCGCCTTCGCTGCCGATCACGCAATGGGCGGGCCACAGCACCTGCGGGCCATAGGGCATCTGCGTCATGCTTAAGGGCTGGGCGCCCGGATGGTTGTCGGCAAAGCTGGCATGATCGGCGGGGTGCCAGTCCTGCGTCAGGATCACCGCGTCGAATTGTGTCATCAGCCGATTGATCGGCTGGACGATCTGATCGCCACCCTCGACGGCCAGCGCCCCGCCGGGACAAAAATCGTTCTGCATGTCGATGACGATCAGCGCGCGGCTCATGTCTGGCTCCGTAGCAAGTTCATCAATGGGTAGAAAGTGCAGGGGCCGGGGTCAATGCCTGTGGCTATTTCATGTGCAATTTCCGCCGTGGTGCTTTCGCGGGCGGCAGTCTAACCTGCCAGTATCGTAAAGGTTGAACGCATTGTCATTTTTCAAAGAGAGTCCGCATGGATCTGAACGACGATTTTCATCAACAAGGAGAACTGGCCGAGGAAGAGCTGAACCGCTCTGCCCGGGCGATCTGGGGCTTTCGCGCCTTGGGTGTCGTCGTGGCCCTGCTGGTCTGGCTGCTGCTGGGCGGATCCGAGGGGCTGTCGGCTGACGCGCGGGTCGTGGCCGCCATCGGGTCGCTGATGGCGATCTGGTGGATGACCGAGGCGATCCCGCTATCGGCGACCTCGCTTCTGCCCATCGTGCTGCTGCCCGCCCTGACCGAGCGCACCGTCTCCGAGGCAACGGCGCCCTATGCAAGCTCTATCGTCTTTCTGTTCCTGGGCGGTTTCCTGATCGCCATCGCGATGGAGAAATGGAACCTGCACCGCCGGATCGCGCTGCTGACGCTGCACCGCGTGGGGGTCCAGCCCAAGCGGATCGTGCTGGGCATGATGCTGGCCACGGGTTTTCTGTCGATGTGGGTGTCGAACACCGCCACCACGCTGATGATGCTGCCCATCGGCCTGTCGATCCTGACCCTGGTGATCGAGCGCAGCCACCACACCGATCAGGGCGCCGAGGTGGGCGAGCAGATCGCCGCAGGCGGTCGCATCAGCGATCTGGTCGAGGATCCCAATATCAGCAAGTTCGGCGTCTGTCTGGTGCTGGCCATCGCCTGGTCGGCCACGATCGGCGGTCTTGGCACGCTGCTGGGCAGCCCGCCCAATGCCATCGTCGCGGGATATGTCGCGGATGAGCTGGGCCGCGATATCGGCTTTCTGCAATGGATGATGATCGGCCTGCCGCTTGCCATCGTCTTCGTGCTGATCGCGTGGTTCCTGCTGGTCAACCTGCTGTTCCGCTTTGATCTGGACGAGGTTCCGGGCGGCAAGGCGATGATCGAGGATGAGATCGCCTCGCTTGGCCCGGTCAGTCAGGGAGAGCGGATGGTGATGATCGTCTTCATCTCGGCCGCCTTCCTGTGGGTGGTGCCGGGGCTGTTCACCAGCCTCAGCGGCATGTCGCTGGGCCCGCTGGACAAGCTGAACGATACCGCGATTGCGATTGCGGCGGGGGTGATCCTGTTCATCCTGCCGGGCAAGGGCAAGACGCAGATGGTGCTGAACTGGAAGGACGCGGAAGAGGGGCTGCCCTGGGGGGTGCTGCTGCTGTTCGGTGGCGGCCTCAGCCTTGCGGGCGCGGTTGCGGCCAGCGGGCTGGATCAGTGGTTCGGCCAGCAGGTGCAGGGTCTGGGTGCGCTGACGCCGATCCTGCTGATCGCGGCGGTGACCACGATCATCCTGTTCCTGACCGAAGTCACTTCGAACACCGCGACGGCCGCGACCTTCATCCCGATTCTGGGCGGGGTGGCCGTGGGCATCGGTGTCGATCCGATGGCGCTGCTGATCCCGGCGGCCTTTGCCGCGACCTGCGCCTTCATGCTGCCGGTGGGCACGCCCCCCAACGCCATCGTCTTCGGCACCGGCGCCGTGACCATCCGCCAGATGGCCCGGGGCGGCTTTGTCCTGAACGTGGTGGGCATTATCCTGATCACGATGTTCGTCTATCTTCTGGGCGGCATCGCGCTTGGGATCACATTCGGCTGATTGCACCGGATGCCCGGCCATTCATGGCCCTTTTCGCCGCGACATCCTGACGGGGTCGCGGCGTTTCCGGTTGAATCCGCCCCGTCGCATCTTGCGTCCTGCCCGCGCTTGGCTATAACCCCGGACGATTTACCTGCCGCCAGCCGCCCGAAGGATCGCACCATGCCCAAAAGAACCGATATCAAATCCATTCTGATCATCGGGGCAGGGCCTATCGTGATCGGGCAAGCCTGCGAATTCGATTACTCCGGCGCGCAGGCCTGCAAGGCCCTGCGGGAAGAGGGGTATCGCGTCATTCTGGTCAACTCGAACCCGGCGACGATCATGACCGACCCGGAAATGGCCGACGCCACCTATATCGAGCCGATCACCCCCGAAATCGTCGAAAAGATCATCGCCAAGGAACGCCCCGACGCGCTGTTGCCGACCATGGGCGGGCAGACCGGGCTGAACACGGCGCTGGCGCTGGCTGATGCGGGCGTGCTGAACCGCTATGGTGTGGAACTGATCGGCGCGCAGCGCAGCGCCATCGAGATGGCCGAGGATCGCAAGCTGTTCCGCGAGGCGATGGACCGGATCGGGCTGGAAAACCCGCGCGCGACCATCGTGTCGGCACCGAAACATGCCAATGGCAAATATGACGTCTCGGCCGGGGTCGCGCTGGCGATGGAGGCGCTTGAGGATATCGGCCTGCCCGCCATCATCCGCCCCGCCTTCACCCTGGGCGGCACCGGCGGCGGCGTGGCCTATAACCGCGACGATTACGAACGGATCGTCCGCTCGGGTCTGGATGCATCACCGGTCGCGCAGGTGCTGGTCGATGAAAGCCTTCTGGGCTGGAAGGAATACGAGATGGAGGTCGTGCGCGACCGCGCCGACAATGCGATCATCGTCTGCTCCATCGAAAACGTCGATCCGATGGGCGTGCATACGGGCGATTCGATCACCGTCGCCCCGGCCCTGACCCTGACCGATCGCGAATATCAGATCATGCGCAATGGCAGCATCGCCGTGCTGCGCGAGATCGGCGTGGAAACCGGCGGCTCGAACGTGCAATGGGCGATTAACCCCGCCGATGGCCGCATGGTCGTGATCGAGATGAACCCGCGTGTGTCGCGCTCCTCGGCGCTGGCCTCGAAAGCGACGGGCTTCCCGATCGCCAAGATCGCCGCGAAACTGGCCGTCGGCTATACGCTGGACGAGTTGGACAATGACATCACCAAGGTGACGCCCGCCAGTTTCGAACCCAGCATCGACTATGTCGTCACCAAGATCCCGCGCTTTGCCTTCGAGAAATTCCCCGGCTCCAAGCCCGAACTGACCACCGCGATGAAATCCGTGGGCGAGGTCATGGCCATCGGCCGCAGCTTCCATGAATCGCTGCAAAAGGCGCTGACCAGCATGGAAAACGGCCTGACGGGCCTGGACGAGATCGCCATTCCCGGTGCCGCGGATGAGGGCAAGCCTGCCGTCATCAAGGCGCTGTCCAAGGCAACGCCCGACCGGCTGCGCGTCATTGCCGAGGCGATGCGCTTTGGCCTTTCCGACGATGAGATCCAGCGCATCACCCATTTCGACCCCTGGTTCCTGTCGCGCCTGCGCGAGATCGTCGATGCCGAGATGCAGGTCCGCGACGCGGGCCTGCCCCTCGATGCCGAGGGCCTGCGCCGCCTGAAGATGATGGGCTTCACCGATGCTCGTCTGGCCCATCTGACGGGGCAAGAGGAAACCGCGATCCGCGCCGCCCGCCGCGCCCATGACCTGCACCCGGTCTTCAAGCGCATCGACACCTGCGCCGCCGAATTCGAGGCGCAGACCCCCTATATGTATTCCACCTATGAAGCCCCCGCGATGGGCGAGGTCGAATGCGAAGCCCGGCCCAGCAATGCGAAAAAGGTCGTCATTCTGGGCGGTGGTCCGAACCGGATCGGGCAGGGGATCGAGTTCGATTACTGCTGTTGCCACGCCTGCTTTGCCCTGACCGAGGCGGGCTATGAAACCATCATGGTCAACTGCAACCCCGAAACGGTAAGCACCGATTACGACACCTCGGATCGCCTCTATTTCGAGCCGCTGACGCTGGAACATGTGCTGGAGATCCTGCGGGTCGAGAAGGAAAACGGCACGCTTCATGGGGTGATCGTGCAATTCGGCGGCCAGACGCCCCTGAAACTGGCCAACGCGCTGGAGGAAGAGGGCATCCCGATCCTGGGCACCACCCCCGATGCCATCGACCTGGCCGAGGATCGCGAGCGGTTCCAGAAGTTGCTCAATGATCTGGGTCTGAAGCAGCCGATCAACGGCATCGCCCATAGCGACGATCAGGCCATCGCGATTGCCGAGAAAATCGGCTTCCCGCTGGTCATTCGCCCCTCCTACGTGCTGGGCGGCCGCGCGATGGAGATCGTGCGCGACATGGACCATCTGCGCCGCTACATCACCGAGGCCGTCAGCGTCTCGGGCAAGAACCCGGTGCTGCTGGACAGCTATCTGACCGGCGCGATCGAGGTTGATGTCGATGCGCTCTGCGATGGCGAAACCGTCCATGTCGCGGGCATCATGGAACATATCGAGGAGGCCGGCGTCCATTCCGGCGACAGCGCCTGTTCCCTGCCGCCGCATACGCTGGACGCGGCCACCATCACCGAATTGAAGCGCCAGACCGAGGCCATGGCCCGCGCCCTGCAGGTCAAGGGGCTGATGAATGTGCAATTCGCGCTGAAAGACGGCGCCATCTATGTGCTGGAGGTCAATCCGCGTGCCAGCCGCACCGTGCCCTTCGTCGCCAAGGCCACCGACAGCGCCATCGCCTCGATCGCCGCGCGGCTGATGGCGGGCGAACCGATGGCGAATTTCCCTGCCCGCGACCCCTATCCCGAAGGCGTCGGCCCCGAGGATGACCTGCCCTTCGCCGATCCGCTGACACTGGCCGATCCGAACACGCCCTGGTTCTCGGTCAAGGAGGCGGTGATGCCCTTCGCCCGCTTCCCGGGCGTCGATACGCTGCTGGGACCCGAGATGCGCTCGACCGGAGAGGTCATGGGCTGGGACCGCAACTTCCCCCGCGCCTTCCTAAAAGCGCAGCTGGGCGCGGGCACCAATCTGCCGCATGAGGGCCGGGTCTTCATCTCAATCAAGGATATGGACAAGACGGCCGAAATGGCGGCTGCCGCCCGCGATCTGGTGCAGATGGGGTTCCAGATCGTCGCCACCAGCGGCACGGCTGATTTCCTGTCAGGCGCGGGCGTCGGGTCCGAGCGTGTGAACAAGGTCTATGAGGGCCGCCCGAATATCGTCGACCGCCTGAAAAACGGTGAAATCGCGATGGTTCTGAACACGACCGAAGGCGCACAGGCCATCACCGACTCGCGCGAGATCCGGGCGGTGGCGCTGTATGACAAGATCCCCTATTTCACCACCGCCGCAGGCAGCATTGCTGCGGTTGCGGCGATCAAGTCGCGGGAAGAGGGTGAGGTCGGGGTCCGCAGCCTGCAAGCCTGAACGAACGATCGGCGAAGCGTCTGTAGGGTGCGTGCTTGCACGCACCTTTCGCAAAGCTGGTTCCGCGCGCCAAGGTGCGTGTGAACACGCACCCTACGGGTTGGGTCGGATTGGCCATCGAAAAACCCCTCCGCGGCCGGGTATGGCTGCGGAGGGGTTGGTTGTCCTGTGAATTTCTGCCTGTCAGGTCGTCACTTCACGCTTTGGCAGCACCCAGTCGGGGCGGGGGAAGTGGCAGGTGTAGCCATTCGGAAAGCGCTCCAGATAATCCTGATGCTCGGGCTCGGCCTCCCAGAAATCGCCCACAGGCTCCAGTTCGGTGACCACACGGCCCGGCCAGATGCCTGATGCGTTCACATCCGCGATCGTGTCCTCGGCCACCTGCTTCTGCTCGTCATCGACATAGTAGATGGCCGAGCGATAGCTGGCGCCGCGGTCGTTGCCTTGTCGGTTCAGCGTTGTCGGATCGTGGATCTGGAAGAAGAACTCCAGCAGTTTCCGATAGCTGATGATCGCTGGATCATAATTGATCTCGATGGCCTCGGCATGGTTGCCGTGATTGCGATAGGTCGCATTGGGGTGGCTGTCATCGCCGGAATAGCCGACGCGGGTCGAACTCACACCCGGCAGGCGCCGGATCAGATCCTGCATGCCCCAGAAACATCCGCCGGCCAGTACTGCACGATGGGTCATCTTAGGCTCCTTCCACCTGATCGATATAATCGCCATAGCCCTCGGCCTGCATCTGGTCCAAAGGCACGAAGCGCAGCGAGGCCGAGTTGATGCAATAGCGCAGGCCGCCCGCATCCGCAGGCCCGTCCGGGAAGACATGGCCCAGATGGCTGTCGCCATGTTTCGAGCGGACCTCGGTGCGCACCATGCCGAACGAGGCGTCACGATGCTCGGTCACATTACCGTCGATGGGCTTGGTAAAGGCGGGCCAGCCGCAGCCGGAATTATACTTTGCCGAAGAGGCGAACAGAGGCTCGCCCGAGACGATATCGACATAGAGTCCCGGCTCGAAATGGTGGTCATATTCGCCGGTAAAGGCGCGCTCGGTGCCGTTTTCCTGCGTGACGCGGAACTGTTCGGGCGTCAGCCGGTCAAGGGCATCCTGCGATTTCTGATAGGCCATGATCTTCTCCACTTGTCGGATCGTCACGGCCTATATGGGGATGCGGATGCCCGGCGAAAAGGTCACCCGAGGTCAAGCCTTTCGCGCGCGGCCGCATATTCATCAGCCAGTTGATCGATGCGTTCGGCCGCCGGGGTGATGCCCTTGACCGCGCCGATGCCCTGACCCGATCCCCAGATCGTGCTCCAGGCCTTGGGCTTTGACGATCCCTGGCCGAAATTCATGCTGCTGGCATCGGCTGTGGCCAGTTGATCGGGGTCAAGCCCGGCATTGCGGATCGAGGGCGCCAGATAATTGCCCGACACACCGGTGAACAGCGACGAGGTCACGATATCCATGGCGTCGGAATCGACGATCATCTGCTTGTAATCCTGCGGCGCATTCGCCTCGGCCGTGGCGATGAAGGGGCTGCCGATATAGGCCAGATCCGCCCCCATTGCCTGCGCCGCCAGAACCGCGCCGCCGGTGGCGATAGAGCCTGACAGCAGCAGCGGGCCATCGAACCATTCGCGGATCTCCTGCACCAGTGCGAAGGGGGATTGCGGACCGGCATGGCCGCCGGCACCGGCTGCGACGGCGATCAGGCCATCGGCGCCTTTCTCGATCGCCTTTCTGGCAAAGACATTGTTGATGATGTCATGCAGCGCGATCCCGCCGCAATCATGGGCAGCGGCATTCACCTCGGTCCGCGCGCCCAGCGAGGTGATCCAGATCGGAACCTTGTGGCGGTGGCAGATCTCAAGATCCCGTTCCAGACGGGCATTGCTGCGGTGAACGATCTGGTTGACGGCGAAAGGCGCTGCCGGCCGGTCGGGATTTTCCTGATTATGGCGGTCCAGCTCTTCGTTGATGCGGGTCAGCCAGGCTTCCAGCTGGATCGGCTCACCATCCTTTTCGCGGGCGTTCAGGGCCGGAAAGCTGCCCACGATCCCGGCCTTGCACTGGGCGATGACCAGTTCGGGGCCCGAGACGATGAACATGGGCGAGGCCATGACGGGAATACGCAGATTTTGCAGAATTGGCGGCAGCATGAGTGGTTCCTCCCTTTAGGCGTTAACCGAATATGCGGAGCGCGTCCTGATGGGGCAAGTACTGACGCGGGGGCATTGCATCGCCGGAAATGCCGGGTAACGTAGGGTCATTATCCCACATCGGAGAGAATGATGACCGCCGCCCGCCTGTTGACCATGTCCGCCAGTCTGTCCCTGATCGCGCTGAGCGCCAGCGCCGAAGAGGCCTCGCGCATCGCCGTGATGTCGGCCTTTCCGCCCGAATGGGTCAGCCTGCAGCAGGATCTGCAGGGCGCCGAGACGCAAAAGATCAACGGGGTCGAATTCATCACCGGCGAGTTGGGCGGCAAGGATGTGGTGCTGTTCCTGTCCGGTGTGTCGATGGTGAATGCGGCCATGACGACGCAGCTTGCGCTGGATCATTTCAAGATCGACTCCATCGTCTTTTCCGGCATCGCAGGCGGGGTCGATCCGTCGCTGAATATCGGCGATGTGGTCGTGGCCCAGCAATGGGGCCAGTATCTGGAAACCGTCATGGGACGCGAGACGGATGAGGGCTTTGTCATTCCCGGCTTTCTGGAATCGCCCTTTCAGAATTACGGCATGATCTTCACCCGGGCCAGCACGGTGGCCTCGGACCGGGGCGATGCGGAAACCCATTTCTGGTTCCAGTCGGATCCGAAGCTGCTTGAGGTGGCGAAAGACGTCGCCGCCGAGGTCAAGCTGGCCGAATGCAATGCCGAAAATTCCTGCCTCTCAAAGCCGCCGCAGATCCGCGTCGGCGGCAATGGCGTTTCGGGATCCTCCTTCGTCGATAACGCCGGCCTGCGCGAATGGATATTCGACACGTTCGAAGCTCAGGTCGTCGACATGGAATCGGCAGGCGTTGCGCAGGTGGCCTGGGCCAATCAGGTGCCCTTCATTGCCTTCCGGTCGCTGTCCGATCTGGCCGGGGGCGGGGATGGCGAGAATGAGATGGGCGTCTTCATGTCGCTGGCCTCGACCAATTCGGCCGAGGTGGTCAAGGCCTTTCTGGCCGCGCTGCCCGAGGAATAGGGTCTAGCTTGCCCGGGGTCCGGGGGTGAAATCCGATGGGCTGAAACTGTCGGGCAGCAACTCGATCTCCCAGGCAGGGGGGCCGGGGAACGCATCGGGCATCGTGGCTATGGCAAGGGCCTCGAAGACCGGGGTCGGATTGCCGGGGAAGCTGACGACCTGCGGCTTCCCCTGACGCACGATCCGCATGAAGGCCAGATCGTAGCTGACAAGCGACAGCAGCCAGGGATCGTCCTCGCCCTGCCGGATCAGGTAATCGGCGAAACTTTCGGCCTCCAGCGGCGCGAAAAGCCGGGGCGCCTCTGCGGTGTGGAACTGCGACAGCAGCCCGTCCACGCTTTCCCCGTCGCGCAACAGCAGATAGCGTAGCGTGCGCGGCATCGCGCGCACCAGGATCGAGCCGCGAAAGCTGCGGGCCAGACGGGCATAAAGCTTTAGCGCCGGGGCATCCTTGGGCCAGGGGTGCTGCGCAGGGTCATCCTGCCAGACCGCGCGGGTGGCGCCGTCTTCCCATTCCGCAGGGGTCTGCGCGGGTTCCGGCCGGGGCCGGTCCGGCACGTCCCGCAGCGGCGGGGCGTCCGAGAGGCTTCGGCCCGCCTGCTGCCAGATCTCTCGCAGGGCATCCACGGTGCGGTCCAGATCTTCGGCGGGCATGCGTTCCAGAAAGGTGTCATAGACCTCGAAATTCAGCGCGCCCAGATTGGGCAGGCTCTGCACGATTTCGCGCGACATCGCGGCCAGATCCTCGGGCATCGTGCCGGAATGGGAATCCAGCCAGTAGCCATCCATCTCTTGTCCGCCCGCAAGATGGATTTCCCAGACATGGTCCAGCGGGATCTGGGACAGGAAATCAGACATGCTGATCCGCCCGTTCCTGTCATTGCAATAGATGTTATGCAGATCCAGCAGGATGCCGCATCCCGTCTGCCGGACGATCTGCGCGACGAACTCTCCGTCGGGCATTTCAAAGTGCTTGCGGGCGAAATAGGCAACGCCGGTTTCAATCGCGACCGGGCGGCCGACGCCCTTTGCGAAACGGCGGATATTGTCGCAGACGACTGCCACGCCCTCGTCGGTTTGCAGCGGCGGCAGCAGGAAACCGGCCGCCTTATGCGGCGTGCCCGCGACCGACAGATGTTCGCTGACCCAAGGGCTGTCCAGCCGCCGCGCCACATCCTGCAGCAGCGCCAGTTGCGCCGGATGGGGCTTGCGCGTGCCGCCGATGGGCATGCCGACCGAATGGACCAGCTTGCGCTGCGGCAGATCGGCGAACATCTGAATCGCCGGGCTATATTCGAAATAAGGGCCATCGAAGGGATCGTCGGCCAGCCACAGGGTCTGCGGCTCTATCTCCAGCACATCAAGGGCATCGGGACGGCGCTTGAGAAAGGGCCCAAGCGCCGTCGAAAAGATCATGCCGATCCCAAGCTTCGGAGCCTGGAAAGCGGCCGTATCAGCCACGGAGTCCGACGCCTTCGCGAATGGATCCCATCATTTCGTTGATCTTCAGCCTTTCATCCAGAACCAGCACCCGTTCCAGCCGGAAGCGGAAATCGCAACCCGTCGCGCAGGCGGTATGGCCGGTCAATCTCGCGACCCTGTCGATGGCGTCAAAGACATTGTCCAGCTTGCCAGCGCTGTCGGGGTTGAGATCGACCTCGACCACCTTGCGGCCCTTGCCGATCCCCTTGGATGGCACGGCGAAATCGCTGCGGAAATCCTTCTGGAAGACGATTTCGCGCTGCAATTCGAACAGGATATCGTGGCCCGAACAGCAGGCCTGACAGCCCAGATGTTCCAGAACGCTGCCGACTGCTTTCTTGAGACTTCCAATATCGGCCGCAACACTTGCCGGAAGGGAAACCCGAACCGGGTTATTCTCCTTATTAATCATAACAAGACCTCCTGAGTCGTATGAGGGAAGCGAAAGGAAGTCTCTTTCTTATAACATGCCTCTCTTGTTCGAACAATTTAGTTCGTTATGGGCCTGCATCGCGCAATAAAAGAAAAAGCCCCGGCGGACCGGGGCTTTCGTGACCTGTGTAGAGATGGCTGATCAGTGCAGCGTGTCGGGCTTTGGCCCTTCGCCGACCGCGCCCAGCTTGTGACCGGCGGTGCCGACATGGTTGCCGACCAGCAAGCCCTGGTCATTGGCGCTGACCTTGACCGTCTGGCCATCGAGGATTTCACCCGACAGCAGCATTTCCGACAGCGGATCCTGCAGGGCGCGCTGGATCACGCGCTTCAGCGGACGGGCGCCGTAAACCGGATCATAGCCTTCATCCGCCAGCCACTTGATCGCCTTGTCATCCAGATCCAGCGTGATCTTGCGATTGGCCAGGCGGGCTTCCAGCAGCAGCAGCTGGATCCGCACGATGCCGTCCATGTTCTCGCGCGTCAGGCGGCGGAAGATGATGATCTCATCCAGACGGTTCAGGAATTCGGGGCGGAAATGTGCCCGCACCGCTTCCATCACATCCTTGCGCGCCGCCGTGCTGTCGGCATCGTCGGGCAGCGTGGACAGCGCCTGGCTGCCAAGGTTCGAGGTCAGAACGATCAGCGTGTTCTTGAAATCGACCTTGCGCCCCTGACCATCGGTCAACTGCCCGTCATCCAGCACCTGCAGCAGCACGTTGAAGACATCCGGATGCGCCTTTTCGACCTCATCGAACAGGATCACTGCATAGGGACGCCGACGCACAGCCTCGGTCAGCACGCCGCCTTCGTCATAGCCGACATAGCCCGGAGGCGCCCCGATCAGCCGCGCGACCGAGTGCTTTTCCATGAATTCGGACATGTCGATGCGGACCATCGCGTTCTGATCGTCGAACATGTATTCCGCCATCGCCTTGGTCAGTTCGGTCTTGCCGACACCGGTCGGGCCAAGGAACAGGAAGCTGCCCAAGGGACGGTTTTCGTCGTTCAGCCCAGCCCGCGCACGGCGCACGGAACGAGAGATCGCCGTCACCGCCTCGGTCTGGCCGATGACACGCTCGCCCAGGATTTCCTCCATCTTCAGCAGCTTGTCACGCTCGCCCTCCAGCATGCGGCTGGTGGGGATGCCGGTCCAGCGTTCGACGACTTCGGCGATCTGTTCCGGGCCGACGGCCTCTTCCACCATGACGCCATCGCCACGCTCGGCATCGTCGGCTTCGGCCAGTTGCTTTTCCAGATCGGGAATGATGCCGTAAGACAGCTCACCCGCGCGGGCCAGATTGCCTTCGCGCTTGGCCTGATCCAGTTCGGCGCGGGCCTTGTCCAGCCGCTCTTTCAGATTGCGCGAGCCTTCCAGCTTGTCGCGTTCGGCCTGCCAGCGGGCCGTCATGGCGCTGGCCTTGTCGGTGATGTCGGCCAGTTCCTTTTCCAGCTTTTCCAGCCGGTCCTTGCTGGCGGCGTCATCCTCTTTCTTCAGGGCTTCGGCCTCGATCTGCATCTGCAGGATCTGGCGGTCCAGCGCGTCCAGTTCTTCGGGCTTGCTGTCAACCTCCATCCGCAGGCGGCTGGCGGCCTCATCGACCAGATCGATCGCCTTGTCGGGCAGGAAGCGGTCGGTGATATAGCGGTTCGACAGTTCCGCCGCCGCGACCAGCGCCGCGTCGCCGATACGCACACCGTGGTGCAGCTCGTATTTTTCCTTGATGCCGCGCAGGATCGAGATCGTATCCTCGACCGTGGGCTGTTCGACCAGAACCGGCTGGAAACGACGGGCCAGAGCCGCGTCCTTTTCGATATATTTGCGATATTCGTCCAGCGTGGTGGCGCCGACGCAGTGCAATTCGCCACGGGCCAGCGCGGGCTTGATCAGGTTGGCAGCATCCATCGCGCCATCGGTCTTGCCGGCGCCGACCAGCGTGTGCAGCTCGTCGATGAACAGGATGATCTCGCCCGAGGCGGCCTCGATTTCCTTCAGGATCGCTTTCAGACGCTCTTCGAATTCGCCGCGATATTTCGCGCCGGCGATCAGCGCGCCCATATCCAGCGCCATCAGTTTCTTGTCGCGCAGGCTTTCGGGCACATCGCCATTGACGATGCGCAGCGCCAGACCTTCGGCAATGGCGGTCTTGCCGACGCCGGGTTCACCGATCAGGACCGGGTTGTTCTTCGTGCGGCGCGACAGGACCTGCATGGCGCGGCGGATCTCTTCATCCCGGCCGATGATCGGATCGATCTTGCCTTCGCGGGCGGCTTCGGTCAGGTCGCGGGCATATTTTTCCAGCGCCTCATAGCTGTCTTCGGCACTGGCCGAATCCGCCGTGCGGCCCTTGCGGATATCGTTGATCGCGCTGTTCAGGTTCTGTCCGGTGATACCACCGGCAGTCAGCGCATCCCGGGCATTGGTGTTCACGATCGCCAGCGCGGTCAGGATCCGTTCGGCCGGGACAAAGCTGTCGCCCGCCTTCTTGGCCAGTTGCTCGGCCTCATCCAGAACGCGAATCAGCGAGGGGTCCACATAGACCTGACCATTGCCGCCGCTGACCTTGGGCAGCTTCGAAACGGCCTGATCCACGGCCTCTTTCACGCGCCTGGCGTCGCCGCCCGCGCGGTTGATCAGATTGGCGGCCAGCCCCTGATCGTCATCCATCAATGCCTTGAGCAGGTGTTCCGGCACAACCCGCTGGTTTTCTTCGCGGATTGCGATGGTCTGCGCCGCCTGCATGAAGCCACGCGACCGCTCGGTGAACTTTTCCATGTTCATCGTAAATCTCTCCTTTACATAGCACCCGTCTGTAAGACACCCCTCTGATGAGGCAGCGTCCTGTCGAGGGTCTCGGGTGACAGTTGGGTATTGGAAAGGAGCGTTTCAATCCCGAAATGACTGCGTTTCCCGAGCTTTGCCGCATTCATGATTGCGCAACTCTTGCTTGCATTCAACGGGGTCTTTGGGCGATTGGCCAGAAGCCACCACCCGGCAGATTTCGCAGCGGATATTCTGTCCTAATCGCTTGGCTTTGCGTGGGGTTTCGTGGCAGATGAGGGTGTTTTCTGCAGGGGTGGACAAGATGGATGACAGGCTGATCGTGGCGCTGGATGTGCCGAATGCGCTGGCGGGGCTGGATCTGGCGCAGAAGCTGGGCGACTCTGTCGGCTTCTACAAGATCGGACTGGGCATGCTGACCGGGGGCGGGCTGGCGCTGGCCAATGAGCTGAAGCAGGACCACGGCAAGCGCATCTTTCTGGACATGAAGCTGTTCGATATCGGCGCCACGGTCGAGGCTGCGGTCCGCGGTCTGGCCCAGTTCGATCTGGATTTCCTGACCGTGCATGGCGATCCGCATGTGGTGCGTGCCGCCAAGGAAGGCGCGGCGGGCAGCGATCTGAAGATCCTTGGCGTCACCATCCTGACCTCGCTGGATCGTGGGGATCTGGATCTGGCGATGATCCAGCCCGGCGATATGGCCGAGATCGTGACCACCCGCGCCGCCCGCGCGCTGGAGGCCGGGGCCGATGGCGTCATCGCCAGCCCGCGCGAGGCTGCCCTGATCCGCGCGCTGCCGCAGGCACGGGATCGTCTGATCGTCACGCCGGGCGTGCGTCCGGCGGGCAGCGATAGCGGGGACCAGAAGCGCATCGAAACGCCTGCGACCGCTATTTCCAATGGTGCAGATCACATCGTGGTGGGCCGCCCGGTCTGGCAGGCAGCGGACCCGCGCAGCGCGGCGCAGCAGATTCTGGACAGCCTGCCGCGCGCCTGATCAGCCCATGTCGGGGCTGAAATCCCGGATCGGCTGTTCGCCTGCCAGTACGGCGGCACTGTCGCGATAAAGCCCCACGATCCTGTCGATCAGCCGCCGCATCTGCGGGCGATGCCGGTCATCCGCATGCATGACCAGATATTGATCCTCGGTCAGATCCTGAATGATCGGACCGGCCCGCGCCAGTGCAGGATCGCGATCCCCGATCATGCAGGGCATGATGCCGATGCCCGCGCCAGCCCGGACCAGCTGATGCACCGTTGCGACCGAATTCGCCAGAAACCGGATCGGCAGGTCCTGCGCATTCAGCCAATGGGTCGCCGGATGGCGGGCAAAGGCCGGGTCCATGCCCACCCATTCCAACTGGTCGGGCTGCTGCGCGGTCCAGCTGCGATAGGGGGCAAAGCGCAGCGTCGCCAGCCTGCGCGAGGCCAGGTTGCCTGCCTGCGCGGGACGGTTCCGAATCCCCAGATCGGCCTCTCGATGGGCGATATCCAGCGTTGTTTCCGTGGTCAGGAAATTCAGGCGAAACCCATCGTCGCGGCGGACGAGCCGGGAGATATTGTCCGACAGGAAGAAGACGGTCCCGGTGCCGGCCGTCAGCCGGATGATCGGCGTCTCGGCCTGTTCGGTCAGAAATTCATGCACCGGCATCGCCGCCGCCCGCATGGCGCGCACCCTGCTTTGCAACGCCTCTCCGGCGCGGGTCAGACCATATCCGCTTTGGGACCGGTGAAACAGCGTCTGGCCGGTCTTCTGCTCCAGCGCCAGCATGCGCCGCCCGATCGTGGCCGCGCTGAGGCCGGTCGGCGCGACCGCCCCGGACAGGCCGCCAGTATCGGCGACGTGATAAAAGATCTGCAGGTCTTCCCAATCCAGGTTTTTCATAAATGAAATACTACCTGCATAAATCGCGCTCTGAACAGCCAAAGAATAATCCTATCGTTTCATAGTTGAAATGGTAAGGAAATGAAGATGATCCCGCTGACGCCCCTGCCGCCACAGCGCAAGATGGATGAAGAGGAATTCTATGCATTGGGCGATTATGGCCCGCGCCTGCTGGTTCTGTCGCTGCTGGCGCGCCTGTCGCGACAGGATGCGCCGGGCACAAAACCCCAGACCAAGCCATATCGCCAATTGCGCCCGATGCGCCATCCGCTGTGACCGTGAATTCAGCAGATGAATTGTCTGCGCTATTGACCTTGGCCCCGTCCTCGCTTCACCCTGACGCGAAACGGTCGGAGGGAAAGATGCAGGACGATCATGGTCTCACGCAAAAGACGCATAATGATCTGGTTTTGTCATTCCTCTCGGTGCGCCGGGCCATTGGCGGGCTTGGCTTTTTCCTGCCGCTGGCGCTGATCGCCTATGGTATTGCGGTCGAGGATATCCCTGACAGCATCTCCTTGTCCTATTACTCGCCGATGCGGGATGTTTTCGTCGGCACGCTGATCGCGCAGGCCGTGTTCCTGTGGAGCTATGAGGGTTTCCGCCCCGAGGCCGGGGACGTGATCTCGGACAAGGGGACGGCGCGGGTCGCGGCCCTCTGTGCGGCGCTTGTGGCGCTGGCGCCGACGACCGATGCCGGTCTGCCCGCCGATCCGCGGACGGTGCTGCAATATCTGTTGGGCGTGAAGGCGGCAGGGGTGCTGCACATCCTGGCGGCGGCGGGCTTTTTCGCCGCGCTGGCGGTTTATTGTCTGGTCCTGTTCGTGAAGGGAGAGGTCGATGGACCGGAAAAGCGGGCCTCGAACATCATCTACCGGATTTGCGGCTGGCTGATCGTCGTCAGCATCTCTTTGGCCGGGCTGCTGCTGCTGACCGGCATCGCGGATCGGTTGGCGGACCTGAACCCGGTCTTCTGGCTGGAAACCATCGCCAGCTTTGCCTTTGCCACCAGCTGGGCGGTCAAGGGCGACGCGATGCGGCCCTTGGTTCAGGGAGTGGCGGCGCTGCGATAAGGCTGTCGCGGATCCAGTTCTGGAAATCCGGGATGGCGCGTGGATGGGCCAGATATTCCGCGACGGGCATCATCCGCCAGTCCTGCCCCTCATCGCCAAAGCGGATGGCGGCGATCTGGGTGCGGGTCAGCCGCCCTGTGAACAGCCAGGACACCATGCCGGGTCGGCTTGCCGAGGGAAATTTCCGCCCCGTCAGCCGATCCGGGGGCAGGTGAAGGCCGAATTCCTCGGCCAGTTCGCGCAGGGCGCAGTCCAGGGGGCTTTCGCCGCCCTCTCTGCCGCCGCCGGGCAGATCCCAGTGACCGGGAAAGGGCAGGCCGAGGGTGTCATCGCGCAGATAGGTCAGCAGATTGGGCCCATGGGTCAGCAACAGCTTGGCACCGTGAAAAGGGCGATGCGTCATCCTGTGCGCGGCTTATTCGGCCGCAATGCCGCTATCCGCCGCGATGCTGCTGCCAAAGGTCGCCAGATTGCGCACGACCCGAGAGATTGCCGTCACGAACTGATCGAATTGCGGCAGCGGGGTGATGGTCTTTTCATCCATGTAAAGCGCGCGATTGATTTCAAGCTGCACGACATGGACATTGCGCCCCGGACGGCCATAGGCCGAACAGATATAGGCGCCCGAGAAGGGGGAATTGACGCGGACCTTCCAGCCTTCCTCTTTGGTGGCCTGTATCACCGCCTCGGTCACGCGGGCCGAGGCTGACAGCCCGTGCCGGTTGCCCAGAACGATATCGGGGCGCGGATCGCCAAGATGGCTGAGCGCATCGGCGGGCATCGAATGCATATCGATCAGGATCGCCTGCCCGAATCGGGCGCGCGCCTCGGCGATCAGGGCCGAGAGGGTGTGATGATAGGGGCGCCAATAGGAATTGATTCGCCGGTCGGCCTCGTGCCGGTCCATGGGACGGTCGTGAATCGTGCGCCCCTGAGAGACGACGCGGGGAATCACCCCAAGCCCCGCAAGGGTGCGCTGATTCAGCGGATGGCGTGGCACGCCACGCACCACAAGCGGGTCGATCTCATCCGCGCCGCGATTCAGATCGACGATGCAGCGCGGCACCTGTGCGCGGATCGTCGCAGCGCCATATTCCGGTGCATCTTCGATAAAACGGTCAACAAATGCGTCCTCTGACGAGCGCACGACCTCTTGCGACAGCCGGGTTCCGGCCATGAACCAGTCGGGATATATGCTGCCCGAATGGGGCGACGCAAAGATGACGCCGCTGGCCCAGTTCCTGGGCTTCGTCATCAGGACGGGCATATCAGATTGATCGCTCACGGGCAGACTCGGACAGGCAGTTTCACCCCGGTAATATAAACCAGATATTTCTTGCTCCAATAGGCCTTGAATCCATCAGATCACGCCTATATAGACACCCGGACCACGGCGATTTGGGCTTGTTTCCTTCCGGGAAAGGGCAGAATCACCAGGGAACGGGCGGTTAGCTCAGCGGTAGAGCACTACGTTGACATCGTAGTGGCCACTGGTTCGATCCCAGTACCGCCCACCATTATTTCGCCGCCCCCGGCCATGTCGGGGGCATTTCGTTTTCCAAGCGGCTGCGATGCGCCGCGACGATGGAGAAGACCGATGAAGGTTCGCAACTCGCTCCGCTCGCTCAAGAGCCGGCACCGCGACTGCCAAGTCGTGCGCCGCAAGGGCCGCATTTACGTGATCAACAAGACCAATCGCCGCTTCAAGGCCCGTCAGGGCTGATCGGCGGGATCACCGCGAAAACGAAACAACCCGCCGCGTGGCGGGTTTTTTCATGGCCTGCGCGATGCTGACCAGAACCCATGAACAGGATGGCACCAGATCCACCGCGATCTATTCGGATTGCGGGCTGTACCGTTATGCGCTGACGCGGGAATGGGGCGCGGGGCGGCGGATGATGTTCGTGATGCTGAACCCCTCGACCGCCGATGAATTGCGCAACGATGCCACGGTCGAGCGTTGCGAAAGGCGCGCGCGACAGCTGGGATGCGGTGCTTTTCGGGTGACGAATCTCTTTGCCTTTCGCGCCACCGATCCGCGCGATCTGAAGCGGGCGGAATCGCCGGTGGGCCCCGGCAATGATGCGGCCCTGACCGAGGGGGCCGATTGGGCCGATCTGGTCCTCTGTGGCTGGGGCGCGTATGGCGCCCATCGCGGCCGCGATGCCGAGGTCGCGGCATTGCTGCGCGGGACCTGCCGCGATCTGTGGCATCTGGGCCTGACCAAGGCCGGTGCGCCGCGCCATCCGCTGTATATTTCCTATGCCGTGCAGCCTGCTCTGTGGTGTTAACCCTTTGCTAAGAAAATGATTCTTTAGCACCGCTCTTGCCTGTATGAATCCGGACAGGGATTGTTTCTTGCTTCATGCGAAAGGCGCAGCAGATGCTGATGATCGCGGGTTTGATGGCACTGGTCGGGATCGGCATGGCCGTCGATTTTTCCAGCGGTGGCAATCAGGCCCTGCCCGATGATGACGATACCCTGCCAACCGACGAGGACCTGCCGCGCAGCATGCCCGGTATCTCGGATGTCAGCAATTTTTCCGAAGGCGGCAACACCGGGGAAGAGCCTCCCGGGACCGCATCGACGGGTCAGATCCTGACCGGCGGCGAGGGCGCGGACTTCCTGATGGGCGGTGCCGACGCCGATACGATCACCGGCGGCGGCGGGGCCGATGATCTGCGCGGCGGTCAGGGCGCCGACAGCATCATGGGTGGCGATGGCGATGACTGGATTCAGGGCGACGGCGATTACGGCATCGGCGGCGATGATGAAATCCACGGCGGCGCTGGCAATGATTCGCTGGCCGGTCAGGGCGGCAATGACCTGATCTGGGGGGATGAGGGCGACGATACGCTCCTTGGCGGCGATGGTGACGACACGCTGTTTGGCGGCCCCGGCAATGACTGGCTTTCGGGCAATGCCGGTGACGACCTGCTGGTGTCGGGCGGCGGTGCCGATGATCTGGATGGTGGCAAGGGCAATGACACGCTGATTGGCAGCGATGACGCACAGACGGCTTTCCTGCGCGGGGGCGAGGGCGATGACATCCTGATGCCCGGCGCGGGCGATTTCGCCGAAGGTCTGGAAGGCGCCGACAGTTTCGTGCTGAAACAGGTGGATGGCGCGATTCCCACCGTTGCGGATTTCGATGCGCAGGAGGACCGGGTTATCCTGCATCTGCCCGAATCCATGGCCGATGATGCCCGGCTTGATCTGCAGGAAGATCAGGACGGCACCTCGGTCCTGTCGGTGAACGGCCAGCCGGTCGCGCGCTTCCTGCAGGTCGGAGGGCTGCAGACCCGCGATATCGCTATCCAGCGCCTGCCGGGCTAGCGCCAGAAACCCCTTTCTTTCCACAGTCACATCGCCTATACGCCCTCATCCGCAATCGCGGATACTCCACGGGCCTGTGCTGGACGACATCCCGGCCTGCGCCATAACCATCCTACTCTGAAAGGAGACCCCGATGTCGATCACGGTTGAAGAAAAGAACCGCCTCATCAAGGAATTCGGCACCAAAGAAGGTGACACCGGCTCGCCGGAAGTGCAGGTCGCTATCTTGACCTCGCGCATCACCACGCTGACCGAGCATTTCAAGACCCATGCCAAGGATAACCACTCGCGTCGTGGCCTGCTGAAGCTGGTTGCTCAGCGCCGCAAGCTGCTGGACTATCTGAAAGGCAAGGAAGAAGCCCGCTATCAGGACCTGATCAAGCGTCTGGGCATCCGCCGCTGATCAGCGCGGACTGGTAAGATTGAACGCCCGTGGCAAAAGCTGCGGGCGTTTTTTCATGCGCGGCACAGATGCCAGGCGCGTTCAGCGCGGATGCGAAAAGCCGATGACATGACCATCCGCATCTACCTGACACAGGTGGCGGCGGTTGCCATCCATCGTCTCGACCGTGGCGATGCCGTCGGTTTCGGACAGCCAGCGCGGCCGAATGTCGAGGATCGAGCGGTTGATATGGGCGGCAATGGCTGCGGTGCAGGCGGCATTCTGGCGTCCGCGCAGATCCTGTACCGAGGCGGTCCGTTCCACGGGTTTTTGGCAGCCCGTCATCAGGACCAAGGGGATCGTCAGCAACAAGATGCGCATCGCGGGCCTTTTTCCGTGGCGATTCGCCACAAGGGTAGCAGCCCTGCCCCCGCGATCAAGCCGGGCCCGCCGCGAGGTAGTGTCTCAGTTTGAAATTTTGCCGCGGATTGACATGTCATTATTGCGTCACCAGCTTAACCTTCTGTTAGGCCCGGATCGGGCAGTATGTGAACTGCCGTGATCTGGGCGGGCTTGCATCGGTGGAGAAAATGTCCACAACTCGTGACAACCATGATAGAATCCCTTACAGGGCGCGCGAGCGCCGAGGGAGGAAAGGACGACCATGCCACAAGGACCACAGGGCCAGAAGCGCCCAGCGGACGTGATCGGCAACGCTGTCCACATTGCCAGGATCGCGACCGGCGAAGAACAGGAAACGAGCCTCAAGCAGCCCGCCAAGCGGGCGAGCGGAAAGGCGGGTGCTTCCGCGCGTCAGGACAATACAACGAGCGCCCAGCGCAGCGAGATCGCGCGCAAAGCCGCAGCAGCGAGGTGGGGGTGATGACTGTTCGTACCATTGATGCAGCGCGTTATCTTAGCATTCTTTCAGGATGGAAGCTGTCGAACCTACAAATGCAAAAGATTCTATATATGGCGGATATGAATTTTGTAGGTCAGACGCAGCAACGCCTGCTGGATGAGGATTTTGAGGCATGGGATTATGGTCCGGTGCTGCCTTCACTTTATCACAAATGTAAAGCGTTTGGGGCAAAGCACGTCCCAGATGTTTTTTGGGGTGCGACAGACATATCCGGCACACCTGAGGGTAAGATGATCGAACTGGCTTGGAAAAATCTTAAGTCTGCATCGCCTGGTCAGCTTGTGGAGGCTACTCATTCAAGTCTGGGCGCTTGGATAACTCGATATGTTGCTGGTGCCAAGCAAATCAAGATTACTACGCAAGATATGATTGGCGAGTATGCAAGACGAACTGCCAAGACAGCAGCCTGAATTTATTGGAGTACCTGACACGAAGGATGTCGTGTCAAGCGATGTTGCAGCCCTCTCGAACAATATAGCACGACTCGAAACAGAACTTGACGCCGAGCGTGAGCAACGCCTTGAAGAGCGCTTCCGATGGATCTGCGCTATGTCTTTGGTTCTTGACGTCTTGGCCGTTTCCGCGCTGGACGGCTCTTGGTTATTTGTGCCGATTTTTATGCTGCAACTGATTGTTATGATCGGCTTCGCAAAAGCATACGGCGTTGACTGGGCGGAGCAGCTGATTGGGCAACTGCTGCACCATCTTTCACGGCAGGACTTGAACAAGCCAAAAGACTAAAATGAACTTTTTGCTTGCTAAATGACTTCATGCGCCCTACATTGGGGGCATGAACAAGTTGCCCCTTCATAAGCGCGTCATGATCCTCAACATGCTAGTTGAGGGTATGTCCATGCGCTCGATCAGCCGCACCGTTGGCGTTTCCATCAACACCGTAACCAAGCTGCTGGTTGAAGCTGGCGAAGCCTGCGCCGCATACCACGACGAGACTGTGCGAAACGTGAAGGCAAACCACATCCAGTGTGATGAAATCTGGTCCTTCTGCTATGCAAAGGACAAGAACGTCAAAGCCGCGAAGGCCGCTCCGGAAGGCGCTGGCGATGTGTGGACGTGGACGGCGATTGAACGCGACAGCAAGCTGATCCTGTCGTTTGAGGTTGGCGACCGTTCCAGCGCAACGGCCATCGAGTTCATGGACGATTTGCTCGCCCGTCTGGCCGATCGCGTTCAACTGACCACTGAGGGTCACAAGGCGTATCTGGAAGCCGTTGAGGGCGCGTTCGGTGGCGACATTGACTATGCCATGCTGGTGAAGCTGTATGGCGATCTTGGCGGCAAAACGGCAGAGCGTAAATATTCCCCTGCCGAGTGCATCGGGTCACGCAAGGAGCCGATCAGCGGATATCCGGTCAAAGAGATGGTCAGCACGTCACACGTTGAGCGCCAGAACCTGACGATGCGTATGGGGATGCGCCGGTTCACTCGCCTGACCAACGGTTTCAGCAAGAAGCTGGAAAACCACCTGCACATGCTGTCGCTGTATTTCGTGCATTATAACTTCGTGCGTATCCACAAGAGCCTGAAAATGACCCCGGCCATGGCTGCTGGCGTCAGCGATACGTTGCACGATATGGAATGGATCGTCGGTCTGATCGATGCCCGCGCGCCTGAGCCTGCGAAGCGCGGCCGTTACAGGAAAAGAAATTCAAACTGAGACACTACCCCGCCGCGAAGCCCACTTTCCAAAAGCGTAATTTTCCTGTATGGCCGCCGCTATCTGTGACGTGACGCCCTTGCCCCGGGGCACATGCACAAGGATAGGGGCGGCGGCAATGGGGCCGCCATATGACAAGAGGCGACCGGAGGGCCGGATCGCACTCAGAGGAAATCAGATGAAATTTGATGAAGTGAAGAAATCCATCCAGTGGGGGCAAGAGACCCTGACGCTGGAAACGGGCAAGGTTGCCCGTCAGGCTGACGGTTCGGTTGTCGCCACTCTGGGCGAAACCAGCGTCATGGCCAACGTGACCTTCGCGAAAGAGCCGAAGCCGGGCCAGGACTTTTTCCCGCTGACGGTTCATTATCAGGAAAAATACTATGCGGCCGGCAAGATCCCCGGCGGCTTCTTCAAGCGCGAGGCGCGCCCGACCGAGAAAGAGACGCTGACCGCGCGTCTGATCGACCGTCCGTGCCGCCCGCTGTTTGCGCCGGGCTTCAAGAACGAAGTGCTGGTGATGTGCACCGTGCTGAGCCACGATCTGGTCAATGATCCCGATATCGTCGCGATGATCGCGGCCTCGGCCGCGCTGACCATTTCGGGCGTTCCCTTCATGGGTCCGATCGGCGCCGCGCGCGTCGGCTTTGCCGATGGCGAATATGTGTTGAACCCGGAAGTGGCTGACATGGATCAGCTGCGCAACAACCCGGAACAGCGTCTGGATCTGGTCGTCGCCGGCACCAAGGACGCCGTGATGATGGTCGAATCGGAAGCCTATGAGCTGACCGAGGAAGAGATGCTGGGCGCGGTGAAATTCGGGCATGAGCAGATGCAGCCGGTGATCGACCTGATCATCGATCTGGCCGAAGCCGCCGCGAAAGAGCCCTTTGACTTCCAGTCGCCCGATTACAGCGCACTCTTCGCCCGCGTCAAAGAGCTGGGCGAGGCTGATATGCGCGCCGCCTATGCCATCCTTGACAAGGGTGAGCGCCGCGACGCCATCGACGCCGCCAAGGACAAGATCGTCACTGGTCTGACCGAGGATGAACTGGCCGATGCCAATCTGGGCTCGGCGCTGAAAAAGCTGGAATCCTCGATCCTGCGTGGCGATGTGGTTGCCAATGGCAAGCGCATCGACGGCCGCGACACCAGCACGGTGCGCGCCATCGACAGCGAGGTTGGCGTGCTGCCCCGGACCCACGGTTCGGCGCTGTTCACCCGTGGCGAAACGCAGGCGCTGGTCGTGACCACGCTGGGCACCGGCGATGACGAACAGATCATCGACGCGCTGCATGGCAATTTCCGCTCGAACTTCCTGCTGCATTACAACTTCCCCCCCTATTCGGTGGGCGAGGTTGGCCGCGTGGGCAGCCCGGGTCGTCGCGAAATCGGCCATGGCAAGCTGGCATGGCGCGCGCTGCAGGCCGTTCTGCCTGCCGCGACCGACTTCCCCTATACCATCCGCGTCGTCTCCGAGATCACCGAATCCAACGGCTCGTCCTCGATGGCCTCGGTTTGCGGTGGTTCGCTGTCGATGATGGATGCAGGCGTTCCGCTGAAAGCGCCGGTCGCGGGCGTGGCCATGGGCCTGATCCTGGAAGATGACGGCAAATATGCGGTCCTGACCGACATTCTGGGTGACGAAGATCACCTGGGTGACATGGACTTCAAGGTTGCGGGTACCGCCGAGGGCATCACCAGCCTGCAAATGGACATCAAGGTTGCCGGTATCACCCCGGAAATCATGCAGCAGGCCTTGGCGCAGGCCAAGGATGGCCGTCTGCATATCCTGGATGAGATGTCCAAGGCGATCAGCGAAGCGGGTTCCTTCTCGGCCCATGCGCCGCGGATTGAGACCATGCAGATCCCGACCGACAAGATCCGTGAAGTGATCGGCTCGGGCGGCAAGGTCATCCGCGAAATCGTGGAAACCTCGGGCGCCAAGGTCGATATCAACGACGACGGCACGATCAAGATCGCCTCGGCCAATGGCGATGCGATCCAGAAGGCCTATGACATGATCTATTCGATCGTGGCCGAGCCGGAAGAGGGCAAGATCTATACCGGCAAGGTCGTCAAGCTGGTCGATTTCGGCGCTTTCGTGAACTTCTTCGGCAAGCGCGATGGCCTGGTCCATGTCAGCCAGATCGCCAACAAGCGTCTGGGCCATCCCTCGGAAGTCCTGAAAGAGGGCCAGGAGGTCAAGGTCAAGCTGCTGGGCTTCGACGATCGCGGCAAGGTGCGCCTTGGCATGAAGATGGTCGATCAGGACAGCGGCGAAGAGATCGTTGAAAGCAAGGAAGAAACCGACGCATAGGCGTTCTTTCTCCGAGACAGGAAAGGGCTGCGGAACCTCCGCGGCCCTTTTTTATTGGTCTTTACGCGCGGTCAAGTTTTGGGAGACGGAATTTTCAATGTTAGGATTTCGCCATTCAAGGGAGGAAATCACATGCGTTCAAGAATATTCGGGGCGGTCTCTGCCGCCGCCCTATCGGTTTTGATGGCGGGTCAGGCCGCTGCGGCAACGATAGCGGATGCCTATTCCAGCTATTGGGCACTGGGCGACAGCCTGTCGGATAATGGCAACCTATCCTTTCTGGCCTATGCGGTCGGGACGGAATTCAACTATACCGATCAGACCGGCACCAACAGCTATTACACGGGCCGCTTCACCAATGGTCGGACATGGGCGGAATATGTGGCCGACGATTTTACGGCTGCCGGGAAAGCCACGGGCAATCTGGCCTATGGCGGGTCCGAGGCGCTGGAGCCGGATGTCTTCTGGGATCTGACACCGGGTCTGGACTATCAGCGCAAGAAGCTGCTGAACGAAAACAGATCCGATTTCGGGACCAATCCGCTGGTGTCCATCGTGATGGGCGCAAATGATCTGCTGCAGGCGATGGGCGACAGCGATATCCTTGATGTCGCCGTTCGGGCTGCGAACAAGATCACCAGCACGGCCCGCACGCTGGCCAACAACGGGGTCAGCGATTTCCTGATCGCCAACCTGCCGGATTTCTCGACGATCCCGCGCTATAACCTGTTTCAGACATCGCTGAAATCGACGGCGAAGGCCGCGACCGACGCGTTCAACGCGCAGCTTTACAGCAATATCCTGGGCATGCGGGCCGATGGGCTGAACGTCGCGACGCTGGATCTGCACGGCATTCTGGCCGATCTTCAGGCTGACCCGGCCTCTTATGGGCTGACCGACGCCGTCCGCCCCTGCCTCTATCCAAGCCAGGCAGAGGCCAGCGCGAACGGAGACGCGCAATCCTGCAGCGATTCCGAGTCGCTCAGCCGCCTGTTCTTTGACGACGTGCATCCAAGCGCACGGATCCATGAGGCTTTTGGCGATGCCGTCCGCGAGGCGCTGGCGCCTGCGCCCGTCCCCTTGCCCGCAAGCCTGCCCCTGATGCTGGGCGGCGTGGCGATCCTTGGCTTCATGCGGCGCAAGCTGGTGGCCTAAGCGTTGATCCGATGGCATATTCGGGCGGCCATGTCGGCTGGCATGGCCGCCTTTTATGACCAGGGATGATCTGATGCAGAGATGGCCGATCTTCGTATTGACGCTGCCCGGCGATGAAGAGCGGCGCGCACCGCTACTTCGCCGCCTTGACGGGTTCGGCCTTGATTACGAGTTGTTCATGGGGGTCGATGGCCGGGCGGGATTGCCTGACGACTATCGCGGCATGGTCGATCCGGATGCGGCGCGCGACAGGCTGGGTTACAGCATGACGGATGGCGAATTCGCCTGCGCGCTGTCCCACAGGGCCATCTATGCAAGGCTGTGCGACGATAATCTGCCGGGTGCGATTATTCTGGAGGACGATGCACAACTGGCCGATGGCTTTGCGGATTTCATCCGCTCTGACTGCTATCAGAAACTGCCCATGACGCTGATCGACTATGCGTTCGGGCGGGCGCTTCCCCTGCTGCGGCATCGGCCGACAGGTGGACAGCCCTGGGTCTTGCGGCGGGCGGTGCAGGGCACCGTGACGACGGCTTACACCCTGCGTCAGGATGCGGCCCGCAGGCTTCTGGATGCCACAACCCCCGTCAGCCATCCGGCGGATTGGCCGGTCGATCTGTTCCAGGTCGGCGCCTGGATGTGCGTGCCGCGCCTTGCATGGCACGACGCGCCGGGTCAAAGAGTGTCGCATCTGGACAAAGAGCGACAGTCGGACAAGGTTCCGAAACGACAACAGCGCGGCTTCTGGGGCACTATCCGGTCACGGATATCGGTGCGGGTCGGACGAGCGAAGGGGCAAAGATGACTGAGACAGTTCATATCCTGACGATGAAATGGGGCACGCTTTACAGCGCCGATGATGTAAACCGGCTGGCCGCTCAGGTGCGGCGTCACCTGCCCTTGCCGCATCGCTTCATCTGTTTCACCGACGACGCCTCGGGGCTGGATGAGCGGATCGAGGCGCTGCCGCTGCCCGAACTGGGCCTGCCCAGCGGCCATGGCGACACGCGCTGGCGAAAGCTGGGCGTCTTTCGCCGCGATCTGGCGGGGCTGTCCGGCACGGCGCTGTTTCTGGATATCGACCTTGTGGTCGTGGATGATCTGACCCCGTTCTTCGACCTGCCGGGCGATTTCCATATCATCCGCGACGACGATCTGTTCCGCGCAAAGCCCCTTCGCAAGATCAACCCCGAACGGGACAAGTTCCTGCATGGCGTCGGCAATTCCAGCGTCTTCCGCTTCGAGATCGGGCAGCACGGCTATATCCTTGACGCCTATCTGGCCGACCCTTCGGCCGCGACCGAGAATTACGAGATCAGTCAGCAGTTTCAATCCACGCAACTGGCAAAGCATGGCAACCTGCATTACTGGCCGCGCGGCTGGTGTGTCAGCTTCAAGAATGACTGCGTGCCGCGCAATTTCGCCAGCTATTTCCGGGATCCGACCCTGCCCGAGGGGGCAAAGATCGTGCTGTTCGCGGGCGCGCCGAAAATGGCCGATGTGTTTTCGGGTCGCGGGCATAAATGGTATCGCCGCATCGGCAATATCGACTGGCTGCGCCGCGCATGGGAAAGCCCGTGATTTCGGACCTGTTTCGTCAGTTCAAGCATCGCCGCCGTCTGGCCCGGGCGCGGGCAGAGCTTCAGAGTCGCGATCTGGCGCAGGGGCGGGCGCATGGCCTGCCTGCGCCGTTGATCGTGTCCGTGACCAGCTATGCTGCGCGGTTCGGGACGCTGGCTTTGACGCTGCGCGGTCTTCTGGGACAAAGCGTCCGGCCCGATCGGGTCATTTTGTGGCTGGCTCAAAACGATCTTTCCAGCCTGCCAGCTGAGGTGAGGGCGCTGGAGGCACATGGCTTGCAGGTGCAGCCTTGCCCGGACTGGCGATCCTACAAGAAGATCGTTCCGGCGCTGCTGGAACATGGTGACAGCTATATCGTGACGGCGGATGATGATGTGTATTATCCGCATGACTGGCTGGAAGGGCTGGTGCTGGCCGCACGATCCGGCGCGCAGGTGGCCTGCCATCGCGCGCATCGGGTGACGCTGGACGCTGCTGGTCTGCCGCGTCCCTATGGCGAGTGGGACCACAACATCACCACGCCCGACAGATCGCCGCTGGTCTTTCTGACCGGGGTGTCGGGGGTGATCTATGCGCCCGGCGCGCTGCATCCCGATGTGACCAATGCCGATCTCTTCACCCGGCTGGCGCCACGTTCCGATGATGTCTGGCTGTATTGGATGCATCGCCTGAACGGGGTCGAGGCGCAGAAGATCGGCGGCAAGGCGCGGATTCTGGAATGGGAAGGCAGTCAGGCCCAAAGCCTGCGATCCGAAAACCTGCATGGGACCGGCAATGATCAGGCCATCGCGGCGATGCTGGGTCACTATGGCTGGCCGGGGCGGGCGGAATGAGAAAGCCCCGGCACGGGCCGGGGCTTAAAGCGTCGATCAGGCCGGATCCTTGGCAAAGCGCAGATAGGGCAGCTTGATATCCAGCGCGCCATATTTCTCTTCTGCGGCCTTGTCATCCAGTGCCAGCGCCACGATTACATCCTGACCCGGCACCCAGTTGGCAGGCGTCGCCAGCGGTGCGCCATCGGTCTTGCGCACGGCGTCCAGCGCCCGCAGAATCTCGGCAAAGTTCCGGCCGACGGACATCGGATAGGTCATGGTCAGCCGCACCTTCTTGTCCGGTCCGATGATAAAGACGGTACGGACGGTCGCGGAATGCTGCGGCGTGCGGCCTTCGCCGGGCAGATAGTAATCCGCAGGCAGCATGTCATAGGCTTTGGACACGACCAGCTCCCGATCGTCGATCATCGGGAAATTGGCGGGCGAACCGGCGACCTTCTCGATATCGCTTTTCCATTTGCCGTGATCCTCGACCGAATCGACCGACACGCCGATGACCTTGGTGCCGCGCTTTTCGAATTCCGGGATCAGCTGCGCAACCGCGCCGAATTCGGTGGTGCAGACGGGTGTGAAATCGCGCGGATGGCTGAACAGAATGGCATAATCGCCGCCCAGCCAGTCGTGAAAGTGAATCTTACCCTCGGTCGAATCGGCTGTGAAATCCGGTGCCACATCGTTGATGCGCAAAGACATGGTGCATCCTTTCGGTTGGTTGCGTCGCCGCCAACATAAGACCGGCCTGCCAAATTGCCAGCCCCTTCGTCGGCGCATCGAGCCGCAGTTTCGCCGGATATTTTCAGCTTGCGTCGCCCTTCACGCCGCATCACCCTGTCGGCAAGCTGAACATGGAGGACGCGATGAGCACGCTGCAGGACAAGCGCAAGTTCTATATCAACGGCCAATGGGTGGATCCGGTCAAGACCAATGATCTTGAGGTGATCGACCCTTCGACCGAGGACCCCGTGGCGGTCATTTCGCTGGGCGATCAGGCCGATACCGATGCCGCCGTTGCCGCCGCCAAGGCCGCTTTCCCCGGATGGTCCCAGACCCCCCCGGCCGAGCGGTTGGCGCATATCGAAAGGATCCTTGAGGTTTACGAAAAGCGGGCCAAGGACATGGCCGCCGCCATCACCGATGAGATGGGCGCCCCGCAGGATATGTCGCTGGACGATCAGACCGGCGCGGGCAGCTATCACATCCGGAATTTCATCACCGCCTTCAAGAATTTCGAATTCGTGAAGCCGCTGGGCGATCACGCTCCGACCTCGATGATCTCGTGGGAGCCTGTCGGCGTCGTCGGTCTGATCACGCCCTGGAACTGGCCGATGAATCAGGTGACGCTGAAGGTGATCCCGGCCCTGTTGGCGGGTGATACCTGCGTGCTGAAACCGTCCGAGATCGCGCCGCTGTCCTCGATGGTCTTTGCCGAGATCGTGGATGAGGCCGGTCTGCCGCCGGGTGTTTTCAACCTGGTGAATGGTGACGGCCTGGGGGTGGGGACGCAGCTCTCCACCCATCCGGATGTGGCGATGATCAGCTTTACCGGTTCGACCCGTGCGGGGATCGCGATCAGCAAGGCGGCCGCAGATACGTTGAAGAAAGTCGCGCTGGAACTGGGCGGCAAGGGCGCCAACCTGATCTTCGCCGATGCCGACGATCAGGCCGTGGTTCGCGGCGCAACCCATTGTTTCTACAACAGTGGTCAGTCCTGTAATGCACCGACGCGGATGCTGGTCGAACGCTCGGTCTATGATCGCGCGGTGGAAACCGCGGCCCGGGTGGCCGAGGAAACGCCGGTCGCCACGGCCCATCAGCCGGGCGCCCATATCGGCCCGGTCGTCAGCAAGCAGCAATGGGACAAGATCCAGGATCTGATCCAGAAGGGAATCGACGAAGGCGCCCGTCTGGTCGCCGGTGGCACGGGCCTGCCCGAAGGCGTCAATCGCGGCTATTACGTGCGCCCGACGGTCTTTGCCGATGTCAGCAATGACATGACCGTGGCGCAGCAAGAGATCTTTGGCCCGGTTCTGTCGATCATCCCCTTCGACAGCGAAGAGGAAGCAATCCGGATCGCGAATGACACACCTTACGGTTTGACGAATTATGTCCAGACTCAGGACGGCCAGCGGCGCAACCGTCTGGCCCGCAGCCTGCAATCCGGCATGGTCGAGATGAACGGCGTCTCACGTGGGGCAGGGTCGGCCTTTGGTGGGGTGAAGATGTCGGGCCGCGCCCGTGAAGGCGGTCTGAGCGGCCTGGAAGAGTTCATGGATTCCAAGGCGATCAGCGGTTGGGATCGGGAAGCATAAGCTACTGATCTGATGATGAAAAAAGGCGGTGGCAGGGCGAGCCTGTCACCGTTTTTTCTTTGGCCGACAGCATTTGTGCGGAAAGGAATAGGCAGGTTTTTATCCATTAACTTGTTTTGCACCGCCGCTGGGGCAAAATTCCGCGGGTCTTTGTTGTGCGAGGTAGCCCGATGGCTGAGGGAAATGGATCGACCGGACCGCTTGTGATTATCAAGCGCAGTTCCGGCGCGGCTGAAGAAGGCCATCACGGCGGTGCCTGGAAGGTCGCCTATGCCGATTTCGTGACCGCGATGATGGCGTTTTTCCTGCTGATGTGGCTGCTGAATGCGACCACCGAAAAGCAGCGCGCGGGGCTGGCGAATTACTTCAACCCCACCGTCGCCAGAATGCCCGGTGCCGAAGGTGACGGCGTGGAAGAGGGCGTTCGCTACAGCGTGACGGATCCTCTGCCTGACAGCGAAAAGGCCGGTGATTTCGACCAGATCGCGCAAGAGATCCAGAACCAGTTGACCGGAACCGGCGCCGAATCGATGCAGCTTACAAATCTGCTGAAACATGTCGTCACGCGCATGACGGATGAGGGGCTGGTCATCGAACTGACCGATCTGACCGACGAATCGCTCTTTATCGAAGATACGGCGCAGGCGCGGCCCGTTCTGCGCGAATTGGCGCGCATATTGCCGCCGATTCTGGGCAATATGCGCAATGACATCGCGATTTCCGGCCATGTGCGCGCCTATCCCGAAGTACTGAAAACCTCGCCCGTCTGGGCGCTCTCGGACGCGCGGGCGCATGCGGTCCGCAACCTGCTGGAGCAGGCAGGCTTGGATGCAAAGCGCGTCCAGCGTGTGTCCGGCTATGCCGATCGCAAGCAGCGTTCGGGCAATCCGATGGACCCGGTGAATAACCGGATAGAGGTGATTTTACTGAGATAGGGCCGATGGATGGCCGGGCATTAGCCGAATTTTAATCCGTCTTCCCGATGATGAAGGACAACGACAGTCAAGAAAAGGTCTCTCCATGTCTATGTCCTCTGCAATGAATGCCGGGGTGTCCGGGCTAGCCGTCAATTCGACTCGATTGGCAACGATCTCGGACAATATCGCGAATTCCGGCACCTACGGCTATAAGCGGATGGAGACGGAATTCAACGCGTTCGTGCTGAACCAGCATCGGACTGCAGGGGTCCATTCAGCCGGCGGCGTTCGCGTATCGACCTATCGCGTGGTCGACGACGATGGCGCATTGGTGACCACGACACACCCGTTGGACCTGGCGGTTTCTGGCAGTGGGATGCTGCCGGTGACCTCGGCCGTCGATCTGGACAATGGCTTTGAAGAGATGCCCTTCATGATGACCAGAACCGGGTCTTTCCGGCCTGACAATAACGGTGTTCTGCGAACCGACGCTGGGTTGGTTCTGATGGGCTGGCCTGCATCCTCGGATGGCACAGTGCCGCTCAGCTCTCGCGACGCGGTTGGCGCTTTGGAGCCGATCCGACTGGCCGTGAACCAAACCGCCGGCGACCCGACAACGCGGGTCAATCTGGGCCTGAACCTGCCCGCGACCGAAACGGAGCCGACGGCAAGCGGCGATCCTTATTCGCTGAAGGTGGAATATTTCGGCAATCTCGGCACGGCTGAGACGCTGGAAATGACGTTTACACCCGACACCAGTGACCCCACGGGCATGTCCAGCAGATGGACCATGGAAATCCGTGATTCTGCCGCTGACCCAGCGTCGAATCTGGTCGGATCCTATCAGATCGACTTCGATGAAACGGCGGCCAATGGCGGAAGCATCGCAAGCGTCACGACGCTTACCGGTGGCGCCTATGATCCGGCGAGCGGGACCCTTCCTCTGACGCTGCACAATGGTGCGATCGATCTCTTTATCGGAACGCCGCTGGGAACAACGGGTGTGCGACAGCTTTCGGCCAGCTTCTCGCCAACCAATATCAGCAAGAACGGGTCCCCGGTGGGGCAGCTGGCTGGCGTCGCCGTGGATGAAGACGGCTTCTTGAAGGCGACCTACGATACAGGCTTTATCAAAACCCTCTATCAGATCCCATTGGTCGATGTGCCGAACGAAAATGGCCTGACCTCGGTGGACGGTCAGGCCTTCAAGATCTCGACGACGTCGGGCGGCTTCTTCCTGTGGGATTCGGGCGACGGTCCGACCGGCGCGATCCAGGGTTATGCAAGAGAATCCTCGACCACGGACGTGGCGCAGGAACTGACCCATCTGATCCAGACCCAAAGGGCCTATTCCTCGAATGCGAAGATTATCCAGACCGTCGACGAGATGTTGCAGGAAACAACCAACATCAAACGCTGATGCCGCATCTTGATAACGGCAGGAGATTGAAATGAGTATCGCAAAAGCACTGTCAAACGCGGTGTCCGGCCTGACGGCAACGGCGCGAGGTACCGAAACCGTTGCAGCAAATCTCGCGAATGCGATGACGCCGGGCTACGCGCGACGAGAGATGGCCGTATCTGCACAGACCCTTGGTGGCAGTGGTGGCGGCGTGCGCATTGACGGGATCGCGCGGATCGTCAACGCCAGCTTGATGGCTGAAGCGCGATCAGCAGAAGCAGCCCGCGCCAATGCGGCCACTCTTTCGACTTATGCGAGCCGTATGGAAGAGGCGATCGGGATAGCGGGCGATCCTGGCAGCCTTGGCGCTGCGCTGACGGGCTTCGAGACGGCTTTGCAATCTGCTGCCAGCCGACCGGATGATGAGGTCCGCCTGGCGCAGGCAGTGGACGCCGCCGACCAGCTTGCCAGAGTTTTGAATTCTGCATCGACCGAGGTGCAGAAAAGCAGAAGTGCTGCTGATCAGGCGATTTCCCGCGATGTTGCAGCGCTGAATGTGGGGTTGGAGCGGGTTGCCTATCTCAACCGGCGAATCGCGGTGATCGAAGCCGAGGGGCGGGACAGCTCGTCCCTGGTTGATCAGCGGCAAAGACTGGTCGATGACATCGCAAAGATCGTCCCGGTTCAGGAAGTTGCACGGGAAGGCGGCAAGATCGCCTTGTTTACCAAAAGCGGTGCAGTTCTCTTGGATGGCAGCAGACCTGCCGAGATATCTTTCACTGCGGCACATGAAATCTCCGCGGATCGGACCGTCGGTTCTGGTGCGTTGTCACGGATTCAATTCGATGGAGCAGAGCTGACCGAAAGTCAGATGAGGCTTTTTTCCGGCGGCTCGTTGGAGGCGAATTTCACGATCCGAGATGAGCTGGCACCGAAGCTGCAAAATGATCTGGATGCACTCTCATTCGATCTGCATCAACGTTTGACTGACAGTACGGTCGACCCAACACTGACCGCGACCTCAACCGGGCTTTTCACGGATGCGGGCAACCGCGCCGATGCCACAAGCATCGTTGGCCTGGCGGGTCGTGTCAAGGTTAACGCGGCCGTGCGCCCCGGCGACGGCGGCCAGCTGTGGCGGATGCGCGCAGGTACTCACGCCGCTGCACCGGGCGTTACAGGTGACAATTCGCTTCTTCGGGCGATGACGGCCGCGCTGAACAAGCCATCCGGTGCACTTGCCGGAAGTGATTTCGAGGGGGTGGCAAGTCTCTCAGGGCGCTTTGCACTGGTTGAATCCCGCGTCTCGACCATCCGCGTCAACGCCGAGGCAGAGACCGCCATCCGCAACGGCCAGGCAGATACGATCTCATCCCGCTTCATGGGGGATGGCGTGGATAGCGATGCCGAGATGCAGAAACTGCTGCAATACGAACAGGCCTATGCGGCGAATGCGCGCGTTATTCAGGCCGTAAACGACATGATGGATCAGTTGCTGAGGATTTAAATGACAGTTCACTCTATCGGCGATCAGGCCCGTTCCTTCGCGCTGCAAGCAGCGTCCAATCGTATCAAGACAAACCTGTCGGTGCTGACATCCGAGCTGTCCAGCGGTGAAGTTCAGGATCTGGGTGCTCGGCTTCAGGGCAACACTCAGGGTATTGCGGACATCACCTCACGGCTGGCGATGTTGTCGCAATTGCAGCGAAACGCGACCGAAGCCGCTGCGCAAGCCCAGGGCATGACGGATGTGCTCGATTCGGTGCGCAGCCTGACCGGTACGATCAGCCTCAACCTTTTCATTGAGACCTCGACCACCCTTGAACCGGTGATCAAGGTGCGGGCTGCTGAGTCGGCTGGCGCTCTGGAAGCGGTCGTGAATCGGCTGAACGGCGCTGTCGCGCAGCGTCATTTGTTTGCGGGGGCGAACAGTGACACGGCTCCGCTGATCTCTGCAACGGATATTCTGGACCAGTTGGAGATCTTCACCGCGGGCCTCAGCAACGCAAGCGATATCAGTGCCGCCGTGGCCGCTTGGTTTGATGCGGCGCCGGGCGGCGGTGGGTTCCTCGATACGGCCTATGCGGGGTCCACCAATCAGATCCAGACTTTGCAGGTCGGCGAGAATGTCAGTGTTGCCCTGTCGACAACTGCTGCCACGCCAGCTATTCGTGAACAGTTGAAGGGCCTCGCTACCGCGGCCCTGGTCGATCGGGGACTGCTGGCAGGACAGCCGCAGGAGCAACGGGCATTATTGCACGGCGGTGGCAAGCTGTTGCTGGATGCGAGCTCTGCTCTCGCGCAGGAGATGGCGCAGATAGGTTACATCCAGCAGCGGATCGAGCTCGCGCAGACCGAGGGTAGCGCAGCAAGCGCAACGCTGGAAATCATGCGAAATGAGATTCGCGGCGCCGATCCCTACGCCACGTCGGTCGCCATCAGCGAAGCGGAAACCCATCTTGACGCGCTATATGCCGTCACCGCCCGGCTGTCGAAGCTGCGTCTTGTGGATTATCTGAGATGATCAGGTTTTGGACCCTCGTTTTCGCGATCCTGCTGCCGATTCAGGCCATGGCCGCCCCTGTTCGTTTGAAAGATCTTGCCGATTTCGATGGTGTGCGCGGCAATGATCTTGTGGGCTATGGTTTGGTCGTGGGTCTTGACGGAACGGGTGACAGTCTGCGCAACGCCCCGTTTACCGAGGAAATGCTGGCCGGATTGCTGGAACGTCTGGGTGTGAACGTCACGGATGACGCGCTACGTTCGAAAAATGTTGCAGCGGTCGTGGTGACGGCGACATTGCCGCCCTTCGCAAGATCGGGCAGTCGGATCGACGTCAGTGTGTCGACGATCGGTGACGCCAAAAGCCTTTTGGGCGGCACCTTGGTGATGACGCCGCTGAAGGCTGCGGATGGGAATATTTACGCTGTCGCCCAAGGGTCGATCATCGCAGGCGGTGTCGCGGTTGAGGGCGAGGCGGCCCGGGTCGTCCAAGGCGTGCCAACGGCCGGCGCCATCCCGGTCGGCGCGCGGGTAGAGCGCGAGGTCGAGTTCGACTTTGCTGCGGTGCAGAATATCAGGATCGCGCTGCGAAATGCCGACTTCACGACGGCAACACGGGTCGAAGATGCGATCAACCGGGATTTCAACCGCCGCCTGGCCGTGGCGCAGGACAGCGGCACGATTGTTGTCGAATTCCGCCAACTGGGCGACGTTAACCCTGCGCGCGTGCTAGGCCGTATCGAAAACCTTCTCATCGAACCAGAGGATCGCGCGAAGGTGGTGATCGACCATAAGGCGGGCACCATTGTGATGGGTGAACAGGTGCGGATTTCACGTGTCGCTGTATCGCAAGGATCGCTGACGCTGCGTGTCAGTGAGGCGCCGCTGGTTTCTCAGCCCAATCCGTTTTCGGCCGGCGAGACGGTCACCGTGCCTCGCACGATGGCGGAGGTCAGAGAAGAACCTGGCATAGGCTTTGCAGAAGTGTCGAGTGAAACCTCGTTAAGCGATCTTGTGGAAGGACTGAATGCGCTTGGCGTCAGGCCGCGGGACATGATTGATATCCTGAAATCCATCCACGCAGCGGGCGCGCTTCATGCTGATCTCATTATCGAATAGCCGAATCGGCGATCCCGGCCGCTCGTGCCGCGAGGCTGATCCTTAAGTTAAGAGGCAACCGCTGTACTGCCGATGCCGCAAGACGCTGCCGTTTGGCGATGTGAGATGGTTAATCCCCTGACCGCTGCTGCAGGGCCTGGCGGTAGAGCGGCGCGTTCTCAGCGATCTTCGCTGGACGCACGTTGAACGAATTGCGTCCTGTGGCGATGTGGCGGGCGGAGATAAGTGATATAGGGTGCGTGACATGATCGGGCGGATCACTTAGAAAACGCCCAGACAGGCTTATTTGGTGTCATGTATGAAGATAGAAGCGCTGAAGCTTCCAGGGGTTCTGTTGCTGACCCCGGCGCGCCACGGCGATGCGCGCGGCTTCTTTTCGGAAAGCTGGAACAGGAAAACCCTGCGCGAGACTGGTGTCGACCTGCCGGAATTCGTGCAAGACAACCACTCTCTCTCGCATAAGGCGGGCACCCTTCGCGGTTTGCATTACCAGGCACCGCCTTTCGCGCAGGGCAAGCTTGTTCGCTGTGGCAGGGGGGCTCTGTTTGACGTTGCCGTTGATGCGCGCCGAGGCAGTCCGACCTATGGGGAATGGGTCGGCGTCGAGCTGTCTTACGAGAATGGGCAGCAACTTTGGGTGCCGCCCGGGTTCCTGCACGGCTTCGTGACCAAAGAGCCGGATACCGAAATCATCTACAAATGCACCGCCCATTATGACCGCGTCAGCGACGGTGGCGTGCTGTGGAACAGCCTTGGCATTGACTGGGGTCTGGACGATCCTGTTCTGTCCGAGAAAGATGAAAAACTGCCCGAATTCGAAAATTGGGCCTCACCCTTTGAGTTCGGAGCGTTTTGATGAAAATTCTGGTGACAGGTGGTGCGGGCTTTATCGGCTCGGCAGTCGTCCGGCTTGCAATCCAGCGCGGGCATTACGTCGTCAATCTTGATGCTTTGACCTATTCGGCCAATCTGGCGAATATCGCCGAGGTTGCGGACAGCCCGAATTACAGTTTCGTGCAAGCGGACATCCGGGACCGCGATGCGCTGGATGCGATCTTTGACGAATATCAGCCCGACGCGGTGATGCATTTGGCAGCAGAAAGCCATGTGGATCGCTCGATCGACGGGCCAGCAGCCTTTATCGAAACCAATGTGATCGGCACTTTCAACCTTCTGGAGGCTGCGCGCGCCTATTGGCAGAAGAACGCAAAGCCCGATTTCCGCTTTCATCACATTTCGACGGATGAGGTTTTCGGCAGCCTCGGGGAAGATGGGCAGTTTACCGAAACCACGCCCTACGATCCGCGCAGCCCTTATTCCGCCAGCAAGGCGGGGTCAGACCATCTGGTCCGCGCCTGGCACGAAACCTATGGGTTGCCGGTCGTTCTGACCAACTGTTCCAACAATTACGGGCCGTATCATTTCCCGGAAAAGCTGGTGCCGGTTGTCATTCTGCGCGCTCTGGCCGGAGAATCCATCCCGGTCTATGGCGATGGCGGCAATATCCGCGACTGGCTCTACGTCGAAGATCACGCCGATGCCCTGCTGCTGGTGCTGGAAAAAGGCGAAAACGGGCGCAGCTACAATATCGGCGGCGAGAATGAGGCACGGAATATCGATCTCGTGCGGACGATTTGCACCCATATGGATGAGATGCATCCCGAAGGGGCGCCTCATGACCGTCTGATCACCTTCGTGACCGACCGGCCGGGCCATGACCGTCGCTATGCCATCGACCCAGAGCGGATCCGCGATGAATTGGGCTGGCGTCCATCCGTCACTGTCGAGGAAGGTCTTCGGCGCACCGTCGAATGGTATCTGAACAATCGCGACTGGTGGCAGCCGCTTCTGAGCCGCGATGGCGTCGGCAAACGCCTGGGACAGGGCTGATGTCGCGATTCCTGGTCTTCGGGCGCTCTGGTCAGGTCGCCCGCGAGTTGGCGACCCTGCTGCCCGATGCCGATTTTATGGGCCGAGAGCAGATCGATCTGGTGCAGACCGACCGGATCGCCGCCGCGATCGAAGAGCTGCGTCCCGCGGCGATCATCAACGCCGCCGCCTATACGGCCGTCGACAAGGCCGAAACCGAGCAGGATCAGGCCCGGCTGCTGAACAGTGACGCGCCTGCGCGGATGGCGCGTACGGCGGCCCGCCTTGACATCCCGTTTCTGCATATTTCGACAGATTACGTCTTTGACGGCTCGGGCGATCAGCCTTGGCAAGAGGGTGACGCGACCGGCCCCTTGGGTATCTATGGAAAAACCAAGCTGGCCGGAGAGCGCGAAATTGCGGCTCAGGATGGTCGGTGGGCGGTGATGCGAACCTCTTGGGTGTTTTCGCGTCACGGCAACAATTTCGTCAAGACGATGCTGCGATTGGGCCGCGAACGCGACGCGCTGAACATCGTCGCGGATCAGGTTGGCGGGCCCACCGCTGCCGCAGATATCGCCAGGACGCTGGTCCAGATGGCCAATGACATGGTGGCGGGCGGAGAGGTCCGGGGCCTCTACCACTATTCGGGCGCATCGGCGGTCAGCTGGGCGGATTTCGCGCGAGAGATCTTTGCGCAGGCGCAGATCGACTGCGAGGTGCGTGATATCGCGACGGCGGATTATCCAACGCCCGCACGCCGACCGGGAAATTCCCGGCTGGATTGTTCGCGGCTTCAGAAAGACCTGGGCGTCCGACAGCCTGATTGGCGCGAAGGACTGCGCAATGTGCTAGTGGAATGGGACAAGATAATATGACGCAACGCAAGGGCATCGTTCTGGCCGGTGGTTCGGGGACACGGCTTTATCCCATCACGATGGGCGTTTCAAAGCAGCTTCTGCCGCTGTATGACAAGCCGATGATCTATTATCCGATCAGCGTTCTGATGCTGGCCGGTATCCGCGAGATCGCGATCATCACCACGCCTGAGGATCAGCAGCAATTTCAGCGGCTTCTGGGCGATGGCGCGCAATGGGGCCTGTCATTCGAATATATCGTGCAGCCGTCGCCGGACGGTCTGGCGCAGGCCTATCTGCTGGCCGAGGATTTCCTCGCCGGTGCGCCCTCGGCCATGGTGCTGGGTGACAATATCTTCTTCGGTCACGGTCTGCCGCTTTTGCTGCAATCGGCGGATCAGCGCGATAAGGGCGGAACGGTGTTTGGCTATCACGTCTCGGATCCGGAACGCTATGGCGTCGTGGATTTCGATCAGGACGGGCGCGCGCGTTCGATCATCGAAAAACCACAGAACCCCCCGTCAAGCTTTGCGGTGACGGGGCTGTATTTTCTGGATGGCAGCGCACCGCGCCGCGCGGCCGAGGTGCAGCCTTCGGAGCGTGGAGAGCTGGAGATCACGACACTTCTGGAAAGCTATCTGGCCGATGGCAGCCTGACGGTAGAGAAGATGGGTCGTGGCTTCGCCTGGCTGGATACCGGGACGCATGCCAGCCTGCTGGATGCCGGCAATTTCGTGCGCACGCTGGCCAACCGTCAGGGTCTGCAGACCGGCTGTCCGGAGGAGATTGCCTTCGAGGCGGGCTGGATCTCGGTCGAAGAGATGCAGGCGCGGGCGAAGATGTTCGCGAAGAATGCCTATGGGAAATATCTTGCGGGCGTGCTGAAAGAGCATGGCCATTAAAGCCTGCCAAGGACCGCCGCACTCAGCAGCGCGGCGGTGCCCACGGTCGTCTGGCGATAGAGGCCCAGCCTCCTGAACGACATCGCTGTCGCCGGTCCGCTGCGATCCAGCGCATCCGAGAAGCGGTCGAAGATCTCGCGATTTTCGGCAGTGAGAAGCTGGGTGACAGGCCGAAATGCGGCCCGGTTTGCAAGCAACCAGCCCCCGTACTCCCCGGCAAAAAGCCTGCCCAGCCGACGCGCCATCGCAAGGGGTGTGTCGTTTCGGCCCATCTCTGCACGTGAATGCTGGCGATAAAGCAGCGCGGGTTCCGCATCATGCAGCATCGTCGCACCGCATCCCGAGGTCAGCTGATAGGCCCACCAATCATGCGATTCGATGTCAGCTGCTTGTGCGGCGGCGACAGCCTGCTTCAGAAGGTCCGCCGCCGCACCATTGAAAACAGAGGTATTACCGGCCATGCAGGCTTGGACCAATGCGTTCCGAAAGGCCAGGGGGCGGGTAAAATGGCGGGTCTCGGTGATTGGCGACAGGTTTTCATCCGCGACCACCGTCCGGGCGGCATAATGCGCTGGGCCTGATACGCGCGATAGCGCGGCAGCGGCCCTTGCCAGCTTGTGGGGCAGCCATTCGTCATCCTGATCGGCAAAGGCCAGCATCGCGCCCTGCGGTGCCTGCTCGATCAGATGCAGAAAATTCTGTGTCGCACCCCGGCCGGGTCCTCGGATCTGCCGCACCTGACCTTCAGGTCGGCTTGCAGCGAACTCCGAGATCAGCCTGACACTGTCATCCGTCGAAACGTCATCCGACACGATCAGGCGCCAATTGCCATAGGATTGCCGCGCGATGCTGTCCAACTGCGTCTCGATAAATCGCCCGCCATTATAGCTGGCCAGCAGGATCACGATTTCGCCCCGATCGGCGCCGGGCGAAATCTCAAGTTCAAATGCGGTGGTGATCGACAAGGCAGTGTCCTTCAGAAGGTCGACCCCTTCTGCCCTGCCTGCCTTTGCGATTCAATTGATCAGATGAGATCAGCCCTGCTGCCGCGCGATGTCTTCGATCAGCACAGCGGACACCGGCAGTTCGGTCGAACTGAGCACCGCTTCCAGCAGATCCTTGCGCAACGGGCCGAGCGTCGATTCCGCGGTGAAATTCCCGTCGAAGCCACCGCTATTGGCGCGAATGAGAAGCTGGCGCAGCAGGGCATCGCGCAGGCGATGCTCCTGCTCTTTCATCTTCTCAAGATAATCCTGCTCGGTTTCGATCGACAGGGTCAGGATCATCACCGCGCCCATGTCACCATTGCGCATCATCGGGACGAAGAACTGATTGGGAAAGCTGAACCAGGCGACCTCGCCGGATTTTTCCTCGCCTTCCTTGTGAGAGCCTTTCTTTTCGTGGCTGCCCTCGGAGGACGCTACCTCTGACTTCGAGGCCCCGTGTTCTGGGCTTGCCTCTGCGTTTGCCTCTTCCATCTTGTCGTCGGGCCGCAGGATGTCCCCCGCCGCAACCCCGCCAATCAGCGCCAGCAGGGGAAGGGCGAGGGTCAGGATTTTCTTGATCATGGGCGACCTCAATAGGGCAGGAGGATGTCGGCGATCTGCTGGCCATAGCGCGGCTGCTGTACATCCGTGATTTGACCGCGCCCACCATAGGAGATCCGTGCGCCGGCGATCCGGTCATAGGCAATCTCATTATTGCGGTCGATATCGCCAGGGCGGACAAAGCCGCTGACGGTCAATTCGCGCAGTTCGAAATTCACGCGGACCTCTTGTGTGCCCGAAATCTGCAAGGTGCCGTTGGGAAGCATGTCGATCACTGTCGCCGCGACCCTGAGCGTCAGCTTGTCACGACGAGAGATATTGCCGCTGCCCTTGTAGTTCGAGGATGACGAGGCGTCGGCCAGATCATCAAAGCTGGCGCCTTCGGGCAGTTTCGGCGACAGACGCTGCGGAATGCCGACCATATTCGGCATGCTGAGCTTGTCATTGGCCGAGCGCGACCGCCCCGAACTGTTGCTGATCTCTGCCTTGTCGTCGATCTGGATCACAACGGTCAGGATATCGCCCCGCGTCGAGGCGCGCCGGTCGCTGATCAGCGAGGATGTGGTGGCCCCGGCCCAAAGGGATGCGGCGGCCTCTGGGCGGCCGGAATCGACGGGAATTTCCAGCGGCGGGTTGGTCATGGCGACAAATTCCGCAGTTTGGCGGGGCGAGGTCAGCTTTGGCGGCTGGCCGATATTCTGGGCGCGCCCGCAAGCGGCAAGTGCCAGCGCAAGGCAGAGCAGATAGGTCGGTTTCATCATGGGTCTTCCTTGGCTTGATAGGTCAGTTCAGCGCCAGCAGGCTGCCATCTGCCTGGACGGTCACGCTGATGGTCGAGCGGGATTCGAGGTTCATCACGCGGATCACATCGCCCGCCGCACCATCCGAAAGCGTTCGCGCCTCGGCCACGATCCGCAGCGGGCCACGTTGGAACGTGACCTGGGCGATTTGATTGCGCGCGATCAGTTTGGGAGCCTGCAGAAGGCTGGCCTGAATGGGCCGACCTTCATAGATGGTGATGCGGGTTTGCAGGCCGATCGCCTCTGACGGATCCGAGAGGCCGCGGCGGTCGTTGGCCGTGAGCTGCAGATCGGCGGCGGTGACGACGGTTCCCGCAGGCAGGGTGCGCGCGGCGGCCAGGATCTCTGCGGTGGCCAGCGACGGCGACAGCAGGGCCAGTGTCAGGATAAGCCCGCGCATCAGCGGATCTGCGTGGTTGCGCCAAGCATCTGATCGGCGGCAGTGATGACTTTGGCATTCAGCTCATATCCGCGCTGGGCCTTGATCAGTTCAGTGATTTCCCGGACGGCGTCGACCGAACTTTCCTCAAGATAGCCCTGCCGCAGGGTTCCCAGGCCCTCTTGCCCGGGCGTGAAGACCTGCGGATTTCCCGAAGCCGGCGTCTCAAGGAACAGGTTCGAGCCGATCGCCTCCAGCCCCTTTTCGTTCGTGAAGCCCGCCAGCGTAAGCTGGCCAAGGTTTTCGGGTTCGACCTGATCGGTGAAATAGGCATAGACCTCGCCCGCGGCGTTGATCGCGATCGAACGGGCATCGTCCGGGATGGTAATGCCCGGCACCACCGCGTAACCGTCAGAGGTGACGATCTGCCCGTCAGGCGCCCGTTTCAGCCCCCCGTCGCGGGTATAGGCCGAGACGCCGGAAGGCATCGTGACCTCGAAATAGCCATAACCGTCGATGGCCAGATCCAGATCCGCGCCAGTCTGGGTCAAAGCGCCCTGTTGCAGGTTGACGCTGACGGCTGTCGGGCGGACGCCCAGGCCAAGCTGCACACCAGCCGGAATGACCGTGCCATCGGCCGAGGTCACGGTGCCGGGCCGCGTCGCCTGCTGATAATGCAGATCGGCAAATTCGGCGCGGCGGGTGTTATAGCCCGTGGTCGACATATTGGCGAGGTTGTTCGAGATGACCTCGACCCGGGTCTGCTGGGCGCTCATTCCGGTGGCGGCGATTTGAAGGGCTCTCATGCCGGATCCTTTCAGCGGGTCATATTGTTGATGGCGGCGCGGATGCGCTGATCTTCGCGGTCGAGGAAGGATTGACCCAGCTCATAGGCGCGCTGAACCTCGATCATCCGAGAGATCTCGAAAACCGTATCTACATTGGATTCCTCAAGAAAACCTTGACGGACCCGTGGATTTTCCAAAGGCTCCGGCGTTCCATCCAGCGAAAAACTGGTGCCGCCCTGGTGCAAAAGCTGAGCGCCCTCGGGCGGGGCAAAGACGCCGATGCGGCCGAAGGTGATGCCATTGGCCGAGAGGGTGCCATCCTGGCTGACGGCGACATTGCTGGCCCCGGCCGGGATGATGATCGGGGCCTGCCCTTCGTCCAGCAGGCGATAGCCATCGGCGGTCATCAGATCGCCCTCGGGGCCGGACACAAAGGCGCCGGCGCGGGTCAGCTGATTGCCCTCGGGCGTCTCGACCAGAAAGAAGCCTTCGCCTTCGATGGCAAGGTCGTAGCGGCCGTTCGTCTGGGTCAGGACGCCCTGATCCAGATCGACCAGCCGCCCGCGGGCATCGGCCATCGACAGCGTGCCCCCCTGACGATCAAGCGCCGAAAGATGCTCTGCAAAGATCACCCCTTCGCGCCGAAAGCCGGTCGTATTCGCGTTGGCGATGTTATTCGCGACGACGCGCATTTCCTTCATCAGACCCGATTGCCGGGTCAGCGTGGCATAGATGGCATTTTCCATAATTCAGCTTCCAGCGATCAGGGGGATGATCTGGCCAAGGTAAAAATCGGACAGCGCGGTGGTCATGAAGCTCATCGTGACCCAGAAGACCGCCAGCATCAGGCCGACCTTGGGCACGAATGTCAGCGTCATTTCCTGCACCGAGGTCAGCGCCTGAAACAGGCCGATCAGCACGCCCGCGACCAGCGCGACACCCAGCAGGGGGGCCGACATGCGGACAGAGACCAGCAGCGCCTGCCGCAGCATGTCATAGAGGACGGTGTCATTCATGCGCCGACCTCAGACCGGCATCCGCAGGATTTCCTGATAGGCCTCGACCACCTTGTCGCGGATGGCGACGACGGTCTCCATCGCCAGTTCGGCTTCGGCGATGGTCTGGACCAGTTGATGGGTTTCCACCTTGCCGGTCATGGCGCCGGTGGCGACGCTGTCGACCTGGGACATCTGCTGCGCGAAGCCCGAGGCGGCGTCCGAGACCTTGTCGACAACCCCTTCCGAGCTGCCCGGGGCAACGGCGTTACGGGCGGTGCTGTAGGCGTTGGCGGCGTTGATTGCGGTAAACATGGCGGTCCTTTCAGCGACGCAGAAGTTCAAGAAGCGACGACCCCATCTGGCGGGTCTGTTCGAACATTTTCAGATTGGCCTCATAGCTGCGGCCGGCCTCTCGGGAATCGGCGATCTCGATGACCAGATCGACATTCGAGCCCTGGTAATAGCCCTGCTCATCCGCCATCGGATGCGAGGGATCGAAGATCTGCGGCAGCTCTCCCTGATCCAGCCGGACGCGTGAGGCCGTCACCTCGCCCGTCGCGCGGCCAAAGCGGACGGCCTCTTCAAAGCTGACCAGCTTGCGCCGATAGCCGGGCGTATCGGAATTGGCGATGTTTTCGGCCGTATGTCGCAGCCGTTCGCTTTGTGCGCGCATGCCAGAGGCGGAAAGTTGCAGAGGAGAGATGCGATCTGTCATGGTGACTCCTTAGACGCGCCGACCGATGCTGGTGCGCATCAGGTTCATGGCCGAGCGATAGATGCCCAGCGACAGGTCGAAGGATCGCTTCAACTCGGCCGCTTTCAGCATCTCTTCCTCGATCGAGACGGAATTGCCGTTCGGGGAAATGCCGTCCTGCTGCGACAGCACGCGGGCGGCGCCGGGCGACCAGTCGGGGGCTTCGATATGGCGGGAATTCGTGGCGCGCATCGGCTGTAACGGCGCCGAGCGATAGCTTTCCTCGAAGGATTGCAGATCCTGCGCCTTGTATCCGGGCGTATCCGCATTGGCGATATTGCGTGCGACGACGGTTTGTCGCTGTGCGACATGCTGACCCATGGCGCGGGCCATTTGCATCATTTCAATGTTTTGAAACATGAGGTTCTCCTCATTGGCGATAACCGGGTTTTAACTTCAATTGGTTTAGAAAGCGTTTCATGGGCCGGGATTGATGCCCGACAGAAGCGAGGCGAAATGGATAAACTTGAATCAATTGCCCAGCGGATGCGCCATTTGCGCGTCGCGCGATATTTCGGGCGCGTGCATTCCATGCGCGCGGGTCTTATTCGCGTCGAAGGGCTGAATTTACACGCCTCTGTCGGGGATCGCGTAAATATCGCCCTGCAAAACGGTCAGGTCGCGGGTGAGATCGTCGGCCTTGCACCGCGCCATGCCGATATCCTGCCCGAAGGGAATGCCGACGGGCTGTCCATCGGGGCCGAGGTCGAATTGCTGTTCGCACCGACCATTGCCCCCTGCGACGCCTGGATCGGCCGGATCATCGATCCTTTGGGACAGCCGCTGGACGGGCATCCGTTGCCGATGGGCCTGCAGCCGCGCCCCTTCCGCCCCGAGGCGCCCTCGGCCGTGCGGCGCAAGCGGCTGGGGGACAGATTATCCACGGGGTTGGCGGTGTTCGACACGTTGTTGCCACTGGTTGCAGGGCAGAGGATCGGGCTTTTCGCGGGCTCGGGCGTGGGCAAATCGACGCTGCTGTCGAACCTCGCGCGCGGGGTGCAGGCCGATGTCGTGGTGATCGCGATGATCGGAGAGCGCGGTCGCGAACTGCGTGAGTTTGTTGAGAAAACGCTCGGCCCCGAGGGGATGAAGCGGGCAGTGATCGTCACCGCGACCTCGGACCGGTCGCCCTTGATCCGGCGGCGCTGCGCCTGGGCAGCGATGGCCGTGGCGGAATATTTTCGCGATCAGGGCAGGCACGTCCTGTTTCTGGCCGATTCGATCACCCGCTTTGCCGAAGCGCATCGCGAAATCGCCCTTGCCGCCGGCGAACCGCCCAGTTTTCGCGGTTTTCCGCCCTCGGTATCAAACCTGATCATGGCGCTGGCCGAACGATCAGGTCCGGGGCTGGAAGGTACTGGAGACATTACCGGAATTTTCAGCGTTCTGGTTGCGGGCTCGGATATGGAAGAGCCTGTCGCCGATATTCTGCGCGGGACGCTGGATGGGCATATCGTGCTGGATCGCAGCATTGCCGAGCGCGGCCGTTTCCCTGCGATCGATGTGGTCAGATCGGTGTCGCGATCGCTGCCGGATGCGGCCAGCCCGGATGAAAATGCCCTCATCAGCAAAGCCAGATCCGCCCTTGGGGCCTATGCCGAATCGGAAATGATGATTCGCGCGGGCCTGTATGCCCCGGGATCAGATCCAAGACTGGATGAGGCTGTCAGACTTTATCCACAACTGGATGAGTTTGTGACTGAAAAAAGTTGCGACATTGCAGAGAGTTTTCATTTCTTAACAAAAGCTCTACATTCCGTGCCGAGGCCGCGCAACGGAAAGCGCGCGTCTTAGAGGCTGTGCCTTTGGTTGCGTCAACTTAATCATTGTTAGGATGCCCCGCCCACCCATTGCCTCGCCATGCGCGATAGGCCACTGTCCAGCGTCCTTTCGGGAAGAGGATTAAATGGCGATAACTGAATACTTTATTCGCTCGCTACAACGACGTGACACATTGTCAGAAGCAGATATAAACCGGCTACGCTCTCTCAAAAGTGAAAAGCAGCGCTTTGGTCCCGGGGAAGTGATTGTTCCGATCGAACGGAACGTTACACGAAGCTGCATGATTCTGCGTGGTATGGCGGGGCGATCGCATCCCTTGGTGGGTCGTCCAGAGGAGCGGGTGATCACAGCACTGCATGTGCCGGGCGATTTTGTCGACCTGCATGGCTTTGTGCTGGCCGGGTTGGAACATGAGGTCGTGGCCCTTGGGCCCACGGAAGTCGAGTTCGTGGAGCATAGCGAACTGGTCGAGATTACCGAGAATTTTCCGCATCTGACGCGTCTGATGTGGATGGCGACGCTGATTGATGCTGCGGTGCACCGGCAATGGCTTGTCGCGGCGGCTTCGCTGCGGTCCAGTGCGCATCTGGCGCATCTGCTGTGCGAGATCTACACGCGGCTGAACGCCGTCGGGGCTGCGGCGAATATGCATTTCACGCTGCCTTTGCTGCAACGCGAACTGGCGGATATCCTTGGCTATTCGCCCATCCATATCAACCGCGCGGTGCGCGATCTGCGTGATCGCGGCCTGATCCGCTGGACTGGCAGCGATATCACCATTCTGGACTGGGACGGTTTGCGGCGCCTGGCGCGGTTCGATCCCACCTATCTGGACCTTGAGCGGCACAGCCGCTGAAGGTCGCAGCTACTCGCACAGCCGCCAGCCGCCCCGCCGGGCAGCCATGTCGAAATGCAGGTGGTTGTCATGGGCGGCGTTCGACCCCGGGCCCAGAACCGTGGTGAAGAACAGGCAGCCCGCATGGCGAACGGCCTTCTGAAACCCCTCGCTTGCCTGGCCGGTGTCCATCCGCGGCTCGACGGCAAGCGTTTCACCATTATCAAAGACAAAGCCCGTGATATCGATGGCATTGCCATAGGCATGTTCAGAGAGCTTCGCCGTATTTTGCTGTCCGCCGACCCGGGCGCGACAGTCATAGGTGGTGCCAAGCCGCAGGCCGGTCACGCGGGGCGCATCCGGCAGGGCGGCCGAGGCCGGGCGCAGGAAATCGCGCGCCCAGAGGCCAAGCGACCGGGCAGTATCGCAGCGCATGAGCGCGCCGCCCTCCAGCACCAGGTCGGGCAGGATCCGTTCCACGCGGACGGGCCGGGCTATGCCGCAATCGGGGTTTTCCGGCGCTGTCTGCGGCGGCGCTTCGGAATAGACGGTGCCCAGAAATGACAGCGCCAGCTTGCAGGCGGCATAGTCCTGATCGCTTTCGCGCAGCAGAAACCACAGGGGCGGGGGCGGAGGGCCGAAAACCTTGGTCACCGTGTTATCACGGGGGACAGCCGGGGCCATCGGCTTTTCAGGCGGGCGCGCGGTCTGTTCTTCGCTGGCGGGCCGGGTGGCCTCAGGGCGGGGCGCTTCGATCGGGCGTTCCTGCGCAAGGGTCGTTCCGGCCCAAAGGCCGACCATCGCGGCCATAAGCGGGGCCGCGACCTGCCTCACTGATTGTCGTCCGGCAGGGGAACGACGAAGCCTTCGGGCAGGATATCCGACAGGGCGCTGCTCAGCGGATCGTCCTGCGGTTGCTGCGCGTCGGCGGCATCCTCGGTCGTGTCTTCGCGCAATGGCTCTGCAGCCGGATTCTGCCCGCCATCCTGCTTGCCATAGCCCAGATCGGCATCCGGCGTCGTCGTGGCGGTTGGCGCCGACGTCGCGGCCTCGGTGGTGGCGGCGGCCGGGGTTTTGACCGAAGTTGACAGATCTTCGGTGGTGACGGGGGCCGTGGTGACGCCCGTCGCCTCGGCAATGGTCACGCCGGGGGGCAGAAACTCGACCATGGTGACGCCGCCGCGCACATTTCTGGCCAGTTCCTCGGCATCCCAGTTGGTCAGACGGACGCAGCCATTCGACTGGTTGCGAAAAAGCTGCGAGGGGGTCGGCGTGCCGTGGATGCCATAGGTCGGCTGCGACAGGTCGATCCAGACGGTGCCCACCGGGCCATTCGGCCCCGGCGGCACGATCAGCGGCTTGTCATTATCGCCCTGCTTGAAGTTCTTGGCCGGATTATAGGTGTAATTCGGGTTCATCGCGACCGTGACCACCTTGTGATTCCCTGATGGCGATGGCGTCGCGTCAGAGCCGATGGTGGCCGGATAATCCGCAATCATGCGCCCGCGAGAGTTATAGACGGCAACCCGCCGGGTGGCCTTGTCGATGATGATCCGCGTCACCTCGGACCGGATGGGTGAGGCCGGGCGCGTCACCGCAATGGTGCTGCCGGGCGCGATCGGCACACCGGGATTTAGGAAGGCGATGAACTTGTCGTCCATGTGAAAGCGCTCGCCCAGCTTCTCGGCAATGCTGGTATAGCCCATCGCCGACATTTGTGCCTTTTCGGCGTAATCCGTGGGGATCGCATCGACCAGATTCTGCGCATCCTCGGCGGTGATCGTGTAGTTCTGGGTGATCGGCTCGGATGCATAGGATTGCAGCAGGTTCCACACATGCGGATCCATCGCGCCATCCATGGGCAGGCCCGCGCGGCGTTCAAAGGCCATGATGGCGCTTTGGCTCATCCCGCCCCTGTAGCCGTCGATTACACCCGGTGAGGTGCCGGAACGGTCCAGCAGAACCTGAACCTTGGCGGTCAGCGCCGACCGGCCGGGCGGCAGATCGCCCCCGTCATAGGCGGCGGCGTCGATATCGGCTGCGGTAAAGGCCGCCTCGCTTTGGGCAATCGCCGGGCTGGCGGCCAGCATCAAAAGCAGGGCTGTCGAAAGGCGGGGCAGGCGAAGCGGCATCAAACTCTCCGGTGCGGGATGGCGATTGCATCCAACAGTGGTATCAGCTTGCCAGATAGCCCGGACTGCGTGTTTCAGTCAATTCTGCCAGAGATCAAATCAGGTTGAAAAACGACCATATCTAGTCGTCGTTGCACGGATGATGCGCATATCTGGCGCGGCTTCCATGCTGCGGCCGGGGCCTGTCAACGGCCCCGGTGCCGGATTACTCTTCGGATACAAGCCGGTGCTGCGGGCGATAGAACTGCCGTGCAAACGACACAGGCGTGGCGTCGACCCAATTGGTCCGCTCGACCCCCAGGACCGGGGTGCCTTCCTCGACGCCCAGATAGGTGGCGCAAAGGCCCGACGCGCCCTCGGCCAGAATGGCATAGCGGCTGTGGGTCAGGGGAACCTGACTGGCCAGCCATTCATGCGGCGGCAGGCTTTCCAGCATGCTGCGCTTGGGCACCGGCAGGGATTGCGGGTTCAGCCACAAGGATTCACAGCAATGCGGCTCTCCATCCGCCAGATAGCGGGCCTGGATCAGGATCAGCTTGTGGTCGGCATCCACCTGCAGTGCGCGCATGGCCTGTTCGCTGGGCGTGCGTTCTTCGAAAACCGTCAGCGTGTACCCATAGGTCGCGCCCAGTGCCTCGATCTCATCGCGGATCGCGGGCATTTCAAGGGTGGCTTTTCGGGCAGCCGTCGAGGCGACCCGCGTGCCCACTTTGCGGCGGCGTTCGATGATGCCGCTATCGGCCAGCTCACGCAACGCACGGTTGACCGTGGCGCGGGCGCAGCCCAGCTCTTGCGACAGCTGTTCTTCGGTCGGGATCAGTTCGCCCGGAGCCCATTCACGAGATCGAATGCGTTCAAGGACTTCTGCGCGCACGGATTGCCACGTGTTCATGCGCTTGTTGCCCCCGCTGATGCGGGACGGGCGAAGAGTTCTTGCAAGGTTGCCAGGAAGCTTGGTCATGTGAGGGACTATTTGTCTGGGATTTGTCCATACTGTGTGCAAGCAACGGCCAAAAAGAAACCTGTCCAAAAGGGCAGATCGGGCGGGTTGGATTGTAAAACTGGCGACAAATACAGGTCAAAGTTGCTGATCAGACGGCAATTTGGCCCATTTGCATTGCCTGTGGCGGCTGGTAATTGCAGGGAACGGGTCATCGCAGGGGAAAGACATGAGCGCTGCCGATTCCGCGACCAATACACCTCTGGCCAGTGACAGGCGGACAGTCTGGCTGGTTCTGTCGGCGATCAGCCTGTGTCACATGATCAATGATGTGATGCAGTCGATGCTGTCGGCAATCTATCCGCTGCTGCAGCAGGAATTCTCGCTCAGCTATGCGCAGATCGGCATCATGACCTTTGCCTTTCAGGTCACGGCCTCGCTGTTACAACCTCTGATTGGAATGTTGACGGACCGTCACCCGCAGCCGAAATCCCTGCCCTTCGGCATGGCGTCGACCTTTTGCGGGGTGCTTCTTTTGGCCTTTGCGCATGAATATTGGCTGCTGCTGGTCGGGGCGATGCTGATCGGCGTCGGATCGGCCGTCTTCCATCCCGAAAGTTCGCGCGTGGCGCGCCTGGCATCGGGCGGGCGCTTTGGCACCGCGCAGTCGCTTTTCCAGCTTGGCGGAAATTTCGGCCAGTCGCTGGGTCCGCTTCTGGCGGCCTTCATCGTGGTGCCGCTGGGCCGCCCGGCGGTCGCGCTGTTCGCGATTGCGGCCGCAGTCGGGGTGATCGTTCTGGGCCGGGTCGGCGCCTGGGCCGAGGGGCGCCGCCGTGCCAGCGCAGCCAGCATCGACAAGACCCTGAAACTGCCCAAAGGCGTGGTGCTGCGCGCGATTGCGGTGCTGGCGATCCTGGTCTTTACCAAGAATATCTACACTGCCTCGATGAACAGCTATTTCACCTTTTTCACCATCGAAAAGTTCGGCCTGTCGACGCAGGGCGCGCAGATCATGCTGTTCCTGTTCCTGCTGGGCATGGCCGGGGGCGTGATGCTGGGTGGCTTGTTCGGGGACCGGTTCGGGCCGCTGAAGGTGATCTGGTTCTCGATCCTTGGGGTGCTGCCTTTTACCCTGATGCTGCCACATGTCGGGCTGGTGGCGACCGGTGTTCTGGCCGTGGTGATCGGGCTGATCCTGGCCTCGGCCTTTCCGGCGATTGTCGTTTTCGCGCAAGAGCTTGTGCCGGGCCGCACCGGCACCATCGCGGGCCTGTTCTTCGGCTTTTCCTTCGGCATGGGCGGCATCGCTGCGGCGGCGCTTGGGGTGCTGGCCGATATGCAGGGGATCCAGCAGGTCTTTCTCTACTGCTCGTTCCTGCCGCTACTGGGCATCCTGACCATCCTGCTGCCCAGGTCCAAAGCCATGGGCGCTGCATGACGGAACCGCCCCTCTTTATCCATATCAGCCCGGATTGGTGCGGGCAGCAGGCGCTGGCCAATCTGTTTCGACAGAATGGTCATGCCGTCGCGCTGGAAGAGGGGGGGCGGCTGGCCGAGGATATCCTTTACGCGCAGGCAACAGACGGTCGGGCGCTAGCGCCCTGGTCGCGGGTCCGGCTGGTGACGGGCCTGTATCGGCACAGTCCATTTTGGCTGCCGCCGCTGGAGGCATGGCGCAGTTTCGACTGGCTGGCCGCGCGTTTCCCCGGGGCGCGTTTCATCCTGACCACGCGCGAGGTGGATGGCTGGCTGCTGGATCGCATGGTGCGCGATGCCCGTCAGGTCGCGCGCTGCCACGCCCATTATCTTGGGGTGGCAGAGGCTGAACTCCCCGAGATATGGGAGGCGCAGTGGAAAGATCACATCGCGGCGGTCGAGGCATTTTTCGGCAACGATCCCCGGCTGATCCGGGTGAATATCGATCAGGACAGCATCGCCGATCTGGCGGCCAGATTGTCCGATCTGCTGCCGATGGGCACGCTGCCCCCGGACCGGAACTGGCATCCCCCCTATGCAACGCCGCCTGAAAACACCCTTCTGACCAATCTGGAACCCCGCCTTACGGCGATTGCGGGGAATCGGACCTATATCGACGATGTCGCGGGCTTCTGCCTGCAGGGGCTGGATGCGGCCCGGGATGGCGATACGCCGATGTCGGCCTATTCCTGCATCTGGGACGGGGGTGACCGGATCACGCGGGGCAGCGGCACGCCGCGCGATATGGCCGTGCTGAGGCGGGCCGACCCGCCCCCTGTCGCCGTTTCCACTCAGGATCGCGATTTCAAGCATCAGCGCTGCGAAGCGGTGATCAATGACGTGCTGCGGACCGGTCACGCCCTGCCTTTGCGGGTGGATATGGAGGATTCGCGCTGGCTGGGGTCGGCCCAGGGCGATGTCGCACATCAGCCGGTGGTCTGCCACAATCGGCGGGTCGGGGCGCAGAATGTCGTCCTCTGGCCGCTGCCGGATCTGCACAGCATCGGCCTGCCCGGCTTTGATCCCTATGCCCCGCCCGACCAGATCCCCTTCGAGGAAAAGAGGGATCAGATCGTCTGGCGCGGCATGATCTCGGGCAGCGAAATGCGCGACAGCGTCAAGCCGGGTCCGGCCTCGCATGTCTTTCTGGACCAGCTGGCCAAGGCAGGGCGCGATCCCGCAGCCCGCGAAGAGGCGTGGAACGGGCTGAAACGCACATCGCGGCTGAATTTCATCCTGCGGCATTTCGATGACAAGGATTTCGACCTGGGGATCGTGATGGCCTGGCGCTATCGCGATTTCGCCACGGACCCGTTTCTGGCGCCGTATTGCAGGCCACGGGAGACGCTGGATTTCTTTCGCGGATTCTGCTATCAGCTTTATCTGTCGGGCTATGATCACGGCTCCAATTTCATTCCCATGATCGACAGCCAGTCCGTGCTGCTGAAAGAGGAAGACGGCTGGGAAGTCTTCTATTCTGGTCGCTTCAAACCGTGGAAACACTATATTCCGCTGGCGCGATATGGCGCTGATATCAAGGAAAAGCTCGCCTGGGCGCGAGGCAACCCGTTGAAATGCAATGAAATGTCGGCGGCGTCTCGGGCCGAGGTCGCGCGCCTGCGCGATCCCGCGACGCGCCGTGCGATTCTGGCCCGCATTCTCGACGGGCTTGCCGCCGCAGGCTAAACACAAAGCGCAGGAGGTGCCCATGACAACCATTCGGATCCAGCCCATCACCGCAGCCGCCTTTGCGCCCTTTGGCGAATTGCTGTGCGCGAAAGCCGCGCCGGACAAGCTGATCAATCAGGGGCGCTGCGAAAGGCACCACGCCCTTGCCACGGTGCAGCGCGGCGATGGTGAGGCGATCATTTCGCTGTTTCGGTCCGAAGCGGTCAGCCTGCCCTATGAATGCACGCTGCTGGAACGCCATCCCTTAGGCAGTCAGGCCTTCATGCCACTGGGCCCGGATCCCTGGCTGTCGGTGGTCGCGCCGGATGAGGACGGGATGCCCGGTCAGCCGCTGGCCTTTCTGGTGCCCGCCGGTATGGGGATCAACCTGCATGCAGGCATCTGGCACGGGGTGCTGACGCCGCTGGAGAATCCCGCCGATTTTCTGGTCGTCGACCGCGAGGGCGACGGTGTGAACCTGCAGGAAGTGCTGATCCCGGCGGTCACGATCACCGCATGAAATTAATGCCGGATGACAGTTTCGAACGCGCGGCCATGGCGCGCGGCGCGCGGCTGATTGCGGGCGTGGATGAGGTCGGGCGTGGCCCTCTGGCTGGCCCGGTCATGGCGGCGGCGGTGATTCTGGATCTGAGTCGCCTTCCGGAAGGTCTGAACGATTCCAAGAAGTTGACGGCCAAGCGCCGGGAAGCACTGGCAGACTGGGCGCAGGAACATTGCGATTGGGCGGTGGGCAGCTGCTCGGTCGAGGAAATCGACCAGCTGAATATCTATCACGCCGCGCATCTGGCGATGTGCCGCGCGGTGCAGGGGCTGCGGCAGGTGCCCGATCACGTTCTGATCGACGGCAACAAGATCCCGCGTGATCTGACCCTATCGGCCGAGGCGGTGGTCAAGGGCGATGCCCGCTCACTGTCGATTGCCGCCGCCTCGATCCTGGCCAAGGTGTTGCGCGATCGCATCATGGTGGATTTGGCGCAACACTATCCCGGCTATGGCTGGGAGGTGAACGCGGGTTATCCGACTCCGGCCCATAAAAAGGCGCTGCTGGAATTGGGCGTGACACCATATCATCGGCGGTCATTTAAGCCTGTCCACAATATCTTGTGTAAAGCCAGATAAGCAAGTCATTGATTCAAAAAAGAAATTGACGACGAATCGCCTCTGAATCATCTTTAGGGACATACAGACCGGCACAAGTCGGCAGTTCCAGAGGCAGTAGTAATGACGAAGATCAAAGACAAACGTGCGGATTCCGCGCGGCCCTTACCGCTGAACCAGATTCTGGCGGGCGATTGCATCGAGATGATGAATTCACTGCCCGAGGGCAGCGTGGATCTGATTTTTGCCGATCCGCCCTATAACCTGCAATTGCGCGGCGATCTGCACCGGCCCGACAATTCCAAGGTCGATGCGGTTGATGATCACTGGGACCAGTTTTCCGGCTTTGCCGCCTATGACAATTTCACCCGCGACTGGCTGGCCGCTGCCCGCCGCATTCTGAAGCCGAACGGCGCAATCTGGGTGATCGGCAGCTATCACAATATCTTCCGTGTCGGTGCCGAGCTGCAAAATCAGGGCTTCTGGATCATGAATGACGTGATCTGGCGCAAATCCAACCCGATGCCGAATTTCCGGGGCAAGCGCCTGACCAATGCGCATGAGACGATGATCTGGGCCTCGAAATCCGAAAATTCGAAATACACCTTCAACTACGAGGCGCTGAAATCCCTGAATGAGGGTGTCCAGATGCGCAGCGATTGGGTCATCCCGATCTGCAATGGCGGTGAGCGTCTGAAGGATGGCAAGGGCGACAAGGCCCATCCCACCCAGAAGCCCGAGGCGCTGCTGCATCGCGTGCTGATCGGCACGACCAATCCCGGCGATGTCGTGCTGGACCCGTTCTTTGGCACCGGCACCACCGGCGCCGTGGCCAAGATGCTGGGCCGCGACTTCATCGGGATCGAGCGAGAGGAAGCCTATCGCGAGGTTGCCGAAAAGCGCCTGTCCCGGATCCGCCGCCTTGACGCCGAGGCCATTGCGACCACCAAGGCCAAGCGGGCCGAACCGCGCGTGCCCTTTGGCCAGGTGATCGAGCGTGGCATGCTGCGTCCGGGCGAGCAGCTTTATTCCATTGGCAGCCGCCACAAGGCCAAGGTGCGCGCCGATGGCAGCCTGATCGGCAATGACGTCAAGGGCAGCATCCATCAGGTCGGTGCCGCGCTGGAGGGGGCTCCGTCCTGTAATGGCTGGACCTACTGGCATTTCAAGCGCGAGGGGAAGATGATCCCCATCGACCTGCTGCGTCAACAGATCCGCGCCGAGATGGCGGGCGAGGTGTCGCGTCCCAACTGATCCATTCCACAGTTTCGCCAAGTTCCGCCGCCTAGCCGCGTGGACGGAACCGCCTTGCCCCGCCTTTCGGTTTCGACCCTCAGGCGGGGTCTTTTCGTTTGAACCCGGAGGTGGCAGAAATCTGATATGACACATCCTTATGCCGATCTTCCGCCACAGGCCTTCTGGCGCAGCGGCGTGGCCGATGCCGACCCTGCGGCGCTGGACGGCATCTATCGGCCGGGTGTTGCGCTAGAGGCCGATGCCCGGATCGCCACGGCGGGCAGTTGCTTTGCCCAGCATATCAGCCGCGCCCTGCGCGCGGCGGGGGTGCAGGTTCTGGATGTCGAACCCGCCCCGAATGACGAAGCTCCGGATCTGGCGCACAGCTTCAACTACGGTGTCTATTCGGCCCGCTACGGCAATATCTACACCACACGGCAATTGCTGCAATTGCTGCGCGACAGTCAGTCTGGCCATATCGCCCCGGATGAGATCTGGCAGCGCGATGGCCGTTTCTTCGACGCGCAGCGCCCGGGGATCGAGCCTGTGGGCTTCATCTCGGATCACGAGGCGCGGCTGATGCGTCAACTGCATCTTGCGGCGGTGAAACGGCTTTTCGCCACGGCGACGCATCTGATCTTTACGCTTGGGCTGGTCGAATGCTGGTCGGATCTGCAGACGGGGCGGGTCTTTCCGATCGCTCCGGGGGTGATCGCGGGGCAGCATGATCCGGCGCGCTATCGGCTGCTGCGGCTTGGGTTCAGCGAGGTATTGCAGGATTTGCAGCAGATCCGGGACCATCTGCACCGCGATAACCCGTCGCTGCGCATGATCCTGACCGTATCGCCGGTGCCGTTGGTCGCGACGGCGACGGACCAGCATGTATTGCCCGCGACCAGCGGTGCAAAAGCGATCCTGCGCGCGGCTGCGGGCGAATTTGCGGATGGGCATCAGGATGTGGATTATTTCCCTGCCTATGAAATCATCACCAACCCCGCCGCGCGCGGCAGGTTTTACATGAAGAACTGCCGCGACGTGACCCCGCAGGGGGTGCAGGCGGTGACGGGCGTCTTTCTGCGCGCCCACGGCCTGACGCAGGTGACGGACGGGCAGGGCGATGCCCACGGCAGATCGGCCGAGGATCTGATCTGCGAGGAAATCATGCTTCAGGCGGATCGCCCATGACGCCCGGAAACGTGCTGATCATCGGCAATTCGCACACCGTCGCCCCGCGTGTTGCGCTGGAAGAGGATCCGGGCCGCTGGCCGGACGTGACCTTTGATGTCTTTGCGCTGCCGCCTGCCTCATTGGCGCGGCTGGCCATCGAGGATGAGGTGCTGGTCCCGACCTCGGCCCGCGCGCAAGAGCATATGTTGCGGCATAACCGCATCCCGGATCTGCCGCTTGGCGGATATGAGGCCTTTGTGGTGATGGGCGGGCTGGCCTTTTCATCCGTGGCGCAGTTGCAGGATCCCCTGCGCAGTTTCGACTTTCCTTCGGCGCAGGGCAGCACGCCCGATATGCTGGTCTCGACCGCCTATATGGATGCGATGGTCCGCCGCCGGATTGCCGGTTCGGCGGCGCTGAAACTGCTGCGGCTGCTGGCCGATCTGCAGCGCGGGCCGGTTCTGATGCTGGATGCGGTGATGCCATCGCTGGACTGCCGCGACGATCCCGAGGGCTTGCAGCATTATGTCGATATGGCCGCGCGGGGCGACGCGGCCAGCTTTCGCAAGCGTTATCTGCGCATTCTGACCGGGCAGGTGGCGAGATATGGTCAATTGCTGACACAGCCCGCCGATACGATTGTCGAGGATGCCTTTACCGCGCCCGAATGGATGCGCGGTTCCTTCATGCTGGGCGGGAAGCAGGGGCGCCAGCATGAGGCGCGCGAATATCGCCATGCCAATCCGGCCTATGGCGCGCGTCAGCTTGATGGGATCACCAAGGCTCTGGCGCGGCTATAGCGCATTGCGCGGCATCGGCGTGTCGCCACGGTTATAGGGCGCCCAATCCGTGATCTCGGGATAGAATTGCCGCCGCCATGCGCGCACGCGCGGGTTCATCCGCCTGCGCCACAGCGGCGGGATCATCGCGACAAAGGTCATCGCCGGATAGCCAAAGGGCAGTTGCGGCGCGTCGTCCCGGTCATAGGTCTGCAACAGCGGGAAACGGCGGTCGGGCTTGTAATGGTGATCGGAATGGCGCTGCAGGTTGATCAGCAGCCAGTTCGACGCCTTCTGGCTGGCATTCCAGCTGTGTCGGGGCTTGATATGCTCATAACGCCCCTCGCCCAGATATTTCCGCGTCAGCCCGTAATGTTCGACATAATTGGTCAGTTCCAGCTGCCAGACGGCGACGATGGCCTGAAACAGGAACAGGCCCAGCCCCAGCCAGCCGCCCAGAAGCAGCGCCAGCACCAGCGCCCCGATCTGCAGCGCGCCGTAAAGCCAGAACGGGTTGCGGGCGTCCCAGAACCTGCTCCCGCCCCGCGCCAGCCTGCCCTTTTCCGCCCGCCAGGCGCTGTGCGGCCCGTCCCGCAGCACGCGCCAGAAAAATCGGTGAAATCCCTCATTATAGCGGGCGGTCACCGCGTCGCGCGGCGTGCCGACCCAGGAATGATGGACCAGCAGATGTTCGGTCCGGAAATGCGAATAAAGCACGCTGGCCAGCAGCAGATCGCCCAGCAGCCTTTCATATCTGGTTTTCTGGTGCAGCAGCTCATGGGCATAGACAAGGCCGATGGTGCCCGACAGCACGCCGATGCCAAAGAACAGGCCCAGCTTGTTCCAGATCGTCATGTGATCGGATTGCGAGACATACCAGATCGACCCGAAGATCGCGATGAATTGCAGCGGGAACCAGATGATCGTGACGGCCCGGTGCCAGAACAGCTGATCGACCGGGGTTTGCGGATCGGGATTGGCCGCGCTTGTTCCCAAAGCGATGTCCAGAAAGGTGGTCAGATACCAGGCATAGGCCGGTATCAGCATCCACCACAGCCCGCCCCGCATGGCGGCCAGCGCGACCAACGGCAGCATCAGTACCGACATCCAGAACGGGGCAGCGGCGGGCAGGTTCGAATGCCGGGGAAGGGGGGAATCGCTCATGCGCGCAGGCTATGCCGAAATATCTGCGCGCGCCACATCCCAGACCTTTCGCATCAGTCCGGGCAGGGTATTTCGGTCAATCATGTGCAGACGAATAAGGCGGCCTCGATCCGGGGGATTTTCAAGAACACCGGACAGGACCTGCAACGAAAGGTTGAAATGAGTGAACACATGACGAACATTTCCGATCTCGGCCCATGTCGCGGGCCCCGGGGGCGGCATCTCGCGCCCATCCCAGCCGGATGAGGGGAAGGCCAGCGTTCCGCCCAGCAGCCCCTTGTCCGGGCGCTGCTCCAGCACCAGCGCATCGCCATGCCGGGCAATCCAGACGATGCCGCTGCGCTCTGGCTTGGCGGCCTTCGGTGCCTTGCGCGGAAGATTGGCGGCAATGCCTGCTGCGCGGGCGTCGCAATCATCGATCAGGGGGCAGATCCCGCAGGCCGGGCTGCGCGGCGTGCAGATCGTCGCGCCCAGATCCATCATCGCCTGCGCAAAATCGCCGGGCCGCATCTGCGGGGTCAGTGTTTCGGCCAGCGCGGTCAGATCCGGCTTGGCAACGGGCAAGGGCTTTTCCACGGCGAAAAGGCGTGAGACGACCCGTTCCACATTGCCATCCACCACGGTTTCCGGCTGGTCATAGGCAATCGCCGCAATCGCGGCCGAGGTATAGGGCCCGATCCCCGGCAGCGCGCGCAGCCCGTCGCGGGTTGTCGGAAACCCGCCCGCGCTGGCGACCTGACGCGCGCAGGCCAGCAGGTTGCGGGCGCGGGCGTAATAGCCAAGCCCCGCCCATTCGGCCATCACCTCGGCATCATCGGCGGCGGCAAGGTCCTGCACGCCGGGCCATCTGGCCGTGAATCGCAGAAAATAGTCGCGCACCGCAGCCACCGTGGTCTGCTGCAGCATCACCTCGGACAGCCAGACGCGATAGGGGTCGGCCCGCTGTCCACTGCCGGGCGGGATCCGCCATGGCAGGCTGCGGGCATGGCGATCGTACCAATCCAGCAATTTCGGCGCGATAACCTTGTTCTCACGCAATTATCAGGCTCCTTGATGTTGCCCGCGCTTTCATCTGCGCGGCTGGCTGATTAAGGATATGGGTGTGATAGCAAGGCAGGCAAAGATGGCACAGCCGCAAGACAGCACCAAAGCCCGGATCCGCCGCCGCAGGCGCGGATTTCAGGCGGCGTCGCTGCTGTTGGCGGATCGGGTGCAGAAGGCCGCCGAAGGACGCGGCTTTGCGGTGTCCCGCCTGCTGACACATTGGCCCGAAATCGCGGGCGAGGCGTTGGCCGGCACCACCCGGCCGGTCAAGGTCAGCCACGGTCGCGGCAGCTTTGGCGCCACGCTGACGCTGCTGACCACGGGGGCCACCGCGCCGATGGTCCAGATGCAGCTGCCCGCGCTGCGCGACAGGGTCAATGCCTGCTACGGCTATAACGCGATCCAGAAAATCGTGCTGACGCAGACGGCCGCCAGCGGCTTTGCCGAGGGGCAGGCGCAGTTCAGCCCGGCCCCGGCAAAGCCAGCCGCGCCCCCGCCAGAAGTGCAGGCCGAGGCCCGCCAGATCGCCGGTCAGTTCACCGATCCTACGTTGGCCGAGGCCATGGCCCGGCTGACGATGAATATCAAAACCCGTAACAGACGGACCAACCGAAAGGATTTTTCATGTTGATGCGTTCCGCAGTTGCCGCTTTGGCGCTTGCCTTCGCCATGCCCGCACTTGCCCAGGAAGCAGCCCCCGCCGAGGAGGCTCAGGTCGAAACCCTGGCCGACATCTCTCTGGGTGCCGAGGATGCGCCGCTGACGCTGGTGGAATATGCCAGCTTCACCTGCGGCCATTGCGCGAATTTCCATAATGACAACTGGGACAAGCTGAAAAGCGAATATGTCGATACCGGCAAGGTCAAGTTCATTCAGCGCGATGTCTATTTCGATCAACTGGGCCTGTGGGCCGGGATTCTGGCGCGTTGTGGGGGCGACGACAAATATTACGCCGTTTCGGGCCTTCTGTTCGAAGAGCAGCAGAAATGGCTGTCGGGCAGTTCGGGCGAAGAAGTCGCCGCGAATCTGCGCCGTATCGGTCTGAAAGCCGGCATGACCGAAGAGCAGATGACCGCATGCTGGGACGACAGCGCCAAGGCCGAACAGCTTGTCGCAACCTATCAGAAGAACGCCGGTGCCGATGGGATCGAGGCCACGCCGACCTTCATCATCGGTGGCGAAAAGGTCATGAACCAGCCTTGGGACGATCTGAAGAAGGTCATTGACGCCAAGCTGGCAGAAGCGACCGAATGACACCGCTGTCCGGGCTGAAAGTTGTTGAACTGGCCCGGATTCTGGCTGGCCCCTGGGCTGGCCAGATACTTGCCGATCTGGGGGCCGAGGTCATCAAGGTCGAGGCCCCCGAAGGCGACGATACCCGCCGTTGGGGGCCGCCCTTCATTGAGCGCGAGGGGGATACCAGCGCCGCCTATTTCCACGCGACCAATCGGGGCAAGCAATCCGTCACCGCCGATTTCCGTACGCCGGAAGGTCAGCAGAAGGTGCGCGATCTTGTGGCCGATGCGGATGTGGTGATCGAGAATTTCAAGGTCGGCGGGCTGGCGAAATACGGGCTGGACTATGACAGCCTGAAGGCGCTGAACCCGCGATTGATCTATTGCAGCGTGACGGGCTTTGGCCAGACCGGGCCCTATGCCCATCGCGCGGGCTATGACTATATCATTCAGGGCATGTCCGGGCTGATGAGCGTGACCGGCGATGCCGATGGTCAGCCGCAAAAGGTCGGGGTGGCGGTGACGGATATCTTCACCGGCGTCTATGCCGCGGTGGGCATCCTTGCCGCGCTGTATCAGCGGCAGGGCACCGGGCGCGGGCAGCAGGTCGATATGGCGCTGCTGGATGTCGCGACCTCGGTGATGGCCAATCAGGCGATGAACTATCTGGCGACGGGCAGCGCGCCAAGGCGGATGGGCAACGCCCATCCCAACCTTGTGCCCTATGCCGTTTTCGATTGCGCGGATGGCTGGCTGATCATCGCGGTGGGCAATGACGCGCAGTTCCGCAGGCTTTGCGCCTTGCTGGGCCTGCCCGCGCTGGGCACCGCGCCCGATTACGCCACCAATGCCGCCCGCGTCGCCAATCGCGACAGCCTGACCGCGCAGCTCTCGGTCGTCACCAAAAGCTGGGCGCGCGACGACCTTCTGGCCGCGCTGGAGGCCGAGGGCGTCCCCGCCGGGCCGATCAACGACATGAAGGATGTCTTCGCGGATCCGCAGATCATCGCACGCGGCATGCAGATAGACGCCGGGGGCATTCCCGGTGTCCGCCTGCCGATCCGCTTTTCCGATTCCGAGCTTTCATTGGCACGCTCATCACCGCGACTGGGGCAAGACGACTAGCGTTTACGCAGGGTAACCCGTTGCCACATTGTCGCAGGACGCGGCCATTGCCGGCTATTTTCCGCCAATTGCGGCCAGCGATTGCGCGATTGTTTGCGTTTTTTGCGAAAGCCCATATTGCTGCGCGCAGCTTGAAATCAGTAAAAGTAACATGGGACTCTTGACACATGATCAAGGAATTTCGCGAATTCATCGCCCGGGGCAATGTCATGGACATGGCCGTGGGTATCATCATCGGTGCAGCCTTCACGGCAATCGTCACCTCGCTGGTTGACGACCTGATCAACCCGATCATCGGTCTGATCACCGGCGGCATGGACTTCACCAACATGTATGTCGTGATGTCGGGCGACGTTCCGGCCGGTGCCAGCCTGCAGGCCGCCCGCGATTCCGGCGCGGCCGTCTTTGCCTATGGCTCGTTCCTGATGGCCGTGCTGAACTTCCTGATCGTGGCTTGGGTCGTGTTCCTGCTGGTCAAGGCGGTGAACCGCGCCAAGGAAGCCGCGATGGGCGCAGAAGAGAAGCCCGCCGAGGAACCCGCAGGCCCGACGCAGGAAGAACTGCTGGCGCAGATCCGCGATCTGCTGGCCGCCAAGGGCTGAGATCGGCCAACCCGATTGCAGAAAGGCGCGTCCCGCGGGGCGCGCCTTTTTCGTTGCGGTCGTCGCCGGATCAGCCTGCCAGAATATCCTCGGGCGTCACCGCCTCGATATTCAGCGCCTCGCCCACGGGCGGGCTGGTTAGCCGCCCCTGATGGGTCGAGAGCCCCGCCCGCAGATGCGCATCATCGGCAATGGCCTGCCGCCAGCCCTTGTTGGCCAGTGCCAGCACGAAAGGCAGGGTCGCATTCCCCAGGGCCTGCGTCGAGGTGCGTGCCACCGCGCCCGGCATATTCGCCACGCAGTAATGCACGATTCCGTCCACCTCATAGATCGGATCCTGATGCGTGGTCGCGCGCGACGTCTCGAAGCAGCCGCCCTGATCGATGGCCACATCCACCAGCACCGCGCCCGGCAGCATGGTCGATAGCTGCGCGCGCGTCACCAGCTTGGGCGCAGCCGCCCCGGGGATCAGCACCGCACCGATCACCATATCCGCCGTCAGCAGCAGCTCTGCCGTGGCCGCCGCGCTGGCATATTGCGTGGTTAGCCTGCCCATGAAGACATCATCCAGATAGGACAGTCGCGGGATCGAGCGATCCATCACCGTCACATTCGCGCCCATGCCAACCGCGACCCGCGCGGCGGCTGTGCCAACCACGCCGCCACCGATGACGATGACATTGGCAGGCCGCACCCCCGGCACACCCCCCATCAGCGTCCCGCGCCCGCCATTGGCCTTTTGCAGCGCCCATGACCCGACCTGCGGCGCAAGGCGGCCAGCGACCTCGGACATCGGGGCCAGCAGGGGTAAACCGCCACGGGCGTCGGTAACGGTTTCATAGGCGATGGCGGTCACGCCCGATTCCAGCAGGTCGCGGGTCTGATCCGGATCCGGCGCCAGATGCAGATAGGTGAACAGCAGCTGCCCTTCGTGCAGCATCTTGCGCTCGGCTGCCTGCGGCTCTTTCACCTTCACGATCATCTCTGCCGCGTCAAAGACCGCTTGCGCGTCGGGCGCGATCTCGGCCCCCGCTGCGGTGTAATCCTCATCGGTAAAACCGGCGCCCATGCCAGCATTGGTTTCGATCACCACCGAATGACCGTGGCGGATGATCTCTGTCACGGCGTCGGGGGTCAGACCGACGCGGAATTCCTGTGGTTTGACCTCTTTCGGGCAGCCAATGCGCATCGTTATCCTCCCATAGTCGCGACGCTTTTATGATTTCAGTGTCGCATTGCAGGGCTGCAATATCTTGCGAAGCTGGGTGCGGAATTTGCCTGTGCATCGAAGAAAGGGATGGAAATCGGAAATTTCATCGCAGAATATGCGCTTATGTCCGATCTTGACGCAATAGACCGCCGTATCCTTGCGCTTTTGCAAAAAGAGGGGCGAATCAGCAATGCCGAACTGGCCGACCGGGTGCATCTGTCACCCTCGGCCTGCCATCGCCGGGTGCAGCGGCTGGAGGATGCCGGGGTCATCACCGGCTATGTCGCGCTGCTGGACGCGCGCAAGCTGCATCGCCAAACCACCGTCTTTGTCGAGATCACGCTGTCCGGTCAGGCCGATGAGGTGCTGGACGCGTTCGAGCGCGGGGTCCGGGCCATTCCCGATGTGCTGGAATGTCACCTGATGGCGGGGACGGCGGATTACCTGCTGAAAATCGTCGTCGAGGATACGGATGATTTCGCCCGCATCCATCGCCAGCATCTGGCGCGGCTGCCCGGCGTGGCGCAGATGCATTCCTCCTTTGCCCTGCGCACGGTCCTGCGAACCACGGCCATCCCGGTCTGACGCATGTGCCGGGGAGGGCAAGGAAAAACGGCCCCCGCCAAAGGCAAGGGCCGTCTCAAAACTGCGTTTCGCGGCGTCGATCCGACGCGAGGTGCTTAAAGCGCGCCTTCGCGCTGTGCCTTTTTACGGGCCAGCTTGCGGGCACGACGGACGGCCTCTGCCTTTTCACGGGCTTTCTTGACCGACGGCTTCTCGAAATGCTGCCGAAGCTTCATCTCGCGGAAGACACCTTCGCGCTGAAGCTTTTTCTTCAGAGCACGAAGCGCCTGTTCGACGTTGTTATCGCGAACGTTGACCTGCATGTGGTTGTCACCACCTTCCTAAGTTAGAGTTGCAAAGATTGCAGGAAGCGCCCCAATAGCAAACGGGGGCGCGTTTGTCCAGATGAGGTCCGATATGACAGAAACCGAAAGAGACCGGCTGCTGGAAGCGGCGCTGATACATGTCCCCTTCGAGGGGATGAATGACGCCGCCCTGCGTGCAGGGGCGCAGGATATCGGTATGCCATCTGATCTGGTGCGGGTGCATTTCCCGCAGGGCGGTGCGTCGCTTGCCGCGGCCTATCACCGGCGCGCGGATCAGCAATTGCGGGCCAGCCTTGCCGAAAACCCGCCCGAGGGCCGGTTTCGTGATCGCGTGGCACAGGCCGTCTGGCGACGTCTGGAACTGGTCCAGCCCGATCTGGTGCGCGCGGGTGCGGCAACGCTGGCCCTTCCGCAAAACGCGGCGCTTGCGGGGCGTCTGGTCTGGGAAACGGCGGATGTGATCTGGAACGGGTTGGGCGACCGCTCGGATGACGTGAACTGGTATTCCAAGCGCGCGACGCTTTCGGCGGTGATCAGCGCGACGGTTCTGTTCTGGCTGGGCGACGACTCAGTGGATCGGCAGGATACGCGCGCCTTCATCGACCGCCGCATCGACGGCGTGATGCAATTCGAAAAGGTCAAGGCGCAGTTGCGAAAACTGCCCGGCGCGGAAACATTGACCGGGGCCGCCTTCGGCTGGATCCGCGCGCCGCGCGATCGCGGCCTGCCCGGCAAAAGCAGCAACTCTTAAGGAGCCATCATGATCCCCGATTCCATGAACGCCGTCGAAATTTCCGAGCCGGGCGATGCCGATGTCCTGAAACTGACCAGCCGCCCGGTGCCGGTGCCCAAGCATGACGAGATCCTGATCAAGGTCGCCTATGCCGGTGTGAACCGCCCTGATGTGCTGCAGAGGCTGGGCAGCTATGCCCCGCCGCCCGGCGCCTCTGACCTGCCGGGGCTGGAGGCCTCGGGTGAGATCGTCGGCATGGGCAAGGGCGTGACGCGCTGGAAAAAGGGCGAACAGGTCTGCGCCCTGTTGCCGGGCGGCGGCTATGCCGAATATGTCGTCTGCCATGCCGACCACGCGCTGCGCATCCCCTATGGCATGTCGCTGAAAGAGGCCGCCTGCCTGCCCGAGACGGCCTATACCGTCTGGTCGAACGTGATCAATCGCGGCAAGCTCAGCGGCGGACAGCGCTTCCTGGTGCATGGCGGCACCTCTGGCATCGGGATGATGGCGATCCAGCTTGCCAGGGCTTTCGGTGCAAGGGTCTTTGCCACCGCGGGCAGCGACGAAAAATGCGAGGCGATCCGCCAGCTTGGCGCCACTGCGATCAATTACAAGACCGAGGATTTCGTCAAGATCCTCGGCGCGGCGGGCGGTGCCGATCTGATTCTGGACATGGTCGGGGGAAGCTATATCCCGCGTAACATCAAGGCGCTGGATCTGGACGGTCGGCTGGTGATGATCGCCTTTCTTGAGGGGCCCAAGGTCGAGCTTAACTTTGCGCAAATCATGGTCAAGCGCCTGACCGTCACCGGATCCACCCTGCGTCCGCAATCCGACGCCGCCAAGGCCGAAATCGCCGAAGAATTGCGCAAGCAGATGTGGCCGATGCTGTCTTGCGGCACCATCAAAGTCACGCTCGACAGCGAATTCGATCTTAAGGGCGCTGCAGAAGCACATCGGCGTATGGAGAGCAGCACGCATATCGGAAAGATCGTGCTCAGAGTTGCCGACGATTAGGCATGCGGCGCGTTCAGGAGCCTCCGGCGGGGATATTTGGGCACAAAAGATGAATTGCACACATCTCTTCCGGCGCTCGTCCGGAAGAGATGTGGCATCTTCTGTGACGGTCAGCGGCGTCCCCGCCTGTACCGTGATTCCAATCTGCCGTGGAGAAGTTAAGAAAATGCAAAGGGTGGCATCTTTTGTGCCTAAATATCCTCTGGGGGTGCGGGGGGCGAAGCGCCCCCGCTTTATCGCACCTGCTCCATCAGCACGCGATCTCTGCTGCAATCGCGCCTAACATCTGGGGCGCAATCGCGCGGCTGCAGGTCGCGCGTCAGGCAGATACGGACCTCTTGCAGGGCGGTTCCCTGACAGGTCACGGTGATGCCGTCGCGGGTCAGATCTGGATTGGTCTCGATGAATGCGTCTTCAACGACCTTGGGGGGCAGGGTGATATCGCGATCCAGATCGTCGAAAGCCTCGGGGATCTCGACGATCTGCGCCGCCTCGCGCGTCAGTGAGTAGTAGCGCTGTGCCGATAGTCCCGTGCAGCGCCCGTGCTTTTTCCACTGATACCAAGCCAGTCCACCTGAGCCCATGATGTCCGCCATTGCCTGACTTTCCCGTCGCGAAGGGTCGCGTTCCACGGTGCGGCAATCCTGCGGCCAGCCGCGTTCGTATTGCGGCCACAGGCCATGCACGACGAAATCAATATCTCCTCCGCGCCGACATTGATCGGCATTTCGGTCATCCCCTGTTGCGCGGCACCAGCTTGGCGACCAGCTCAGCGAAAGGACGTAGTAATCGAACTCTCCGGCCCGGTCTTCGGCGGTCGACATGCCCGGCATCAGGGTCAGGATCAGGCTGATCAGCAGATATTTCATCGCGCCAGATTAGTCCGGGTGGGAATAACGTCCACCCCGAACTGCGCGAATCCTCTTTTCCCCGGGCGTGAATGGCGTTATATCAGCCCGGAATTCCCCCCGAAAACGTGGAATGGCAGCTGCCGAAAGCCGTTTTCCCCGGCCTGGCCAGACATGTTCAAGGCAGAGACGCGAAGGAGATTTAGATGAGCAAGCCGTTGATGGCCAAGGCCACCGCCGTCTGGCTGGTGGATAACACCACGCTCAGCTTCAAGCAGATCGGTGACTTTACCGGCATGCATGAGCTTGAGATCCAGGGTATTGCTGATGGTGATGTGGCCGTCGGCGTGAAGGGTTATGACCCGATTGCCTCGCATCAGCTTGATCCCGAAGAGATCAAGAAGGGCGAAGCCAGCCCGACCTATAAGCTGAAGCTGAAATACAACCCGGCTTCCGAAGGCGAGGAGAAGCGTCGCGGCCCGCGCTATACGCCCCTGTCCAAGCGGCAGGACCGGCCGGCGGCGATCCTGTGGCTGGTCAAGTTCCATCCCGAACTGGCCGATGCGCAGATTGCCAAGCTGGTCGGCACCACCAAGCCGACGATTCAGGCGATCCGCGAACGCACACACTGGAATATCCAGAACATCCAGCCCATCGATCCGGTGGCGCTTGGCCTGGCCAAGCAGACCGAACTGGATGCCGCCGTGCAGAAAGCCGCCAAGAAGCGCGGCGCGGATGGCGATGTGATGACCGATGATGAGCGTCGCAAACTGGTCAGCACCGAGACCTCGCTGTCGATGGGCGATGAGCCGCGTCTGCCCAGCTCGATCGCCGGGCTTGAGAATTTCAGCCTGTCCGACGATGACCAGTCCGAAGAGAAACGTCCCGAGCCCGATCTGGATGCTGACAGTTTCTTCAACCTGCCCGAATCCGATGACGATGATGAGGACGACGATAACCGCTGATGCGTGACCGGCCCGTAAAGGGTTCGCGTCGCGGGCCGGTCTGCATTGCGCATGTCTATCTGTGGCATGAGGCGCATTTGATGCTGAATGCGCTGCGTTCGGCGGGGCTTCCGGTCTGGCTTGAGGGCGCAGAGATTCACAGCATGCGACCCGCGGCGGGTCTTGCCCTGGGCGGGGTACGGCTGATGGTCGTGGCAGCGCGGGAAGAAGAGGCCCGCGCCTGTCTGGCCGATCTGCCGCTGCCGGTCATGACGGCATTGCCAAGACCTGCAACGATCATGTTTGCCGCCTTGATGATGCTTGTTCTGATGGGCGTTCTGTCGGCTGTGGCGGTGGCTCCGGCAATGAACGGTTTCTATCCGACGCGGCCATCGCGCGAAGCGCGTATATAAAAACACCCGCCATGCTGTTCGCGTGGCGGGTGTTTCTTCAGTGATCGTCTGTCAGCTTTTGCTGCGGATCAGGCGGCCCAGCCAGATCAGGATACAGGCGCCAATCACGGCGATAATGACCTGTCCGATGGCCCCGCCCATGGTCGTGCCGAAGATGGCCGATGCAAGCCAGTTACCGACCAAAGCGCCGATGATACCCAGAATGATATTCATCAGCAGGCCATGATCGCTTTTCATGATCTTTTCCGCGATCCAGCCGGCGATACCGCCCAGAATGATCGAAAGAATCCAGCCAAAACCTTCCATGTAAATCCCCTCTTTGAAACCCTTCACGGTTTCGTGGTTGTGTTGCCTTGGGGGATAAATGCGCAGCGCGGAGAATATGTTCCCGCACCGCGCGATTTTTTGGCCTGATAAAGATCAGATCGATAGGCAGATATATTTCATTTCCAGAAAGTCATCCATGCCGTGATGGCTGCCTTCGCGGCCCAGACCCGATTGCTTGATGCCGCCAAAGGGCGCCACCTCGGTCGAGATGATGCCGGTATTCACGCCGACGATGCCATATTCCAGCGCCTCCTGAACCCGGGTGATGCGGCCGATGTCGCGGGCGTAGAAATAGGATGCCAGTCCGAAAATCGTGTCATTCGCCTTGGCGATGACCTCTTCCTCGGTGTCAAAGCGGAACAGCGGGGCCAGCGGGCCGAAGGTTTCCTCGGTCGAGACCTTCATCTCGTCGGTCACGCCGGTCACGACGGTGGGTTCAAAGAACAGGCCGTCCTTGCGCTTGCCGCCGGTGACGACCGCGCCGCCGCCATCCAGCACATCCTTGATATGCTCTTCGACCTTCTCGACCGCGCTTTCATTGATCAGCGGGCCGGTGGTCACGCCCTCTTCCAGCCCGTCGCCGACGGTCAGCTTGTCCACAGCCTGACCCAGCTTGCGGGCAAATTCGTCATAGACGCCGGATTGCACATAAATCCGGTTCGCGCAGACGCAGGTCTGGCCGTTATTGCGGAATTTCGAGGCCATGGCCCCTTCCACCGCCGCATCCAGATCGGCATCGTCGAAAACGATGAAGGGCGCGTTGCCGCCCAGCTCCATCGAGCATTTCAGCACCTGATCGGCCGCCTGACGCAGCAGGATGCGGCCAACCTCGGTGCTGCCGGTAAAGGTCAGCTTGCGGACCAGCGGGTTTTCGCAGAATTCCTTGCCGACCTCGCTGCTGCGGGACGAGGTGACGACCGACAGGATCCCCTTGGGCAGGCCCGCGCGTTCGCCCAGAACCGCCATGGCCAGCGCGGAAAGCGGGGTTTCGGCGGCCGGACGGGCGACGAAGCCGCAGCCCACAGCCAATGCGGGCGCGGCCTTGCGGGCGATCATCGCGTTCGGGAAATTCCACGGCGTGATGCTGCCCACCACGCCGATGGGCTGGCGGATCACGCTCAGACGCTTGTCGGTCATGTGGGCGGGGATGGTTTCGCCATAGACGCGCTTCGCCTCTTCTCCGAACCACTCGATGAAGCTGGCGCCATAGGCGATCTCGCCCTTCGCCTCGGCAAAGGGTTTGCCCATTTCAGCGGTCAGGATGCGCGCCAGATCGTCCTGATTTTCCATCATCAGATCGAACCATTTGCGCATCACCTGCGCGCGTTCCTTGGCCGTGCGCGCGGCCCAGCCCTTCATCGCCTCGGCGGCGGCCTCGATAGCGGTCGCCACTTCGGCGCGGCTGAGATCGGCGACCTTGGCGATCACATCGCCGCGGGCCGGGTTGATGACGTCAAAGGTCGCGCCATCCTTGGCATCGGCCCATTCCCCCGCCAGAAAGGCGCGGGTCTCCAGCAGCGAGGGGTCGCGCAGAAGGGTTTTCAGATCGGTGGAATGCTTGGTCATATCTGCCTCTCGGATGCGTTTGAGCGAGAGATGAACACGCCGCAGGGTGCTTGTCAAAGCCCCGCCAATGCCGATCCGCGCCGTTTGTGCACTCTTTAATGAACCTTCCGGGGCGCAGAGTCGTTATCCCCTATCGCTAAGCTTTTCCCTCTTGGCGATTTCTCTGTGGGCGGTGCGTTTTCGTGCCGCCCTTTTTTTACGTCGTCAGATCCCGCCAGCAGGGTTGGAGATCGCCCGGATGCGGTGTCGCGGCATGGACCGCGCGGGCAACAGCGCGGGCCAGCGTGCAGGCGGCGGCATGGCCAAGGGCGAAGTTATCGGCCAGCGGATCGGCCAGCGCGCGCGCCCCGGAAGCGGCGGCAAAGACCAGATCGCCATCCAGCAGGGTGTGGCTTGGCACCAGCGACCGGGCCAGGCCGTCATGGGCGACGGTGGCCAGCCGCTGCAACGCCGCCTTGTCCAGGGCGGCATCCGTGGCGACGATCGCGATGGTCGTCGCCTCGCCCTGACGCTTGGTCGGCGGGGGTTCCTGCGCGGCGGGAAAACTTTCGGGCAGGCCGAGGCCGCCGAACTCACCCCCAAGCTCCCACGGCGCCGCCCAGAAATGGCGGCTGTCGCCGACCGTCGGGCTGCCAAGCGCATTCACCACGACCAGCGCGCCAACGGTGATCCCGCTTTCCAGTACCGCCGAGGCCGAGCCGAGCCCCCCTTTCAGCCAGCCGGTCATCGCGCCGAAGCCCGCGCCCGCGCTGCCGATGGCGAAATCTGCCGAGGCCGCGTGATAGGCGGCGCGGCCAAGGGCGGGATAGGGGTTTGCGGCCCAGTCTTTGCGTCCGCCGTTCAGCAGATCGAACACGATCGCGCCGGGCACCACAGGCACGCGGGCCTCACCGATGGCAAAACCACGGCCATCGGCCAGAAGCCCGGCCATCACCCCGTCGCAGGCCGCCAGACCAAAGGCGGACCCACCCGAAAGGCAAAGCGCGTTCACCTGCGCCACCAGCTTGTCCGGCGCCAGCAGGTCGGTTTCGCGCGTGCCGGGTGCGCCGCCCATCACGTGAACGGCGGCGGCAAAGGGCTGATCCGCGGTCAGCACGGTGACGCCAGATCGCAGGTCCGGGTCATGCGCATTGCCGACCTGAAAGCCGGTGACATCAGTGATCAGGTTGCGGGGTCCGGGTCTCATGGGCTTATCCGTTGCATTGCCAGCGGGGCGGAAACCACGCTAGCCTGCGGCCCATGCGCATTGCGATCAACCCCGTTTCTTTGGCCCAGGACGCCCGATGACCGCCATTCTTGTCGTCTGCATGGGCAATATCTGCCGCTCTCCGCTGGCCGAGGCTGCGCTGCGTGCAGAGGCATCGGCCCGCGGGCTGGATGTCACCATCGACTCGGCCGGGACCGGCGCTTGGCATATCGGGGATCCGCCCGACAGCCGCGCGCAGGCCGAGCCGTTGCGGCACGGCGTCGATATCTCGGACCAGCGCGCACGGCAGGTCAGTCCGGCGGATTTTGACCGTTTCGACCTGATCCTTGCTGCGGATCGGGACAATCTGGCGCATCTGCGGCGGATGCAGCCGAAAGACGGGCGGGCCCGGCTGTCCTTGCTTCTGGATCATGTGCCGGGGCGCGAAGGGCAGGGCATTCCCGATCCCTATTATGGCGGCCCCGACGGCTTTGCACGTGCCTGGCAGGATGCCCGGCAAGCGGCCAGCGCGGTGCTGGACCATCTGCCGCCGGGCTGACGCGGGCGTCAGTCGTCCTCTGCCTCCATATGCTCCAGTTGCTTGACGCGGATATAGCGCAGCGCCTCGACCATGAAGGCGGTCATCAGGCCGATATTCAGCATGCCATTCGCGGCCATCATGCCACCCAGAATGCGCCATTCCCGCGCCAGCAGCACGTCGCCATAGCCCAGCGTGGTATAGCTGACCAAGGCGAAATAGACCGATTCTTCCAGCGTCGTCAGCGCGCCAAGATAGCGCAGCATCAACGCCCAGACCCAGACATCGACCGTCGTGACCGCCAGCGCCCACAGGCTGACCGCGACGATGATCAGGATCAGCTTGGGCCGATGCGGCGGTCTGACCAGCCAGTCCGAGAGCCGGGCAAAGACGGCCGCGAAGCTCAGAACCGCAAGGCCTGACAGGAATACGGTAATCAGCATCATCACGCTGCCAAGGGCGATCTGAAACAGCATCGGGTTGCGCCTTTCCATTTTGCGGCAGGTTAGCGGGGTGCAGGCCGTGGATATAGGGGGCCTTGCCGCCGCCGCCCGCTTTACTTTGCGGATGTGCCACCCTATCTGATCCTGCATGGCAAAGGCTGATGAAAACAAGAATTACAAGGTAATCGCCGAAAACCGGCGGGCGCGTTTCGATTATTTCATCGAAAGCGATCTTGAGGTCGGCATCGTGCTGACCGGGTCCGAGGTGAAATCGCTTCGCACCGGACAGTCGAATATTGCCGAAAGCTATGCCTCGGTCGAGGACGGAGAGCTGTGGCTGGTCAACGGTCATATCGCCGCGCTGACCAATGCCGGGGTCTTCGGCCATGAGGAACGCCGCAAGCGCAAGCTGCTGGTCAGCAAGCGAGAGCTGTCGCGCCTGTGGCAGGCCATCGGGCGCGAAGGAATGACGCTGGTTCCGCTGGTGATGTATTTCAACCATCGCGGGCTGGTGAAGCTGAAGATCGGCGTCGCCAAGGGCAAGAAGGTGGCCGACAAGCGCGAAACCAGCGCCAAGCGCGACTGGAACCGGCAAAAACAGCGGCTTTTGAAGCAGGGATAGGCATGGCGGCGCGGCTTCAGGCGCGCCAAGATGCCTAAAATCCACGGAAAGACAGGCTTCTGCGCAAGGCGCCATTGCAGCGCGGCCAAGGCCCGGTTAAATCCTCTGCAAGCAAATCGCGGTGTTAACAGAGGGGATTCCCATGCAGGACGATCCGAAAACGCTGGTCTCGACCGACTGGCTTGCCGCGCATCTGAACGATCCTGACCTGCGGATTGTGGACGCAAGCTGGCATATGCCTGCCTCGGGGCGGGATGCGCGGGCCGAATACGAGGCCGCGCATGTCCCCAATGCCCGCTTCTTTGATGTCGAGGCGATTTCGGACAAGCGCAGCGCCCTGCCGCATATGGCCCCCCCGGTCGAGCTGTTCATCAGCCGCATGCGGGCCATGGGGATCGGCGATGGCCATCAGATCGTCATCTATGACAATTCCGACGTGCGCAGCGCGGCCCGCGTCTGGTGGACCTTTCGCCTGATGGGCAAGAAGGACGTGGCCGTTCTGGATGGCGGTTTCGCCAAATGGCAGGCCGAAGGGCGCCCGGTCGAGGATCTGCCCCCCGTCATGCGCGACCGCCATATCACCGTGCAGCGTCAGGCCGGGCTGGTCCGCGACGTGACGCAGGTGGCGGCGGCGTCGAAACTGGGCGATTACAGCATCATCGACGCCCGCGCGCCCGAGCGTTTTCGCGGCGAGGTCGATGAGCCGCGTCCGGGCCTGCGCGCCGGTCACATTCCGGGCGCGCAGAACCTGCCCTTTGGCCGCCTGTATAATGGCGATGGCACGATGAAGGATCCCGATGCCATCCGCGCCGAATTCGAAGCCGCAGGCATCGACCTGTCCCGGCCCGCCATCACCACCTGCGGCAGCGGCGTGACCGCCGCGATCCTGTCGCTGGCGCTTGAGCGGATCGGCCATCAAGACCATTCCCTGTATGACGGAAGCTGGACCGAATGGGGCAGCTTTTCCGATCTGCCAATCGCAACCGGAGACGCCTGAAACATGCTGTCCAATCTGAAGCCGCAAGCCCCCGACAAGATCCTGATGCTGATCGAGGAATTCAAGGGCGATACCCGTCAGGGAAAGATCGACCTGGGGGTCGGGGTCTACAAGGATCCGAATGGCGTGACGCCGGTCATGCGCGCGGTGAAAGAGGCCGAAAAGCGGATCTGGGAAAGCCAGACCAGTAAGGCCTATACGGTTCTGGCCGGCGAGGCGGATTACCGCAACGCGCTGGCGGCGATGGTTCTGGGCGATGTGCCCGCCGACCGGACAGCCTCGGTCGCGACGGTCGGTGGCACGGGCGCGATCCGTCAGGCGCTGGAACTGGCGCGCATGGCGAACCCGGATGTGACGGTCTATGTCTCGGACCCGACCTGGCCGAACCACCTGTCGATCATGAAATTCATGGGTCTGCCCTTTGTCGAATACCGCTATTTCGACAATGAGACGCGGGGCGTGGATTTCGAGGCGATGAAGGCCGATATCGCCAAGGCGGGCAAGGGCGACGTCGTTCTGTTGCATGGCTGCTGTCACAACCCGACCGGCGCCAACCTGACGCTGGACCAGTGGCAAGAGGTGGTCGCGATCCTTGAAAAATCCGGGGCCATCCCGCTGATCGACCTGGCCTATCAGGGCTTTGGCGACGGTCTGGACGCGGATGCGCAAGGAACCCGGCTGGTCGCCTCGCGCCTGCCAGAGGTTTTGATCGCCGCCTCTTGCAGCAAGAATTTCGGGATCTATCGCGAACGCACCGGCCTGCTGATCGCCCTGACCGAAAATGCCGAGGCGCGCGATCTGACGCAGGGGGCGATGGCCTTTCTGAACCGGCAGAATTTCTCATTCCCGCCCGATCACGGCGCACGGGTCGTCAGCACGATCCTGACCGATGACGGTCTGCGCGGCGATTGGATGGCCGAGCTTGAAGAGATCCGCAACACCCTGCTGGGATTGCGCGATCAGCTTGCATCCGAACTGCGCAGCCTGTCGGACAGCGACCGGTTCGATTTCATCGCCCGCCATCGCGGCATGTTCTCGCGTCTGGGCGCCACGCCCGAACAGGTGCAGACCCTGAAACAAGAGAGCGGGATCTATATGGTCGGCGACTCACGCCTGAACATTGCCGGTCTGAACCGGGATACGGTGCCGGTTCTGGCCCGTGCGATCGTCGAAGCGGGCATCTGATCCAAAAAAGATACCGACAATCGGGGCGGTGCCGAAGGGCACCGCCCTTTTTCATGCGTGGGCAACAGGGCGTGGCTTCGACCAATGAAAACAAACTGTTTTGTATGTTTACTTGATCCCCTTATGGCTGCCTTCAGGTCAAACCTGCCGCCGGACATGCCCCGGAGGCGCGCGACAGGACGTCACGCAAACCCATTATCGGGTTGTTTTGATGCAGATTGCTCGTAAAAAGTGTATCACATTCATATGATCACTTTACTTCATCGTGATCGACATTTGGGAGAAATGGCATGAGAAAATGGCGCTTCCTCATGTGCCTCTTGCCCGCGATCGGGCTTGCAGGAACATCAGTCGCTCAGGACCAGTCCGAGCAGACCAGCACCACCGACAGGCCGAATATCCTTGTCATCTGGGGTGATGACATTGGCTGGCAGAACGTTTCGGCCTACGGAATGGGAACCATGGGCTATACCACGCCCAATATCGACCGGATCGCGGAAGAAGGGATCCGCTTTACCGACCATTATGCGCAGCCCAGCTGCACGGCGGGTCGCGCGGCCTTTATCACCGGCCAGTATCCGATCCGTTCGGGCATGACGACGGTCGGCTAGCCGGGCTCGCCCCTTGGCCTGCAGGCCGGATCGCCGTCGCTGGCGGAAGAGCTGAAAGAGGTCGGTTATCGCACCGGGCATTTCGGCAAGAACCACCTTGGCGACCGCAACGAGCATTTGCCAACGGTCCACGGGTTCGACGAATTCTTCGGCAACCTCTATCACCTCAATACGCAGGAAGAGGCCGAACAGCGCGACTATCAGCGCTTCGGCGAAAAATTCTCGGGCTCGCTTGAGGAATATGAGGCACAGTTCGGTACGCGCGGGGTGATCCACTCCTTCGCGTCCGAGACCGACGACGAGACCGAGCAGCCGCGCTTTGGCCGCGTGGGCAAGCAGACGATCGAGGATACCGGCCCGCTGACGCAAGAGCGGATGAAGAATTTCGACGAAGGTGAGGTCATTCCGCTGGCCAAGGAATTCATGGCCGCAGCGCAGGATGCCGGAGAGCCTTTCTTTGTCTGGCTCAACACCAGCCGGATGCATCTTTACACGCGGCTGAACGACGAATGGCGCTATGCCGCCGAGGAATATACCTCAGAGGCCGATTATCACGGCTCGGGGATGTTGCAGCATGACCACGATATCGGGCTGGTGCTGGACTGGCTGGACGAACGCGGCCTCTCTGACAATACCATCGTCTGGTATTCCACCGATAACGGCCCCGAGCATACGTCATGGCCGCATGGTGCCACCACGCCGTTCCGCGGCGAGAAGATGACCACCTATGAGGGCGGCGTCCGCGTGATCTCGATGCTGCGCTGGCCGGGGGTGATCGAAGAGGGCAGGGTGCTGAACGGCATTCAGGGCCATCAGGACATGTTCACCTCATTGGCGGCTGCGGCGGGGATCGACGATATCAGCGCCGAAGTCATGGAAGAGAAAAAGCAATATATCGACGGCGTGAACAACCTGCCCTACTGGAAGGGTGAGCAGGACGGTTCGAACCGCGACAGCATCTTCTATTACTATGAAAGCAAGCTGACCGCCGTGCGGATGGGTCCGTGGAAGTTCCACTTCTCGACCAAGGAAGATTACTACGCCAATGTGGTTCCGCGCACCGTGCCGCTGGTCTTCAACATCCGTATGGATCCGTTCGAAAGCTATTCCAGTTCGGATGCCTATGGACATCTGATGCAGAAGGTTTCGTGGCTGATCCAGCCGATGGGCGTTCTGATGAACCAGCACCTTGCCACGCTGGCTGAATACCCGCCGGTTCAGGGCGGCACCTCGTTCGACATGTCGAATGTGGTTGGCGAATTCCTTGAGAAGGGCATGCAATAGGGTCACTTGATGGCGCGTTCCCCTGGGGCGCGCTGACAGACCCCCGGTCCTTGCCGGGATCGACTGCAAAAAAGGGCGGTGCCATATGGCGCCGCCCTTTCCCTTTCCGCAGGGCCATTGGCCCCCGCCTGCGTGGTCCGCGCCTACCGCCGCGCCAGCTTGCGTTCGATATAGCCGCGCAATTCCTCGACCTCGGCGCGGCTTTCGCGCAGCCCGTCCATGGCCGCCTCCAGTTCCGATTCCGCCCCGCGCAGCTTGCTGCGCAGCTCTCCCTCGCGCTCTTCCAGCCGGTCGATGGCTTCGTCGCGGGCCTCTTCGGCGTCGTGCAACTGCTGCGCCATATGGTCCAGTTCCGACATGTCCGACCGGGTCGAGCGGAACAGGCGGTGGACAAGCCAGCTTGCCAGCCAGCCCAGCAGGAAGGCGGCAAAGAGGATGATCGCGGTGACGGTGATGAATTCGGTGCGGTTCATATGTCGGGCTTCACTCGGTTGCGGCTTCTGTGGCGATCTCACCGGGGCGGGGTGAGGGGCGTGGCGTGTCGGCATCGGGCGTCAGAACCGGGACGACCATATTCTCTTCGCGGGCTTCCGGTGACTGGAATTCCTCGCTGGCCCCGACCATCGCCGGAGCGAAAGGCGTCGCGCCAGCAGTCGGGCGCGAGGGGCCGAAGAATTCAGTCTCGACCCGGTGCGCGGGATCCGAAGGCGGCAGCACCAGCGACCGGATCATGGTCGCGGCATCGGTCAGGTTGACCGGGCCATCCGTATCCTCGCCCAGAAAAGCGGGGCCAAGCGTGACGTCCACGGGATCGCCGGTGGGGGCGTCGAACTCGTCGTCATCGCTGTGATCGGCGTCATCGCCTGCGGGGGCGCTGGTTTGGCCCTGCAGCGTGATGGGCGGCGGCAGGGTTTCGGTCCGCACCGGGCGTTCCGACAGCAGCCGGAATTCGATGCGGCGGTTTTCCTCGCGCCCCGCCTCGGTCTCATTGCTGGCAATGGGCTGGCTTTCGCCGTACCCGCGCGACGTCATGTTGGCGGTGTTGATCCCGGCCTCTTGCATGGCGCGGACCAGCGCCTGCGCGCGGCCGCGCGACAGGTCGGCATTGAACCCTTCCGAGCCCTGCGAATCCGTATGCCCGCCCGCCTCGACCTGGTAATCGCGGCATTCGCCCATGACATCGGCCAGCCGCTCCAGCGTCGGCGCGGGATCGCCCGCGATCGAGGATTTGTTCGGTTCGAAACCGATTTCGGCCTCGGACATGATGATGTTCAACTGCCGCACGCATTCATTGCCATCGGGCAGGTTCAGCGCCGGATCCAGCAGCCGGTCATAGCGCACCGACAGATCGAAGGGCACGCCGGGGCCCAGGCGGTCGGCCAGCCGTGCGGCGGCGGCCTCGGTCGCTTCGGGATTGCCCGATGTGCCCGACAGCTTGATCAGATCGGCCGAGACCTGGACGCTGCCATGATCCAGCGTGTCCAGCGCCTCCAGCGCGGCCAGAACCCGCACCGTCCAGCCCGAGGGCACGGCATCGTCATCGCGCAGATCGCTGTCCACCTGCAGGAAGCGCGATTTGGCAAGGCTATCCACGGCCTCGTGCATCCGGGCATTGGTGATCGGGCCGCGCATGGACAGGCGCTGCGTTTCCTCCAGCACGGCGACGAATTCCACCGGGCCCTGATCCTGATCGCTGGACGATTCCTCTTGCTCGGTCCGCAGCGAGAAGACATCGGGCAGCGTCTGTTCCAGCTTTGCGGCAACGGTGGCATAGGTGTCGGGCGGCACGCTGGCGGGCACGGTCAGCGCGACATCGGCATCCGACAGCGTCACCACACCGCCGCCAAGCTCTTTCACGGCATTGATCGCCGCCACGGCGCCCCTGGCCCAGTCGGGCGAGGGCGAGCCAAGGCCCAGCGTGCAGCCCGGAATGCCATGCATTCCTGCATCCACCGCGGCCTCGATGATCCGGTCGCGGCCATCCTCGCTATCGGCGGAACAGGCATCGAAACGCGCGCCGTCCTCATCGATCAGGAAGCGCAGCGTGAAGGGCGAAATCACCGGGCGGGGTGCCGAAATCTCGGTCCGCAACTCGACGCCAGCGGGCACCGCCTGTTTCAGCGAGGTTTCCAGCCGCCCTTTTTCCTCGCGGCTGTCGGTGATGGCGGAAATGCTGACCTGCCCGGTCTCGATGGAAATCTTGGCGCGCGGGGCCAGTTGCGCGGCGCGCAGGCCGAATTGCACCGCCTTGGACCAGCCCTGCGGCGGCTTCTGGTCCGATGTCTCCAGAAGGTCGGTGATCTGCGGCGCGGCGGTTTCGTCGCGCAAGGTGCGGATCAGCGCCGCGCGGTCGCTGGACGAGGGGATCAGCCCGATCACCGAAATCCCGTCATCATTGCGCAAAAGCTCGATCTTCAGCGGCGGCGGTTCCAGCGCGGCGACGGCGGCGACGGTCATTTCATCCACGACGCGGCTGGAATCGATCACGGTCGAGGCCACGGTCATGGCGCGAAAGCGATCCACCTCTGTCGGGGCGGTGCCGGACAGGTGGACCTGTAAACCATCGGTTGTGACGGTCACCCAGTCCTTGCTTTCCAGCATCAGCGCCGCCTGCACATCCTCAAGCGATCGTTTCTCGATGAACTCCGCCGCCCGGTTTGCGCCCCACCAACACAGCCCGCCTGCGGCAGTCAGCACCAGGACGGTGGCAAGCGATGTGGTAAGCCTGCGGCGGGATGAGGCCATGTGACGGTGCCTTTCGCGGTTTCAAGCTGCTTTCGTCTACCCATCCCCTGACCGGGGCGCAATCATACCAACCCCGCAAGGATCAGGAAAAATGCCAGGATCAGCCCGGCATCGCGGTTCGAGCGGAACAGGCGAAGTCCGATAGGGCTTTGATAAGGCTTGAAGATGCTAAGCTGCCAGGCAAGGTGTGCGGCGAAGCCTGCCAGCCCGATATAGGCTATCAACAGATTGCGACCGGTCAGGGCAATCGCGATGGCCAGCAGCGCGACGGCCAGCAGGGCAAAAATCCGCAGCATCCGGGGGCTTTTGTCGCCGAACAGCCGCGCGGTGGATTTGACGCCGATCAGAACGTCATCCTCGATATCCTGATGGGCGTAGATCGTGTCGTAAAAGATCGTCCAGGCGATGCCGCCCAGCCAGGCCACCGCCGGGGCCAGATCCACCCGGCCCATATGCGCGGCATAGGCCAGCATCACGCCCCAGTTGAAGGCAAAGCCCAGAAACAGCTGCGGCCACCAGGTGAAGCGCTTGGCAAAGGGATAGATCGCCACCAGCGCCAGCGACAGCACCCCCATGCCAATCGCCGCCTTGCCCAGCGTCAGCAGGATCACGAATCCGACCATGCATTGCGCCGCCAGCCACAGATAGGCGCCACGCAGCGTCACCTGACCCGAGGGCAGGGGCCGCGACTTCGTGCGTGCGACCCGGGCGTCGATGTCGCGATCGGTGATGTCGTTCCAGGTGCAGCCCGCGCCGCGCATCACGAAAGCACCGATGGCGCAGGCGATGACGATCCACAGATCGAACCAGCGCGGCGCATCATACATCATCGCCAGCCCGACACCCCACCAGCAGGGCAGCAGCAGCAGCCATGTGCCAATGGGCCGGTCCGCGCGGCTCAGCCGCAGCCAGGGGCGCCATTGCGGCGGCGCGTGGCGGTCCACCCAATTTCCTGCCGGCGCGTCGATGACGGCATCTGGCCTTTCCGTCTGGCTTTGCATAGCGTCTGGCCTCATGGCTAAGATCAGATTGTTCATAGATCACCCTCTGGTCCCGGGACAAGCCGTTCCGCTGGACGGGCCGCAGGCGCATTACCTGTCGGGCGTCATGCGGCAGCGGGCCGGGGATCATCTGAGCGTGTTCAACGGGCGCGACGGCGAATGGCTGGCCGCGATCACCGAGGCGGGCAAGCGTGGCGGCACGCTGGAACTGCTGCGTCAGACCGGCGATCAGCGTGATCCGCCCGATCTGTGGATGATCTTTGCGCCGATCAAAAAGGCCCGCACCGATTTCATCGTCGAAAAGGCGGCCGAGATGGGGGCCGCGCGCATCCTGCCCGTGCAGACGGATTTCACCAATTCCGAACGGATCCGGCAGGACCGACTGCAAGCCCATGCCGTCGAGGCGGCCGAGCAATGCGGCGGCACCTATGTCCCGCCGGTGGCCGATCTGCTGCCCCTGTCGCGCGTGCTGCAGGACTGGGATCCCGCGCGCCGCATTCTCTGGGCCGATGAGGCGCTGGCCGGACCGGCCGAGACGCTGGCCGGGCTGCCCACAGGCCCCTGGGCCATCCTGATCGGCCCCGAGGGCGGCTTTTCCGAGCCCGAGCGGCAGCAACTCTCGTCGCTGGCCCATGTGACCCGCATCAGCCTTGGCCCGCGCATCCTGCGCGCGGACACTGCGGCGGTCGCGGCGCTGGCCTTGTGGCAGGCGGCACTGGGCGATTGGCGCTGAGTCGGTCCGTTCTGGCAGGAAACGCGAATCGATGCGGCACAGGACCCGGCGCGAAAGCGCAGGCAAATTGGCCTTATTGTGCTTTACCTGCACGTAAATGTGCTTTGGAGTCAAAAGCGTTGCCCAAAAGCCACAGAAAGCCCCTGCGAAGTTGCAGCCGGGGCATAACAGGCATGCCCTTTGCGTGGCTACTCAACCCCCGATGCCCCAACTATATCCCGCCCTGTGATGAAACTGCCCGCTGATTGGGCAAGACGAAAACAGGTGATGTCATGTCGACGATTGAAATGAACAACAGTGCAGCTGTTGGTGGCGTTGGCAATGTCTTCGCGAAACTGTTCTCGATGCTGGCCTCGTGGAACGATACCCGCGTGACCCGTCGTGAACTGAGCCGCCTGTCGGATCGCGAGCTGGACGATATCGGTCTGTGCCGCGGCGACATCGAGCGGATTGCGCGCGGCTTCTAAGCCATTGCCATCCCGGTTGGAACGACCCCCGAAGCGGAAGCGGCGGGGGTTTTTTCATGCCTGCGTCGCGGCCAGTGGTTTTCGCGCCGCTTCGGCCCTGATGTTCAGGTAATTGCCGCCCAGGATCAGCGCGCCGCCCAGCAGAACCCACAGGCTGATCGGTTCATTGTAAAGCAGCAGTCCGACAACCGCGATCACCGGCAGGCGCAGGAAATCGAAGGGCATGACCAGCGTGGCGGGCGCCAGTTTCAGTGCGCTGGTGATGCAGAAATGCGCGCCCAGCCCGGTCAGGCCCAACAGCATCACCCAGGGCAGCGCCTGCGCCGATGGCAGGGCGATCTGTCCGTCGATCCCCGCGCAGATCAGGCCCATCAATGTCTGCAGGACCGTCATCCACCACAGGATATTCGTCAGCGAGGTTACCGCCGTCAGTTGCTTGGTCGTGATATAGGTCAGCGCGAAGCCGATGGCGCACAGCGCGGCCGCGATCAGGCCCGGGGTCAGCGGCGCCGATCCGGGCTGCGCGACCAGCAGGATGCCGACAAAGCCGCAAAGGGCGGCAATGACCCGTGGCCGCGTCATCCGTTCCCCCAGCAACAGACGCGACAGAATCAGCAGCCACAGCGGCGCCGTGAATTCCAGCGCAAAGACCTGCGCCAAAGCGGCGTTGAACATGGCATAGAACCACAGGTTCTGCGCCCCGAAATGGACGGTGTTGCGCCACAGATGCAGACCGGGATGCCGGAAATTGACCGAGGCCCAGTCCCTGCGCCATGTGATCACCGCCGCCATGATCACGATACCGATGGCCGAGCGGTAGCCCAGCAGTTCAAAGGTATCCAGTTCAAAGGAAACCGCGCGCCCGGCAATCGCCATCAGCGTGAAGGCGGCGACCGCGCCGATCATCCAGGCGGCGGCTTTCAAGGGCTGAGTGCCCTGATCCGGCATGGTTGCTGCTGCTGTCATGGAACACCCTCCGCAGCCAGTGCTAGACCTGCCTGCAGGGGTTTGCAATCAGCCTTTGCGCGTGAGCGTCAGGGCCGACCATTCGCCCAGATCGTCGCGGCGATCCAGCGTGAAGCCCGCTTCCTCATAGGCGGCGATCACCTCTTCGGCCTGACCGGTCAGGATGCCCGACAGGATGATCTTGCCGCCCGCCGCGACGGATCTTTCCATATCCCCGGTCAGGTCGATCAGCGGTTGTTTCAGGATATTGGCCAGGACCAGATCGAAAGGCGCGGCCTGTTCCAGCATTGGATGATCGAAGCCCGCCGCCTCGATACAGATGACGCGCCCGTCAAGGCCGTTCGCCAGCACATTGGCAGCCGCCGTATCGACGGCCACCGGATCGATATCGCTGGCAATGACCGTGACCGGCCAGATGCGCGCGGCGCCCATGGCCAGAACGGCCGTGCCCGCGCCGATATCGGCAATGCGCTGCGCCTGAAAGCCGCCGGTGGCAAGGCGGTCCAGCGCCTCAAGACAGCCCTTGGTGGTATTGTGATGGCCGGTGCCGAAGGCCATGGCGGCCTCGATGCACAGCGCCTCGATCCCCTCGTCATCGGGGACCTGATCGGCGTCATGGCTGCCATAGACAAAGAACCGCCCGGCCCGCACCGGCGTCAACTCGCGCCGCACATGGGCCACCCAATCGACGTCGGGCAGTTCCGAAATGGCAAAGGGCTGCGCGCCATGGGCGGCGGCCATCAGGGCCAGTGCGACCTCGTCAGGGGCTTCGGTAAAGTAAAGCCCGACCTCCCACCGGTTCGACCCATCCTCGATTTCAAAGATGCCGCTGCCGACGGGTTCGGGCTCCAGCCCTTCGCAATCCTCGGCCAGGGCTTCGGCGGCGGCGCGGCCGGGCAGATGGGTCAGGGCGGTGAAGGTTGTCATCAGATCGGATCCGGATTGGGTAGTGAAGCCTCTACCCCGGTGCCTTTCAGCCCGCAATATCCGTCAGGGTTCCTGGCCAGATATTGTTGATGCGCCTCTGGTCCGGGCCAGAAGCGGGTCTTGCCGGTGATTTCGGTGGTGATTTCGCCGAAACCTTCGACTGCCAGACGGTTGTTATAGTCGATCTTCGATGCCTCGGCCGCGGCAAGCTGGCTGTCGTTCTGCGCGACGATCAGGCTGCGATACTGGTTGCCGACATCCTTGCCCTGACGGTCGCCCTGCGTGGGATCGTGGTTTTCCCAGAATAGCTGCAGCAGGTGGTCATAGCTGACAAGCGAACTGTCATAGACGATGCGCACGACCTCGGCATGACCGGTCTCGCCGGTCTTGACCTGCTCATAGGTCGGGTTTTCGGACTGGCCGCCAGCGAAGCCCACTTCGGTCAGCCAGACACCCTTCTGCTGCCAGAACAGCTTTTCGACGCCCCAATAGCAGCCCATCCCGAAGATCGCCTCGTCCAGCCCATGCGGGATTTCCGCATCCAGCGGGCGGTGAAAGATCGCATGCGTCGTCATGGTCGGCTCCTTCTGCTTCTGCCCCTCAACGCGATGAGACAGGCGTTGGTTCGTTTTGCCCCCTGGTCGCCGCTCCGTTCATCCCCGGGGATGGGCGGCGCGATAGACCGCCATCAGATGTGTGTCGTCGATGCCGGTGTAGACCTGCGTGGTGGACAGGCTGGCATGGCCCAGAAGCTCTTGAATGGTGCGCAGATCGCCCCCTGCGGATAACAGGTGGGTGGCGAAGGAATGGCGCAGCGCATGTGGCGTCGCGGTGGGCGGCAGGCCAAGCGCGGCCCGCGCACGCCGCAACGCGCCCGAGATCTGGTCGGTATTCAGCCGCCCGCCCCGCACGCCACGAAACAGCGGCGCATCCGGGGCCAGTCGCCAGGGGCATTGGCGCAGATACCCGGCGACCGCATCACGAGCCACAGGCAGCACCGGAACATGCCGTTCCTTGCCGCCCTTGCCGGTAATCGTCAGGCTGTCGCGAAAGGGCCAGTCGCGCCCGTCAAGCCCAAGCGCCTCGGAGATCCGCAGGCCGCAGCCCCACAGCAGCGTCATCACCGCCACATCCCGCGCGGCGACCCAGGGGGTCTGATGGCCGGTCGCGACCGTCTCTAACGCCTCTTGCGCCTGTTCCGGTGACAGCGGGCGGGGCAGGGTCCGGGCATATTTCGGGCTGCGGGCAGAGAGGGCCGCCGACAGGTCGTGCCCCTCGCGGTCTGACAGCCAGCGCAGAAAGCTGCGCACGGCCGATTGCCGCCGCGCCAGCGATCTGGCGCCCAGCCCGCGCGCCCTTTCGGACGCCGCAAAGGCGCGCATGTCGCCCTGACGCAAGCCGCCAAGGGATTTCGGTGTCGCCGCCGCGCCGTGATAGCCGCCGATGAAAGACAGGAAGGCCAGCAGATCGGCGCGATAGGCGTTGATGGTATGGGGGGAACGGTCGCGGGTGGCCTGTTCCAGATCCAGCCACCGGGCCAGCGCATCGGCCATCGCCGGTGCAAGGGCCAGTGGCGCCGGATCGGTCACAGCCGGCCCAGCAGGATCAGCCGGAAGGCCTGGCTGAAGAAGCGCAGCAGGTCGGTGCCGTGGGCGGGCATGAAGCGCGCTGCATCGGCGCTGCCCATCAGCAGCAGGGCCGCAGGTCTGCGCGCGCCCAGTTCCAGCGGCAGCAGCGCCTCGGAGGCGACAGACCTGCCATGGATGGGCCGGGTGATCGGGGATGAGGGACGCAGCACGATATCATCGCCACGCGGCGCCCGCCGCCCTGCGGTGACGATCCGTTCGATGGCGCCCTGTGGGGCGATCACCACATCCTCGGGCAGATTTGGCAGCACCGGATCGGCCTCGATCACCAGCCGCAGCGTTTCGATCCGCAGGATCGGGGCGATATCGGCCTGCAGGCTGTGAATCAGGTCCTCCAGATCCGAGGTTTCCAGCAGCCCGATCACGGCGCGATGGACGACCGCCGCGCCGGATTGGTTGTCAAATGCCGCCGCAATGACATTTTCATGCTGCATTTCCAGCCGGTCGAGGCGACCTTCCAGCGCCTCCATCGCGCGGCCACGAATGTCGATGACATTCTCGCCGACTTCGTCCTCGCGCGCGGCGACCAGCGCCCGCATCAGATCGCGATCGGCCAGAATGGCACCGGGATCGGCCAGCAGCTTTTCGCGGGTTTCCGGGTCAAGCGTTGCTTCGGTCGCCATTCCAGCCTCGTCGCTCATGGGTCAGCCGATCTTCTGGCCGGTCTTGGCCCAATCGGCGTTGAACTGGGCCAGGCCCTTGTCGGTCAGCGGGTGCGTGGCCATAGACTTGATGACCGAGGGCGGCGCGGTGATCACATCCGCGCCGATCTTGCCCGCGTCGATGATATGGTTGACCGAGCGGATCGAGGCCGCAAGGATCTGCGTCTCATATCCGTAATTGTCATAGATCTCGCGGATATCGGCGATCAGGTCCATGCCGTCCAGGTGGATATCGTCCAGACGGCCGACGAAGGGGCTGATGAAGGTCGCGCCGGCCTTGGCGGCCAGAATCGCCTGCGCCGGGCTGAAGCACAGGGTGACATTGACCATATGGCCGTCATTGGCAAAGGCGCGACATGCCTTCAGCCCGTCCCAGGTCAGCGGCACCTTGATGGCGATATTGGGCGCGATTTCGGCCAGTTTCTTGCCTTCGCGGATCATGTCATCGGCGTTTTCGGCGACAACCTCGGCGCTGACCGGACCGGCGACCATATCGCAGATCTCCTTGGTGACTTCGATGATATCGCGGCCCGATTTCAGGATCAGCGACGGATTGGTGGTGACGCCGTCCACCATGCCCAGATCGTTCAACTCGCGGATCGCGTCCACATCGGCGGTATCGACAAAGAATTTCATGCCCGGCTCCTCTGGTGCGGTTTCGTCATGGGTTTAGCCTAGAAAAAGGTCAGCGTGAAGGCGGCACGGTCGCATCGATGAGGGCGCAGGGCGGTATTCGCGCAGCAGCAGGTTTCAGGGCGCGGCATCATCGCGCTCTTGCAACGCGGCCCATCTGTGGCTTTATCGGCAGCGATGAGACCCGACAGCCTGCCCGAATTCTTCCCTGCCCGCGCCCGGATCGCCGTTCTGACCACGGAACCGGTGGGGGTGCTGGACTATCTGGCCCCGGATGAGGGCGTGCGGCAGGGGCAGCTGGTGCTGGTGCCTTTGGGACCGCGACGGGTGATCGGGCTGGTACGGGGCGCGGGGCAGGGCGATTTCGATCTGGCCAAGCTGCGGCCCGTCGCCAAGGTGCTGAAGGCCGAGCCCTTCCGCCCCGAATTTCTGGAGTTCCTGACGCGGGCGGCGGATTACACGCTGACGCCGTTGCCGCTGATGTTGCGCATGGCGACGCGGGCACCGGATCTGGACCGCCCGCCTGCCGCGCGGCGGATCATCGTGCCCGCTGGCGATCCACCAGCCCGAATGACCGAGGCGCGCCAGCGCGTGCTGGACGTGATTGCCAATCATGGCGGCGCCAGCTTTGCGCCTTCGGAACTGGCGCAGCTGGCCGGGGTGGGCACGCCGGTCGTCAAGGGGCTGGTCAGCGCGGGCACTTTGGCCGAGATTCAGGCTCCGCGCGATACGCCCTATCCCCGGCTGGATCCGTCCTTGCCGGGCAAGCCGCTGGATGCGGATCAGCAGGCGGCATCCGATGCGCTGCAAACGGCGATCCGGGGCGGCGGCTATGGCACCACATTGCTGCGCGGGGTCACCGGCTCTGGCAAGACCGAGGTCTATCTGGAAGCGGTGGCCGAATGCCTGCGGGCGGGTCGTCAGGCGCTGGTGCTGCTGCCCGAAATCGCGCTGTCGGCAGAGTTTCTGGACCGGGTCGAGGCGCGTTTTGGCGCGCGCCCCGGCGAATGGCACAGCGGCATCACACGGACCGAACGGCGCAGGCTGTGGCATATGGCCGGGCAGGGAGAGGTCGGGCTGGTGGTCGGCGCGCGCTCGGCCCTGTTCCTGCCGTTTCGCGATCTGGGTCTGATCGTCGTCGATGAAGAACATGACGGCAGCTACAAGCAGGAAGACGTGGTCTTCTACAGCGCCCGCGACATGGCGGTGCTGCGCGCCTCGATCCTGGGGGCGCAGGTGGTGCTGGCCTCGGCGACGCCCAGCCTTGAAAGCTGGGTCAATGCGGCCAGCGGCAAATACCGGCGGCTTGACCTGCGCTCGCGCTATGGCGCGGCCGAATTGCCTGACATGACGGCCATCGACCTGCGGGCCGAGGATTTGCCCTCGGGGCGCTGGATCTCGCCCACGCTGGCCTCGGCGGTCGCGGCGCGGATCGCCAGGGGGCAACAATCGCTGCTGTTCCTGAACCGGCGCGGCTTTGCGCCCGTCACGGTCTGCCGCGCCTGTGGCGAACAGATTGCCTGCCATCAATGCGACGCGCGCATGGTCGAGCATCGTTTCCAGAACCGGCTGGTTTGCCATCAATGCGGCGAGACGCGACCGATTCCCGACGCCTGCCCCTCTTGCCAGGTCGAGGGCAAGCTGGCCCCGATCGGTCCCGGCGTCGAACGCATCGCCGAAGAGGTTGCCGCGCGTTTCCCCGATGCCAAGGCGACGATCCTGTCCTCGGATCTGTTCCACTCGGCCCGGGCGCTGAAGGACACCATCGCCCAGATTGCGGATGGCGATACGGATATCATCATCGGCACCCAGATCGTGGCCAAGGGGCATAATTTCCCGCGCCTGTCGCTGGTTGGCGTGATCGACGCCGATCTGGGGCTGCAAGGGGCCGATCTGCGCGCGGCCGAGCGGTCGTTCCAATTGATGCGACAGGTCGCGGGGCGGGCCGGGCGCCATGCCGGGGAGGGGCCGGGCGTGGCGATGTTGCAGACCCATCAGCCGGATCATGCCGTGATCCGCGCCATCCTGTCGGGCGAGGATGAGGCCTTCTGGAATGCCGAGGCTGCGGCGCGTCAGGCCGTGGGCATGCCGCCCTTTGGGCGTCTGGCCGGGATCATCCTGTCGCATCCCGATCTGGCCACGGTCAGCGATTTCGCCCGGCATCTGGCCGCCCATGCCCAGCCCCTGCGCGATGCGGGGGCAGAGCTTTGGGGGCCCGCGCCCGCACCCATCGCGCGGATCCGGGGGCGCCACCGGATACGGCTGCTGATCCATGCGCCACGACAGGCCGCCATGCAAAGCGCCATCGCCGACTGGCTGGCCCCGCATAAGCCGCCTGCCAATCTGCGCCTGTCGGTGGATATCGATCCGCAAAGCTTTTTGTGATTGCCCGCGCCCGCCGCCGTTGCGACAGTGCCGCAAAACAAGCTGCGAGAGGGCCATGACGACAGTTTCCGACCGCCCCACACCCGGGCGACATCTGGTCATCGCCTCGGTTCTGATCGCGCTTGAGGTCTGGCCGATCGGCTTCAATCTTGGGGCCTATGGCACGGTCTTCTGGAACGATTTCTTCGAGATCTGGATCGTTTCGGTCGTGACGCTGCTCTCCGGGCTTTACCTGATTCTGATGAATGAAAAGACCGACAGGCCGCCGGTGCGGGGGATCGACCTTCTGGCGATGTTCCTGCCCTCGATCTGGTTCCTGTCAGAGGCCGCAGACCGGCTGTATCCGGGTCCGCTGCTGGATGGGGTGCAGGCGTTGTTTCAGGTGCTGACGGTGGTATTCGCCCTGCCTGTCGTCGCGGGAGTCATGCTGCGCGTGACCATGCCAGAGGTTCTGAAATTGCGCAGCGCCCGGCTTAATCTGGTGCTGATCGCCATTACGCTGGCGATCTGCGCGGCATCCTATCTGATCGGCGCGCGAAATGATCTGATCTTCACCTGCGAGGATTTTCGCATCTCGGGGGATGAACCGCCCGCGAACTGCTTTCCGGAACGGCAATAGCGCCGGGCGCCTCAGTTCCGCATGACGATGCAGCGCCCGCCCGCACGTTTCAGGCGAATGCAGAAGGCGCTGGCCTCGGCCCGGCTGTCATAGCCGATCTGGGCTGTGAACAGCGCGCGCGGCGCGCCCGATATCCGCTTGCGGACATAGCCGACGCGCTTGTCGCCCAACAGCGGACGCAAGGTGCGGTTCAGCCGCGCGACCTGCTTTGCGGCGCCCGACTGGCTGGGATGACTGGCCACGATCACGCCCCAGGGAAAGACCCGCTGCGGGGTGGTGAATTCGCGCAGCCTGCGATCGCCCGCCATCTTTTCGCAGGCGGGGCGAAAGGCCATGTCGGGCCGATCGGGCTGCAGCCCCAGCTTCAGCTCATCCGCGCCGGGCGGGTTGTCGCGCCAGCGACTGGCATCGAAACCGGTGATCGAGGTGACGTAATCCTCGGTCTCATAGGGCAGGCCGCCCTGCATCGCGACATAGCGCGCGGCGCGGTTTTCGCCGCCATTATAGGCGACGGCGGCCAGTCCGATATTGCCGAACATGTCGGCCAGATAGCGCAGATACCAGGCCGAGCGCGAAATGGCCTGGGCCGGGTTGAAGGGGTCGTCCAGATCGTAAAGCTCGGCCGTGCTGGGGATGAACTGGGCAATCCCAAGCGCCCCAGCCGGACTGACGGCGCTTGGTTCGAAGCGGCTTTCCTTCCACAGCAGCCGGGCCAGGAAATTCGGGTCCAGATCGCGCTGCGCCGCATTGCGTTCGATCAGCTTGCAGACATCTGCCGCGTAATGTTCCAGCCGGATGCAATCGCGCCCGTCATCGGTGCAGCGCAGATCCTTGCTTTGGGTCACGGGCGGATAGCCGACATGGGCATCGACAGCCGGGCGCGCGGTGGCGGCTCCGGCCGACACTATCAGCGCCAATGCGATCTTGAGGAAAGTTTTCACGTTCTTCGGTCCTGCGGGGCCTGGTTCAGCCCTTCTTTTTCTTGCGCTTGCTTTTCTTGCCGGGCGACAGGGCGGCCAGCTTTTCAGCCGCGATCCGGGTGGCCTTTTCGGCGCGCTTGACGGCTTTCTTCGCCTCTTTGCGGGCGGCCTTGGCCTCTTTCTCGGCGGCTTTGGCAGCTTTTCTGGCCTTTTCCGCAGCGGATTTCCGGGGGCGCTTCGCGGGTGCGGGTGCGTCGTCCGGTGCCGTCTTGGCGGGTTCCACGGCGGATTCCACAGTGGGTTTTTCGGCGGGTTCTGCAGCGGCAGGCGTCGGCGTCGCGACGGTGGCCGCAGCGGCGGTCTTGGCCGCGCCTTTGGGCGTCACACGGCGCGATGCGGTGCGTGCATCCTTGCGCTTTTTCGCAGCCGCGCGATCGGCGCGCTTGCGCACCGGTGGCTGGCGAGAGGCCGGTTTGGCCGCCGCCTGCGCGTCGGTCTTGGCGGGTTTCAGGCCACGTTTGCGGCGATCCGCCTGTGCCCGGCGCAGGGCGGCCTGAAACAGATCCGCAAGGGTGATCTCTCCGTTTTCGCCATGTGGGCCGGCCGATTTCAGCGCCTCTTCCAGCCGGGCGATCAGATCGTAAAGGGCATCCTGATCCAGCGCGGCAATCGCAGGACTGCGGCTGTTGGCGACCAGCGCCAGCTGATCCGGGCTCAGCATCGCCTGTTCAAGTTTGGCATAGCTCGGCATGTCGGCTCCTTATCTGCCTGATGCGACAAGTCGCGCGGACTTTGCGGAAGAATGGCCGCATTTGCAATTAAGAAAGGCCCCGATCGCCGGATCGGAGCCTTTTGACGTCGGATATCAGGCCGGTTTCAGCGAACGGCGCTTTCAACGGGCGAGACCGAAACCGTGGTCGTGGTGGTCACCACATCGCCAGCGGTGGGCTGGGTCTGGGCCACGATGGGCGCGTCCGTCGGCACGACATAGCCTTCGGGCGTTTCGACCATGCGGCCTTCCAGCGCCAGGCTTTCCTGCGGGCTGCGGACCTTCACCCGGGTGCCCAGATCGGTCTTGTCGAACAGGTCGATCACGTCCTGCTGGAACATGCGGATGCAGCCGGCCGAGGTCGCCTTGCCGATAGAGGACGGGTCCATCGTGCCGTGGATGCGATAATAGGTGTCGCGGCCATTGCGATACAGATACAGCGCGCGCGAGCCCAGCGGGTTATCGGCGCCACCGGCAACCCCGCCCGCGAATTGGGCGTAAAGTTCGGGGCTGGTGCGGATCATGTTCTGCGTCGGGGTCCAGTTCGGCCAGCGGCGCTTGACCGAGATCACGCCCGACCCCTCGAAGCCGGTGCCTGCGCGGCCCACGGCCACGCCAAAGCGCATGGCCTCGCCGTTTTCCATCACGTCATACAGCACGCGGGCATAGGGATCGACGACGATGGTGCCCGGCGCATCGGGGCCGTTATAGGCGACGCGCTGGCGGCGGTTCCGGTCGGTCAGATAGGCGGCGCGCACGGCCGGGATATCGATCGCATTCCCGTCGGGGCCCGCATCGACCCGGGCCTGATAGACGGCGGGAACGGTCGGGGCGGGGGCCGTGGTGGTCTGGGTTGGTCCGCATGCAGCCAGCCCCAAGGCCAGCGCCGAGAACAAGGAAGCGAGGCGCATCATCAGTTTTTTCCTTTGTCGTGACAAGGACGCGCCATCGGACGCGTCACAGGCAGCACTTGTGTCGTTATCCCCTTCGACGGCAGAGCCAAAGGCGATTCGTCAGGGGTTTATCAGCCGTTTACAGGCCCGTTCCGTCAAGTCTAGCCACTGTTTGCAGGACAGGCAAATTACGGCCTGTGGCATCAAGGTTCCAGTTTCGTCAGGTTTCGCTGAACTCGGAACAACTTCGCCTGGCTTTTGGTTTCACGCCGCGCGGGGCATTTGTGCGGGCGCCGCGCGACGGCTGCTGCCCCGGCCATGCGCTTCCTTCTCAGGTGCAGTTGTCTGTCCCGGCGGGCGCGACTAATCTGCCCCCATCATGCGCAGCAGGCAGTGAAGTGACAGATACCGACGCGCCCAAATCCTCGGCCCTGGCGCCGTTTCGCTATCGCGATTTCCGGCTGCTCTGGAGCGCGACGCTGATTTCCAATTTCGGAGGTCTGGTGCAGGCGGTCGGGGCAGCCTGGATGATGACGCAGCTGACCGACAGCGATACGCTGATCGCGCTGGTTCAGGCCTCGAACACGCTGCCGATCATGCTGCTGGCTCTGGGTTCGGGCGCGCTGGCCGATATCTTTGACCGCAAGGCGATCCTGCTGTTTGCGCAGATCTTCATGGCGGTCATTTCGGCGATTCTGGCGGTCTTTGCCTTTCAGGGCTGGCTGACACCCTGGCTGCTGCTGAGCTTTACCTTTCTGATCGGCGCGGGGCAGGCGCTGTATAACCCGCCCTGGCAGGCCAGCATGGGCGATCTGGTGCCGCGCGCCGATCTGCCTGCGGCGGTGACGCTGAATTCGGTCGGCTTCAACCTGATGCGCAGCGTCGGTCCCGCCGTGGGCGGCTTTATCGTCGCGGCCTTTGGCGCGGCGGCGGCTTTTGCAGTCAATGCGATCAGCTATCTTCCGCTTCTGGGGGCGCTGGCGCGCTGGCATCCCCCGGTCACGCCGCGCACCGCCCCGCCCGAGGCCTTCCTGCCCGCCGTGGCGGCCGGGCTGCGCTATGTCGCGCTGTCGCCGAACCTGCTGCGGGTGCTGCTGCGGGGCGCGCTGTTCGGCTTTGCCGCCGTTTCGGTCCTGGCGCTGCTGCCGCTGGTGGTTCAGAAACATCCCGAGGCGGGATCGCTGCTTTATGGCGCCCTGCTGGGCTGCTACGGGGTCGGGGCGATCATTGGCGCGGTGCTGAACCCGCGCATCCGCACCCGCTTTTCGAATGAGAGCATCGTGCGCATGGCCTTTCTGGGCTTTGCGCTGGCGGCGCTGATCCTGGGGCAGACCGACAAGATCTGGCTGCAGGCGCTGGCGATGCTGCCTGCAGGCGCGGCCTGGGTGCTGGCGCTGTCGCTGTTCAATGTGACGGTGCAGCTCTCGACGCCCCGATGGGTCGTGGCGCGGGCGCTGGCGCTGTATCAGACCGCGACCTTTGGCGGCATGGCGACCGGATCGTGGATCTGGGGCATGGTGTCGGGATCCTACGGGGTGGGCACGGCGCTGACGGCGGCGGCGGCGGTGCTGGCCTTTGGCGCCCTGATCGGGCTGTGGTTCAAGGCGCCGGAATTCGCCACCGCCAATCTGGACCCGGTGAACCGGTTCCGCGAACCCGCGCTGCGGCTGGATCTGCGCGGGCGTTCGGGGCCGATCATGGTGATGGTGGACTACCAGATCGCGCAAGAGGACGTGCCCGAATTCCTGCGTCTGATGCGCCAGCGTCGTGGCATCCGGCGCCGCGACGGGGCGCGGAACTGGGCCTTGCTGCGCGATCTGGAACATCCCGATCAATGGTCGGAAAGCTATCACATCGCCACATGGGACGAATATATCCGCCACAATATGCGCCGCACCACCAGCGATGCCGAGGTGACCGTGCGCCTGCGCGAATTGCACCGGGGCGAGGGCGGTCCCCGCGTCCATCGCATGATCGAGCGGCATAATGTCGATCAAAGCGACGACCTGCCATTGGTCGGCAAGATCGAGGTGCCTTAACCGGCCTGCGCGGGCGTTTCGATCCAATCTGCAGGAATGCGCGGCGTCGCGGCGATCAGCTGCCTTGTATAGGGATCGCGCGGCTGCTGCATGACCTCTTCGGTCGGGCCATCCTCGACGATGCGGCCCGATTGCATCACCAGAACACGTTCGCTGATGCCGCGCACCACGGACATGTCGTGGCTGATGAACAGATAGGCCATGCCGTGGCTTTGGCGCAGCTGTGCCAGCAGGTCCAGAACCTGCGCGCGGACACGGACATCCAGCGCGCTGACGGCCTCATCCAGCACGATCAGTTGCGGGCGGGTGATCAGGGCGCGGGCAATGGCGATGCGCTGCCGCTGGCCGCCGGAAAATTCGTGGATATATTTGCGCGCATCGGCGGGCTGCAGGCCGACCTCTTCCAGCGCCGCCGCCACCCGTCTGCGCCAGTCCGAGGGGCGACCGGTCAGATGGAACGGTTCGGCCACCAGACGGTCCACCTTCCAGCGCGGATTGAAGCTGCCGAAAGGATCCTGAAACACCACCTGCATCCGTGCCCGCCGGTCGCGCGGCATCGACCTGCCAGCGGTCACCGGCTGCCCGTCCAGCGTGATCTGACCGTGCTGGATCGGATCAAGCCCCAGCAGGGCCCGGGTCAGGGTGGATTTTCCGCTGCCGGATTCGCCCACCAGACCAAGGCTTTCGCCGCGATGAATGGTCAGGCTGACATCATCCACCGCGCGCAGGACGCCCTTGCCATGCGGCAGGCCGTATTCGCGGGTCACACCGCTGGCCTGCATCAGCGGTTCGGGATTATCGCTGCGGATCAGCGCGGGCGCATGGCGCGAGGCGGCGAAAAGCTGACGGGTATAGGGATGGGTCTGCGCGCGAAACAGGGCCTCGGTCGCGCCGCGTTCGACGATCCGCCCCGATTTCATCACCGCCACCTGATCGGCCTGACCGGCGACGACCGCCAGATCATGGGTGATCAGCAGCATGGCCATCCCCTCTTCCCGTACCAGCCCGCGCAGCAGATCAAGGATCTGCGCCTGCGTTGTCACATCCAGCGCCGTCGTCGGCTCATCCGCGATCAGCAGATCGGGGCGCAGGGCGATGGCCAGCGCGATGGCGACGCGCTGGCGCTGCCCGCCTGAAAGCTGATGCGGATAAAGATCCAAAGGGAAGCGCGGTGCGGGCAGGCCGACGCGGTCCAGCCGGTCGCGGGCCTGCGACAGCGCCTCCCGCCGGGTCGCGGCGCCGTGGATCAGCAATGTCTCGGCCACCTGATCGCCAATGGTCATCAGCGGGTTCAGCGCCGTCATCGGTTCCTGAAAGATCATCGCGATCCGCTTGCCGCGCAGGGCGCAGATCTGTTGTTCCGGCAGCTGCAGGATGTTCTGGTCGTCCAGCAGGATTTGCCCGTCGGCGCGGGCGCGATGTGGCAGCAGACCCATGATCGCCAGTGCCGTCATGGATTTCCCGCTGCCCGATTCCCCGACCAGACCGGTGATCTGTCCGGGCGGCAGATCCAGATCGACCCGATCCAGAATCGGCTGATCCCCGATCCGCACCGACAGGTCGCGCAGCCGGATCATCGCATCACCTTCAGCCGCGGATCCAGCATATCGCGCAGCCCGTCGCCCAGCAGGTTCAGCCCCAGAACCGTCAGCACGATGCACAGGCCAGGAATGATGGCGACATGCGGGGCGATGGTGATCATGGTCTGCGCCTCGGCCAGCATCCGTCCCCAGCTTGGGACGGGCGGCTGCGCGCCCAGCCCGACATAGGACAGACCGGCTTCGGCCAGAATGCCAAGGCTGAACTGGATGGTGCCCTGTACGATCAGCAGATTGGCGATATTGGGCAGGATGTGCTGCAGGCTGATCAAGGGCGCGTGCTTGCCCGCAACCTCGGCCGCGCGGATGTAATCCAGCGTCCAGATCGGAAGCGCGGCGGCGCGCGTGACCCGCGCGAAAACCGGAATGTTGAAGATGCCGATGGCGATGATCGCATTCAGTGCGGATGGCCCGAAGACCGCCGCGAACAGGATCGCACTGACCAGCGAGGGGAAGGCGAAGATCAGGTCATTGCCGCGCATCACGACCTCATCCAGCCAGCGCCCGCGATAGGTGGCCGCGATCAGGCCCAGCGGCACCCCGACCCCCATCCCGATCCCCACTGCGACCAGCGCCACCGCGATCGAGGTGCGCGCCCCCACCATGACCATGGACAGGATATCCCTGCCGAAATGATCGGTGCCGAACCAATGCGCGGCCGAAGGGGCCTGCAGCTTGTCGGCAATGGCCATCTGCGTCACCTCATAGGGTGTCCAGACAAAGGACAGCGCCGCCGCCAGCAGCGCCAGCCCCGCCAGCGCAGCCCCCAGGATCATGCCCGTGCGCCTCATGTCCGGCGCAGCCTTGGGTCGACGGCGGCATAGGCCAGATCGACCAGAAAGGTCACGGCGATGACGGCGGCGACCAGCACCAGCACCGCCGATTGCACCACGATCAGGTCGCGCTGCGTGATCGCCTGAAAGATCAGGCGTCCCAGACCGGGCAGGTAGAAGACATTTTCGATGATGATCGCCCCCGCCAGAAGGAAGGAAAACTGCATCCCCAGGATCGTCAGCGCGGGGATCAGCGCATTGCGCAGGGCATGGCGATACAGGCTTTGCCGTGCGCTCAGCCCCTTGGCGCGGGCGGTGCGGATATAATCCTGCCCCTGCGTCTCGATCAGCGCGGATCGCAGAACGCGCGCCAGAATTGCCGCCTGCGGCAGGGCCAGCGCGATGGCGGGCAGCAGCAGCGCCTGCAACGCGGCCAGCGGCTGACCCCAGCCGGGAAAACCGCCCGCGGGCAGCCAGCGCAGCCTGACGGCGAAGACCAGCACCAGCAGCATTGCGAACCAGAAATTCGGCAGCGCGATGCCCAGTTGCGTGCCCGCCATGACCGCGACATCGCCTGCATGGCCACGCCTGCTGGCGGCATAAAGCCCCACCGGAAAGGCAATCGCCGCCGCCAGCAGCAGCGCCATGACCGCCAGCGGCAGAGAGACCTGAATACGGTCCATGATCATCGCCGCAACCGGCGTCTTATAGGTGAAGCTGGTCCCGAAATCGCCCTGCAGGATCGCGCCGACCCAATGGGCGTAGCGCAGCGGCAGCGGCTGATCCAATCCCATCTGCTGACGCAGGGCGGCCAGCGTCTCGGGCTGGGCGCCGGTGCCCAGCATGAAGCTGGCCGGATCGCCGGGAACCATCTCGACCACCGAAAAGATCAGTGCAGAGGCCACGATCAGGCTAAGCCCCAAAGACAGAAGGCGACGGAACAGATAGCGCAACATGGGATCGACGCTATTCCGACCCGCGATCCGCGTAAAGCCGCTTGCATGACGGGCTGGCTCTGCCAGATTACGGCACAAAGAGGAGGATGGGATGAGGCTTCAGGACAAGATCGCAATCGTCACCGGCGCGGGTTCGGGATTCGGTGCCGGGATCGCCCGCAAATTCGCCGCCGAAGGGGCGCAGGTGGTGGTGGCCGATATCAACGCCGATGCCGCGCAGCAGGTGGCGCAAGAGATCGGCGGCATGGCGATGACCTGCAATGTCGCCGATGGCGACAGCGTGGCCGAACTGGCGCAGGGCGTAACAGACGCCTTTGGCCGCATCGACATTCTGGTCAACAATGCGGGCGTCACCCATCTGCCCGCCTTCATGGAAGAGGTCAGCGAGGCGGATTTCGACCGCGTCATGGCGGTGAACTGCAAATCCGTATACCTGCTGGCGCGCCAGATCGTGCCGCTGATGAAGCAGGCCGGGTCGGGCAGCATCGTCAATATCGCCTCGACCGCAGGGGTGTCGCCCCGGCCCCGGCTGAACTGGTACAATGCGTCCAAGGGCTGGCTGATCACGGCAACGAAGGCCATGGCGGTCGAATTGGCACCGTTCGGCATTCGCGTGAACGCGCTGAACCCGGTGGCCGGCGATACGCCGCTGCTGAAAAGCTTCATGGGCGAGGATACGCCCGAAATCCGGGCCAGGTTTCTGTCCACCATTCCGATAGGCCGCTTTTCCACGCCCGAGGATATGGGCAATGCCGCCTGCTTCCTTGCCTCGGACGAGGCCTCGATGATTACGGGCGTCGCGATGGAGGTGGACGGAGGCCGCTGCATCTGACGCCGTAATTTCTCAGCCGGGAATTTTTTCCCATATTTTCGGGCGGAGTAGGGTAAATTTCCTGCGATCTGCACCGGCCCGTTCGGGAAAATGCCGTTTCGTGATAAGATATGACCCTGTTTTTCCAAGCGGGGTTTTACCATGGCAACGGTTAAGGGAAAGAAATCAATCACTCTGAACGGGACGGATCCCATCCGTCTGAACGGCAGGACAGAGTTTGAATGGCAGGATGACGGCTGGGCCGACGGCTTTTTCTTCTGGTCGCCGCAACGCGGATCCGTGCTGAATGTGACACTGGCGGCCAGCTGGGACGCGGGCTTCCTTCGCATCGCGGGAAATCTGGGCGCGCGGATCCGGGATAATGCGAATGGCGACCGTCAGCTTGACGGCATCTTCTGTTCCAACAGGGCCAATGACATCATCAATCTGCGGCGGACGGATGTCGATGTCATCCGCACCAATGGCGGCAATGACCGCGTCAATATCGGCGATGTCCGGTTCGAACTGCTCAGCACCGGAGATGGTCGTGACATCGTGAACCTGAATACGACAAGCTGGGTCGGCGCCGTCTTTCTTGGCAATGGCAATGACCGGATCACGGTCCGCGACCGCGATGCCGGGGTCAACATGATTTCCGGCGGAGAGGGCAATGACCGGATCACCGTCCGCGCCGAGGCCGAAGCGATCATGGCCAATCGCGGCAATGATGTGGTCGAAAACGGTGCCAACTGGATCGGCAGCATCAGTACCGGTCGTGGCCGCGATACGGTCATCCTGAACAAGGGCGATGTGGACTATATCTCACTTGGTCGCGACGCGGATACCGTGATCGCGCGGGTTCGCGGTGAGGACGCCGCCAGGGTGTTTATCGATGGCGGTGAGAATACCTCGGGCGGCAAGAACAGCGATATCGACAAGATCAGCTTTGCGAATTTCAGAAAAGCGCTGGATATCGATCTGGATAGCGGTCGCGTCAATTCTGATCAGGGGCGTTTCGAGTTGAAAAACTTCGAGACGGTCATTGGCGGCCGCGCGGGCGACAGGATCGCCGGTAATTGGGACGATAACCGGCTGGAAGGTCGCGCGGGTCACGATTCCATCTATTCAGGCGAAGGCGCCGATACCGTGGTTGGCGGGGGCGGTGCGGATCGCTTTGTCTTCCGCGACGTCGATGACAGGATGGACCGGATCGTGGATTTCCGGCGGGCGCAGAATGACAAGATCGACCTGCGAGAGATCAACGACGATTTCGACTTCATTGGTCGGCAGGGCTTTTCCGGCGACGGGCCAGAGGTCCGCTTTACCACGGGTGGCGGACAGACCCGCATTCAGGGCGATCTGGACGGCGATGGCGATGCCGATTTCACCATCGCCCTGAATCAGGCGCTGAACCTGCAGCAGAACGACTTTCTGCTATAGCCGTTCCGCTGGCGCGTCACAGGCTGTCGCGCCAGCGATTGACCAGCGGATAGCGGCGGTCCAGCCAGAAAGCCTTGGTCGAGATGCGCGGGCCGGGGGCGGCCTGATAGCGCTTCCATTCGCTGATATAGAGCAGCTTCTCGACCTGCTTGACCGTTTCCTCGGCAAAGCCCTGTGCGACCAGATCGGCAAGCGACAGGTCTTTCTCGACCAGACCTTCCAGAATGGCGTCCAGCACATCATAGGACGGCAGCGAATCGCTGTCTTTCTGATCGGGGCGCAGCTCGGCCGACGGGGGCTTGCTGATGATCTGCGGCGGGATCACCTCGCCCGGGCGGCCCAGCATCCAGTCACGATGATTGCGGTTGCGCCAGCGGCAGGTTTCGAACACGCGGGTCTTGTACAGATCCTTGATCGGGTTATAGCCGCCGGCCATGTCGCCATAGATCGTGGCATAGCCCACGGCGACCTCTGATTTATTGCCGGTGGTCAGCAACATTTCCCCGAATTTGTTCGAGATCGCCATCAGCATCACGCCGCGCAGGCGGGACTGGATGTTTTCCTCGGTCGTGTCGGGCTTGGTGCCCTCCATCAGATGGGCCAGCGCGCCTTCCACCGCGTCGCGGGCGCCATCGATCCTGACCGTATCCAGCCGCGCGCCCAGACGTTTCGCGCAATCGGCGGCATCGTCCAGACTGGCCTGAGAGGTATATTCCGATGGCAGCATCACGCAGCGCACGTTTTCCGGCCCCATGGCATCGGCGGCAATGGTCGCCACAAGCGCGGAATCGATGCCGCCGGACATCCCCAGAACCACCTTGGAAAAGCCGGATTTGCGCAGATATTCGCGCAGGCCCAGCATCATGGCGTGATAATCCTGTTCCCATTCATCGGGCTGCGGCGCCATCATGCCCGGCTGGGCCAGCCAGCCTTCATCGCTGCGGATGAAATCGACGGTCGCAATCGCCTCTTCGAAGGGCGGCAGTTGCAGGACCTTCTTGCCGCCGGGGTTCAGCACGAAACTGGCGCCGTCATAGATCTGATCGTCCTGCCCGCCGACCATGTTGACATAGACCAGCGGCAGGCCGGTTTCGACCACGCGGCCGACCATATGGCCCATGCGCAGGTCCAGCTTGCTGCGGTGATAGGGGCTGCCATTGGGAACGACCAGGATCTCGGCCCCTGTTTCGGCCAGCGTCTCGGCCACATCGGGATACCAGCTATCCTCGCAGATGGGCGAGCCGATGCGTACACCCGCGACCGGATAGGGGCCGCTGATCGCGCCGCTGTCAAACAGGCGCAATTCATCGAACAGCTGCTTGTAGGGCAGGTGATGTTTCAGCACCCGCGCCACCAGCTTGCCCTCATTGAAGACGAAATAGGCGTTGTACAGCTTGTCGCCGTCGCGCCACGGCGCGCCGATGCCAACAGCGGGACCGTCCTTGCAGGATTGACCAAAGGCCATGACCTGCGCCAGCGCATCGCGGGTAAAGGCGGGCTTCAGCACCAGATCCTGCGTCTGATAGCCGGTGATGAACATTTCGGGCAAAGCCAGCATATCGGCCCCGGCCTCCTTGGCGGCCTCCCATGCCTTGCGGGCCTTGGCGGCATTGCCGGGCAGATCGCCGACGGTGGCATTCAATTGCCCGATGGTCAGGCGGAAACGGTCGCTCATGATGTGGCCTCTGTTTCTCTGGCCCTCTGGTGATAGGCGAAGGTGGGGCAAAGGAAAAGTCGGGCTTTGCGCATTCGCCCCGGCTGCGCTAGACCAAGGGCAAAACGCAAGGGGCGAAGGCGATGACGGCGGCAACTTGGGCAGGAAAAGCGGCGCTGGCGCTGATTTTGGCGGCGGGTGCGGCAGATGCACAGGTCGAGATCAAGAAATACGACGATGGCGGGGTCTATGAGGGCACGTTCCGCAACGGGCTGAAACATGGGCGCGGCAGCTATACCTTGCCCAATGGCTTTCGCTATGACGGCGACTGGATGGACAACCAGATCCTGGGGCAGGGCACGGCCTCTTATCCCAACGGATCGGTCTATGAGGGTCAGTTCGCGGACGGCAAGCCCAACGGTACGGGCAAGATCACCTATGCCGATGGCGGAACTTATGAGGGGGACTGGGTCGGCGGCGAAATCACCGGGCAGGGCGTCGCGCGTTACGCCAATGGCAGCGTCTATACCGGCGCTTTCGTCAAGGGATTGCACCATGGCAAGGGCACGCTGACCCAGACCAACGGCTATAAATACGAAGGCGACTGGAACGCCGGGGTCAAGGAAGGTCAGGGCCGGATCACCTATCCCGACACGGCGGTATACGAGGGCGGCATGCTGGCCGGTCAGCGCGCGGGCAAGGGCAAGCTGACCATGGCGGATGGCATGACCTATGACGGGATCTGGTCGGCGGGTCAGATGTCGGGAACCGGTGTTCTGGTGCAGGCCTCGGGCGACCGCTACGAGGGCGAGATGCGCAATGGCCGTCGCGAAGGCAAGGGCGTCGCCACCTATCAGAACGGCGATGTCTATGACGGCCAGTTCGTCGCAGACCGCCGACATGGGCAGGGCACCTTCACCGGCACCGATGGCTATGTCTATACCGGATCCTGGGTCGAGGGCCGGATGGAAGGGCGCGGGCAGATCACCTATCCCGATGGCTCGGTCTATCTGGGACAGATGAAGGCGGACCGCCCCAATGGCACCGGCAAGATCACCTATACCGATGGGTCGACCTATGAGGGCAATTGGTCCGACGGTGTGATCGAGGGCGAGGGCAAGGCCGTCTACGGCAATGGCGTCACCTATGAGGGCGGCTTCCGCAATGCCCGCAGCGACGGGCAGGGCCGCATTACTTATCCTGACGGCTATGTCTATACCGGCGCCTGGCGCGAGGGGCAGCGCCATGGCGAGGGTCAGGCCACCTATGCCGATGGCAGCGTCTATACCGGGGGTTTCGTCAATGGGCTGCGCGAAGGCACAGGCAAGCTGACCACGCCGGGTGGTTTCATCTATGAGGGCGGCTGGAAAGCGGGCGAAATCGACGGCACCGGCATCGCGACCTATGACAGCGGCGATGTCTATGAGGGCGAGTTCGTCGCGGGCAAGCGCCAGGGTCAGGGCGTCATGCGCTATGCCACCGGAGAAGTCGCCTCGGGTGAGTGGGAAGAAAACCTGCTGGTTGACGGCGGCGAGGGCGCGCCGCAAGAAGGGCAGGGCGACGAAGCCTCACAAGATGCCCTCCAGAATGTCATACCGGGCCTGCCGGAAGAAAGTGAACCCGCGCGGTAAAGCCTTCGATCTGTTTCAGGTTCGTATAGCGCAAGACACTGCTCTCAATTAAAAAAACTGCCGCGCCAAGTGACTTTCTGCGAGACATGCAAGCAGAAAGTGGCCAAAGTATATGAACAACATTTTTATATATCGAGGATTTCTATGGGCATCAGATTGGTAATAGCCGCTGTAATGTTGGCGGTCGGCATAGGTCAGGCCGACGCGGCCACGGTTGAGTCACGGTCAGGATGGTTTACGCTCACTAGCTTGGAGGTTTTCTGCGGTTCTTATTGTAGTAACTACCCCGACAGTAGAACCAAATACTATGCTGGCTTGCGCGAGGGTCAGACTGCTTTGGGCCAGGTGACAATCTCCACCAGCGATGATGGCGAAATGGTTTATCTCTCGATGCGTTATGGGCCGACGCTGTCAACTTATCTATTTTCAGAGGGTCTCACCAGACAAGAAAATGGAACTTACAGCTATGACAGCGTTTACGATGTTCCCTGCTGTTATAGGTTTCGTATTGGATGGAACGGAAGGTCGGGGTGGTTTCGCTTCGAAGACGATGACCCCCCAATAGACAAATACGTCACTATCAATTTTGAAATCGCAGCTGTTCCCTTACCCGCATCTGCCGCACTTTTGCCGATTGGCATGGGCGCTTTGGCGATGGTTCGTAAACGCAAGCGGGCCAAGGTCACCAAGATTGTTCTATGACATCACGTCTGCCAGCCGTCCGGTGGACAGTCATGTGTAGAGTAACAAATAACGTATGGCTCGTTCACTCTGTGAACTATGATTGTAAAGCTACGACATCAGGCAGCAGATAATAAGGGCGATGCCACGCGTTAGCGCGTGGCCGCCATCAACGCGCTGCCGCCCAGCAGGAATGACCCGCCCGCATAGGCCAGACCCTTGCGGGCGCGGACGGTTTTTAACTGCTCGCTGATTTTCGAGGCCAGCAGCGCATAGATGCCCAGCACCACCATCACCACCACGCTTGACGTTGCCATCAGGATCAGCAGTTGCGGCACCTGTGCGGCGGCGGGGTCCATGAACTGTGCCAGGAACGCCATGTAGAACATGATCGCCTTGGGGTTCAGCACGCCGGTGACGAACCCCACGCGGAAGCCGCCTTTGGGCTGCGCATGCAGCTTGATCTCGGCCAGGGATCGCGCCTCGCGGATCTGGGTGAAGCCCAGATAGGCCATATAGGCGACACCCAGCCATTTCAGCACCATAAAGGCCATGCTGGATGAGGCGAGGATCAGGCCCAGACCCAGATAGGAGGCCGTCATGATCACCGCACCCCCGGCCACATCGCCCATAATGCAGGCCATTGCCGCGCGCTTGCCGCGTGACAGCGCCTGCGAAATTACCATCAGCACACTGGGGCCGGGAATGACCGACAGAATCGTATAGGCCAATGCGTAGGCAATCCAGTTTTCGACAGGCATTTCGGGCATCCTCATGCGGCGGTTTTTCGGTAATGGGGCTATCTGCGCCGGATTGGGGTCACTTGGCAACAGTTGTGATGCGGTGCAGCTTTTGCGATGGCAGATGTTCCTGTATTGTTCCTAAATGCAGATTCGTTCCCTCGCCCTGCCATCGGCAGAGTTCCGCGACGCCATCCAACTTGCCCCCGCACGCATGCATGAAGCCGGGGGAACGGGCCGCCATGCCTTTGCCATCTGGCAGGCGATTCGCCATCCGGGGTCGGTCTTCTGGGTGCAGCCCGCCCATGATCACAGCCTGCCCTTTCCGCGCGGCTTGCCCACAGAGCTCTGCAATCGCCTCTACATGCTGCGCCCGCAGTCAGAGGTCGATCTGCTCTGGACCGTGGAACAGGCGCTGCGGGCAGGTCCGGTCGGGCTGGTCATTGCCGCGCCCGAAAAGCCGCTATCGCTGACCGCGGGCCGCAGGCTGCAACTGGCCGCCGAGGAAGGGCAGACCGTCGCCCTGATGCTGATCGCCGAGAATGCGGGCTCGAACGCGACGGAAACCCGCTGGCATTGTCGGCCCTTGCCCTCGGGCGGCGAGGCGGCATGGCATGAATGGCATCTGGTCAAGAACAAGCGGGGCCGCAGCGCCTGCTGGCGTCTGGCCTGGGACGGCATCTCTGATCAGGTGACCGAGCTTGCGGATCTGCCGATGCCTCAGCCAGAGCGCGGGCGCCGCCAATCCGATAGTGGGGCGCATGTCGTGGATGCCGATCCTGTGGCAGCGGTGCTTGCCCTGTTGCAGAATGACCTGTCCAGCAAGGCCGAATGCCGGTGTGAGGATCTGTAGCAGGGTCCGACGCCCTGTCAGAAGGCAATGGGGTTTCCGGTTCGAACTGACGGCGTTCGGGCTGTGGGCGGGCCGTGCTCATCACGCCCGGCACCAGGTCCTGACGGCCCCGGGCCACGATCCGAAGGCGTATCGAGCCATTTGATACCGGGCCTGTGATGGCAGGCTATCAATTGATCAGGATCGGCAGCGTGAATGTTTGATTCGCACGCGGAAAGCCACGCGGCGCGGCCGGGCATCGGGCGCGACCTGCGGCGCGGGAAATCGCCTGATCCGTGCGCGCATTCCCGGTCGAACCGCCAAGACGGACCCCCTGAACGCGACCGCTTCTGGCAATAGTGATCGAGACACTGATTGTGAGACCTTCGCCGCTGCGCGCTTTTACACGTTTAACCTGTCTGGCAATACATGGCCCCACAAGGTCTCGCCAGGTGACTGTGATGCGCTGGACCTGCTGAGCGCTTGGGCCGGGTATGCCCTGCGGGGCGCTGCGGCTTGGCGCGGATCGCTGTGAGGATTGCTGGGTCTGTCGGCGCGGCTCTGCCTCGCTGCGGCGTTCCTGACGCGGCTCGGGATCCGGGCGGGTCTGTTTTTTGCGCCGTTCGGGGCGGCGATCCGGCGCAACGGATGAGGTGAGGGCCAGCGCCGAAGGTGTATCGACCTGCGGGATCAGCGAGGAAAAATCCTCGATCGGCTCCAGCTGTTTCGGTTCGGGAACCTCGATCGGATCGTCGACGGGCTCAGCCTCGGCTTCGGGTTCCGCTTCGGGCGCAGGTTCAGGTTCAGCCTGCGGCTGCTCTGCTGGAACCGGCTCTGGCGATGCGAAGGATTCGGGCGGCGCCATCTGGATATAGATGGCCTTGGGCAGCCCGGCCGGCGGGTTGGCGGCGGCCCAGCGTTCCGCCCAGATGCCCACACCGTAATGCAGCGCCAGAATGACCACGATGGCGCCCGCCCAAAGGGCCCATTCCCCGAAGATGTCGCCCCATTTCCTCATTCTGCGGGGGCTTCATTCGTGGGCGCGGCGGCCCCGGCCGTTTCGGTTGCCGGGGCAGCCGCGCCGGTTTCCAGCCCCACCAGCGCGATGCTGAGATAGCCATTGTCGCGCATGGAATTCATCACCGTCATCAGATCGCCATAGGCGACCTGCTTGTCGGCGCGCAGGAAGATCCGCTGGCCCTTGTCATCATTGGTCGCCTGCCGCAGCGCGGTGCCAAGCGAATCCAGCGGCAGCGTTTCATTGCCGATGGACAAGGTCAGGTCGGGTTTGACAGTGACAAAGACCGGCTGTTCAGGACGCTCGCTGGGGGTCGCGTTCGAGACGGGCAGATCGACATTGATATCCACCGTGGCCAGAGGCGCCGCGACCATGAAGATGATCAGCAGCACCAGCATCACATCGATGAAGGGGGTGACGTTGATCTCGTGATTCTCGACCAGATCATCGCCGTGATTTTCGCGGATGCCTCCGGCCATGGGTCATGCCCTCCGGGTTTCAGCGGGTGCCGCCGCTACGCCGCGAAAGTCCAGATCGCGGCTGACCATGCGGCGGATGCCCGCGGCGGCATTGGACAGGCGCAGGCGATAGCCGGTGATCGCGCGGGCAAAGACGTTGTAGATGACCACGGCCGGGATCGCGGCGACAAGGCCAAGGGCGGTGGCCAGCAGCGCCTCGGCAATGCCCGGTGCGACGACGGCCAGATTGGTGGTCTGCGATTCCGAAATGCCGATAAAGGCGTTCATGATCCCCCAGACGGTGCCGAACAGCCCGACAAAGGGCGCGGTCGAACCGATGGTCGCCAGAACGCCGGTGCCGCGCGACATGCGGCGCCCGGCAAGCGCCTCGATCCGGTCCAGATGCGAATCGACCCGCTCTTTCAGCCCGTCATCGCCCGCCTGATCCACCGCCACCAGTGAGCGGTCATATTCCTGCGATGCGGCCTGGATCATCCGCGACACGGCATCGCTGCGTGTGCCGCTGGATTGCAGGGCCTCGGTCAGGTTGGTCGATTGCGCAACGCGTTTGGTGCCTGCCTGCACGCGCATGCTGGCCTGCCACAGTTCCAGCATCTTGGCGACCAGCACCGTCCAGGTCACGACCGAGGCAAAGATCAGACCGACCATCACCGATTTCACCACCCAATCGGCGGCGCGATACATGCCCATGGGCGACAGGTCATGCGGCAGGTTCGGGTCGCGCTCTTCGGTCCGGGCCAAGGCCGGTGCGGGGGCGGCAGTGATCGCGGGTGCCGCGTCAGGGGCCGGGGCCGTTTCGGCCACAGGCGCCGTTCCCGTTTCCGTTGTCGGGCCCGTGGCCTCTGCCGCCTCGGTCGCGGTCGGGGCTTCTGCGGGCGCGGGCTCTTGCTGCGCGGCGACGGGGGATGCCAGCAGACAGGCAAGCGTGACGGCGATACCAGCACCACGGCGCGACAGTGGCATATGAGTCATGATGTTCCTTGTCTCTTTCGGCATATGGGTCTTTCGCTGGGCCAAAGGCATGGGCGGAATTGCCGCCCGATTCACCTTCGTTAACGCGACTTTTTCGGCGGTATCAAACGTCAGGGTAAAATTGTCAACTATTCGGCTGCGACTTGATCCGCGCATTCTGCGCTTGCCCAGCGAGCCCGGCTGTCGGAAAGTCGGGCGATGATCGCCCATCCCGCCATCATTCTTGCCGGAGGTCGCGCCACCCGCATGGGCGGCGGCGATAAACCGCTGCAACAGTTGGGCGGCGCTCCGATGCTGCAGCAGATCGTCGCGCGGCTTCGGCCGCAATGCGGCGATCTGGCGATCAATGCGAATGGCGATCCGAAGCGTTTCGCCGCCTTCGGCCTGCCGGTTGTGGCAGATCCCCTGCCCGATTATCCCGGTCCGCTGGCGGGTATTCTGGCGGGAATGGACTGGGCCGCCGCCCGGAACGCGGATTTCGTGGTGACGGTCGCCGGGGATACGCCCTTCTTTCCCCACGACCTGTCACAGAAATTCGCGGCCATGCAGGAGGGCCCTCATCCCGTCATCGCCGCCAGCCAGCATGCCGAAGGCGATCTGATCTGGCATCCTGTCTTTGGCCTTTGGCCGACCGGCCTGGCGGCGGCTCTGCGGTCATATCTGCGGGCCGGGCACCGGCGTCTGCGCGGATTTGCGCAGCAGCAGGGGGCCAGAATTGCTGTCTGGGACGGGCGCGATTTCGATCCCTTCTTCAACGTGAACGCCCCCGAAGACCTGATCCGGGCGCGACAACATCTTGAAAAACCTGCCTGAGAACGACCCCGTGTTGCGCCTGAAAGTATTGCCCGACAAAACCAGTCAACTATTTGTTTTCAAATATTTTTCTTGACTTCCCGCTGTGGCCGTCCTATCTGCTGACCCAAGATAGCAAGCCAGCGCCCAAGCCAGCCAGCAATCCCGAATTCCCGCCAGACCGAACCCCTATCCAGCCAGCACCCCATGCGGTCGCCAGCAAGACAGGTGTGTTTCGGCTCAGGCTGCTGCGGATCATCTTCCGCACCGCCAAACAGCCCCCATTTCTCAAAAAAACCACTGCTGCAACCGGCCTGAACGCGCGGCGCACCCGGCAGGCAGGATTGTATGTCTTGCGGCGGTGCTGTAGCTGAGACCCGATCCAAAGGGATTTTTCCGTGTCCGACGCTGAACCCGCGAATGGTTTTGTCTCACTTGTCTCGGCGGGGCCGGGCGATCCGGAATTGCTGACGCTGAAGGCTGTCAGCCGGCTGGCGCAGGCCGATGTGATCCTGTTCGACGATCTGGCCTCTGGCCCGGTGCTGGACCATGCCAATCCCGACGCCGAACTGATTGCCGTGGGCAAACGCGCAGGGCGCCCCTCGGCGCGGCAGGAACATGTGAATATGCAGCTGGTCAGCCAGGCCCGCGCCGGGCGGCGGGTGGTGCGGCTGAAATCCGGCGATTCCGGCATTTTCGGGCGGCTGGAGGAAGAACTGATCGCCCTGACCGAGGCTGGCATCCCCTTCGAGATCATTCCCGGCGTCACCTCGGCCAGCGCGGCGGCGGCGGCGGCAGGAATCCCGCTGACCCGCAGGTTGACGGCCCGGCGTGTGCAATTCGTGACCGGCGCCGATGTGACCGGCCACCTGCCTGAGGATATCAACTGGGCGGCCCTTGCCGATCCGCATGTCACCACGGTCGTTTTCATGGGGCAGCGCAGTTTTCCCAAGCTGGCCGAGGGGTTGCGCGCCCATGGCCTGCCCGGCGATACGCCCGCGCTGTTCGCCGAGGCGGTGGGCCATCCGCATCAGCGTTTGCTGCGCACCACGATCGACGAACTGGCCCGGATGATGCGTGACATCACCGTCGTGCAGCCGGGGCTGATCCTGTACGGACCACTGGTCCTGAAGGGCTACGGAAATACCTGAAAATAAAATAAAACTTGTCTCAAACCCTGCCTAGAAAGCGGGCGTTCGGAGGTGGGATTTAAGTGCCGCTTAAAGGCGGATCCCCTAGCCTGACTGCCCGGGATTCTGACGCAGTAGGGTTATGCTTTCCTATCGGCATGTGGTGACATTCGGCACCACACAACGCAGTTGGCTGTCAAAGGTCACCGATCTGGAGATTGCCCAGATCGGGGGACAATGGTTGCTTTTTGCGGTCAGCGGATTTGGCGGTGGGGTGTCCAGCTATCGCATCCCCGACCCGACAGCGCCGCTTGTCCGCGTGCATGGCAAGTCCTTCCCGTCGAACCTGACCTATCAGGGCGATCCCGATCTGACCGTGCTGACCACGGCGAACGGGTCTTATCTTCATCTGGGGCAACTGGGCGGGGCCGAGGCTTTGGGCATGGCCCTGTCGCCCGCAGGGACGATACAGACCCTGTCGCGGCTGTTTTCCGACAGCGCGGTCGGGACGAATATCTCTGCCATGGGGCAGGTCGGGGGCGGCGATTTCATCTACTCCGCGCATAAGGCGATCCTGCAGCTGGATGTGCAGAAGCTGCGCCCCGATGGCAGCCTGTCGCCCGATATCTCTTCCGCCAAGCTGAATGGCAGCGACGCGATGGAGGGGGCCTCGCTGGATCAGATCATCGATGTGGTGGTCGAGGGGCAGCGGATTCTGGTGGCGATTTCCGGGCTGGGCAACTTCGTTTCGACCCATCTTCTGTCAGAGAGCGGGCAACTGACCGGCGGCGCGATGCATGTCGCGGGGCAGGGAACGGGCTATTACGTCCCCTCGCAGGTCGAGGCGGTGCAGTTCGGCGACAAGACCTTCATCGTGGTGGCGGGCGCGACCTCATCATCGCTATCGGTGTTCCGGCTGGATAAAAATGGCGCGCTGACCACCACCGATCATATCGTGGATGAGTTGACGACGCGGTTCCAATCCGTCTCGGCCATCGCGACGGCGGTGGTGGATGGGCGCGCCTTTGTCTTCGTGGGCGGCGCGGATGATGGCATCAGCGTCTTCACCCTGCTGCCAGACGGGCGGCTGGTCTTTATCTATACCATCGCGGATACCGACGCGCTGACCCTGTCCAATGTCGGAGAGATGCGGGCAAGCGCCATTGACGGGCGCATCGCGCTTTATGTCACCAGCAACAGCGAAGTCGGGATCAGCCAGCTTCTGTTCGATCCCGGAAAGATCGGGACCACGGCGCTGGCCGGGTCGGGCGTCGTGACCGGCACCTCGGGCAATGACATGCTGGTCGCCTCTGCCGGGACAAGCGCGATCCGGGGCGGTGCCGGGGATGATGTTCTGGTCAGCGGCGATCGCAGCATCACGCTGACAGGGGGCGATGGCGCGGACAGCTTTGTCCTGACCCGCCCGGACGGGCGCATCCAGATCACCGATTTCGAGCTTGGCACAGACCGGCTGGACCTGTCCATGCTGGGGATGATTCGCAGCACCTGGCAACTGACCTTCCTGTCGCGATCCGACGGCATCCGCATCCTGTTCGGCGAGACGATCCTGGATATCGTCAGCCGCGATGGCAGGCGCCTGCGCCCCACGGATTTCAGCAATGAGATCTTCGCGATCGCCCATTACTGGCTGCCTGAACTGGATCCGATCAGGAACCGCCCCGAGGATCAGGCCACGACCCGGGGGCAATGGTTCTTTGGCACCGAAGCAGGCGACCGGATGGTCGGCGCGGGCGGTTCGGACGTGCTTTATGGCCGGGCCGGGCATGACACGATCTCGGGCGGGGACGGCCATGACACCATCATGGGTGAGGATGGCAATGACCAGCTGCGCGGTCAGAATGGCGACGATTATCTGCGCGGCCATGACGGCAGCGACTGGCTTTTCGGCGATGCGGGGAATGACGCGCTGCGCGGCGATCGGGGCAATGACACGCTTTATGGCGGCCATGATCAGGACGAATTATGGGGCGGAGAGGGGAATGACCGTCTCTATGGCGATCAGGGCAACGACACGCTGGACGGGGAAGCCGGGCATGACACGCTGGATGGCGGCGATGGCGACGATCTTCTCAGCGACAGTTCCGGTCAGAACGTCCTTCTGGGCCAGCGGGGTCGCGATACGCTGATCGGCGGATCCGGCACCGACAGCCTGCGCGGCGGCGATGATGACGACCTGCTGCGCGGGGGTCGCGGCAATGACACGCTGCGGGGCGACACTGGCAATGACCGCCTGTTCGGAGAGGATGGCGACGATCTGCTGCTGGACGACAGCGGCAATAACCTCATGGATGGCGGCGGCGGCAATGACGTGCTGACCGCTGGCAGCGGCGCCGACACGCTGGAGGGCGGGCCGGGCAATGACACGTTGCAAGGCGGCGGCGGCAATGACCGCCTGTCAGCAGGACCCGGCAAGGACCGCCTTTACGGCCAGGACGGCAATGACCTGCTGATCGCCGGTGATGACGGCTCGGTCCTCTATGGCGGCAATCACGATGATACATTGGTGGGCGGCGCCTTCGCCGATTATCTGCGCGGCGAATACGGGAATGACCACATCCGCGGCGGCGGCGGCAATGACAGGATCTACGGCGATGATGGCAATGATACCCTGTTGGGAGAGGCTGGAAATGACCTGCTTGAGGACAAATCCGGCCATAATTACCTAGAGGGCGGCGATGGTCAGGACAGCCTGATCGCGGGCGGAGGGCGCGATACGCTTTACGGTGGTGCGGGCGATGACAGCCTGTCGGGCGGCGATGGAGATGACAGGCTCTACGGTGGCGGCGGCCGCGACATCCTGCGCGGCGGCGGCGACAATGACTACCTGTCGGCAGGCGATGGCAACAGCCGCCTTTACGGTGACCACGGCAATGACAGCCTGTTCGGCGACAGAGGCAATGACCGGCTCTATGGCGGGGCGGGCGGCGACTACCTCGATGGCAAAGATGGCAATGACAGCCTGTTCGGCGGTGGCCATGGCGACACCCTGAAAGGTGGCGGCGGAAATGACCTGCTGAATGACCGCATCGGACATAACCGGTTCGAGGGCGGCGCCGGTCGCGACCGGATATTCGCGGGCGGCGGCAGGGATACACTTTTTGGCGGCCACGGCGACGATGTGCTGAATGCCGGCGGTGGGAATGACAGGCTGTTCGGTCAGGCGGGCAACGATCGCCTTGCCGGAGGCGGCGGACGCGACGTTCTGGTAGGCGGAGGCGGTCGCGATACCCTTCTGGGCGGCGGCGGGAATGACAACCTGATCGGTGGCGGCGGTCCGGACCGGCTTGCAGGCGGTGGCGGGCGTGACTGGCTGAAGGGGGGCGGCGGGCGCGATACCCTGCTCGGCGGCGGCGGCCCGGACAGGCTGTTCGGCAACGGCGGCCCCGACAGGCTGATCGGAGGTCCGGGACCGGACAAGCTGTTCGGTGGTCGGGGGCCGGACAACTTCGTCTATCTGCGCCCCCTTGACAGCAAACCCGGAAAATTCGCGGATTTCATCAAGGATTTCCGCCCCAATCAGGATCATCTGGAGCTTCGGCGCCTGAATCTCGACTATATCGGACAGGATGATTTCGACGGCGGCCGCCAATTGCGCTGGTCGCATGAGCGCGGCGATACGCATGTCCAGATCGATCTGAACGGCGACGGGCGCGCCGATATGCTGATCCGACTGGATGGCATCCTGCGCCTCGATGCGGATGATTTCCTGCTTTAGCCCCGCAACCGCGCGACCGCCCATTCTGCGGCATCGGCGACGGCAGCATCCGGATCGCCACGCAGCGCCGCAGCAGCCGGGATCAGCCCGGCATCCCCCGAATTCCCGATGGCATAAAGCACATTGCGGACAAAACGATCCCGCCCGATCCGCTTGATCGGACTGCCCGAGAACCGCGCCCGGAATGCCGCATCATCCAGCGCCGCCAACTCCGCCAGGGGCGGCGCATCGACAATACCCCGATAGCGCATCTCGGTCCCGGCCTGGGCGAATTTGTTCCAGGGGCAGACGGCCAGACAATCATCGCAGCCATAGATGCGGTTCCCCATCAGCGCCCGCAACTCCGGATCGACCGGCCCCTTATGCTCGATCGTCAGATAGGAAATGCAGCGCCGCGCATCCAGTTGGAAGGGCGCCGGAAAAGCCCCCGTCGGACAGGCGTTCAGACAGGCGCGGCAGGATCCGCAATGTTCGACCTCCGGCACATCCACCGGCAATTCCACCGTCGTGAAGATCGAGCCCAGAAAGAACCAACTGCCCAGATCGCGCGACAGCAGGTTCGTATGCTTGCCCTGCCACCCCAGACCCGCCGCCTGCGCCAAAGGCTTCTCCATCACCGGCGCCGTATCGACGAAAACCTTGATCGCCTCACCCCTGGCACGCTCCAGCAGCCAGCGCCCCAACCGTTTCAGTCGCTTCTTGACCAGATCGTGGTAATCCTTGCCATGCGCATAGACGCTGATCGCCGCCCGATCCCTTCGCGCCAGAACATCCAGCGGATCATGATCGGGCGTATAAAGCTCTGCCAACATGATCACCGACCGCGCCTCGGGCCACAGCGCAGCCGGATCACCCCGCCAATGCACCCGCTCATTCATCCATCCCATCTGCCCATGCCGCCCGGCTGCCAGATATTCCTGCAACCGCCCGGCCATTTCCGGCACCGCATCCGGGCGCGTGATCCGCATCCGCGAAAAACCCACCGCCTCGGCCTCCGCGGCCAGCGCCGCTTTCAGCATCTTTTGTGCAGAAATATCCTGGGGGGAATCGTCGTCAGACGATGGGGGGCAAGGCCCCCCTGCCTTATCCGAAGTCCAGCTCGGCATAATGCGGGGCCGGGTGAATGCCGGGCACCTGATCGGCCAGCACCGACCGGAAGGCCGGCCGGGACTTGATCGTCGCATACCAGTCGCGCAGCATCTCGGACCGGTCCCAATCCACGTCCGAGATGTAATCCAGGCAGGAAAAATGCGCCGCTGCGGTGAAATCGGCCAGGGTCAGCGTATTGCCCGCCAGCCAGCGCCGCGTCTCCAGAAGCGAGGTCAGGTAATCGATATGCTCCTTGATGGCGCGCAGCCCGTCCTTGACGACGCGGCTGTCGGGATAGCCCGACCTCTGAACCTTCTTCCACACCCGCTCGACCATGATCGGCTGCGTGACTTCGCTGTTGAACTTGTCATCGAACCAGGCGCATAGCCTGCGCACCTCGTGCCGCTCCAACGGCGCCTGCGGCATCAGCGGGGGCGTGGGCACGGCCTCGTCCAGATATTCCACAATGGCCTGGCTCTCGGCCAGCATATTGCCGCGATAGCGCAGGACGGGCAGTTTCCCGGCCGGGTTCCGCCGCTTCAGATCCGGCGGATTCTCCCAATATTTCTCATCGACCAGCTCGACCTCGATCTTCTTCTCGGCCAGCACCAGCCGCACCTTGCGGGAAAAGGGCGACAGGGCCGTGTGATAAAGCCGCGTGGTCTGCGTATTCGTATTCATTGACTGCTTCGAGACCCCTTATTGCGCAACGGCATCTTGATACGGATCTGGCGTCGCTGTTTCAACTGTCACCGCCGGTCTGAAAGCACTCAGCGCGCCCATCCCGCGCAATCGTGGCGGCCCCGTCGGCAATCGCCCGCGACCGGCGTGAGGCCTGATGCGGGCTGCGCGATTTCGGCGCGGGCAGAACCGCAGCCAGCCGCGCGGCCTGCACCCGCGTCAGGCGATCCGGGGTGGTGCCGTAATATTCCCGCGCGGCGGCGGTGATCCCGAAAACCCCGGGACCGAACTCGGCCACGTTCAGATAGACCTCAAGGATCCGGCGCTTTGACCAGAATGCCTCGATCATCGGCGTGAACACGGTTTCCAGCGCCTTGCGCGGCCAGCTTCGGGTTTGCCACAGATAGACATTCTTCGCCGTCTGCTGCGTGATGGTCGAGGCCCCGCCACTGCCGCCCGATCGGATCACATTGCGGATTTCCGTCATATCGAAGCCCCAATGCAGACAGAAATTCGCATCCTCCGCCGCCACTGCAGAGCGCAGCATGACCGGTGCGATATCCTCGATATCCGCCCAGTCGCGCGGCGCGATCTGGTGGTCACGCGATTCCTTGACGATGGTCCAGGTCGTGGGCGGGTTGATCAGCGCATAGAACAGCACCAATGCGGCCATCAGCAGCAGGCAGCGCAGCGCGAACCAGCGCAGCCAGATCAACACCCGCCGCAACGGCCGCCACCGCCGCGAAACGCGCGCCCCTCCCTTCGCGGTGGGCGCGTCGTCAATCGCAGGGGGCCGGAACAACATGCGCAGGATCATGGCACCGGCTTTGTCACGCCGGGCATATCCGCGTCAAGAAAGGCCTGTCAGACAGGCTGCCAAAGGCGGCGGATGAAAGGGGATTGTTCGTCATCAGGTCGTAATCGTTTAGGAGAAGTGAACAGCCCGTGATAGCCTGAAACTGTTTTGTACAATTTTATATAGGGTGCTGCCATGAATTTTCGTCAGCTCAGGAATTTCCTTCTTATCCTTGTCATTATCGCCGCGCCGGGCTTGGCCAGAGCCGCAACCGTCACCGAGACTTTCACCTTCAACGCCACACTGACGTCAGGCGACCTTCTCTGCGGAGATTCTGTTGGCTCCGAGACGTCATGCCCTGCCCAGTTCGGGCAACGCGGCCCGGCTCTGCTGACCTATGGGATGAGTATTGGAGAGACCTATGCAGGGATGTTCTCACTGACATTCAACGATACGGGACTGGAAAATGCCCGTTGCGAGATCAACGGAAAGAACTGCTATTACAGCGATGATTTTCTTCCCTCCACCCCGGTGGGATCAAGCCCTGGCAACATCGATTTCACCTTGAATTCGCAGATATCATCGGCATTTGACCTCAGCGGCAGCCCCGGTTCCTACGGCTATGGCACTGATTACATGTGGGATGATCAGGGCCTGTTTTACTATTCGATGGTAGATTTTGAGCTGACCGAAGTGGTCTACACGAATTCGGCGCTTGCGCCGGTTCCGCTTCCTGCCAGCCTGCCCTTGCTGGGAGGCGCGTTGTTCGGGTTCGGCGCGTGGCGCCGCATGCGCAAGGGGTGATTGCGGGGGAAAGCCGGGTGACGGGGCCCGGCTTTCCTTTGGTCGCGCTCAGGTGGTTTCGGCGGCTGCCTCTGGCGCAGCGGCAGGGGGAGCCGCCTGTCCCGAAAATGCCGCGCGCAGTTTTTCTTCGGCATCATTGCTGAGCGAGGTTTGCAGAACGCGCCCCTTCTCGTGGAAGCTCTTCAACCGCTCCAGCACCTTGTCGGCGGTCATTTTCCGGATCAGCACGAACACGGCCGAGCCGCCGGGTTGAAGCGACTGTGACGCGTCCCGCATGAAGTCGTCATTGATGCCGACATCCGACAGCTTTCCGGCCAATGCGCCCGAGGCCGCGCCAACCCCGGCCCCCAGAAGCGGATTCAGGAATAACAGCCCGACAAGGCTGCCCCACAGCCCGCCGCTGACCGCGCCTGCGGCAGTCAGGTTGACGGCCTGATGCAGTTTGATGTCCTGTTCCGACGAGCGTGTGACGACGACGGCATCTTCCAGTTCGATCAGGTATTCCTGCTGCATCCTGACCAGCTCTGTACGCAGATCAAAGCCCGTGGGCTCGTCGTCGAAAGCAATAGCAATCAGTTCTGACATGGTAGTCCCCTTTCAAAAAGAAGCCCCTGAATGCTAGGACAGTCACGAAACTTCACAAGCATATGATGACGCAACGGCAGGTTTTGGCCGAGAGGCGCGGCATCTTGCCATGCTGCGTGCCGCAGGGCATAGAAAATCAACAAGATTGGTGCTGAAATTTCATGAAATCTGCTGTCACGCTGATGCTGATTCTGGCCTTTACCGGCATGACCATCCTTGTCGCGGGCGGCGGTCTTTCCGGAAAAAGCTGTTCATCGCAATTTCGGGTGGCGCAGATGTGTTATGCCGCGACCCTACCTGCCGCATCGGTGCAGGAGGTGAAGAAAGCGCCCGCATGTTGTGATCTGATCCTGTCCCGAGAGATCTTTCCGACAGCACCGCACGCAGAAAGCCGCGCCCTTGCGATGTCTTATCCGCGCCGTAACGGCGTGACGGTCGCCGTGCCGCTGCGGCCACCCGCCGCCTGATCCGGCTTCCCATTCCGACATTCAACCGCTTGCGGTTGCCACATATCACGGCGGCCGATGATGGTCGCTTTTCTGGAGACGAATATGAGCTATCAAACAGACGATACCCGCCTGATCATCCCGGGCCTTGGCGGGCTTTACGCGGCCCTGTCGCCGCTGGCCATCACCTATATGCGCGTCATCGCGGGCGGAGCCTTCATGGTGCATGGCTGGCCCAAGATCAACAATCCGATGGCTGCGGTCGGCATGGTGGAAGGTCTGGGCTTCTACCCGGGCGCATTCTGGGCGCCGATGCTGGCAGGGACTGAGTTTTTCGGTGGCCTGCTGCTGTTGCTGGGTCTGCTGACGCGTCCCGCGGCGGTTGCCACCTCGATCGTGCTTTGCGTGACGACCTATTTCCACTGGGTCGCCAATGCCGAAGGCTATGCCGGTGCCGAAAAATCCCTGCTGTGGCTGGGGCTGACCGTGTTCTTTGCCGTGCATGGCGGCGGGCGCTTGTCGTTGGATCGTCTGATCGGGCGTCAGTTCTGATCCTGCCCCAAATCCTGACATGGAAAACGCGGCCCATTCCGGGCCGCGTTTGCTTTTGAAATTGCACGCTATCTTGATCGGTGAGTGTTCCGTGCAAGAATGGAACGGTCACGAATCGCGAGTTTCGGGACATTTCTATTTTCATTGGGAGGATTTTACGATGCGAAGCTTAAGAGGCCTTCTGGCCGTCCTGCTTTTTCTGACGGCACCAGCCCTTGCGAAGGCGGCGACAATCACTGAAACTTACACATTCAACCTGACCTACAAGTCGGGCGGGCTGACATGTGAAGGCTACTACTCGACACCTGATGTTTATCCGGACCTCGGTGAAACTACCAATCTTGGTTATTTTGCGGTCTGTCCAGGGTATCCCAGGCCTGCACCATTTGTGAACAGCTTCGATGAGATTGCCTCTGGCCAGATCGATATCACATCCGTTGATGGCCTGTTTATCGGCGCGACCTGCTCTATCAATGGTTGGAACTGTAACTACATTGACTGGAGTGGCATTGTTCACGGAAACAGTACGTATCCGCTTGGGCCGAACCCAGGGGGTATTGATCTGGGTGCCGCGTCAGATTTGACTTCGTTTTTCTACATTTATGGTGGGAGCGGAACTTACAATTATCACACAAATTATGATGACTTTAGCTACACCGTTCCAGATGGTGACAATTATTATTTTTATAATATGACCTTTTACGACGTCCTATTCGATTTGTCGGACATCACCTATTCCAGCGGCCAGCCGGCGCCAGTCCCGCTTCCCGCAGGCCTGCCTTTGCTGGGTGGAGGCCTGATTTCACTTGTGATGCTGCGCCGCCGACGCATCGTAGCCTGAGAATCGAGAAACCGGGGGTGATGCCCCCGGTTTCTTTACGCTATGCGATCCGATATCGGACCGGTCGGATCTACTCCGCCGGAACCGCGGCGCTGCTGTCGACATCCATGATCGGATGTTTCAGCAAGGGCAGCATCTCTTTCGGGCAGACCTGCAGGAAGTTGTCCTTCTCGGTCTCCCAGTCCTGCAGGATCTCTTCGGCACGGCGAGAGCCCGTTTCCTTCAGATGACGCTCGACCAGCGATTTCAGCTGTTCTTCCCAATGCGGCTGCGTTACCGGAACGGTGACAAGGCTTTCGGGATTGATGTAATCGCGCGCCAGCCCTTCCGGGTCATAGAGATAGGCCATGCCGCCCGTCATGCCCGCTCCGAAGTTTGCGCCGATGCGGCCAAGGATCACCGCGACACCACCGGTCATATATTCGCAGCCATTGCTGCCGCAGCCTTCGATCACGACCTTGGCGCCGCTGTTGCGGACCGCGAAACGCTCTCCTGCGCGGCCGGCGGCGAAGAGATAGCCATCGGTCGCACCATATAGCACGGTATTGCCGATGATGGTGTTATCGACGGCGACCAGCGGGCTGGCCATAGGCGGGCGCACCACGATGGTGCCGCCGGACAGGCCCTTGCCGACATAGTCATTGGCATCGCCGCTGACCTCCAGCTTCAGGCCCGGCGCGGCGAAGGCGCCCAGCGATTGCCCCGCGCTGCCGGTCAGGCGGATCGTCAGGTGATCGGGCTGCAGCTTGTTCCGCATGCCGAATTTCTGAACGATCATGCTTGAGGTACGCGTCCCGACCGTCCGCTGCGTATTGCGCACGGCATAGGAGAGCTGCATCTTCTCGCCCTCTTCAAAGAAGCGGGCCGCATCCTTGACGATTTCGGCGTCCAGCGTGTCCAGCACGGCATTGCGTGGCTTGCTGCGGTCATAGACGATCTTGTCCCAGCCATCGACGGTGATCAGCAGCGGGTTCAGGTCCAGATCGTCCAGATTGGCAGCGCCCCGGCTGACCTGGGTCAGCAGATCGGCGCGGCCGATAACCTCGTCCAGGCTACGGGCGCCGATGCTGGCCAGGATCTCGCGCACTTCCTGGGCGTAGAAGGTGATCAGGTTCACCACCTTGTCGGCGCTGCCGGTGAACATCGCGCGCAGCTTTTCATCCTGCGTGCAGACGCCCACGGGGCAGGTGTTCGACTGGCACTGACGCACCATGATGCAGCCCATGGCGATCAGCGCGGCGGTGCCGATGCCGTATTCCTCGGCCCCCATCATCGCGGCCATGACGATATCGCGGCCGGTGCGCAACCCGCCATCGGTGCGCAGGGTCACCCGGTCGCGCAGCCGGTTCATGGCCAGCACCTGATGCGCCTCGGTCAGGCCCATTTCCCAGGGCAGACCCGCGAATTTGATGCTGGTCGCCGGGCTTGCGCCGGTGCCACCGTTATGGCCCGAGATCAGGATCACATCCGCCTTGGCCTTGGCCACGCCCGCAGCAATCGTACCGACGCCCGAGGAAGCCACCAGCTTCACGGTGATCTTGGCGCGCGGATTGATCTGTTTCAGGTCATAGATCAGCTGCGCCAGATCCTCGATCGAATAGATGTCGTGATGCGGCGGCGGGCTGATCAGCGTCACGCCGGGGGTCGAATGGCGCAGCCGCGCGATCAGCGCCGTCACCTTCATGCCGGGCAACTGCCCGCCCTCGCCGGGCTTGGCACCCTGGGCGACCTTGATCTCTAGCTCTTCACAGGCGTTCAGATATTCGGCGGTGACGCCGAAGCGGCCCGACGCGACCTGCTTGACCTTGGCGCAAGGGTTGTCGCCATTGGGCAGGGGCTGGGAATGCGCCGGATCCTCGCCGCCTTCGCCGCTGTCGGATTTCGCGCCGATGCGGTTCATGGCGATGTTCAGCGTCATATGCGCCTCGGGCGACAGGGCGCCAAGGCTCATGCCGGGGGTCACGAAACGCTTGCGGATGCTGGTGATGCTTTCGACTTCCTCGATCGGGACCGGCTTGCCCAGCGGCTTCATGTCCAGCAGATCGCGGATATGGATCGGCGGATTGGCCCGCATCGTCTTGCTGTATTGCTTCCACAGATCATAGGACGCCTTGTCGCAGGCCAGCTGCAGCATCTTCATGGTGCTGGCTTCCCAGGCGTGCTTTTCGCCACTGCGACGCAGCTTGTAGAAGCCGCCCACCGGCAGCAATTCGATATTGTCGCCGGCATGGGCCTTGCGGTGCAGATCCTCGACCTTGGCCTGCAGACCGTGCAGGCCGATGCCGCTGATGCGCGAATGCATGCCGGGGAAATATTCGTTGACCATGGCGCGCGAAAGGCCCACGGCCTCGAAATTCAGCCCGCCCCGATAAGAGGACAGGACCGAGATCCCCATCTTGGCCATGATCTTCAGCAGACCGGCATCGATGGCATCGCGATAGCGGCGCATATTGTCGATCAGGCTGCCCGACAGCAGGCCGCGCTCGATCCGGTCATTGATCGAATCCTGCGCCAGATAGGGGTTCACCGTGGTCGCGCCGCAGCCGATCAGCACGGCAAAATAATGCGGGTCGATGCATTCCGCGCTGCGGATGTTCAGCGAACAGAAGGTGCGCAGGCCCTTGCGCGTCAGCCAGCTATGGACCGCGCTGGTGGCAAGGATCATCGGCATCGCGACGCGGTCGGGGCCTTGCCCCTCATCGGTCAGCACCAGATGGCCCGCGCCGGAACGCACGGCATCCTCGGCCTCGGCCCGGATGCGGGCCAGACCTTCGGCCAGCGCCTCGGTCCCGCCGCCGACGGGGAAGGTGCAGTCGATGCGGGTGACCGCCTCGCCGAACATCTTGACCATTTCCGCAAATTCGCCGGTCGCGACGAAGGGGCTTTCAAGGATCAGGATCTCGGTCTGGGCGCTGCTTTCATCCAGCACGTTCTTGAGGTTGCCGAAACGCGTCTTCAGCGACATCACCCGCGTTTCGCGCAGGCTGTCGATGGGCGGGTTGGTGACCTGGCTGAAGTTCTGGCGGAAGAAATGGCTCATCGGGCGATACTGGTTCGACAGCACCGCGGGCGGCGTGTCATCCCCCATCGAGGCGATGGATTCCTTGCCATCCTCGGCCATGGGCGACAGGATATGCTCCAGATCCTCCAGCGTGTAGCCGGCCGAGGTCTGGCGACGGCGCAGATCCTCGCCCGCAAAGCGCGGCTGTTCGGGCAGATCGCGCATCATCGCGTTCAGATCGACGACCTTTTCGATCCATTCGCCAAAGGGCTGGCTGGCGGCCAAACGGTCCTTGATCTCGGCATCGTGGTACAGCTTGGCGTCCCACATATCGACGGCGATCATCTGGCCCGGGCCAAGCGCGCCCTTTTCGCGCACGTCATGTTCATTGACCGGCACCATCCCGACCTCGGATCCCGCGATCAGCAGGTTATCCCCGGTCACGACATAGCGCATGGGACGCAGCCCGTTGCGATCCAGACCGCCGCAGACCCAACGACCATCGGTCATGGCCAGCGCGGCGGGACCGTCCCAAGGCTCCATCACGGCATTGCAATAGGCATACATGTCGGCCCAGGCCTTGGGCATGTCGGTGGTGGCCTTGGACCAGCTTTCGGGCACCAGCATGGTCTTGGTCATCGGCGCCGAGCGGCCCGAGCGGACCATCACCTCGAACACCGCATCCAGCGCCGCCGAATCCGAAGACCCTCCGGGCACGATCGGCTTGATATCCTCGGCCATTTCGCCAAAGGCGCTGCTGGCCATGCGGATCTCGTGGCTTTTCAGCCAGTTCACATTGCCTTTCAGCGTGTTGATTTCACCGTTATGGGCCAGCATGCGGAAAGGCTGGGCCAGCCACCATTGCGGGAAGGTATTGGTGGAATAACGCTGGTGATACAGCGCGAAGGTGGATTCGAACCGCTCATCCTTCAGGTCGGGATAGAATTCGGCCACCTGTTCGGCCAGCATCATGCCCTTATAGATGATGCTGCGGCAGGACAGCGAACAGAAGTAAAGCTGCGTGATCTGCGCGGCCAGCGCGGCTTTTTCGATGCGGCGGCGGATGATGTACAATTCACGCTCGAACTGGACGTGATCGATGTCCTTTTCGCAGCGGATCAGGATCTGTTCGATCTCGGGGCGGGTGGCATTGGCCTTTTCGCCCAGAACGGCGGTGTTCACCGGCACGTGGCGCCAGCCATAGATGTAGTGACCCATCCGCAGAACCTCGGATTCCACGATGGTGCGGCAGGTTTCCTGCTGGGCGAAATTGGTGCGGGGTAGAAACACCTGACCGACGGCGATCAGCTTGTCCTTGTCGGGTTCGTGCCCGGTGCGGCGGACCTGATCATAGAAGAAGGGCACCGGGATCTGCACATGGATGCCCGCGCCATCGCCGGTCTTGCCATCGGCATCGACAGCACCGCGATGCCAGATCGCCTTCAGCGCATCGATCCCGTTCTGTACGACCTTGCGGCTGGGCTTGCCGCCGATATCGACCACAAAGCCGACCCCGCAAGAGGAATGTTCGTCGTCCTGCCGATACAGGCTGTGCTCGGCCATGAAATTGCGGCGGGCTTCCTCGGCAGAGACCCAGTTTTCGTCAAACACGCTCATCGCGGTCTCCTTATCGGCTGGAGGCAAGGCGTAGCTTGCCTTGGCAATCGGGGGCAAAGACCCGGCGAGCAGAGGCCGGGGCAGTGATCAGTTTTTCTGCTGCGCGCTTCGGGCGGGCCGTCAATTCGCCCCCGCAATTCGGGCAACGTCCATCTGGCAGCGCCTCTGCGCAAGCAGGGCAAAAAGTGCATTCAAAGGAACAGATGCGTGCATCCGCGTCAGGCGGCAGATCAATGTCGCAGCATTCGCAGCCGGGTCGCATCTCAAGCATCGCCATGACCTTTCAACTGCGTCATCATCTGGTCGCAGTCGAATTGCGGAGTTGTTTCGCCATAGCCGTCCTCATCGGGAAAGCTGAACAGGACCGGGCTGTCATTCGATTCGCTCTGACGGCCGGTCCAGTCGGAGCCGGATTCGGTGCCGCCCAGAAAGCGGCCCAACTCGCGGCTGATATATTGCTGGCCGCTGCGCTTGATCAGCACATCGCCGGCGGAATTATAGGTGGTCAGTTCAAAGCGAGTCTCTTCCAGTTCAACCCCGTCGATCACTACCTTCTTGCCGGTCAGCTTGTCCTGACCGACGCGGTGCAGCCGTTCGCCCGTGTTCGATTCGGTCCAGAAGTCGAAATCGTCGCGTCCGGTTTCCAGCAGGGTGCTGAAGCTGGCATGGTCGCGGGCCTGTTCGATCAGGCGGTCCTGAATGCGGGTGCGGTAGCTGAAGCTTTCAAGCCAGCGGGTTTCGGCATCGATCAGCGATTCATAGCTCAGCCCGTCCTGGTCAAAGATCGCGGTGCGCTGATCGCCCGGATTATCCTTGTCGCAGCGATAGAACTGGCTGACGGTGCAGCCGCGATTCTGCACGGTCACGGTCAGGGTGCAGCCCTGCGGCGGGTCGAAATTGCCGGCCTGCCCGATCTGCGGGATCAGTATCGCGGCGGCGCTCACCGCGGCGCCCAGCCACAGCGCGGCGGCCCTGTCCGCCTGCCGCGACCGGGCCACAGCCCTTGCGCCTGTCTTTGCGTGTTGCATGGCCGGTTTCCCTTATTCGGCCGCGACGCGGGCGTCGCTGTTGAGGAAATTGGCAATGGATTCGGCGGCCTCGCGCCCATCGCGGATTGCCCAGACCACAAGGCTGGCCCCGCGCACGATATCGCCCACCGCGTAAACCCCGGGGATCGAGGTCTGATGCGTCTGGAAATCGGCCTTGACCGTGCCCCAGCGGGTCACTTCCAGCCCGTCCACGCCCCAGAGTTTCGGCAGATCCTCGGGCTCGAACCCAAGCGCCTTGATGACCAGTTCGGCCGGTTCGTCGTAATCCGCGCCCTCGATCAGTTCCGGCGACTGGCGGCCCGACACGTCGGGCGCGCCCAGGCGCATTTTCTGGATGCGGACGCTGGCGATCTGCGGCAGGCCCGCGACGTCAGCCTCTTCCGCCTCGGCAGCGATGCCGGTGACATGGCCGGTAAAGGCGCCGGGCGCTGAAAGCCAGACGAATTCGACGCCCTCTTCCTCGGCATTCTGAACCTCGCGCTGCGAACCGGGCATATTCGCGCGGTCGCGGCGATAGAGGCATTTCACCGATTGCGCGCCCTGACGAATGGCGGTGCGGACGCAATCCATGGCGGTATCGCCGCCGCCGATCACGACGACGCGCTTGCCATTGGCGTTCAACTCTCCATCCTCGTAATCGGGCACCTCATCGCCGAAATCGACCTTGTTGCTGGCGGTCAGGTAGTCGATGGCGCGCACGACGCCGCCTGCATTTGCGTTGTCGATGTCCAGATCGCGGGTCTTGTAGACACCGGTGGCGATCAGCACCGCATCATGCTTGCCGCGAATGGCATCAAAGCTGATATCCTCGCCGACATTGCAGTTCAGCACGAAATCGACGCCGCTATCCTCCAGCAGCTTGTTGCGGCGCATGACCACGTCCTTCTCCAGCTTGAAGCCGGGGATGCCATAGGTCATCAGCCCGCCCGCGCGGTCATATCGGTCATAGATCGTGACCTGAAAGCCTTCGCGCCGCAGCATGTCGGCCGCAGCCAGACCGCCCGGACCCGCGCCGATGATGCCGATGCTTTCGGAACGCTCTTGTTCCGGGCGGGCGGCCAGAACCCAGCCTTCCTCCCATGCGGTATCGGTGATGTATTTCTCGATGGCGCCGATGGTGACGGTGCCATGGCCCGACTGTTCGATCACGCAATTGCCTTCACACAGGCGATCCTGCGGGCAGATGCGACCGCAGATTTCCGGGAAGGTGTTGGTGGCCTGGCTGAGGTGATAGGCCTCTTGAAGCCGTCCTTCGGCGGTCAGGCGCAGCCAGTCGGGGATATTGTTGTGCAGGGGACAATGCGACTGGCAATAGGGCACGCCGCATTGGCTGCATCGCGCGGCCTGTTCGGCGGCCTTGGCCGCTGCGAATTCCCTGTAAATCTCGTGGAAGTCCTCGCTGCGTTCCGCCGCCTCGCGTTTCTGCGGCATTTCGCGCGGGATAGAGACGAATTTCAGCATCTTCTGCGTGGCCATTGCTGCGCAACCTTCCATTTCGGGACCTTCCGCAGCCTGCATAAGCTACGGCGCCCGGGATGAAAAGTCAGCAAGACTGACCTATATGCGGTATTCTGGCCGGCTCGGCAGAAAATTTCCGCCAGAAGGCCGAAAAATAGGTCAACCTTGTTTACATACCTGCTAGAAGAGCCAGCATAGCAAGGCCGCCGACGATGATTCGCCACCAGGCGAAAAGCGCATATCCGTGGCTGGAGACATAGCCCAGCAGCCAGCGTACCACGACAAGCGCGCTGAGGAAGGCCATGACAAAGCCGATGACGATATTGCCAAGCGCGGCAGAGTTCAGAACGTCCCAGTTCTTCATCAGGTCATAGGCAAAGGCGCCCAGCATGGTCGGCATCGCCAGAAAGAAGGAAAATTCCGCCGCCGAGCGCTTGCTGGCCCCCAGCAACAGCCCGCCCACGATCGTCGCGCCCGAACGCGATACGCCGGGGATCATCGCGATGCACTGGATCAGGCCGATTTTTAGCGCCATGGACAGCGGGAAATCCTCGACCTCGGTATAGCGCGGGTTCTTGGCCCAGCGATCCACAAAGAGCAGCACGATCCCGCCCAGGATCAGGTTGACCGCAATGAGCATCGGCGTTTCGAACAGGACCGTCTTGATAAAGCCGTGCGCCATGACGCCGATCACCACGGCGGGGGCAAAGGCGATCAGTACCGCGGCGATGAAATGCCGCGATTTCGGATCATGCGGGGCCGAGGTGAAGATCTGGTAAAGCCGCCGGGAATAGATCCCCAGCACGGCCAGCACCGCGCCCAGCTGAATCACGACCTCGAAGGCGCGCCCGGGCGAGTTGAAGCCCAGGAAATGCCCTGCCAGCAGCACATGGCCGGTTGAGGAAACAGGAATGAACTCGGTCAGCCCCTCGACGATACCGAGGAGCGCGGCAACGATTGTATTATGTTCCATTTACAGCGGACGCAGGTTCTTGGCCGAGCGTTTGATGGCCTCATACTGGCCAGAGGGGCGATAGGGCCACAGATATTGTTCCAGCACGGCCTCGGCGGCCAGCGGCTGGATCCCCAGATCGGCAAAGCTCTTGGCGCCCTCGCTGACCAGATTGTCCTGCGACAACAGCACCAACTGGTCACGCGGCAGCGGGTTCTTGACGATGCCGAAGGTCACGAACTGAACGATGCCAAGGATGGTCGAGCCCAGACGCGCCGCCCAGAAGGGCATCGAGATCACCAGGCGACGGCGATCGGTTTCCTGCAGCGTCTGCGCGGCGATCTCTCGCATGGTCATGATATCGGGGCCGCCAAGCTCGTAGATGCCGGGGGCAACCTTGCCTGCGGCGCCCATGGCCGCGGCCTTGGCGACGTCATTGACGAATACCGGCTGCAGCCTCGTCCTGGCGCCGATGATCGGCATGACCGGACTGGCCGCAGCCATGCCTGCAAAGCGATTGTAGAACTGATCGCCCGGACCGAACATCACCGAGGGGCGCAGGATGATCGCGTCAGGGCGCTGTTCCAGCACCGCCTCTTCGCCGCGCGCCTTGGCCGAGATATAGGGGCTGTCGGAATCCGCATCGACCGCAAGGCCCGAGATATGCACGACCTGCGCCACACCCAGTTCCGCAGAGATGCGCGCGACATGTCCGGCGCCCTCGACAAAGATATTCTCGAAATTGCTTTTGCCTTCGGGGTGCAGGATATTGACGCAGTTCACCACCGCATCCGCATCCGTCATCGCCGCGCGGACCGAGGCCTCGTCACGCAGGTTGCACAGCACCGGCACGACCTGACCGACAGCGCCATAGGTGCGGGTGAACAATGCCTCATCGGGGCGGCGAACGGCGACGCGGACGCGCCAGCCTTCCTGGGCCATGATGCGGGCGACCTGACGGCCAAGGAAGCCAGATCCGCCAAAGATCGTGACAAGTTTCGACATGGACCCTAAGCCTCCTTCGCGCCGCGTTTCGGTTGCGATCATTACCCAAGCGCGCGGGGCGCGGCAAGACGTGCAAGCATTTGGGCGCGAAAAGCCGTGCCTTTCGCCCGCGCTTTCGGGCCTGTCTGCTGGCGCTTGCAACCACCCGCCCCGGCAGAAAATCGGGCCGCCCGCAAACTTCCTGAAACTTTTTTATCGAACCCCATTGACGGCCCCCGCGACTGCCTTTAGAGACCCCGCTCACACCACCTGCCCAGGTGGCGGAATTGGTAGACGCGCACGGTTCAGGTCCGTGTGCCGCAAGGCGTGGAGGTTCGAGTCCTCTCCTGGGCACCATAAAACAAAACCCCCGAAGAACTGTGCTTCTTCGGGGGTTTTGCTTATGCGGCAACGAGCCTTGCTGACAGCGCCGTCGCCGGAAATCCCCGCTGCCGTGACGTCGGGGGAAACCCCTCCCGCCTCTTGCAGGTTTTTTTCTGGAAAATCCCCCGCATTTTCGTGATAGAGGCGCACGGCACAGCAGATGGACAAGGCGCGATGAGCATACATCTTTATCAGAACGATCTTCCCGAGGATCTGGATCTCGGCACGCTGGTGGCGATCGATACGGAAACCATGGGGCTGGATCCGCGCCGCGACCGGCTGTGTCTGGTGCAGATGTCGGCAGGCGATGGCGATGCGCATCTGGTCCAGATCGAACGCGGCCAGACCGAGGCGCCCAATCTGACAAAGATGCTGACCGATCCGAAGGTCACGAAGCTGTTCCATTTCGGACGCTTCGATATCGCGGCGCTGGAGAATACCTTTGGCGTCGTCACCTCGCCCGTCTGGTGCACCAAGATCGCCTCCAAGCTGGTGCGGACCTATACCGACCGGCACGGGCTGAAATACCTGCTGAATGAGCTGGTCGGCGTCGATGTCAGCAAGCAGCAGCAGACCAGCGACTGGGGCGCGGCGGACCTCAGCGATGCGCAGCTGGAATATGCCGCATCGGACGTGTTGCACCTGCACAAGCTGAAAGAGGCGCTGGAAACGCGCCTGCGTCGTGAAAACCGTATGGGGCTGGCTCAGGCCTGTTTCGATTTCCTGCCGGCCCGCGCCCATCTGGATCTGCTGGGCTGGGGGGATGAAAACGACATCTTCCATCACTAGGTTGGCGGCATGAACGGATATCTTGATACCGCCCGCCGTGTGATCCGGACCGAGGCAGAGGCGCTGGAGATGCTGGCGCAGGGGCTTGGCCCCGAATTTCGTCAGGCGATTGACGTGATCCTGCAGGCGCAGGGGCGGATCGTCGTGTCGGGCATGGGGAAATCCGGGCATATCGCGCGCAAGATCGCGGCGACATTCGCCTCGACCGGGACGCCCGCGCAATTCGTGCACCCGGCCGAGGCCAGTCATGGCGATCTGGGCATGGTCACGCAGGCCGATGCCGTTCTGATGTTGTCCAATAGCGGCGAAACGCCGGAACTGGCCGATCTGATCGCCCATACCCGTCGCTTCAACATCCCGCTGATCGGTGTGGCGGCGCGCCCCGAATCGACCCTGCTGCGGCAGGCCGATGTGGCGCTGGTCCTGCCCGCCGCGCCCGAGGCCTGCGGCACCGGGATCGTGCCGACCTCTTCCACCACGATGACGCTGGCACTGGGCGATGCGCTGGCCATTGCGCTGATGGAGCATCGCGAATTCACCCCCGAACATTTCCGCACCTTTCACCCGGGCGGCAAGCTGGGGGCGCGGCTGGCCAAGGTGGGCGATCTGATGCATGCCGATATGCCGCTGGTGCGCCGCGATACGCCAATGACCGACGCCTTGCTGGTCATCAGCCAGAAAGGCTATGGCGTGACCGGCGTGACGGATGAGGACGGGCGGCTGGTCGGGATCATCACGGATGGCGACTTGCGCCGTCATATGCAGGGGCTGCTGGATCACCGCGCGGATGAGGTGATGACCGCCAATCCCCGCACCATCGAGCCAGAGGCGCTGGCAGAGGCCGCGCTGGCCGAGATGCAGTCGCGCAAGATCACCTGCCTCTTCTCGGTCGAGGGCGATCAGCCGCGCGGCATTCTGCATATCCATGACTGCCTGCGCGCCGGCGTGGCCTGATCCATGAACCGCACGCGCATCGTCCGTTGGCTGAGGGTGCTGCTGCCGCTGCTGGCGCTGGCGCTGCTGTCGACGCTGTTTCTGTTTTCGCGCGAATCGGAACGGGAATCTCAGATCCCCTATGCCAGTGTGGATGCCGAAGCCATGGCCCGCGACCCGCGTATCGTCGCGCCGCAATATTCGGGCGTGACCGACGATGGCGCGCAGATCCGGCTTGAGGCCAGTCAGGTCGAACTGGGCGCGGGTGAATCCGGGCAGAACCTGCGGCTGGATTGGCAGCGGCCCGACGGGTTGCAGGCCGATCTGGTCGCGCCGGATGCCGGGGTCACGGGCGATCTGATTCAGCTGCGGGGCGGCGTCCGGATGACGACCTCCTCGGGCTGGCGGGTCGATGCCGATCAGATCGACGCCGCCACCGACCGTTCGCTTATCGCCGCGGAGAACGGGGTTCAGGCCAGCGCGCCCTTTGGCGAGATCACCGCCCGGCAGATGCAGTTGAAACCCGACGGGCAAAGCGCCGAGCCAGATGGCGGCGCAATCTTGAACTTTTCTGGCGGCGTTCGTCTGATATACCGTCCTTGACTTTAATCAGTTTTACCCAACGGAAGGACCATCGGATGATGCGCCCCCTGCTGACCGTCCTGTTTCTTGCGGCTGCTCCGGCCTTGGCGCAGAATATCACCTTTGGCGGGGTGAAGGCGGATACCTCTCAGCCGGTCGAGGTCGCGGCAGATAACCTGTCTGTCAATCAATCCGATGGCAGCGCCACATTCACCGGCAATGTGGTGATCGGTCAGGGAGAGATGCGGCTGGCCGCCGATACCGTCACCGTCGAATATTCCGAGGGCGGGCAGAATCGCATCCGGTCGCTGCATGCTCGCGGGAATGTGACATTGGTTTCCGGCCCCGACGCCGCAGAAGCTGCCGAGGCGGTTTATGACGTGGAAACCGGCAATGTCACCATGACCGGCCAGGTTGTGCTGACGCAGGGCCAGAACGTGCTGACGGGCAATAACATGACGGTCAATCTGGAAACCGGCACGGCGCAGGTCCAGGGGCGCGTGCGCTCGATCCTGCAATCGGGGGCGAATTGATGGCACGGGCAGCGTCAGGCGGGCTGGTCGTCAGCCAGTTGCGCAAGGCCTATAAGAACAGGCCGGTGATCCGCGACGTCTCGATGCAACTGTCGCGCGGAGAGGTCGTCGCCCTGCTGGGGCCGAACGGATCGGGCAAGACGACCTGCTTCTATTGCATTGCCGGGCTGGTCCAGCCCGATTCCGGGCAGGTGCTGATCGACGGTCAGGACGCCACCCGCCTGCCCATGTTCCGCCGCGCGCGCATGGGAATCGGCTATCTTCCGCAGGAAATGTCGATCTTTCGCGGTCTGACGGTCGAGCAGAACATCATGTCGGTGCTGGAGGTCGTCGAAAAGGATCAGCACCACCGCCGCGACCGGTTAGAGGAATTGCTGGGCGAATTTTCGATCGGCCATCTGCGCAACGCCCCCGCGCTGGCGCTGTCAGGCGGTGAACGCCGCCGGGTCGAGATTGCGCGATGTCTTGCCTCTGGCCCCAGTTTCCTGCTGCTGGATGAGCCCTTCGCCGGCGTCGATCCCATTGCCGTGGGCGAGATCCGCGAACTGGTTCAGGATCTGAAGACGCGGGGGATCGGGGTGCTGATCACCGATCATAACGTGCGGGAAACATTGGGGATCGTGGATCGCGCCTATATCCTGCATGACGGCCATGTGCTGATGTCCGGATCGACCCAGGAAATCATCGCCGACCAGCGCGTGCGCGAGGTCTATCTGGGCGACAGCTTTCAGATGGTCTGACGCGAAAGCCGGTTTCAATTTCGTGCAAGACGATATGCGCCCCGTTGACAGATTGCTTCGACTGTCACCAAATTGGACCAAGGGCGTGTTCATCCGCGCCCCGTCATTCCCGTTTCCGCCGCAGGCCGGCCTTTGAACGGGTCGGCGCATGTGGGAACGGGCAACCGGAGAGGAAATTCGATGCGCTACACGATCAGCGGAAAACAAATTGACGTCGGCGAAGCTCTGACCGCGCATGTCAAGGACGAGTTGGGCGAAACGTTGGGGAAATATTCTCAGCGTCCGACCGATGCGGCGGTTACCTTTTCAAAGGACGCGCATGAGTATTTGTGTGACGCCGTTGTGCACCTGTCCACCGGTCTGACGGTTCAGGCACGCGCCCACGCGACCGAGATTTACGCTGCTTTCGACGCGTGCAGGGAAAAGATGGACAAGCAATTGCGCCGCTACAAGCGGCGGTTGAAGGACCATCAGAAGGACAGGTCGGAGCCTGTTGAATTCGGGGCGGCTGACATGTATGTGCTTGCCGCTGAAGATGATGAATGGGAGGCCAAGGACGGCAGTCTGGAGCCGATCATCATCGCCGAAATGGAGGCGCGCGTGCCGACGCTGTCGGTCGGCGATGCCGTTATGCAGATGGAGCTGGCTGGAACGCCGCTGCTGGTGTTCCGCAATGAAAAACATGGCGGCGTGAATGTTGTCCATCGTCGTGATGATGGCAATGTCGGCTGGATCGACCCGCGCGGCACCGGAACGGTGCAATAAGCCGTGTGTAACGCCTGAAAACTGAGACGCCCCCGTCCTTGTGCGGGGGCGAACAGCTTGGGAAAGACACAATAATGCATCTAAGCGAAATCCTAAAGCCGGGCGCCGTGCGTTCTTTGGCGCAGGTGACCTCGAAAAAGCGACTGTTTCAGGAATTGTCCGAGCTGGCCCAGTCCGAATACGGGCTGAATGCCTCTGAGGTTCTGGATGCGCTGCAAGAGCGGGAAAGCCTGGGGCCGACCGGGGTTGGCCAGGGGGTGGCGCTGCCGCATGCCCGGCTGCACGGGCTGGATCAGGTCGTGGGCCTGTTCATCCGGCTGGAAAAGCCGCTGGATTTCGACGCTGTGGACCGCCAGCCGGTCGACCTGATCTTTGCCCTTCTGGCGCCCGAAAGCAGCGGCGTCGATCATCTCAAGGCGCTGGCGCTGGTGTCGCGGACGCTGCGGGATGCTGATTTAAGAAGCAAACTGCGCGCAAATGACGATCCGACGGCCCTTCACGCCGTCTTGTCCGCCGCTCAGGGCATCAAAGCCGCCTGAGTATTTTGCTTTGGTCCGATTCGGCCCTATATTGTCTCCGTAGGACCTAGGGGAGGGCCTGATATGAAGAAACACGACCTAGAGCAAGTTCACGCGGGCAATGCGCGCTTGCGTGAATTTACCCGGCAAGAGCGCGAATCCGGCGTCCATCCTTATATCGCCGCGCTGCGCTCTCGTCCCAAGGACAGGCCTGCAGACGGGCGCAAACTGTCCGAATACACCCGGATCGAGCGCGGCTACGAAACCTGACCGTATCCTTGCCACGGGTGGGCGCGGCAGATCGCCGCGCCACAGATCATGCTTTTGAAAACAGGTAAGCGCGGCCGCCGTTGGGCAGGCCGCGCTTTGCTGTCAGAGCCGGGAGGTATTTAGAGCTTGTCAGTTTTTGACGGAATCGAAAGGGGATTCCCCATTGGGTTCTCATATGATTCAGAATCCCTACTGGAGAGGGAGGCCAGCATGGATGACGAGAGCCTTTTCGAATGACCTCAGAGAGCGTGCGGTGACTGCGATGCAGTCTGGCGAAAGTTGCCGCAGTGTTGCCGCGCGGTTCGGGGTTGCGCCCTCAAGTGTGGTGAAGTGGACAGACCGGGCGCGACGGACCGGTTCGGTCAGTCCGGCGAAGATGGGCGGGTATCGTCGCCCTCTTCTTGAACCGCACCGGGACTGGCTCCTTGAGCAGGTGCTCCGCTGTCCCCATGTGACCCTCGCCGGTCTGCAGGGCCTTCTGGCAGACCGCGGCGTGTCGGTCAGCCATGACACCGTGTGGCGGTTTCTGCGCAACTGCGGGTTCAGTTTCAACAAAAGACGCTGGTCGCGGATGAGCGCGAACGCCCGGATGTAAAGCGCCGCCGCGAGACGAGAAATATCCGCCGGTGGCAGCGGCATCAGGGCAGGATTGATCCCGCCCGGCTGGTCTTCATCGACGAGACCTGGGTCAAGACCAACATGGCCCCGCTCCGGGGCTGGGGGCCGAAGGGTGAGCGGCTGCCGGGTGCAGCTCCTTTCGGTCACTGGACTACCTCAACCTTCATCGCGGCCTTGCGCCACGACAGGATCGACGCACCATGGGTGCTTGACGGCCCCGTGAACGGCGACATCTTCCGCACCTGTGTCGAGCGCGGGCTGGTCCCGACGCTCAATGCTGGCGACATCGTCGTGATGGACAACCTCGGCAGCCACAAAGCCAGGCTGTCCGCCAGGCCATTCGCGCTGCCCGAGCACATCTATTGTTTCTGCCGCCCTACAGCCCGGATCTGAACCCTATCGAGCAGGCCTTCTCCAAGCTCAAACACTGGATGCGAGACGCTGGTGCAAGAACACGCGACACACTCTGGAGGACCGTCGGTACCATCATGGGCCGTTTCACACCCGAAGAATGCGAAAACGACTTCCAAAACGCCGGGTATGCTTCCGCTAAAGGCTGAAACGCTCTAGCGGCGACAGCGTGACTTCCGGCTCGCCCGGTTCGCCATCGCGCAGGATCAGCAGACCCTCTGGCGGCACGCGTTCGGGCAGGACGTCGCCGCGTAGGGTGGTCGCTGGTAGCGCCGATAGCCGAGTGCGCAGGGCAGTAACGACAGTTTCGCGCAAGGTTGTCATGTATGGGGCTCCACTGTTGCGCATCAAACCGCAACATTGGCCCGAGCCAATTGATGCGGCTTCAAGTATCTAGGCTTCCGCAAGGACCATACTGAATACTTTTGACGATCTCAAAGTGTCGATTCGTGCAACCTCCAACTATCTTTCATTATCTTCAGGAGATTTTTCTGGCGCTTCTTCACGACCATCGGCGTCCACTCATCTTCGCCTAGCACCTGCGTTGTCAGACCATAGGACGATACATTTTCTCGGCCCGCAAAATAGGCATTACATTTCTTCTTGAAAGGATAGTTCTGAGCAAGCGAGTTTCGGCGCTTGTTCAGTGGCAGGAGGTTGCCGATCTTATGCACCCATAGGGCACGTATATCTTCATCCGGCCATAGTTCGGCCCATTCACTATTTTCATTAACGGTCTGCGGTGACCTGCCCCGGGATTTTTCCTCCAGATGCGATTAGAGTCCGGCCCAACTTGAGGACGGACAATGAAGCGAACGAGATTCACGGACGAACAGATCATCGGCATCCTGGCAGAGCATGAGGCAGGCGCGAAGTGCGCTGACCTGTGCCGGAAGCACGGCATGTCGGAAGGCACCTTCTACAACTGGAAGGCCAAGTTTGGCGGCATGACGGTGTCGGAGGCGAAGCGGCTGAAGGGGCTCGAGGATGAGAACGCCAAGCTGAAGAAGCTGCTGGCCGAGCAGATGCTGGATCTGGCGGCGATGAAGGACCTGGTTGCAAAAAAGTGGTAGGGCCCGCCGTGAAGCGTGAAGCCGTTGCGTATCTTCGGGCCGAGCATGGCCTCTCGGAACGGCGGGCCTGTCACATCGTCGGCGCGGATCGAACGATGATCCGCTATCGATCCCGACGCGCGCCGGATACGGCGTTACGCGGTCGGTTGCGGGACTTGGCCAACGAGCGCCGGCGGTTCGGTTACCGGCGCTTGTTCGTATTGCTGCGCCGCGAGGGCGAGCCCTCGGGGATCAATCGGATCTATCGGCTCTACCGCGAAGAAGGGCTGACGGTGCGCAAGCGGAAGGCGCGGCGCAAGGCGGTCGGAACACGGGCCCCTATCCTGGTCGAGGCGCGGCCCAATGCACGCTGGTCGCTGGATTTCGTCCATGACCAGTTCGATTGCGGGCGAAGATTCCGGGTGCTGAACATCGTCGATGACGTGACCCGGGAATGTTTGGCGGCGATCCCGGACACCTCAATCTCGGGGCGGCGCGTGGCGCGAGAACTGGCCGCCCTGATCGAACGCCGCGGAAAGCCCGGGATGATCGTCTCTGACAACGGCACCGAACTGACCAGTAACGCGATCTTAACCTTTGCCGCCGATCGCGACATTGAGTGGCATTACATCGCCCCGGGCAAGCCGATGCAGAACGGATTTGTGGAAAGTTTCAACGGGCGGATGCGGGACGAGCTGCTCAACGAGACCATGTTCCGCAACCTGGCCCATGCCCGTATCGTGATCGCCGCCTGGGCTGCCGACTACAACACCGAACGCCCGCACTCGGCCTTGGACTACCAGACCCCGGCTGACTACGCGCGGACCCTGACCGCCGCAATCGCCCGCCCCGCTGCGCGAGATGAAAGCTCCGCGCGTCGGGCGATTGCTCAACCTGCGCCAATTGGCGTAAACACTAACCGGGCTCCGGTCGCGGCTGGATGAAAGTTCAGGGGCAGGTCAGCGGCAGTACATGCTCGATCGTCAGAATCTTCGGGTCGTAGATAGCGCCCCTGTCGACTAAGAAAGAGTCGAGGCGTAGCATGATGTAGCTGCGCCTGCGTGGCATGAGTTGGTAAACGTTTCCGTCAAGCACATCCACGAACTCATTGATTTCATCTTGATCAAGTTCCAGGTAGGTTATGTTGGCGGCACATTCGCCGTCCTCAATTTCCTTGAGGACCTCCGCGAAGGCTTCGATCCTGTCATTCACATTAACTCTACACGCAAGCATATAGGCTGACAGACGTTCTAAGCGCTGGAAGAAGGCGAGTATTTCTGCAGGATCGTCCTTCCAACGCGACATAAAGGCTATGGCAGGTGGAACCCAATCCGAGAAATCAAGTCTGTTAAGCCAAGTCAGGAGCTCGTTGACCTCTGTCGAACGTTCTTCAGCCACGTATGATCCTGTACGGATCATGTTGAATGCGCTAGCATAAGGTTTGAGTATATCTTTGACGAACTTTCTTGGATCGGGGTTTTTACCCAATACGTGTTGACGAAATTCTTCTAGTAAGGATTTTCGCGCCTTCTCTTTGGCATAGATCATACGAATATGTGAGAACAAATCGTTGAAGCCATCCCGGCCGAGATCGACTTCCATTTTTTCCCATTCATCGCTTATCTTGTTTTTATCAGCGGCTGGAACGGTCCCGATAATATCGGCCTTTATAATATCGGTTGGCTGAAGCTCCATACCACGACTGTTCATAACTGAAAAGACCCGGAGCGCAGATTCCCTATTTGGTGTTGACACAGCCACGAGATAGCAGCGACCAAGAATGAACTGAATGAATTTTACGAGCGCATCTTCGTCATCGGTAAACGCATCCTCTACCGCGGTTCGAAAATAGGCTGTGTTCGCTTGGATATTCCTTTGAGCGTCATTATCGAGTCCAGAGCCATCCAAGCGGCCAAGATCATCTAGGCGCCACTCTTGAACATATTTGCGAAAGAACTCATTATCACGTTCGCGAAGTGTGAGGCGCGGTTTCGCCTCTAGCCCTTCCCATTTGTTGCCGGGCTCGATTACATATGTTTTGAGGTTCTTTTTTGCTCGATGTCCTCCTCGGTTTCGCCCGCCAGGAAGTCGACTAGAACAGCGAGCAAAATTGTCAGTGTCGTCAGGCGTTGTTGACCATCGATCACCTCCGCCTTCGGCGCATCGTCATTTTTGATCAAAACAACGCTGCCGAGAAAGTATCCCTCATCTGGAGCAGCTTGAGAAAAGTCCTTTAGATCTTGAAAAAGGTTCTGTGCTTGGTCGATCTCCCAAGCATACGGGCGTTGATATCGTGGTATTATAAACTCGAAATCTGAACTAAATATCTTAGCAAGCGGATATTCTGAGCCAGATATTTTTTCGTCAATGCTATTCCCCAATACTAATTCAAACTTCGAAAAGGCCAGTAAAGGCCTCGCCTAGCGCGCTGATCAAACCAGCTGCTGCCTACACTTGGCGATAATGGATGTCGAAGCGAAGTTTCGCAATGCTGCAACTAACACCGTTCTTAACAGTAGCAGTCGAGTCAGGCTGAACGCCCCTCCACCCATTTCGCCGCGATCCGTCCCGGCACCGCATCCGCCGCCCGTTCCGCATCCCTTGCCAGATCCAGCCGCCTGGGCAGCCTGATCTGGGGCACCAGCAGGAAGATCGGCACGGTGGCCCGCCTGCGCCCGGTCTTCGATCTGGACGCCACCGCGCTGCCCTTGGTGTTCAGCCGACCCTCGGCGACCAGCAGGCTCGGCCCGCGCCTGCGATAGACGAAGCGGAGCCGCAGCCCTGTCCGTCTTTCCCATTCGCCGGGGGTGATCCGCCCGCCGCGCAGGGATTTTCCGGCGGCTTCCGTTGGGATCGCCAGCCAGAAGCCGTCGCGGGACCGGATCAGCGGCCCGGAATTATGGGCGCCGATGATCACCCGGGCCTTGGACCAGACCAGCGCGGTGGCGTTCAGGCTGTCGCCCGCCTTGGGATAGGTGGTGTTGCGGATTGAGTTTGCCAGCCTGCGCCCGAGCCCCGCCCCGGTGATCTGCCCGCGCCATGCAGTCTTGAGGCCCGCGCCTGCCTCGCGCATCGCGCCGGTCACGGCCTTTTCGCCCGCCGTGATCTCGGCCTGCATCATGGCGACGAGGTCGGGATCGATATCCAGCTTCAGCCTCATGCCGGGACCAGTTCCACCGTCCAGATCAGCCGGTCGCGGTCGCGGATCGGTTCGCCCTGGACGGCAAAGCTCTCTGTGCCGATGACGATCAGATCGCCCGGCCGGGGATCGGGGAGATCGCTGACCCGGATATCGGCGCTGAGGGTCTCGGACAGGATCCGCGCCGATCCGTACTCGGTGATCCGGTCCGGCGTGCGGCGGATAAGGCGGATCGGCCGTTCCTCCGATGTGCCTCCGGCGATCCAGACAGCAGATACCGACATGTCGGGATGGCCAAAGATGCGGTCCATGGCGGCGCTGAAGGCATTCATGGCCGGTCAGTTCGAACTGTGCAGCCGGATCGCCAGACGCGGGCGCTTGTTCACCGGCGGGATCGAAGCCTCGGTCATTAGATCGATCCAGCGGCCCTTGGGATCGAGATGCTGACGGGCATAGAGTGGCAACCCGATGGTATTGGCGGTTTCCAGCAGGTTGGCCGGACCGCCATAGGTGGTGAAGGTGTCCATGGTGCCGGTCGGGAACGCGATGCCCTCGTTCGCGGGAACCAGCCGCTCGCTGGCTTTCGAGGACAGCGTCACCGCGCCCGCATATTCCTCGAAGAGGATGCCCGCGAAGGGGAAGTTGCGCCGGACATCCTGCCGGAGCGGCTGGGCGCCGGTCGCGGCATAGAACTTATACGCTTCCTCTGTCTTCGGATGGGCATTGTTGCAGAAGTCGGCTTCAGGACATGATTGCCCTTTCCCCAGCTGAGTTCAGGCCACGCGTTCGATCTCGGCGGTGCCGAGGGCGTTGAAGCGGTTGATGAGAGCGATGCGGATGTGGATTTCGGCTGTCTGGCGGTCGGGGTCCCTCGAGGCGATCCGCTCGCCGAAGGATTTCAGGTTCCTCATCCGGGCCTCGACCCGGCTGCGGACATGATAGCCGGACCACCTTTTCCAGATCGTCCGGCCGAGGCGCCGGGTTGCCCTCAGGATGTCGTTGCGGGCCAAGGCGGCGGGGCAATCTTCCTTCCAGAGGCGGCCGTTTCTGCGGATGGGAATGATCCCTGTGCCACCGCGCGCGAGGATCGCCGAATGGCAACGACGAGTGTCGAAGGCGCCATCACCGGTAACGGTGCCGATTTCCTCGTCTTCCGGGATCTGGTCCAGAAGATCAGGGAGCACGGGGCTGTCGCCCTCGCGGCTAGAGGTGAATTCCACCGCCCTGATGTCGCCGGTCGCCGTGTCCATCGCCAGATGGACCTTGCGGTACTGGCGGCGGCGGTGGGTGCCATGCTTCCTCGCCAGCCACTCTCCGTCGCCCAGGAACTTGATCCCGGTGCTGTCCACCAGCAGGTTCAGAGGGCCCGGAGCCCGGCGCGACGAAAGCTGGACCGCGATTGTCTTCTGGCGGCGGCTGAGCGTGGAGAAGTCCAGGACCGGCCAGTCCAGACCAGCCACCTTGAGGATGCTGGCGACCATTCCGGTCGTTTGCCGAAGCGGCAGGCCGAAGAGCACCTTGATCATCAGGCAGAACTGGATGGCGGCGTCGGAGAAGACCGGCGGACGTCCGGGCTTGCCTGCCTTCGGCGCAAGCCAGTCCATGTCCCGGTCTAGCCAGACGAGCAGCGATCCGCGCCGCTTCAGCGCGTCGTTATAGGATTTCCAGTTGGTCGTACGGTACCGGGCAGGTTCGGGCTTGCTCATGGCAGGCTCTTAACCCACCGGATTCACGCCGTGAATCCCGGAAGCTGATGAGTTCTGCAACAACGCCGACTGGAGGAGGAGAGTGTCCGGTCTTCTGTGGATGGCTGATTGGGTCCATGCTTCCTGAGAGGAGCAAGGACCATGACGATTTCGAACGAACTGCTGGACGAGCTGCTGAAAGGCTGCAAGCGGCCTGAGGATCTGCTGGGCGACGCCGGGCTGATGAAGGAACTGAAGATCCGGCTGATGGAGCGGATGCTCGGGGCCGAGTTGACGGCACATCTGGGCTATGAGGCTGGTGCGGAGCCGCCGGCTGAGCAGACCAACCGCCGGAACGGGATCGCGACGAAGAGGGTGAAGGGCTCGGACGGCGAGGTGCCGCTTTCGGTGCCGCGAGACCGGGAGGGCAGCTTCGAGCCCGAGCTGGTGAAGAAGGGCCAGACCCGGATCGATGGGGTGGATGACAAGATCATCGGGCTTTACGCTGCTGGGCTGTCGGTTCGGGACATCCAGGCCCACCTGGAAGATCTTTACGGCCTGCGGGTTTCGCCCGACCTGATCAGCCGCGTCACGGATGCCGTGCTGGACGAGGTCCGCGAGTGGCAGCACCGGGCGCTGGACCGGATGTATCCGATCGTCATTTTCGATGCCCTGCGCGTGAAGATCCGCGATGCTGACAGCCGGATGGTCAAAAACAAGGCCGTTTACATCGCCTTGGGCGTCACCCGGGAAGGGGATCGCGAGGTTCTGGGGCTCTGGATCGCCGACAACGAGGGCGCGAAGTTCTGGCTGTCGGTGATGAATGAGCTGCGCAACCGGGGCGTTCAGGACATCCTGATCGCGGTCGTGGACGGGCTGAAGGGCTTCCCCGAGGCCATCACTGCGGCCTTCCCCGAGACCACGGTCCAGACCTGCATCGTTCACCTGATCCGGCATTCGATGAACTTCTGCAGCTGGAAGGACCGCAAGGCCGTGGCGGCCGACCTGCGCCCGATTTACGAGGCCCCCACCGCTGAGCAGGCCGCCCGCCAACTGGGTGCCTTCGAGGAGAAATGGGCCGGGAAATACCCATCCATCGCCCCGGCCTGGCGCCGGGCATGGGCGGAAGTGACCCCGCTCTACGCCTTCAGCGCGGCGATCCGGAAGATCATCTACACCACGAATGCGGTGGAATCGCTGAACCGCGTGCTGCGGAAAACGCTGAAGACCAAGGGCTCGTTCCCAACCGAGGAGGCCGCAACGAAGCTGATCTTCCTCGCCATCCGCAACTTCGAAAAGGGCGGCCGCGCGGTCCGGGAATGGGTTGCGGCCCGCAATCAGCTGGCCATAATGTTCGCAGGGCGCTTCGACGCCTGAACGTATCTGAAAACCGCATGGGCCACATCAGATACACAGAGTTTCAGACACACCCCTGGAGGAGGGTCGCAACCCGTTACGACAGATGCCCGGAGACCTTCTTCTCAGCCATCGCTCTCGCCGCAACCATCTTGTTTGGGCTATGAAAAAAGAACGAGTCTGGAGCCTAACAATACCTGTTCTACTGATTTCGATCCGCGCACAGAAACAGCGCCAGGTCGCGATATTCGTTTTGCACCTCGTCAAATTCATCAAGAACCTCTTGTTCATGATAAAGCACCCTTCCGCGCTTGAAGATCATCCATGAAACATAACTGTGATGTCGCAGTTGCCCAATCGGCATCTTGCTACGAAGTCAAAACGTACTTGCAGTCTGACATCTTCAATAGTTATCGTCAGCAAATACATTAGGCGAACCCTGCGCCATTTCACCACCACAATCTATCGCGTCACCAATCCTAACGAGTGATCTGCCATTAACGAAAACGGTTGAGGACCCTTCCGCGACAGTGCGTTCATGCGGCTTATGCTTCGAGCAACTATGCGGCTCCAATCTGTCGCCTAAACGCAGCGCCGGCAGGCCATTCAATTCGACATCTGGACTGCCAGATATCGCAGGGGTGCCCGCGCATCTGTCATGGCCTGCACCCAAATCCGTTTTGCGAGAAACTGACGGCATGATTTAAATCCAACGATTAGGCAGGTGATTTTTATTTGTAATCCCAGTTCGATAGATCCTCCATCGATACTTCGTCAAAAATTTCATCTACTGAGTGCCTGCCCGTATAGGGAAACTCATGAACCGCACCATTGTCCGAATCCATGCCGAGCATATTCTTGACGGAAGGATCTCTTGAAATGTGTAGATTATTCCAACCCGGGATGTCAAAATCTGTCGTGCCGGCAACCCCGAGAAGATCGTAGTCGTATGGCATAAAGTTCACGCTTCTCATTGCTTTGATCGGACCAACAAAATTAGCAGACTCGTCACAGTCAATTTCTATCTCGGTCGAAGCCAGCATATGATTGTGGTTTCCAAACAACTGTCCTGCAGCAACACCTATTCTATGATGCGTATTCAGCATTATTGGTGTATCCGCACTATCCCGTATAAAGACCTCACTATTGGGGAATCCGTCGCCTCTCAAGGTTGATTCAATGAGAATTTTCTTGCGGTGAAGGTCAATTCTCATTGTAAAATTTAGGGTTATATCAAGATTGGGAATCACGGGCTCCAACTTACTTGCCCCGTCATCTCGAACATAATCCTGAGTTGGGCGAGCAGCATGGTTTTTTCCCCAGGAATGCATCACAAGGGAGATGTTCTGTATACTGTCAGGAGTATATCTTGATATTGATTTTGAGAGGTACACCGCTTGAGGCCTCGTCCCCTCCTGCTCATATTTTTCATGCACCGAAAAATATCCACCCAACGGAGATGTGCTTGGATCGGAGTAAGCACTGGGAGCTTCTATATCGCTCTCTTTTGCATCTATGTTCATCAGAACGCCAACACGAGATGTTACCCTACCTCTCGGAAGAAAAGAAAAACCTCTACTATCACCATCAAACCAAAATCCTCCCAAGCCAAAGTTCTCATCAGGGTGAAAGGCGCGTTCATGCAGGGTGAATTTCATTAACCTGCTCCGCTAATAGCATCAAATATTTCTATTTCATTAATATGCCCATAATCTGGATCACAGCTTGGAGTCGCTGATATTGCAACAAAGTCGTAATCAACGCGCGGATAGTCGTCAGGTGTGGGAATAGGAAAATCACCCACTAAAAAACTGCCGTAAGTGCGCTGTTGAAAATACATCCGCACATCTGGACCCTTGTCCAAATTTATAAAACGAAAGTTATATCGACCACTTTTCGAGACAATGATGGCCGGAGTATCTTCAGCGCCGATCTCAAACACTCTGGGAACCACATCTTGTGGTGTATTAGGATCAGAAAATATCAGGAGGGCTGTACAATCCACGCCCCTGAACTTTACAGTGATTTCGGTGACAGACATATCTCTCTCCTCGGACTGGAGTGAGAATATTGCCCACCCCGCAATTAACGCAAAGAAAACCATAAGAATTTTCATTTTATCTCGCGCTAGTTCAGGTCAATCTTATCCGCCTTCATGCGAATGTGCTTCCCCTCGATGGAAATAACGCCTGAAGCATCCATTTTAAACGTGGACGCTCCACAACGAATGTGAACCTCGCGCGCTACGTCAATAAATTGCCGATTTCCGACCATTTCGCGGCGAGATCCAGTCACACTTGAGGTTACCTCGCCCCCGACGTTAAATGAATAGTCCTTAGCGACACTCTCTATGCGATTGCTTCCGGCCATCACAAGCATATTTTCCCCGCTTGTCAGGCTGATGTTTCGCTGAACGCTTAGCTGGTAACTTCCACCAGGCACAGTAGGATGGTCAAGCGAATAGCCCAGCGGTCTGATGCCTTCCCAATTTCGGCCTGCTCTTCCCGTCGCATATGTTTCCCGGTGATTTCCCGTAACGTTGACAGTCATGCTGCCGCCGACATGAACTGTGTCATTGCCTGCTGTCTCCTGAAATCTATTTCGGCCGATTGACCTGACTTCGTTACGATCGATACGGGCGGTACTGTTGTTAAGCACCTTTACAGAAAGATCTTTTTGGGCTCGCAACAGTATTTCCTCTATTTTTGCAGCGTCCTCGAATCTCAGTTCATTAAAGCCTCTGCCCTTGTGGCTATTTGTTCTGAAGGTGGAGCGTGTCTTATTCGCAGGCAGGTCATATGGCACTTTCTGCCTGGCATTCGGGACGACGCCTGTCACCACGGGCCTGTCGGGGTCGCCGTCCAGATAGCTGACCATCACCTCCATACCGATGCGCGGGATCACCTGGCCGCCCCAGCCGGCACCGGCCCAGTTCTGCGTCACCCGCACCCAGCAGGTGTCCGAGCCATCCTTCCTGGCCCGCCGGTCCCAGGGGAACCACAGCTTGACGCGGCCATATTCGTCGGGATGGATCTCCTCACCCGCAGGGCCCGCCACGATCGCCACCTGGGTGCCGTCGATCCGCGGCTGAGGCGTTACCCGCCGCGGCGTCGCGGGCACATCCGCGGGCAGCGCCAGGAAGCGGTTCACATATTCGGGCTGGTTCTCGACGCTTTCATAGCTGGTATCCGTCACCTCATGCTCGATCGCCAGGATCACATGCGGCGCGAAGACATTGTCCGGATTGGCCACGTCATAGGGCGTCAGCCGCGACCCCGCCGCAAGCGTACGCACATTCGACGACCCCTCGACCCGGGCATGCTCGGCCTCATCCGCCTGCATCCGCAGACGGGCCACGCGTTCCACCGCCCCATCCTCGATCCCGTCGCTGGCGCGGCCGCCCGGACCATAGCCCGCCTGTACCGGGTATTCATATCGCTCGTAACCGCCATTCCGGGGCAGGTTGATCAGGCCGGGGCTGACCCCGCCCGGCACATGGCCCGGGGTCTGGAAATTCCAGTCGCCCCCGGCATGCGCCCCCGGAATGTAGCGGAAGGTGGTTTCGAACCGGTTAATGTGATTGCGATCGGTCGAGCCATGGGCAAAGCGCACATCCTCACCCCCCAGATAGCCCGAGGCATGGCTGGCGATATGCAACCGGTGCGCGCCTTCCTCATGCGACCACCAGAAGAACAGCCCGTCCTCCTCCAGCCGCCGCGTCAGATAGGCCAGATCGGTCTCGTTCCATTGCACCGAGTAATGCTGCGGCGGCACCGGATCGGTCACGCCGCCGGTCCGCGGCGCGGCGATGCCATGTTCCGACATCAGCGTCTGCGCCACCTCCAGCGCCGACATGTCCAGCCAGATCCGGCAATCCGAGCGCTGCGACAGAAGCCACAGATCCGGGCGCAGGATCAGCTCGTAATGGCGCAGCCCACGGCTCTGGCGGGGGCCTGCGCGCAGATCGGTGACGATCGCATTCCATTGCCGCCATTGCCCGCCGCCCAGTTCCAGCCGCAGATCGACCGGCTTGCCCAGCAGATCCTGCGGCGTCAGATCCGGCGATTTCGACCGCAGCGAGACACGCCCCTCGAACAGCTCGGAAATCGCCTCACGCCAATGCAGCTTCTGCGCCAGAAGCACATCCGCCCCCAGAGCGCTGTCAATGCGCAGAATCCGCTCAGCCTGGATGAAGTCGGCGCTCATGCGAAACCCCTTAACCACAAAAACTCAACTCAAAATCAGGGCCGACTATATACACGGCCCCGACGGACTGTCAGCCCCGATCTCGCCAGCAACGCAGAAAGACGTCGCGAGAGGCCCTAAAGGCTTTGGCGCGGGCGAAGGGGCCGCTAGAATAAGCGGTCACCGATCGGAGGCAGGAGAGGCATGGCGGATGACAACAATGAGGCGGGCAGCACCGGCAAGTTGGCACCCAAACCGCCATCCCGCCGCGGCCACCCCAGCGACATGTACGGAATTTCCCGCAAGTCACCGGACGCGACCGGCCAGCAAGCCTGGACCGTCCGCCTCTCGCGCGGCGGCCGCATGATCCAAACCTCCTTCTCTGACAGCACATATGGCGGCCCCGCCCAGTCCCTCTTTGTCGCGCGGGCCTACCGGGATGCAGTTCTCGAGATCGTCCCGCCGCTGACCCGCACCGAGATGCGCCAGGTCACCCGCAAAAAAGCCCCCTCCGAGCACCGCTCCGAGATCACCGGCGTCCATTATGCCAAGGCCACAAGAAACCGCTCTGCCGCCTGGATCGCCCGCATCGAGCTGCCCGCCGAGGACATCCCCGGACGCCCCCGCAAGGGCACCAAGCGCCCCCGCCGATCCATCACCCGCCGCTTCTCCATCACGGAACCGTTGGCGCAGCCGGGAAAGACCATCAGCGGAGGATCGACGAAGCGCAACTTCGAAGCGCTAATCCCTAGGGGAAAGCGGGAATGGGTCTTGTCATGTACATATCTAGAGAACAGCGATGCCGATGATCTTCGGTCGCTGGCTGGAGGCGTGGTTCGGCAATGGTGGAACGGCGTCTCATATTTAGGCAATGTTCATCTAAACGTCCGATGAGTAACGCGGCCCGGAGCTGCCTTTCGAGAGGGCCTCGCGCGACCCTGCAGTCTTCATCAGTCCACCCGTTCGTGCGGGACATTTTGCCTAAGCAGTTGGAAGAAACGCGGGGCAAAGCCCGCCGTCGAGACATGATGGCAGCCTGCCAGCAAGGGACGACAAATTGTGCTTGCAGCCTGCTGGGCTACCAGTGGTTGCCGATTGCTGCAAATCTAGTAGGATTGATCTGCAAAGAGACGCATGCTGAAACAAAAAGAGAACGTCTAGGCGATGGCTATTCAACGTGTGCGAGACCCTGTTCATGACCTTATTGAGTTCGACACACGCGACGAGCTTGAACGTGTCGCTTGGATGCTCGTCCAATCGCCAATTTTTCGTCGTCGCTCCACCGGCGCCGACGTTCTACACCCAGAATTTCGCCCCGCATCCCTGCCTCCCTGTAGGAGACGTCTCTAATAACGTCATTATGGACGTCTCTTATCAATCACCGGGACATACGAGCAGGCGGTTCAAATCGGGCGGTTACGAAAAATCGACACCGGAACGCTTGGCCAATGCAAAAGCTTTCTTGGCTGATTTGGCGTCCATCGATCTGCCTCGACCGATTCCCTCTGAGGTGATCCGGTAATTTCAGCTCGAAAGATCAGTCGTGGTCCAGATTACCTACGGAATCCAATTTGTTCCAAAAAGTAGACCTTTGTCTCAAGTGCAGCGAATTCTCACTCATCTCCGGAATTTCTACAAAACAACGCTACGACAAAGGGGAGAATCGCTCCGATAATGGAGGTCTCCGCGCTTCACGTCTTCGCTAACGTAGCAGCCGTAATTTTCTCTTTTTGGTGGCGAAGGTTATGCAACTGGGTGCCGATCTGAGTGAGCCAGCATGCTTGCACCAACAGGAAATTTTGATGCAGACAATTGAAATGTTCGGAACTGAATTGCGGACTACGATTGAAGACCTGAACGGCGAACCCGAGCTCCGAAGAATCGGACTGAGCTTTTTCTATGCAAATGGCTCTATTTGGATCAAGGAAGGGCCACGTCCGGGTGCCGATCTCGCCAATCGAATGGGGGTAGGAGAGGCTATCTCAAGGCACCTGTCAGCAGGCGGAATCCACCTCGCATTGCCTATGGCAAGCGGCGACTCTAAATGGCTTAAGATCACACCAGGAAGGCTGGAGGAACTCGACAAGCCCTCCTAAAGCGGTTCCAGCTTTCATTGAATCGAAAGGGGGGGCTCACGAGGTGTGTTCTCTGATTCATCCTGTTCAGGAGGATCAGTTCATGCCCAACCCGCTTTCCGCCGATATTCGTACGCGTTTTGAGTTGCTCTTTGCCCAAGGCCTGCCGGGCCGCGAGATTGGTCTCCGTCTGATGATTTCGGCGGCCTCCGCTTCGCGCCTGTCTCAAAAGCTCAAACGCGGATTGCGCCTGACGCCCGCCGACAACCCGCGCAATACCGGACATGGGCGGTTGGCTCCGCACCACGATTTTCTCATCGACCTGATTCACCAGGATCCGGACATCACGCTCAGGGAATTGCAGGGGGCCTTGGCCGACGCACATGACGTGACCGCGTCAGTCTCTGGGATCGATCAAGCGCTCAAGCGGCTGGGATACACGTACAAAAAAAGAGCCTCATTGCGGATGAACGCAAGCGCGCAAACCCGTTACGACAGATGCCCGGAGACCTTCTTCTCAGCCATCGCTCTCGCCGCAACCATCTTGTTTGGGCTATGAAACGGGAACGAGGCCTGAACCTAGAAAAAACGGTCGACGGTTCGACGTGACGCGACCTCCCTGAACCCAACGATCATGACTGCTGACTTCTCGACAGGTAATTCCGTGCAAGACGGCGTGCTTCACAGATGAATCGGTCGTTTCGCGCTGCTGCGCCGTCTTCTGCGAGGCGGGTGATGTTCCAGCCGACATAGGTTGCGGCGCGGAGGGCGAGGAAGAGGTCGAGGGCGGCAAGGTCAAGCGGCCGCACGGACGCGTAGCCGTCAAGCAGGGCCGACTGCAAGGCCGTGTAATCGGGTTCGGAGCTGTGTTTAAAAAGCGCCGTGGCGATGTCGAAGATCCGGAAGCCGAACCCGCTGTCGTCGAAATCGATGAACCTGACCTGACCCTCATCCACCATCATGTTGAGGCTGACCAGATCCGCGTGGATCAGGCCGTAATCCAGACTGTCCTGCGACTGTTCAAGAACCGTATTCGCCCTGTCGCGGAATGCCAGAAACAGCGCGCGGTCCTTGTCGTCAAGCGCGGGGTTGGCCCAGAAGCGATCCCAGAGCGGGGCGTCGCCCAGCAGGCCCGCGCGGTCCCACGCACAGCGCATGAACCCCCCGGGCAGGGGCCAGGCGTCGGTGACATCATGCATCCGGGCCATGCGGCAGCCGACCTGACGGAAGATCGCCACCCGTTCTGCGCCCGTCGCCCGGGCCAGAGCCTCGGCCACCGTTCCGCCCTGAAGCCAGGTCAGCACATCGACCTGAATGCCGTCGATGACATGCAGCATCCGGCCGCTGGTCGAGGGGATCGGATCCGGCACCTGAATGCCGCCGCGTGCGACCGCGCTCATCAGTTCCAGTTCGGACCAGAGCTCCTGATCGCTGCGATAGCCCTTGCGGTGCAGGCGCAGGGCGTGGCTGACGCCGTTTGCGGTGACGCGATAGAGCGCGTTTTCCCGCGCCGCGACAAGAGCGTATCTGGCGCCCGAAAGCCCCCACAGGGCAAGGGCCTGTTCGACGACAGCGCTCATGGCGCCACCGGGGTTTCGGTCAGCACCTGGTCGAGCGTGTCGAACAGCAGGTCTGCATTTTCGACAGAGAACGGCATCGGGGGCCGGATCTTGAGCGTGTTCATGTAACGGCCCAGTTTGGAATGGATGATCCCGCGATGGCGCATGGCGTTGATCACCCTGTCGGTGAACCCTGTCGCGGGCGCCTTGCTGTCGCGATCCAGCACCATCTCGGCGCCGAAGATCAGGCCAGAGCCGCGGACATCCCCGATCACCTCGTGTCTGGCGGCAAGCGCGTTCAGGCGCGCGCGGGCGTGATCACCCACCCGTTTGGCATGGGCGACAAGATCGCGGTCGGCGATCTCTTGCAGCACGGCCATGGCTGCGGCGCAGGATACGGGGTTGCCGCCGAAGGTGTTGAAATAGCGATAGCCGTCCCGGAAGGCGCTGACGAGATCGCGATCGGCCACCACCCCGCCCACCGGATGCCCGTTGGCCATCGGCTTGCCCAGCGTCATGATATCGGGGACGACGCCCATTTTCTGATGCGCCCACATATGGGTGCCGGTGCGGCCAAAGCCGGACTGGACCTCATCGCAGATCAGAAGCCCGCCGGCATCGCGCACAACCCTGGCGACGGGGCCAAGCCACCCGTCGGGATGGTCGGGGAAGCCTTCGTTCAGGAAATAGGGGCAGATGAGCAGGGCCGCGAAGCCGGTGCCATCCGCCTTCAGCGCGGCGATCTGCGCGGCGACGCGGGCGGCGAATATCGTGCCATCGGGGTCCGGCGCGCGATAGCTGTCGGGGGCCTCTACGAAACGGAAATACTGGCCCAGTCCAAAGCCCACGCCGGGCGCATTCGATGTGCCAAGCTGACTGACCAGCGCCGTATTGCCGTGATAGGTGGCGTCGGTGGCGATGATGCCGCGTTTGCCTGTCACCGCCTCGGCCATGCGCAGGGCGATGTCATTGGCCTCGGATCCCGTGCAGGTCAGGATCGCGGTATTCAGCGAAGCGTCCATCGTGGCGGTCAGCGCCTCGATATAATCAAGAATCCCGTCATGCAGATAGCGCGTATGCGTGTTCAGCGTCGCCGCCTGACGTTGGATCGCCTCGACCACGCGCGGATTGCAATGCCCGACATGCGGGACATTGTTATAGCAATCCAGATATTTGCGCCCCTCGGCATCCCACAGCCAGACACCGTCGCCCTTCACGACATGGACGGGCTCTTCATAGAAGGTCGGCAGGTTCGGGCCCATCAGGCGTGCCCGGTCTGCGAGAAGCTGGTTTATATCCCGCGCCACTAGAGCTCTATCCTGATACCGTCATGGCCAACGAAAAGCGGGCCGTCCCAATGACCGGCGACGGCATCTTGCCAGTCCTGCGCGCCATAGGCGGGATCGTCGGACGGGATCAGATGCGACAGCGCCAGACGCCCGACCCCGGCCCTGGTGGCCGTCCGGGCGGCGTCATGCGCGAAGGTATGCGAGCGCAGCCAATGCGCCATCAGCTTGTCAGAGCCGTTGCCGACGCGTTCCATCAGCCCCGGCAGGGCGGATTCGAGCATGGCTTCGTGGATCAGCAGATCCGCGCCTTTCGCGAAATCTTCCAGCGCTTCGATGGGGGCGGTATCGCCGGAAAACACGACATGGGTGCTGTCCGTCCTGAAGGACAGCGCAAAGGTGTCGATCAGCGGGGGATGTTCGTTGCGGATCGCCGTAACGGTGACGCCGCCACGCTCCATCACCTTGCCCGAATCGATGACGTGGATGGCGACAAGGTCGCGCAGGTCCGGTCGGCCCTCATCCTCGATCCGCAGGTCGATATCGGCCTTCATCGAGGCCAGGAACCCCTCCCAGCAGACGTCGATCCCGGCAGGGCCGTAGATATCGACGCGGCTCTGCAAACCGGCGGTCCAGGCGGTATGCAGCAGCGGCCCCAGTTCAAGATAGTGATCCGAATGCAGGTGGCTGATGAAGATCAGCGACAGGTCTTTCAGCTGCATCCCCTGATCGACCAGCCCGCGCGTGACGCCCAGACCGCAATCCACCACGATCTGCTGCCCGTTCAGGCAGAACAGGTTCGAGGTGGGCATGGATGAACCGGGCCGGATCGCGGGCCCGCCCTTGGTGCCCAGCAGGGCGACGAAATCTTTTGACATGGTGCTTTTCCCCTCAGACGGCCTTCAGGCCGGCGTCCAGCGCCGACAGGATGGTGTTCACATCGTCTTCTGTCAGCACCAGCGGCGGCGACAGGATCAGGTTCGGGCCAGAGATGCGGACCATGGCGCCGGATTGATAGGCGACTTCCTGAACCGTCGTCGCGCTGTCGGCACCGATGGGTTTCTTGGTGGCGCGGTCGCTGACCATTTCGATGGCGGTCATCAGCCCGTGCCCGCCCCGCACGTCGCCGATGATATCGTGCTTTTCCTGCAGCTTCAGGCAGCCCTCATATAGCTGGGTGCCACGGGCGGCGGCATTTTCCACGACATTCAGGCGCTTGGTTTCCGCAAGGCAGGCCAGGGCCGCGGCTGCGCCCACCGGGTGACCGGAATAGGTATAGCCGTGACCGATCCGGGCCTCGGGGTTGTTTTCGAAGACATCGACCATCCGCGCGCCCAGCATCACCGCGCCAAAGGGGAAAAAGCCGTTGGTGATGGCCTTGGCGGTGCACATCATGTCGGGCTGAATGCCCCACAGCCGCGCGCCGGACCATGCGCCGGTGCGGCCATAGGCGGTGATGACCTCATCGGTGATCAGCAGGATGCCATTGCGGTTGCAGATCTCCTGCACCATCGGGGCAAAGGATTTATGCGGCGGGATGACGCCGCCCGCGCCAAGAATCGGCTCCATGATAAAGGCCGCGATGGTGTTGGCACCCTGAAAGGCGATCTCATCCTCAAGCGCGGCGGCGCAAAGCTGTGCCAGCCGCTCGGGGTCCGTTTCGTTGAACGGGTTGCGATAGGTATAGGGGGCGGGGATGTGGAAACAGCCCGGCAGAAGCGGTTCATATGCGGTGCGGAAATTGGCGTTGCCGTTCACCGAGGCGCCGCCCATATGCGTGCCGTGATAGCCCTTCTTGAGGCTGAGGAATTTCGTGCGCCCCGCCTCGCCACGCAGCTTGTGGTATTGCCGCGCCAGACGCAGCGCGGTTTCAACGCTGTCCGATCCGCCAGAGGTAAAGAAGGCGCGCGACAGGCCGTCGGGCGCAAAGAATTCGCTCAGCTCGTAGGACAGCTCGATCACGGCGTCATTGCTGGTGCCCCGGAAGGTCGAATAATAGGGCAGCTTTTCCAGCTGCGCGGCCATGGCATCTTTCACCGGCTGGCAGGAATAGCCCAGATTCACGTTCCACAGCCCGCCGACACCGTCAACGACCGTGTGGCCGTCGATATCGGTAATGGTCACGCCCTTCGCCCCGGTGATGATCTTGGGCGGCTGTTCGGCACTGTCCTGTGGCGAGGTCATCGGGTGCCACATCCGGCGGCCATTCTGCTCTTTCAGGAAGTTCGAGTCTTTCATGATGTGGATCCCATTAAGTTAAATATGTGACAGATGAGTGGCCCAGGCGGCCTCGATACCGGCGGGGACGGTGCCGCCCCAGTTGCGGGTAATCTCGCGGCTGGCCGCGACCAGATGCGCCTTGATCTTGCGCTCCAGTTCCGGGGTGAAGCGGGATGCGACGCTGGCCACGGTGACCGTGCCTGCGAACAGGTCGGAATGGTCGAATATGGGCGCGGAAACGCCGTAGATCTCGGTCTCGTAGGTCTGATTCGCGCAGCTGAAGCCGGTCTTGCGGACGTTGTCGACCAGCGCGGCCAGATCCTCGCGCGTGGTTGGCGTGGTCTCGGTGAAATGTTCAAGATTTGCTGCCGCGATGTCGAACAGCGATTCGGGACCATAGGCCAGCGCGCAGATGCCCGAGGCGGTCGCGTGCAGCGGAAAGGTATTGATGTCGATCACCGCGCGCGTGCCATGCCGGGGCGATTCGTAATCGGCCAGCGCGTAAAGGCTTTCGCCGGACAGCACGGTGACATGCGTGGTTTCTCCGGTCGCCTCTGCAAGCGCGGTCAGGGCCGAAAGCGCGCTTTCCTTTCGTGGCACCGTGCTTTCCCGCAGATAGGCCAGTTGAATGACGCGGGGGCCAAGGCGGTAATGCCGGGTCGCCGGATTCTGTTCAACAAATCCTGCTGTTTCAAGGGCCTGCAGGTGCCGATAGGTCGTGGCCTTGTCCCGCTTTGCAAGCCGGCACAGCTGCGACAGACCGATTTCCGGCCGCGCGGGCGAGAAATAGGACAAGAGCGCAAGTGCTTTGGCGACAGAGGACATGACGACCATCTCATTTCGTCTGGGTTCAAAAAAGTTTGACACAGTATAATTAACAAGGCAATCTTTATTTTGCAACGATGGTTCAATATATGAACCGAATGCAGGGAGGTGGAGATGTCAAATTTCGTGAAATCCGTGACTGCCATGGCGCTGGCCATGACGGCTGCTGCCGGGGTGGCGCAGGCCGAATACCCCGAAAAGCCGGTCGAATTCGTCGTGCCGTGGCCCCCGGGTGATCTGGAGGACGTGCTGACGCGCATGATCGCGGACAAGTTCCAGGAAACCTATGGCGTGCCCGCTGCGGTGGTGAACAAGCCCGGCGGTGGCGGCGGTCCGTTCCCCGGCGCGGTGTCCGTCGCGACGGCCCCGGCCGATGGCTATACCGTCGGCTCTTTCGTGACCGATGTGTCCATCGGCGGCCCGAAGATCGGCATTCCCGAGCTGAGCCCCAACCCGTTCGAGCCGCTGGGAATCTTCCTGACCTATCCCTTTGTCATCGCCGCGGGCAGCAATGCGCCCTATGACGACTGGAATGGCATGGTCGAATACGCCAAGGAAAACGATCTGGTGCTTGGCCATTTCGGCGACCGTCTGCCGCCGACCAAGGTGACCATTGCCGCCGCGCAGGAATCCGGCGTGGAATTCGCATCCAGCGCCGCCTTCGACGCGCTGGATTGCAATACGCTGGCCTCGGGCGATGTCGATGTGATCAATACCACGCTGCAGCAGATCATGCCCTGCGTGAACGACGTCAAGATCCTTGCCTCGATCGGGCGAGAGCGTATCGGCATCACGCCGGACGTTCCCACCGTGCAGGAAATTCACCCCGATCTGTCGCTGTCGCTGTGGAACGGGCTGTTCGTCGCCGCCGATGTGCCGCAGGATGCCCGCGACAAGATCATCGCGGTGGCGCAAGAGGTCATGGCCTCGCCCGAGGCGGCGAAGCTGGCCGAGGATACGGGCGCGCTGATCTACTGGCAGAATGCCGAGGAAGCGACCGCGCAGATCGCGGCCGATACCGAAGCAACCACCAGGATCGAGGACCTGCTGGCCAAGTAAGGCGAAACCAGAACAGCCGGGCAGAGCGATCTGCCCGGCCATGGCAATTTTGCAAACGGGGCTGGCTATGCTTGGCGTAAAAACGCTTCAATCCTTATTCAAACGATACCGCAGGCCCGGCGACATCGTGTTCGCCTGGTTCATGCTGATCGCATCCTTGTTCCTTTTATTACAACTGACAAAACAGACCACGTGGCGCGATGGCGGTGCCCTGCTGACACAGCCGCGCTTCTGGCCCTCGGTGGCGCTTGGCGGGATGGTGATCTTTGCCGCCTTTCACCTGCTGGGCTCTGCCTGTTCCGACCGTATCCGCGGCCGCCGGGAAGAGGTCTGGCTGTGGATCAGATCGCTGGAATATGCGGGCTGGTTCGTCGTCTATGCGCTGGTGGTGCCCTATCTGGGCTATCTGCCGACGACCGTGATCTTTGCCGTCGCGCTGACGCTGCGGCTTGGATACCGCGCGCCCAAGATGCTGATCGCGGCGGCGCTGTCGGCATTGGTGATCGTCGTGCTGTTCAAGACCCTGATGAAGGTGAACCTGCCTTCCGGTATGGCCTATGAGGCGCTGCCAGACGGGCTGCGCCAGATCATGATGACCTATTTCTGATCGGAAAATCTTATGGAAAACCTCCTTGCCGGAGCAGAGATGCTCGCCCGATGGGACGTCGTCATGGCGTTGCTGGTCGGCTCGATAGGTGGCGTGATCATCGGTGCGATTCCGGGCGTCGGGCCTGCGGTCGCGATTGCGATCCTGCTGCCTGCGACATTCGCCATGGATCCCATCGTGGGCCTGACGATGCTGCTTGGGATCTATGGATCCTCGATGTATGGCGGCGCCATTCCGGCCGTCCTGATCAACACGCCGGGAACGGCGGTGAATGCGCTGACCTCTTACGACGGCTATCCGATGACACAGCGCGGCGAAGCGCATCGGGCGGTGTCACTGGCCTATAGCGCGTCCTTCTGGGGCGGGATTTTCGGCATCGGCTGTCTGATCCTGCTGTCGCCGGTTCTGGCCATCGTCGCGCCGATGTTCGGCAGCCGAGAGATCTTTCTGGCCGCGCTTCTGGGGATCATCCTTGTGATCCTGGCGCATCGCGGTCAGATCTTCGCGGCCGGCTTTCTGGCGATGTTCGGCATCTTCCTGCAGACCGTGGGCCTTGACGCGGTGACCTATACGCCGCGCTATACCTTCGGATCTTCCTTCCTCAGTTCCGGGATAAATCTGATCGTGGTGGTGCTGGGTCTTTTCGCGCTGAGCCAGGCATTCTTCCTGCTGACCACGCCCGACAGCAGCCCCGATGCAAGACCGGTGACCGGCAAGATGTCCGCGGGCTTCCGGGAATTGCTTCGGCACAAGCGGGTGGCGACGGTCGCATCCAGCTTTGGCGTGTTGCTGGGCATGATCCCCGGCACGGGCGAATTCACCGCGCAATTCATGAGCTATACCTACGCGCAGAAGACCTCGAAGACGCCGGACGAGTTCGGCAAGGGCTCTCCCGAAGGGCTGATCGCCTCGGAAGCGGCCAATAATGCCGTGCCCGCCGCCGCGATGATCCCGCTTCTAGCGCTTGGCATCCCCGGCGAGGCGTTGACGGCGATGATGCTGTCGGTGTTCTACGTCCATAATGTCATCCCCGGACCGCAGCTTTTCCAGAACAATATCGATCTGGTCTATGGCCTGTATTTCGCGCTGATCGCGCTGAATGTCATCGTGATGGTGTTCCTGCTGTTCTCGACCAACCTGTTGACCAAGATCATCCGCGTCCCCACACGCTTTCTGGGCATGCTGATCCTGCTTCTGTCCTTTGTCGGCGTCTATTCGCTGCGCAACTCGCTGACGGATTGCATGATCGCGGCGGGGTTCGGGGTGCTGGGTTTGATCCTGAAGCGGCTGAACCTGCCGATCGTGCCGATCATTCTGGGTATGGTCCTGGGCGGCATCATGGAGGTCAAGCTGCGCTCTTCGCTGCCGCGCCTGAAAACGCCGTGGGACATGATCGACCGCCCGATCGCCATGATCATCTTCGGGCTGATCCTTCTGGTCATCGGGCTTCATATACGCATGCTGATCAAGGAATGGCGGTCACGCCAGGCCGCGGAAGACCACGATATTCACGATAGCCAGACGAGGTGACCCCAATGGACCAAAGCAAGATCGACGCCCTTCGGGCCAAACCTGTCCCGGCCTTTTCCCACCTGATCGACGGGCGCCATTGCGCCGCGTCCGACGGCGCCACGATGGAGATCATTTCGCCCATCGACGGGCAGGTTCTGACGACGGTCGCCCGTGGCACGGCGAAGGATATGGAGACGGCCATCGCATCCGCGCGCGCCGCCTTTGAAGATCGCCGCTGGGCGGGCCAGCCCCCCGCCGCGCGCAAGAAGGTGATGATGGCATGGGCCGATCTGATCGAGGCCAACGCACTGGAGCTTGCCGTGCTGGGGGTCAGGGACAATGGCACCGAAATCGGCATGGCATTGCGGGCAGAGCCGGGATCGGCCGCCGCCACGATCCGCTATTACGCCGAGGCGCTGGACAAGGTCTATGGTGAGATCGCCCCGACCCAGGGCGATATTCTGGGGCTGGTCCACAAGGAACCGGTCGGTGTCGTCGGCGCGATCATCCCGTGGAACTTTCCGCTGATGATCGGCGCGTGGAAGCTGGGCCCCGCGCTGGCGATGGGCAATTCCGTGGTGCTGAAGCCCGCGGAAACCGCCTCGCTGTCGCTGATGCGGATGGCCGAACTGGCGCTGGAGGCGGGATTGCCGCCGGGCGTGCTGAATGCCGTGACCGGCGAAGGCGCCGTGGTGGGCGAGGCGATGGGCCTGTCGATGGATGTCGATGTGCTGGTCTTTACCGGGTCCGGCGCGACCGGGCGGCGGCTGCTGGAATATTCGGCACGTTCGAACATGAAGCGGGTCTATCTGGAACTGGGCGGCAAATCCCCCAATATCGTCTTTGCCGATGCGCCCGACCTGTCCGAGGCCGCCAAGGTGTCGGCGGCAGGCATTTTCCGCAATGCCGGTCAGGTCTGCGTGGCCGCGTCGCGGCTGTTGGTCGAAGCCTCGATCCATGACGATTTCGTGGCCGAGGTCGTCAAGGCGGCAGAGGCCATGCGCGTGGGCGATCCGCTGCTGGTCGATACGCATATCGGCGCGGTGAATTCGGAAACCCAGCTTCGGCAGAATCTTGGCTTTGTCGATACCGCCCGCGCCGAGGGCGGCGATGTCGTCACCGGCGGCGATCGCATCCTGACCGAGACCGGCGGCTATTACATGGCGCCGACCGTGGTAACCGGGGTTCGCCCCGATGCGACGCTGGCGCAGAAAGAGGTCTTTGGCCCGGTGCTTGGCGTGACGCCCTTCACCTCGGATGACGAGGCGGTGCGCATTGCCAATTCGACGGTCTATGGCCTTGCCGGGGGGATCTGGACCTCGAACCTCAGCCGGACACACCGGATGCTGCGCGACGTGCGCGCGGGGGTGCTGCATGTGAACACCTATGGCGGGCCGGATAACACCGTGCCGCTGGGCGGGATGGGCCAGTCCGGCAACGGGCAGGACAAGTCCCTGCACGCCATCGAGAAATACATCAACCTCAAGACCGCGTGGATCAAGCTCTAGGAGGTGGCGATGGCCGACAAGACCATTCTGGTAATCGGCACCTATGACACCAAGGATGACGAGCTTGCTTTTCTTGCGGATGTGATCCGCGATCAGGGCGGCAAGGTCGTCACCATGGATGTCTCGGTGCTGGGCGATCCCTCCCGGCCCACCGATTATTCCAAGCATGACGTCGCGCAAGAGGGCGGCAGTTCCATCCGCGCGGCCATCGACAGCGGCGACGAAAATCAGGCGATGCAGATCATGGCGCGGGGGGCAAGCCTGCTTGTCGCGCGGCTATATGCACAGGGTGCCTTTGACGGGCTGATCGTTCTGGGCGGAACCATGGGCACCGATCTGGCGCTGGATGTGACGTCGGTGCTTCCGCTGGGGGTGCCGAAATATATCGTCTCGACCGTTGCGTTCTCGCCGCTGATCGACCGCACGAGGCTGGCTGCCGATACGCAAATGATCCTGTGGGCGGGTGGGCTTTACGGGTTGAATTCGGTCTGCAAGGCGTCGTTGAGCCAGGCTGCCGGCGCCGTTCTGGGCGCCGCCCGCGCCGTGCGTCTGCCCGATCCGGACAGGCCCCTGATCGGGATGATGTCGCTGGGCACATCCGCCCTGAAATATGTGATCCCGCTGAAACCGGCGCTGGAAGCGCGCGGCTTCGAGGTCGCCGTCTTTCACGCCACGGGGATGGGCGGGCAGGCCTTTGAGAACCTTGCCGCGCAGGGCGCATTCGCCTGCGTCTTCGATTTCTGCACGCAAGAGCTGGGCAATCACATCAACGGATCAAGCGTATCGGCCGGGCCCGCGCGGCTGACGGCGGCAGGGCTGAACGGCACGCCGCAGCTTGTCGCGCCTGCCTGTTACGAGCTGGTCGATATGGTCGGATGGGACAGCCTGCCCGAAAAATGGGTCGATCACCCGCAGCGCCCCCATAACCGCCTGCTGGTCAGCGTCGTCCTGAACGAAGAAGAGCGGCGCGATGTTGCCCACGCCCATGCCAGGCAGCTTTCGACGGCGAAGGGGCCAACGGCCCTGCTGTTGCCGAGGCATGGTCTGGGCGAATGGGATCGCGAGGGGGCCGATCTGCACGATCCGGCCGGTCTGGCGCAGTTCTTCAACGACCTCGCCGCGGCGCTGCCGGATAATGTCGAGGCGCATTGGATCGACGGCCATATCAACGATGCGGTCTTTGCCGACAAGGCGCTGGAGATTTTCGATGCCTGGTGCGCCGCTGGAACGGTGACGCCTCAGTCGCGCAGGCCGGGATCAAGCAGTGCCAGCAGGTCAAGCAGCGTCTCGTAATTTTCGGCGCCCAATGTGGTCTTGAAGCCCTGAACGATCTGCGCCGCGCGATCCGAGTGATCGTCGATGATCTTCTGCCCCTCGGGCGTGATCTCGATCAACTGGCGTCGCCGGTCCACATCGTCGCGGGTCTGGGTGATCAGCCCTTTCTCGCGCAGGGTCACGGCCATGCGCGTCAGGCTGGGAAACAGCAGGCTGGCGCGATCGGCCAGCGTCTTGGTGTCCAACTGCCCATGTTCGGACAGTACGCGCAGCACGCGCCACTGCTGTTCGGTGATCCCCGTCTCCGCCAGCATGTCGCGGATCGGCGCCATCACCCCTTCACGCGCGCGGATCAGCGCGATGGGCAGGGATCGGGTCGTCGAAGGCAGTTTGGGCGTCATGCGGACCTCGGAGAATATTTCTGAAAATTCACATGCACCGAGAACCAGCTCTTGACAACCATGCCGGTAATCAATTAACTTAGCAATAATTAACATGTTAAGGAAAATGGGATGCCGCATTTCCACATCGACTATTCGGCCAACCTCGAAGAGGTCGTGGATATGGCGGCCCTGTGCGAAGCCATCCGCGCCGAGGCGTCGCGGATCGAGGCCTTTCCCATGCCCGGCATCCGTGTCCGCGCGACATGCGTGGATCACTGGGCGATGGCGGATGGCGATCCGAAGCATGGCTTCATCGACCTGTCCATTCGCCTGCGCGAAGGCCGGCCGGACGATGTAAAGAAAGATGCCGTGACGCGCATCTTTGCGACTCTCAAGGATTTCCTCGCACCTGCGATGGAAACCCGTTCCATCGCACTCTCGGCAGAGATGCGGGATATCAACGCCGACCTTTCCCCGAAATTCGGGACGGTCCGTCGCCACCTGGAGGGCAAGGCATGACTGTACTCGACGACAATATCGCAAAACTGAACGGCTATCTGCAGCGGTTCCGCGACACCGGCATCCTGAACCGGATCGCGGGCGCGGATGTTCCGGGCGCGGCGGGTGTTTTCGAAAACATCACCCCCGTGGACAGAAGCGTCATCTGTGAGGTGGCTCATGGCGATGCCACGGATATCGACGCGGCGGCGCGCGCGGCCCATGCCGCCTTCACCGACTGGCGCGACATGCCCGCGCTGGAGCGCAAGAAGATCCTGATTCGCGTGGCCGAGGGGATCGAGGCGCGGGCCGAGGAAATCGCCCTCTGCGAATGCTGGGACACCGGCCAGACGCTGAAATTCATGTCCAAGGCCGCCCTGCGCGGGGCCGAAAACTTTCGCTATTTCGCCGATCAGGTGGTGCGGGCGCGCGACGGCCAGCATCTGAAATCGCCGACGCTGATGAATGTGACCACCCGCGTTCCCATCGGGCCGGTGGGCGTGATCACGCCCTGGAACACGCCGTTCATGCTGTCGACCTGGAAGATCGCGCCTGCCTTGGCCGCCGGCTGCACGGTCGTGCACAAACCGGCAGAGGCCTCGCCCCTGACGGCGCGGCTGCTGGTCGAGATCGCGGAAGAGGCGGGGCTGCCGCCGGGCGTCCTGAACACGGTCAACGGATTCGGCGAAGGCGCGGGCAAGGCGCTGTGCGAACATCCGCTGATCAAGGCGATCGCCTTTGTCGGTGAAAGCCGCACCGGCTCTTTGATCGTGAAACAGGGGGCCGATACGCTGAAGCGCAATCACCTTGAACTGGGCGGCAAGAACCCGGTGATCGTGTTTGAAGATGCCGATCTGGACCGCGCGCTGGATGCGGTGATCTTCATGATCTATTCGATCAATGGCGAACGCTGCACCTCTTCGTCGCGCCTGCTGGTTCAGGACAGCATCCGCGAAGAATTCGAAGACAAGCTGATCGCCCGCGTGAACAGCATCAAGGTCGGTCATCCGCTGGACCCCTCGACCGAGATCGGTCCGCTGGTCACGGAAGAGCATTTCAAGAAGGTCACCAGCTATTTCGACATCGCTACCGAGGATGGCGCGACCGTCGCGGCAGGTGGTAAGACCGTTGGCGACGAAGGCTATTTCGTGCGCCCGACGCTTTTCACCAATGCCAGCAACCAGATGCGTATCGCGCAGGAAGAGATTTTTGGCCCGGTGCTGACCTCGATCCCCTTCAAGACCGAGGAAGAGGCATTGCAGATCGCAAATGACATTCCCTACGGCCTGACCGGCTATCTGTGGACCAATGACCTGACCCGCGCCCTGCGCTTTACCGACAGGCTGGAGGCCGGCATGATCTGGGTGAATTCCGAAAATGTCCGCCATCTGCCGACGCCGTTCGGCGGGGTCAAGGCCAGCGGCATTGGCCGCGATGGCGGCGACTGGTCCTTTGAATTCTATATGGAGCAAAAGCATGTCGGCTTTGCCACCGGCCAGCACAAGATCACCCGGCTTGGGGCGGGATGAGCGGAAAGGCCATCCCATCCGCCGCGCCCTGCCGCGCCCTGACTGCCTGCATCTACATTCCCTGTGACATTATCTGAATCCCGGATCTGAGGAGAATCCAATGCCCGTTCCCGCACCGAACCTTTATCCCGATTTCAATACCATCCGCCTGAGCCATGTCTGTCTGAACGTCAAAGACCTGGCCGCGTCGCGCAAGTTCTATACCGACATCCTTGGCCTTCAGGTCACGGATGAGGATGACAGCCGCATCTATCTGCGCGCGATGGAAGAGCGCGGGCACCACTGTGTGATCCTGCAGAAATCCGACCAGCCCGGCACTGTCGAGGTGATGGGTTTCAAGACCTTCGACGAAGACGATCTGGACCGCGCCGAGGCCTATTTCAAGGCAAAGGGCCGCCCGACCGAGTGGGTCGAACGCCCCTATCAGGGCCGCACGCTGCTGACCTCGGACAATATCGGCATTCCGCTGGAATTTTATCACAAGATGGACCGGCTGGCGCCGATCCATCAGAAATATGCCCTGTATCGCGGGGTCAAGCCGCTGCGGATCGACCATTTCAACTGCTTCACGCATGATGTCGATGCATCTGTCGCCTTCTATTCGGATTTCGGCTTCCGCGTGACCGAATATACCGAGGATGAGGACAGCAAGAAGCTGTGGGCCGCCTGGCTGCATCGCAAGGGCGGCGTGCATGACATGGCCTTTACCAACGGCACCGGCCCGCGCATGCATCACGTTGCCTTCTGGGTGCCGACGCCTCTGAATATCATCGACCTGCTGGATCTGATGTCCACCACCGGCTATGTCAGCAATATCGAGCGCGGTCCGGGCCGTCACGGGATCTCGAACGCGTTCTTCCTTTACGTGCTTGACCCCGATGGCCACCGGATCGAGATCTATTGCTCGGATTACCAGACGGTCGACCCGGATCTTGAGCCGATCAAATGGGACCTGAAGGATCCGCAGCGCCAGACGCTGTGGGGCGCACCGGCCCCCGAAAGCTGGTTCAAGCATGGCACGACATTTGCCGGCGTCGAGACAAAGGACTCTGCGCTGGCGGCCAGTCCCATCATCGCGCCCTGATCGGGTTGAACCTGACAGATCCGGCGGTTTCATGGCAGGCCCTGCCTGCCCGAGGCCGCCGGATCGGGGCCGCCTAATCGGGACCGGTGCGAAAGGGGTCGTGGCCCGCTGCAAGACGGCGACCGGCCACGCCCCGGAAACCCGGGCCATATGAAACGACAAAGGCGGCATCTTTGCCGCGACAGGGGTTAGAAAATGCGCTTTGCGACCTATTCCGCCGATGGTGAAACCTTCTACGGCGCCGTGACCGATGCGGGCATGATCGCCCTGAACGATACCTTTCCGCAATGGCCAAGCCTGCTGGATGCGGTTCGGGCCGATGGTCTGGGGCAGCTGGAACAGGCCGCACAGGGCAGGCCGGTCAGCCATACCGATTTCCAATACGACATGGTCCTGCCCAATGCGCGCCGCATCCTGTGCGTCGGGGTGAATTTTCCCGACCGGAATGCCGAATACAAGGATGGCAGCGCGCAGCCGAAATACATGTCGCTGTTTCCACGCTTTGCCAGCGGTTTTACCGGCCATGACCGCCCGCTGATCCGCCCGCCGGAAAGTCCACAACTGGATTACGAGGGCGAGGTCGCCATCGTGATCGGCAAGGGCGGGCGGCGCATTGCGCAGGCCGATGCCTATGACCACATCGCCGCGCTGACCCTGTGCAACGAAGGTACCATCCGCGATTGGGTGCGCCATGCGAAATTCAACGTCACGCAGGGCAAGAACTGGGACAATTCCGGCTCTATCGGGCCGTGGCTCGTGCCATTTACCGATGCGGCGCAACTGGACGATGCCCGCATCGTCACCCGCGTGAATGGCGAAGTCCGGCAGGATGATGTCCTCAGCCGCATGATGCACCCGATCCGGCGAGAGATCGAATATATCTCGACCTTCATGACCTTGCAGCCCGGTGATATCATCGTGACGGGCACGCCGACAGGATCGGGCGCGCGGCTTGATCCGCCGCAATTCCTGAAGCCCGGCGATGTGGTCGAGGTCGAGGTGAACGGCATCGGCATCTTGCGCAACACGGTCGAGGACGAAGCGATATGACACCTCAGGATCACGCCCAGGCCGCCGCCGATCTGCTGAAGGCCGAAGAAACCGGCACACAGATCGGCCTGCTCAGCGCGCGTTACCCCAAGATGACGATGGACGATGCCTATGCGGTTCAGAACGCCATCTCCCGGGCCAAGCTGGATCAGGGGCGCAAGGTGATCGGCTGGAAAATCGGCCTGACCTCGAAGGCGATGCAATATGCGCTGAATATCGATATCCCCGATAGCGGCATCCTGTTCGATGACATGCTGTTTCACGATGGCGCGCAGGTGCCCAAGGGCCGCTTCATCCAGCCCCGCATCGAGGCAGAGATCGCCTTTGTGATGAAATCGGCGGTTGGCGGTCTTGACGTCACGCGCGACGATATCATCGCGGCAACGGATTATGTCGCACCATCGCTTGAGATCCTGGACACAAGGATCGTCCGGGTCGATGAGGCGACCGGCAAGGCGCGCACCGTACTGGACACGATCAGCGACAATGCCGCCAATGCGGGTGTTGTGCTGGGCCCGCAGCGGCACCCGGTCGATGCTTTCGATCTGCGTTGGGTCGGCGCGATCACATCGCGGAATGGCGAGGTCGAGGAAACCGGCCTTGGGGCCGGCGTGCTGAACGATCCGGTGGAAAGCGTCGTCTGGCTTGCCCGTCGCATGGCGCAATATGGTCAGACGATCGAGCCCGGACAGATCATCCTGTCGGGTAGCTTCATCCGCCCCGTCGAAGCCCCGCCCGGCGCGCAGATCGCCGCCGATTTCGGCGCCTTCGGCCATGTCGCCATCTCTTTCGCGTAAGGATTGACCCATGCCCGCACCCGTAAACCCGTTCAAACACGCCATTGCCAGTGGTCAGCTGCAGCTGGGATGCTGGCTGGGTCTGGCCGATCCCTATATTGCCGAGATCAGCGCGGGTGCCGGGTTTGACTGGCTGCTGGTCGATGGCGAGCATGCACCCAACGATCTGCGCTCGATTGTGGCGCAGCTGCAGGTGATCGCGGCGCGCGACAGCCATGCGGTCGTGCGCCCGCCCATCGGCGAAACCTGGATCATCAAGCAATTGCTGGACGCGGGCGCGCAAAGCCTGCTGATCCCGATGGTCGAAACGGCAGGTCAGGCGCGGGCGCTGGTCGATGCGGTGACCTATCCGCCCCATGGCGTTCGCGGCGTCGGCTCGGCCCTGGCCCGCGCGTCCGATTTCGCAGCGATTGGCGATTACCTGACGACCGCCCGGCAAGAGATCTGCCTTCTTGCGCAGGTGGAAAACCGAAAAGGCCTTGAGGCGCTGGACGAGATCCTGTCGGTCGATGGCCTTGATGGCGTCTTCATCGGTCCGTCGGATCTGGCGGCGGATATGGGATTTCTTGGTCAGGCAGGCGCGGCAGACGTAAAGGCTGCGGTGCTGTCCGCCATCGAAAAGATCGTGGCTTCGGGCAAGGCTGCGGGCATCCTTACGCTCGACACCGAATTGCAGCGGCAGTGCCGGGATCTGGGGGCAAGCTTCATCGCCACGGAAATCGACGTGACCCTGTTCGCCCGCAATATGCGCGCTGCCGCCAGAACCGCGGCAGAGCATCTGCGCTGAGCGCTTCGTGGGGGCCAGAAGGCAAGGCCGCAAACAGACAGGCGGTCAGATGGGCGGCCAACCGTTCCTGACAGTGCGGCGTCGCGACGGGCAGGTCCGCCTTTCCGCGCGCCGATGAAGCCATGCTCCACGCAGGCCAACGGGACGCCATCCGCCGGTTCGGGTCAGGCTGAGCGAACCGGGGGGCGGGGCGCCTACCCGTGATCGTCACGAAAGCCGAAGCGCGGGCGGATCAGCCCAGACCAAGCTCTTTTGCGATATCATCGACGATCTGGCGTTGGTATCTTGTCACGCGGTCCGAGGGTTGCTGACCGATGAAAATCTCCTCGAACGGATCGACGACCTCGGTACGAATACCGGAAAGCGCCTCCATCACGGCAAGGCCGCAAAACGGCACAACGGATTCCGCATAGCCACCTTCATGCACCGCGACCAGCCGACCCCCGCAGATCTGGTCGGCTTCTGTCATCAGCATGGCGGTCATCTCTCTGTAAGAGCCGCTATGCAGCATCTGGCGCGCCAGCGGATCGACCGTGTTGGCGTCCAGGCCACTGGCGATGATGATCATGTCGGGCGCGTAATCTCGGATGGCGGGAAGGACGATCTGCTGCATCGCATAAAGATATGCGTCATGTCCCGACCCCGGCGGCATCGGGATATTCAGGTTGAAACCAGCGCCGCGCCCTTGGCCGCGTTCACCCACGCCTCCGCTGTTCAACGGAAAGCAGTTTTCCTGATGGATCGAGATCGTCAGAACGTCATCCCGGTCGTAGAAAATCGACTGGGTGCCGTTGCCGTGATGCACGTCCCAGTCAAAAACGACCACACGACCCAGGCCCATTTCTGCCTTGGCGGCCTCGATTGCGATGGCAATATTCGCCAGCAGGCAGAAGCCCATGCCCTGATCGCGGAGGCAATGGTGCCCGGGCGGCCGCGAAAGCGAATAAGCGTTGCGCAGCTTGCCGTCCAGAACGTCCAGAACAGCGCGCTTGGCCAGACCCGCCGACAGACAGGCGATCTCGTACCCGCCATGAGAAAAGACCGCCTCGTGACCTATTTCACCACCGCGACCGTCGCTGAGCGATTTGAAGCGATCAACATAGCTTGCCGGATGCACGCGCAGCAGATCCTCGCGTGTCGCGGGCGGGGCCGAGTTCACCGCCAGTTGCGGCGTCAGACCCGACACATCCAGCAGCGATTTAAAACGGCGCTTCGATTCCGGGGATTCTGGATGACTTGCGCCCGCCATGGGCTGAAGCCACGGCCCCATCGGCAGGAAAAGAACAGCCTCGCCGGTCGTGTGCCACAGGCAAAGCTCGTCATGGTAAAATCCGGTTCCGGGCCTGCTCATTTCGCCACCTCGCCGGTCTGAAGCGACGGCTGTTCATGATCCTGTTGCGGCGCGGACCTGCGGGCAATCAGGTAATAGGCGCCGCCCGAGACGATCAGCCCCACGATCCACGCGATATCCACCCCGCCAAGATCATCCACCAGAAATCCGGTATAGGCGCCGGTCGCCACGAAGGGAAGCTGCACGGCGACACCGATCACATAGAGGGTCAGGGCAACGACATTCCAGTTGCCGTAACGACCGCCACCCGGAATGAAGAACTCATTGACCGCATAATGCCCGCGACGAACGACATAGTAGTCAACCAGATTGATCGCCGACCAGGGGATGAGGATATACAGCATCCAGGTGATGAAATCGTAGAAGAAGGCAAGGAAGTTCGACTGCGCCGCCAGCGCAATTGCCAGACCGCAGATATGGATCGCGACAGTCACCACCAGACGGCTGGTCAGTCCGGGCATCCAGCCGGGACGAAACGTCTCGGCAACGCTCAGCGCACAAAGGGCGCTGCAATAGGTGTTGACGCTGTTATATGCGGCGGTCGCCAGCGCAAAGCCCAGCAACACAACCGGCCCGGCCGACCCGATAAGCGAATTCAGCGCCGACATCGTGTCCTCGGACCGCGTGATCGCGCCAACTGAAGCGCCAAGGACCATCAGCAGGACAGAGCTTGTCACGCAACCGCCATAGGTGCCCCAAAATGCGCCCTTCGCCCCCGTATCGGCGGGCATATAGCGCGAATAGTCAGAGACATAGGGCGAATAGGCGATCTGCCAGACGGCACCGATCGCAAACATCGACAGGAAACCGGGCAGGGTGAATTGCCCACCGCTCCAATCATATGTGGCGGTGTCATTGATCACGAAGATCCAGAGGAATGACAGGGCGACAAGCGAGCCCACGATCAGCGCGCTGGCAATCGTGACCCAACGCAGCACCTTGTACCCTATGGATGCGACGATCAGGCTGGTCAGCGTGGCCAGTATCAGGACCAGGGTGCTGTCGACGTCAGGCAGGATGGATCCGAAAGCCTGTGCGATGATCACAAGGTTTGATGCGAAGAAACCGATGAACATCCCCACTGCCAGAACTGCAATGATCGCGGCGCCATACATGCCGAACTGACCGCGCGCCTGAAGAAGCTGAGGCACGCCAAGTTGCGGCCCCTGTGCTGCGTGAAGCGCCATCACCACGCCGCCGACCACATTTCCCAGCACGATTGCCAGAATCGCCCAGCCGATGGGAAGGCCAAGGCCCAGCGTCGCCAGCGCACCCGTCACCACGGTCAGGGGCGACATGTTCATCCCGAACCAGATCCCGAACAGGTCACGGACGCTGCCGAAGCGTTCATTTTCGGGAATTGGACCGATTGTGCGGGTCTCAAGCGCGAAATCGCTGCCAGTGTCGTTGGGATCACGGCTTTCTTGCATTAAAACTACTCCCGTCGGGTGGGTTTGCGGGTGAATGAAAAACAGTCATGCAACTTGCAAAGGACGGTATCCCGCCGCCAGAGGCCCGGAAAAGGCGTATTAACCTTGGCTTTGGTAAGGGGAAAACTAACCAGTGGCCGGGCGAGGTGACGCCTGGGTGCCGGTCGTTCCCCGAAGGTGACCAGAGCCTGGTCTGATATGTCTGAATTGCATAGGCCCGGCGACGTGAAATGCGGTGGTCACGGCCTGTCCGCTTGCGCCGGATGGGAAATCAGGTCAATAATTACAGACGCTTACCTTGCCCAACCGAAAGCGATGGCGTTAAGCGCGGCTCGGCTTTGTGTTGCGCCGCGCCCGAGGGTGAGAGCGTAGAAGATCTTTGCCGCAGAGGAAGCCCGATGCCGCTTCGTTATACGCTGAGACAGCTGGAATATTTCGTGGCGGTCGGTGAAACCGGCAGCGTCGCGGCGGCGTCCCAGCAGGTGAATGTGTCGTCGCCGTCGATCTCGGCCGGTGTGTCGCAGTTGGAGGATGAGCTTGGGGTCGAGCTGTTCGTGCGTCACCACGCCCAGGGGCTGACGCCGACATTGGCCGGGCAGAAGCTGCTGGATCACGCAAAGCTGGTTCTGCGTCAGGCGGCGGCGCTGCGCGATCTGGCGGGGGATCTGTCGGGGTCGATCAGGGGGCCGATGTCGGTGGGCTGTCTCAGCAGCTTCGCGCAGGTGGTCCTGCCCGGCCTTCGGCGCAGCTTCATCGAGAAATATGTCGATGTTCGCATCACGCAAGTCGAGGCCGATCAGTCCGAATTGTTCAGCCTGCTGCGGCGCGCGAAAATCGACATGGCGCTGACCTATGATCTGGAGGTGCCGCGCGACCTTCGTTTCACGCCGGTCATCGAACTTCCGCCCATGGTCGCGCTGTGCGACACGCATCCGCTGGCGCAATTGCCCTCGATCCCGGTCGAGCAGCTTGCACCCCATCCGATGGTGCTGCTGGATCTGCCCCACAGCGCGGATTATTTCCTGTCGTTTTTCGGCAAGGCCGGGGTCAAGGCCAATATCGCGGAACGGACGCGCGACATGGCGGTGATGCGCAGTCTGGTCGCCAACGGGTTCGGCTATTCGATTGTCAACATGCGGCCGCTTCAGGATCTGGCGCCCGATGGCAAGCCGCTGCGATTTGTCCCGCTGAGCGGCGATCAGCGGTCGATGAAGCTGGGTCTTCTGACGGCCTCTGGCAATGAGCGGACCGAATTGCACAAGGCGTTTCAGGCCCATGCGCAGGATTGGATCAAGGCGCATACCGGCCAGTTGTTCAGCGGCCGGTCAGCGCCGGTCTGACAGGATGCGGGCGGACGTCATGTCCCGCTGATCTGCGACAGGATCCGATCCATCATCGCGTCGCATTCGGCAAGCTGCCCAAGGCAGAGATATTCGTCCGGCTTATGTCCCTGCGCGTTCATGTCGCCCGGCCCGCAAACCAGCGTCGGGATGCCCAGATCGGCGAAAAATCCCGCTTCGGTCCCGTAGGCGACCTTGATGGGCCGGTCCGTTCCGCACAGATCTGCAACCCGCGCGACTGCCGGATCGTCTGCCGCGACATCAAGACCGGGGTAGCTGTTGGTAATCTCGATCTCGACCCTAGCCTCGGCCTGGCCCGCGTAACGATCGGCCAGTATCCTGTCCATGGCCGCCCCGATGCGCGACAGGAAGGCGGCGGCATCGTCGCTGGGCAGATGCCGCAATTCGAACTCGACCAGCGCCTTGTCGGGCACGATGTTCAGCGCCGTGCCCCCCTGCATGCGACCGGCGTGGACGGTAGAGTAGGGGATGTCATAGGCGCGGTCCTGTGCGCCGGACGCCGCGAATTCATCCTGGCTCTGACGCAGAACCGACAAAAGATCGGCGGCAAGATGCAGGGCATTCACAAAGCGCGGGGCCATCGAGGAATGGCCCGCGACCCCGTGGCAGGTCGCCAGAAAGGCCGCCTTGCCCTTGTGCCCGATGGCGGGCCGCATGGATGTCGGTTCGCCGACAAGACAAAGCTCGGGTCGCCAGCCAAGCGCCCGCAGGTCCGGCAGCATCTGCCTGATGCCCCGGCAGCCGACCTCTTCATCATAGGATATCACCAGCATCAGCGGGCGCGACCAGTCGGTGCCACGAAGCGCCGCCGACAGCATCGAGGCAAGATAGCCCTTCATGTCGGTGGTGCCGCGCCCGTAAAGGCGGTCGCCCTCTTGCGTCAGGCGGAATTGCGGGCGGGACCATTGCTGCCCCTCGACAGGGACGACATCGCTATGGGCGGACAGCATGATCCCGCCCGGCCCCGCGGGGCCAATCCGCGCGACAAGTCCCGCCTTTGTGCCGCTGCCGTCCGGCAACCGCCGCGTGTCGAACCCGGCATTGCGCAGAAGATCCTCGGCATATCCGATCAGGGGCAGGTTGCTGTCGGCACTGACCGTTGGAAAGGCGATCAGCCGGTCCAGGATCTGAAGCGTCGAGGGGTGAGGTGCCATGACTATTCGGCCGCCAATTCGGTGATCTCGCGCCGGAAGGGCAGATCGTCGCCAAGATCGGGCATGTCCAGTTCCCGCGCATAGCGGTGGCCGGCATAGGTGGCCCAGGCGATCGGCCCTGCGGCTTCGGCGTCACCGAACAGCTTGACACTGCGGATCCCGGCATCCGCCCAGTCATCCTTCCGCGCCATCAGATCGTGGAAGACCTGATCATTGCCGCTGCGGGATGCGACCATCACCACCGCGTCGGCGGGATAGCTGCGGGTCTTGCCGGTATAGACGCAATTGCTGATCACGTGATCCGCGGCGATTTCGGTCACCCCGCGGTTCAGCACGATATCCACGCCCATCTCATCAAGGCGGGCGTGAATCGTCGCCTGCTCAAGCGTGTTGTTGGTCCAGTCGGAAACGAAGGCCGAGGGCGTGATCAGCGTGACCTTGACCCCTTTCTGGACCAGAAGCTCGGCCAGAACGCCGCCCATGTAATAGTGATCGTCGTCATAGATCACGACATTGCCGGCCGGGATCGTGCCGTCCATCAGATCGTCCGGGGTAAAGACCTTCGCGCCCTTGGCGATGGGCATCGGGACCACGTGCTGCCGTGCGACGCCATCGCGACGCCATGTCGCGCCGGTGGCAAGCGCGATGTTCTGGAAACCGAATTCCATGATGTCATCGGCGGTCAGGCGGCTGTCGAAATAGGTTTCGACATTGGCGCGCTGGCTCAGCTGATATTCGCGATATTCCAGCACCCGTCCCCAGGCCGACAGGCCGGGAAGCCTGCGTTCGCGCGCGACGCGACCGCCCAATGTGGTGCCCGCCTCGGCAATCGCCACGTCATAGCCACGCAGCGCCAATGCCCGTGCGGCCTCCAGCCCCGCAGGGCCGGACCCCACGACAAGCACGTTCTGGCTATCGCCCTTGGCGTTCATCTTTTCGGGATGCCAGCCCTTGCGCCATTCCTCCATGAAGGTGGGGTTCTGGGTGCAGCGGCTGATCGACATGGTCATATCGCCGGTGATGCAGATATTGCAGCCGATGCATTCGCGAATGTCCTCGATCCGGCCCTCGTCGATCTTCCGGGGCAGGAACGGATCGGCGATGGACGGGCGCGCGCAGCCGATGAAATCCAGCGTGCCCGAATTGATCATCCGCACCATCGTATCGGCCGAGGTGAAGCGACCCACGCCCACCACCGGCTTGTCGGTCAAATCGCGGATGCCGCGCACCAGACCCTCTTGCGCTGCTTCGTCCTTGAAGCGCGAGGGGCCAGAGCAATCTTCCCAGGTGCCTTGCGCCATATCCCACAGATCCGGCAGGTTGCGGTTCATTTCGACGAAATCGCGCACCTCTGCATTGGAAAAGCCCAGCTCGCCGATGGTTTCGTCAAGGCTGACCCGCAGCGTAATGCCCATCGTGTCGCCCACCGCATCTCGCATGTCGGCGATGACTTCGTTCACGAAGCGAGAGCGGTTTTCAAGCGAGCCGCCATATTCGTCGCTGCGCTGGTTGGTCGCGCGGGACAGGAAATGCTGGAAGATCCCGAACCCATGCGCGCCATAAAGGCAGATCAGATCGAACCCCGCCAGTTTCGAGCGTTTGGCTGCGTTCACGAACCAGCGGCGCAGATCGCGGATGTCGGTTTTCGACAAGGCGCGCGCCTGCACGGGATCATTGGTAAAGGTGCGGATCGGCAGCGGGGACGGGGCCAGCGGAACCTCTTTGGTATAAAGGTTCGGCCCGTTGATGCCGGAATAGGCAAGCTGGATCCCCGCCAGCGCGCCATGCGTCTTCATCTTCTCCGACATGCGGCGCAATTGCGGAATGTCCTTGTCTTCCCACAGCCGCAATTCGATGAAGGGCGTGATTTCCGAGGTGTGATGCATCTCGCATTGTTCGGTAAAGATGACGCCCCAGCCCCCTTCGGCCTTGATGCCGCGCATCTCAGCGGCGGCAGAGGGATCGCGATAGCCGCCGCCATTGCAATGGGGCACCTGGTAAAAGCGATTGGGTGCTGTCACCGGGCCGATCTGCATCGGCTGGAACAGGATATCATAGCGGGGATCGCGCATGGTCGTCTCCTTCGCGGATCTAGGTGTTGGTTGCGCTGACAGGTCAGGTGCTGCCTACAAGATCAGACGCCGTACTTGATCCAGGTGGTTTTCAGGGCGGTGTATTTGTCCAGCGAATGCAGCGACAGATCGCGGCCAAAGCCCGATTGCTTCATGCCGCCGAAGGGTGTCTGCGCGGACAGGGCATCGACCGTGTTGACCGAGACCGTGCCCACATGAAGGCGATCGGAGACGCGGCAGGCCCGTGACAGGCTGCCCGTCCAGACCGAGGCCGCCAGCCCGTAGATCGAGTCATTGGCCATTCCGACCGCCTCTTCCTCGCTGTCGAAGGGGATCACGGACAGGACCGGTCCGAAGATCTCATCCCGTGCCAGCGGATCGCCCTGCTTCACGTCGGAAAAGATCGTCGGCTGGACAAAGCATCCCTTGCCCTCGATGCGGACGCGCTCGCCCCCCGTCGCAAGGTCGGCACTGTCGCGCCCGGCCTCGATAAAGCGCATGATCGCCTGCGTCTGCTTTTCATCGACGATGGCGCCCATGCGCGATGCCGGATCAAGCGGATCGCCGGGCTGCATGCCCTTTGCGCGCTCGACCAGACGCTCGACCAGAGCATCCTTGATCGAGCGTTCGACATAAAGACGCGAATTGGCCGAACAGACCTCGCCCTGATTGAAAAAGATGCCAAAGGCCGCCATGTCGGCCGCCTTGTCCAGATCCTCGCAATCGGCAAAGACGATATTGGGGCTTTTGCCGCCGGTTTCCGGCCAGACCTGCTTCAGGTTCGACTGACCGGCATATTGCATGAACAGCTTGCCCGTCGCGGTCGAGCCGGTGAAGGCAAGGCAATCGACATCCATATGCAGGCCAAGCGCCCGACCGGCTGTGGCGCCCAGGCCAGGAACGACGTTGAACACACCGTCCGGCACCCCGGCCTCGGCGGCAAGTTCGGCCAGACGCAGGGCGGACAGCGGCGATTGCTCGGCGGGTTTCAGGACAACCGAATTGCCAGCGGCCAGCGCCGCCGCCGATTTCCACGTCGCCATGTCCAGCGGGAAATTCCAGGGCACGACCGCGCCGACGACGCCCAGGGGCACCCGCCGCACCAGCGCCAGATCGCCGGGCCCGGTCGGTGCGACCTCGTCGTAAAGCTTGTCGATCGCCTCGGCATGCCATTGAAAGAAACGCGCCGAGCCCGGCACATCGACCGTCGCTGCATCCGCGACAAGCTTGCCCATGTCCAGACTGTCCAGCAGCGCCAACTCTGTCAGATTGGCGCGGATCAGATCTGCCAGTCGCAACAGGATTGCCTTGCGATCGCCCGGTGCCATGCGCGACCAGCGACCATCCTCGAAGGCGCGCCGACCGGCCGCGACAGCAAGGTCGATATCCTCGATATCGCAGGCCGCGACAGAGGCCAGCACCTCGTCGGTGGCGGGATTGATGCTGTCGAAGGTCTTGCCCGAACGTGCGGCGACGAATTTGCCGTCGATGAAAGCCTGATTGCGGAACGTCAGCCCTGCGGCGCGAGATTTCCAACCCTGGTGGTCAAGCATGGGGTTCCCCCTCCTGTTTTTATTCGTCGCCGGGCACGCCATAGGACGGCGCGTGCCGCGGATCGATGGCGCGTTGGACGTAAGCCTCTAATTGCGGCTGATAAATTTCCCAGAGTTCGGCAAGGGCTTCAATCGGGCAATCCGCTGTCCAGTCGCAGCGCAGATCGGCGACGGGCCAGCTGACCTTGTCGACGATCATCATCCCTGCCGAATGGACCGGTCCTGCCTCTCCGCCCGCAGCCAATCCCGCGCGCATTGCCGCGATCAGGCGGTCGCCCAGATGCCCGGTGGATGACCGGAAACCGTCCACGATGGCCTGCGGCACGCCGTCATTGGCCAGCAGGTTTCCCCCCGATGCCACATCCGTCGCCGATGCCTGCGTCCAGATCCCAAGCGAGTTCGGACCCGAATGGATCGCGGTTCTGCCTTCCCGATCCACGGCCAGAAGCTGCCTGTATTCCATGAATTTGCCGCGCTGCGAGATCTGGCCGATGGCATCATCCGCAGAGGCGCCGCGCTGCAACAGGTCCAGCACCTGCGGACCAAGCGAGGGATCGGTCACATTCTGGCTGGCCACCGCGCCGACGCCCGCACGGGCAAAGGCACAGCGGGCCGCGACAGCCGGGGACGAGGATGAGATGGCAACGCCGAACATGCCGGTTTCAGCGCAACGGGCGACAAGGGAAAAGGTCATGGGCTCAGTCCGGGATAACGGCGGTGCCGTCGATTTCAACCAGCCATTCGGGCCGCGCCAGCGCCTGCACCACAAGCCCGGTCGAGACCGGATGCACGCCCTTCAGATATTCGCCCATGGTCCTGTAGACCGCCTCGCGATGGCGCACATCGGTCAGGTAGACGACCACTTTGACCAGATGTTCCATGCTGCCGCCTGCCTCCTCGATCAGCTGACGGATATTCTGCATGACCTTATGCGTCTGTTCGACCGGATCGTGGCTTTCGATATTGCGGGCGTCGTCCAGATTCTGCGGGCATTGACCGCGCAGCCAGACAATCCGGCCGCCCTGCGTCACTACCGCCTGGCACAGATCATTATCCAGATTCTGTTCCGGATAGGTCTCCTTGGTGTTGAACTTGCGGATACGGGTATGGGCCATTGTGAACTCCAGTAATGACGCGTCATGCGTCGCGTTTGCGTGCCGGATTATGAAACCAGGGCGACCGGCCTTGTCGGCAAGGTCGGCACCTGTAGCTCAGGCATCCTGCGTGTTGAGCTGCGCCTTGTCATGGTAATCCATATACTTGCGCTGGATATCGATCTGTTCGCTGATGTGCTTGGCGTCATGCCACACACCCCAGATAAAGCTGGAACCACGCCGGGACTGCCAGGGAAGCCCAAGGAAGAAGACGCCCTGCTGCGGCGATACGCCCCGCTGATGGATCGGCCTGCCATTGCCGTCGAAGGCGTCGATCTTCAGCCAGTTGTAATCCTGAACATATCCCGTCGCCCAGATGATGGTGGTGATGTCGGCCTCTGCCAGATCCAGTTCGCGGATCGGGTCCGACACGCAGGCCGGTTCCGGTTCGCGCCGACGCGCCTCGGGCTCCTGCGGCAGATCCAGCCCGTTGGCCAGGACATAGGCATCGGCCTCGTCCAGCAGGCCCAGATAGTTTGCATCGCCCTTGTCCAGATTTTCCTTCAGATCGGCCGCGAAGCTGACGACGCCATCGGAATATCCCTCGGTCCGTCCCAGCAGGATCATGCCCTGATTGGCCAGCCGCCGGAAATCGACCGTCTGCCCGCCATAGGCGCCGCTGACGGCGATTGTCACATGTTCCGTGCCGGGTTCGGGCGCGGACATGTCCCATTTCCCCAGAACGCCCAGCCACCAGCAAAAGTCGCGACCCCGATAGGCGCGCGGCGGCCGGTCATGCGGCCCCATCGACAGATAGACCCGCCGCCCGCTGCGCATCAGTTCATCCGCAATCTGGACACCGGATGAGCCGGCACCCACGACCAGAACGGCGCCGTCCGCCAGCTGTCCGGGATTGCGGTAATCGGCCGAGTGGATCTGCGTGACACCCGCTGTTTCGTCAACGATCGGCGGATAGACCGGCTTCTGGAAAGCGCCGGTCGCAACGACGATATTATCCGCTTCGATGGCACCTTCGGAGGTCTCGACGATATAGCCGCGCCGACCTTCGTTGCGGCGGGCGTTCCTGACCTCGACACCGCAGCGGATCGGTGCACCGATCTGTTCTGCATAGGTGACAAAGTAATCCGCGACCTGTTCCTTGGGGACGAAGCCTTCGGGATCAGCCGCGAATTCAAGCCCGGGGAAGCGGTCATGCCACGCAGGGCCATTCGCGACCAGAGAATCCCAACGCCCGCTGCGCCAGCGCTCGGCGATGCGGCCGCGTTCCACCACGATATGGGGCACGCCCGCCTTGCCCAGATGCTCGCTCATGGCAACGCCGGCCTGGCCTGCGCCTACGACGAGAGTATTGGTTTTCTCCAAGGCCATTCCGGCCTCCTTTCCTGATCAAAAGCGGATGTCGCAGAGGTGCTGAGCCGGAACCTAGGGCAGGTTGCAGATCGCGAACATTATGATTTCTTGCAGCATTGCTTAGGCCCTTCCTAAACTGCCGGTTTGCGCGGCAGATGCCCGCCCGATGCATGCGATTTTCGCAAAACCCGCCCGTCAGGACAGCCGGAAGGAAGGCCGGTTAGGTTTTTCCACAGCACTGGCTCGGCAAAGGTTAATTTAACCGGACCGTTCGTTCGGTCATATCATTCGCCACTCGAACCTTCGCCGGGGGAGGCGGCCTTGGTAAATTCGAACAGACATATGCGCCGGGATGGTGCCGGATGACCGCCCGGACGCCCGGGGCCGCGATGATCTGCGGCCGCATGGCTGCAACTGCGGGACGGGACGGCGGGCAGAGACGCGCCCGCAGGCATGTGCATCGGCAGGTCCGCGATCCGGGTAAGGGCATTCCAGACGCCGCAGGCGGCCATCGCCCGTGACATTCCGCGCGTCCATGCCGCGCAGGAACGGAACCGATCTTCCAGACCGCACATCCTGGCCCGGTCGTCACCCGCTTCGGCGGTGCCCGGAGGCCGATTGAAAAAACAACCGGCGATGCTCGGCCAGCGCAACCACCGGCGCCCGGACAAAAAGCCAATCCAAGAGGGAGAAGAGAACATGTCAATGAACGATCCGAACGCAGCGCAGGGCGCTTTGCCCGGGCTGAAGGGCAAGCTGGGCCTTGGACCGCTGATTGCCGTAGGTGTTGGCCTTGTGGTGTCGCAGGGCGTCATGGTCATCATGCTGCAAGGCGCGGGCTTTGGCGGCTATGGCTTTCTGATGACCACGCTGATCGCCTATGGTCTTGCGCTGACCTATGTCTTTTCCTTCTCGGAATTGACATTGATGTTCGAAAGCCCCGGCACGCTGGCCACCTTTACCGAGGTCGCCATCGGGAATTTCCCAGCCATCGTCGCGGTATTTTCAGGATATCTTGTGGTCGCGATGTTCGCCCTGTCGGCGGAACTGGTGCTGATCGAGCTGATGCTGGTCGAGATCACGGGGCTCGAATTGCCACCGGGGCTTCTGCTGCTTCTGCTGCTGGCGGCGTTCTCGGTGCTCAATATCCTGGGGCTGGATGTCTTTGCCACGGTCCAGTCGGCGCTGTCATTCGTGATGGTGGCGACAATCTCGCTTCTGGGGATCGTCGCGCTGACCGGCTGGGGCATGCCGCGCCCGGATGAGATCATCACCGAAAGCGTCGGCACCTTCAGCGGGGGCATGTTCTCATTGATCGCGCTGGCGATCTGGGGCTTTGTCGGGCTGGAATTCGTCTGCCCGCTGGTGCAGGAAAGCGCCAATCCCACGCGCAACATCCCACGGGCGATGATCATCGGCGCGACGATAATCCTGGCCATGTATCTGATCTATTGCTGGGGCGCGCTGATCTATGTTCCGACCGAGACTCTGGCGACCTCACCTTTGCCGCATTACAACTATGTTCAGGCGGTCCTTGGCAAAGCCGGTCTGTTCGTGCTGGTCATCGCGGCGTTCACGGCGACATGCAGCACCGTCAATACATCGCTGGCGGCCGTGCCCCGGATGATCTTCGGCATGGCCCGCAATGGCCAGACCTTCGCGGTTTTCGGCAAGCTGCACCATAAATACGCGACGCCCTGGGCCGCGATCCTGCTGGTCGCCGGCATGACCGCGCTGCCGATCCTGTTCTATGGCGTCAATGCGGATGCGATTCTGGTCCTGCTGGTGGGCGCGGCGATTGCCTGGCTGCTGGCCTATATCATCGTCCATATCGACGTGATCGTGCTGCGCCGCCGCTATCCCGACCTGCCGCGGCCGTACAAGACCCCGTTCTACCCGCTACCGCAGGTTCTGGGCATTGCCGGGATGGTCTATGCCATCTGGCATGCATCGCCATCCCCGGAATTGACGGCGAAGGTGTTCTCGATTGCGGGGTTCACCCTGGTGGTGGGTGCCGTTTTGGCCGCGATCTGGGTTCGTTTCGTGATGAAGAAGGGCCTGTTCGAACCGGAATCCCCACAGTTCATCGTGACCGAATAGCTTCCGTGCCTCTGGCGGTTCCGCCGCCAGAGGCATCGGGCAGGGTTGACAGTCCTTGTCCTGAACCGCCCGGTTCGCGGGCGGATTTCTGAATTTCCACGGACCGGGGAACGGCAAGCGCCCCCTTTACCGCACAAGCCTTTTGGTCAGCGGCAGCGAGATGGCATAGGGCAGGGCGCGCAGAAGTTTCAGGGGCAGGGTCAGGCGGCGGGGGAAATGGACCTCGAAACCCTTACGGTTCAGGCCATTCACGATTGCTTTCGCCGCATCTTCGGGCTGCATCAGCGCGGGCATGTCGAACTCGTTCTTCTCGGTCAGGCGTGTTGCCACGAAACCCGGACTGATCAGCCTGACGTCGGTCTGGGGGGCCAGTTCGGCGCGCAAGGATTCGGCAAGGTTGGCGACCGCGGCCTTGGTCGCCGAATAGATCTGGCCCTGTGGCAGCCCCATATATCCCGCAACCGATCCGGTCAGCGCCAGTTGCCCACCCTGTCGCAGCACAGGCGTGGCGGCGCGGGCAAAGTTGAAACAGCCCGTCAGGTTCACGGTGACGATCTGGCCCGCGCGGTCGGGGTCCACCTGCATGACCTTGCCCGGATCGTAAAGCGCGGCCAGCGTCACCGCGCGATCCAGCGGCCCGCCCTCTTGTATCCGCGATGCGGCAGCGGCCAGACTGTCCCGATCGGTGACATCGCAGGGCAGCACGGTCGCCCCGCTGCCCAGTTCTTCGGCCAGATCCGACAGCTTGTCGGCCGAGCGTGCAGACAGGATCAGATCGGCCCCCTCCGCCGCCCAGACCCGGGCAAGGGCCGCGCCGATCCCGTCCGAGGCCCCCATGATCCAGATTCTCTCGCTCATATCGATCCCCTTTTGTGCAGAAAGATCAGCCCCATTACAGCCAATGCTCGCAGCGCCAGTGGCAGCGCCGCGTAAAGCAGCAGCAATGCCCGCAAGGCCTGTGGCCCATTTGATTGACCGGGCTGAAAATCGGCCAGTTGCAGCAGTGGCAGCGCGACCACCCCGGCCAAAGCCAGCGCCAGCTTGGTCAGAAAGCCCAGCATGGCATAGGCGCGGCTGGCGGCGGCCTGTGTCGCAGTGGCCTCGATCCGGTCCGATAGAATGGCGGGCGGCAGGACCAGATCGGCGCCAAAGCAGAACCCGGTGGCAAGGCAGATCCACAGGAAGGCCGCCGTGTCGCCCGGGTCCAATGTCAGCGCAAAGGCGAAGCCGATACCGGACAGGATCAGGCTGACCGCCCAGACCGGGACCGCGCCCCTGCGTCCGGCAAGCCAGCCTGCCATCGCGGCGCCGGGCAAGGCGGCGGCGAAATAGGCCAGCAGGAAGATCCCGGCCAGATCCTCGGCCCCCAGAAGATCGCGAACCAGCATCAGGATCAGCGCGGCGGGCAGCGCGGCCGATAGCAGAACAAGTGCCGCGACCCCGTAGAAGGGCAGCAGCGCCTTCCAATCCGGTCTTGCATCCGGCACGATGCGGATCTGAAGCCTGACCGAGGCCAGCCAGCGGCGAAAAATCGGCAATGTGATCAGCAGCAGCACCGCCAGAATCCCCGCAAGCGCCATCAGCGCCGCCTGTCGCCCGATGACCTGCTGCAGGGTCGAGGGCAGCACGACCGCAAGGATCAGCCCCGCCAGCCCAAAGCCCTCGCGTGCGGCGCTGATGCGGGATTTCTGCGCCGGATCCTGCCGCCACAGGCCGCCAAGCGTCATCAGATTGACCGAAATCAGGCTGTGCCCAAGGCTGGCCAGCACCATCGCCACAAGGAACCAGATCAGCACGGGCAAGGGGGGCGGCGCGAACAGTGCCATGACACCCAGTCCCAGCAGAACGGCCCCGGCCGTTACCAGCGCGCCGCGCGCGCGCGGCCAGCGATCCCCGGCCCATCCGGCCATCGGGTCCAGCACCGCGTCGAATATCCGCAGCCAGAACAGCGCCAGCCCCAATGCTGCCAGCGAAACCCCACGCTCGACCGCGAAGAAATCCGGGGCGTGGATGTAAAGCGGCAGGCCGCCAAAGGCCAGCGGCAGGGCAAGCGCGCCGTAGGCCGCCAGATCGCGATGGCCCGGCGCGGCATCAGGCATGGGCCAGCCGGTACTGCTTCACATCCGTCCGACCGACCGAGAAAGAGGCGATGCAGGCGGCAAGGTAAAAGCGCCAGACGCGGATGAAGGCGTCGTCAAAGCCCATCGCCTGAATCTCGGCCCGGCGGGCGTCGAAACGCTCAAGCCATTCGGTCAGGGTGCGGGCATAGTCGCGACCGAAGCTGAAGGCATCCTCGATCCGCAGGCCGGTACGCTCGGCCTCTGCCCGGAAGCGTTCGGGCGAGGGCAGCATGCCGCCGGGAAAGATGAAGCTGCGGATCATGTCGCCGCCCTTGCGATAGCGGTCGAAATAGCGGTCGGCGACGGTGATGGTCTGGATCATGGCGCGGCCCTTGTCGCTCAGCGCCTCGGCCAGCTTGCCGAAATACGAGGGCCAGTAGGCCTCGCCCACGGCCTCGAACATCTCGATCGAGACGATGTGATCGAAGCGGCTTTTCTCGTCGCGGTAATCCTGCAGCGCAATCTCGGCCCCCGGTCCCAGACGGGCGCGGGCATAGGCGGCCTGTTCGCTGGAGAGCGTCAGCCCTTTCGGCGCAAAATCGCCCCGTTGCAGGGCACGTTCGGCAAATCCGCCCCATCCGCAGCCGATTTCCAGCAGGCGGCCGGAATTCCCGGCAAGCCCGTCGATGACACGGTCATATTTGCGCCGCTGGGCGGCGGCCAGATCGTCGCCCTTGCCGAACAGGGCCGATGAATAGGTCATGGTTTCGTCCAGCCAGAGGCCGTAAAACGCGTTTCCCAGATCGTAATGCGCGGCAATATTGCGCCGCGATCCGGATCGCGTGTTGCGGTTCAGCAGATACAGCAGCCGCATGGCCAGCGCCTGTAAGGGTTTGCCATAGATATAGCGTTCAAGCGCCTCTTCATTCATCAGCCCCAATGTCAGCAGCGCGGCCAGATCGGACGAATCGCACCAGCCATCGCGATAGGCCTCGGTCAGGCCGATATCGCCTTTCGCGGCCAGCGCGGGCACCATGCGCCAGTCATGGATGGTCAGATCCGCGACCGGCCCCGGCTGGTCGCCCGCAAAGACGCGCGTCGTGCCATCAGGTATCGTCAGGCTGAGCTGTCCAAAGCTGATGCCATCAAGGCTGCGCAGAAATTGCGATCTTATGCGCTGCTCAAACATCGGTACTCTCCGTCTTCGTGGCCTGCGACTGTCGCGTGACAAGTTGCGTGGGCTTGGTTCGATAGCGGACACCCCGCGAAAACAGCTTCGCGGCCTGCCAATGGATCAGCCCGACAACGCGCAAGGGCTGCCATGCGTTGCGCAGCGTTGCACGGCGCAGGCTGGCACGGGTCAGCGGGCGCGCCTGCCCCGCCATCGAGGTTTGAAGCCGCAGCGTCCCGTCAACGCCGATCCAGTCCACCCAGGCGCCGAAGCGCCCCGGGCCGGGATCGAAGCGAAAGACATAGCTGCCCTCGCGCGGCAGGAAGGGCGAGACGTGAAACAGCTTGTCGCCGGTCAGCCGGTCGCTGCGCCGGATGGGGCGGTTATCGGGGTGGTGGCACAGGTACAGATGGCTTTCGCCGAATGTGTTCGAGACCTCGGCCAGAACGGCGCGCAGCCCCTGATCGTCGCGGGCCAGCCAGAAGCTGACCGGATTGAACCCGTTCAGAAGCCCGCGCGGCATGGTCACCAGCGTGGTATGGCAATGATCCAACCCGATCGCGCCAAGCTGATCGCGGATGAAATCGGACAGCGGGCTGCCATCCCGCGCGCCGTAATCCCTGCGCAGCAGCCGCCAGATCCCGGCACGGTCGGGGCGAAGCGGCAGGCGGTCAGCCTCCAGCGCCTCGACCGGCAGCGCCGCGTAGAGCGCGCGATACCGGAATTGCCGCGACACATCGCCCGACCGCGCATGCCAGATCGCCGCGTCGATCAGCGCGCCGTCCCACAGATCGACGCTCATCGCGCCAGCCTTTTCGCCGGGGTCCAGGGATCGGCGCCCAATGGCCAGTCGATGCCCATTGCCTGTGCCACGCGCAGGGCCGAAAGCAGGCCGTCTTCGTGAAAGCCAAAGCGGGTCCATGCACCGGCGTAATAGATCCCGCCGCGCCCCTGGATCCCGGGCAGGCGGTCCTGCGCCGCAACGGCGGCCGCGTCGAATTGCGGATGGGCGAAAATCGCCTCGTCATGGATATGGGTGGGCTCGATCTCGGGGTTCAGGGTGACGATCAGCGGGTGCCGGGTTTGCAGATTCTGCAAGCGGTTCATCCAATAGGACAGGCTGATCGGCCGGTCCGTCGCAGGCGTCGCACCGCGTGTCACATAGTTCCAGGACGCCCAGGCAGAGCGCCGCCGGGGCATCAGCCGCGTATCCGAATGCAGCGCCATCCGGTTGGGCTGCGTCCGCATCGCCCCCAGAATCGCGGTTTCCTCGTGATCGGGCTGCTGCAACATCGCCAAAGCCTGCGGCGCATGGGTCGCAAAGACAACCGCGTCAAAGCGTTCTTCGCCGCGCGGGCTGGCAATCACCACGCCATCGCCATCGCGCCGCACGGAATCCACCGGACAGGACAGCCTGACATCGCCCGAGATCCGTTTCAGCATCGCCGAGACATAGCTTTGCGACCCGCCCGTGACGGTCAGCCATTGCGGCTGACCATTCACCGACAGCAGCCCGTGATTGTCAAAAAAGCGCACGAAGGTGCTGGCCGGGAATTGCATCATATCTGCTGTCGGCGTCGACCAGATCGCCCCCGAGATCGGCAGCAGGAACCGGTCGCGAAACTCATCGCCCAGACGCAGGGACCGGATCAGCTCTCCGATGCTGCCTTCGTGGTTCTGATAGGTCGGCGCCTGCCTGAAAAAGCGCAGGATATCGCGGATCAGCCGCCAATGCCCGGCATCCATCAGGCACATGGGCTGCGCGAACATGGCGCGGGTGGAAAAGGTGCCATATTCATAACGGCCATCCGCGAAGCTGGCGGCGAAGGACATGTCGCTTGGTTCCAGCGCGACGCCCAGATGTTCCATCAGCGGCACGAACAGCGGATAGGTGCGGCGATTGCAGACGATGAAGCCGGTATCGACATCGACGTCCTCGGCGCGCACGGTGCGGGCATGCCCGCCGGCCCGGGCTTCCTTTTCAAACAGCGTGACCTCGTGATGCGGATCCAGCAGCCAGGCCGCGCCCAGACCCGAGATTCCGCTGCCAATGACCGCGACACGCCCTCGTTTCACACCCCTCACGCCCGGACCTCTTCTGCCTTGACGCGCGGATGGGCGTTGATGTGGCGAGGCCGACTGCCTCCGGCATGGATCGGCGTGCCGACAGGTGGGACAGAGCCGTGCAGGAACGCGCTGCGGAGACAGGGAGTTTGCACCGTTGTTGGGAAGAAAATCAGGGCCTTGGTCCTTCTATCATCGTTACTTCACAGACGAGATCGCAGCCCAGATTGTTGCATCAATCACGCTTTCGTGAATATTGCTTCGGCCTTGCGGCGGCTCGTGCTGACATGACCTGAACCATGTCCGCCAACTACGGTTGCGATCACGGCGCGACTGCAGACTGTCGCCCTGCGGGCCTATGGTTCGTCCCGATCTTTATCGAAGCTGGGCAGGCCCTCGAACGGGGGAAGCCAGGCCTCGCGGCGGCAGGTCCAAAGCTGGTAGTCCGGGACAAACTGGTCGATCTCGTCCATCGCGCCAAGATGCACCTCGATTTCATCGCCCGAACGCGACAGGACCGAGGATCCGCAGCGGGGGCAGAAGGCGCGGCCCTGATAGTCGGACAGATCGCCGGTGATGTCGACGGCATCCTGCGGATAGATCGCAGCTGCAAAGAACAGCGCGCCGTGATGCTTGCGACAGTCCAGACAATGGCACAGCCCGACGCGCAATGGCGCCCCTGTCGCCTGAAAGCGAACCTTGCCGCACAGGCAGCCGCCGGAACATCGCGCCGCTTTCATCCCCGGACCTTATTCCACCGCCCGGATCAGCTTCTTGTCCAGCACACGCAGCACCTGTGCCAGATCGTGGCCGCGTTTCAGGATGCGCCCATCCATGCCGATCACCGCATAGGCGCCCTGCGCGCCGCGCAGCCGGGGGCGCTTTTCGATCCGATACAGCGGATGTTCGGTCGCACGGCGAAAGACGCTGAAGATCGCGACCTCTTTCAGGAAGGACATGGCATAGTCGCGCCACTCTCCTGCGGCGACGAATCTGCCATAGACGGACAGGATCAGGCCCAGCTCTTGCCGGTCAAAGACAACGCGATCTGGATCAGCCGGAAAGGGCGGCGCTGCATTCATCATATCGGGATGGTGGCACCGGCTGCGGTGCAAATCAATGCAAAAAGGCGGCATCGCCGGATGCCGCCTTCGGTTGCGTCAATGGGCCGGTCAGTAGCAGCTGACCTTCTCGATCCGGCCGCTGGCGCCATATTCGATATTCAGCCGCTTCGCCTGAAAATCGGCGGTAACGGCGTCATCGGGACCGATCTGGCGGGTGCCAATGGGGAAATTCATCTGATCCAACACGGCGCGCGGTTGGCCGATCAGCCCCTGATAGGCCGAGGCGCGGCAGGCATCGCCCGCCTCATCCGGTTTCGGGGTCACCGGCACCGGATCGCACGCGGCAAGAATCGCGGTGCCGGTCAGGGCCAGCAGAATAGGCAGGTGGCGCATGGCAATCATCCGCAATCGACATTCGTGACATTCCCGGCAGCATCCAGCCGGAAGACGACGCGGTTCGGATCATATTCCTGCGGCTCGATCCCGCGATATTCGACGACGCGATATTCCTTGGTCACGCCAAGGGTCGGGATCACGCTTCCCGGCTGGTTCAGCGCGCTGGTATAGTTCTTGGCGCCGCACAGGTCCGGCTTGCGCTCTTCCAGGCCGCTGATGCCGCTTGCCGCGGCGGGAACAGGCTGCACCGGCGCGGGGGCGACGGCGGGCTGGTCATAGGCAGGGACGGGGGCGGGTGCGGGCATGCAACCCGCCAGCGCGGCGGCGGCCGCGATCAGCGGCAGGATCAACTTGGTCTGGGTCATCGTGCTATGGTCTCTTCCCTCATGCGCGCCTGTTATCACGTCAGGCTTTCGCGACCATGTATAGGCCGCTTGCGCCGGTCTGAGAAGCCAAGGGCTGGCTCACGTTTATATCAGTGTTGCCCATCTGTCGGGGCCAGCCCCCGGTTCATTCCGCAGCCGTCATCCGTTCCGCATCATTCGCCAGCCGTGTATAGGCCCGCAGAAAGACCCGCGCCGCCGAATCCGCGTTTCGCGCCAGTTCCGGCTCGGTCACGGGATCGCGCTTGCCCAGAAGTGCCGCATCCATCAGCCCGGTTCCGGCGAGGCAGACAAGCTGTTCGGCCGCCACGACGCTGTCCTCGATCTGCAGCTCGCCGCCCGCGACCCAACGATCCAGATGCGGGCGCAGCTCATCCACCAGCAGCCTGCGGACCGTCGCACGATAGTCGGCGGCAAGACCCGCAAAGCGACCGGCTTCGGCCACATGGATGCGATACATATGCACATTCGCGGGGGTAACCAGCCACACCGCAATCTGCCTGGCGATCAGGGGAATCGCCTGTTCCGCAGTCGTATCTGACGAAATTTTGATCGGGGTAATCTCTCCCAAGCGCCGCAATTCGGTGCCGATCGCCTCGTCGAACATCAATTTCTTGTCTGGAAAATAGCTGTAGAGCGTCGCCTTGGAAACAGCGGCGGCCTGCGCAATTTCATCGACGCTCGCCCCGGCATAGCCGTCGCGAAGAAAAATGTTCTTGGCGCCCTCTACGACCTGGCTGAACTTGCGCCCCTGGCTAACTGTTTGTTTTTTCTTCATGATCAGTCCTGAACTTGGTACAACGGCGTGCTGGTTACTTTAGATAATGCGATAACTTACCTTTGGGTTTCGTCACAATTTTCATTCTGTGCAAGTAGACCGCTCAAAGGTGCTGTATGTTGGAGCAATTTTGCTTGAAAAATAATCAACTCTTTCGTGACGACGACCAGCCGCTTCGACTAGCCTGAAGGATCAGAGGTGGAGAATCGATTAACAATTGAAGGAGGGACCTATGTCAGTTGGCCAAACGTCTTTTCGCGACTCTGTCGAGCGGATGTACACGCATGCGGCGGGCTTCATGAATCTTTCGCCCGGTCTGGAAGAAAAGATCCGGGTTTGCAATTCGACCTATACCGTGCGTTTCGGCGTTCGTCTGCGGGGGCAGATCCAGACCTTCACGGGCTACAGGTCGGTCCACTCTGAACATATGGAGCCGGTCAAGGGCGGTATTCGCTATTCGCTGGATGTCACCCAGGACGAGGTCGAGGCGCTGGCGGCGCTGATGACATTCAAATGCGCGCTGGTCGAGGTGCCCTTTGGGGGTTCGAAAGGCGGGCTGTGCATCGATCCGCGCGCCTGGGAAGAGCATGAGCTGGAGATGATCACCCGCCGCTTCACCTATGAGCTGTCGCGCCGCAACCTGATCTCTCCCAGCCAGAACGTGCCCGCCCCCGACATGGGCACGGGCGAACGCGAAATGGCCTGGATGGCCGATGCCTATAAGCGGCTTCACCCCGATGATATCAATGCGCGCGGCTGCGTGACCGGCAAGCCCTTGTCCTTTGGCGGCATCGCCGGCCGTGTCGAGGCGACGGGGCGCGGCGTGCAATATGCGATCCACGAATTCTTCCGCCATCCCGATGCGATGAAGACCGCCGGCATGGAGGGGCAACTGGCGGGCAAAAGGGTCATCGTGCAGGGTCTGGGCAATGTGGGCTATCACGCCGCCAAGTTCCTTTCGACCGAAGATGACGCCCGCATCATTGCCGTGGCCGAACGTGACGGCGCGGTGATGAATACGGCCGGTCTGGATATCGACAAGCTGCGCGCCCATATCGCCGAAACCGGCGGCGTACATGGTTTCCCCGACGCGGAATATTCGCAAAACAGCCTTGGCGCGCTGGAACTGGAATGCGACATCCTGATCCCCGCCGCGGTCGAGGGCGTGATCAACACCGGCAATGCCGACAAGATCAACACCCGCCTGATCGTCGAGGCCGCGAATGGTCCCGTCACCGCCGAGGCCGATGAGGTGCTGAAAAAGCGCGGCGTGGTGATCATTCCCGACATGTATGCCAATGCGGGCGGTGTGACCGTGTCCTATTTCGAATGGGTCAAGAACCTGACCCATATCCGCTTCGGCCGCATGCAGCGCCGCGAGCAAGAGGCCCGGCATCTGATGCTGGTGAATGAACTTGAACGGCTGTCGGCGGATCGCGGCCTTGGCTGGACCCTGTCCGACAATTTCAAGGACCGCTATCTGAAGGGCGCAAGCGAGCTGGAACTGGTGCGTTCGGGTCTTGACGACACCATGCGCGCCGCGTTCCAGAGCATGGCCGAGGTCTGGTATACAAACGAACGTGTCGATGACCTGCGCACGGCGGCCTATATCGTGTCCATCGACCGCATCTCGCAATCCTATCGCGCGATGGGCCTGTAACCGGTCAGGATCTGGGGGCGGCGGCGCGGCGCAATCTGTCGTTGATCGCCACCCCCAACCCGTGATCCGGGATCGGATCGACCGCAATCGGACGGCCAAGGCTGTCCGCACGGCGCAGCATGTCGAACAGATTGGCCGCGGCCTCGGTCAGATCGCCGACAGAGGACAGGGCGAAGGGGCCCGGTCGGCCAAAGGTCAGATGCGTCTCGCCCTCGCGCGTCTCGGTGGCGTTCAGGCGCAGGTGCGCCTTGGGTGCGTAATGGCTGGTCAGCTGGCCGGGCGCATTGGGGGCGGACTGATCGGCTGTGTAACCGGCCAGTTCGTGACCCAGTGCCGCCTCTATCGCCTCGGCCGGGATGCCGCCGGGACGCAGCAGCGTGGCGCGGCCATGCACCCAGCCGATGATGGTGGATTCCACGCCGACGGGGCAGGGGCCCGCATCCAGCACGGCGGCGATCCTGCCCGACAGGCCGCCTTCCGGGTCCAGCACATGATCGGCGCTGGTCGGGCTGATCCGGCCCGAAGCATTGGCGGATGGCGCGGCCAGCGGACCGCCAAAGCGGCGCAGCAGCGCCCGCGCGGTGTCATTGGCAGGCAGGCGCAGCGCAATCGTGTCCAGCCCCGCCGTCACCAGCGAGGCGATCCGGGCAATTGGCCGCAGCGGCAGCACCAGCGTCAGCGCGCCGGGCCAGAAGGCATCGGCCAGCAGACCGGCCTCTGGCCCGAAGACGCCGATTTCATCGGCCATCGCCCGGTCGGCCAGATGCACGATCAGCGGATTGAAGCTGGGCCGCCCCTTGGCCGCATAGATCCGCGCCACCGCATCGCCGTTGCGCGCGTCGCCGGCAAGGCCATAGACCGTCTCGGTCGGGATGGCGACGGTTTCGCCCTGGGCCAGCAGCGTCGCGGCCTGTTCGATACCGCCATCATCCGCGATCAAGCGGCGGGTTTGCTTTGTGACGTGGGGTTTCATCCATGATCACCCTGATCGGCCTTCGTTATGACGCCGGGTTTTTGTTGAGCCTGACGGCAGGCTTCCTAAGATATCCGTACACGCATTTTGATAGTCGCGACTTTGGGTAAAGCCAAGCCGCGCTTGGGGGAGAAGGAAGATGGCTTACACTGCACCGGTCGAACAGATCAGTTTTATCCTGAACAATATCGTCGGGTTTCCTGAACTTGCCAACAGCGAGCGCTTTGCCGATGCGACCTCGGAAACGGCCGAGGCGATCCTGTCGGAAGCGGGCAAGATGGCCACCAATGTGCTGGCGCCGCTGAACCGCAATGGCGATGAACATCCGGCCGTTCTGGAAAACGGCAAGCTGCGCTCCAGCCCCGGATATGCCGAGGGTTTCCGCGCGATTGCCGAGGGGGGCTGGATCGGCCTGCCCGCCAATCCCGATTATGGCGGAATGGGTCTGCCGCAGGCGCTGAACATGTCGGTGTCGGAAATGATGGCGGGCGCCTGCCTGTCGCTGCAACTGAACCCGCTGCTGACGCAGGGCCAGATCGAGGCGCTGGAACATCACGCCAGCGATGAGCTGAAATCGCTGTACCTGCCCAAGCTGATCAGCGGCGAATGGTCGGGCACGATGAACCTGACCGAACCGGGCGCGGGCAGCGATGTCGGCGCGCTGAGCAGCAAGGCCGAGCGCAACGATGACGGCACCTACAGCGTTACCGGGCAGAAGATCTTCATCACCTGGGGCGATAGTGATGTGACGGAAAACGTCTGCCATCTGGTGCTGGCGCGCCTGCCCGATGGCGGCAAGGGCACCAAGGGCATCAGCCTGTTCATGGTGCCGAAGCTGATCCCGGATGCCGAGGGCAATCCCGGCGTGGCCAACAGCCTGAAGGTGGTCAGCCTTGAAGAAAAACTTGGCATCCACGGCAGCCCGACCTGCGTGATGTCCTATGACGGCGCGACCGGCTGGCTGGTTGGCAAGGAGCATGGCGGCATGGCGGCCATGTTCACGATGATGAATGTCGCGCGTCTGGGCGTTGGCATGCAGGGCGTCGGCGTGGCCGAGGCGGCATTGCAACAGGCCGTGGCCTATGCCCATGACCGCAACCAGATGGGTCCGATCATCCAGCACCCCGATGTGCGCCGGATGCTGGCCACCGCCCGGGCCGAGATCTTTGCCGCCCGCGCCATCTGCCTGGCCTGCGCCACCGCCATCGACATGGAAATTGCCACCGGCGATGCCGAACATGCGGCCCGCGCGGCCTTCCTGACGCCGATTGCCAAGGCTTACGGCACCGATGTCGGCTGCCGCGTGGCCGATACCGGCGTGCAGGTGCATGGCGGCATGGGCTATGTCGAGGAAACCGGCGCCGCGCAATATCTTCGCGATGTGCGCATCACCCCGATCTATGAGGGAACGAACGGCATTCAGGCGATGGATCTGGTCGGCCGCAAGCTTTCGGACGGGGGCGAGGCCGCGATGCGGCTGCTGGATGAGATCCTTGATGGCGCGAAGGCCGTGCAGCCCTCGCATCCCGATCTGGCCAATCAGGTCTGGCAGGCCGCCGAGACCCTGCGTGAAGCCACGCAAGAGATGCTGGAGCGTGACATGGCCGAGCGTTTCGCGGGCGCTGTGCCCTATCTGTCGGCTTTCGCGCGGGTGCTGGGCGGGGCCTATCACCTGAAGGCCGCGCAGAATGGCGGGGCCGATCATCTGGCGCTGGCGCGGGTCTATATGGCACGGGTCCTGCCGCGCTATGCCTCGGACCTTGTCGAGGCGCAGGCGGGTCTGGCCGATCTCAGCCAGATTGACGACGCGGTTCTGGCCGGTGAATTCCGGGCGTGATCGTCACCCCGTTCCCCACAACCCCGGCCGAGGGCGACGCGATCGAGGTCGCCCCCGGCGTGCTGTGGACGCGGCTGCCTTTGCCGATGGCGCTGGATCACGTGAATATCTATGCGCTGGAGGATGAGGACGGCTGGACCGTTGTCGATACCGGCTTTGACAGCCGCCGGGGTCGCGCCATCTGGCAGCAATTGCGTGACGGCCCGCTGGCCGGACGACCGATCCGCCGCGTGATCGGCACGCATCACCATCCCGATCATATCGGGCTGGCGGGCTGGCTGATGGCGCAGGATGGCGCCGACCTGCTGATCAGCCGCACCGCCTGGCTGATGGCGCGGATGCTGGTTCTGGATGAACAGGACCGCCCCTCGGAACAGGCGCTGCGATTCTGGCGTCGCGCGGGCATGCCGCCCGAGATTTTGGCCAGCCGCGCCAGCGAACGCCCCTTCAATTTCGCCGATGTCGTCCACCCCCTGCCGCTGGGCTTCACCCGCCTGACCGAGGGGCAGGAGATCCGCTTTGGCAACCGTCGCTGGCGGGTGGTGATGGGGCACGGCCACGCGCCCTGTCATGCGACCTTCTGGTCGCTGGATGACGATCTGGTCATCGGCGGCGATCAGCTTTTGCCCTCGATCTCGCCCAATCTGGGGGTTTACCCGACCGAGCCCGAGGCGAATCCCGTCGCAGAATGGCTGGACAGTTGTCAGCGCATGCTGGACCTGGCGCAGCCGCGCCATCTGGTGCTGCCCGGCCACAAGCTGCCCTTTACCGGTCTGCCCACCCGGCTGCGGCAATTGATCGACAATCACCACGGCGCGTTGCAGCGGTTGGAAAAGGCACTGTCCGACGCCCCGCGCAGCGCCGTCGGATGTTTCGACGTCCTCTTCAAGCGCCAGATCGGCGACGGAGAGATCGGTCTGGCACTGGTCGAAGCCGTCGCCCATATCAACTATCTGCGCCAGAAAGGCGTTGTCACAGCGGTCGGCGAAAGCGACGGCGCAGTGCTGTGGGGGGCGTGACAGCCGGATCGCTTTCCGTTATCGGATGAAGAAACGCTGACAGGAGAACGGCATGGCCTCGCATGACGAAGTGACCGATTACAAACCGGGTGAGATGGACATCACCGAGCAACGCAAAACCTTTTCCGGTTTTTTGAAGGCGGTGAACTGGGTGTGCATGGCCTCGATCGTGGCACTGATTTTCCTGGCGCTGGTCAATTCCTGACCCGGCCTTAACGGCGGTTTTGTTTTATGAAGAGACGTGTTTTCCTGGCGGCCGCAGCGCCCGCCCTTCTTGCCGCTTGCGGCGCTGACAATATCTGGGCCAGCGACGAGGCCGTACGGAATGCGCGTTTCGTATCGAATGAGCCGCCGTCGATCACGCTGTTCACCGTGATCGGCATTCCCCGGGGCGAGGGCGGGCATTCCGGCCTGCTGATCAATGGCAGCCAGCGGATCATTTACGACCCCGCAGGCAGCTGGAGCCATCCCTATATCCCCGAACGGCATGACGTGCTGTATGGGATCACCGACAATTACAAGAATTTTTACATCGATTACCACGCCCGCAGCACCTATTGGGTGGCCGAGGATCGCGTTCCGGTCAGCCGAGAGGTGGCCGATCTGGCCATCCGCCGGGCCGAGGCGAATGGCGCCGCCAATAAAAGCTTCTGCGCCGTGGCCACCAGTCAGGTTCTGCGCGGTGTGCCGGGCTTCGAAGGCGCGCCCTCGGGCTTTTCACCGATCCGTCTGCGGAACTGGTTCCTGACCCTTCCGGGCGTGACCTCGAAGCGCCATCAGGATGGCGATCCGGCCAATAATCACGATGTGCTGCTGCGTCAGAAAGACGGCACGATCACCGGCTATATCAGGTAAAGCGTCAGCGCCAGCGTCGCCGCCCCGGCAATGATCGCGGCGATGACACTGCGGCTGAGGACGCCGACAACCAGCGTCGCCGTGGCGGCCAGAAGCCGCGCGGGATCGGTTTCGCCCCCCGTCGCGGCGGGCCATGTCACCAGCGGGGCGACCAGCGCGGGCAGCACCGCCACGGGCGTGTAGCGCAGCATCCGCAGTGCCCATTCGGGGATCTGCCGATTGCCAAGCCCGCCCAGAAAGGACCAGCGCAGTAGGAAGGTTCCGACCCCCAGAACCAGAATGATGATCCAGATCCGCAGATCGCCGTAATCGCTGGTCATGGCAGCTTCCTCTGTTCCGTCCAGACCTCGACCACGGCCCCCGTGATCATGCCCAGCGGCGCGGCCACCAGCAGCCCAAGCCCCGAGGGCAATCCGGCAAAGATCAGCGCCGCGACGATCGAGACAAAGCAGGCCGCCAGATGTCCCGGCGTGCGCAGAATCGGCGCGATCATGGCGATGAAGGTGATCGGCAGTGCGAAATCCAGCGCGATATCGTCGGGGATCGCCTTGCCCGCGGTCGCGCCCAGCCAGGTCGCGATCATCCACGGCCCGCAAAGCGCCACTGCGGCCCCGGCGAAATAGGCCAGGCGCTGCGTCATCGTCAGGCGCGGATATTTCTCGTAATGCTGGATCGACAGCACATAGGTCTGATCGATCATGGAATAAGCGACCCAAGCCTTTTGCGCGCCGGTTGCCCCGCCCAGCCAGGGCACCAGCGATGCCGAATACATCGCCATCCGCAAATTCACCGCCAGGGCCGAGATGATGACAATGATCGTCGGCGCATTTTCGGTGATCAGCTGCACGGCGGTAAATTGCGACGCCCCCGCCAGCACCAGCACCGAAAAGCCCATCACCTGCAGAATATCCATCCCGGCCTCGGTCGCGACCACACCAAACAGCAGGCCAAAGGGGATGATCACGATCAGCAGCGGAATGGACTGGATCATGCCATGCAGAAACGCCTCGCGCGGGGTGCGCGACAGGGCGCGTCTGACAGCCGGATCATCGGCGACGGGTTGCTGATCGTCAGGACGCGGGGCAGGGGTCGGAGACATTGCGCTTTTGCTTTCTGGCGGTTCGAGGCACCTTGCTGTCATGATGATCCAGAAGAAGCAAGCTGGCCCCTGATGCGCCTGCTGAGCCCGATACCCCAAACCCATCTGTCCGAGGCCGCGCGGATCTGGTGGCACAGTTTTGGCCCGCGCCATCGGCGTGACCGCGTGCCGCATATCTGCCCGGCCCATGGTATTGCCGCCATCGACGCGCAGGATCGGGTGGCGGGCGTCATGGGTTTGCGCGATTCCGAGGGCGGCTTTCTGCTGGCGCCCCCCCTGTCGCTGCGCTGGCTGTATCGCGCCGCGCCGCCGACGGCGGATCTGGTGATCGACGGGATCGTGGCCCGGCAGCGCCGTGCGGGCACCGGGCGCGCCCTTCTGGCCGAGGCCGGCCGCCGCGCCCGTGCCTGCGGCCGACCCGGTCTGCGGGCCGAGGTTCTGGCCCGCAACACAGCCGCCATTGCCTTCTATCGCGCCCTTGGGTTTTCCGAGCTGACGCGCGGACGCTATGGCCGGATCTGGTCGGGGCAGGTTGTGATCATGCGCAGGCCGGTATGAGCAATTGACGTGCGGGGAACTTGACTCGAATCGCCTCCGGGGGCTTCGTTAACGAATATTAATAATTCGTTAACAGATTTGAGATGAGTATTTTGCTGCTCTTCTTGCTGGCATTTTTCTGTGCCGTTTATCCCTCTGACAGCGCAGCGCATGGCGGTGGGCTGAATTCGGAAGGCTGTCACACGAACCGAAAGACCGGGGATTATCACTGCCACAGGGCGCCGACGCAGCAGGTTGGCGCGATGGTCGAGGCTTCTGGCCTGATCGGGGCTTTGCCAGAGGCGCGACCCTATCGCAATTGCACGGAAGCAAGACAGGCGGGCGCCGCACCGGTCATGATCGGGACGCCCGGATATGGCCCGCATCTGGACCGGGACGGCGACGGGATCGGATGTGAGATTTCCAACCGCAACTAGGTCTTTTTGGGTTCAGCTTGAGACATATCCGCTCAGCCTGCCCCACGGCAGACGCTCAACGCGAAGCAAGACTGCTTCACCCTTAACCCGGAACGCTTTCGTCAGGCGACTAAAGGCCGGTCCGGGTCAGTCGAAGATCCCGGCCACACGGCCCAACAGCATGAAAGCGCGGGCCGAGCGGGTGTCGGCCAGCATGGCGATCTGGTCGTCCTCCAGCGCCGGGATCAGCCGGGTCATTGTCACGTCGAATTGCCGCATGAAGTGATGGGCCGTGTCGCGAAAGATCTCATCCGCGCGCAGGTAATCGGCGGTCACCTCGATCGCCATGGCGTCGCGGATCGCGCCGACCCCCGCCACGGTCGCGCCGCGCTGCCCCTCGCCAAAGCCGCGCCAGGCGGCGATATCGGTTGGCGTCGCCACGAGGTCATCCATATAGACATCGCGCCCGGCCAGCAGCGTCACCACATCCTGCGCGGCGCGCAGGATGCGGGAATAATTGGGATCTTTCAGCGCCATGCGCAGGGCGGTGATGGCCTCGGTATCCTCGGGGCCATTCGGGAAATTCATTGCCCGGATCATCGTCTCTGGCGTGACCGAGGCCTGCTCGGGCCCGTCAAAGCGCATGCTGTGCTGCCGCTGGTCAGATGCGCGGGCCGGGCGCGGCATGGGCTGGGCCGGACGTTCTGCCGGGCGATCCTGCGCGCGGGGCGCCTGAGCCGGGGCGACCATGCGCACGCCGGAGCCGCCGGGCCTTGTCTGATCCGGCAGCGGGCGGGCGGGCACCACGCCCCCTTGCATCTGGGCCATATCGCGGCGCAATTCCTGCGCCTCGGTCTGCAGGGTGGCGATGGCGCGGGCCAGTCCGATGGCCAGCCAGATCAGCGCCACCGGCAGCACCGCCCCCATCACCCCCAGCAATGTCGCAAGCCCGCCCTGACCGCCATCGCCCGGGGGCGCCAGCAGCCAGAACAGCAGCAACAGAACCAGCCAGGCGGCCGACAGGGCGATTCCGATGATGGACAGGGAATCGCTTTGTGCCAGCGATGTGACGCGGTGACGCAAGGACATGGGGCTGCTGCGGGTCAGATAAAGCGGACGCGAAGGATCTCGTAGCTGCGCTGGCCGCCGGGGGTGGTGACATCGACGCTGTCGCCCTCCTCCTTGCCGATCAGCGCGCGCGCCAGAGGCGAGCGGACGTTCAGCAGGCCGCGTTCGATATCGGCCTCGGGTTCGCCGACGATCTGATAGCTGCGCTCTTCCTCGGTATCCTCATCGATCAGCTCGATCGTGGCGCCGAACTTGATCGCGCCGGAAAGCTTTGTCGGGTCAATCACTTCGGCCAGCGACAGGATCGATTCCAGCTCTTTGATGCGGCCCTCGATAAAGCCCTGCTTTTCGCGAGCAGCGTGATATTCGGCATTCTCGGACAGGTCGCCATGTTCGCGCGCCTCGGCGATCTGACGGATGATCGCGGGACGCTCTTTCGACTTCAGCTGGTTCAGTTCCTGCTCCAGCGCATCGGCGCCTTTACGGGTCATCGGTATCTTGTCCATCGCGGCCCTCATCCTCGTGGATCTGCGCTTTGCCAAGCAGATGCTAAGTGAACGCCCCCGCCATTCGGAATGGCAGGGGCGCGAAAACTAATCCTGTCCGGGCACGAGAACCGAAATTCCGGTGCTTTGCAAGCCCATCGCCAGGGGGGCAGGCCAATTTCAGCCATTTGCATCCCTGCGTCACAATTGCCCCAGACCGCGTGGCAGGTTACTTATTGGCCAACATCGCAGCCAGGAGGAAGCCAAGCATGTCCGAGGAAGTCCAGATCGAACGCGAGTCGATGGAATATGACGTCGTGATCGTGGGGGCTGGCCCCGCCGGGCTTTCGGCGGCGATCCGCCTGAAGCAGATCAATCCCGAGATCAACGTGGTGGTGCTGGAAAAGGGGTCCGAGGTCGGCGCCCATATCCTGTCGGGCGCGGTGCTGGATCCCTCGGGTCTGAACCGGCTGATCCCGGACTGGAAGGAAAAGGGCGCGCCGGTCAGCACCGAGGTGGTGGACGATAATTTCTTCGTTCTGGGCGAGGCCGGTCAGGTCCGCGTGCCGAACTGGCCGATGCCGCCCCTGATGAACAATCACGGCAATTACATCGTCAGCATGGGCAATGTCTGCCGCTGGCTGGCCGAGCAGGCCGAGGCGCTGGAGGTCGAGATCTTTCCCGGCATGGCGGCCAGCAAGATCGTCTGGGACGGCGACCGCGTAAAAGGCGTCGTCGCGGGCGAGATGGGGCTGAACCCCGATGGCACGCCCGGCCCGATGTACGAGCCGGGGATGGAACTGCACGGTAAATATGTCTTCATCGCCGAAGGCGTGCGCGGCTCTCTGGCCAAGGAGATCATCACCAGGCTGAACCTGTCCGACGGTCATGAGCCGCAGAAATTCGGCATCGGCATGAAGGAAATCTGGGAGGTCGATCCGGCCAAGTTCCAGAAGGGGCGGGTCATTCACACCATGGGCTGGCCGCTGGGCAAGAATGCCGGTGGCGGCAGCTTCATCTATCACTTCGAGGATAATCAGGTTCTGGTCGGCTTCGTCGTGCACCTGAATTACCAGAACCCGCATCTTTATCCCTATATGGAATTCCAGCGTTTCAAGCATCACCCGATGGTGGCCGAGCTGCTGGAAGGCGGCAAGCGCGTCGCCTATGGCGCCCGCGCGATCAGCGAGGGTGGCTGGCAATCGCTGCCGCAGCTGTCCTTCGATGGCGGCGTGCTGCTGGGCTGTTCGGCCGGGATGGTCAATGTGCCGCGGATCAAGGGCAACCATAATGCGATGATCTCGGGCATCGAGGCGGCCGAGGCGGCCGCGGCGGCACTGGCCGCGGATCGCGCGGGCGACCGGCTGGAGGCCTATGACAGCGCCGTGCGCGGCGGCGATATCGCCAAGGATCTGAAAAAGGTCCGCAATGTGAAGCCGATCTGGTCGAAGCTGGGCCTGTGGCCGTCGCTGGCCCTGGGCGGTTTCGACATGTGGGTGTCCAACCTGACCGGCTGGAACCCGCTGGGCACCTGGAAACATGGCAAGACCGATGCCGCAGCCACGGGCAAGGCGGCGGATTTCCCGAAGATCGACTATCCGAGACCGGACGGCAAGCTGTCCTTCGACCGGCTGACCAATGTGGCCTTCAGCTTTACCAATCACGAGGAAAGCCAGCCCTGCCACCTGAAACTGAAGGATCCCTCGATCCCGATCTCGGTGAACCTGCCGGTCTATGACGAACCCGCGCAGCGCTATTGCCCGGCGGGCGTCTATGAGGTGATCGAGGGCAGCGACGGGCCACGCTTCCAGATCAACTTCCAGAACTGCGTCCATTGCAAGACCTGCGACATCAAGGACCCCAGCCAGAACATCAACTGGACCACCCCACAAGGCGGAGATGGGCCGAATTACCCGAATATGTGAATTTTGGGCGGGGCGCAGCGATTGCTTGCCCCGCCCGTCGCGTTTAGGGTCGCCGGAACAGTTTAGTGATTTCCGGGATGGAAGACGTGACCCAAAGCCGCCCGAACATGGCCCTGATCGCCGCGCTGATGGCCGGCCTGGCCCTGCCTGCCGCCGCGCAGCAGCGACCCGAGCCCCGGCCGGGCGATGATGCGCCCGCGGCGCAGGCCAAGGCGCCTCAGGCCCCGCTGACCTTCGGTCTGGCCGGACCCTATCTGGCCGCGCGGATGGCGACGGTGGAAAATGATTTCGGGGCCGCCGCGCGCTATTTCGTGCAGGCGGTGGCGCATGATCCCTCGGATCGGTACCTGCAGGACAGCGCGCTGGTCTCGCTGGTCTCGGCGGGTGAGATCGACCGCGCGGTGAAGCTGTCCGACCAGATCGCGACCGAAGGCGATCCGACCGAGCTTTCCGGCCTGATCCAGCGCGCCGCGCTGGCCCATGGCGGCGACTGGCAGGGGCTGCTGGACTCGTTGGCCAACAAGCCCACGGGTGCAGCCATCGAATCCGATCTGCTGGATGGCATGCTGGAGGCATGGGGCCTGCTGGGGGCGGGCCGCGCGCAAGAGGCATTGCAGAAATTCGAAGACATGGCCAAGGCGCGCAGCGTGGCGCCGATGGTGAATTACCATCTGGCGCTGGCCCGCGCGATGGTCGGCGATTACGAAGGTGCCGACAGCCTGCTGGCCGATCCGGCCACCGGCGCGCATCTGTTGGGCTTTACCGCCCGGGCCGAGATCCTGACCCAGCTTGATCGTCGCGACGAGGCCGTGGCGATGCTGGATTCGCTTGAGGGGATCGAGGCAGAGCCGCAACTGCTGGCCCTGCGCAACCGCATCGCCGATGGTGAGCCGGTCAGCTTCGACGTGGTCAAGACCGCAGCCGATGGCATCGCGCAGGTCTTTCTGACGCTGGCCACGGCGCTGGCCAGCAGCCCCGAACCGGAACCGCTGTCGCTGATCTATTCCCGTCTTGCCGTCTGGCTGTCGCCCGACAGCGCTGAGGCGCGGCTGATGATGGCCCAGCTTTTGCAGGAACGAGAGCAATTCCACCTGGCCGAGCCGGAATTCGAGGCCCTGCGCCGCATGGGTCAGATGCGTCCGATCGCCGAACTGGCGCGGATCGACGCGCTGTCCCGCGCGGATCACCGCGATGAGGCCGAAAAGGCCGCCCTGGCGCTGACCGCCGCCTATCCCGACCTTCCGCAGGCCTGGATGGCGCTGGGCGATCTGCTGCGGCAGCAGGAAAAATTCAACAAGGCCGTGCCGGCCTATGACAAGGCGCTGGCCCTGCTGGAGGATCAGCCGCCCGAGGCGAAATGGTTCCCGCTTTACGCGCGCGGCATCGCGCTGGAACGGGCGGGTCAGTTCGAGCGCGCCGAGCAGGATCTGCTGGCCGCCATCGAGATCCGCCCCGATCAGGCCAGTCTGCTGAACTATCTTGGCTATAGCTGGATCGACCGGAACGAGAATCTGGATCGCGGGCTGGAGATGATCCAGAAGGCGGTCGAGCTGTCGCCCGATGACGGTTATATTCAGGATTCGCTGGCCTGGGCCTATTTCCGTCTGGGCCGTTTCGAGGAAGCCGTCGAACCGATGGAACGTGCCATCGGCACCATGTCGCAGGATCCGCTGGTCAACGACCATCTGGGCGATATCTATTGGATGGTGGGCCGCCATCGCGAAGCCGAAATCCAGTGGAAACGTGCCTTGTCGCTGGAACCGACCGATGCGGGGGATGTCGATGCCGACCGGGTCCGGGCCAAGCTGGAGCGTGGTCTTGATGCGGTGCTGGCCGAGGAAAAAGCCTCGGGCAACCAGCCGAAGGGATCGGCGCCGATAGCAGAGCCGCAGGCCTCGAATCACAACTGATCCATGTCGCTGCAGACCGAATTTGCCCCGGCCAAGCTGAATCTTGCGCTGCATGTCACCGGGCGGCGCAAGGATGGCTATCACCTGCTGGATTCGCTGGTGGTGTTCGCCGGGATTGGCGATCATCTGCGGCTTCAGCCGGGGCCGCTGTCGCTGACGCTGGATGGTCCCTTCGCCGCTGGTCTGCAACCGGATGAGGATAACCTTTGCCTGCGCGCCGCGCGGTCGATGGGGGCAGAGGTCGCCATCGGCCTGACCAAGAACCTGCCCGTCGCCTCGGGCATCGGCGGCGGGTCCGCGGATGCGGCGGCGGTGCTGCGGACGCTGACGCGGATGGGCTATGGATTGCCCGACAACCCGGAACGGCTGGGCGCGGATGTGCCGGTCTGCCTGCTCTCCGCTCCGGCGCGGATGCAGGGCGTGGGCGAGATCGTAACGCCCTTGCCCGCCATTCCCTCGGTGCCGATGGTGCTGGTCAATCCGGGCGTGGCGGTGCCGACGCCGCAGGTTTTCGCCGCGATGGAGCGGCGCGACAATCCGCCCCTGCCGACGATCCCGGCATTTTCCGGGCTTGATGATCTTGTCGGCTGGCTGCGCGGCACGCGCAACGATCTGCAGCCCGCCGCCTGCCGGATCTGTCCGCAGATCGATCAGGTCTTGCGGGCCTTGCAGGACAGCGGCGCGGCCCTGTCACGGATGTCGGGATCGGGCGCGACATGCTTTGGCCTTTATGACAGCGCCGATGCCGCGCGGACGGCTGCGGATGCGCTGTCGGGGCGCGGCTGGTGGGCGGTTGCAACGGAACTGGCACAGCCGCTGCGGCGGCGCTAGGCTGGCGAAAAGACAAGAGGGAACCATGCTGCGTCTGGGAGTGAATATCGATCATATCGCAACGGTGCGGAACGCGCGTGGCACCCCCTGGCCCGATCCGCTGCGCGCGGCAAAGCTGGCCGAACAGGCGGGCGCCGATGGCATCACCGCCCATCTGCGCGAAGATCGCCGCCACATCCGCGATTCCGATATCGACGGGCTGATGCGGGAGTTGTCACTGCCGCTGAACCTTGAAATGGCGGCAACCCCCGAAATGCAGGCCATCGCCCTGCGGCACCGGCCCCATGCCATCTGCGTCGTCCCCGAAAAACGTGAGGAACGCACGACCGAGGGCGGTCTGGATGTCGCCGGAAATCAGGCCTATCTGGCGGATTTCATCGCCCCCCTGCGTGAGGCGGGCAGCCGTGTCTCGTTATTTATCGGGCATGAGCCTGCGCAGATCGAAGCCGCTGCCCGGATCGGCGCGGCGGTGGTGGAACTGCACACCGGCGCCTATTGCGATTTCGACACCGAAGGCCGCGCGGCGGAACGCGACGCGGAACTGGCCGGTCTGGTCCTGGGCGCCGAACTGGCCGCCCGCCTAGGGCTGGAGGTGCATGCGGGCCACGGCCTGACCTATGACAATGTCGCGACGATTGCCGCCATCCCGCAGATCGCCGAGCTGAATATCGGCCATTTCCTGATGGGCGAGGCGATGTTCCTGGGCCTGGACGGCGCCATTCGCGAGATGCGCCGCCGCATGGATGAGGCCCGCGGATGAGGGCGCTGTTTCCGCTTCTGGCCCTTGTCGCCGCCCCGTCCTTCGCGCAATCGGTGGGTGAGTGCGGCGACTGGAGCCTTGCCCGCAACCTGCCCGAGCCGTGGGAAGAGAACAGCGCGACCTATGCCAATGGTCAGGTGCGGCTGGCGCTTCTGGACACGCTGGAACCTGCGGCGACGGCCATGCATCTGATGATCCTGTCGCCGCCTCTGGATGAGCTTGGCGACCGGCAATGCAAGACCGTATCCCTTGCCGCCGCGCCGGATCAGGGCGGCTGGCCCGCAGGCTTCATGGCGATCGATTTCGCCGCGCGTCAGGCCGATTACGATCCGCAGAACGGTCTGCAGATCACCCTGCCGGTGCGCGTCTTCAACCCCGACCTGCCGCAGGGCGACCGGGGCGCGCTGGACATCACCATCAACCAGCAGACCGGGCAGATCGGCGCGGTGATGGTGGCCGAATGATTTTGGGTATCGGCACCGATCTGGCCAATATCGAGCGGATTCAGGGCACGCTGGACCGTTTCGGCGACCGGTTCCGCAATCGCGTCTTCACCGAGACGGAACTGGCCAAGGCCCGTCGCCGCAAGGATGAGGCCGGGACGCTGGCGAAACGCTGGGCCGCGAAGGAGGCCTGTTCCAAGGCGCTTGGCACCGGGCTGGCCATGGGCATCAGCTGGCGTGACATGGCGGTCAGCAATCTGCGCAGTGGTCAGCCGGTGATGGAGCTGACCGGCTGGGCCGCGCGGAAGCTGGATCAGATGACCCCGCCCGGGCATCGCGCCATTGTTCATGTCACCCTGACCGACGATCATCCCTGGGCGCAGGCTTTTGTGGTGATCGAGGCGCTGGCCGACCAAAACAGCCCTGCAAAACCTTGACTTTGCCCCCGCGCGGGGACCATGAACGCGCGACGCGGCGATCTGGCCCGCGCAATGCCAAAGGACGACATCATGGCCGAAAAAGCAGCGAAGAAGGAAGGTCTGTGGGAGACCGTCAAGACGATCTTCTGGGCGCTTGTCATCGCGGGCATCTTCCGCACGCTGTTCTTTCAGCCCTTCTGGATCCCCTCGGGCAGCATGAAGGACACGCTGCTGATCGGCGATTTCCTGTTCGTCAACAAGATGGCCTATGGCTATTCGCAATATTCCTGCCCCTTCGCGATGTGCCCGATCACCGGCCGCATTCTGGGCAGCGAGCCTGAACGCGGCGATGTCGTCGTGTTCCGTCACCCGACCCAGGGCGTCGATTTCATCAAGCGCCTGATCGGCCTGCCCGGCGACACGGTGCGCATGACCGACGGTCGCCTGTGGATCAATGGCGAAGAGGTGCCGCAGGTGCAGAAGGAAGATTTCGTCGAGATCAAGGAACAGCAGGGGCCGCAGGGTCTGGTGCCGCGCTGTATCAACGATCCCGTCGCCGAGGGCGGCCAATGCGTGAAAGAGCGGTTCACCGAAACCCTGCCCAATGGTGTCAGCTATGATGTGCTGAACATCGTCGATGGCTGGGACGTCGATGATACCGCGACCTTCACCGTCCCCGAGGGGCATTATTTCTTCATGGGCGACAATCGCGACAACTCCAAGGATTCGCGCTTCCGGGCGGAATTCGGTGGCGTGGGCTTTGTCTCCGAGGAATATCTGATCGGTCGGGCCGACCGGATCATGTTCTCGTCCGCCGGGCGGTCGCTGCTGTATTTCTGGACCTGGCGCGGGGACCGTTTCTTCAAGGCGGTGAATTGAAACCGGGCGCGGATATTCAGGCGTTCATGACCCGGCTGGGTTATGAATTCACGCGGCCGGAACTGCTGATCCGGGCGCTGACGCATGGCTCGATCGGTTCGGCCACGCGGCCCGACAATCAGCGGCTGGAATTTCTGGGCGATCGCGTGCTGGGCCTTGTCATGGCCGAGGCGCTGTTCAAGGCGGATCGTGCCGCCCAGGAAGGCCAGTTGGCGCCGCGCTATAACGCCCTCGTCCGCGGAGAGACCTGCGCCGCTGTCGCGCGCGAGATCGGTCTGGGCGAGGTGCTGAAGCTTGGCCGGTCCGAGATGATGTCGGGCGGCCGCCGCAAAGAGGCATTGCTGGCCGATGCGATGGAGGCGGTGCTGGCCGCGATCTATCTGGATGGCGGTTTCGAGGCGGCCGAGCGTGTCATCCTGACGCTGTGGGCCGACCGTCTGACCAGCCTTGACGAGGATCCCCGCGACGCCAAGACCGCCTTGCAGGAATGGGCGCAGGCGCATGGCATGTCGCCGCCCAGCTACGAGCAGACGGGTCGCAGCGGCCCGGATCATGCGCCCGTCTTTCACATCACGGTGCTGCTGGACGATGGCAGCACGGCCGATGCCACCGGCGCCGGCACCAAACGCAGTATCGAACAGGAAGCCGCGCAGAAATTGCTGTCCCGGCTGGAGGGCGGCGAATGACCGACACCCAAACCCGCGCCGGCTTCGTGGCGCTGATCGGCGAACCCAATGCCGGGAAATCCACCCTGCTGAACCAGATGGTCGGCGCCAAGGTCAGCATTGTCACCCATAAGGTGCAGACAACCCGCGCCCGCATTCGCGGCATCGCCATCGAAGGCGACAGCCAGTTGGTTTTTGTCGACACGCCCGGCATCTTCCGGCCCCGGCGCAGGCTGGACCGCTCGATGGTGGCCGCCGCATGGGGCGGGGCCTCGGATGCCGATATCATCCTGCTGCTGGTCGAGGCGCATCGTGGCCTGACCGATGGCGTGCAGGCGATCATCGATCAGCTTGCCGCGCTGGAGCGCAAGACGCCGGTGGCGCTGGTGATCAACAAGATCGACCGCGTCAAGGCCGAGGTCCTGCTGGCCCTGTCGCAGAAACTGAACGACGCCTATCCGTTTTCCCAGACCTTCATGATTTCGGCCGAGCGCGGCTATGGCTGTGCCGATCTGCGGCAATGGCTGGCCCAGACGCTGCCGGTCAGCCCGTGGCTTTACCCGGAAGATCAGATTGCCGATCTGCCCATGCGGATGATCGCGGCCGAAATCACGCGCGAGAAACTGACCCTGCGGCTGCATGAGGAAATCCCCTATCAGCTGACGGTCGAAACCGAATCCTGGGAAGAGCGCAAGGATGGCAGCGCCCGCGTGGATCAGGTGATCTATGTCGCCCGCAACGGCCATAAGGGCATCGTGCTGGGCAAGCATGGCGAAACCATCAAGGCCGTCAGCCAGGCCGCGCGGCAAGAGCTGGAAGAGTTCATGGGCCGCCGTATCCACCTGTTCCTGCAGGTCAAGCTGCGCGAAAACTGGCAGGAAGAGGCCGAGCGCTATGGCGAGATCGGCCTTGATTTCCGCGACGGTGACTAGGCCATGGCCAATCCGCGCCTGGCCACCGGGATCTGGGTGTCCGCCTATCTGAGACGGCTTGGGCTTCAGAATATACCGGCCTATGTGGTCGCACATGGCGACGACACGGCGGGGGCGGTTCTGGTGAAATGCGCGCTGCTGGACGGAACGGCCCAGCTTTGGACGCGGGAATGGGATTTCGAAACCGACAGCCACGACTGGCGCATGTCCCTGCAGGCCGATGAGGAATCGGTCGATGCCGCCATCCGGCGACAGCGCGGTTTCGATCCGGATCTGTGGGTCATCGAAATCGAAAGCCGCGAAGGCCGCGTGCTGTTGGAAGAAGAGGGTTTCTGACCCGCTGCGCCGGTCCTCCGGCGTTGCGCGCGACCTCTGGTATCGGCTGCGAATGCGCCATATGGTTCGCGCATGACAACCATCCCCGATCAGAATGTCGATACGCCGCGCGGTCTGGCCTATGCCATCGCCGCCTATGCGCTATGGGGCTTTCTGCCGCTTTACATGAAGGCGCTGGCGCATATACCCCCGACCGAGGTGATCGCCCATCGGGTCATCTGGTCGCTGCCCATCGCCGGGGCCGTGCTGCTGTATCAGGGTCGGTCCAGCGATGTCATCGCCGCCTTCCGCACGCCGCGCCTTTTGGCGATGGCGGGGCTGACGGCGATGCTGATCTCGGTCAACTGGCTGACCTATGTCTGGGCCATCGCCAATGACAAGGCGCTGGACGCGGCGCTTGGCTATTACATCAACCCGCTGTTCAGCGTCTTCCTGGGCGCGACCCTGCTGGGAGAGCGTCTGAGCCGCCTGCAGATGATCGCCATTGCGCTGGCCGCGGCGGCTGTGATCCTGCTGACGGTGCAGGCGGGCAGCCTGCCGCTTGTCTCGATCTCGCTGATGCTGACCTGGGGTTTTTACGCCTATTGCAAGAAAAAGCTGCCGCTGGGCCCCAATCAGGGCTTCACGCTAGAGGTGCTGATCCTGACGCCTCTGGCCTTGGGCTGGCTGTTCTGGCAGGCCGCCGGGGGCGCGTCGCATTTCGGGCTGAACTGGCGCGATACGCTGTTGCTGATCGGCTGCGGCCCGATCACGGCCATTCCGCTGCTGTTCTATGCCAATGGTGCCAAGCGCTTGCGCCTCTCGACCATCGGTATCCTGCAATATATCGCGCCGACAATGATCTTCCTGACCGCCGTTTTCGTCTTTGACGAACCCTTCGACACGGCCCGCATGATTGCCTTCCCGATGATCTGGGCGTCGCTGGTTCTCTATTCCATCAGCCTGATCCGGCAATCGGGCGCAAAGCGGTTCGGGGCCGGGGATCGCACGCGGCGCATGCAGTAAGACCCACAGGCGGCGGAGCCTCCGTCGCCGCAAAACACAGGTGAAACATGTCCCTGCCACGACAACGCGTCACGCTGATCACATTGGGGGTGGCCGATCTGGACCGCGCCCGCGAATTTTACACCGCATGGGGCTGGCAGCCCTATGACGGTCCCGATAAAGGGATTGTCTTCTTTCAGATGAATGGCGCGGTTCTGGGCCTGTTCGGGCTGCAGGATCTGGCCAAGGATCAGGGGCGGCCGGGCGCCAGTCTGGGGACCGGCGCGATGACGCTGGCCCAGAATTGCGCCGATGATGCCGAAACCGATGCCGTGTTTCAGGCGGCCTTGCAGGCGGGCGCCACGGCGCTGAAACAGCCCGAGAAGGTGTTCTGGGGCGGATATTCCGGCTATTTCGCCGATCCTGACGGCCATGTCTGGGAAATCGCCACCAATCCCTTCTGGCCGCTGGAAAAGGACGGCAGCCTGATCCTGCCCGCGCCGCAGGGCTGAGCCATGGAGTGGCAGGCCGAGGGCACGGTGATCTCTCGCCGTCCGCATGGCGAGACTGCCGTGATCATCGACGTGCTGACGATGGAATATGGTCGCCATGCCGGGCTGGTGCCGGGCGGGGCCTCGCAAAAGCGGGCGGCGATGCTGCAACCGGGAAACCGGCTGGATCTGCGCTGGCGCGCGCGGCGGGACGATCAGCTTGGCACCTTCACCGCCGAACCGCTGCGCCTGCGTACCGGGATCCTGGGCGATGCGCTGTCACTGGCGGGGCTGAACGCGGTCAGCGCGCTGCTGCTGTTCGTGCTGCCCGAACGCGATCCGCATCCCCGTCTTGCCGCCCTGACGGAAGCCCTGCTGGACCGGATGGAACGGGCCGAGGACTGGGCGCAGGATTACATGCACTGGGAAATGCTGCTGCTGGATGAGATGGGTTTCGGGCTGGATCTGAGCCGCTGCGCCGTGACCGGCGCGCGTGAGGGGCTGGCCTATGTCAGCCCGCGATCGGGGCGGGCGGTCAGCCGGGCCGGGGCCGGGGAATGGGCCGACAAGCTGCTGCCGCTGCCCGGCATTCTGGGCGGCGCGGGCGATAACCGGGGGCGCGGGATCGAGGATGGGCTGGCGATCACCGGGCATTTCCTGCACCACCGCGTCGCCTCGGATCTGGTCGGGCGGCAATTACCCGCCGCCCGTGACCGTCTGATCAGACGGCTGACCCGAAGCCAGCCGTCCTAAGGATTTTACTGCAGGCCCTGCTGGCCGCGCGCCGCGTCAAGGGCGCTGATCTGGTCGCGCTTGGGCACGCCGCGTTCAAAGATCAGCCAGGTCTGCGGGGCTTTGACCTTCAGCACGCCGCCGTAATATTCGACCGAAGTGGCGCTTTGCAGCGTCTGGAAGAAGCTGGTCTCCAGATCCTGATTGACCGCGCAAGCCTGCGTGGACGAGCTGATCGGACCCAGCTGCAGCGCGGGCAGATCGCCGTTATTTTCGACAGTGTAGCGGTTGCAGGGGCCGTGGCCGGACAGGCGGTTTTCCTCGACCCGCAGGGTGACATCGCGCAGCGGCACGGTGCGGCCACCAAGGCCGACCAGCACGTAATCGCCCAGCGGGATGCCACCGGCAGAGGTTTTCGGGGCCGGGTCTTCACAAGCGGCAAGGGACAGCACGGCCGCAGCAGCGGCAACGGCCATGAAAGGACGACTGAACATCTAAAGCTCCTTCAAAGGGCAGGGCGGTTGCGGCGGGCGCCGCAGATTGCCCAAGAGATTACAGCAATCTCTTTCACCCCAAAAGGCGCCGCGCAATAACTTGCGCCTGAATCTCGGCGGCACCCTCGAAAATATTCAGAATGCGTGCGTCACAAAGCACACGGCTGATCTGATATTCCAGCGCAAAGCCGTTGCCGCCATGGATCTGCAGCGCATTGTCGGCATTTGCCCAGGCGACCCGCGCGCCCAGCAGCTTGGCCATTCCGGCCTCCAGATCGCAGCGATGGCCCTGATCCTTTTCGCGGGCGCTGAAATAGGTCAGCTGGCGCGCGATCATGATTTCCACCGCCATCATCGCCAGCTTGTCGGCCACGCGCGGGAAGGCGATCAGCGATTTGCCGAATTGCTTGCGGTCCAGCGCATATTGCAGGCCCAGTTCCAGCGCATTCTGCGCCACGCCGATGGCCCGCGCAGCCGTCTGGATGCGGGCGCTTTCGAAGGTCTGCATCAATTGCTTGAAGCCTTGCCCGGTTTCGCCGCCCAGAAGGTTCTCGCCCTTGACCTCGAACCCGTCGAAGCCAAGCTCGTATTCCTTCATGCCGCGATAGCCCAGAACCTCGATCTCACCCCCGGTCATGCCGGGCGTCGGGAAGGGGTTCGCATCATCGCCGGGTGTCTTTTCGGCAATGAACATCGACAACCCGCGATAATCCGTCGTGTCGGGATCGGTGCGCGCAAGCAGCGTCATGATATGGGTGCGGGCGGCATGGGTGATCCAGGTCTTGTTGCCGGTCACCTTCCAGTTGTCGCCATCCCTGACCGCCCGCGTGCGCAGGCTGCCCAGATCGCTGCCGGTATTGGGTTCGGTAAAGACGGCGGTGGGCAGGATCTCTCCGCTGGCCAGCTTCGGCAGCCAATGTGCCTTCTGATCATCCGTGCCGCCGCCCAGGATCAGTTCCGCCGCAATCTCGCTGCGGGTGCCCAGACTGCCGACGCCAATATAACCGCGCGACAATTCCTCGCTGACGACGACCATCGCGGCCTTGGACATGCCAAGCCCGCCCAGATTTTCCGGAATCGTCAGGCCAAAGACGCCCAGCTCGGCCAGTTCCTCGATGATTTCCATCGGGATCAGCTCATCCTTCAGGTGCCAGTCATGGGCATAGGGGACGACCTTGTCATCGGCCCAGCGGCGGAACTGGTCGCGAATCATTTCCAGATCCTCGTCCAGCCCGGTGGCGCCAAAGGTCGCGCTGCCGCGATTATCCGCGATCAGTTCGGCCAGCCGCGCGCGGGCCTTGGGCGTGTTGCCCGCCATCAATTCGCGCGCCGCATCCGAGGGCTGCCAGTCGATGCCCAGATCCGACAGCCGGGCAAATTCGTTCTGGCTCATCGGGATCCCGCCAAGGATCTGCGTCAGATATTCGCCAAAGCCGATCTGCGCGATCAGCTGCTCGGTCTCTCCGCTGCAGGTTTCGGCCCAGGCGCCAAGCTGTTTCAGCGATTCGACATAGGTTGCCAGCCAGGACAGCGTATGGGCGGCATGCTGATGCATCTCCAGCGCGGCGGGGTCGGGGCGACCCTCTGGCGCGACAAGGTCGCGCAGGGCCTGCGTGGCGCGGGCCTGAAGCTCTTCGATCTCGGTCAGAACAAGGGCGGTCTGTGACGGCATATCTTTCATCTTCTCGTCCTTTGCGGCGTTGCAGCATTGGTAGTGCCTTAGCAGATGCGGCGCAACTATAATGCGCAGAAAGATCGAAATTTGACCGAATGTGTCGCAACGTTTTCTGCGGCACGTTCCGCGGCATATCCCGCGACACAAGCGGGATTTTCTTTTCCGAATCCCGGGTCTAGCCTGCGCGCATGTTTGGACTGGACCCCTGGCAATTCTGGGCAATCATCGCGATCACGGGCTTTGCGGGTTTCGTGAAGGGCGCGGTCGGATTCGCCATGCCGATGATCATGATGTCGGCCTTCAGTTCGATCCTGCCCGCGCAGACGGCACTGGCCTGTCTGATCATGCCCACGCTGTTCACCAATATTCAGCAGGCCTTCCGCTTTGGCCGGGCCGAGGTCGTATCCTCGATCCGCAGCTATCGCTGGCATATCGCGATGGTGCTGATCTTCATCTGCGTCTCGGCCGGGTTCGCCGCCGCGATTCCGCAGGGCTGGATGTATCTGATGCTGGGCGTGCCCATCGTCGCTTTCGCGGTCTGGCAATTGTCGGGGCGGCCGATCCTTCTGGACATGCATCATCGCCGCCGGGCCGAGATCGTGACCGGCATCATCGGTGGGCTTTACGGCGGCATCTCCGGGATCTGGGGGCCGCCGCTGATCGTCTATCTGCTGTCCACCGGGGCCAGCAAATCCGAACAGATGCGGGTGCAGGGGATCGTGTTCCTGCTGGGCGCGATCATGCTGCTGGTGGCGCATCTGTTTTCGGGCATCCTGAATGCCCAGACGCTGCCCCTGTCGCTGATCCTGTGCATTCCGGCCTTTCTGGGCATGCAACTGGGCTTTGCCTTGCATGATCGCATGGATGTGGTGCAGTTTCGGCGTTGGACGCTGATCCTGCTTGTGATCACCGGGCTGAATCTGGTCCGTCGCGCATTTTCAATTGGGTTTTGACCATGACTGACGCAGCCGATCTGACGGCGAAACTGATCCGTTGCCCCTCTGTCACCCCGGTCGAAGGGGGGGCGCTGGTGCTTCTGGGCGATCTGCTGACGCAGGCGGGGTTCGAGGTGCATCGCGTCGACCGAAACGGCACGCCGAACATGTTTGCCCGATGGGGCGCCAAGGGCGTGCGCAGTTTCGGCTTCAACGGTCACACAGATGTGGTGCCGCCGGGTGATCTGGCCTCATGGACCTATCCGCCCTTTTCCGGCCATGTCGGGGATGGTTTGATCTGGGGGCGCGGGGCCACGGATATGAAATCCGGCGTGGCGGCCTTTGTTGCGGCGGCGATAGATTTTGTCACCGGGACACCGCCTGACGGTGCCGTCATCCTGACCATTACCGGCGATGAAGAGGGGCCGGGGCGCGATGGAACCCGCGCCCTGCTGGATTGGATGGATCAACAGGGCGAGCGGATGGATGTCTGCATCGTGGGCGAGCCCTCGAACCCCGATATCATGGGTGAGATGATGAAGATCGGGCGGCGCGGCTCGGTCACGTTCAGGATCGCGGCCAAGGGGGTGCAGGGCCATGCCGCCTATCCGCATCGCGCCAAAAATCCGCTGCATGCGCTGACCCGCTATCTGGACGATCTGATCGCCACGCCGCTGGATCAGGGCACCGATCATTTCGACCCGACCGGCTTGCAGATCACCTCGATCGATTGTGGCAACCCGGCCTCGAACGTGATCCCCGAGGCCGCGTCGGCGGTGGTCAATATCCGCTTCAACGATCTGCATACGGGCGAATCGCTGACCCGTGACCTGACAGCGCGCGCGCAGAAGATAAGCGATGAAACCGGCGTTGCCCTGACCCTCCAGGCAGATATCAGCGGCGAGGCGTTTCTGACCCAACCCGGTCCCTTCGTCGATCTGGTCCGCGATATCGTGACCCGCGAAACGGGGCGGCAGCCTGTACTGTCGACCTCGGGCGGGACCTCGGATGCGCGTTTCGTCAAGGATCACTGCCCTGTGGTGGAATTCGGTCTGGTCGGACATTTCATGCACCAGGTCGATGAACGCGTGCCTGCAGCGCAGGTCCAGCAGTTGAAAGACATCTATCAGCGCATTCTGGAAAGATATTTCGAATGAGGATCGAACTGACCGGGGATATCGCCACCTGCCGCGATCTGCGCCGTGCCGTCTTTATCGACGAACAGGGCATTGCCGAGGCGGATGAGTGGGACGATCTGGACGATCAGGCGATCCACCTGCTGGCCTGGCGGGATGGGCGGGCGGTGGGCACGGCACGGATCCTGCTGAAGGGTCAGGTCGGCAAGCTGGGACGGATCTGCGTGCTGCCGCAGGCGCGGGGCACCGGACTGGGCGCGCAGATGGTGCGGGCCAGCATGGATATCCTGCGCACGCGACCGGGGATCATGCAGGTCAGGCTGTCGGCGCAGGAAAGCGCCATCGGGTTCTATGAAAAGCTGGGATTCGCGGTGGTCAGCGGCGCCTATGACGACGCGGGTATCCCGCATTATGACATGATCCGCGAACTCTGACGCGGCCCGCTGCGTTATCCCATCCCGTCTGTTAGGTTGCCCATATGACTCAGATTCCCAGCAAGCAGCAGATATTGGATTGGGTGGCCGACCATCCCGACGCCAATTCCAAGCGCGACATCGCCAAGGCCTTTGGCATCAAGGGCGCACAGCGCATCGAATTGAAACGCCTTCTGAAAGAGCTTGAGGCCGAGGGCACGCTGGAGCGTCGCCGCCGTCACTATCTGGATGCGGAAAAGCTGCCGCCTGTGACGGTTGTGGAATTGCTGGCCCCGGACGGATCGGGCGATCTTTTCGTGCGGCCGCTGGAATGGCGGGGCGAGGGGCCGGTGCCCCGGATCCTGTACATGCCCCGGCAGAACGACCCGGCCCTGGGGCGCGGCGAACGCTTTCTGGCCCGGCTGATCGAGGTGCAGGGAGAGGATTACCAGTATCAGGCGCGTCTGATGCGGCGCATTACCGCCTCGGCCAACCGCATCACCGGGATCTTTCGCAAAGATGCCGAAGGCGGGCGTATCCTGCCCATCGACAAGGGGCAGGACAAGGAATGGCGCGTGCGCGCCGATGCCACTCTGGGCGCGGAAAATGGCGAATTGGTGCAGGCGGAACAGGCGGGGCCGAAAAACCGGCTGGGCCTGCCGCTGGCACGGATCATCGAACGGCTGGGCGATCCTTCGGCGCCGCGCGCGGTCAGCCTGATCGCGATTCATCAGCACGGCATCCCCGACGAATTCCCCGATGCCGTGATCGAAGAGGCCGAGGCGCAGAAGCCCGCCGGCATGAAGGGTCGCGACGATCTGCGCGACCTGCCGCTGGTCACGATCGACCCGGCCGATGCCCGCGACCATGACGATGCCGTGGCCGCCGTGATCGAGGAAGACGGCGGCGCCACCATCTGGGTCGCCATTGCCGATGTGGCCTATTACGTGCGCCCCGGATCGGCGCTGGATCGCGAGGCCTGGACGCGCGGCAATTCCAGCTATTTCCCCGACCGCGTCGTGCCCATGCTGCCCGAGGCGCTGTCCGCCGATCTGTGTTCGCTGCATGAACAGGTTGACCGGGCGGTGATTGCGGTGCGGATGCGGCTGGATGCGCAGGGCAACAAGATCAGCCACAACTTTCATCGCGGCATGATGAACAGCCGCGCCAGCCTGTCCTATGAACAGGCGCAGGCGGCCGCCGATGGCAATCCCGACGATCAGACCGCGCCGCTGATGGGCAGCGTGATCAAGCCGCTTTGGCATGCCTATGAACTGCTGAAATCCGCCCGCGATCGCCGTCAGCCGCTGGATCTGGACCTGCCCGAACGCCGGATCGAACTGACCCCGGACGGGCGGGTGAAATCGGTGAATTTCCGCGAACGCTTTGACGCGCACAAACTGATCGAGGAATTCATGGTGCTGGCCAATGTCGCCGCCGCCGAAGAACTGATCCGCCGACAGCGCCCCTTGCTGTTCCGCGTCCATGAAGAGCCCAGTCAGGACAAGCTGGAGGCGCTGCGCGAGGTTGCCCAGGCCTCGGGCTTTACGCTGGCCAAGGGGCAGGTGCTGCAAACCGGCCATCTGAACCGCCTGCTGGCCCAGGCCGAGGGCAGCGATTTCGACGAGCTGATCAATATCTCGACCCTGCGATCCATGACGCAGGCCTATTATCACCCCGAAAACTATGGGCATTTTGGGCTGGCCTTGAAAAGCTACGCGCATTTCACCTCTCCCATCCGGCGCTATTCGGACCTGATCGTGCATCGCGCGCTGATCTCGGCCCATGGCTGGAAGGGCGGGCAGGGCGGCAAGCCGGACGGCTTGAGCGACGGCGATATGGACCGGATATCCGAAACCGCGACGCATATTTCCGAGACCGAGCGCCGCTCGATGGCGGCAGAACGGGACACCACCGACCGCTATCTGGCGGCCTATCTGTCGGATCGCGTCGGCACGGAAATGACCGGGCGCATCAACGGGTTGCAGCGTTTCGGCGCCTTTGTCCGGCTGGATGAAACCGGGGCCGACGGGCTTCTGCCGATCCGCGAGATCGGGCAGGAATATTTCCATTTCGATCCCGATGCGCAGATGCTGATCGGCAGCGATACCGGGCTGGAAATCGGCATTGGCCAGCGCGTGACCGTCCGCCTGTCCGAGGCAATTCCGATGACGGGTGGCCTGACGCTGGAATTGCTGGAACTGGAGGGCAAGCCCCTTCCGCGCGGCCCGCAAAAGCGCAAGGGCAAGGGGCCGAAGCGCATGTCCACGAAATCGCGCCTGGCCGAGGTTAAACGCGCCGCCAAGCGGCGGCGTAAACGCTGACGGCTTCCCCGATATCGGGGCAATGAAAATGGCGGGGCATATCGGCCCCGCCATCCGCTTCGATGATCGCTTACAGCAGCAGCAACAGCCCACCGATCACGATGCCGGTGACCAGCAATTGCACGACGCAAAAGCCCATGATGTCACGCGCTTTTAGCCCGGCAATCCCCAGCATCGGCAGCGCCCAGAAGGGCTGCAGCAGGTTGGTCCAGGCATCGCCCCAGGCGACACCCATCGCCACGCGCGCATAATCCGCGCCCAGGGCCTCGGCCGCGGGCAGCATGACCGGCGCCTGCACCGCCCATTGCCCGCCGCCCGAAGGCACGAAGACATTGACGATGCCCGCGCTGATGAAGCTCCAGAAGGGCAGCGTCTGCGCCGATGAGATCGAGACGAACCATTCCGACAGCGAGGCCGCCAGCCCGCTTTGGATCATGATCGCCATGATGCCTGCATAGAAGGGGAACTGGATCACGATGCCCGCGCCACCGCGCACGGCCTCATCCAGCGCCGCCAGCAGGCTGCGCGCGGTGCCGTGACACAGGATGCCGACAAAGAGGAACAGGAAGTTCACCACATTCAGGTTCAGCCCGCCGCCGCCGATGAAATAAAGCGCCAGCCAGATCAGGCCGGGAATGCCGATCAGCCACATCAGAACGCGGCTGTTTTCCAGCCGCTCGGCCGGGGTGGGGTGCTGGCTCATTGGCGCGGGCCTGCCCTGATCGGCCAGTTTCGCCGGATCGATCAGGACCTGCTCATCCTCCAGCGGGATCATCAGCCGGTTGACCAGCGGCACCGCGATCAGCACGGCCAGCACGATCACCAGATTCCAGGGCGCGAAGATGGTGTCCGATGTCGGGATTACGCCGATCTGCGCCTGCGAAAAATGGTCCGGCGTCGCGATGGTCAGCGGGACCGAGCCTGACAATCCGCCATGCCAGATCACAAAGCCCGAATAGGCCGAGGCGACCAGCAGCCGGTAGTCGACCTTGACCTGACGGGCGACCTCCTTGGCGAAGATCGCGCCCACCACAAGGCCAAAGCCCCAGTTCAACCAGCTTGCCGCCAGCGATACCAGCGACACGAGGATGATGGCGGATCCGCGGCTGCTGGCCAGTCCGGCGATGCTTTGCAGGATTTTCCGCACCGGCGGAGAACTGGCCAGAATGAAGCCCGTGACCAGCACCAGCAGCATCTGCATGGAAAAGGACAGCAGCGCCCAGAAGCCATCGCCCCACATCTGGATCAGCGCGATCGGGGACGTGCCTTGCGTGGCGATGGCGGCAATGGCGGCAACCAGCGTCAGAACGATCACGAAGATGAACGGATCTGGCAGCCATCGCTCCATCAATTTGGTCGCGGGGCGGGAAAGTACTCGTAACACTGCATCCTCCTCAGTCAGTATTTTTCTGAAGGCTGAGGCGGAAGTAGGGAAAGTGCAACCCGGGATCAGTAATATAGCGCCGGGGTTATCCCGGTCCTGTGCCGGGTATCGCGGGGCCGCCGCAGTGGCGGCCCCGACAGGGTCAATTGTCGCGGAAGGCGCGGTTGAAGTAATCGGCCATCGGCTTGACAAGATAGGCCATCGGGCTGCGCTCGCCCGTCTGGATATAGACCTCGACCGGCATGCCGGGGATCAGGGCCAGCCCGTCCAGCTTCTCAAGCTCTTCCGGTGCGATTGTGACCTCGGCGCGGTAATAGGGCATCTGCGTGGCCTCATCCATCAGCGCATCGGCCGAGACGCGCAGCAGCGTGCCGTCGATCTCGGGCGTCGTGCGTGAGGAGAAGGCCGAAAAGCGCAGCACGACTTCCTGACCTGGATGGATCTCATCGACATGAATCGTCTGCACACGCGCGCCGATCACCAGCGGCCGGTCCTGCGGGATCAGGTAAAGCAGCGGATCTGCCGGGCGCACGACCGAGCGGGGCGTGGTGACCTGCATGTTATAGACGATCCCGGCCACCGGGGCGCGGATGTCCAGACGGTTGATCTGTTCGATCAGGCCGCGCCGCCGTTCCGCCAGTTCCAATTCGCGATAGCCCAGCTCTCGCAATTCGGTCTCGGCCTCTTCGCGGCGCTCTGATCCAAGGCGAAGGCGCTGGATTTCCAGTTCGGTCTGACGCGTCTCGGCCGAGGCGCGGCTGGCGTTCAATTCGCCAAGCTGACCGTCCAGACGAACGGCTTCCCGCTGCAGGGCCAGAACGCGCGACGCCTGCGCAAGACCGCGTTCGAACAGCGATTCCTGATCTTCAAGCTCTTCACCGATCAATTCGCGCTGCCGCGCGAGGGCCGCGATCTGCGCGTCGATGCCCTCGACCTGCTTTTCGACCTGTTCGGACTGTTTCTCAAGCTGCTCTATGGATTTATGCAGCGTATCGCCGCGCTTTTCGAACAGGTTCCGCTGACCGGTGATCAGATCGGCGACCTGCTGACGGGTCTTCGCGACCTCGACCACCTCTTCGGGGAAGGTCAGGGTTTCGATATCGTTCCGCTCGGCCTCAAGACGGCCGCGACGGGCGAGGATTTCGAAATATTGCCCTTCGACGATGGCCAGTTCGGTTTGCAGCAGGGTGCCATCCAACTGGATCAGCAATTGCCCCGCTTCGACCTCGGCGCCATCCTTGACCTCGATCTTCTCGACCACGCCGCCATCGGGATGCTGGACGACCTGCCGTTGCTGTTCGACCTCGACCTGGCCGCTGGCGACGACGGCGCCGGCGATCTGGCTGGTCATGGCCCACAGGAAGAAGCCGCCGAACAGCACGAATACCGCGACGAAGCCGACGATCAACGCGGTCCGGCTGGACCAGCGATTCGGATCGGGCGGCGTGATCGGGGGCGGCGGTGGAGGAGGAGAGGCCGCTTGCGTGGGTTGGGTCGGGCTGATCTTGCCCAGCGGTGTGCCCGCGCCCGCGGCCTTCTTCTCGGCTGTTGAGGCGGCGGGGGCCGCTTCGCCCTGTGCGGGCAGGGGCGGGCCGATGCGGCTGGAGAAAAGCCCCGTTTGCGGACGAGAGGGCTGCTTGGGGGCTGGCGCGTCGCCATTGGCCTTGGCCGGGCTGTCGCCCTTGCGGTCTTCGTCGCTCACGACACGCCTCCTGCTTTGCCGGCTTCCTGCGCCTTCATGATCTGTTGCGAGTTCTGAACCATTTCCTGCAAGACCTTGTCACGTGGCCCGAAGGCGCGCCGCATTCCCTGCTCCATGACCAGCAACACCTCGCATTCATTGATGGCCGCGGGGCGGTGGGCCATGATGATGACGACGCCGCCCTGCGCCTTGACGCGGCGAATTGCGGCATTCAGCGCCTCTGAACCCTGATTGTCGAGATTCGAGTTCGGTTCATCCAGCACCAGCAGCACCGGATCGGGATAAAGCGCGCGGGCCAGGCCGATTCGCTGGATCTGGCCGCCGGACAGGCGACCGATGCTTTGGCTGATCCGGGTGTCATAGCCATTGGGCAGGTCCAGGATCATCTGATGCGCGGCCGCCGCCTGCGCGGCACGAACGACGCGTTCGGGGTCGGGTTCGGGCGACAGCCGGGCGATGTTTTCGGCGATGGTGCCGTCGAAAAGCGTCACCTGCTGCGGCAGATAGCCGATCAGATTGCCCAGCACATCCGGATCATATTGATCCAGCGTCGCGCCGCCCAGCCGGATCGTTCCGGCACCCACTGGCCATGCACCGATCAGCGCCCGCGCCAGCGTGGATTTACCCGCGCCCGAGGGGCCGATGACGCCAAGCGCCTGCCCGGGGCCGACGCCAAAGGTCACATTGCGAACCGTCGCATTGTTCTGACCCGGAGGCGCCACGCTGAGCTGGCGAACCTCCAGTTGCGCCTCGGGGCGGGGCAGGGGTGTCAGTTGCGCCTGTTGCGGCTGTTTGGACAGCAGGTTGGCCAAACGGGCCCAGGCGTCCTGTGCCCCCTGGATCATCGGCCAGCCGCCAACGATCTGTTCAATCGGCGCCAGCGCACGGCCCATCATGATGGAGCTGGCAATCATCGCGCCGGGCGTTATTTCCTGTTGCAGCACCAGCCAGGCACCGGCGGCCAGCAGCGCGCTTTGCAGGAACAGGCGGAAGCTTTTGGAAAACACCGTGAAGCCCGAGGCGACATCGGCGCCCTTCACGGCCTGCTCTTGCGCCTCGGCCCGGGCCTTGCGCCAGCGGGTATAGGTGGCGCCGCGCATGCCCAGGGCGCTGATCACCTCGCCCTCGTCGCGATACAGATCGGCCATGCGCTGCGCCTGCGCCGAATAGGCGTTCGACTGCTGCAGCGGTGCCTTGCTCAGCATCCGGTTGGCGAAGGTCGAGACCACAAGGATGCCGCCGCCAATGGTGGCCACGACCCCCAGGAAGGGGTGGAAGATATAGACGGCCGCAAGGAACAGCGGTGCCCAGGGCAGGTCGAAGATCGCCAGGATCACCGGCGATCCGATCAGCCGCTGGACGGCGTCCAGATCGCGCAGACCGCTGGCCGTTGCGGCCGATTCGTCGCCGCTGACCGCGCCTTCGCGCAGGGCGGCGGTGAAGACACGGCCTTCCAGACGGTCCTGAAACCGGGCGGCAACGCGCTGCATCACCCGGGTCCGGATCAGATCGACAACCCCCATCAGCAGGAACAGGAAAACGACCAGCACGAACAGCGCGGTCAGCGTTTCCACCGAACGAGAGCCAAGCACCCGGTCATAGACCTGCAGCATGAACAGCGGGCCGGTCAGCATCAGCAGGTTGACGATGGCCGAGAAGACAGCGATCGACAGAAACAGGCGACTGCCGATCGATCGCGCCTGTCGTAATTCCTTGAGGCCCTGGTGATTGGCCGGTGGCTTACTCATTGGTTAAGCGTCCTTGTTGTTCCTTGGCCGGACATCTGTCGCATTGAAATCTGGGTGACAGCGTTCCCGTATGCATCTTCTCAGTCCACGTCCCGTCCGGTCTTATAGCGTCGTATATAGAAAAATTCAGTAAAGCCTAAGCCGACTAGCTCACATCTTCGAAGCAAATCGCCAATATAGAGAATGAGACAGGCGATCAAACATTTGTTGTCGGGTCTATGCAGGAAGACAGGTACAGGCAAGGATGCGCCAAGCGCGGATGCGCCGGGCGACTGATTTTCACGGTTTTTTGTGGATTTTGAGGCCGGATCGCAGATGCGCGGAACCCAAGCGGGCCTGGCCGTCGCGGCAGGAAACGGGCTTTTGCAACCAGAGCGCCTGGTGCCGGGGCGGATGATCGCCTGTGACGATCACCCGCTTGTCGTCGTCGCGCCGGGCGGATCAGTTTCCACCCAGGATTCCGTTCAGCGCGCGTGTCAGCGCATCGTCCGAATTGGCCTCGGTGCTGCTGCCCGGGGTGCGCGGTGCGGTGGGCGCGTCCCCATTCGCGGGCGGCTGGCCGCCCTGACCCGAGCTGTTGATGACCCCTGCCAGCGCCGCCGCCAGCGGATCATCCGCCGAACCAGAGGTCACGACCTTGGGGCCGCCATTATCGCCCGACAGGATGATACCGCTGCCATCGGGGGACACCGTCGAAAGCGGCAGTTCCGGCAGACCTTCATGGATATCGGTCATCACCGCCTGCCAGATCTCGGCCGGCAGACCGCCGCCGGTCACGCCTTTCAGCGGCGTATTGTCGTCATAGCCCATCCAGACGCCGGTGACATATTGTTCGGAAAAGCCCACGAACCAGGCGTCGCGATAGCTGCTGGTGGTTCCGGTCTTGCCTGCGACCGGGCGGCTGCCCATCTTGGCGCGCCCGCCAGTGCCGCTGTCGATCACCTGCTGCATCATATAGATCAGCTGACCCGCCGCGCGCTGGCTGATCACCCGCGCGCCCAGACCGCCGGCCTGTCCCATCAGCGGCTGATCGTCGCCCTTGATGCGCAGCTCGATCAGGCCATAGGGCGCGACCGAGGTGCCGCCATTGCGGATCCCGGCATAAGAGCCGGTCAGTTCCAGCAGCGTCGCCTCGGACGCGCCAAGGCCAAGTGACGGGCTGGTGGTCAGATTGCTGACGATGCCGAAATCATGCGCGACGCGGCGCACGGCCTCGCGGCCAACCGCCTCTTGCAGGCGAATCGTCGCCGTGTTCAGCGATTTCTTGAGCGCCGTGGTCAGGCTGACGCTGCCATAGAAACGGCGGGTATAGTTCTTGGGCGACCAGCTGCGCCCGCCCGGAATGCGGATGGTCAGCGGCCCGTCCTCGATCATCGTCGAGGGGGAATAGCCCGCCTCAAGCGCGGCCGCGTAAACGAAGGGTTTGAAGCTGGATCCGGTCTGGCGCTTGGCCTGAATGGCGCGGTTGAAGACGCCGTTCACCGTGGTGTCGCGCCCGCCGATCATGGCGCGGACCGCGCCATCGGCCGACATGACGACGACGGCAGCCTCGGCCTTGCTGCCCGGCGCGACCTTTTCGTCAAAGACCCGCTTCAACGCGCGTTCTGCGGCGCGCTGAATGCGCTGGTCGAAGGTGGTGCGGATGGTGACATCCTCGGTGGTTTCGCTGGTCAGGAAGCCGGGACCGGTTTCCATGACCCAATCCGCAAAATACCCCCCGGCCCGCGCTGCGGCGGCCTGTGACAGCACGGCGGGATGGGCGCGGGCCTGCGCGACCTCTTCATCGGTCAGGTAATCCTGTTCGCCCATCAGACCCAGAATCACATTCGCACGGTCCTGCGACCGCTGCAGATTGGCGGTTGGTGCGTAATAGCTGGGCGCCTTCAGCAGCCCTGCCAGCATCGCGGCCTCGGAGGCATTCACATCCGAAGCCGGCTTGTTGAAGTAACGCTGGCTTGCAGCCTCGAACCCGCGCGCACCGGCGCCCAGATAGGAGCGGTTCATATAGATGTTGAGGATGTCATCCTTGGAATATTTGGCCTCCAGCGCGAAAGAGTAAGGCACTTCCTTGATCTTGCGCCACAGCGAGCCGACGCGGCAATCCTGTTCGAATTCCGCCTCGTTCTTCCAGCGGATCGGGTCGAAAGTTTCGCCCAGACAAAGCAGTTTCGCGACCTGCTGGGTGATGGTCGAACCACCGTTCCCCTCAAGCGCGCCGCGGCCTTCGGCCAGGTTGATCTTGATGGCGCTGGCGATGCCGCGCGGGCTGATGCCCATATGGCCATAAAAGCGACGGTCCTCGGTCGAGATCACGGCCTCTTTCAGAACCGGCGCGATCCTGTCGCTGGAGACTGTTCCGAACGTCTCGCCCCGCCAGGCAAAGACGTCGCCGCGATTGTCCAGCATCGTGACCGAACCGCGTGCGCGGGCGTCGAACAGATCCTCGGGTTCGGGCAGGCTGGCATAGTAATAGGCCGTCGCGCCGCCCACGATCAGCAGCACCACCATGGCCAGCCGCCAGAACGAGCCCCAGATGATCCGCCAGATCAGGTTGACCGTCCCCACGATCGACCGCACAACGACGTTTCCGCGCGGCTTCTGCTTGTGCCGACGAACCGTCGAGGATTTCGTCTCTTTCGTCTTCTGCGTCGGTGCCAGATTGCGTTTTTCGGCAACGGGGCTGCGGCCCGTGCGCTTCGGAGTGCCGGTCGGTCGTTTCATAGCTTTAGGGTGCCTGCGTTCTGCCCAGACCGGTTAATCCGGCCAAATTGCGCTTTACCTTACACGAAGAATCACCCTGATGGAATTGGGCTGACCAATCCGTGAATTTCTGCAGCAAAATGTGACCGATTGCCGCGACTGCGCGCTCTGCGGGCATGTCCGGCGCTGGCGGCGCAGCTTTTGCCCGCAATCGCGGCGATCTGTCCAATAAGCGGCTATTTTTTGGGCAATCGGTTTTTCTGCACCTGCAAAGGCGGCCCCTCACTTGTGCCACGGGCGCCCAAGTCCCGATCAAAGGCGTGACGGCAGCCGGACCGGCGGCTGCATCAAGAAAGCTGAGGTAATCCCATGAAGACGTCATTCCTGTCTTTGGCGACGATACTGGCCCTGACGGCACTGCCCGCCGCCGCGCAAGAGGCAACCGAGCCCGTCACGCCAGAGGTCGCCTATATCTTCAACACGCTGCTGTTCCTGATCGGCGGCTTTCTGGTCATGTGGATGGCTGCGGGCTTTGCCATGCTGGAGGCCGGGCTGGTCAGGTCCAAGAATGTCACCACCCAGCTGTTCAAGAATATCGCGGCCTTTTCCATTGCCGGGCTGATGTATTGGATCGTCGGCTATAACCTGATGTATCCGGGCGATGGCTGGACCGTTCCCGGCGTGATCGGCCAGCTTTTCGTGCCGAAAACGGTCGATGGCGTCGCCTCGGCCGTTGTCGGGGATGGCTATTCGTCCGGGTCGGACTTTTTCTTCCAGCTGATGTTCTGCGCCACCACGGCCTCGATCGTGTCGGGAACGCTGGCCGAGCGGGTGAAGCTTTGGGCCTTTGTCATCTTCACCGTGGTGCTGACGGGTCTGATCTATCCCATCGAGGCAAGCTGGCAATGGGGTGGCGGCTGGCTGTCGGAAATGGGTTTTGGCGATTTCGCCGGATCGACGCTGGTTCATGCGACCGGGGGTTTTGCAGCGCTGGCCGGGGCGCTGGTTCTGGGTGCGCGGCACGGGAAATACCGTGCCGATGGCCGGATGCAGCCGATGCCCGGATCCAATCTGGCGCTGGCGACCCTGGGCACCTTTATCCTGTGGCTGGGCTGGTTCGGCTTCAACGGCGCCTCGCAACTGGCCATTGGTACGGTCAATGACGCGGCCGATGTCAGCCGGATCTTCGTGAATACGAATATGGCCGCCTCGGCCGGGGCTGTCGCCGCGATGGTCACGACGCAGCTTTATTTCGGCAAGGTTGACCTGACCATGGTGCTGAACGGTGCGCTGGCCGGGCTGGTCTCGATCACGGCAGAGCCTTTGACCCCGTCCATCTTCGCGGCGGTTCTGATCGGCGGTGTCGGCGGCGTGATTGCGGTGTTGGTGGTGCCGCTGCTGGACCGGCTGAAAATCGACGATGTGGTGGGCGCGATCCCGGTGCATCTGGTCGCCGGTGTCTGGGGCACGCTGGTCGTTCCGGCCACCAATCCCGATAAAAGCTATCTGACGCAGATCATCGGGATCGCAGCCATCGGCGCCTTCGTCTTTCTGACCAGCCTGATCCTGTGGATGGTGCTGAAGGCGACCATGGGGATCCGCGTCGATGCCGAATCCGAGATCACCGGGCTGGATATTTCGGAAATGGGGATGGAGGCCTATCCCGACTTCATTCAGGCAAAATAGCCGGATCCGGACGATCTTTTCAGGGCGGGGCGGGCTGCAACAGCGGTCCGCCCCGTATCATGGCTGCGATCAGGCGACGCGGCTGACCACGAAATCGGCCAGTTCCGACAGCATGTCGCGGATCGGATGCGGGGGCAGCTTGGTCAGCGCCTGCCGGGCCTTGGCCGCCCAGTTCAGCGCATTCATCCGCGCCGCTTCCAGCGCGCCATGCCGCGCCAGCAGGTGCAGCGCATGCTCCAGATCGCCATCGCGCTGATCGCCCTGTTCAATGGTGCGCTGCCAGAAGGCACGCTCTTCCGCGTCGGCCAAAGCGACGGCCTTGATGACCGGCAGGGTCAGCTTCCGCTCGCGGAAATCATCGCCGACATTCTTGCCGATCGTGTCCGCTGCGCCGCCATAATCCAGCACATCATCGACGATCTGAAACGCAATGCCCAAAGCGTCCCCATAATCGAACAGCGCCTGCACCATCTCGGCCGGGGCGTCGGCGATGACGCCGCCCACCTCGGTCGCGGCAGAGAACAGGGCAGCGGTCTTGCCGCGCACGACCTGCAGGTAAATCGCCTCATCCGTGCGCAAATCCTGCGCAGCGGTCAGTTGCAGCACCTCGCCCTCGGCAATCGTGGCGCTGGCATTGGACAGGATTTCCAGGGTGCGCAGATTGCCCGGCTCGACCATCAGCTGGAAGCTGCGGGCGAACAGGTAATCGCCGACCAGAACCGAGGATTTGTTGTCCCACAGCAGATTCGCAGTCGGCCGGCCACGACGCTGCCTGCTTTCATCGACCACATCATCATGCAGCAACGTGGCGGTGTGGATGAATTCCACCGTCGCGGCCAGATGGATGTGATAGGGGCCGTCATAGCCAACCATCCGGGCTGAAGCCAGGGTCAGCAGCGGCCGCAGGCGCTTGCCCCCCGCCTCGATCAGATGGGCCGTGACCTCGGGGATGCGCGGCGCGTGGCGCGACAGCATTTTCTGCCGGATCAGCGCATTCACGGCCTCCATGTCCGAAGCCAAGGCCTCTGACAGGCGGTCCAGCGGTTTTTGGACGTCTTCCTTCACACCCATGAGCATATCCCGTTTCTGCGCAATCGCATTGCCATGCCATCGACAATTGCGCAACCGCCGCGTAACGTTTTGCGGATGAAAGAGTTATTTCGCAGCACCGATCCTGTCAGGATTTCCCGCGCCTCCAGCCTGCTGGAAAGTGAAGGGATCGCCTCATTCGAAATGGACCAGCATACCAGCGTGCTGGAAGGATCCATCGGGGTGCTGCCGCGTCGGCTGATGGTGGCCGACCGCGATGAATTCATAGCCCGTGCGATCCTGCGGGATCTGGGACTGGATGAGTGATCTTCGCCTTGACGGCTTTCTGGGCGGGCGGCTGCAGATCGCACAGCCGCGACGCGGCTATCGCGCGGGTGCGGATGCAGTGATGCTGGCGGCGGCCTGCCCGGCGCGACCCGGACAGGCAGTGCTGGAACTGGGCTGCGGGGCAGGGGTGGCGCTGCTGTCGCTGGGCTGGCGGGTTCCCGACCTGCGCCTGACCGGGATCGAGCGGCAACAGGATTATGCCGATCTTGCCCGTAGCAATGCTGCCGCGAATGGCATCCCCTGCAAGATCGTCACCGCTGATCTTGCCGCCCTGCCTGCCGATCTGAGGGGCGAGAGCTTTGATCATGTGATTGCGAATCCGCCCTATTTCCTGGACGGCACCGCCGCCCCCGATCCGGGCCGCGCGCAGGCCCGGCAGGAACAGACGCCCTTGCAGATCTGGATCGACATTGCCCTGCGCCGCCTGCGCCCCGGGGGGGTGCTGACCGTGATCCAGCGCGCCGACAGGCTGGACCGTCTGATCGCCACGCTTCAGGACCGCGCCGGAGATCTTGTGATCCTGCCGATCGCTGCGCGCGCGGGCCGCGAGGCCGGACGGATCATCCTGACCGCGCGCAAGGGCGCCCGTGGCCCGCTGCGGCTTCTGGCCCCGTTCATCATGCATGAAAACCTGATGCATCAGCGGGATGCCGAAGACCTGAGCCCCGCCGCATCCGCCGTCTTGCGCGAAGGTCAACCGATCACAAGTCTGTTTGCAAAAGTCTCGTGACATAAAGGGATTCCTGTGCTGAAATCCACTTGTTCGACACAACTTATACAGGAGGACGCGATGTCGGTTGCTTCCCATGTCGAGGAGCTGCGCAGAAAGCACCAGGTTCTTTCGGATGCCGTTGAAAAGGCACAAAGAAGTCCCGGTGCAAGCACGATGGAAATTACCGAGATGAAACGGGAGAAGCTTCGTCTGAAGGAAGAGATTTCCCGACTGTCCCACTAGCGAGTTGACCTGTCACAGAAATACAAAAAAGGCCCGCGCAGATCGCGCGGGCCGCTTTCGTTTCAGCCGCGGGCCGGATCAGACGAAGAACTGACCGCCATTCGCGCTGATGGTCGACCCGGTGATGAAGCCTGCATCGTCAGACGCCAGGAAAACCACCGCGCGCGCGATTTCTTCGGGCTCGCCCAGGCGACCGACCGGAATCTGCGGAATGATTCGCTCGTTCAGGACTTTTTCGTCAATCGCACGCACCATCTCGGTCCCGATATAGCCGGGGGCGATGGCGTTGACGGTGATGCCTGCACGCGCGCCCTCCTGCGCCAGCGCCTTGGTCAGGCCGATATCGCCCGCCTTCGCGGCGGAATAGTTGGCCTGACCGGCCTGACCCTTCTGGCCATTGATCGAGCTGATATTGATGACCCGGCCGAATTTGCGGTCACGCATGCCGCCCCAGATGGGATGGGTCATGTTGAACACGCCCGTCAGGTTGGTGTCGATCACCTCTTTCCACTGCTGCGGCGTCATCTTGTGGAACATCGCATCGCGCGTGATCCCGGCATTGTTCACCAGCACCGCGACGGGACCCAGTTCTTCCTCGACCTGCTTGATGCCTGCGGCGCAGGCGTCGTAATCTGCGACCGACCACTTATAGGTCTTGATCCCGGTCTCATCCGTGAACGCCTTCGCTGCGTCGTCATTGCCGGCATAATTCGCCGCCACGGTATAGCCCGCATCCTTCAACGCCTTAGAGATCGCAGCGCCGATACCGCGCGAACCGCCTGTGACAATTGCAACTTTGGACATTTAGTCTCCCCCAAAAGAATTGTGATCTTGAAATCTTGCTATCGAAATGAGACCGGCTGCGCAACATCATTGCGCAGCCGATTTGTTTTTACCGCTCAAGGCACAGGGCAACTCCCATGCCGCCGCCGATGCACAGGGTCGCAATGCCCTTCTTGGCGTCGCGGCGGGCCATTTCGAAGATCAGGGTGTTCAGAATGCGCGCGCCGGAGGCGCCGATCGGGTGGCCGATGGCGATGGCGCCGCCGTTCACGTTCACGATGTCGGGGTTCCAGCCCATTTCCTTGTTCACCGCCAGCGCCTGTGCGGCAAAGGCTTCGTTCGCCTCGACAAGGTCCAGATCGTCGACCGACCAGCCCGCCTTTTCCAGCGCCTTGCGGCTGGCATAGACCGGGCCGACGCCCATGATCGCCGGATCCAGACCCGCCGTCGCGTAAGAGGCGATCCGCGCCAGCGGGGTCAGACCCCGGCGGGCGGCCTCATCTTCGGACATGACCATGACCGCCGCCGCGCCATCGTTCAGGCCCGATGCGTTGCCGGCCGTCACCGTGCCATCCTTGGTAAAGGCCGGGCGCAGCTTCTGCATCGCCTCCAGCGTAGCGCCGTGGCGGATATATTCGTCCTTGTCGACGACGATATCGCCCTTGCGGGTCTTGACCGTATAGCCAACGATCTCATCGTCGAACTTGCCGGCATTCTGCGCCGCTTCGGCCTTGTTCTGCGAGGCGACGGCGAATTCATCCTGCTGTTCACGGGTGATCTGCCACTTTTCGGCGACATTCTCTGCGGTCTGGCCCATGTGGTAATTGTTGAACGCGTCCCAGAGACCGTCCTTGATCATCGTGTCGACGGCTTTCATGTCGCCCATTTTCTGGCCCGAGCGCAGATAAGAGGCGTGGGGCGACAGCGACATGCTTTCCTGCCCGCCGGCAATGACCACATCGGCGTCGCCAAGGCTGACCTGCTGGGCGGCCAGCGCCACGGCGCGCAGGCCCGAGCCGCAGACCTGGTTCAGCACCCAGGCCGCCGATTCCTTGGGCAGGCCCGCATTGATATGCGCCTGGCGGCCGGGGTTCTGTCCCTGTGCGGCGGTCAGAACCTGACCCAGAATGGTCTCACTGACTTCGGCAGGATCAACACCGGCGCGGGCGACGACTTCTTTCAGCACGGTCGCGCCAAGGTCGTGGGCAGGGACGTTGGCAAAAGATCCAAGGAAACTGCCGACCGGAGTACGGGCGGCGGATACGATAACGGCTTTGGTCATAACGGGCTCCTTCCCAGCGACACCAAGATGGCGAATCGTCGCTAGGATGCGGGTTCGTGCCGCCGCGTCAAGCAGATCGCTGTTCGCGGGGGCGCCGCTGGGACCAGTTGTCGCGCCGCAGTCAGCGCACCGCCGCCGTCGGAGGAGAGCGCCATGGCGGCGCAATCGTCGGCGCGCCGAAATAATATCCCTGCATGCAGTCGATGCCGTTTTCGATCAGGAAACGCGCGTCATCCGCAGTTTCGACCCATTCCGCCACGGTGAACATGTCGAAATGCTGTGCGATCGACATCAGCGCACGTGTCAGCACCTGATTGTCGCGGTTTTCGGTGATATTGCGGATGAATTGCCCATCGATCTTGATCATGTCGAAGCAGAAATCGCGCAGATAGCGGAATGAGGTATATCCCGCGCCGAAATCGTCCAGCGCCAGGCTGATGCCGAAGCGATGCACCTCACGCATGAAGGTATTGACCTGATCCGGCATATCCATGGCCGAGCTTTCGGTGACTTCCAGGATCAGCCGCTCTCCCACACTTGGGTCGTTGGCGATGCAGCTGCGCAAGGTATCCATCCATTCGGGATAATCGATGGAGCGCGCCGACATGTTGATCGACAGCCGCAGGACCGGGTTTTCCAGCAGCGCATTGATGCCCAGCGTCAGCGACAGGCAGTCGATCTGCCGCCCCAGTTCGGTGGTTTCGGCAATCGGCATGAAATCGCGCAGCGGCACGATGCGGCCGGTATCGTCAATGATCCGGATCAGCCCTTCGTAAAAGGCCGGCCGCCCGGTTCGTTCCGCCTGTACGATAGGCTGGAAGGCCAGGACGCCATTCCCGCGGGTCACTGCCGCCTTCACGGCGGGCAATGTCAGCTGGTCCTGTCGGTTGATCGCATGATCCAGCGGCGAAGTTTTTGCGGGCGGGGTGCCGTTTGTCACGTCGAACCTCGAAGGTCTTGGGAATTGTTCTGCTTTGATTGTTGAAGATGATCCCCTAAAAACGCGTAAATTCGCAGTGTTTTCGGGAAAAGAGGTTAACGGATCATGAGCAGCCATTGCACCTGGTGTGGCACGGACCCGCTTTACGTGGCCTATCACGATGAGGAATGGGGCGTGCCGGAACATGACCCGCGCGCCCTGTGGGAAAAGCTGGTTCTGGACGGCTTTCAGGCGGGGCTGAGCTGGATCACGATCCTGCGCAAACGCGAGGATTTTCGCGAGGAATTCGACCAGTTCGATCCTGAAAAGATCGCCAAATGGGATCAGGCGCGGATCGAAAAGGCGCTGCAGAATCCCGGTATCGTGCGCCATCGCGGCAAGATCGAGGCGACCGTCAAGGGCGCCCGGCTTTTCCTTGAGATCGAGCGTGACGAGGGCTTTGCGCCCTGGCTGTGGTCCTTTGTCGGCGGCGCGCCAATTCAGAACAATTTTAGCGATATGTCACAGGTTCCGGCCTCGACCCCCGAATCGATTGCGATGTCAAAGGCGCTGAAAAAGCGCGGCTTCAACTTCTGCGGACCGGTGATCGTCTATGCCTTCATGCAGGCAACCGGCATGGTCAACGACCATATGACCGGATGCCCGCGTCACGCGGAACTCAGTCGGCCATCAATTGCCGGATAACCTCTTTCGCGGGTTCGCTGGCCCAGTCGGCATCGCCCAGAAGCCGCGCGACCTCTTGTCCTTCGCGATTGATCAGGACCGTCACCGGCAGGCCGATCACCGCCATCTCACGCGCCAACTGCTGCCGCGGATCCAGCAGGACGGGCAGGTTTTCGATGCCGTTTTCCTGAAAGAAACGGTCGATCTTCTCGGGCGGGTTGCGGCCGGTCGCCACAGGGACGACCTGAAAATCATCGCCGCCCAGTTCCGTCTGCAGACGATCCAGCGAAGGCATTTCTTCCCGGCAGGGCGCGCACCAGGTTGCCCAGAAATTCAGCAGCACCACCTGACCCTTGTAATCGGCAAGGGTGTGGGCATTGCCTTCGGGGTCGGTGAATTCGATATCGGGCAGCGGCCGCGCATCCGCGCTTGGCACCAGCTTTTCCAGCCCGGCCTCTTGCGCGGCCTTCCAGTCCACCTCCTGCGCAAAGGCGGCATTTGCACCGAAAACCAGTGCCGTATAAAGCAGAACAGAACGCAGCATATTACCTCCGAAGGACGTATCAATGACCGACCGGCCCCAAACCAAGGACGCCGCCAACAGCATGTGGGGCGGACGCTTTGCCGCCGGACCGGACGCGATCATGGAGGCGATCAACGCCTCGATCGGGTTCGACCGTCGACTTTATGCCCAGGATATTCAAGGCAGCCGGGCCCATGCCGCCATGTTGGCCGCGCAGGGCATCATCAGCGATAGCGATGCGAAGGCGATCGGGGAAGGCCTGCTCACCGTATTGTCAGAGATCGAGGCCGGAGAATTTCCCTTCACCACCGCGCTGGAAGATATTCACATGAATGTCGAAGCGCGGCTGAAAAAGCTGATCGGAGAGCCTGCCGGCCGTCTGCACACGGGCCGGTCGCGCAACGATCAGGTGGCGACCGATTTCCGGCTGTGGGTGCGCGATCAGTGCGATGCGGCGATTTCGGGGCTGCAGGCGCTGATCCGCGCGGCCCTGTCGCAGGCCGAGGCGGGGGCCGATTGGGTGATGCCGGGCTTTACCCATCTGCAAACCGCGCAGCCGGTGACCTGGGGCCATCACATGATGGCCTATGTCGAGATGTTCGGCCGCGATCTGTCGCGCTTTCAGGATGCGCGCAGGCGGATGAACGAATCGCCTTTGGGTGCCGCTGCGCTGGCCGGAACCGGCTATCCCATCGACCGCGAAGCCACCGCGCAGGCGCTTGGTTTCGACCGGCCCATGGCCAACAGCCTTGATGCTGTCAGCGACCGCGATTTCGCGCTGGAATTCCTGTCTTCGGCCAGCATCTGCGCCGTGCATCTGTCGCGGCTGGCGGAAGAGCTGGTGATCTGGTCCTCGGCCCAGTTCCGTTTCGTGTCGATGTCGGACAAATGGTCCACGGGATCCTCGATCATGCCGCAAAAGCGCAATCCGGACGCGGCAGAGTTGATCCGCGCCAAGATCGGCCGCATTCTGGGGGCGAATGTGGCGCTGTTCACGGTGATGAAGGGGCTGCCGCTGGCCTATTCCAAGGACATGCAAGAGGATAAGGAACAGGTGTTCGATGCCGCCGATCACCTCATGCTGGCGCTGGCTGCAATGGCCGGGATGCTGTCGGACCTGACCGCCAATCGCGACAGGTTGGAAGCCGCGGCCTCGACCGGCTTCTCGACCGCGACGGATCTTGCCGACTGGCTGGTACGCGAACTGGGCCTGCCCTTCCGCGATGCGCATCACGTGACCGGATCGCTGGTGGCGATGGCCGAGGAACAGGGCATCGACCTGCCCGATCTGACGCTGGAGCAGATGCAATCCGTCCATGAGGCGATCACCGATGACGTGTTTTCCGTTTTGGGCGTTCACAATTCGGTCGCCTCGCGGCAAAGCTATGGCGGAACCGCACCCGATCAGGTGCGCGCGCAGATCGCCCGCTGGAAGGAGAAACTGGCATGAGAGGCCTGAAAATCGTCGCTGCCACCATCGCGCTGCCCGCGCTGCTGGTCTTGCAGGGCTGCGGTGTGGACGGCCCGCCTGAACGGCCCGCGACCGCGCCGAAGACCGAGGCGCAGTCCAGCGTCTCTGTCTCGGGCTATGGCACCATCGGCGTCACCACGGGGTCGTGATGGATCACTTCAACTATCGCGACGGGGTGCTGTGCGCCGAAGAGGTGCCGCTGTCGCGCATCGCCGCGCAGGTCGGCACGCCCGTCTATGTCTATTCCACCGCCACGCTGACCCGGCATTTCGGCCTGTTTCAGCAGGCGCTGGACTGGACCGAGCATCTGGTCTGTTTCGCGGTCAAGGCCAACAGCAATCTGGCCGTGCTGAAGCTGATGGGCGATCTGGGTGCGGGGATGGATGTGGTCTCCGGCGGTGAATATGCCCGTGCGCGTGCGGCGGGCGTTCCCGGTGAGCGCATCGTCTTTTCCGGCGTCGGCAAGACGCGGGATGAGATGCGCATGACCATCGCGGGCGGCATCCGGCAGTTCAATGTCGAATCCGAGCCTGAATTGCGCGCCCTGTCCGAGGTTGCGGCCTCGATGGGAGCCGAGGTGCCGATTGCGCTCCGGGTAAACCCGGATGTCGATGCCAGGACGCATGAGAAGATCGCCACCGGCAAATCCGAGAACAAGTTCGGCATCCCGATCGCCAGATCGCGCGAGGTCTATGCCGAGGCGGCGCGTCTGCCCGGTCTGAAAGTGGTGGGGGTCGATGTGCATATCGGCAGCCAGCTGACCGATCTGGACCCCTATCGTCAGGCCTATGGAAAGGTGGCGGAACTGACCCGGGCCCTGCGGGCTGACGGGCATGAGATCTCACGTCTGGATCTGGGGGGGGGCTTAGGCATTCCCTATCGCCGCGACAACAGCGCCCCGCCCTTGCCCATCGAATATGGGCAGGTGATCCGTGACACGGTCGGCCATCTGGGCTGCGAGATCGAGATCGAGCCGGGGCGCAATATCGTCGGCAATGCCGGGGTGCTGCTGTCGCAGGTGATCTATGTGAAACAGGGCGAGGGGCGCGATTTCCTGATCGTCGATGCGGCGATGAACGATCTGCTGCGTCCGGCCATGTATGGTGCGCATCACGACATCGTTCCCGTGACCGAGCCTGCGTTTGACCGTGCCTATCGGCCTTTCGACGTGGTTGGCCCGATCTGCGAATCGGGCGATACCTTCCAGAAGGGCACCTCCTTGCCCGAGATGGCGGATGGGGATCTGATCGCCTTCCGTTCGGCCGGGGCTTACGGTGCGGTGATGGCGTCCGAGTATAATTCGCGGCCTCTGGTGCCCGAGGTTCTGGTCAATGGCGATCAATTCGCCGTCATCAGGGCGCGGCCGACATATGAGGATATGTTGTCGCGCGATAGCATACCGGAATGGCTGTAACGCATCCTCAGCGCGACAGGGAAAGGCCGGGGGCTGTCTGCCCCCGGACCCCCGAGGATATTTCCGCACAAAAGATATGGTCTGTTCGCAGGGCCCTGCGTCTGACCGGCTGGGGGATGTGGTGGGAGCGCGTGGCGCGCTCTTTCTGGCCTTTGGCGACGCTGCTGGCGCTGGTACTGGCCTGTTTCGCGTTGGATCTGGTGTCGGCCGTTCCTGCGGGGTGGCTGCTGTGGCTGGCCGGTGGTGTTTCGCTGGCGGTGATTGCGGCGGCGATCTGGGGTGGTTTGCGGTTCCGGCCGGTGCGCCGGGCCGAGGTGGTGGCGCGGCTTGATGGTACCTTGCCGGGGCGTCCGCTGGCTGCGCTGTCGGATCGTGCGGCGGTCGGGGGCGAGGGTGCCCTGTGGCAGGCGCATCTGGCGCAGATGCGGCAGGTGGCGCTGGCGGCGCGGCCGGTGAGGCCCGATGCTGAACTGGCCCGGCGCGATCCCTTTGCCCTGCGGTTGGTGGGGCTGGTGGCACTGGCCATGGCGGTGATCTTTGGTGGCGTCAGCGAGATCGGGCGGGGTGTGGCGGCGCTGGCCTCGACCGCGGCGCCGCCCGAGATTGCGGCGACGCTGCCTATCGGGCCGAGTTGGGAGGGCTGGGCCGAGCCGCCTGCCTATACCCGCCGTCCGACGATTTATCTGAATGCGTTGCCCGAAGGCGAGAGGATGGAATTGCCCAAGGGCAGCCGCGTGACATTCCGGCTTTACGATGAGGCGGCAGAGGTGGTGCAGGATATCGGCCCGGCGCTGTCGGAAGAGGCGCAGGCACCGGGCTTTCGGGCTGAGAATTCTGGTCGGATCGAGGTCGCGGGGCGAGGTTTCGATGTGACCGTGCTGCCGGATCTGCCGCCGGTGATCCGGGCCGGAGCCCTGTCCGAGCGGCGTGCCGATGGGCGGATGGTTCAGGATTACCGCGCCAGTGACGACCATGGCGTGATGCGTGCGGTGGCGCGGATCGCGCTGGATCTGGAGGCCGTTGACAGGCGCTTCGGTCTGGCCATCGATCCAGAGCCGCGCGAGGCGGTGGAGCTGCCCTTGCCGATGCCGCGTGGCGGGGATCGCAAGCAGGTCCGGGGGCAGTTGGTGCGGGATCTGTCGCGCCACCCCTGGGCCAATCTGCCGGTCAGCCTGACGCTGCGGGCCGAGGACGGGATCGAGCAGGTCGGGACTGCGCCGCCGATCCGCGCGGTTCTGCCGGGACGGCGTTTCTTTCAGCCGCTGGCCGCTGCGCTGATCGAAATGCGGCGCGATCTGCTGTGGTCGCGCGGGAATGCCGGTCGGAGTGCCGAGATCCTGCGGGCGGTCACCTGGCAACCCGAAGGCTTTGTCGAGCCGCGGCTTTATGGCGAATTGCGCGGCGCCGTGGGTCTGTTGGAAGGCGGCGATCTGACCATCAAACAGCGCGACGAATTGGCCGAGGCGCTGTGGCGCGCGGCCATCGAGCTGGAGGATGGTGGCCTGTCCGACGCGCTGGAACGAATGCAACAGGCGCAGCAGAAACTGTCCGAGGCGATCCGCAATGGCGCCAGCAAGGATGAGATCCAGCGCCTGATGGACGAATTGAAAGAGGCGACGGATGACTATACCCGCATGCTGGCCGAGCAGAGCGAGGCGGATCCTTCGGAGCGCTTCACCCGTCAGAAATCCAATCAGATCGTCACAGCCGATCAGATCCAGGAGATGATGGATGAGATTCAGCGGCTGATGAATGAGGGCCGGATGGCCGAGGCGCAGGAATTGCTGGAACAGTTCAACCGGATGATGGAGAACCTGCGGATCCGTGAAGTTGAAGGCGAGGGGCGTGGCTTTGGCGAGGGCGGTCAGAACGGATCCATGAACCGTCTGGCCGACAGTCTGAGGGAGCAGCAGCGCCTGTCCGATGAGGCGTTTCGCGATCTGCAAGAGCAGTTCAATCAGGGCCAGTCGGGTCAGCCTTCCGAAAATTCCGACGATCTGGCCGACCGCCAGCGGCAGCTGCGCGAAGAGCTGGGGCAGCAGCGGGGCCTGCTGCCGGGTCAGGGCTCGACCGGCGGGGATGAGGCCGGTCGGCAACTGGACGAGGCCGGTCGCGCCATGGAGCAGGCCGAAGAGGCCTTGCGTCAGGGCGATATGTCCGGCGCGATGCAGAAACAGGCCGATGCGATCCAGTCGATGCGCGAAGGCATGCGCGCCCTGGGCGATATGATGATGGATCAGCGTCAGGGCGAGGCCGGTCGGGATGGCGAGCAGGCGGGCGAGGCCGAGGAGGGTCAGCGCGGCCTGGCCGGTCCGCGCAGCGGCAGCCCGCAGGGGCAGCGCGACGGTGAGACTGCATTCGATCCGCTGGGACGGTCGCGTGACGGCAATGGCAATATCATCGCGGGCGGGGACACTATCGGCGATGGGGTTGTCGATCCGGCGCGGCGCGCCCGTGATCTGCTGGACGAAATCCGCCGCCGCAGCGGTCAGCGTGACCGCTCCGAGGATGAGCGCGGCTATCTGGACCGGCTGCTGGACCGGTTCTAGCGCTTTTCGGGTTTAGGTTGGTACATATCCGCTCAGCCTGCCTGTCGCGTCAGCGGCAGGCACGCGCCCACCCGGGCAGACGCTCAACGCGAAGCAAGACTGCCTTAATTTTAAGCCGAAATGCTTTAGTTGCCCGGCCCGTCTGCGGCATTCTGCAGCCACAGGCGCGCCTGATCCAGCCCGTTGCGGATATCGGCCAGCGGCCCCTCGGCCGGGGCAAGAAGGTAAAGTGCCAACAGCGCGGCCACCATCGCAATGGCGACAGCAAAGCCCTGCCAATAGCGGTTCCTGGGCGGGCTTGGCGTAAGGGCGGGCAGGGTGTTGATCTCTGCCGGGGCAGGCTCTGGCTGAACCTGCTCAGCGGGGGCGGCGATGATGTCGGGCGAGGCCGGTTCATCGGCGGATGGTTCGGGCTGATCCGGCGCGGCCTCGGGTTCCGGGGCGTCCCATTGACCGGTCACGGTGGTCGCGGGCCAGTCGGGTTCCTGCAGCATCTCATCCGCCTTGGCGGCGGCGGCGCGCAGGTCCGGATCCTGATGGCGCATGTCATCGGCCTGACGGGCCTGCCGTTCATGTTCGACCGCTTCCAGAAGGATATTCAGCACATTGCCGGGCAGCGGCCGGTTCAGCGAGGGCGCTTCGCCTGCAGGTTGTTCCGGCGGTGTTTCGCGTGCGACCTCTGCCCCGGATGCGGCACCCGGCAAGGGCTGCGCAGGCTCGATCGGGAGCGGGATTCCCTGCGGGTCGGTCAGCCCCTTGAATTCACGGAAATTATAGGCGTAGACGCCCATTTCCCGGGGTTTCGGCGGCCAGCCGGGACGTTCGGCATGCCAGATGCGGCCACATTCGCTGCATTCGACATCGCGACCGCCTTCGGGGACCGCGATCTCGGGGATTTGATACTCTGTTCCGCAATCCGGACAGATCAGCCTGATTTCCGTCATCCCGACTCTCGCATTCGCTTTGATGCTGTTCTATCAAGCCGGGGTCCGGCTTCCAAGCGGCCGGTAGATAAACCCGAACCAAGGGGGTGAAGCTTGATCGAGATGCGCGATGTCGGCTTCGGCTATCAGGGCAATGCCGAATTGCTGTCGAACATGACGCTGACCCTGCAGCCGGGCATGCTGCATTTCCTGACCGGACCCTCGGGATCGGGCAAAACCACGTTGCTTCGGCTGTGTTACGCCGATCTGCTGCCAAGCTCGGGCGAGATGACGGCCTTTGGTCAGGATGTACGAGGCCTGTCGCGTGACGGGATCGCGGATCTGCGCCGCCGGGTGGGGGTCGTGCATCAGGATACGCAATTCCTTGATCACCTTCCGGTTGCGGAAAACATCGCCCTGCCGCTGACCGTTTCGGGGCAGGGTGTCGATATGGCGGCGCTGCGCGATCTGCTGGGATGGGTGCAACTGACGCAGCATGCCCGCGCCATGCCGCCCTCGCTCTCGGGGGGCGAACGGCAGCGTGCCGCGCTGGCGCGTGCGGTGATCCTGTCGCCGGATCTGGTGCTGGCGGATGAGCCGACGGGCAATCTGGACTGGGACATGTCGATGCGGCTGATGCAATTGCTGATCGAACTGAACAAATCGGGCAAGACCGTGCTGGTCGCGACCCATGACCTGAACCTGATCCGGGCGACGAAGTCGCAGGTTTCGGCACGGGTGCTGCGGATCGCGAACGGAACCTTGCAACTGGCGGGGGCGGATCTGTGAGAAAGGTGGAATTTCGCGGGTTGAACCTGAAAGCGCTGTGGCGCGGTCTGCTGCGGGGTGACGGCGATGTCGGCAACCGGATCGTGCCGCCCACGGGCTTTACGGCGCAGCTGACTGTCTTCGCGTCCGGGGCAATGGCCTTTCTGGCGGTCTTTGCGCTGGCTTTGGCGCTGGCGACGGGCCGTCTGGCCGAACGCTGGTCGCAAGAGCTGGCAAGCTCGGTCACGGTACGGGTCACCAGTTCGGACGCGGATCGCGATGCGCGGGTGCAGGCGGCGCTGACGGTGCTGGAAACGACGCCGGGCATCGGCGCGGCGCAGAAGCTGTCGGACGATCAGGTCGCGGATCTGCTGACCCCGTGGTTCGGGCCCGACATGCCGGTCGATGCGCTGCCGGTGCCAGCACTGATCGACGTGCCGGTCACCTCGGCCGATTTTGACAGCGAAGGCCTGCGCCTGCGGCTGGAGGCCGAGGTGCCGGGCGCGGTTCTGGACGATCATACCCAATGGCGCCGCCCGCTGGTCTCGGCGGCGAAGCGGCTGAAGGCCCTGGGGGTGATCTCGCTGATCCTGATCACGGCGGCCTCTGCCGCGATGATCACGCTGGCGGCCAAGGCGGCACTGTCCGCGAATGTGCAGGTGATCCGTGTGCTGCGGCTGATCGGGGCGCGGGACATCACCATCGCCACCGCCTTCGTCCGCCGCTTCACGCAACGCGCCGCGATCGGCGCGGCAGGGGGAACCCTGGCCGGGATCATTGCCATCGCGCTGCTGCCCGATATGGACGCGGCGGGCGGTTTCCTGACGGGTCTTGGCTTTCACGGCTGGGGATGGCTGCTGCCGCTGCTGATTCCGCTGATCGCTGCCGGGGTCGGCTTTTTCGCAACCCGCTGGGCGGCGCTGAAAATGTTGGGAGCCGTCAGATGAGCCATCGAACCTCTTCCCCCGTGCCCGGGCCGGTGACCTTCTGGCAATATCTGCAGAACGGGCTGTTCTACATTCACGTCGCCATCGTGACGATCATCATGGGCGTCTTTGGCATTTTCTGGGTGATCTTTGACGGGCGGCGCGGTGCGAATGCCGTGGCGACCCGCTGGATCGGTTATATGCTCTGGGCGGCGCGGCTGCATATGGGCGTATCGTGCGAGATCCGTGGCACGCCGCCAACGGGCGATTGCATCGTTGCGGCCAAGCATCAGAGCTTTCTGGATATCCTCGCCATTGCCCATGCCGTGCCGCGCCGTGCCTTCATCATGAAGAAAGAGATCATGCGCGTGCCGATCATGGGCTGGTACGCCTATAAGGTCGGCTGCATTCCCATTGACCGGGCGCGCGGACGCGACGCGATGAAGGCGATCACGAAGCAGATCAATAACCGCATCGCCGGTGATGGGCTGGGCCAGCTGATCATCTATCCCGAAGGCACGCGGACCCGCCCGGGCGAGCGGAAATCCTATAAGCACGGGGTTCAGACGATCCGCAATGCGACCGGCCTGCCGGTGGTGCCGGTGGCGGTCAATTGCGGTCTGTTCTGGCCGCGCAAGGGATGGGGCGTGCATCCCGGCCGGGCGGTGGTCGAGTTTCTGCCCGCCATCGACAGCGACCTTCCCAGTGACGAATTCATGCCACGGCTGGAAGATGAGATCGAAGGCAATTCGGAACGGCTGATGGCAGAAGCGGGGTTCAAGCCATGAACTGGTTGCAGCAGGGTGATCTGGACCGCATCTACGGCACGCCTGCAGCGGCCTCATTGCGCAAGGTCGCGGATCGCCTGACGCCGGATTATGCGACCTTTATCCGGGCCTCGCGCTTTTGCGTTCTGTCCACCGTCGGGCCGGAAGGCACCGATGGCAGCCCGCGCGGCGATGATGGTCCGGTGGTGACGGCGCTGGATGACCGGCATCTGGCGCTGCCCGACTGGCATGGCAATAACCGCATAGATTCGCTGCAGAATATCCTGCGTGACGAACATTGCAGCCTGATGTTCATGGTGCGCGGCGCGACCAATGTGGTGCGGGTGAATGGCACCGCACGGCTGACCGATGACGCCGAATTGCGGGCGCAATTCGCCCGTCAGGGCAAAGAGCCGCGCTGCGTGATCGTCATGCGCATCGGTGAGATTTATTTCCAATGTGCCCGCGCCGTGATGCGGGCCGGGCTGTGGACCGGTCAGGATGACAGCGATGGTCTGCCGACACCGGGGCAGATCCTGGCCAATATGACCAGCGGAGAGGTCGGCGGCGACAGCTATGACAGCGAATGGCCCCTTCGCGCGGCCAGGACCATGTGGTGAACGGGGCGCCATCAGGACGCCCCGCCTTGGGTTCATCTCAGCTCGAAATATTGCGGAACATGTGGCGCTTCCGGCGGCAGGCCGATATCGCGCCGCAAATGCGGGCTAAGCTCGTGCAGGTCCGGTGGCCGGGGCCGCCTGCGGCGGGGCGCCAGCAAGGCGCGGGCCAGCGCCCATAAGACCGGCCTCACACCATATTGGGCCAGCATGACTTCCATTCTGGGGCGCAGCATGGACCTGCGCAGAGTTGCCTTGGCAATCATTGTCGTCTCCTCGACGGATCACGCCCGCAGGCGTGTTTTTCTGGATGGATCTTGGGAAAAAGACATGCGGACAGGGCGCACAAATGCGCGTCAGTCATGCTGTCTTTTCAGGGAAAGCCCCAGCCGGGCGTTCGGATCAGCCCTGTCGCAGGCCGGTCACTGCCCAAAACGCGCCGGAGGTGGCGTCACAGGTGAAATAATTCATGCTGACCCCTCCTTTTCGCTGTTTGACACAGGGCAGACCTCTTGGATGGCGCGGGGCCGGCCATCGGGCAAGATTTAAAAACGGCCATGCCCGATTGCGGGAATGGCCGTTGCCGAAATGCTACAATAGCTCGCAGGGGGTCAGGCCAGCGATTTTGACCCCATGTTCAGGAATTTCTCGCGCCGGTCCCGCACCAGGGCGGCGGCGTCCTGACCGTTCAACTGATCCAGCATGGCGCTGATTTCCTTGCCAACGGCCTGCATGACCGCCTGCGGATCGCGCTGCGCCCCGCCCAGAGGTTCGGGAATGATGCCATCCACCACATTCAGCTTTTTCAGATCCTGCGCGGTCAGGCGCAGCGCCTCGGCCGCTTCGCGCATGCGTTCGGAATCCTTCCACAGGATCGAGGCGCAGCCCTCGGGCGAGATCACCGAATAGATCGAATGTTCCAGCATGGCGATGCGATTCGCCGTGGCAAAGGCAACCGCCCCGCCCGATCCGCCTTCGCCGATGATGACGCTGACCAGCGGCACCCCGATCTGCAGGCATTTTTCGGTGCAGCGGGCGATGGCCTCGGACTGGCCACGCTCTTCCGCGCCCTTGCCGGGATAGGCGCCGGGCGTATCGACCAATGTAATGACCGGCAGGCCGAAACGGTTGGCGATTTCCATCAGGCGGATGGCCTTGCGATAGCCTTCGGGCCGGGCCATGCCGAAATTGCGGCTGATGCGGGATTGGGTATCGTTGCCCTTCTCATGGCCGATCACGATGCAGGGCATGTCATTGAAGCGGGCCAGACCGCCCATCACGGCGTGATCATCGCCAAAGGCGCGGTCGCCGGCCAGCGGGGTGTATTCGGTGAAAAGCGCCGCGATATAATCGCTGCAATGGGGACGTTCGGGATGCCGTGCGACCTGAGTTTTCCGCCAGGGCGTCAGGTTCTTGTACAGGTCTTTCAGCAGATCGCTGGCCTTCTTGTCCAGCGCCGCGGCCTCTTTTTCGACATCGACGCCGCCCTCATCCTGCTTGGCCATGGCGCGAAGTTCTTCGGCCTTGCCCTCAATATCGGCAAGAGGTTTTTCGAAATCCAGATAGACCATGCGCAACTGCTCCGCGGCGTGTGGTGGGGGCGTGTGGTTTGTGACTATATGAGGGTCTTGGCGCAGGAATGCAACGCGGCGTCGCAACCTGTGCTATGATATCCAAACGACGCAGTCCGCCCGTCTTCTGCGGGTATGCGGCAAGGCAGGAGATACCGGTGAACGCTCATATCGTTACAGTTTTCCTTGCACTGTCCGTTGGTTTGGCGGACACCGCCTTCGCGCAGGACATAGATTTCGGCGATGATCAGGGGCAATGGGCCAAAGACGGCGAATGCGACGACAAGCGTTTCGATGGCCCCGGCATGACCGATACGTTGCTGCTGGACGAGGATATCGGCCATGACCGGACGGATTGCGCGAAGGCCTTCAAGTCGGGGCGCGTGACGCTGCGCAGCCGGGTGACCGAGATGCTGATCGTCGATGGCATCGTCTTTGGCAGGGATGGCAGCCAATGGGCCAATGACAATGAATGCGACGATCCGCGCTTTGAAGGGCCGGGCATGTCGCAGACGGTGTTATTTGATGAAGACCGCCTGATGGACGCGACCGACTGCCTGAAAGCCTATCAGCAGGGGCTGATCGATTTGAAGACGATCTGACCTGCCATTCGCCGGAGATTTCTGCGTTTCGCCGATGCGGCCTGTGCCGTGTGGGGATGGCCGCTGTCGGATCCGCCCTGCCTTTGTGACATGGACCGGGGCGCCGCAAAGCTTACCAAAGGTAAAGCCAATATGCCCTCTGCAGATTTTTACCCCGGAGTCTTCGCATTGAAGAATAATGATTTTTAATAAAAACAAAACTAAACGATATAGTATTGACAGATATCGGGATCGGGGTATTTTGAATGCTTCAATAAGAGGTAATCATGGAACGAATTTTAAAGACCGCCGGTCTGCTGACCGCGCTTGCCATCACCACCGCGCCCGCACATGCCGTGACGCTTGATCCCTGGACGATCTCTGGCCCCGGGACAAACTCTGTGACCCAGAATGGCGCAGATGGCGGTATCTTCAACTATAACGCGACCAGCGATATGGGCAGCCCCGTGACCTTCACCGCACAGACGACGGTGACCGAGGGCGGGACCTGGAACTATCTCTGGAACTATACGGGCTTCCACGCCTACTACATGGTGACGGCATTCCTGCGCGCCGAATCGCCCACCACCCAGGTTCTGGTGAATGCCGGGCCGCGAAACTGCTGCACGTCGCCCTCGGCGGGCTTCAACTTCAGCGGCGAATCCTCGATCGATCTGGCTGCGGGCGATATCCTGCGCTTCACCTTTGGCGGGGACAATCAGGACAGCAACCGCACCATCACCGGTACGCTGACGCTGTCGGACGTCGCCCCGGTGCCACTGGCCCCTGCGGGTGTGTTGCTGATCTCGGCCCTGGGTGGTTTCGCGGCATTCGGCAAGCGCAAATCGCGCGCCGAAAAGGCTTGATTACGCTCATAGCGACAGCACGCGATGAGACACTGGCAGATGGCGCGGACGGTGACGCCCGCGCCATTCTGTTATTGCAGATCCGCGAAAGCGTCCTGCAGGCGGCGCACGGCCTCTTCCACGCGGCTGCGCGGCGTGGCGATGTTGAAGCGCAGATGGGTTTCGCCGCCCGTGCCGAAGGTCGCGCCGTGATTGGCGGCGATACGGGCGGTTTTCTCGACCCGACCGATGAATTCCGCAGGCGCCATGCCGGTTCCCGAAAAATCCACCCATGACAGATAGGTCGCTTCTAGCGGCATGGAGCGCAGGCCGGGGATTGCATTGACCCCATCGTCAAAGATCCGGCGGTTTTCGTCCAGATAAAGCACCAGCGCATCGACCCAGGCGGCGCCTTCGGGGGAATAGGCGGCGGCCACCATATCCATGCCCAGCATCCCGACCGAGACGCCGCGCGCCATCAGCGCGCCCTTGAAGCGATTGCGCAGCGCCTGATCGGGGATAATGGCATTGCCGATATGGGCGCCCGCGATATTGAAGGTCTTGGTGGCTGCGGTCAGCATGACCAGCCTGTCAGCGATTCCCGGCACCAGATCGGCGATGATGCGATGCCTGTGGCCCGGCATGACCAGATCGCAATGAATATCGTCCGACACCAGGATCAGGTCGTGACGCTGGCAGAAATCGGCGACCTCGCGCAGTTCGGCCTCGGACCAGACCCGCCCGCCGGGATTATGCGGCGAACAGAGGATCATCAGCTTTTCCCGCCCGGTCAGCATGCCCTCCCATCGGGACCAGTCCATCTGATAGCGGCCATCGACTGTTTTCAGCGGAAATTCGATCAGCTCGCGACCCGCCGCACGGATGACGCGGCCAAAGGCGTGATAGACCGGGCTCATCACAATCACGCCATCCCCGGGCTGGGTACAGGCGTCCAGCGCCATGCCCACGCCATTGACCAGACCGGCGCAGGTCAGGATCCAGCTTGTGTCGATCTGCCATCCGTGGCGGTTCGCCATCCACCATTTGATCGCGTTCAGATAGGGCTCATTCGCGCCGGGATAGCCGTAAACGCCATGCGCGGCAGCCTTTTCCACGGCTTTCTGCACGGCGGCGGGGGGGCGGAAATCCATATCCGCCACCCACATGGCAAGCCCGCCATCTTGTGGCGCGACGCCATAGCCCGCCTGCATATCGTCCCATTTCGAGCATCTGGTGCCGACGCGATCGATCACCTCATCGAAGTCCGGTTTTGTCATTTTTGCCCGCTTCCTTGATCCGCAAACTGTTTTTTAACGCATAAGCTGGTTATTGCTTATGATGAAGCCATGCCATACACGGCAAATTATGAGTAAGTTGCGCAGTATTCTGATCCATCCTGATCCCCGGCTCAAGAAGCTGGCGGAACCTGTTGCGCGTATCACGCCAGAGATCGAGACTCTGGCGGCCGATATGCTGGCGACGATGTATGACGCCCCCGGTATCGGTCTGGCTGCACCCCAGGTCGGCATCGCCTCGCGCATCTTCGTGATGGATGCGAATCGCGATCCCGAGGCCGAGCGGCGGCCGATGGTGCTGATCAATCCCGAAATCACCTGGAGTTCCCAGGAAGAGAACACCTATGAAGAGGGCTGCCTGTCGATCCCGGATCAATATGCCGATGTCACTCGGCCCAAGCAGGTGAAGATGCAATGGCTGGGTCTGGACGGCAAAACGCATGAAGAGGAATTCGACGATCTCTGGGCGACCTGCGCGCAGCATGAGCTGGACCACCTGAACGGGGTTCTGTTCATCGACCATCTGTCGATGGTCAAGCGCCAGATGATCACCCGCAAGATGGTCAAGCTGAAGAGAGAACGGGCGCGTGTCTGATCCGGGGGACAGCCGGAGCTGGGCCGCTCCTGATCTGCCGGAAAATCTGGCGGGCGGTGTCATTCATGACATCCTCACCTTCCCCGATCCGGTGCTGCGCGAGAATTGCGCCTCGGCCGGGTATCTGACGGGCACAGAACTGATCCAGCTTGCGGCGGATCTTCTTGCCACGATGTATGCTTCGGGCGGGTGCGGCCTTGCCGCGCCGCAGATCGGCGTCATGCGGCGGATCTTCGTCATGGATGCGGGCTGGAAAGATGGCGAATCCCGTCCCATCGTGATGCTGGATCCCGAGATTCTGGCGGTTTCGGATGCGCGTTCGCCCATGCGCGAGGATTGCCTGTCCTTCCCGGTGGAAGAGATCGAGTCCCTGCGACCCGATCATATCGAGATCGCCTGGTATGATCTGATCGGGCTGTATCACCGTGAAACCCTGTCACATCGCGCCGCTGGCATCGCACAGCATCAGACCGATCATCTGGATGGTCGTCTGATCATCGATCTGTGACGGGCCGGTCATGAGCGTCCGTGCCTTCCTGCCCTATACGGATCGCAGGTTGCATATTCCGGCCGAGCCGGTGGCCGAGGTCAATGAGACCGTGCGCATGATCTGGGACGATATGGTTGACACGATGGATGCCATGCCCGGGGTCGGACTGGCTGCGCCGCAGATCGGGATCATGCTGCGGCTGGCGGTCGTCGATGCCTCGGACAAGCGCGGGCAGGCGGTGCGGATGGCCAATCCCGAGATCCTGCATGAAAGCGTGCAGTTGCGCAGCCATGACGAGGCCAGCCCGAATCTGCCCGGGGTATTCGCTCCGATCACCCGGCCGCGCGCCGTGACGGTGCGGTTTCTGAATGAGACGGGCGAGATGGAAGATCGCGATTTCGTCGGGCTTTGGGCGACCAGCGTGCAGCATCAGATCGACCATTTGAACGGTCGCATGTATGTCGATCACCTGTCGCCCTTGCGCCGCAAGATGCTGGTACAGAAATCGGCAAAGCTGGCGCGGCGGGGATAGGCCGGGGGATTTCGCATCCCCCGGACCCCCTGCGGGATATTTGTACAAAGAAGAAAGGGGCCGCGATGCGTGTCGTTTTCATGGGGACGCCCGAGTTTTCGGTGCCTGCGCTGCGGGCCATTGCCGAGGCGCATGAGGTTGTGGCAGTCTATTCACAGCCGCCGCGTCAGGCGGGGCGGGGGCAGAAGCCGCGCCCGTCGCCGGTGCAGCGGGCTGCCGAGGAGTTGGGGATCGAGGTTCGGGTGCCCGCGCGGCTGCGCGATGCCCGGGCGCAGGAGGATTTTGCAGCCCTGCAGGCGGATGTGGCCGTGGTCGTGGCCTATGGGCTGATCCTGCCGCAAGCGGTTCTGGGTGCGCCGCGTCTGGGCTGTCTGAATATTCATGCCTCATTGCTGCCGCGCTGGCGCGGGGCGGCGCCGATCCATCGGGCTGTCATGTCGGGCGATGCGCAGACCGGGGTGGCGATCATGCAGATGGAGGCAGGATTGGATACCGGGCCGGTTCTGGCCGAGGCGCGGACCGAAATCGGGGCCGAAGAGACGACGGCGGATCTGCATGATCGTCTGGCCGGGACGGGGGCCGGGCTGATCGTCGATGTGTTGGGCCGTTTGCCGATGGCCGCTGTGGCGCAGCCTGCCGAGGGGGTGACCTATGCCGAGAAGATCGACAAGGCCGAGGCGCGGATCGACTGGGCCCGCCCTGCGATCGAGGTGGATCGGTTGATCCGGGGGCTTTCGCCCTTTCCCGGGGCCTGGTGCGAGGTTGCCGGTGAGCGGGTGAAGCTGTTGCGCAGCCGGGTCGTGCCGGGGCAGGGGGCGCCGGGCGACGTCTTGTCAGGCTTCCGGATTGCCTGCGGGGATGGCGCGGTCGAGGTGACCGACGCGCAGCGGGCAGGCAAGAAGCCGATGGCGGCTGAAGATCTGCTGAAGGGATGGACCTTGCCCGCGCGGCTGGACTGAGCGTCGAGGTGAAGGCGAAAAAGGCCGCCTGAGGTGTCAGGCGGCCTTGTCTGTGTCGATCAGATCGATCCGTGGCAATGTTTGAACTTCTTGCCCGATCCGCAGGGGCAGGGATCGTTGCGCGAGGGATTGCCCCAGGTGGCGGGATTGGTTTCGTCGAAGCCCTGAACCAGCGGGGTCGGCCTGTTCGCGTCATCTTCGGACTGGCTGTCGCCGCCATGCTCCATCGTCAGATGTTCCTGCGCGGCCTTTTGCTGCTGCTCCATCTGGCGCAGCATCTCTTCGCGTTCGGCATCGGTCAGCGGGCGGATCTGCGCCAGTCGCTGGGTGACGTCGAAGCGCAGCCCGTCAAGGAGAGTTTCGAACAGCTGGAAGGCCTCGGTCTTGTATTCCGACAGCGGGTCGCGCTGCGCATAGCCCCGGAAGCCCACGACCGAGCGCAGATGTTCCAGCGTCAGAAGGTGGTCGCGCCATTTCTGGTCGATCATCTGCAGCAGGACCTGCTTTTCGATCATGCGCATGTTTTCTTCGCCGAAGGCCTGGGTCTTGTCGGCCATATAGGTGTCGGTGGCCTCTTCGATGCGCTCGCGCATGATGGTGGCGTCCACGCCCTCTTCCTCGGCCCATTCGCCGACCGGCAGGTTCATGTTCAGCCTTTCGCGCACGGCGGATTGCAGGCCTTCCAGATCCCATTGTTCGGCATAGGATTTGGCGGGCATGAATTCCTCGACCAGATCGTCGATGACCTGATGGCGCATATCGCCCGCGATCTCTCCGACCTCGTCGCTGTCCATGATTTCGCGGCGCTGGCCGAAGATGGCCTTGCGCTGGTCATTCATCACATCGTCGAATTTCAGCAATTGCTTGCGGATGTCGAAGTTGCGACCCTCGACCTTGGCCTGGGCGCGTTCCAGCGATTTGTTGACCCAGGGGTGGATGATCGCCTCGCCCTCTTTCATGCCCAGCGTGGACAGCACCTTGTCCAGACGTTCCGAGCCGAAGATGCGCATCAGATCGTCGTCCAGCGACAGGAAGAACAGCGAGCGGCCCGGATCGCCCTGACGGCCCGAGCGGCCGCGCAGCTGGTTGTCGATCCGGCGGCTTTCGTGACGTTCGGTGCCCAGAACGAACAGCCCACCCGCATCCAGAACCTGTTGCTTGGCGGTGGCGTGTTCGGCCTCGATGCTGGCGCGCAATTCGTCGGGATTGGCCTCGGGATCGGCGTTCAGCGCCTCCATCACCTTCATCTCGACATTGCCGCCCAGCTGGATGTCGGTGCCGCGACCGGCCATGTTGGTGGCGATGGTGACGGCGCCCAGCTTGCCCGCATCGGCGACGATCTGGGCTTCGGCCTCGTGCTGGCGGGCGTTCAGGACGTTATGGGGAACGCCCGCCTGTTTCAGCACCTCCGAAAGCATTTCGGATTTTTCGATGCTGGTGGTGCCGACCAGGGTGGGCTGACCCTTTTCATGGGCCTCTTTGATCGCCTCGACCACGGCGTTGTATTTCTCGGCCGCGGTGCGATAGACGCGGTCATGTTCGTCCAGACGCTGGATGCCGCGATTGGTCGGAACCTCGACCACGCCCAGCTTGTAGATTTCCGCGAATTCGTCCGCCTCGGTGGCCGCGGTGCCGGTCATGCCGGCCAGCTTGCTGTACAGGCGGAAGTAGTTCTGGAAGGTGACCGAGGCCAGCGTGACGTTTTCAGGCTGGATCTGGACGCCTTCCTTGGCCTCGATGGCCTGATGCAGACCGTCGGACAGGCGGCGGCCCTTCATCATCCGGCCGGTGAATTCGTCGATCAGCATCACCTCGCCATCGCGGACCATGTAATGCTGGTCCTTGATATACAGCCTGTGCGCGCGCAGGGCCTGATTGGCATGGTGGACGATGGTGGTGGATTCGGGATCATAGAGCGTCTGATCCTCGGGCAGGATGCCATCGGCCTGCAGGCGCTGTTCCAGAAACTCGTTGCCTTCCTCGGTAAAGGTCGCGTTCCGGGTCTTTTCGTCCAGCTTGTAATGCTCTTCGGTCAGATGCGGGATATAGGCGTTCAGCGTGACGTAAAGTTCGCTGCGATCCTGAGAGGGGCCAGAGATGATCAGCGGCGTCCGTGCCTCGTCGATGAGGATCGAGTCGACCTCGTCCACGATGGCAAAGTTATGGCCGCGCTGGACCATCTCGGCCACGCTGCCCTTCATGTTGTCGCGCAGATAGTCGAAGCCCAGCTCATTATTGGTGGCATAGGTGACGTCGGCGGCATAGGCCTCGCGCTTTTCCGGCTCGGGCTGGAAGGGATAGACGACGCCGGTGGTCAGGCCAAGCTGGCCGAACACCTTGCTCATCCATTCGGCGTCACGCTTGGCCAGATAGTCGTTCACGGTGACCACATGCACGCCCTTGCCGGTCAGCGCATTCAGATAGGCCGGGAAGGTCGCCACAAGCGTCTTGCCCTCGCCGGTCTTCATCTCGGCAATGTTACCCTGATGCAGGAAGATCCCGCCCATCAGCTGCACGTCGAAGGCCCGCAGGCCAAGCGCCCGGCGCGCGCCTTCGCGGCAATTGGCGAAGGCTTCCGGCAGCAGCGCATCCAGCGCCTCGCCATTGGCGATGCGATCCTGAAATTCGCGCGTCTTTTCAATCAGCTGATCGTCGGTCAGCGATTTGAACTCATCTTCAAGCGCGTTGATGCGCGCCACGACCGCGCGGGTTCCCTTGACCTTCCGATCATTCGGTGTGCCAAAGACTTTCTTCGCCAGATTTCCAATACCGAGCATATTACCTTCGCAATCACGTTGTTGGGAAAGACAGTCTCGTGCGGCACTACTTGCCCGTACCGACCGCATTGCCGTATCAGGGGCCTGAACGAAAAAGCGGCGGAGTGCCTTCCTCGGAGTTGGCTGGGATGTATGCCTCGCTTGCCTGACTGTCAACGCTGGCCCTGCCATTCAAGCGGTCTGGGCGTCATTATATAAGGGATTCTCATGCTCAAACCATCGCTACTGGCCGCTGTCATGGTCGCGCTGCCGCTGATGGCACCTGTTCAGGTGCTGGCGCAGGATCAAAGCGCGGATACGGTTGTCGCGACCGTGAACGGTCAGGACATCACCCTGGGCCAGATGATCGTGATGCGGCAGTCGATCCAGGACCCCTCGGTCGCCGATCTGTCCGATCAGGATCTGTGGGACATGCTTCTGGAACAGCTGGTGCGGCAGGCGGTCATGGCCGGCGAGGGCAAGGAAAACGCCGCCATCCGCGCGCAGCTGGAACTGCAGCGCCGCAATACGCTGGCGACCGAAGCCGTCGCCGCGCTTGCCGAAACCGCCCCGACTCAGGATGAGATCAAGGCCGCCTATGACCGCCTGTTCGGCGAGGCAGAGCCGGTCAAGGAATATTCCGCCGCCCATATCCTTGTCGCCACCGAGGATGAGGCGAAAGAGATCAGGCAGCAGTTGGAGGATGGCGCCGATTTCGGCGAACTGGCCGCCCAGAAATCGCAGGACAATTCCAGCCAGAACAAGGGCGATCTGGGCTGGTTCTCGGCCGATATGATGGTCGAGCCCTTTGCCAATGCGGTCGAGGCGTTGGAAAACGGCCAGATCTCTGATCCTGTGCAAAGCGATTTCGGCTGGCATGTGATCCGGCTGAACGAGACCCGCATGCGCGAGGTGCCGAAGATGGAAGAGGTGCAGACCGAGGTCGAGCAATTCGTGCGCCGCGAAAATCTGGAAGCCGCGGTCGAGCGTCTGGTGGGTGAGGCCAAGGTCGAAAAGGCCGAGGGCATCCCGGCCGGGGCGATGAATGACACCGCGCTGCTGGAGGCCGAATAATGGGCAAGGCCGGACTTCCCGTCTCTCCTCTGGCGCCGACGTCCTTCCCGGATCTGCCGGTCATTGAAGGCGTCGAATTTGCCAGTGGCGCGGCCGGGGTCAAATATCAGGGTCGCACCGATGTGACGCTGATCCGCATCGCGGAAGGCTCTTCGATTGCCGGGGCGTTCACGAAATCCTCGACCCGTGCGGCCTGCATCCTGGACAATCAGGACAAGCTGGCCCGGGGCAAGGATGACAAGGCCGGGGCCGCGATCATCGTCAATTCCGGCAATGCCAACGCCTTTACTGGCGCGCGGGGCCGGGAATCGGTGACGGCTGTGACCGGCGCGGTGGCGCAGGCGCTGGACTTGCCCGAGGGCCGGGTCTATTCCTCCTCGACCGGCGTGATCGGAGAGCCGCTGCCCCATGCTCGCATCATCGCGATCATCGGCGATCTGGCCACGGGTCTGGATCAGGGTGGCGCGGCCGATGCGGCCCGCGCGATCATGACCACCGACACCTTTCCCAAGGGTGCTTCCGCAACAATCGCGGCGGATGGGGGCGATATCCACATCGCCGGGATCGCCAAGGGCTCTGGCATGATCGCGCCGGATATGGCGACCATGCTGGTCTATATCTTCACCGATGCCCGCATCGCGCCGACGCTGCTGCAACAGGCGCTGGATCGCGGGCTGTCTTCGACCTTCAACGCGATCACGGTGGACAGCGATACCTCGACCTCGGATGCGCTGATCCTCGCGGCCACCGGACGCAGCCCGGCGGCAGAGATCACCGATCTGGCTTCGGCGGATGGGCAGGCCTTCGTGACCGCGCTGCATGGCGTCATGCGCGATCTGGCCCAGCTTGTGGTGCGCGATGGTGAAGGGGCGACGAAATTCGTCGAAATTCAGGTCACAGGCGCGGCATCTGACGGGGATGCCCATAGGGTCGCCATGTCCATCGCCAATTCGCCGCTGGTCAAGACCGCAATCGCGGGCGAGGACGCGAATTGGGGCCGCATTGTCGCCGCAGTCGGCAAGTCGGGGGCCAAGGCCGACCGTGACCTGCTGACCATCCGCTTCGGCGATATGGTCGTGGCCGAAAACGGCTGGCGCGCGCCTGATTACGACGAGGACAAGACCAGCGCCTATATGAAGAACAGCGAGCTGGTGATCGGCGTCGATCTGGGTCTGGGGCAGGGTGCTCGCACCGTCTGGACCTGCGATCTGACCCACGGCTATATCGACATCAACGCGGATTACCGATCGTGAAGACGGTTCTGGTCGCCGCCGTTGCGCTGATCGATCCTGACGGGCGCGTGCTTCTGGCACAGCGCCCCGAGGGGAAATCCATGGCCGGTCTGTGGGAATTTCCCGGCGGCAAGGTCGAGCCGGGCGAAACGCCCGAGGCTGCGCTGATCCGTGAGTTGCACGAGGAACTGGGGATCGAAACCTGGACCAGTTGCCTTGCGCCGCTGACCTTTGCCAGCCACAGCTATGATGATTTCCACCTGCTGATGCCGGTCTTTGCGTGCCGCAAGTGGCAGGGCATCGTGACCCCGCAAGAGGGGCAGAGGCTGGCCTGGGTCCGCGCCGCCGATCTGCGCAGCTATGAGATGCCACCGGCGGATATTCCGCTGATCCCAGCCTTGCAAATGTGGCTGTGAAGCCGAAATGTTAGCGTCTTTTTAACCTCTTTTCCCCCAAGCTTCACTCAGGGATGAAAGAGGGTTTCACATGATTCGTACGATCTCTGTCGGCAGTTGCATCCAGATTCAGGGCCTTTTTGAACGGCTGGCACCAAACGGGAATATCGTGGTGCGCGTCGGCAGCCTGACCTACGAGGGGAAGCCGGTAACGCCTTGAATACAGGGCCTCCCTGGGGCGAAACTCGCGTTCAAAAAAAGTTGAAAAAGAATATAGGAGATATGATTTTTTCGGGAATCTGGTAAGATTCTATCAGGGTCTATGACATTGCGGCTGACCCTGTGGCTTGTTCCTTCCCGAAACGAGTCACTGTTTCGGTGGGCTATGCGCTCTCACCTGCGGTGATCGAATGGGGAGCTATTCGATTGCTGCACGGCTCACCGAAACACAATAAGAAAGGGGCCGCTGCAGAAGCGGCCCCTTTTTTGTTCTGACGATCTCGGCGCTTACAGCGAGCGTTCGACCTCTTCGCGTTCGAAGATTTCGATAACATCCTGCGGGCGTATATCGTCGTAATTTTCAAAGGCCATGCCGCATTCCTGACCGGACTGCACCTCTTTGACCTCATCCTTGAAGCGCTTCAGCGTCTTCAGCGTGCCTTCATGGATCACCACGTTATCGCGCAGCAGGCGCACACCGGCGCTGCGGCGGGCAACGCCTTCGGTGACCAGACAGCCTGCAACCTTGCCGACGCCGGTGACCTTGAAGACTTCCTTGATCTCGGCATAGCCGATGAAGTTTTCACGGACTTCGGCCGACAAGAGACCCGAGGCCGCCGCTTTGATGTCATCCACCAGATCGTAGATGATCGAGTAATAGCGGATCTCGACCCCCTTCTGGTTGGCGGCATTGCGGGCCGGGGCATTGGCGCGGACGTTGAAGCCGATCACCGGCGCACCCGAGGCTTCGGCCAGGCCGATATCGGATTCGGTGATGGCGCCGACACCGTAATGCAGCACGCGGACGCGCACCTCATCATTGCCGATCTTCTCCAGCGCCTGAACGATCGCCTCGGCCGAGCCCTGCACGTCGGCTTTCACCACCACGGGCAGTTCGGACACGCTTTCATCCGCCTTGGCCTTGGCCATCAGCTGTTCCAGCGTGGTCGCCGCACCGGCAGCCGCGCGCTTGTCCTTGGCCTGCTGGACGCGGTAATCCGCGATCTCGCGGGCCTGCGCCTCGGTTTCGACCACGTTCAGCACATCGCCTGCTTCCGGCGTGCCGTTCAGGCCCAGAACCTCGACCGGGACCGAGGGACCGGCCTCTTCAACGCGGTCGCCCTTGTCATTGATCAGGGCGCGGACTTTACCCCACTGCTCGCCCACGACGAAGATATCGCCGCGACGCAGGGTGCCGTTCTGCACCAGAACCGTCGCCACCGGGCCGCGACCCACGTCAAGCTGCGCTTCGATCACGGCGCCCTGTGCGGCACGCTTGGGATTGGCGGTCAGTTCCAGGATCTCTGCCTGCAGCGCGATGGCCTCCAGCAATTCGTCCAGACCCTGGCCGGTCTTGGCAGACACCTCGACATCCTGCACCTCACCCGACATCTTTTCGACGACGACTTCATGCTGCAGCAGATCGGTGCGCACCTTGTTGATATCGGCTGCGGGCTTGTCGATCTTGTTGATGGCAACGATCATCGGCACACCAGCCGCCTTGGCATGGCTGATCGCCTCGACCGTCTGCGGCATCACCGCGTCATCAGCCGCCACCACCAGCACCACGATATCCGTCACCTGCGCACCACGGGCACGCATCGAGGTGAAGGCGGCGTGGCCGGGCGTGTCAAGGAAGCTCAGCACCGCGCCGGATTCGGTTTTCACCTGATAGGCGCCGATATGCTGGGTGATCCCGCCGGCCTCGCCCGAGACGACATTGGCATTGCGGATCGCATCCAGAAGCGAGGTCTTGCCGTGATCGACGTGACCCATGATCGTGATGACCGGGGGCCGCGTCTGCAGATCTTCGGCCTTGTCCTCGATCGTGTCGATCACCTGCTCCACATCGGCATCCGAGACGCGGACGGCGCGGTGGCCGAATTCGTCGATGACCAGTTCGGCGGTATCGGCGTCGATGGGCTGGTTCATGGAAACCATCATGCCCATTTTCATCAGCGACTTGACGACATCGGCGGCACGTTCGGCCATCCGGTTCGCCAGTTCCGACACGACGATAGTTTCGGGCAACTGCACATCGCGCACCTGCTTTTCGACGCGCTGGCCGCCGCCGGTCGCCTTCTGGCGGGCGCGGTCCTGCTTGCGCTTCATCGCCGCCAGCGAGCGTTGACGCCCGCCTTCACCGTCCAGAGCCTGGCTCAGCGACAGCTTGCCCGAACGGCGGTTGTCATCGCGGGCGCCCTTGCCGCGGGAATCGCGGTCGGCTGCGCCACGATCGCCACGGTCGCGGTCGGTCTTGCGGGCGCCGCCCGCAGACACGCCCTTGGTTTCGGCGCGGGCGGCGGCGGCTTCGATCGAGGCCTGATCCTGCGCCGGCGCGCGTGCACCACCTGCTGCGGGCTTGGCCGCGCGGGGCTGCTCTTTCTTCGGCTCATCCTTGCGCTTGGCACGTTCCTCGGCCTCGCGCGCGCGGCGCTCGTCCTCTTCGGCCTTGGCCTTCAGCGCTTCTTCGCGCTCGCGCTCTTCGCGTTCCTTGGCCTCGGCCTCGGCGCGGCGACGCTCGCGTTCTTCCTCGCGGGCCTTTTCCTCGGCGGCGCGGGCGGCGGCCTCTTCGACTTCGCGCGCTTTCGCGGCGGCCAAAGCCTTCAGGCGGCGCTCCATTTCGGCTTCAGAGATGCCTGCGGGACGTTTCGAGGGGTCGCCTGCATGTTTGGCGACCATGGGGGATTTGGCCTTGTCGGCCGAGGCAGCACCCTGCTGCGCGCCCGTCTTGGGAACCACGACACGCTTGCGCTTGGTTTCGACGACCACGCTTTTGGTGCGGCCATGGCTGAAACTTTGCTTGACCTGACCGGACCGGCCGCTTCCGCCGCCGACACCCAGAGTCCTTTTTTCGTCTTTGTCGCTCATCTGCGTATTCATTCCTTCCCGACAGCCGAATTGCTGCCGTCATGCCCGCGCAGACCCGTCAGTCTGCCGGCTTCCAAGATCACCTTGTCCGTCAGGCCACCCGCCGCAAGCGCGCCGTGTATGACATGATCGCGGCCAAAGGACAAACCCAATTCTGATGCCGTCAGGCAACCGAACCAGCGTCCGCCCTTGGGCGTCCATAACTTGCCTTTTCCTCGTTCTGATCCGTCCGAGGCCTGCAACAAAACCTTTGCCACACCATCGGCCAGCCAGCCTTTCACCTTCTCGAATCCGGCCACCGCCTTGCCCGATTTCCGGGCCAGAGAGACCAGATCGACCACCCGTCTTGCCTGACCCGCTTCGACAAGCTCGGCCAGACCGTCAGGGGTCGTGACTTGCATCTTCGCCGCACGCGAAAACAATCCTTTCGCAGCGGCCTTGTCGATCGCGGCCTTGTCGGCCACGACCCAGATTCCTCGCCCCGGCAGCTTCTGGGCCAGATCGGGAATGATCATCCCGTCAGGCCCGACGACGAACCGGATCAGCCCCTGGGTGGGCTGCACGTCGCCGGTGACGATGCAGCGCCGTTCGGGCTGCGTCCGGTCCTTGTCACGTCCGCCGCGGCTCACGCCGGTCAGTCCGGGGCGATCAGGCCCCGGCCTCCACGTCGTTTTCCTCGGTTTCTTCGACAGTCTCTTCCAGTTCTGCGGGATCGACCCAACCAAGGCTGACGCGCGCGGTCATGATCAGATTTTGCGCTTCTTCCAGCGAAACGTCAAAGGCTTCCAGCAGACCGTCATCCTTGACGCGCTGGCCGTCGACCGTGGTCCAGCCACCGGCCAGTTCCCAGTCGGCGCAGGTCGCGAAATCTTCCAGCGTCTTGATGTCGTCCTTTGCCAGCGCCTCAATCATCTGGGGTGTCAGGCCTTCGAATTCAACCAGGCTGTCCTCGACCCCAAGGGCGCGGGCATTGTCCAAGGCGGCCTTGTTGCGGGCTTCCAGAACGTCGCGGGCGCGGGCCTGCAACTCTTCTGCGGTGCCCTCGTCGACGCCTTCGATGGTCAGCAGTTCGTCCTGATCGACATAGGCGACCTCTTCCAGGTCGGTAAAGCCTTCCGCCACCAGAAGCTGGGCAAAGAATTCATCCAGATCAAGCGCTTCCATGAACAGCTTGGTCCGGGCGTTGAATTCGGCCTGACGACGCTTTGATTCCTCTTCCTCGGTGAGGATGTCGATATCGAGGCCAGTCAACTGGCTGGCCAGTCGCACGTTCTGGCCGCGACGGCCAATGGCCAGCGACAGCTGTTCGTCGGGAACCACGACTTCGATCTTGTTGGCTTCCTCGTCAAAGACGACCTTGGTCACCTCGGCCGGCTGCAGCGCGTTCACCAGGAAGGTGGCCTGATCCTCATTCCACGGGATGATGTCGATCTTTTCGCCCTGCAATTCACCGACTACCGCCTGAACGCGGCTGCCGCGCATGCCGACGCAGGCGCCCACGGGGTCGATGCTGTTGTCATAGCTGATCACGGCGATTTTCGCACGGCTGCCCGGGTCGCGCGCGACGGCCTTGATGTCGATGATGCCGTCATAGATTTCGGGCACCTCCATCTTGAACAGTTCAGCCATGAATTGCGGATCGGTGCGCGACAGGAAAATCTGCGGACCGCGCGATTCGCGGCGCACATCCTTTACAAAGGCGCGGATGCGGTCATTCGGACGATAGCTTTCGCGACCGATCTTTTCATTGCGGCGCAGGATCGCCTCGCCCCGGCCGACATCGACGATGATATTGCCGTATTCCTCGCGCTTGACGACGCCATTGATGATGGTGTTGGCGCGATCCTTGAATTCTTCGTATTGACGGTCACGCTCGGCCTCGCGGACACGCTGCAGGATGACCTGCTTGGCGGATTGCGCCGCGATACGGCCCAGTTCGACAGGCGGAACCTGCTCCTGGAAAATATCGCCGATCTGAGGGCCACCGGCATAATCGGCCAGACGCTCGCCCTCGCGGCTCCAGAAATTCGCCGGATCGCGCTGCGCTTCGAAATAGGGTTTGGCCTGATCGCGGGTGAATTCGGCCTGATAATTCTCGACCAGTTCATCCTCGACGACGGTGCGCACGCGGGTGAAGGTGGCATTGCCGGTCTTGCGGTCGATCTTGACGCGGATGTCCATCTCGGCGCCGTAACGCGACTTGGCGGCACGGGCCAGACTGTCCTCCATCGCTTCGATGACCAGTTCCGGTTCGATCATCTTCTCGCGCGCAACGGCTTCGGCCGTTTGCAGCAGTTCCAGCTGGTTGGCAGAGGTGATTGCCATCACTTACTCCTTGGCAGTGGCGCCGTCCGCGCCCGCTTCGTTGTCATCTTCGGTTTCAATCGCGTCAAAGGCGGATTCGTCGAGATTGTCGATTTCGACCCCCGCTTCCTTCTTCTGACGCAGCATTTCGCGAATCAGCTCGTCGGTCAGGACCAGCTTGGCATCGCTGAGCCAGTCGAAATTCAGCCCGATGGTCTGCGATTCGCCATTTTCGTCGATATTCAGCAGAACCTCATCACCCTCGACACCCGCCAGAACGCCTTTCCAGCGTTTGCGGCTGTCGATGGCCTGATTGGTTTCCAGCCTGACCTCGTAGCCCTCGAAGGTTTCGAAATCCTTGAGCCGGGTCAGCGGTCGGTCGATACCGGGGCTGGACACCTCCAGGTGATAGGCATCCTCGATCGGGTCCTCGACATCCAGGGCGGCGCTGACGGCGACGGAAATATCGCCGCAATCATCGACATTGATGCCGCCATCCGGGCGGTCGGCCATGATCTGAAGGGTCGCCGTATTGCCGCCCTGCAGGCGGATACGCACCAGTTCGAAGCCCAGATCCTCGATCACCGGAGAGATGATCTCGGCCAGGCGCCGGTCAATGGCGGTCTTGGCGATCAGGTCGTTCGACATATGCTCCCCTTAGAAATGAAAAAACGGGCCTTTCAGCGGGCCCGCATCCTGTGTCCGGTGGGGCAGGGGGTGGAGGCCTGCACCGCTGTTGGCATGGTATATAGGGCCGTTTGCGAAAAAGTGCAAGGCAAACTGGCGGATGTTGTTAAACCGCGTCGAGGGTTTCGATACGGGCCAGCAGTTTGTCGATCATAGCCAGAACTTCATCTGGATCGATTGTGATTCCGCCCTCGGCTGCGTGACCGATGACAATACCACTATTGAGTTCGAGGTTGCGAACCCATTCGTGGGTCGAGACATAGAACCTATCTGGCGGCAACAGGCTCAGCATGCCTCCGCCATCGCGCAGATTGTAGCTCGCGTGCCGATCCTGACTGCCCTCGATGCTAATAATGATGGTGGCGTCCAGCATATCCGCGATCAACTGATGTGTATCGCCCTCCGCTGTTACGATTTGGACACCTGCAGCATCGAGGCGCCGTTCCAATTCTGACGAGTTTACGATCTGCCTTGGATCTCCACTTGGACCACGGCGCAGGAAGACGACCTTTGACCGATTTTCCGGGAGGCTGCCGAAATTCTGGCGCAGGCGATCACGTAGGGTGCGATAGCGATCCGCCTTGTCGAGGCTGAAACCAAGATCGCGCACCAGTGTCAGCTTACGGCTGCGAAGCACCATCCGCTGATCCCAATTGTGATCGAACAGCCCCGCGTATACCGGCACATTGTCCCATGACGGTAATGGTAAGGACACAAGGCCTGGATGTTGACGGTACGCTTCAAAGGCAGTGGTGTCGTCGCCTAGCCAATGTCCGAAATAGCGCAGACCGGGCATGGAGTTGATTAATACCGTGTCATCCATCACCGGAGTGGATTTGACGACGTCGCCAAGGCCAGGATGCACGAATTTAGAATGGATCAGCGCTTTGCCATCGGCAAAAATGACACCGCCTATGACGATGGCGTCGGTCAATTCCAGTGTTTCCAGCGGGTTTTCGATATAGTGATCTGCAGTCATCACCTTGTGCAGGTCATCCAGAGAGGCGCCGAAAGCACATTGTGTAACGCGGGACAGGTGCTCTGGATCAAACAGTGCTGGCCTACAGGGAACGCGCTTGCCTGCACGGGTTGGCTTGAAGGGGGGCGTCCGGTCGAACTCGAAACGGCGCCCGGACAAGCGCGCGAAGGTCTTGCTTGAAAGATGCCCAAGCCATTGCGCCGCTGCTGTCTTCATCTACTCGGTAACCTTCATCAACGAAATACGGCGGTACTCTAGCCGCACACCGTAGTCGCTTCAAGCCAAAGGATAAATCGGATTACCCGTCAGATTTCGGTCCGGCGCAGCCCGTTCATCACGTTCACCAGTTCGCTCGCGATGCGGGGTTCGGACAGGGCGTGGCCGGATGCCGGGATCAGGCGCAGATCGCAGGCGTCCCATCCCTTGGACAGTCGCCAGGCGCTTTGCGGTGGGCAAACCATGTCATAGCGCCCCTGGACGATCGCGGCGGGCAGATGCGCGATCTTGTGGCGGTCGCGCAGCAGTTGGCCCTCGTCAAGAAAGCAATTGTTGAGGAAATAGTGGTTTTCCAGCCGCGCAAAGGCGCGGGCGTAATCGGGGGGCGCATGGCTGACGGGTGAGGATTGCAGACCCGCCAGCGCATTTTCCCAGATCAGCCATGGCAGCGCGAACCGCGCCTGCACCAAGGGATCGTCGTCAAACAGCCGCTTGTGATAGGCGGCGATCATGTCGCCCTGTTCCTCGGCCGGGATATGATCGCGGAACCGTGCCCATTGATCGGGAAAGAACCGCGCGACGCCGCCGCCATAGAACCAGTCAAGCTCGGCCTGCGTGCCCAGAAACACGCCGCGCAGAATCAGCCCGGTCACGTGATCCGGATGCGCCTGCGCATAGGCCAGCGCCAGCGTTGCCCCCCAACTGCCGCCAAAGAGTAGCCAGCTGGAAATGCCCAGCTTCTGGCGGATCTCTTCGATATCGCGGATCAGGTGCTGTGTCGTGTTCGCCTCGACCGAGGCCGTCGGGCGTGATCGGCCACAGCCGCGCTGATCGAACAGCACGATGCGATAATGCGCCGGATCAAAGAAACGGCGCATGAAGGGGCTGCAGCCGCCGCCCGGTCCGCCATGCAGTACCACCACCGGCACCCCGTCGGGATGGCCGCATTCCTCGACATAAAGCACATGCCCGTCGCCGACCGGCATGCGGTGAGTCGCAAAGGGTTCGCCCGTGGGATAAAGACGGCCATGTGACACGGCGTTTTGTTCTGCCATTCGATCCATTTGTAAACTATAGAGCCAAGCGCCCCCGCCCGCCAGAAGGAGAGTGCCATGAGCAGCATCGACCCCGCCGAGATCGCCAAATTCGAGGCCATGGCCGCCGAATGGTGGGATCCCAAGGGTAAATTCAAGCCGCTGCACATGATGAATCCGGTGCGGCTGGACTATATCCACAGGCAGATCGCGGCGGAATTCGGCCGCGACCGCCGGGCGCCGCGTCCGTTCGAGGGGCTGCGAATCCTTGATATCGGCTGCGGTGGCGGGCTGGTGTCAGAGCCGATGGCGCGGCTGGGCGCGCAGGTTCTGGGCGCGGATGCGGCCGAGGGCAATATCGCCGTGGCCAGCCTGCATGCGCGGCAACAGGATCTGCCCATCGATTATCGCGCCACCACGGCCGAGGCGCTGGCCGATGCGGGCGAACGCTTTGATGTCGTGCTGGCGCTGGAAATCGTGGAACATGTCGCCGACCCGGCGGAATTCATTGCCACCTGCCGCAATCTGACGCGGCCCGGTGGGCTGACCATCGCGTCGACCCTGAACCGCACGGCGAAAAGCTTTGGTGCGGCGATCATCGGGGCCGAATGGATCATGCGCTGGCTGCCCAGGGGCACGCATGAATGGGCGCGCTTCATCACCCCGGATGAGCTTTCGGCCATGGCCTCGGGCGCGGGGCTGGATGTCGTGGATCGCTGCGGGATGGTCTTCAACCCGCTGACCTGGGACTGGAGCCTGTCGCACAGGGATCTGTCGGTGAATTACATCCTGACAGGGCGGCACGCGGCCTGAATTACGGCCTCAATCGCCGCCTTCAAGGCGCAGGCGCAATTCGCGCAGAACCGGCAGGGCGGTGCGCACGCGTTCCGCGCCAATGTCGCGCACGACATCGCCGATCAGCGGCATGAAGGCCGCGATGGCGGCATCGCGCGCCGTCCGGCCCGCCGGGCTGATCGAGACGAATTTCCGCCGCGCATCGTCCCAATCGGGGCGGATATGGATATGCCCCGCCCATTCCAGTCGCGACAGCGTATTGGTCATCGCGCCGCGGGTGACGTGAAACGCCTCTGCCAGCTGCGCGGGAGAGCGTTCCTCGTTCACATGGGCCAGCAGGTTCAGCACCGAGAAATGAGAGATCTGCATCCCGCGCGGCAGCGCCTTGCTGATCAGGTTGCGCGACAACTGGTCGGCAATCAGCACTTCGGCAAAGAGACTGGCGGCCAGGCTCTCTGTCGTCTGATGCTTGTCTTTGTTGTCGCGAACTATCTGGTTCATTTCCTGCGCGGCGGTGAGGGACGTCATTGTGGTCGGAAAACGGAAGGTGGAACCGTGCACTAACACGGATTGCCTGGTCAAGTTGCCTAAAAGTTTGTCCCTGTCATCAGGGGCCTTCCCCGTGCTTATAGCACAGTTTTTGCCGCGACGCGCCTGTGACGGGCGCCAGGGTGATTTTGCCCCCGTCACATTATCGGTTCGGACGCGGTCGCGGCGTCAGGCGTTTTTGCCATTCAGCAGGGAATCCAGCTTGCCCGCGCGTTCCAGATCATACAGGTCGTCGCTGCCGCCGACATGCAGGTCGCCGATGAAGATCTGAGGGACCGAACGGCGGCCATTGGCACGGCGCATCATGGCCTCGCGGATCGAGGGGTCGCGGGCGACGTCGATTTCATCGAAACTTGCGCCCTTCTGATCCAGCAGCGCCTTGGCGCGGACGCAGAAAGGGCAGGTCGGGGTGGTGTAGATCGTGATTGTTGGCTGGCTCATGTTCTTTCCGTGCAAGCGAGTGTGCGACCATATCTAGTCATCCTTGACCGCGCGTGCCAGCACCGCGACGAAAACCGGCCCTGAACCCGCCGCCAGCAGCGCTTGAGTCGCTACCGAAAGGGTTGCGCCAGAGGTCATGACGTCATCGACCAGCAGGATCGGTCGGCCCTGAATTCCCTGCGCGCGCTTCGCGCTGACGGTCATGGAGCCCCGCAGGTTTTCGAACCTGTCGCTGACGCCGCGGTGATCCTGCATCTGGGTATGTGTGCGGCGGATCAGCAGGTCGTCGCGATGTTCCAGCCCATGGCTGCGTGCCAACCGGGTCGAGATCAGGGTCGCCTGGTTGTATTTCCGCTTCAGCAGCCGCCGCAGATGCAGCGGTACGGGGGCCACGATCATGTCCGGGCTGATCACCGGCTGCGCGGCCCGGGCCAGCCAGGCGGCCAATGTCGGCGCCAGATCGGGTCGGTCACCATGTTTCAGCATCAGCACCAGCTGTCGTCCGATGCCGGAATAGACCAGCGCCGCGCGCCCGCTGTCCCAGGGTCGGGCGATGGCAAGGCAGTCGTCGCAGGTCAGCGCCTCATCCGTGGACTGGCCATGACCGTCGTCGGGCAGCGGCGCGCCGCATCGCCCGCAGCACGCGCCGGTGATAAAGCGCGTCTCGGCCCAGCAGCCGGGGCACAGGCTGCCGGTGCCGTCACCCGCTGCGGTGACTGACGCCGCGCAACCAAGGCATTGCGGCGGGAATATCATCCGCAGCGCGCCTTTAACTGACCCGGCAATCACCCTATGTTGCAGCCCCATGGACACCCTTTCTGACAATGGCCGCCCGGCCTTTACCGATCGCGCTGCCCTGCTGCGGCAGCGGCAACGCGCCCTGCGATCGGGTTTTGTCGATATCTTTCACCGAATCGCCGCCGATGAGATCCATGATAGGCTCGCCGACGTTAACAGAACCTTTCTGAAACCGGCCATCGTGACCGGCTTTCCCGATTTCTGGCGGGCCGAGTTTCCCCACGCGGTGATTGTCAGCGACGCTGCCGTTCTGGATCTGACCCCGGGCAGCCACGATCTGGTTATCCACGCGATGGCGCTGCACTGGGCGGATGACCCGGTGGGCCAGATCGTGCAATGCGCCCGTGCGCTGCAACCTGACGGGCTGTTCATCGGGGTAATGTTCGGCGGTCAGACCCTGCAGGAATTGCGTGCCGCGCTGGCCCAGGCCGAGGCCGAGGTGACGGGCGGCCTGTCCCCCCGCGTCCTGCCGATGGGCGAGATCCGCGATTTGGGTGCCCTGCTGGGCCGGGCCGGACTGGCCCTGCCGGTTGCCGATCTGCTGCCGCAGCGGGCCAGCTATCGCGATCTGGTCCACCTGTCCCAAGATCTGCGCGCCATGGGTGAGGGCAACGCCATGGCTGCCCGCCTGCGCCAGCCCGGCAAGCGCGACATCTTTGCCCGCGCGGGTGCGATCATGGCGGCCCACCACCCCGACCGCGACGATCCGTCCCGTATAACTGCCACCTTCGATCTGGTTTTCTTGACCGGATGGGCGCCCGCGCCAAACCAACAGAAACCGCTTCGCCCGGGCTCGGCACAGAAAAGCCTGGCCGATGCTTTGGAGAAGATCAGGAAAACCACATGACGCCAGCCGCAGTGCCCGCGAATCACCCGAAAATTCCCGACGCAAAAACCGGAATCCTGATCGCCAATCTGGGCACGCCCGATGGTTATGATTACTGGTCAATGCGCCGCTATCTGAACGAATTCCTGTCGGATAAGCGGGTGATCGATCTGCCGTCCTGGAAATGGCAGCCGATCCTGCAGGGCATTATCCTGACCAAGCGGCCCTTCAGTTCAGGCGAGAATTACAAGCTGATCTGGAATGAGGAAAAGGGCGAAAGCCCCCTGATGACGATCACCCGCGATCAGACCAAGGCGCTGCGCGCCCGCGCCGCACAGGAATGGGGCGATCAGGTGATGGTCGATTTCTGCATGCGCTATGGCAACCCCTCGACCGAGGAGGTGCTGGAGCGCATGGTCAAGGCCGGTTGCCGCCGCATCGTCTTTGTGCCGCTCTATCCGCAATATGCGGGCGCGACCTCGGCCACAGCGAATGACCAGCTGTACCGGGCACTGATGAAGCAGACCTGGCAACCCGCCGTGCGCACCATCGATCCCTATTTCGACCGCCCCGATTACATTGCCGCGCTGGCCGATTCCGTGCGCCGCAAGCTGGGCGACAAGACGCCGTCCAAGCTGGTTGCGTCCTATCACGGCATGCCGAAACGCTATCTGATGCAGGGCGATCCCTATCATTGCCAGTGCCAGAAAACCTCGCGCCTGCTGAAAGAGGCGCTTGGCTTGGAAGACGGCATCATCGACACCACCTTCCAGTCAGTCTTTGGCCGCGAGGAATGGCTGCGTCCCTATACGGTCGAACATGTGGCCGAACTGGCGAAACAGGGGCACAGCGATATCGCCGTGATCTCGCCCGCCTTCGCCTCGGACTGCATCGAGACGCTGGAAGAGATCAATGGCGAGATCCGCGAAAGCTTTGAACATGCCGGGGGCAAGGAGTTCACCTATATCCCCTGCCTGAACGACGATCCCACGCATATCGAGGTCATCATGAATGTAGTGCGCGAAAATATCGGCGGTTGGGTCAAGGCCTAGACCGGCATCGCCGTGGTATATTTCGTCTGCCGCAGCACGAAATTCGTGACCGAGCCGCGGATGATGCCCAGGGCCAGCAGGCGGCGCATGATGAAATGTTCCAGCCCCTCGGGGTCGGGCGCGACGATCTTCAGCAGGAAGTCCGAGGTTCCGGTGATCGTCGCGCATTCGATGATCTGATCCTCGACCTGCACGAAACGCTCGAATTTGGCGATCGAGGCTTCGGTATGGTCCAGCAGTTGTACCTGCACATAGGCCATCGCATGCAGACCGACCTTGACCGGCGGCACGATGGCCACCTGCCGCGCGATATAGCCTTCGTCGATCAGCCGCCGGACCCGCCGCCATGCGGGCGAAGAGGACAGCCCGCTTTCATCGGCCAGCGCCTGCGTCGACAGTGTCGAGTCGCGTTGGAGCAGTTTCAGAAGGCGGCGGTCGGCCTCATCCAGTTTCGGCAAGATTTTTCTCCTTATGTGGCATATTAGGCATGAAATGCCTGATTATCCGCGTTTTGCCACCTCTGTGGCAAGAAATACCTTCCAGTTCAGGTATAATATTCGCGGGAGGAGCAAGACATGCCTAAATCGACCGAATATGAAGCCAAGACCGCCGATGCTGACGGCTTCATCGCCTATGATGCCGAGGAAAACGGGGTCTGGAACGACCTGATCACGCGCCAGTTGCCCGCCGTGGACAAGCATATGGCCCAGCCCTATCTGAAGGGGTTGCAGCTTCTTGAGATGCCGACCGACCGGGTGCCGCAATGCCCCGATATCTCGGCAAAGCTGGGTGCGCTGACGGGCTGGAAGGTCGAGCCGGTGCCCGCCCTGATCGGCTTTGGAAAATTTTTCGGCATGCTGGCGGACCGCACCTTCCCGGCGGCCAGCTTCATCCGCAAGCGCAAGCATTTCGATTATATCGAAGAACCAGACATCTTTCACGAGATCTTCGGCCATACGCCCCTGCTGACCGATCCGGCCTTTGCCGCCTTCAGCCAGGCCATCGGCAAGGCCGGCACAGGTTGCGACAAATCCGATTACAGCTGGCTGATCCGGCTTTACTGGTTCACCATCGAATTCGGCCTGACGCGCGAAAATGGGCAGCTGAAGGCGCTTGGATCGGGGCTGGCAAGTTCCGTGACCGAACTGCCCTGGTCGCTGTCGGACCAGCCAGAGCATCGGCCCTTCGACGTGATCGACATTCTGCGCACGCCCTATCGCATCGACATTCATCAGCCGGTTTACTTCGTGATCGATGATCTGCAGGATCTTTTCGCGGCGGCCAAGCGCGACCTGCTGGCGGATGTGGATGAGGCCCGCAGCCTTGGCCTGCACGCGCCGAAATACCCGCCCAAGGACGCAGCATAAGGAGCAGATGATGAGCAAGACCGATCTGGCCAGCAAGACCTGCGAACCCTGTCAGGGCGGCATTGCCGCCTATGATGCGGGCAAGGCAATGGAGATGGTGGCGCAACTGGAAGGCTGGACCTTGTCTGAAAACGCCACCGCCATCAGCCGCCGCTTTGAATTCAAGGGCTTTGCCAAGGCGGTCGAGATGGCCAATCTTTGCGCCTGGCTTGGCAACAAGCAGGGTCATCACCCCGATATCTGCTTTGGCTGGGGCTATTGTCAGGTCACCTTCACCACGCATGACGCGGGCGGGTTGACCGAAAATGACTTTATCTGCGCCGCGCATCTGGACGCGCTGGTCGCCTGACATGCATGGCCCGCCCGGAACCGGGCGGGCCGATGTTTTTGCACGATCTTACGGGCGAACGGCGGTCACTTCGATTTCGACCAGCCAGTTCGGATTCACCAGCGCATCCACCACCATGGCAGAACGCGAGGGCAGATTGGGCTGATCATCCGTGCCAAAGAACTGCGTGTAGCCCGCCATGAAGCCCGAGAAATCGACCGTCTCACCTTCCGGCGCGACGAGGAAGGCCTGCATCTTGACCACATCGCCCATGGTCAGATCCATCCCTTCCAGCGTCGCCTTGATCGCATTCAGCACGCTGACCGTCTGGGCTTCGGTATTGCCCCACGCTTCGGGCGTTGCCGGGTCTGCGGCCTCATCCGCGACCGAGGGCACGACGCCGCTGAGATAAACCGTGGTCTTGCCGCCGGGGATCTCGACGGCCTGCGCGATGGGGAAATCCGAATTCGGGATCGGGTGCCGGATCACATCCTCTGCCGAGGCGGCCAGCGGCGCGGCCATCAATGCGGTGGCGATTGCAAATGTCTTGAACATGGGTGTCCTCATCCTTTGGTGAATAGCTGCCGACAGGGGTGCGTGACCCCTGCCGGAAAGGTCGCATCGCGGTCAGCGCGACTGCGCGACGTAATCGGCGTCGGTATCGCCTTCGTAATCATTGCCCAGATTGTGCCGGATATAATTCACCACGGCCGCGACCTGCGCATCATCCAGATAATCGCCCAGCGGCGGCATCGCCTTCTGACCGTGGATGATGAGATAGATCGGATAGTCGGCAACCTCCAGATTGCTGTTTCCGGCCAGCGCGGGATATTCACCCGCCCCGACCGCGCCCGAGCCATCCGGCATATGGCAGCCAGAGCAGATGGCGTTATAGATCGCCTCGCCCTCGGTCTGGGGCAGTTTGGCAGAGGTGCCGCTTTGCACGAAATCCTGTGCAAAGGCCGCGCCAGACAGCGTCAGGACGGTGGCGATCATCGTCAGAGAAAGACGGTTCATGGCTTAGTTCCCCTCGGTTTCGGCGCCGGTGACATGGGCGTGCAGTCTTTTCACCGCATTCAGCGCGGACAGGATCGCCCCTTCCTGCCACGCAGGCAGGTCGGACATATGTTCGCCCGCCATCAGCGTGCGCTGATCCATCTTGACGGCATCGGCGTAATTCGCCTCTCCGTCGCGCCAGATGCCATAGCAGCCCAGAACCCAGGGCACGCGATGCCAGGCAACCGAGACACCGCTGGCAAATTCATCCCGGTATTGCGGGTGGATCTGGGCGCCGAATTCCAATGCGCGCTCGATGCGTTCCTCGGGTGCGATGGCATTGAACTGGTAGGATGCCGCGCCCCAGGAATAGCAGCCCAGCAGCACCCCCGGCCCGTCGCTGAAGAAATCGTTGGAAGGATAGGAGATCAGCGTGATCGGCAGGTCGGTATAGCTGATGCCGCCGAAAATATGTTCGTCCTGTTCCCAGAAGCGGCGCTTCATCTCCAACCCGATCTTGATCGAGCTGTCGTAATAGACGCTGTCGATGGCGGCCTGCATCCCGCCCGAGAAATTGTTCTCGATCTGGCCAAGGATCGAGAAGGGGATGGTGCAGATACAGTAATCCGCCGTGACGGTGGTTTCCTCGGTCCCGCCATCGGCGGCGACATAGGTAGCCTCGACCCCGTCTTCGGTGCCGTTGATGCGGATGACCTTGGCGTTATAGGTGACGATATCGCCGATTTCGCGGGCGAAGGCCTGTGCGATCATGTCCATGCCGCCGACGGGTTGAAAGATCGCCTGCTGGTGGTCGATGGTTTCCCCGACCAGCAGATCCTTCCACAGACGTCCTTTCAGGATATCGCCAAGCGAGATGATATCCGACGGTTCTGGCGCCGGATCCGTGCCGCCGCCCGGATCGACCGCCCAGCCGCGATAGATCGCGGTGGCGTCGGATTTTACATATTCCAGATTATCGTTCAGCACGCCGAAGGTCTTCAGCGATTCGACCAGCAGTTCGGCATCCTCATCCGTGACCAATTCATCCAGCTTGTCCTGATGTACCGCCTTGGCCAGCAGTTCCGAAATCTGGCCGCGGTAATCCGCCTGAATTTCGCGGAAGCGCTGCGGCTTGCCGTCAAAGGCCTGACTATTATGCAGATAGGCATAGTAATTTTGCTGGATGAACGGCTCCAGCTTGACGCCGAAGCGCTTGCAGTAATCCAGCACCGCATGGTGATCGGTCGGAATACGCCAGGGGCCGCCATTCAGGTAGTTCCCCTCGCTGAACTGGACGTCCTGTTTGTAGCCGCCCAGTTCGGTATAGCTGTCGCCGCCACGCAGCGTCCAGCAGCGCCCGCCCGCCTTTTCGCGATATTCAAGGATCTGCACCTTGTAGCCCGCCTTGCCCAATTCATAGGCGGCGGTCATCCCTGCCAGACCCGCACCAAGGATCAGAACCGAGGCGCCATTGCCGTCGCCTTCAAGTTCAAGCGGCCCCTCATAGGACGAGCTTCCCGCATAGCCCATGCCCGCCATCGCGGTATACATGGCTGAAGCCCCCGCCGCATAGCCGACCATGGTCAGCAAATCGCGCCGCGTCATTCCTGCTGTGTGTTCCATCGCGCTCTCCCACTGGTTGCTGGCCCAGTCAGATCTTCGCGGAGGGGAATGTCAATGCGCATACAATTTAAATCCGGGTGGCCGAAACCGTCCCGGGCGATGTGATCGCATTTCATCCATTTCCGCCAAGCGCTTATGCAGCATGAAAAAAGGGGCCGTGTTGGCCCCTTTTACGCCCGGTTGCGGGATGCGTCAGATCAGCAGGACCTGCGTGCCGATCTTGGTCAGATCGTACAGTTCCTTGATGTGTTCATTATACAGGCCGATGCAGCCGTTCGAGGATTTGCGCCCGATCTTGCGGGTGTCGTGGGTTCCGTGCAGCCGGTAATATTGCCAGCTCAGCCACAGCGCATGTGTGCCCAGCGGGTTGTCCGGGCCGGGACCGACGAAATCGGGCCATTCCGGGTTGCGCTTCTTCATGTCCGGGGTCGGTGCCCAGCTGGGGCCGACGACCTTCTTGATGATTTCGGTCCGGCCGGTGCGCGTCAGGTCGGGGCTGACCGGGATCGAGGAGGGGTAGACGCGATAGACGCTTTCATCCTCGGACCAGAAATGCACCGTGCGCGAGGGCAGGTCGCACAGCACGGCGCCATTGGTCAGGTTCGTGAAATAGGGGCGCCAGTCCTGTGCGTGCCAGCTGGAGATATTGTGCCGCTGATCGGATTGGCTGTCATATTGCACCGCGCCCGCATCGGGCGTGGCACCTGTGGTCGCGCCATAGATCGGCTGCCCGGTATAGGGGTCGATCTGCTGAGCCACAGAAGGCAGTGCCAAGCCTGTGGCCCCGAATGCCGCGGCCGTGCCAAGGAACGCGCGACGGTTGAGAGCAGGGGGTGTGCTCATCTGACAAAGTCCTTCGTTCGGGATGGCCGCTCTTTGGGGCGACCTTGGGTTACTGCGCCTCATGCAGCCCTGCCAATATATTCCGATTGCGCAGCTCCGGCAATTCGGCGGCGCATCAAACTGCCGTTAGCGGCGAAGATGCCACAGCCTCGATGCTCACGAATTCTTTCGTTTGAAGCACTATCGGCAAGCCTGTAGATCTGTCGCAATATAATAATGAGGGATGGCGGCAAATGCTGAATTTCAAGGTGATCGCGACGCTGTCGCTGCTGGGTCTGACGGCCTGTGCACCGCGCATGGTGCCGCAGCAGCTCGGTCCGGACGGGCAGGCGCTGCCGGTTGCCTATCAGATCGACGCACGGGAATCGCAGCAGATCCCGACGCGGGTTCTGGGGCAGATCAACACATTGCGGGGCAATGTCGGTGCGCCGCAACTGATCCTCAGCCCGCAGCTTTCGGCGGCGGCGGTGGTGCATTCGCGGGACATGTCGGCACAGAACCGGGCGTGGCACTGGGGCTCTGACGGATCCTCGCCGCTGGATCGGGTGCGCAGCCAGGGCTATCCGGGCAGCCTGGTGGGCGAGAATATCTCGGAAACCTACGAAAATGACATCCAGACGCTGAGCGCATGGATGGCCACGCGTGAAACCCGCGATGTGATCATGGATCCGGCCGCGACCAATCTGGGCTTCGGCTGGTATCAGGAGCCATCGGGCAAGATCTGGTGGACGCTGCTGACCGGCAAGTAACCCGGCCCCGGATATGACAAAGCCCCGCATCATGCGGGGCTTTTTCGTGGCCGTGTCCGGGCGCGATCAGGGATTGATGGTGATCGGCGTGCCGCCGCGCACCATGGCATAGATCTCTTCGATCTCATCATCCTTCACCGCGATGCAGCCTGCGGTCCAGTCTTGTTTCTTGGGCGCCAGCTGACGCCCCTCGGGGCCCCAGCCGTGGATGAAGATATCGCCGCCCGGCTTGCGGCCAAGGGCGGCGGCCAGCTGTGTATCCTCGGGGCTGGGATAGGAGACGCCGACCGACAGGTGATAGCGGCTGCGGGGGTTGAATCGGTCGATGATATAGGTGCCTTCGGGCGTCTTGCCGTCACCCTCATACTGCTTGTCGCCGATGGGCTCATTGCCCAGGCCGATCTTGTAGGTTTTCAGAACGGTCCGGTTGTTCAGCAGATACAGGCGGCGGTCGCCCTTGTTGATCACGACCTGCGTGACGGCGGGACCGTTATAGGTCTTGAATTTGGATTTGGGCTTTCCACAGGCGGCCAGCAAGGCCAGCATCGAAAAGGTCACCGTGCGACGGGTTGCGCGATACATCACTGCCTCGAACGTTTCTTGAATATTTATAGGGTTGGAATATCACGATTCCGAAGGATATGGCTAGCGCAGGATGAATTCCGCGACGGTCTCGACATGGGGTGACCAGCGGAACTGGTCGACGACGAAAAGCTGCGTCAGGGTATAGCCCGCATCGGCAAGAATCCTCGCATCCCTTGAGAAATTGACCGGATCGCAGGCGACAAAGGCGATTTTCGGCACGCCCGATGCTGCGATTTCGTGCATCTGCGCCTCGGCTCCGGCACGGGGCGGGTCGATCACAATCGCGTCAAAGGCCGAAAGCTCGTCTGGCAAGAGAGGGTTGCGGGCCAGATCGCGAATCTGCGTCGTCACCCGGTTCAGCCCCGGGGCCGCGCGCCAGCCCGCATCCAGCGCCTGAAGCGGCGCGGCCAGACCTTCGACCGCATGGACCGAGGCCGACTGGGCCAGAGGCAGGCTGAAGGTGCCGCAACCGGCAAAAAGGTCCACGATCCGGCCTGCCCCTTGGGTAAAGCTGCGCAGGGCGGCCAGTAGCGCGGCTTCGCCCTCGGCCGTGGCTTGCAGGAAGGCCGCGGGCGGTGGCACGACCATGGCGCGGCCCATCGGCAGGGCGGGTGTGCGGCGGGTGATGCTTTGCCCGTCCCAATCCAGCCGCGCCAGATCCCCCTGTTCGGCCAGCGCCGCGAGGTTCTGAAACAGCGCCGGATCCATCGGCTTGCCGCCGGTCACCGCCACATCCAGCCCGGCGGGGCCGGCGATCACGGTGATCGTCAGTTCGGCCGCGCGCGAGGCACCTGCCACCACGATCTGCCGCAGCAGGGGCAGGGCATCCATGATCTGCGGCCGCAGCAGGTGGCAATCGCTCAGATCCGTGATCACATCCGAGGCGCGGGCGTGAAAGCCCAGCAAGGCGCCCTTCTTGGTGCGCCGTCCCGACAGCACCGCCCGCCTGCGAGAGCGCGGGGGCGAGACATGCACCCCCTTGATCGGTGCGGGCAGATCGCGCGCGGCCAGTGCGGTTTCCACCACCTGCCGCTTCCAGTTGGTCGTGAACCCCTCGCTGGCATGCATCAGCGAACAGCCGCCACAGGCGCGGTAATGGCTGCAGACGGGCTTCACGCGATCGGGCGACGGGGCCAGGATGCGAGGCGCGGCGATGCGTCCGTCAAGGGCCTCTCCCTCGATCTCTTCTCCGGGCAGGGTCAGCGGCGCCAGCGCCTGTCCCGCCGTACTGATGGCCACGCCATCGCCGCGTCGCCCCAGACGTTCGATCCGCCAGCTTGTCATTCGGCGGCCTCTTCGGTGCCCAGAAAACCGCCCGATTGCCGGTTCCAATACCGCGCGTAAAGCCCGTTCCGGGCCAGCAGCGCCTGATGGCTGCCCTCTTCCACGATCTGGCCGGCATCCATCACGATGATCCGGTCCAGTTCGGCAATGGTGGACAGGCGATGGGCGATGGCCAGAACGGTCTTGCCGGACATGGCGCGGGTCAGCGCCTCTTGCACCTGCGCCTCAACCTCGCTGTCCAGAGCACTTGTGGCCTCATCCAGCACCAGGATCGGCGCGTCCTTCAGGAAGGCGCGGGCCAGTGCGATCCGCTGCCGCTGGCCGCCAGACAGCTTGACCCCACGCTCTCCCAGATGCGCATCGTAACCCTTGCGACCGGCGAAATCTTCCAGCCCCAGAATGAAGTCATGGGCCTCGGCGGCGCGGGCGGCGGCCTCGACCTCGTCCTGCGTGGCACCGGGGCGGCCATAAAGGATATTGTCGCGGGCCGAGCGGTTGAACATCGCGGTTTCCTGCGTGACCATGCCGATCTGCTGGCGCAGGCTTTCCTGCGTTACGTCGCGGATGTCATGGCCATCAATGCGGATCGCACCCTTTTCGACGTCGTAAAGCCGCAGCAGCAGCGCAACCAGCGTCGATTTCCCCGCGCCCGAGGCGCCGACAATGCCGATCCGCTCGCCCGGGGCGATATGCAGGTCGATCTGGCGTAGCCCGCCATCGCGCCGACCATAGGCAAATCCGACATCGCTGAAATCCACCCGCCCTTCGACGCGGTTCAGGGCGATGGCATCGGGCTTATCCGTCAGCGCATGGGGCGGGGACAGGGTGCGCATGCCATCCTCGACCTCGCCAATGCTGCCCCAGATCCCCATCAGCGCCATGCTGACCCAGCCGGTCATCTGGCTGAGCCGCATCGAGATTGCCCCCGCCGTGGCCACATCGCCCGGCGTGGCCGCGCCCTGACGCCACAGCAGGATCGTGCCGCCCACAAGGATCACCGGCAGGATCCCGGCCACCACCATCAGCGACACCCGGAATGTGCTGCTGACCACGCCGAAATCCAGCGCGCGTTCGCGGAAACCGGCCATGGCGCTGAGCGCTTCGCGGTCCTCATGCTGGGCATGGGCGAACAGCTTGACGGTCTTGATATTGGTGATCGTGTCAACGACCTGCCCGGTCACCATCGCCCGGGCCGAGGCGCGCGCGCCCGACCGCGACCGGATACGTGGCAGGAAAAACCGGATCAGCGCCAGATAGGCCGCCAGCCACAGGATCAGCGCCACCGCGCCCCAGCCATCGACCGAGATCAGGAACGCCGCCGAGCCCAGAACCGAGGCCAGCGCGAAAGCGACCACATTGACCATTTCCGTTGCAACATCAGTCACGGCACGCGCGGTCTGCATCTGCTTTTGCGCCAGCCGCCCGGCAAAGTCATTGTCGAAGAAGGTCACGGAATGGCCCATCGTCCAGCGGTGCAACCGCGACAGCACCAGCGGCATGACATTCGGGCCGACGATCACGCTGGACGTGGCGGCAGAGAGGCCAAAGATCAGCGGGCGCAGGATCAGGAAAAAGCCGACAAAGGCGCCGATCAGCAGGGCGCTGTCCGACAGCACCGTATCCGCATTGCCACCGGCGACGGCATCGACAACCGCGCCCAGCAGCACCGCCGCAATCACATCCGCCGCCCCGCCAATGGCCGAGGCCATCGCCGCCAGCGACAACCCGCCCCCGGCCCCCGAGAGACACCAGCGGAAAAAACGCAGCAGCGTGTCGGGCGGCGGCCCTTCGGCCGGGCGAAAGGCGTCGATGATGCGGCCAAGACGGCGGTGCAGGCTCATTCGCTGCCCTCCGCCCGGCGGGCCAGTGCCACAAGATCCGGCGCAGTGGCGCGGAAATCGCTGTCGATCCAGTGATCCTCGGCCATGCGCAGCGCCGCTCCAAGGGCCGCACCTGAAAGCTGCGGCATCAGATCGGTGGCCGATATCGGCAGCTTCTGCTGCGCAGCGCGTTGAATTCGGCGGTCCCAGTCCGGCGGCAGATCCCGCCCCTCTGCCAGCCGGTATTGCGCCACCTGACGCGCCAGATCCTGTCCGTGGCGATAGGCGATGCGCTCAAGGCTGTCATCGCCTTGGGCCAGTTCCCGCAATTGCATGACGATCCGGGCGCTGCGATTGCTGAGGCGCAGACTCCCGCGCGGGTCGTCGGCCTGCAACGTGGCCAGCCGCAGCCGCCAGTCGGGTGCGGTTTCGACCCTTCGCAGCGCCGTCAGCAGATCCAGCCGCGCACCCGGCAAGACATGCTGCAGCACGCCGGTCTGCTCCATCAGGCACAAGGCATCCAGTGGATCGGGCGCTTTCAGCAACTTCTGCATCTCCTCCCCGATCCGCTCTTTCGAGATCCGGTTCAGGCCCTCGGCCAATTCGGCGCAGGCCGCCAGCGCATCGGGGTCGGCCGCACCGGGCGCGCCGTACCAAGCGTGGAAGCGGAAGAAACGCAGGATGCGCAGATAATCTTCGGTGATCCGCGCGCGCGGATCGCCCACAAAGCGCAGCCGCCGCGCCAGCAGGTCCGGCAGCCCGCCGATCGGGTCCAGAACTTCGCCCGTCGCCGTGGCATAAAGAGCGTTCATGGTGAAATCCCGCCGTCGCGCATCCTCGGCCAGGTCGGTCGAGAAGGAGACGACCGCATGGCGGCCATCGGTTTCGACATCGCGGCGAAAGGTGGTGATTTCAAAGCTGCGCCAGGGGCCGCTCTCTGTCGTCAGGACAGTGACGGTGCCATGCTCGATCCCGGTGGGCACGGTCTTCAGCCCTGCGGCTCCGGCCAGATCAATGACCTGCTGCGGCAGCGCGTCGGTGGACAGATCGACATCCGACACATCTTCGCCCAGCATCGCGTTGCGCACGGCGCCGCCCACGATCAGCGCCTGATGGCCCGCCGCCGTCAGGGTTGTCAGCACCTGCTGCAGCCCCGGCGAGGACAGGAATTCGGCCCTGATCGCGCTCATCCCCGCATCCTGTCCGCCAGCCCCAGCAGGATGCGCGCCGTCGCGCCCCACAGATAATAGGGACCGTAGGGCGCGATGTGATAGCTGCGCCAGCCGCCGCGCCAGCGGCGTTTCTCGATACGGTAGCTGGCCGGGTCGCAGACATGGGCAAAGGGCAGGGTAAACACCTCTTCCACCTCGCCCGGTTCCGCGACGGGGGTGAAATCGCCCCGGATGATGCCGACCAGCGGCATGACCGAGAAGCCGGTGACGGTGCGATGCGGGGGCATGGCGCCCAAAATATCGACCTGATCGCTGGCCAGCCCGATCTCTTCCCAGGCCTCGCGCAGGGCGGCGGCGGTCTCATCGGCATCGCCGGGATCGACCTTGCCGCCGGGCAAGGAGATCTGGCCCGGGTGATGGCGCAGGCCAGAGGCGCGCTTGGTCAGGACCAGCCTGCCGTCATCTTCGTGAAACGCTGCCAGAACGCCCGCCGGACGCAGGGTCCCGGCGGGCGGTGTGACATCGGCATTCAGGTCGAAATCCGAGCTGGCTTCGGCCGGCCGCGCAAGCGCCCGGCGCAGCTGCTCTTCGGACCAGTTCAGCGTCACTCTTGCACCTTGTCGTCGCTTTCCTCCAGCGGCTGGCCTTCGGCATCGACGGTCGCTTCAAAGCCCAGACTGCTGGGATCAAGCTCGTAATGCGCGCCGCAGAACTGGCAATCGGCGGTCACGATGCCCTCATCCGTGGTCATCTGCGCGATATCCTTGGCCGAATAGATCGACAGCGTGTCGCGCACCCGGTCCGAGGTGCAGGAACAGCCGAATTCGACCCGCTGCGGATCGAAGACGCGCGGGTCTTCTTCGTGAAACAGCCGGACCAGCAGGTCCGTGGGGCCGACCGTCGGGCCGATCAGTTCCAGCGTTTCGACCGTGTCCAGCAGGATATTGGCGCGGTTCCAGTCTTCGGATTCGCCCCCCTGCAGGATATCGGCCGCCTCGATCAGGCCGCCTTCGCCGCTGCCGCCCTGACTGGCATCCATCGGCTGCGCGGGCAGGGTTTGCAGCATCACGCCACCGGCGCGCCAATGCCCCTCTTCGCCGGACATGCGGGAAAATCCGCTGGCCAGTTCGAACCGCGTCGGCAGCTGCTCGGACTGGGCGAAATAGGTCTGGGCACAGGCGGACAGTGATCCGCCCGACAGCGGGGTGATGCCCTGATAGGGATGGGTGCCTTCGCCCTGATCGATGAGAATGGCGAAATAGCCCTCGCCGATCTGTTCGAAAGGGTCGCGATCATCCAGACGCTCTTCGTCAAAGCTGGCCCAGGCGCGGATGCGGGCGGGCGCGTCTTCGGCTTCGGGCGCATAGTAATCGGCAGCGATGGTGCGCACGGCACCGTTCCCACGGACCTGAAGGCTCAGCTTCCAGCGCAGTTTCATGGTCGGGCCGATCAGCGCCATCAGCAAGGCAAGCTCGGCCACCAGGGCGCTGACGGGTGCGGGATAGTCATGGCGCGACAGGATGTGGTCCAGCACCCCGTCCAGCCGCGCGATCCGGCCGCGGATGTTCGAACGGTCAAGCTGAAAGGGCAGAACCGTGTCGTCCCAGGCAATCTGGTTAAGCATGCTCATGGCGTATCCTTGAAATCTGTCGGGCCCGTCGCAAGCACGGGCCGGTTGTGCCCAATATAGGTCATTTGCCGCCGATCCCAAGGGGGGGCTGCCCGCGCTTTGCACCGGCGGCCCGTCGCGGTAAGGGATCGGAAACGATGACAGGGAATGCTGATGATTCCGCGATTTGGCAAAACTCCCCTGCGGGGGCAATCCTACCGGCGTAGGCCGGGCGCCTATGCGATCCTCTATCGCGACGGCCATCTGCTGATGACGCATCAGGTGCGGCCCTCGCCGGAATATCAGCTTCCGGGCGGCGGGATCGACCCGGGCGAGGGGCCGATCACCGCCCTGCATCGCGAGGTCTTCGAAGAGACCGGGTTCAGCATTGCCGCGCCGCGTTATCTGGGCAGCTACCGGCGCTATGCCTATCTGCCTGATTATGGCTATCACGCCGAAAAGATGTGCCATGTCTGGCTGGCACGCCCGATCCTGCGCCGTGGTCCGCCGACCGAGCCGCATCACGATGCCTGCTGGATGACACCGGAGCGCGCCTATCGGCTGTTGCCGGATGCCGGATCACGCGCGATGTTGCGCCGGTCAGGTCTGATCAGGGGGACAGCATGAGTCCGTTCGATTACCGTCAGGTGGATGTTTTCACCTCGACCGCGCTGCGGGGCAATCCGCTGGCCGTTGTGCTGGGTGCCGAAGGGCTGTCGGACGATGTCATGGCGCGCTTCGCCAATTGGACCAATCTCAGCGAGACGGTGTTTCTGCTGCCCCCGACGCAGCCCGAGGCGGATTACCGCCTGCGCATCTTCACGCCCAAAAGCGAATTGCCCTTCGCAGGCCATCCGACGCTGGGATCCTGTCATGCCTGGCTTGAGGCCGGAGGCAAGCCCAAGGGCACGGATATCGTGCAGGAATGCGGGGTCGGGCTGATCCGGATCCGGCGCAGCGAGGATGGGCTGGCCTTTGCCGCCCCGCCGCTGATCCGCAGTGGCGCGCTGAAGCCTGCCTTGTTGCAGCGGGTGATGGAGGCACTGTCACTGCGGCCCGATCAGGTGGTCGAGGGGCAATGGGTCGATAACGGGCCGGGATGGCTGGCGCTGCTTCTGAAGCGTCGGGCCGATCTGCTGGCGGTGCAGCCCGATTACAGCAAGCTGGCGGGGCTGGAAGTCGGGCTGGTCGCGCCCTTCGATCGCGACGAAGACGGCGACGGCGCGGATTTCGAGCTGCGGTCGTTCATGTCAGAAGGCGCCGAGGATCCCGTGACCGGTAGCCTCAATGCCAGCGTGGCGATCTGGCTGATCGGAAACGGGATCGCCCAACCATCCTATGTCGCGGCGCAGGGCACCTGCCTGGGCCGCGCGGGGCGGGTGCATGTCCGGCAAGAGGGCGACACCATCTGGGTCGGCGGCCAGTCCGTGACCTGCATCAGCGGGCAGGTGTCGCTGTAGTTACGTGATCTAATGCCGGCGGCTGGATTTCTTGGCCACGGTATATTCGATCAGCACGGCGGATACGTCGTCCTGCCGGTCGCCACGGCAATATTCCGACACCGACCAGGCCATGGATTCCAGAAAGACATGGCCTTTGAGAAAGGCATTGGTGCGCAGGATCGCCTCCAGCCCTTCTTCGCCGAGTGACACGCCCGCGCGGTTCGAGGCCTCGCTGATCCCGTCCGAGGTGATCAGCAAACGATCGCCGGGCTGCAATTGCAGTTCAACCTCGTCGAAGGTTGGACTTCCGAAGACGCCGATGGGCATGCCGCCCTGACCCACGCGCTGAACCTGCCCGTCGGCGCGTTGCAGCATCGGATAGGGGTGCCCGGCCTGCACAAGCTGAAGCTGACCGGTGACATGGTTCAATTCGGCATAGATCATGGTGAAATAGGTGTCGGTGCACATCTCCTCCAGCATCATGTTGTTCAGCGCATGGGCCAGCGCGGCGGGCGGCATGAAGCCCGACGCGGATTTCTTGCCGCGCAAGGCGATGCTGTGCTCGGTCGCGCCGGACAGATGCACCGACAGCTGCGCCGTCAGCAGCGCCGCCGTCACCCCATGCCCCGAAACATCCAGCGCATAAATCCCCACACGGTCGCGACCGATGGGGAAAAAGCCGACCAGATCGCCGCCGACATGGCCTGCCGGACGCAGCATCAGCGAAATCTCGATATCGCCAAAGCGGCCGGTTCTTTCCCGCACCAGCCCCTGTTGCAGCATCCGCGCCTCTTGCAGGTCACGGACGATGGCGGCCTGCGCCTCTCGCAGCTTGTCCAGCGTGTTGCGCAGCTTGGCATTGCTTGCGCGCAGCTCACCCTCGATGCGCAAGATCCGTTCGCCGGCGGCCAGCCGCGCGATCAGTTCGACGCGGGTGATCGGTTTGGTCAGGAAATCATCCGCGCCCGCATCCAGCCCCAGAACAATGTCTTCCTGCATCCGATGGGCGGTCAGAAGGATGAAGTAACCATAGCTGTCGCGGGGCAGGCTGCGGAAGGCGCGACACAGTTCCAGCCCGCTCATCCCCGGGATGTCCCAGTCCGACAGCACGAAATCAGGTTCCGACTGCTTGCACAGTTCAAGCGCCTCGGGGCCTGTCGATGCCTCCATCACCCGGTATCCCGCAAGGCGAAGCTGGATCCCGAAAAGCCGCCGATGTGCCGGGCTGGATTCGACCAGAAGCACCGTGCGTACAGGCAGGTTCTTCAGGCATTCCGTGGCCTGGATATTGTTTCCATCAGAAGGATTCGCGGGCGTCATGCCCTCTTCTTAGGCGCGTTGACGTAAAGATCAGGTAAATCGGCGACGGTCCGCCCGACAGGTCCCTGATCTAGACCAGCAGTTCCGCCAGAATCTCGTCATTGGTGATGTCGCGATAGGCGATCCCGGCCTGCGACATGCGCTGCGCCAGGGTTTGCAGATTTGACGGATCGCTGGTTTCGATGCCGATCAGGATCGAGCCGAAATTCCGTGCCGATTTCTTCAGATATTCGAAGCGGCTGATATCGTCGTTCGGGCCCAGAAGCTCCAGCAGGTCGCGCAGCGCGCCCGGTCGTTGCGGCAGACGCAGAACGTAATATTTCTTGATGCCCGCAAAGCGCAGCGCGCGTTCCTTCACCTCGGGCAGGCGCTCGAAATCGAAATTCCCGCCCGAGCAGATGCAGACCACGGTCTTGCCGCGCAGATCGCCCAGATCGTCCAGCACATCGATGGTCAGCGCGCCGGCCGGTTCCAGAACGACGCCCTCGGTATTCAGCATGTCCAGCATGGTGCGGCAGATGCGGTCCTCGGGCGCCAGATGCACGTCCGAGGGTTTGAAGCGGCGCAGGGTCTCGAAGGGCAGGGCGCCGATCCGCGCGACCGCCGCGCCATCGACAAAGCTGTCCACGGCGGGCAGGGCAACCGGGGCACCGGCCTCAAGCGCGGCTTGCAAACTGGCACCGCCCAGCGGCTCGGCAAAGCTGAAGCGGGTATCGGGCGCGGTTTCGCCAAGGAACCGCACAACGCCCGAGGACAATCCCCCGCCGCCCACCGGTAGCACCACCAGATCCGGCGCACGGCCAAGCTGGCCCAGGATTTCCAGACCGACCGTGGCCTGCCCCTCGATGATATCGGGCGCATCGAAGGGGGACACGAATTGCGCCCCTTCATCAGCGGCAAAGGCCTGCGCTGCGGCCAGTGTCTGGTCGAAATAATCCCCGGTCAGCACAATCTGGACGGAATCCCCGCCGAAGGTGCGGGTCTTGTCGATCTTTTGCTTGGGCGTCGTCACCGGCATGAAGATGGTGCCAAGCGCGCCGAAATGGCGGCAGGCATAGGCGACGCCCTGCGCGTGATTGCCCGCGCTGGCGCAGACGAAATGCGCCCTGTCGCCTTCCCCCGGCGTAATCAGCTTGCGAATGGCATTGAAGGCGCCGCGCAGCTTGTAGCTGCGCACCGGCGTCAGATCCTCGCGCTTCAGCCAGATATCCGCGCCATATTTCGCGGACAGGTGGTCGTTGCGCTGCAACGGGGTAGGCTCGAACAGGTCGCGAATCGCGGCCTCGGCCTGATGGACGGAGGCGACAAAATTTTCCATGCCTGCCCCATGACCCGAATGCGCCTGTTTGGCAAGTGCCCGCGCCCTCTCGGCCCGGGCGGGCGCCCTTAAAGGTTGGTGCGCAGCGGCCGGTTTTCGACGAAATGGCCGTAAAGCGTCGTCAGGACGGACAGCACGATGATCATGTAGACCCAGCTGCCTACCAGCGACACCATCAGGTCGAAGATGATCGAGAATATCGAGTCCAGCGATCCCATCGGTAACATTTCGATCAGGCTCAGCGGGATTTGCAACGCGGCCATCATCAGCACCACCAGCAGGAAGGTGCTGCCATGTCCCGATGTCGCTTTCCAGGCGGTTCGAATGGGCTTTGACGCACCGACCGCGGCGGCTGGCAATGCGGTGCTGAGGCGAAACAGAATGACCGCTACGAACAACACGGCGATGGACGTAACGCCCATGGCCAGGATCGCGCTTCGCGTGCCTGAACCGACCAGAACGATCCGGGTCATCGTCAAGACGAAAATCGCGAGCACGATCACGAGGAGACTGACCAGAAGGCTCGTTCCGAAATAGCGCAGCATGGCGACCAGCGGCAGGCTTGGCAGCATCGGTTGCGGCTGGTTCAGCAGGATATAGCGGTGCCAGTTGACCGCCGCCCAGGTCATGGGAAACAAGATGAATGCCGCGGCCAGCGCCAGCACGAACAGGCTTGGGGGCGCGCTGTCCACGAGGGTGTGGGTTGCCGGGCTGAGCATCAGCAGCAAGGCGCCCGCGACCTGCAGCACCAGGGGAAGCAGCACGATGTGAAGCAGCTGCCGCAGATTCCCGAAAATCTGAAGAAATGCATGTTTCAGAATGCCAATTGCCAGCATGATCCACCCACGATGTAATTTTGCCCGCTGCCTAGAAGCTGCGGAATGTCCGGGCAACCGAAAAGCGGGGCGGGTTTGACGAATATTCAGCATTTGTTGCCCATCCGGGCGCCGTTGCGGCCTGCCCGCTCTTGTGACAGCGCAGGAAACGTCCTATGCCGCTTGCGAAATTCCGCAGGAGTTAACTATGTCTGACGCGCCGAAGAAAGTCGTCCTTGCCTATTCCGGAGGGCTGGACACCTCGATCATCCTGAAATGGCTGCAAACCGAATATGGCTGTGAGGTGATCACCTTCACCGCCGATCTGGGGCAGGGCGAGGAACTGGAACCCGCGCGACAGAAGGCCGAACTGCTGGGCATCAAGCCCGAGAATATCCATATCGAGGACCTGCGCGAGGAATTCGTCCGCGATTTCGTTTTCCCGATGTCCCGCGCCAATGCGGTCTATGAGGGGCTGTATCTGCTGGGCACCTCGATCGCGCGGCCGCTGATCTCTCAGCGTTTGGTGGAACTGGCCCATCAGCATGGCGCCGATGCGGTGGCCCATGGCGCGACCGGCAAGGGCAACGATCAGGTTCGCTTCGAACTTTCTGCCTATGCGCTGGATCCGTCGATCAAGGTGATCGCACCCTGGCGGGAATGGGATCTGACCAGCCGCACCAAGCTGCTGGAATTTGCCGAGGCGAACCAGATCCCGATTGCCAAGGACAAGCGCGGCGAAGCTCCGTTCAGCGTCGACGCGAACCTGCTGCACACCAGCAGCGAGGGCAAGGCGCTTGAAGATCCTGCGGTCGAGGCCGGCGATTACGTCTATCAGCGCACCGTCGCCCCCGAGGACGCGCCCGACACGCCCGAATATATCGAGATCAGTTTTGAACGCGGCGATGCGGTGGCCATCAATGGCGAGGCGATGTCGCCCGCCACGATCCTGGCCACGCTGAACGATTATGGCCGCAAGCATGGCATCGGTCGTCTGGATTTCGTCGAAAACCGCTTTGTCGGCATGAAGTCGCGCGGCATTTACGAAACGCCCGGCGGCACCATCCTGCTGGAGGCGCATCGCGGCATTGAACAGATCACGCTGGACGCAGGTGCGGGCCATCTGAAGGACAGCCTGATGCCGCGCTATGCCGAACTGATCTATAACGGGTTCTGGTTCAGCCCCGAACGCGAGATGCTGCAGGCCGCCATCGACAAGTCGCAGGAACATGTCACCGGCACGGTGCGGCTGAAACTGTACAAGGGCAGCGCGAATACGGTGGGCCGCTGGTCCGATCATTCGCTTTACAGCGAAGCGCATGTGACCTTCGAAGACGATGCAGGCGCCTATGATCAGAAAGACGCTGCAGGCTTCATCCGGCTGAACGCCTTGCGTCTGAAACTGCTGGCGGCGCGGAACGCCAAGTTCTGATCCGCCGCTGTCGCGACAGTTGAACCGTCGCAGGCGCTGATCTTAGCGCCGGACGTGAAATGAAAAAAGGCGGGGCCGGACCCCGCCTTTTCTTCTTTTGCGTGCCGTTCAGGATTTCTTGCGACGACGCATCGCAGCAAATCCACCCAGACCCGCGACCAGCAGCAAGCCGCTGGCCGGAAGCGGGATCGGGGCCATTTCCGGAGTGGTATAGAGTGAGATATGCGAAATATCCGGCGTCTGGCCGCCTTTATTGGTCAGCGCAAAGACGGACCAGCCGCCGCTGAGACCAGCCGTCATGTCCAGCAGATAGGCCGCCCAGCCGGTTCCGCCCTTGACCACCAGCGCGGCGCTGCCGATGCCGGCCCAACTGTCAACCATCCAGCTGCCGGTTTTGTCGCCATTATCCACGATGGACAGGATTCCTGCCGGAGAATAGCTGCCGTCGTCTTCCTCCCACCTGGAATTCAGGCTCCAGTTATTGATGTCGAAAACGCCATTGCCGCCAGCATAGCTGTTCATGGCGCTGGCGCTGTCGTTCACGGGATCCGATATCTGTCCGACACAATTGGTCGAGGTCCACACATCGGCATTTTCAGTAAAGTCGGCCTCTGTCCCATACTGGCAGGTCGCAGCGGAGGCGGCGTTGGCTGCAATTACCAGCGCGGCAGAGGCAAGCAGTTTTCTTAGCATCATAAATGTTCCTTCACCGATTATTGTACGCAATTAATAGCAAGATAATTTTATCAATTTTTGCTGGTTATTTCATCGGGGTGAGCGCCCGGTCATTTGCGCAATTAGGAGTTGCAGATTCTGCAAGGCATTTATTTTGTAAATGCTTTTGGCTTATCGCTTGCCTTATTATTGCGAGCGAGTTGGGTTGTTAATCAACGCTTTCTGCGCGAGTAATTGGGCTATTTATTCAAGCGTACAATATATCTTGCAATTGGTGATTGCATTTCCCTTTGGGCAATACCACTTTGCAATGAGTTAATGTTTATCAGGCTGACATCCCGCACGCGATTTTCACGCTGTGGGCGGGTACCAGCGCAGGCGAATTCAAAGCGTGATTCGCGGGCACAGGCAGGCCAGGGTAAAACGGGCGTGCCGATCCGCAGGGGCGTCCGCACAAGGCCGCGTTGAAACAACTGCGGCTTGACGTCGCCTCTGCCTGATCTGGCACGCCCCGGGGCCGTCTGCGTCAGGTCGTCGGTTTCCCTTCAGGCGGGGCTGATGAACATTCGCTCGGCCTCTCCATGCTCGCGATCATCGGGACGCAGCGCGCGATAGGCGTGCCAGGTGCCGTGGCCCAGAAGCGGAAAGATCACGATCAGGCCCAGAAAGCCGGTCAGGACAGACAGGACGAACAGCGCCATCACGATCGCACCCCAGGCGATCATCACCGGCAGATTGTTCCAGACCATCGCCATGCTGATGCCCAATGCCGACAGCGCATCGGTTCGTTCCTCCAGCAGCATCGGCACGGAAAAGACGCTGATCGAGAAGGAAAAGGCCGCAAACAGCGCACCCACCGCGCCGCCAACGATCAGCAGCGCCCAGCCGGTTGCCGTCGTGAACAGCGTCGGCAGGATCTGATCCATGCCCGGAAAGGGCTGGATGCCGAAAAACAGCGCCCAGATCACCACCGCCGCGCGGTTCCACAGCAGGAACAGCATCAGCAGGATCAGCCCGACCATGAAAGAGGATGCTAGAGAGCGGGGCTTGACGAAGATCATCTCGGCAAAGCTGGTCGATTTGCCCTGTTCCAGATTGCGGCTTTTGACGTAAAGCCCGTTGGCGATCAGCGGGCCGATCACCATGAAGCCCGCAAGCGCGGGAAACAGCGCGTAATCCAGATCGAAACGGAACAGCAGCCAGACGACCAGAACCGAGATCAGGAACACGCCAAAGCCGTAAAGCAGGCTGGGCAGCGGGTTGGTCCACAGATCCGACCAGCCCTGACGCAGCCATGTCATCGCTGTCTCTTGTGGCAGTTCCTTGGCAAGCCGGTTTTCAACGGGCAGGGGCGGAACGACCTCGGGGATCAGGTCGTGGTCGTCATATTCATCGGGGGGCGGGGGTCCGGTACGGTCGCTCAGCATGAGGGTCTCGCCGCGCGCAAGGTCGCGACGCCTTCCGTGTTGGGGTTCAGGACGCAGTCGGGGCGCGATGACAGGGACACCGCGACCAGGTGGATATTTGCGGCGATGAAGATCGCCAGGACCAGCGCGGCGACGGATAGCGCAAAGAGACGCGGCCCCGTCCAATATGCCTTGCTGAGCACGCTCATTTCACCGCGACCTGTGCGTCGCGCTGCTGGCCAAGCTGCATCAGATACAGCGCCAGGATCTTGCGCTCGGTCAGGCCAAGGCGGTTTTCCCAGGCGGGCATCCAGCCCTGACGCCCGCCGAAGATGGTGGTGAACAGGGCCTTGTCGCTGCCGCCATAGATCCAGAAATCATCCGTCAGATTCGGCGCCCCAAGGCTGGCATCGCCGATGCCGCTGTCACCGTGGCAGCTTGCACAGTTATCCGCAAAGATCTGCGCGCCATGTTCCCGACGCGTCGCCGAGATATCTTCGCCCGACAGGCTTTGGACATAATCCGCGACCACGCGCACCTCGTCGCGCGACAGGATCCCTTCGCGGCCAAAGGCCATCATCTGCCCGAAACGGGTTTCCGGGTGATCGCTGTTGATGCCGACACGCAGCGTTTCCATGATATTGCCGAAATCACCGCCCCAAAGCCAGGCCGCGTCGGTCAGGCTGGGAAAGCCCGGCCCGCCCTGGGCGTTGGTTCCGTGACAACCGGCGCAGTTGTCGCCGAAAAGCTGGTGGCCCGTCTCGGCCACGCGACGCGACAGGTCGCCATTGGCCAGAACCTCTTGCGGGGGCAAATGGTCGATCTGCGTCGCCCAGTCCGCGCGCTGCGCATTCGCGGCGACCACCGCCTCTTCGACCTGCTCTTGCTGATCGACGCCCAACAGGCCCTTGGTATAGGTGGTCAGCAGGGGCCAGGTCGGCAGCAGGATCCAGGCGATCAGCGCCCAGATATGCGTCACGATGATAAAGAACCAGACGGCGCGCGGAACGGGGGTGTTCAGCTCTGTGATGCCGTCCCATTCATGCCCGGTCGTCTGATGACCGGTCAGCGGATCGCGTTCTTTTACCGACATGGCCCGTCCTCATCATCCAGAATGCTGTTCGCGGCGCGGTCAAAGCGTTTGCCCAGCGAGGGCCAGAAGGCATAGATCGTGACGATCACGAAAAAGCCCATCAGGTAGAAAAGGCCGTAGGATTTCGCGAGGCCGACCAGCAGTTCATGCGTGATCTCCATGACTATTCCTCCGCTTTCGGTTCAATCTCGTAGGGAAGCTGCGTCAGCTGCCCCAGAATTTGCAGATAGGCGACCAGCGCATCCATTTCGGTGACCCGTGCGTTGCTGCCATCGAACAGGCGCAGGTTGGTCGCCTCGCCATAGCGTTCGGTGACGCCGCCTGCCGCTGTGCTGTCGGGCATTGCCTGACCGATGGCGTCATGGCTGGCATTGGCGATCTGGTCATCCGTATAGGGCACGCCCACCGCCCGCAGCGCGGCCAGCCGGCCGGGCAGGCTGTCGGTTTCCAGCGGGGCGTCCTGCAGGAAGGCATAGGACGGCATGACCGATTCCGGCACCAGGTCGCGCGGGTCGATCAGGTGCCGGACCTGCCAGTCATCGGAATATTTCCCGCCCAGACGCGCCAGATCCGGGCCGGTCCGCTTCGACCCCCACAGCATCGGATGGTCATACTGGCTTTCCGCCGCCAGCGAATAGGGGCCATAGCGTTCGACCTCGTCCCGCAGGGTGCGGATCATCTGGCTGTGACAGGCATAGCAGCCCTCGCGGATATAGATGTCGCGCCCGGCCTGCTCCAGCGGGGTATAGACGCGCATGTCCGGCGCGGCCTCGACCGTGCTGTCGATGGTGAAAAGCGGGGCGATCTCGACAATGCCGCCGATACTGGCCGCCCCGATGATGCCCAGAGCCAGCGCGATCGAGTGGCGTTCGGCCTTGTAATGGGTGCGCGCCTGGAAATTGAAGAAGCGCGCGAAGGGTTTCAACAGATCTTTCAGCATGGCATCACTCCGCCGCCGGCAGGGCCGGTTCGCTAGCTTCGGACGAGGTCGGATAGTCGCGTTCGGGTTGCTGCCTGGGGGCGCGGCGCACCGTCATCACCACGTTCCACAACCCGATACAGGCACCGATCAGGAACAGCAGACCGCCGAAGGTCCGCGCGATGTAATAGGGATGCATCGCGATCAGGCTGTCGAGGAAGGAATATTCCAGCGTCCCGGTTTCGTTGTAGGTCCGCCACATCAGCCCCTGAATGATGCCGCTGTTCCACATCGCAAAGACGTAGATGATGGTCCCGGCCAGCGCCAACCAGAAGTGCCACTCGACCGCCTTGGCGGAATACATGCCGGTCTTGCGCCACAAAAGCGGCGCCAGCGCATAGATCGAGCCGAAGCTGATCAGCGCCACCCATCCCATCGCGCCTGCATGGACGTGGCCGATGGTCCAGTCGGTGTAATGCGACAACCCATTGACCGGGCGGATCGCCATGAAAGAGCCCTCGAAGGTGGACAGCCCGTAAAACACCGCCGCCACCATCATGAAGCGCAGCGTGGCATCGTCGCGGACCTTGTGCCAGGCGCCGTTCAGCGTCATCAGCGCATTCCCGGCCGAGGCCCAGGAAGGCACCAGCAGCATGACCGAGAATGTCATGCCCAGCGTCTGCACCCATTGCGGCAGGGCCGTATAATGCAGGTGGTGAGAGCCCGCCCACATATAGAAGAAGGTGATCCCCCAGAAGGACAGGATCGACAGGCGATAGGAATAGATCGGCCGCTCGGCCCGCTTGGGCAGAAAGTAATACAGCATGCCCAGAAAGCCCGCCGTCAGGAAGAAGGCGACCGCATTATGGCCGTACCACCATTGCGTCATTGCATCCTGCACGCCCGAAAAGGCCGAATAGCTTTTCGCCCCGGTCCACGAGGCAGGCACCGCAAGGTTGTTGATGATATGCAGCATCGCCACGACCAGAATGAAGGCCATGTAATACCAGTTGGCGACATAGATATGCGGCTCGTTCCGGCGGGCCAGCGTGCGCAGATACAGCACGAAATAGGTGACCCAGACCACCACCAGCCAGATATCGGCATACCATTCCGGCTCGGCATATTCCTTGGACTGGGTGACGCCCATCACATAGCCGCTGGCGGCGACGACGCAGAACAGGTTGTAGCCCATCAGCACGAACCAGGGCGACAGTTGCCCCGGCATCCGCGCGCGGCAGGTGCGCTGCATGACGTGGTAAGAGGTGGCGATCAGGATATTGCCGCCAAAGCCGAAGATCACGCCCGAGGTATGCACGGGCCGCAACCGGCCAAAGCTGGACCATGCCCCGTCAAAGCGCAGTTCCGGCCAGGCCAACATCGCGGCGACCCAGACCCCCATGCCCATGCCGATCACGGCCCAGATCATGCCGATGATGATACCGGCCTTGGTGGGATCGTCGTAATAGCTGGCCGACCGGTCCTCGGTCGGTTCGGGATCGCCGATGGTGGGCATGATGAACCACAGCATCAGCGCGCAATAGGCGATCACCACCCAGCCCTGCGCCCCCATCAGGTCGCCGTGACCAAGCGCCGCCATCGCGACCCCGGCAAGCAGGACCGCGATACAGATCAGCAGGGCGGATTGGCGTTCCGCGCCCGTCAGTTTGGACATCATGGGGTCGTCTCCTTGTCATCTGGCCGCCTGTGGCGGGCGGGCAGGGGTGTATCGTCGCCGTCAAAGAGGATGCGTTCGGCATCGCCGACCAGATCCTCATACTGTCCGCTGCGCAGGCTCCACATGAAGGCAAGCAGGCCGACAGCGCCCATCAGCAGCGTCACAGGGATCAGGAAAAGAAGAATATTCATGCCGTCACCTCTTTCGGAACGGGGGCCGCAGCCCTGTGCGGCAGGGCGCGGTCGGCGCCGTTCAGCCGTAGCGAATTGGCAATCACCACCACCGAGGAAATGGACATGGCCAGCGCGGCCACCAGCGGCGTGACAAAGCCCATCACCGCCAGCGGAACGGCGATGCAGTTATAGATGATGGCCAGGACGAAATTCTGGCGCACGACGCGGGCGGTTTTCCGCGCCAGGTTCAGCGCCAGCGGCACCGCATCTAGCCCGTCGCGCAGGAACACGAAATCGGCCGCCATCCGGCCCGCATCGCTGGCACTGGCCGGCGCCATCGAGACATGGGCCGCGGCCAGCGCCGCCGCATCGTTCAGCCCGTCGCCCACCATCAGCGGCCGATGACCCTGATCGCGCAGCTTTTCGAGAAAGGCGATCTTGCCGTCGGGCGTCATGCCGGGATGCGCCTCGGCGATGCCCAGTTCCGCCGCGACATGGCCGACGCGGGCGCTGTTATCGCCGGACAGCATGGCCACGTTCAGCCCCTGACCCTGCAATGCGGCAATGGCCGAGGTGGCGCCCGGACGCAGGGTTTCGGTCAGCGGGAAGCTGACAGGCACGCCATCCTGAAAGGCGAAGGCGGGATCGTCGCTTCGGGGGGCGCGTGCCGCGATCTCGGCCACCCAATCGCTGCGGCCCAGCCGGGCAGGGCGGCCATCGATGATCGCGCTGACGCCAAGGCCGGGCAGCTCCGTCACCTGCTGCACCGCCAGCCCGCTGGCGGCGGCCTCGGGCGCGGGGGCGATGGCGCGCGCGGCCGGATGGCCGGATTGCGCGGCCAATGCCCGCGCCGCCGCCAGAACCGGCGCATCGGCGTGGATGGGGCCAAGCGTCGGCCTGCCCGTCGTCAGCGTGCCGGTCTTGTCAAAGACGGCGCCGTCGATCTCGGCCAGCCGTTCCAGCGCGGCGCCATCCTTCATCAAGATGCCCTGCGCCATCAGCCGCCCCGCAGCCACGACATGCGCGACCGGCACCGCCAGCCCCAGCGCACAGGGGCAGGTGATGATCAGCACGCTGATCGCGATAAAGGCCGAACGCTGCCAGTCGCCGCCGGTCCAGATCATCCAGCCGATAAAGGTGATCAGCGCCGTCAGATGCACCAGCGGCGCATAAAGCCGCGCGGCGCGATCGGCGATGCGGACATAGGTGCTGCGCCCCTGTTCGGCGGCGGCCTGCATGCGGATCATCTGCGACAGGAACGAGTCCTCGGCGTCGCGCAGCGCCACCGCCGTGATCTGGCCGGTCAGGTTCAGCGTCCCGGCCTCCAGCACATCGCCGGGACCAGAGGCGATGGGCAACGCCTCGCCCGTGATCAGCGAGCGGTCCAGATCGGTGTTGCCTTCGGTGATCCGCAGATCCACCGGGACATATTCATTGGCCGAGACCAGAATCCTGTCGCCCGGCCTGATCTGATCCAGCGGCACGAAATCGGGACTGCCATCGGCTTGCACCACCATCGCGCCCTTCGGCGACAGCCGCTCCAACCCGGATACGGCACTGCGCGCGCGCTGGCGCATCATATGATCCAGATAGCGCCCGCCCAGCAGAAAGAACAGCAGGGTCACCGCCGCGTCGAAGAAGACATGCTCGCCGCCCCGCGCCAGTTCGAACAGGCTCAGCGCGGTCGCCAGCAGAATGGCCAGCGCGATGGGCACATCCATGTTCAGACGACGGGCGCGAAGGGCCGCGAGCGCAGAGCGGAAAAAGGGCCGCCCGGCATAGGCGACGACGGGCACCGCGATCAGCGCGGCGACCAGATGAAATGTCTCGCGCGTGGCCCCTTCGGCCCCGGACCAGACGCCCACCGACAGCAGCATGATATTGGCCGCGCCAAAGCCCGCAACGGCGGTCGCGCGCAGCAGCGAGGGGCCGATATCGTCGCGCGGCTGATCGACGGTATCGGCGGGGCTGGCCTTGAAACCCATCGCGCCCAGCGCGTCGATGATCGGGCCGGGATCGCTATCGGCGCGAGGCAACAGGATCCGCGCCTGTTTCAACGTCAGATTGACCCGGGCCGAGACCACGTCGGGCCGCGCATTCAGCGCCCGCTCGATCGAGGCGACGCAGCCACCGCAATGGATGCCCGGAACTGACAGCACCGCCAGCCCGCGACCCTCATCTGCCACGCGGACGCTGCGTCGTGCCTGTGCGCGCGTCATGGCCGAGGCCTGGAAACCGCGTTCTGTCTGGGCGTGGGTCGTCACGGCTGGCATCCTTGTGACAGGTCAACACTGTGGCCCAGCGTTCTTGACGCGGCAGGGCCGGGGCAGGCGTTAGTCCGAAAAAACCGGGCTCACTCGTGATGTTGGCCGATGCAATCCGGGGGAAATATGCCCCGGTGGTCCAGGCAGACCCCTGCTTCCGCCGATGCCGCACATTCATGCCCGGCATCAGTGAAACGGGCTGCGTGCGGTCTGAAATCCGTGAAGCGGGTCAAGTACATGCCGAGAGCCATTTCTTGCGTCGACCGTTGCAAACATTAAATTCCATTTGACCCTGCAATTCAACAAATGAGGTCGCGAAATCGTGAGGTCGGGCTGCGGCATGCTGTCGCAAATACGGGTATTATTCCCCTTATAGTTGAATTATAATTTCTTTTTTCAGGCAAAACCGCTTTTGATTCGGCGCGCTCCTGTCGGGTTTTTTGGCGGGGCGGCGCAGCTTTTCCCCTTCGTCAGAATCACCCCCGGATGGCTTCGATGCACTGCACGACGGCCACTCTGTCAGCCGCCTTTCGCGCTGGCGGATTTTCATTTGTTGGTTTCTGCCTTAAAATATGCAGCAAAGTTATCATGTTGCCGGGCAATGCGACCCGGCATTTTTAAAGGAACGGTCGCCGATGGCAGCTCTGCTTCACTATTATGCCCATCCCGGACAACGGTTCTCGCAGGTGAACAGCGCCATGTGGCGCGCCGCGCAGACGGTTGAGGCGATCACCTCGGTCGATCTTTATCGCGACTATCCCCGCCACATCATCGATGTCGGACATGAGCAGCGCCTGATTGCCGATCACGACGCGGTTCTGCTGCAATTTCCGCTGTTCTGGTATTCCTCGCCCTCGTTGCTGAAGGAATGGATCGATCTCGTCTTCGCGGATGGCTTTGCCTATGGCGAGGGCGGCGACAAGCTGCGGGGCAAGCGGATGATGCTGGCGGTGACGGCGTCGGCCTCGCAGCAGGCCTATTCGCCCGAGGGATATCAGCACTATCCGTTGCGGACCTTCCTGACCCCGTTCGAGCAGACGGCGCGGCTGTCGATGATGCGATTTGGCGCGCCCTATGTGATGTTTGAGGCGCTGAAGGCGGCGCCCGGCGCCCATGCCGCAGGCTTTGCCCGGCTGCTGACGGCGATCCGCGACGATCACTTTGACTGGGATCGGGCCGAACAGGCCGAGATCCTGACCCACGACACCCTGCCCCTGACTGAAAAGGCCTGAGACATGACCACGGATTTCCTGCTTCTGGCCTTTATCCTGCTTGGCGCCGGTGCGGTGGCGGTGCCCATCGCCACGCGGCTGGGCCTTGGATCGGTCCTTGGCTATCTGATCGCCGGGATCGTGATCAGCCCGATTCTGGCGGCGCTGCATGTCGATGTCGTCGCCATCCAGCATTTCGCCGAGTTCGGCGTGGTCATGATGCTGTTTCTTGTCGGGCTGGAACTGCAACCCCGCACCCTGTGGGAGATGCGGGGCCGCCTGCTGGGTCTGGGCGGCTTGCAGGTGCTGGGCACGACCGCGATCGTCACCGCCGCGGCGATTGCCCTGGGGCAGCCCTGGACGGTTGCGCTGGCGATCGGGCTGGTGCTGTCGCTGTCATCGACGGCAATCGTCTTGCAGACGCTGAATGAAAAGGGGCTGATGCGCTCGGATGGCGGGCAGGCCAGCTTCTCGGTGCTGCTGTTTCAGGATATCGCCGTCATTCCGATGCTGGCGCTGATCCCGCTTCTGGCGATGCCGGAACTGGCGCAGGAGGCGGCCAGCCATGTGGCGGATACCGAAGAGCATGACGCGGGGCTAAGTCTGGTTGCCGGGCTTCCGGGCTGGCAGGCCGCATTGGTCACCATCGCCGCGATTGCCAGCGTAGTTGCGGGCGGGATCTATCTGACGCGCCCGGTCTTTCGCTATATCGCGATGGCAAATCTGCGGGAATTGTTCGTCGCCACCGCCTTGCTGTTCATTGTCGGCATCGCTTTGCTGATGTCGCTGGTGGGCCTGTCGCCCGCGCTTGGCACCTTTATCGCCGGGGTGGTTCTGGCCAACAGCGAATACCGGCACGAGCTGGAAAGCGATATCAATCCGTTTCGGGGCCTGTTGCTGGGCCTGTTCTTCATGACCGTCGGGGCGGGCATCAATTTCGTGCTGCTGAGTGAAAATCCGTTCAGCATCATCGGCATGACCCTGGGCCTGATGGTGATCAAGGCGACCGTGCTGATGGCACTTGCCTGGATCTTCCGGCTGCGTGGCGCCGATAAGTGGCTGTTCAGCCTTGGTCTGGCGCAGGCGGGCGAATTCGGCTTTGTCCTTCTGTCCTTCACGGTCGCTAATTTTGTGATGCCAGAGGCCGTCGCGGACCGGCTGTCGCTGATCGTCGCGCTGTCCATGCTGTTGACGCCGCTGCTGTTCATCCTGTTCGAACGGGTGATCCTGCCGCGTTTCGACGGCAAGAACGCGCGCGAGGCCGATGAGATCGACTCGAAAGGCCAGATCATCGTGGCCGGGATCGGGCGCTTTGGCGGTGTGGTCAACCGGATGCTGCTGGCGGCGGGCTATGAAACGACGGTGCTGGATTACTCGGCCTCGCAACTGGAAACGCTGCGGGCTTTCGACGTGCGGGTCTTCTATGGCGACGCCACCCGAGCCGACCTGTTGGAGGCCGCCGGCATCGCCGAGGCGCGCATGCTGGTCATCGCCATCGACCAGCGAGAGGCGACCACCGAACTGGTGCGGCATGTGACCTCGACCTATCCGCATGTCTATGTGATTGCGCGGGCGATGGACCGCCATCACGTTTACGAATTGTGGGCCGCAGGCTGTCGCGACATTATTCGCGACACCTTTGACAGCAGCGTCCGCGCGGGCCGTTCGGCCTATGAGGCGCTAGGCATCCACCCCTATGAGGCCGAGCGTCTTGCCCGCATCTATGTCGACGATGATCGCCACCTGCTGCGCGAAATGGCCGATCTCTATGATCCGGAGGTTCCGACACATCTGAACGAGCCTTATGTCAAGCGTGCGAGAGAACTGAGCGCCGAACGCATGGAGGCCATGGCCAAGGGCGGCGGCGCCTTCCGCGACCGCGCCCATAGTGCCTGGCTGCGCCCCTCGGAACAGGATCGCGCGGCCACGGAAGAGCGGCAGGATTAGGTCAGGGGGCGCGTCACGTGACGCGCCCTTTCGCTGTCAGCCAAAGCTGACGCCCTGCGTCGCCAGATGCAGCGCGTAAAGCGATTGGCTGGCGGTCATGAACAGCACATTGCGCTTTGGGCCGCCAAAGCACAGGTTGCCGCAGATTTCCGGCAGGCGGATGCGGCCCAGCAACACCCCCTCGGGCGACCAGCATGTGACGCCGTTATAGCCAACCGCGTGCCCGGCGCTGCTGGACGCCCAGAGATTGCCGAAGACATCGGTGCAGACCCCGTCGGGCGAACATTTGATATCGTCCACCATGCAATCCGAAAAAAGACGCCCGTTCAGGATCGCGCCTTCCTCGTCCAGATCGAAGACAAAGATCTCCCCCTTGCCGCCGCCGCCGGTGTCGCCCGGTCCGGCGCCGGTGCTGGTGACATAAAGCCGGTCGAAACCGGGCGAAAAGCACAGCCCGTTCGGATTTTGCAATTGCGCCTCGTCGATCACGCGGCTGATCGCGCCATCCTCGGTCACGCGATAGACGCCATGCCCCATTTCTCGCCGTGCCTGCCCGATTTCCGGTGGCTGGCCGACGCGCGGATCGATCAGACCTTCGGGATTGGACGGCCCGCCCGGGGCGTCGGCCGCGCCCTCGTAAAGCTGGCCGCCATAGGGCGGATCGGTGAACCAGACCGAGCCATCGGGATGCTGGATCACGTCATTGGGCGAATTCAGCGCCTTACCCTGAAACTGGTCCGCGACGATCGAAACGGTGCCATCCAGTTCATAGCGCACCACCCGCCGTGTCAGATGCTCGCAGGACAGCTGGCGCCCCTGCCGGTCAAAACAATTCCCATTTGAATTATTCGACGGCGCGCGCATGGCGCTGACATGGCCATCCTCTTGCAGCCAGCGCATTTGCCGGTTGTTCGGAATATCGGACCAGACCAGATATTGCCCGACCGCGCTCCACGCCGGACCTTCGGCCCAAAGCGACCCGGTCCATAGCCGCTGCAACGGCGCATTCGCCTGTATCAATGCGCCGAAGCCCGGATCATGGCTCACCAGATCAGGATCGGTGAAATAGACATTCGGCGGGGCGTCGGGCGCAAAACTGCGCGGGGGCGTTGTGACCGTACTGGGCGGCTGCTGCGCCAGCACCGCCGGTGCCGCCAGCATGGCCGCCGTGCCAAGGCCCAGGGCCCCCAAGGATTGCCGCCGATTGATGATCATGGGTTTCCGCCCGTGCCGTTCGCTCATTCTGATCCCTCATCCGTTCTGATGTGACATTCATTTAGTATGCTCAAATGAATAAAGGGCAGAGGACTAAAATCTTACGCAGTTTTGCCATCGGCGGGATGGCGCTGCCTGCTTGTGCTGCAAGCGCTAAAACTTTCAGTGTTTTCGGCTTTGGAATTAACGCGATCGGGACCCTAATGGCCTAGCTTGGCACGCTGCAATGAGGATCGGAAAGGAGCGATGGTGATCGACAGACGGGGCAATCTTCACGCCAATAGCCTGACAGAGCCAGAGGCCGACTGGCGGGACGTCATGCCCGCATTGGCGGCGCTGGCGGTCGGTTTGATATGCCTTGTCCTTGGCACCCTGCTGACGAAGACGATCCCGGGGCAATATCTGGTTGTGACACCGCTGGATGCGGGCCGGGTCGAAATGCTTGAACTGGTCTATGCCGCGAATGGTGGTGTTGTCGGCTTTGGCGGATTGCCCAATATCGCCATCGCAACCTCTGTCGATCCCGGCTTCAAACAGGCGGCGCTTGCTGGTGGGGCGCTGTTCGTGATGCCTTCTCCGCGCCTTCTGGGCTGCATCACGCTTGGCGATGGGGTCGGCCCGTGAATGCGGAAGTCAACCGCCTCCGGGCGCGCTTTGGCGGGCTTCTGACCTGGCTGCTCTGGGCGCATGTGCCCCTTTTCGGGGCCGCTGCCGCCTGGAACGACGCGATGCCCGTGGGCACGGCCATGACCATCGGCGCGATTCTGGCCGCGATCTATCACATGGCCTGGCTGCGATACGGTATCGCACCGCTGACGCGCTATCTGGCCAGCATCGTTCTGATCGGCGAGCCGGCCTTTCTACTGGTGCTGTTCACGGGACACCCCTGGCAGATGGACATGCATATGTATTTCTTCGCTGTCATGGCGCTGAATATCGCATGGTTCGACCGGGTGGCGCTGATCCTGGCGGCGACGGCGACCGCGCTGCACCATCTGGTCCTGCTTTATGTGCTGCCCTTCATGGTCTTCCCGGGAGAGGGGAACCTTGCCCGCGTGGCGCTTCACGCCGTGATCGTGGTGTTCCAGATGCTGGTCCTGATCTGGGTGTCCGACAAGATCCGGATGGCCTTTGACCGGATCGGGTTGATGAGCGACGAGCTGGTTCTGAAAAGCATCGCGCTGGAAGACCGCAACCGCGCGGTCGAGGAATCCAGCCATGCCAAAAGCATGTTTCTGGCCAATGTCAGCCACGAAATCCGCACCCCCATCAATGCCATTCTCGGCTTCAGCCATCTGCTGCAGCGCAGCCCGCTTGACCCGCAACAGCGCGACTACATCGGGAAACTGAACAGCGCGGGCGTTTCCCTGTTGCGGCTGATCAACGACATTCTAGATTTTTCGAAGAATGAGGCCGGAAAGCTGCTGCTGGAATCACATGATTTCGACCTGCGCGCCGCGATCGCAAGCCAGATCCAGCTTGTCGCCGAAAGCGCCCATGCCAAGCGGTTGGTCATTGATCTGCAGATCGACGAAAACATCCCGCAGGTTCTGATCGGCGACGAATTGCGGCTGAACCAGGTGATCCTGAATCTGCTCAGCAATGCGGTCAAGTTCACGGAAAAGGGCGATGTCACGATCCGCGTCCAGATGACAGGGAAAAGCGGCGGCGATGCCCAGATCGAATTTTCGATACGGGATAGCGGGATCGGCATGACGCCGCAGCAGCAGGAAAATCTGTTTACCTCTTTCACTCAGGCCGACAGTTCGACCACACGGCGTTTTGGCGGCACCGGGCTGGGACTGGTTATCAGCAAGCAGATCGTCGAACAGATGGGCGGCTGGATCCGGGTGAACAGCACGCCCGACCTGGGCAGTGAGTTTTCCTTCATGGTGCGTTTGAAGGCGTCCTGCGCGCCGGTTCAGCCGCTGCCCGGGACGAACAGCTGCCTGAATGGCCTGAAGGTGCTGGTCGTGGATGACAACCCGATGTCGCGCGACATCATCCATGCGATCTTGGCGCGCTGGGATGCGCAGGCGGATCTGGTGTCTTCGGGGCCAGAGGCGTTGTCCATGCTGGAAAGTCGGGCGAAGGACGGGCGGCCCTATGATCTTGTGCTGCTGGATTGGCGCATGCCCGGCATGGATGGGCTGGAGACGCTGCACGAGATGCAGGAAAATATCTGCCTGGACAGGTTGCCGGTGACGGTCATGATTACCGCCTATGGTATCGACGAAGCGCTCAGCGACCGGGACCGGCGTGCCATCAGTGCAGTTTTGCGCAAGCCCGTTGATCCGCAGAACCTCCTGGATATCTTGCACCAGCTTTTTCCGGCACGCGCAGGCAGTCCCGGTGCCACACCTGACAGGATATCTGCCACGATCCCCCGCCTGCGCGATGATCTGCGCGGACAAAGGGTGCTGCTGGTCGAAGACAATGCCATCAATCGCGAAATCGCGGTGGAACTGCTGATGGATGCCGGGGTGCAGGTGGACTGCGCCGAAGACGGGCTTCAAGCCTGTCAGAAGGTGCTGCGGGGCGGCGCCGGATATGCGGCCATCCTGATGGACGTCCAGATGCCGCAGATGGATGGCATCGAGGCAACGCGCCAGATCCGCATGACAAGAAGCGCCGAAGACCTTCCCATCATTGCCCTGACCGCCCATGCCTATGAGGAAGAACGGCAAAGATGCTTTGCCGCCGGTATGAATGATCATATCTGCAAGCCTGTCGATCCCCGCCTGCTGGTTGAGACATTGCAGCGATGGCTGAAGGCGCCCGTAACGCCAGATGCCGGGGGACAGGTGCCGTCTGCAACCCCGTCTGCCGGTGATCTGCCGGATGAACTGCCACCATTCGATCTGCCCTCGATCCTGCGCCGTGTGAACGGGAAGCCGGGGCTGGCGCGCCGCCTGATTGTGAATTTCGCCGAAACCTATGCCAAGGTCGGCGAAGATTTGTCTGCATTGCTGCACGAGCAGCGCGTCGAGGATGCAGGGCGGCTGGCACATTCGCTGAAAAGCGTGGCCGGATCGCTGGAATTGTCGAAGGTGTCGGATCTCGCCGCCCGGATCGAAGCAAAACTGGCGCAGAATGAGCTTTTCGGTGTGCTCCAATTGGTCGAAAGCCTCGCCATTGAGATCGCCCCGGCAATTGCCGCCGCAGATGGACTTCGCCCATCGACATCGCTGCAGCCTCCGCATGCGGAAAAACCTTGCGATCCGGCAGAGGCCAGGGCGATGTTCGAGGAACTCTGCCGACAGATCGCGCGCAGAAGCCTCTCGGCACGACAGGGTTTTCGGGACTATGCCAAGGCGACCGGACTTTCGCCGGAAAGCTGCGTTGCCCATCCGGTGATGCAGGCATTGGACCGGCTGGACTACGATACGGCCGCGAGGCTTTTGAGAGCCGGTTACCCGTCGCAAGACGCAATCGCGGTGGCCTCAGCATGAAACGGCCGACTATTCTGATCGTCGATGATGAGATCTCGAATATCGAGATCATGGGCGCGGTGCTGGAAGAGCAATATGAGATCTGTTTTGCGCGCTCTGGCGAAGAGGCGCTGGCGATGGTGCAGGCATTCTCGCCGGATCTGATCCTGCTGGATATCGTCATGCCGGGGATGGACGGCTATGCGGTCTGCCGTCATTTGAAGCAGGATCCCGACCTGTCGCAGGTGCCCGTGATTTTCACGACCGGGTTGAACCATACAGACGATGAGGTGCAGGGTTTCGCCGTTGGCGCGGTGGATTACGTCACCAAGCCCATTCAGCCCATCGCGCTGCGCAGCCGTGTGCGAAATCACATCGAACTCAAGCGGATGCGTGATCAGTTTGCAGATCTGGCGATGACAGATCCGCTGACGGGGCTGGGCAACCGGCGGATGCTGGAGCAGTTGATGCCCTCGGAAATCCGGCGTCTGGCACGGCAGGGCGAGTGGCTGTCTTTCGTCATGATCGATGTCGATTGTTTCAAGCAATTCAACGACGAATATGGACATCCCGAGGGCGATCGCTGCCTGCGCGTGGTGGCGACCACATTGGTCGAAACGCTGTCCCGCTCTCACGACGTCTGCTTACGCTATGGGGGTGAGGAATTCGCCTGCATCCTGCCGGAAACCGACGCCTCCGGCGCATTGCATATCGCCGAGCAGATGCGTCAGCGCATAGAGGATTTGGCAATTCCCAACAAGGCTTCAACCGTCCGCCCCCTCGTCACGGTAAGCTTGGGGATCGCGAGTGGCATATGCGGTACAGAGTCCACCCCAGACCGGTGGATAGCCGCTGCCGATGAGGCCCTGTATCAGGCGAAACATTTCGGTCGAAACAAGGTGTTCATGTCCTGCTGTCCCCAGTCGGCTGCCGCAGATCCGATTCCGATCAGTCGCCAGGATTCGTCACTCTAGACAGGTCCTGGACATGAAGGCATTGGGACTCTGTGCCCGTAGTGCGAGGGCGACGCCGAACAGCGACGCCCTGACAACATCCGGCTGGCATCGCCAATGCCCTGACCGACCACCCTGTCACTGCAAAGAACTCGCTGGATTGGCGCAGCCCTGAGCACCTGACAGAGGCCTTGCCGGTCAACTGCGACAATCGTCGTATAACCGACAAGGCCAGCGGCAAGAGCAGCGTCTGGCCTTCAGATCGCAGCAGCCGCCCGTCGGCATGGACAAATTCAGCCCAGCCGCATCGTCACCGATGACCACCTGTCGCCGCGTCCTCGTTCGTGATGTGTTCTGGAAATCTGCGGGAATTTCGGTCAGGATCGACGGTGGCGGGTTGGAAGGATTGCCCGCCTTTGACGTGATCAGATGCAAGATATTAGTGCCACCAATTCGCCGATTGCAGATGTGCCGCTGCGCAAGATCATCCATATCGACATGGATGCCTTCTATGCCTCGGTCGAGCAGCGCGACCATCCCGAACTGCGGGGCAAGCCCGTGGCCGTCGGGGGATCAAACCTGCGCGGGGTGGTGGCGGCGGCAAGCTATGAGGCGCGGGTGTTCGGCGTGCGCTCGGCCATGCCCTCGGTCACGGCGGCGCGGCTGTGTCCGGATCTGATTTTCGTGAAGCACCGCTTTGACGTCTATCGCGCGGTCAGCGCCCAGATTCGCGATATTTTCGCCGATTACACCCCGCTGATCGAGCCGCTGTCACTGGATGAGGCCTATCTGGACGTGACCGACCACCTGTGGCCGGGCCAGACCGCGACGCAGGTGGCCCGCGATATCCGTGCCCGCATCCGCGAGGCGACGGGGCTGACCGCCAGTGCCGGGGTCAGCTATAACAAGTTTCTGGCAAAGCTGGCTTCGGATCAGAACAAGCCGGACGGGCTTTGCGTGATCACGCCCGAAAAGGGGCCGGATTTCGTGCTGTCCCTGCCGGTCGGGAAATTTCACGGGATCGGCCCGGCGACGGCGAGAAAGATGAATGCGATGGGGATTCACAGCGGCGCGGATCTGCGGGCGCAGGAACTGGAGTTTCTGCAGCGGCGCTTTGGCAAGTCCGGGCAATATTACTGGAACATCTCGCGCGGCATTGACCACCGGCAGGTGCGGCCGGACCGGATCCGGAAATCCGTCGGGGCCGAGAACACCTATTCGACCGATCTGATGGCGCTGTCGGATTGTCATCAGGCGCTGGCGCCGCTGGCCGAAAAGGTCTGGCGCCATGTCAGCAAAGGCGAATTGCAGGGGCGGACGGTGACGCTGAAGGTGAAATATGCCGATTTCCAGCAGGTGACACGCGCCCGGACCTTGCGCCACAGCGTCGCCTCGGAACAGGAACTGCTGGAGGTTGCCTGCGAGCTGTCGCAGCTGGTGCTGCCCGATCGGCGCGGGGCGCGGCTGTTGGGGATCACCCTGTCGGGCTTTGATCTTGAACCGCCCCCGGACAGCGCGCAGCTGGATCTGTTCGACTGACCTGACCGGCCAGTTTGCGGACGGGATCGCTCAACCTGACCTCTCCATCCCGCTCGACCGAGCAGAGGATCCCGCGCAGGCGCAGCGGCAGGTGATGCGGCGTCACGATCCAGTCCTTGGCCGCGGCGCCGTATCGGACTTTCCATTTGACGCAGCCGTCATTGAACACATCCGACACCCGCAGAACGGCCGAGCCGACCTGCAACAGGCTGCCAGCGGGCAGGTTCTCTTCCGACATGTCCAGATCGCAGATGATCGGATCGCCGGGATGGGGAGTGCCTTCGCGGTCGCGCCAGACGGTGTCCATCACCCGCAGCGGCAGGATCGAGACCTGAATGCGCGGATCCGGGCTGCCATCGGGCAGTTTCAGCCAGGGCGCGGTCATCCAGCGTTCTCCGGGGATGCCCCGGTCGCGGGTCAGGGTCAGGCTGTCGGGAAAGCTGCGCTGGTTGAAGCCGGGTCGGAAGCACAAGGATTCGACGCGGCTGTCATCCTTGGGCGCCGCAAGGATATGCGGCATGGCCCGTGCCAGTTCGGTTTCGGTGATGTGATGTCCGCTCATGCCATCTTGGTGGCGCAAATGGGCGGTATGCGCAATGTCCTTGCGCGCGGACGCCCCGCCACATCGGACGGGGCGTTCATGGCTTCAGGCGCGTTCGCTGTATTCCATGGTTTCGGTATGGACGATGATATCTTCGCCCTCGCCCACGAAAGGCGGGATCATCAGCCGGACGCCGTTATCCAGAATCGCCGGTTTGAAGCTGTTGGCGGCGGTCTGGCCTTTGACGACGGGTTCCGTCTCGGCCACCTTGCAGGTCACCTTTTGCGGCAGCGCGACCGACAGCGGCTCATCGCCGTAATATTCGATCTTGGCGACCATGCCATCCTGCAGGAAGGGGCGACGCTCGCCCAGCAGATCGGCATCGAGTTCGGTCTGTTCGAAGGTCTCGCTATCCATGAAGACCAGCTTGCCATCGGTCTCGTACAGGAATTGCTGATCCTTCTGTTCCAGCGCCACCCGCTCGACCCGGTCTTCGCTGCGGAAGCGTTCGTTCAGTTTGCGCCCGTCGCGCAGATTTTTCAGCTCGACCTGGGCAAAGGCGCCACCCTTTCCGGGTTTGACGTGGTTGACCTTGACCGCCGCCCACAGGCCGCCGTCATGTTCCAGAATGTTTCCGGGACGAATTTCATTGCCATTTATCTTGGGCATTACGAGATCTCATAGAAAAGACAGGAATTTTTTCTGACTCTGAGTTGAACGGTCTGGTAAAGAGCCTACATCAACCTGGCCAAACCGACGCAACCACATCGAATTTCGTGCGTTGTCAAGTTGTCCTGTTGGCGGAAACCTGCCGAAAGAGATAGGTCGACACGAAAATTTCTATGCTTTTTTGCAGGTTATGCAGGATAAGCATGGCAGGCATGCGGCAAGTGGAATACCGAATCGCCGTTGTTTTCGTCTATTGAGGCGGAACCGTCGGAGAAACGGGAACTAAAACCGAAGGATGGTTGCGAAATCCTCCTTCAATGGCTTCGGCGTTGCCGAGCCACATAAGAATGGACGAATGATATGCGCGATTTTGTTGACGGTTCAGCTTTCAATTTTGAACAAGGCCAGCGTGCCCGCAAGCTGTTTGCGGCAGTCGTATTGGCGGCCTTGGACGACGCTATCGCGGACGACAAGAAATATGGCAACGGCCCAGAGCAGATTGCCCGCTGGGCGCGTTCGCGCGATGGCCGTGAAGTGCTGTCCTGTGCTGGTATCGACCCCAATGAGCGGGTCGTCAAAGGGCTGATGGAATTTGTTTCCAAAGGTGTCCGCACCTCGGTCGCGCTGTCGCGTGAAGAGAGCGAGCGTCGCATGGCGGCCGAGGCTGAAGAAGCCGAAGCGGCCTGATTTAAGACATACCTCTGAATTCGGGGCCGTCCTTTTGGGGGCGGCCTTTTTCTGTGGCCGCTTCTGTCGCGGGCTGCGTCACAGGCGGGTGATGACGCGGTCGGCGTAGAAGTTTTCCACGTCGCGGCTGTGGCAAAGCTCTGTCGCGGGGGTCATCACGGCGGCCGATGCTGCTGCCGCGCCAAGTGCCAGCGCCTCTTCCACCGGCCAGTTGCGCGCCATGGCCAGCACGAAGCCCGCGACAAAGCTGTCGCCGGCGCCGACGGCGCTGACCACCTTCACCCGGGCGGCGGCGGCGTGCCAGGCGCCATCGGCGCCCGCAATCACCGAACCATCGGCGCCGCGTGCGACGATCACCGATCTGGCGACACCATCGCGAACCAGCCCGGCGGCAAAATCGGCGCTGTCGCTGCGCAGGGGCAGGGGGCGACCAGCCAGTTCCTGAGCCTCGTGGCTGTCCATGCGCAGCACATCGACGGGGATCGAGGATCCGGCCAGCGCCCGCAGGGCCTCGCCCGAAGTGTCGACCAGCAGCTTTGCCCTGCTGTCTTTCAGCCGCACGGTCAGCATCTGCTCGAACCCCGGTGCGACGCCTGGGGGGTGCGATCCAGACACCACCACCCAGCCACCGGCGCGCGCCGCCTCGGCAATGGCGGCCATGCTGTCGGCCAGATGCGCCTTGTGCCATTCGGGGCCGGGCAGAACGAAGCGGTATTGCCCGCCGGTCATCCGGTCGGTGACCGCCAGCGATTGCCGGGTTTCGCCGGGCGCGGTCAGGCGCAGGATCTGCAGGCCGTCGGATTTCAGCATCTCTGCCATCCGCGTGCCGGTCGCACCGCCAAGCGCCACCATCGCCGTGGATTGCCCGCCCATGATCTTGATCGCGCGGCTGACATTGATGCCGCCACCGCCGGGATCGGCCACCGGCTTGTCGCAGCGCAGTTTCAGGTCCGGGCGGACCTCATCGGCGGCTGTGGAAAGGTCCAGCGCCGGATTCAGGGTCACCGTTAAAATCGGTTCTTGTTCACTCATTCCCACCATCTGTCGATCTGTGCGATCTGCTCATCTGACCAGCCGAAGTGATGAGCCAACTCATGGGTGACGACATGGTTCACCAATTCGCCAAGGCTGACATTGCCGCGCGCTGCCCATTCATCCAGCAGCGGCCTGCGGAACAGCCAGACGATATCCGGTCCCTGCGGCTGATCAGACACCGATTTTTCCGTCACCGGGATGCCCTCGTAAAGTCCGGTCAGATCGAACGGATCGTCGATCTGCATTTCGTCCAGCAGATCCTCGGGCGCGAAATCGGCCACGCGGATCGCCACCTCTTGCGCCAGGGCGCGGAACTCGGCGGGAAGCGCCTGCAATGCGGCCTGGGCCATGGCCTCGATCCCGGCCTCATCCGGGGCTTTCAGGGTGTTCCAGTCGCTCATCCGTGCCTCCTGCATTTCGCCCTTGATATGGACAAAAATCGCAACCTGTGAAAGAGCAAGCGGCAACAGGAGATGTTCCATGACCACCACCCGCTTTGCCCCGTCGCCCACCGGCCACATCCATGTCGGCAACCTGCGTGCCGCGCTGTTCAACTATATGATCGCGCGCAAGGCGGGCGGAACCTTCATCCTGCGCCTTGACGACACCGACCGCGAACGCTCGAAACAGGAATATGTCGATGGCATCATGCGGGATCTGGAATGGCTGGGTCTTGAATGGGACCGGGTCGAGCGTCAGTCGCTGCGGCTGGACCGCTATGGCGAGGTTGCGGATCAGCTGCGCGCCAGCAATCACCTTTACGAGGTGTTCGAAACCCCGACCGAGTTGGATCTGAAGCGCAAGAAGCAGCTGAACATGGGCAAGCCCCCGGTCTATGACCGCACGGGTCTGAACCTGTCCGATGCCGAGCGCGAGAAGCTGCGGGCCGAAGGACGCGACGGCTATTGGCGCTTCAAGCTGGATCACGAGCGGATCGAATGGGATGATGGCATTCTGGGCGATATCTCGATCGACGCGGCCTCGGTCAGCGATCCGGTGCTGATCCGCGCAGACGGGCAGGTGCTGTATACCTTTGCCAGCGTGGTGGATGATGTCGATATGGGCGTGACCGATATCGTGCGCGGTGCCGATCACGTGACGAATACCGCGACGCAGATCCAGATCATCAAGGCGATGGGCGGCAACGTCCCCAATTTCGGCCATCACAGCCTGCTGACCGGTGCCAAGGGCGAGGAACTGTCCAAGCGCATCGGCGCGCTGTCGATCCGCGATCTGCGCGAGTCCGGCGTCGCGCCCGAGGCGCTGGTGTCGATGATGGCGCGGCTGGGTTCCAGCCAGCCGGTCGAATTGAAGATGAGCCTTGAGGAGTTGGCCGAGGGCTTTGATCTGTCGCAATTCGGCGCTTCGCCGACGAAATTCGATGCCGAGGATCTGTGGCCCCTGACCCGAGAGCGGAACCAGAGCCTGCCCTTCGATGCGGTCAAGGATCGGATCGCCGCGCTTGGCGTGCCGGATGATCTGGCCCAGCGGTTCTGGAAGGTGGCGTCTCAGAACATCACCAAGCTGGACGATCTGTCGGCCTGGTGGTCGATTTTCAGCCAGGGGGCAGAGCCGCAGATCGCAGCCGAGGATGCCGAATTCGTGGCCGAGGCGATGAAGATGCTGCCGCCGCCGCCCTATACGGATGCGACCTGGGGCGACTGGACCGCGCAGGTGAAAGAGGCAACGGGCCGCAAGGGCAAGGGCCTGTTCATGCCACTGCGCAAGGCGCTGACCGGGCAGGCGCATGGCCCCGAAATGTCCGATGTCATGCCGCTGTTGCAGGTGGTCCGCGCCCGCGACTGATCGCGGCAAATTCGCGTTTTCAGGGCAGGTGCCGCAGGGTGCCTGCCTTTTTTCATGGGCCGGTCGGGTTTTCTGCGGGGCTGGCGCAAAAAGGTGCAGAAAGGTGCTTGACGCCCCCGGCCCCCTCCCTTAGATCGCTCCCACCCGTGGCGGAGTAGCTCAGTTGGTTAGAGCAGAGGAATCATAATCCTTGTGTCGGGGGTTCAAATCCCTCCTCCGCTACCATTTTCCCGACAAGACTTTGAATCACATATGACTTGGCGTCGGTCTGCGCCTTGCCTTGGATCAAGCGATCCCGGCACCAAAATTGCGCGGTCTGTAAAGTTGGAGAGGGCGCGCGTCTGAGCGGCCACATGCCGGGCAGGGCCGGCTGTCGCCACGGATCGCTAACGAAACTGTTTCGCCAGCTTCAGCCCCTGACCCTGATAGTTCGACTTGATCCCAGCCCCATAGAGCCGGTCCGGGCGGCGCGCCATGCGTTCATAGACCAACCGCCCGACGACCTGCCCATCCTCCAGCACGAAGGGCGCTTCATGGCAGCGCACCTCCAGCACGCCACGCGCGCCTGTGCCTGCCTTGCCAATGCCGAAGCCGGGGTCAAAGAAGCCTGCGTAATGCACCCGGAATTCACCGACCATGGCCAGATAGGGGGCCATTTCGGCGGCGTAATCGGCGGGGATCGCCACCGATTCGCGGCTGACCAGGATGTAGAAGGCACCCGGGTCCAGAATCAGGCGGCCCTCGGTGGTGCGCAATTCGTCCCAGAATTCGCGGGCGTCATATTCGCCGATCCGGTCAAGGTCGATCACACCGCTATGCGGACGGGCGCGATAGCCGACCAGATCGCCATGATCGGGGCGCAGATCGACAGAGAATCCAAGCCCCTGATCGATCAGCGCGTCACCGCCAACCAGCGGTTCGCGCGCGTTCAGATCGCGCAGCTCGGTATCGCTCAGCACCGCCTGACCGTCGCGCAGGCGAAGCTGGTTCAGGCGCATGCCGGGGCGCACCAGAACCGAAAAACTGCGCGGGCAGATCTCGGCATAAAGCGGGCCGTCGTAATCTTCGGGCAGGCGGTCGAACTCGGTGCCGTCATCGGCCACCAGCCGCGTCAGCAGGTCCAGACGCCCGGTCGAGGATTTGGCATTGGCCACCGCGCTGAGCCCCGCAGGCAGGCTGACACGCTCCATCAGCGGGACCAGATAGACACAGCCGCGTTCCAGCACGGCGCCATCGGTCAGATCCATCTGATGCATCTGGAAATCGGGCAGGCGATCCTCGACCCGCTTGCCCTTGCCCGCCAGAAAGCTGGCGCGCAGCCGATATGCGGTGGTGCCAAGGCGCAGGTCAAGGCTGGCCGGCTGGATCTGTTCGGGGATGATCGCGGGATCGGCAGAAATCGCGCCGGTTTCGATCAGCTTGCGGATTTCGCTGTCAGGCAGAACGCCGTTCATCGCAGGGCCCCCGTCAGGAAAAGGGAAACGCCCACCCCCGCAAAGGGATGGGCGTTTTCGGAATGGTCGGGCCGGCGAGATTCGAACTCGCGGCCTTCCGCCCCCCAGACGGACGCGCTAACCAGGCTGCGCCACGGCCCGACGAGCGCCATATAGAGCGAAGCGGTGGTGCTGCACAAGGGTCGCAATGGCAATTTTTGCGTCAAGGTGCTGATCGGCGGTTAATAAAGGCGCTGGATGGCGTCGCTAAGCTGCGCGCCCACGCTCTGGCCGCGTTGCCAGGCGGCATCGCCTGCGCGCAGGTTGCGCAACTGGCCCGACAAAAGGATCAGCCGTGGCAGCCATTGCGTGTCCCCCTTGCCCCGGTCCAGTTCGGGAAACAGCGGCAAAGCGCCATCGTCGCCGGGCAGGCGGCGCTTGCGCTGGCGCGCGCGGGGCGTTTGGGACATCTCGTCACCCTCCCAATCCAGATCATCCTCAGCGATGGGAACATCGTCAGATGCGACTGTATCGAAAGGTTCGGGCTGGGCAATAGCCGATGCCGGTTCGGCTGCGCTGTCCGCAGGCGCAGCCTGTGCGGCGCCCAGAAAGGCCGCGCCGCGTTCGCGCACGCTTTGGCCGCGATCCTTGGACATCAGCTTTTTCGCACCGCGAATGGTCAGCCCCTCTTCCCGCAGCAGGTCAAAGATCCCCGCTGCCAGGGACACATCATCGGGTCGGTAATAGCGCCGCCCATCGGGCCGCTTCATCGGCTTGAGCAGGGGAAACTGCGTCTCCCAATAGCGCAGGACATGCGGTGCCACGCCAATCAGCGTGGCAACCTCACCAATGGACCGAAAGGCATCCGCGCTTTTCTTCATGCCGCAAGCCGCCTCAGCGCTTGTTGCCGGCCGCCACGCGGTCTTTCATCAGATGCGACGGACGGAACGACAGCACCCGACGCGGGGTGATCGGCACCTCTTCCCCGGTCTTGGGGTTGCGTCCGATGCGTTCGTTCTTGTCGCGCACGCTGAATGTCCCGAAGGATGAAATCTTGACCTGTTCGCCGCGCACAAGCGCATCCGAGATGTGGTCCAATACGCTTTCGACCAATTGGGCCGATTCATGGCGTGACAGTCCGACATCGCGGAAGACAGCCTCCGCAAGATCCATTCGGGTCAGAGTCTTGTCGCCCATATCTTTCCCTCTGCAATGTCAACAGGATGGTTCGCTTTAAGTGCTGAGTCAACGAGCGAGCGGAGATTTCGTTCAATGCTCAATGTGTTGCCCGACAATTGCGCGATTTGCCGCCCATCCCCCCGTCAGGGACTCCTTGCCTTGGACTACCTGTCTTTGCAACCTGACCTTTGAATACCCATCTTGGGTTGAAAGGTGAGGGGTGACGGATATGGCCGGTGGTTGGGCAAAAGATGATTCGATCAATGACCAGATCGAGGTCAGCACGGCAGAGGCGATCGCGCGGGCCAGGCTGCGCGCGGCGCAGTCCAACTCTGCGGCGGAAAGCGCCGAATTCTGCGTGGAATGCGATGAGCCGATCCCCGAGGCGCGGCGTCAGGCCATTCTCGGCGTGCAATTATGCGTGGAATGTCAGGGCGGGCGCGATCAACGATATCGCGCATCCGCCGGGATCAACCGGCGCGGCAGCAAGGATTCGCAGCTGAAATAGCCCGCCCTACCAGCGGATGATGACCGAGCCCCAGCTGAGCCCGCCACCGATCGCCTCGGTCACGATGACATCGCCCTGCTGAAAGCGGCCTTCGCGATCCGCGACCGACAGGGCCAGCGGGATCGAGGCGGCCGAGGTATTGCCATGTTCGGCAACGGTCAGCACGACCTTGTCCATCGGCAGTTCCATCTTCTGCGCGGTCGCGGTGATAATGCGCAGATTGGCCTGATGCGGCACCAGCCAATCGACCTCCGAGGTTTGCAGCCCGGCCTTGTCCAGCGCCGTATGCGCGGTCTTTGCCAGTTTTTCGACCGCATGACGGAAAACCAGATTGCCCTGCATCCGCAACTGTCCCGCCGTGCCGGTGCTGGACACGCCGCCATCGACATAAAGCAGATCGCGATACTGGCCGTCGCTGTTCAGATCGCTGGCAAGGATACCGCGATCAGCGCTGTTGCCGCTGCTTTCCTGCGCCTCCAGCACGACGGCACCGGCGCCATCGCCGAACAGCACGCAGGTGCCGCGATCGGTCCAGTCCATGATGCGGGAAAAGGTCTCGGCGCCGATGACCAGAACGCGATTGGCCAGCCCGCCGCGAATCATCGCATCGGCATTGGCCAGCGCAAAGACAAAGCCCGCACAGACCGCCTGGACGTCATAGGCAAAGCCCGATTTGATCCCCAGGTTCGCCTGCACCATGGTCGCGACCGCCGGAAAGGTGAAATCCGGGGTCGAGGTTGCCAGGATCACCCCGTCGATATCCCCGGCGCTCAGACCGCTATTGGCCAGGGCGGCTTGCGCCGCGCGGGTGGCCAGATCGCTGGTGGTCTGGCCGTCTTCGGCAAAGTGTCGCCGCTCGATCCCGGTGCGGGTCCGGATCCATTCGTCACTGGTGTCCAGCTTGTCTTCGAACCAGCTGTTTTCGACGACACGCTCGGGCAGGTAATGCCCGGTACCACGGATGACTGAACGACGGATCACGAAGCTGCCTCCACATCAGAAGCGCCCGAGGAAATTCCGGCGCTTTGGGCCACACGGGCGGCCAGACGATCCTGAAAGCCCGATTTGGCCAGTTGGAAAGCCAGCTTGATGGCGGCCGAGATCCCTGTCGCATCGGCGGCGCCATGAGATTTCACGACCGTACCATTCAGGCCCAGAAAAACACCACCATTCACACGGCGCGGATCGATTCGCTTTTGCAGCCGCTTCAGCGAGGACATCGCCAGAAGGGCCGCGAATTTCGACATGATGGAATTGCGAAAGGCGCCGCGCATGAATTCGCCAATCAGCTTGGCGGTGCCTTCGCCGGTCTTCAAGGCGATATTGCCGGTAAAGCCGTCAGTCACGATGACATCGACGCGCGAGCCGGGCAGATCGCCGCCCTCGACAAAGCCGACATAATCGAAATTCGCCTCATCCGCGGCGGCGGCGATCAGGTCGTTGGCCTGCTTCATCTCGGCCCGGCCCTTGTGCTCTTCGGTGCCGACATTCAGCAGCCCGACGCGGGGGCGTTCGATATCCAGACCGTTGCGCGCATAAGAGGCGCCCATCAGCGCATATTGCAGCAGATCGGGGGCGTCGGCTTTGATATCGGCGCCCACATCCAGCATGATGTTGAAGCCCTGCACATTGCGCGAAGGCCACAGGCAGGCGATGGCGGGGCGGTTCACGCCCGGCAACTTGCGCAGGCGCAGCATCGACAGCGCCATCAGCGCGCCGGTATTGCCACAGGAGACGGCGACCTCGGCCTCGCCCTGCTTGACCGATTCGATGGCCGCCCACATCGAGGTATCGCCGCCTTTGCGGACGATCTGGCTGGGCTTGTCCTCCATCGTCACCACGCCGGGGGCATGGCGGATGTCGCAGCGGTCGATCAGATGCTTGCGACGACCGATAAGGCGGCGAAGCTGGGCTTCGTCACCATGCACGATGAAACGGATTTCCGGGTTCTTGTCAGCGCTTTCAGCCATGCCTGCGACGACGGCCGAGGGACCATTATCCCCGCCCATCGCGTCAACCGAAATCACCACGCTGCCCTGATCCAAGAGGGCGCGCGGTGCCGGTGAATTCGACGTGTCTTCGGTCATCTGGCGGCGAACCGGAACAGATTATGCCGCGTCGTCGTCCAGGTCGATCTCGTTCGCCTGGGCAACGACTTCGCGATCAGCGTAGTGGCCGCAGGACGGGCAAACGTGATGCGGGCGCTTCAACTCGCCGCAGTTGGTGCATTCATTGGGGTTACCGGCAACCAGTGCATCATGGGCACGACGCATGTTGCGCCGCGAGCGGGTAACGCGATTCTGAGGGACAGCCATGTCTCAACCTCGGTTTGTCGGGCCAGGCGCAACGGCACCTTCTGCCACAGGATTTGAATTCGAAATGAACCGCGCAGATACGCCATGAAAGGCGCGTTCGCAAGCCCTTGCAACGGCGCATCTGACTTAAATGCAGCTTAGCAACCTATTGTGACAGCACAATACGGTCTGCAGATCGAGAAATAGGCCACGGCCTGTGACAGGATTGCCACGCGCGGCGGCTGACGCGCCGGGCGGTCAGTCGTCCTTTCTGCCCTGCATCAGCTGATTCAGCCCCTCGAAGGGGCGGCGGGTGTCGCGGCTGTCATCCTCGATCGCGTCCTGCCCCAGTTCGGCCCCGTCGGCGCGCGGATATTCCGGCAGCGCCAGCGACAGTTCTTCGACCATCACCGCGGCCAGGTCGATGAATTGTCCCAGCGGCTCGATACTGTCGTCCAGCATCTCGATCTCTTCGCCCTCGGGCACGACGACATGCGGCGAATAGTGACGCTCGACCGTTTCGTTGAGGCTGGTCTTGACGGGCTTCAGCGTCACCACGCAGGGCTGGACCACGCGCGCCTTCAACTGCCCGGTCAGGTGCCAGGCATCGCCCCCCTCGGCCCGGATCTCGCCTGTGAATTCCAGCTTGGGCAGGTCGGACAGTTCCAGTTCCTGCGCGATGGCGGCGCGTGTGGCCTCATCCGGTTGCAGGGCGAATGGCGTGGGGGCGCGCGGGTTCAGATGGGCCACGCGCAGGCGGTTTTGCGGGGACGGAGATGCGGTCATGCTTGTGTCTTCCTAACGGGGTGTCGCGGCGGAATCTGTGCATTGCGGATCATTGATGCAATGCAAACCACGGTGCCGAATTGATATTCTTGAGCGCGCTGCCCGAGTTTGCTAAGCCATGCAGGTCGCGTCAACCGCACCAATCTGAGGAAGTCCCATATGACAACAATCAGGAACCTGCTGATCCTGGCATTCATAGTTGTCACGGGGCTTGCCGCCTGCACACCGATTTATCGCAACCACGGCTATGTCCCGACCGAGATGGACCTGTCGCAGGTGGTGATCGGCCAGACCTCGATCGACGAATTGCAGGGGCTGATCGGGCAACCCTCGGCGCAGGGTCTGCTGACCGGGTCGGGCTGGTACTATGTCGGCTCTCGCTGGCGTCACTATGGCGCTGCCGAGCCGGAAGAGGTCAACCGGCAGGTCGTGGCGATCTCTTTCACGCCGAATCGTGTGGTGTCGAATATCGAACGCTTCGGCCTTGATCGCGGCCGGATCGTGCTGCTGTCGCGTCGTGTGACCGAAGGCAGCGTGACCGAGATTTCGCTGATCGGGCAGTTGCTGGGCAATATCGGCAATTTCCAGGCCGGGGATATCATCGACTGATCCTTGGCTGGTGACGGGCGGTTCGCGACGGCTGTTGTTCCTGCGCGGACATGATTCGCCGCCCGCCCGGTCTTGTCGCGCGCATCCTGCCTGATTAGGGCAGGGCAACCGCATTTCAGCCAAAGGCCCGCCATGACCGCGCTTGATGAGCTTGCCACCATCCCGTTCCACGATGCCGATGCGCCGCAGCGCGCGCGGATGTTGTCGCGGCTGGCCGATACCGAACTGATCGTCGCGCTTGGGGCCGAGCCTGTCGGCGATGACGTGGAACTGCGGATGTTTCCGCTGGAGGACGGGCAGGTCGCGCTGGCCTGCGATACCGAGGACCGGCTGTCGGATTTCTTTGGCCAGCCGGTGCATTATATCGGCCTGCCGGGCCGGGTACTGGCCGGGCTGCTGCGGGCCGAAGGTGCGGGGCTGCTGGTCAATCCGGGGCATCCGTCGGAAATGCTGCTGGATGCGGCGATGCTGGATTGGCTGACCGGCGCACTTGCCGCCACGCCGCAAGAGGATCTGGCGCGGCTGCGGCTGACAGCGCCGGCCCGCGACACGGCGGATGCGCTGGCCCCGCCGCTGGCGGCGCGGCTGTCGGATATGCGCGGGCTGATCAGCGGGGCGGCGCTTGTGGGTGTGGCCGGTCAGGGCGGCGCGGCCTCGCATCTGTTGCTGATCGCGGGGGCCGATCCTGAACGCCAGCCGCAGATCGCCAAGGCCCTGGCCGAGACGCTGGCCTTTCTGCCGCCGCAGCCGGGCGGCGTCGATATCAGCTTTACCGAAAATGCCACCGCGCCCGGGGCGCTGTTCTTCGATCTCAGCCCGCCAGAGCAGCCGGAACAGCCCAAAGCGCCAAAAGGTCCGCCCATTCTGCGCTGATATCGGCAGACTTGTTGCACTGGTCGATCCAAGCTGTCAGAACATGCCGATGCACCTTCGACATAAAGCCCTTTTCGTTCACCTTCTGACTGCGACTGGCGCCGTTCTGGCGATGCTGTCGATGCTGGCGGCTGTGGACGGAAAATGGTCGCTGATGTTCGGCTGGCTGGTGGTGGCCTTCGTGGTGGACGGGGTCGATGGCCCACTGGCGCGGCGCTATGACGTGCATGCTAATTCGCCCAATTACGATGGCGTGATCATGGATCTGATCATCGACTATCTGACCTATGTGTTCATCCCGGCCTATGCGCTGTTCAAATCCGACCTGCTGTCGGGCTGGACCGGCTGGTTCGCGATCATCGTGATCGTCTATTTCAGCGTGCTTTACTTCGCCGATACGCGGATGAAGACGAAGGATAATTCCTTTTCGGGATTTCCGGGCTGCTGGAATATGGTGGTGCTGGTCCTGTTCGCGACCAAGCCGCATTGGACCATCATCCTGCTGATCGTGATCGTGCTGACCGTGGCGATGTTCCTGAATATCAAATTCGTCCACCCCGTCCGCACGGAACGCTGGCGCGAGATCACCCTGCCGGTGACAATCCTGTGGACCTTCTTTGCAGGCTGGGCAGTCATCGTGAATTTCCATCCCGCAAGCTGGGCCAATTGGGGGCTGGTTCTGACCTCTCTCTGGCTGATCTCGGCCGGGGCGCTGCAGCAGCTGTTCCCCGAACGGAAATAGCCCTTTCGCTTGCCAGCCCGCGGCATCCGTCCGATGATCGCGGCAAATGGCAATTCGACGGGGAACCCATGCTGAACAGATTGAAGATGTCGGTGGCGGCGCTGGCCTTGATGGCGGCACCCGCAATGGCGCAGGACGCGATCACCCTGGGTATGGTGCTGGAGCCGCCGAACCTGGACCCCACGGGCGGCGCGGCGGCGGCAATAGATGAGGTGGTCTATGCCAATCTGTTCGAGGGGCTGACCCGCTTTGGCCCCGATGGCACGATCCGTCCCGCCCTTGCCGAAAGCTGGGAGGCGCAAGAAGAGGGCAAGGTCTATGTCTTTCACCTCAATGAGGGCGTGACCTTTCACGATGGCAGCGATTTCACCGCCGAAGACGTGGTCTTCAGCCTGAACCGCGCCCGGGCCGAGGAGTCGACCAATGCCCAGAAGGTGCTGTTCGAGGGGATCGAGTCGGTCGAGGCCGTGGACCCGCTGACCGTTCGTGTCACATTATCGGCGCCGGACGGCAATTTCCCCTTCAAGATGGCATGGGGCGATGCGGTGATGGTGGATGAGGGCAGCGTGGCCGATATCGCCACAAAGCCCATCGGCACCGGCCCGTTCAAATTCGACAACTGGGTTCAGGGCGATCGGATCACGCTGTCGGCCTTTGACGGCTATTGGGGCGAAAAACCGGCGCTGAAAAGCGCGACCTTCCGCATCATCTCGGACCCAAGCGCGGCCTTTGCGGCGATGATGGCCGGCGATGTGGATGCCTTTCCGAACTATCCCGCGCCGGAAACGCTGCCGCAGCTAGAGGCCGATCCGCGCTTTCGCGTGATTGTCGGCACGACCGAGGGCGAAACCATTCTGGCGCTGAACAATGCCAAACCGCCGCTGGATAATGTGAAGGTCCGGCAGGCCATCGCGCATGCGATCAACCGTCAGGATATCATCGACGGCGCGATGTTCGGCTATGGCACCCCGATTGGCAGTCACTTCGCGCCGCATAATCCCGATTACGTGGATCTGACCGGCAAATCGGGTTTTGATCCAGAACAGTCCCGCGCCCTTCTGGACGAGGCCGGGACCGGGCCGCTGACCCTGCGGCTGGCCCTGCCCCCCACGCCCTATGCCCGCCGCGGCGGAGAGATCGTGCAGGCGCAACTGGCCGCTGTGGGCATTCAGGCGCAGATCACCAATATGGAATGGGCACAATGGCTGGAAACGGTTTTCAAGGGCGGTGATTTCGACATGACGATCATCAGCCATACCGAGCCGCTGGACATCGATATCTATGCCCGGCCCGACTATTATTTCAGCTATGCCAAGCCCGAATTCGTCGCGCTGATGGATGAGTTGCAGACGGCGACCAGCCCGGATCAGCGCAGCGCCCTTTACAAGCAGGCGCAGGAAATGATCGCGGATGATTACGTCAACGCCTTTCTGTTCCAACTGGCCAAGACTGGCGTGGCCAATGCCAAGATCGAAGGGCTGTGGGAAAACGCGCCGACGCAGGCCAATGATCTGACGCAGGTGCGCTGGACCCAGTAACAGCCCTCGACAAAGCAAAACGGGCGCATCGCTGCGCCCGTTTCTTTTTTGCCTGATGTCCCAAAGGGTCAGTTGAACTTGCGGATCTCACCCGAGCGCAGCCGGTCCAGATAGCTGTTCAACTCTCGCTTGACGATCGGCATCAGCACATACAGCGCGATGATATTGACGACCGCCATGGCGAAGATCATCGCATCCGAGAAGTCGATGACCGGGCCAAGGCTGGCCGCCGCACCAATCCAGGTGAAGATGCAGAAGATGACCTTGAAGGTCAGTTCCTTGGTCTTGCCTTCGCCAAAGAGGAAGGTCCAGGCCTTCAGGCCATAGTAGCTCCAAGAGATCATGGTCGAGAAGGCGAACAGGATCACCGCGACGGCCAGCACATAGCGGAACCAGCCAAAGGTTTCGCTGAAGGCCGCCGAGGTCAGCGCGACCCCGCTATTGCCGCTGACGGTCTGGATCGCGGTGCCGGCTTCGTTCAGGACGAACATGCCGGTTTCGGGATCGGTGACCAGCTGGCCGGTGATGGTGATGACCAGCGCGGTCATGGTGCAGATCACGACCGTATCGATGAAAGGCTCCAGCAGCGACACGAAGCCTTCGGTGATCGGCTCTTTGGTGCGCACCGCGCTGTGCGCGATAGCGGCCGAACCGACGCCTGCCTCGTTCGAGAAGGCCGCGCGGCGGAAGCCCTGGATCAGCGCACCGACGGCACCGCCGACGGCCCCGTCCCAGGTAAAGGCGCCACGGAAGATCTGGCCAAAGGCATTCCCGATCTGGTCGAAGTTGATCAGGATGATGATCAGCGCGGTCGCGACATAGATCACGCCCATGAAGGGGACGACTTTCTCGGTCACGCGGGCGATGGATTTCAGACCGCCGACGATGACCAGGAACACGACCACGGCAAAGACAAGGCCGGTGATCCAGCCCGGAAAGTCCCGTCCGACCACATTGGCGATCTGGGCATGGGCCTGATTCGACTGGAACATGTTCCCGCCGCCGAAGCTGCCGAGGATACAGAAGATCGCGAACAGGATGGCAAGGATCTTGCCCCCGGCCACGCCACGTTCGGCAAAGCCCTTGGTCATGTAATACATCGGACCGCCCGAGACGTGCCCGTCCGAGAATTCGTTGCGGTATTTCACGCCCAGCGTACATTCGGTGAATTTGGTGGCCATCCCCAGAAGACCCGCAAGGATCATCCAGAAGGTCGCGCCCGGTCCGCCAATGCCAACGGCCACGGCCACGCCCGCGATATTGCCCAGACCGACCGTGCCCGACAGCGCGGTTGCAAGCGCCTGGAAATGGCTGACCTCGCCCGCGTCATTGGGGTCGGAATAATCACCCTTCACCAGCGCGATGGCATGGCCAAAGGCGCGGAACTGGATGATGCCGAAATAGATGGTGAAGATCAGGGCGGCGATCACCAGCCAGGCGACGATCCATGGAAAGCTGGTGCCCGGGAAATTCGAAAAGATAAAGCTGACGAACCAGCCGGTCGATTTGGCGAAAGCCGCATTCACGGTTTCGTCGATGCCTTGCGCGGCGGCGGGAAGCCCTGCGGCAAAGCTTGCTGCCAAGGTTGCGGCAGCCAGGTTGAAGACACGTTGAGTCATCTTTTGTCTCGCTTTCTGCTACCTTGCGTTAGGGGACGATGGTGACCGGCACCGGCGATACCTGCGCCAGCGTACCCGCGACCGATCCGAAAATGCGCGACGACAGGCCGGAATGCCCCATGCGCCCAATGAAGATCAGGGCGGCGTTCTCATTTTCGGCGATCTTGCACAGCGTATCGGCGATATGGCCGTATTTCATGACCGAGGTCACGGGAACGCCCGATGCCTCGACCTTTTTCACCATCGGCGCGATGATCGCGGCTTCGGCCCGGTCCAGCTCTTCCTGACGACGGGTGTGGCGTTCCTCGATCTCGGTCGGGGTCAGAAAGCTGTAGGGCGACCATTCCAGGACATGCGCGATGATAAGACTGTCCCCAAGCGCGGCAGCGCGGGTTATGGCAAAGTCCAGCGCGCGTTGTGACGCCGGGCTGCCGTCATAACCGACGACGATTTTTCGTGACATTTTACCTCCTAATTTCGCAATTTTCTTGCTGTTGGTGATTAAAGTGTAGGCAGAGGCATTGCCTTAGGACCAGAAAAAACTGCGATTTAGGTCGTTTATCGGGCTGATAAGTCAGGATTTGCCGAGATTTTGCGTGATTTGCAGCGCGGTGTGGGCATGAAATTTGCAGATTGTGCAATGGCGCGCAGCGCATGCTTCTTTGCCGCGGCGGTAACACGGGACCGCGCGGGCGATGGCGTCAAATTCGCAAGATGTCCCTGAAGAGGCTTCGGCTGCCAGGGGCGCGACGCGGTCTTTTTGCCGACCCGCAAGGGCCGCGAAGACCGGTGATCTCGGCCCGCTGCGCTGCAAGCCGGGACGCATGTTTTCAGAAATGGGGGAATATCTGGCGGCCGCGACGGCGTGGTCCGGTCGGATGCGCGCTCGTCAGGGCGCCGCCAGAGATATGTCGGAATGACGGCCTGACGCCTCAGCGGGCGTTCAGACGGGCGATCTGGTGGGGCAACCAGCCCAGCCAGGACCGGCTGGCCGTTGCCTCGGGGCTGATCAGTTGATCGGCAAAGCGGCTGTTATAGATCGCGAAATAACCAAGCATCATTTATCTCCTGCGTGGCTGAGGTATCGGCAGGGGATATGATGCTGCGCCGCAGAAAAACAAGCGACCTCGCCCGCAATCCAGCCCTGCAGCGGCTGCAGGGCTGGCTGCGCGTCATTCAGCCGGGGCCGCGACGCGCGGATGGCGGCGCTTGGCGATCAGGTCGAACAACCCGTAGGACATCACCACAAGGAAGCACAGCGCGGGCACGATATAGCTGACCGCCGCCCCGCGCGCATCCATGATCGCGCCATGCACCAAGGGCATCAGCGCGCCGCCCAGAATCGCCATGACCAGACCGGCGGCGCCGAATTTGGTATCCTCGCCCAGGCCTTCCAGTGCCACGCCATAGATGGTCGGGAACATCAGCGACAGCGTGGCCGAAACCAGCACCACCGCCCAAACGCCCGACATGTTCGGGTTGGCGACCGCGAACAGGCACAGCACCGCGCCCATCAGCGCCATGATGCATAGCAGGACCGAAGGCCGGATATAGCCCATCAGCCAGACCATCACGAAGCGTGACACAAGGAAGATCAGCAGGCTGATCTGCAGGTAACGCCCTGCCTCGGCCTCGGTCCCGCCAATGGCCTCTATCACGTATTGGATGGTGAAGGTCCAGACGCAGGTCTGCGCCGCAACGTTGAAAAATTGCGCAATGACGCCAAAGACATAGCGGCGGCGTTTCATCAGCCGACGGACGCTGGCGCCGAAATGCAGCTCGCGCGGGCCATCGGCGGCGGCTTCGCGTTCGGTCGGCATCTTAGTCATGTAGATCGCGACCCAGATCAACAGCAGAACGCAGGCAAAGCCGACATAGGGTGTCATCACCGCCTGCAATTCCGCCGATTGCACCGCGCGCAGCGCCTCGGGGTCCATCGCCGCGCGCTCTTCCGGTGTCGCGGGGTTCAGGCGCGGCAGAATCAGCGCCGCCGACAGGAACACCCCGATATTCGTGCCCACCGGATTGAATGCCTGCGCGAAGTTCAGGCGGCGCGTGGCGTTATATTCCGGACCCATCGCAATGACGAAAGGGTTGGCCGAGGTTTCCAGGATCGACAGCCCCCCGGCCAGCGTGAACAGCGCCAGCAGGAAAAATCCGAAGGTCATGGATTGCGCGGCGGGATAGAACAGAAAGGCACCGGCAATGGCGCAGCCCAGCCCGACCAGAACCCCGGTCTTGTAGGAATAGCGCCGGTTGATGAAGGCCGCAGGCAGCGCAAGGCAGAAATATGCGCCGTAATAGGCGAATTGCACGAAAGACGCCTGCAGCGTGCTCATCGAGAAGATTTTCGAGAAGACCTTGACCAGCGGGTCGGTCATGTTTGCGGCGATGCCCCATGCCGCGAAACAGATGACGATCAGGGTAAAGGGCAGCTTCATCCCATCATAAACGAACTTACCACGGTCGGACATTGGATAACTTTCTACGATTGCTATAAATCTCGCCGTATGCTGGCCAATTGTGCAAGTTAATTCACCATTGTGACCTAAGGTCAACGCGAAATGTTAGCGGTCGCACAGATAGGCCCTGCGCGGGCGCGCGGGTTGGGCGGCGGGTCGCCCGATGCCGTGACGATTTTTCGCTTTTCATCCGTGATCTCTGTCGCCATAGTCGCGGGCATGACACGGATGCATCAGATTTCCACAGCCTCGACCGCGCCTTTCGGTGCGCGCATCGCTGTGCAACTCCGTGGTCTACTGCTTCTTACGCTGCGCTGAGCGGGTCTCCGGGCCGCCGCTCAGCCTGGTATGCGCCCGGATATGTCGGCCGAAAACCGGTCGGTCCCCTCTTGAAAGCGTAAGAAAGACGTAAAGATGACAGACAAGAATCGCGTATTGATCTTTGACACCACGCTGCGCGATGGCGAACAGTCGCCCGGCGCCACCATGACCCATGCCGAAAAGCTGGAGATTGCAGGGCTTCTGGATGAGATGGGCGTGGATATCATCGAGGCTGGGTTCCCTATTGCCTCAGAGGGTGATTTCGCCGCCGTCAGCGAGATTGCCAAACAGGCGAAGAACAGCACCATCTGCGGCCTTGCCCGCGCCCAGCTGCCCGATATCGACCGCTGCTGGGAGGCCGTCAAGCACGCCAAAAGCCCGCGGATCCACACCTTTATCGGCACCTCTCCGCTGCACCGGGCGATCCCGAATCTGGACATGGACCAGATGGCCGAGCGGATCGAACAGACCGTGACACATGCCCGCAACCTTTGCGACAATGTGCAATGGTCGCCGATGGACGCGACGCGGACCGAACATGATTACCTGTGCCGCGTGGTCGAGATCGCGATCAAATGCGGCGCCACCACGATCAATATTCCCGATACCGTGGGCTATACCGCGCCGCGCGAAAGCGCCGATCTGATCCGCATGTTGCTGGAGCGGGTGCCCGGCGCTGATGAAATCGTCTTTGCCACCCATTGCCACAACGACCTTGGCATGGCGACCGCGAACAGCCTTGCCGCGGTCGAGGCGGGCGCACGTCAGATCGAATGCACCATCAACGGTCTGGGCGAGCGTGCGGGCAACACCGCGCTGGAAGAGGTGGTCATGGCGATGAGGGTGCGCAACGATATCATGCCCTTCAGCACCGGCATTGACACGACCCGGATCATGAACCTGTCGCGCCGGGTGGCGCAGGTCTCGGGCTTCGTCGTGCAGCCGAACAAGGCCATCGTCGGAAAGAACGCCTTCCTGCACGAATCCGGCATTCATCAGGATGGCGTGCTGAAGAATGTCGAGACCTTCGAAATCATGCGCCCCGCCGATATCGGCCTGAACGAGGCGAATATCGCCATGGGCAAGCATTCCGGCCGTGCCGCACTGCGTTCGAAGCTGAAGGATCTTGGCTTCGAGGTCGGGGACAACCAGCTGAAGGACGTTTTCGTCCGCTTCAAGGCTTTGGCCGACCGCAAGAAAGAGGTCTATGACGAAGACCTTGTCGCCCTGATGCAGGACGCCGCCGCCAATACCGAAAGCGATCATATGCAGGTCAAGCATCTGCGCGTGGTTTGCGGCAGCGACGGTCAGTCCGCCGATCTGACCATGATCGTCGATGGCGAGGAAAAAACGGTTCATGCCGAGGGCGACGGCCCCGTCGACGCCTGTTTCAACGCGGTCAAGGCGATCTTTCCGCATCAGGCGCGGCTGCAGCTTTATCAGGTTCACGCCGTAACCGAGGGCACTGATGCGCAGGCAACCGTGACCGTGCGCATGGAAGAAGACGGCCGGATCGTTTCTGGGCAATCTGCGGATACCGACACGATTCTGGCCTCGGTCAAGGCCTATGTCGGGGCATTGAACCATCTGGTTCTGCGCCGCGCCCAGATCAGCAAGGACGGCGACGCCAAGCATATCACCATGTATTCACACTGAAATCACGGGAAGCGCCGCCCACTTCGGGCGGCGTTTTCGTTTCACGCGGGGCCGTCGGCGCGCACGCTGCGTGGGGGAACGCGACAGAAGGCGCTAACGGGGCTTTCGCGATTGCGCGCTACAATTTATATGGGGCAGCGTCTTGCGTCAGTGCCGATTCCCCGGCAAATGGGACGATTTATAAGGGCAGGCCGGAGAAACCGGCGCGAAAGGATACAGGCATGGCATTCGGCGGTTTGTTTTCGACCGATATCGCGATTGATCTTGGGACGGCGAATACGCTGATCTATGTCAAAGGCAAAGGGATCATCCTGAACGAACCTTCGGTCGTGGCTTATCACGTCAAGGATGGCAAACGGCAGGTTCTGGCCGTGGGTGAGGATGCCAAGCTGATGCTGGGCCGTACCCCGGGCAGCATCGAGGCCATTCGCCCGATGCGCGAAGGCGTGATCGCCGATTTCGACAGCGCCGAACAGATGATCAAGCACTTCATCAAGAAGGTGTTCAAGCGCACCAGCTTTTCCAAGCCCAAGGTCATCGTCTGTGTCCCTCATGGCGCGACCCCGGTGGAAAAACGTGCCATTCGCCAGTCGGTCCTGTCGGCGGGTGCCCGCAAGGCGGGGCTGATCGCGGAACCGATTGCAGCCGCCATCGGCGCGGGCATGCCCATCACCGAGCCGACCGGCAGCATGGTCGTCGATATCGGGGGCGGCACGACCGAGGTGGCAGTGCTGTCGCTGGGCGATGTGGTCTATGCGCGCTCTGTCCGGATCGGCGGCGACCGCATGGATGAGGCGATCATCAACTATCTGCGCCGCAACCAGAACATGCTGATCGGCGATTCCACGGCCGAGCGGGTCAAGACCTCGATCGGCACGGCGCGCATGCCCGATGACGGGCGCGGTGCGACGATCATGGTGCGTGGCCGCGATCTGCTGAACGGCATCCCCAAGGAAATCGAGATCAGCCAGGCCATGGTGGCCGAAGCCCTGACCGAGCCGATGCAGGCCATTGTCGAGGCCGTCATGGTCGCGCTGGAAGCCACGCCCCCCGATCTGGCGGCAGATATCGTGGATCGCGGCGTGATGCTGACGGGTGGCGGGGCCATGCTGGGCGAGTTGGATCTGGCGCTGCGCGAACAGACCGGGCTGTCGATCAGCCTGGCGGATCAGCCGATGAACTGCGTGGCTCTGGGCACCGGCAAGGCGCTGGAATACGAAAAGCAACTGCGCCACGTCATCGATTACGAAAGCTAAGAATGGCCCGCGCCGGGGCCATCGCAGCAGAGGCCGCCTGAATGGCACGCAAGGGACCAGATTTCATCGCCCCGATCCGGCGCGTTCTGATCGCGCTGATGTCGATTGCCCTGATCACGCTTTTCCTGTTCTGGCGTATCGACAGTCCGCGCGCGGAACAGATGCGCACCGCGATTATCGACCGGGTTGTGCCCAGCTTCGATTGGGCGCTGGTGCCGGTCACCCGTTTCAGCCAGATGGTGTCGGGCTTTCAGTCCTATGCCCGCATCTATGAACAGAACCAGGAATTGCGCCGGGAACTGCAGAAGATGCAGGCCTGGAAGGAAGCGGCCGTGCAGTTGGAGCAAGAGAACTCGAAACTGCTGGCCCAGAATAATGTGCGCATCGACCCCGCCCTGACCAGTGTGACCGGCGTGGTCATGGTCGATTCCGGTTCGGCCTTTCGGCAATCCGTGCTGCTGAATGTCGGCGCCCGCGACGGCATTATCGAGGGCTGGGCAACGATGGATGGGCTGGGGCTGGTCGGACGTATCGCCGGGGTGGGTCAGCGGACCAGCCGTGTCGTGCTGCTGACCGACCCTTCCTCGCGCATTCCCGTGACGGTGCAGCCATCGGGCGAACGCGCGCTGCTGACCGGGGACAATACGCCGCTGCCGCTGCTGGATTTCATCGAGGCACCCGATAACGTGCGACCGGGTGACCGGGTCGTGACCTCGGGCGATGGCGGGGTATTCCCGCCGGGTCTGGTGGTGGGGCAGGTGGCGCAGGCCACCGATGGGCGGTTGCGCCTGCGCATGGCCGCAGATTACGGCCGTCTGGAATTCCTGCGTGTGCTGCGCACCCATCCGGCCGAAACCGTGGTCGATGCCGGGGCGATCATCGTGCCGGGGGATCGTGGCTTCATCGGGCCGCAATTGCCGACCTCGCCCGTCGATGCGGCCAGCGCCACCGATCCGCTGTCCACAGGCACCGAGAATGATTGACGGGCCAAAGCGCAACATCATCCTTGGCGGCATCGGCTATTGCCTGTGCATGGCGCTGCTGCTGTTCGTGCGCCTGCTGCCGATTGACGGCTTCAGCCGCTGGCCGGGGCCGGATATCGCCATGTGCCTGACCTTTGTCTGGGTGCTGCGGCGCCCCGATCAGGTCCCCGCCCTGCTGGTGGTGCTGATCTTCCTGATCGAGGATGTGCTGCTTTACCGCCCGCCGGGACTGTGGCCCTTGTTCATGCTGCTGGGGACCGAGGCTGCACGCTCTCGTGAGGTGCGTTGGCGTGACCAGCCATTCGTGCTTGAATGGTTGCGCGTCTCGATCCTGATGGGCGCGATGATCCTGGGCTATCGTATCGTGCAGTTCACATTCCTCTTGCCGGTCCCTTCTCTGGGTCAGGTGCTGTTGCAATATATCGCGACCGTGATGGTCTATCCGGTCGTGGCGCTGGCCGCACGTCTGCTGATCGGCCTGCGCCGGATCAGCCCGGTCGAGGCCGAAATGATGAGATATGCCCGATGACAAAGCCGCCGAAGGATATCGTCGAAAGCTCTCGCCGGATCGGCCGCCGGGGCCTGTTGCTGGCCGGGGTGCAGCTGGGCGTCATCACCACGCTGGCGCTGAAGCTGCGGTCGATGCAGATCGAACATGCCGAGGAATATCGGACATTGGCCGATGGCAATTCGATCAAGGTCAGGCTGCTGGCCCCGGCGCGCGGGCTGCTGCTGGACCGCAACGGCATCCTGATCGCGGGGAATGAGCAGAATTATCAGATCACCCTGACGCGCGAGGATGCGGGCGGCGATGTCGAACCCGTGCTGCGCCGCCTGTCGCATCTGATCCCGATCAGCGACGACCGCATGACCGAATTGCTGGATGAATTCGCCAAGCGCACGGCGATCACGCCCATTGTCGTGGCCGACCGCCTGACCTGGGAACAGTTCAGTTCCATTGCGGTCAATGCGCCCTCGCTGGCCGGGGTGCAGCCGGAAACCGCGCTGTCGCGGGTCTATCCGCGGGCGGGCGATCTGGCGCATGTGCTGGGCTATGTCGGGCCGGTCTCGGATTACGATCTGTCCAAGATCGAGGATCCCGATCCGGTCCTGATGCTGCCGGAATTCCAGCTTGGCAAGCTGGGCTTCGAATCGCGCTTCGAGGAAAAGCTGCGCGGCAAGGCCGGGGCCCGCCGGGTCGAGGTCAACAGCGCCGGGCGCGAGATGCGTGAACTGTCCCGCAAAGAGGGCGAGCAGGGCGCCACCATCCAGATGACGCTGGACGCGCAGTTGCAGAACTATGCCGCCCAGCGTCTGGGAGAGGAAAGCGCGGCGGCGGTGGTGATCGATATCCAGACCGGGGATATTGTCGCGATCTCATCCTCGCCCAGCTTCGACCCCAACAAATTCGTGCGCGGGATTTCCGGCCCCGATTACCGGGCGCTGACCAACCATGACCACCGCCCGCTGGCCGACAAGACGGTGCAGGGGGTCTATCCGCCCGGCTCGACCTTCAAGATGGTCACCCTGCTGGCCGGGCTTGAGGCGGGCGTCATCAATGCCGGCAGCCGCTTTTACTGCCCCGGCTTCACCGAGGTTGGCGGCCGCCGCTTCCATTGCTGGAGCAGGGGCGGCCACGGATCGGTCGATGCGCTGAACAGCCTGTCGCGCAGTTGCGACGTCTACTATTACGAACTGGCACAGCGGGTCGGGATCGACCGGATCGCGATCATGGCGCGCAAGCTGGGGATCGGCGTCAAGCATGATCTGCCCATGTCCGCCGTGGCCGAAGGCATTGCGCCGGATCGCGAATGGAAGCGTGCGCGTTACGATCAGCCCTGGCAGGTCGGGGACAGTCTGAATTCCTCGATCGGGCAGGGCTATGTGCTGGCCTCGCCGCTGCAACTGGCGGTGATGACGGCGCGGATCGCCTCGGGCAAGGTGGTGGTGCCACGGCTGGTGCGGGCGATTGACGGCGTGCAGCAGCCGGTCCCGGAATTCGAGGATCTGGACGTCCACCCCGCCTTCCTGCGCGTCGCGCGGCTGGGCATGGATGAGGTGATGAATTCCGCGACCGGCACCGCGCGCCGCTCCCGCATCATCCGCGAGGAATGGCGCATGGCCGGCAAGACGGGCACCAGCCAGGTGCGCAACATCACCGCCGCTGAACGTGCGCGGGGCGTCATCCGCAACGAACAACTGCCCTGGAACCGCCGCGATCATGCACTGTTCGTCTGCTTCGCGCCGACCACGGCCCCCCGCTATGCGATTTCCGTCGTGGTTGAACATGGCGGCGGCGGCAGCACGGCGGCCGCGCCGATTGCGCGCGACATCATGCTGTTCGCGCTGCAAGGCGGGTTGCCGCCTCTGGATGCCGTCCCCTCGGATCAGCAGGCCGACATGAAGGCGCGGCACGAGGCGATGCACCTGTTCACCCCCGAAGCGCCCCGGCTGACGCGGGCCTGATCGCCATGTCCTATCTGAACTACACCGTCACGCATACGCCGGTCGGCATCCGCAAGATCCTGTATCTGAACTGGCCGCTGGTCTTTCTGATCTCGGCCGTGGCGTCGATCGGCTTTCTGATGTTGGTCTCGGTCGCGGGGGGCGATGTCGATCAATGGGCCGCGCCGCAGATGTATCGCTTTGCCGTGGGCATGGTAATCATGATCGGGCTGGCCTTTGTACCGATGTGGTTCTGGCGCGGGATTTCGGTGGGCGCCTATATCATCTGTGTCCTGCTGCTGGTCGGGGTCGAGGTCGCGGGCGAGATCGGCATGGGCGCACAGCGCTGGATCGATATCGGCCCGATCCGCCTGCAACCCTCGGAACTGATGAAGATCGCGCTGGTCCTGCTGCTGGCCGCCTATTACGACTGGCTGCCGCTGAACAAGGTGTCGCATCCGTTATGGGTGCTGATCCCGGTGCTGCTGATTCTGGCGCCGACCGGGCTGGTTATCATCCAGCCGGATCTGGGCACCTCGATCATGCTGATCACGGGCGGCGCCATCGTGATGTTCGCGGCCGGGGTCTCTTTGTGGTATTTCGCGGCGGTGATCGGCATGGCGGTCGGGCTTGTGATGGCGGTGATGGAAAGCCGCGGAACCCCGTGGCAATTGCTGAAGGATTACCAGTTCAAGCGGATCGATACCTTTCTGGACCCGACCGCCGATCCGCTGGGCGCGGGCTATAACGTCATTCAAAGCCAGATCGCGCTTGGGTCTGGCGGCTGGTCGGGACGCGGCTTCATGCAGGGATCGCAGTCGCGGCTGAACTTCCTGCCGGAAAAGCATACAGATTTCATCTTCACCGTTCTGGCCGAGGAATTCGGCTTCATCGGCGCGATTTCCCTGTTGATCCTCTATACGCTGATCGTCGGTTTCTGCCTGTATTCCGCGCTGACCAATCGCGACCGTTTTGCCAGCCTGATCACCATCGGCATCAGCGGCACCTTTTTCCTCTATTTCGCCATCAATATGGCGACCGTGATGGGGCTGCTGCCGGCCAAGGGCTCTCCTCTGCCGCTGGTCAGCTATGGCGGCACCTCGCTGATGATCCTGATGCTGGGCTTCGGGCTGGTGCAATCCGCCCATGTCCACCGCCCAAGATAAGGAGCCGCCGATGCGCGTTCTTTTTGCAGCCCCCGGATGGGATCGCTGGGCACCGGCCCTGCAACAGGCCGCACCCGAGATGGAGTTGCTGCAAGACGGCGATCCGGCCGGTTTCGACGCCATCATCTACGCGCCGGGCGGAGAGATCGAGGATCTGTCGCCCTATGTGAATGCGCGTCTGGTCCAAAGCCTCTGGGCGGGGGTAGAGCGGATCGTGACCAATCCCACGCTGACGCAACCGCTGGCGCGGATGGTGGATCCGGGGCTGGCGCAGGGCATGGCCGAATTCTGCACCGGTTGGGCGATGCGGGCACATCTGGGCATGGACCGCTATGCGCAGGACGGGCTGTGGCGCGGCGGCCTGACACCGCCGCTGGCCAGTGACCGCAATGTCACCATTCTGGGGATGGGAGAGCTTGGCCGGGCCGTGGCAGCCATGCTGCGCGGAATCGGGTTTCGGGTGACGGGCTACAGCGCCTCTGGGCGGCCCGTCGAGGGTGTGCGCGTGGTCGCGGGCGACGGGCTGGATCAGGCGCTGTCGCAGGCCGAGATCCTGATCAACCTGCTGCCCGATACGCCCGACACACGCGATATCCTGAATGCGCGGACCCTGGCGCAACTGCCGCAGGGCGCCTGGCTGATCAATCCCGGTCGGGGCACCGTGCTGGAGGATGCCGCGCTGCTTGAGGCGCTGGATCGTGGGCATCTGGGGCATGCAGTGCTGGATGTGTTCCGGACCGAACCCTTGCCTGCCGAGCATCCGTTCTGGACCCATCCGGGGGTCACGGTCACGCCGCATATCGCCGCCGAAACCCGGCCCGAGACCGCAGCCCCCGTCGCGGTCGAAAACATCCGCCGCGCCATGCGGGGGCAGCCGGTGCTGCATCTGGTGGATCGGACGAAGGGCTACTGATCGCGATCTGCCGACCCGGGGGCGGCAGACATACCCTCACCGCTGTCAAGGCGATGCTTTTCCAGCGCCTCTTCGCGGATATGGCGGTCACGCTCTTCCGCGGCCTTCTTCACCCGCTCGATCCGCTCGGCCATCTTCTTTGACCGTCTGCGGTGATAGGCCTGAACGACCGGCACGGTCAGGTAATGCGCCAATGCGCCGCACAGGATGCCCGGGATCAGGCCGCCGACAAGATAGGGGATATAGACGTCGTGGAAAAATTCCGACAGCTGCGTCCATTGCGTGGTCTCGGGGCCGAAGATCGCCTTGATATTATGCCATAACTCGGCGCTTGCGCGGCCGAATTCGACAAAGATCAGATGCGGGGGCAGATCGCCCGGCAGGCCCATGATCTCTCGTCCCAGGGTGACGCAGAGCACGCCGATGAACGGAAAGGTGGCGGGGTTGCCGACAAATGTCGCCAGAAGCGCCGCCAGAATATTGCCGCGCATCACCCAGGCGACAGCGGCCGCGGCCAGAAAGTGAAAGCCGAAGAAAGGCGTGAACGAGACCGCGACGCCCGCAGCCACCCCCCGGCCGATGCGCTGCGGCTGATCCGGCAGGCGGCGCAGGCGGTGCACGACATAAGTGCCCGCACGACGCCAGCCGCCGCGCGGATAGATCATTTCCGTCGCGATCTGACCATAGCTTCGGGGTTTGCGGCGCTTGAACACGGTCGCCCTTCATCTTTCATTGCTGCAGCTGAACGCGATCTGCGTGTCACAGCCGTTGCGAGGTGTCCCTTATTCGCTCGACCTGTGCAACATCGCTTTCCGCTTCAAGCACCGTCATCAGATTGTGAAGGTGCTCCTGATCGCGCAGTTCGACGGCGACATCGATCCGGTAGAAATCCGGCTTGCGGTCGATGAATTCCAGATCCGAGATATTGGCCCCCTGAGCGCCGATCAGGCTGCAGATCCGGCCCAGAACCCCTGCATCATGGCGGATCGTCAGCTGCAGCAGCGTCGAATAGGCGGCGGGGTGGCGGCCTTCGCGCCATTGCACGTCGATCCAGCGATCCGGCTGATCCTCGTATTCGGCAAGCACCGGGCAGTCGATGGCATGGATGACCACACCGCGCCCGCGATAGGTGATGCCGACGATGCGTTCACCCGGCAGCGGGCTGCAACAGGGGGCGCGCTGGATCTCGGCATCCGCTTCCAGCCCGGCAAAGGGGCGCGAGACGTCGATCTCGTCCTGCTCATCGGCCAGATCGGGATACAGGATCTGCAGCACTTCCTTGGCGGAATGTTCGGCGCTGCCAATCTGTGCCAGCAGGTCATCGGCGCTGCCGATGCCCATTTGCTTGGCCGCGGTGCGCAGGGCCTTGTCAGTGACCTTGCGACCGACATGTTCAAAGCTGACCCGGACCAGTTCGCGGCCCAGCCGGATGAAGCGGTCGCGATCCTCTTCGCGCAGGCTGCGGCGGATCGCGGCCTTGGCGCGGCCGGTCACGACGATATCCAGCCAGGTCGCCTGCGGGCGCTGCCCCGAGGCGGCGATGATCTCGACCGATTGCCCGTTCCGCAGTCGCGTCCACAAGGGCACGCGAATGCCATCCACCTTGGCACCGACGCAGGAATTGCCCAGCTTGGTGTGGATCGCATAGGCGAAATCGATGGGCGTGGCGCCCTTTGGCAGCTGGATCACATCGCCCTTGGGGCTGAAGCAGAAGACCTGATCCTGGTACATCTCCAGTTTGACATGTTCCAGAAAATCGTCGTGATCCTCTCCCTCGAAACGGTTGCTGAGGCCCTGTGCCCATTCGGCGGGATTGACGGCAAAGGGGTTCTTGGCCCGCACGCCGTCGCGATAGGCCCAATGCGCCGCAACCCCGGCTTCGGCCACCTCATGCATCTGACGGGTGCGGATCTGCACCTCGACCCGCTTGCCGTCACGGCCCGACACCGTGGTGTGGATCGAGCGGTAGCCGTTCGATTTCGGCTGGCTGATGTAGTCCTTGAAGCGGCCCGGAACGGCGCGCCAGCGGTTATGGATCACGCCAAGCGCGCGGTAGCAGTCCATTTCCGTCTTGGTGATGATGCGAAAGCCGTAAATGTCGGACAGCCGCGAAAAGGCCAGCTGCTTTTCCTGCATCTTGCGCCAGACGGAAAAGGGGCGCTTGGCGCGGCCAAAGACGGTGGCTTCGATGCCTTCCTTTTCCAGTTCGGCCCGGATGTCGGTGGTGATCTGGCCGATTACATCGCCGGATTCGCGCTGCAGGCTGACGAAACGGCGAATGATGGATTTGCGCGCCTCGGGGTTGATGACCTTGAAGGCCAGATCCTCAAGCTCTTCACGCATCCATTGCATGCCCATGCGTCCGGCAAGGGGGGCAAAGATATCCATCGTCTCGCGCGCCTTCTGCACCTGCTTGTCGGGCCGCATCGAGCGGATCGTGCGCATATTGTGCAGACGGTCGGCCAGCTTCACCAGAATGACCCGCAGATCGCGGGACATGGCCATGAACAGCTTGCGGAAATTCTCGGCCTGTTTCGAGGCGGCAGAGCTGAGCTGAAGATTGGTCAGCTTGGTGACGCCATCGACCAGTTCCGAGATTTCTTCGCCAAAGATGCCGGCGATCTCTTCCTTGGTCGAGCGCGTGTCCTCGACCGTGTCATGCAGCAGCGCGGTGACAATCGTGGCATCGTCCAGACGCATTTCGGTCAGGATCGCGGCAACGGCAATGGGGTGGGTGAAATAAGGCTCGCCGGAATGGCGGAACTGACCTTCATGCATCCGCATGCCATATTCATAGGCGTCGCGGATCAGGTCGGAATTGCTTTTCGGGTTGTAGTTGCGGACAAGCGCAATGAGGTCTTCGACGTCGATCATGTTCCTGACGAAGACCTCATCCGCAAGTTACTTAGCGCTGGTTGGCTTCCAGCATCATGCGCAGCATACGCTCTTCCGATTCTTCATCGGCGGGCTTGGGGCGGTCAACTTCCGCGCCCAGCAGCAGCGCCATCGCGTCCTCTTCGGGCTCATCGACTTCGATCTGGGTCTGGGTCGACTCAATCATCCGCTCGCGCAGATCATCGACGGGCTGGGTTTCATCTGCGATTTCGCGCAGGGCAACAACGGGGTTTTTGTCATTGTCGCGTTCAACCGTCGGGGCGCTGCCGGTGGCGATTTCGCGCGCGCGATGCGAGGCCAGCATGACCAGATCAAACCGGTTGGGAACTTTGTCGACGCAATCTTCGACCGTTACGCGGGCCATATGTCACCTGTGCTGTTTCGAATCGTATATTCGGGGGCGAAACCATGTATCTGTGTGACGCAAGCGGAAATGTCAAGGAAGACCGGGCCAAAGGCGTCATGCCAGAGGCGACATTCCCGCGGTTGCATCGGGGCTCAGCCCTGACAGCATCTCAACCACGGTCAGGCCCGTCAAGGGGTGGCGCCACAGCGGCGCGATTTCCGCCAGAGGCGCCAGAACGAAACCACGGTCCTGCAGGCGCGGATGCGGCAGGATCAATTCGGTCGGCGCCTGGCGTCGTTGTTGGTCCGGCGGCAGGTCCATCCAATGCTGCAGCGTCGCCTGATTCGGTGCGATCATCTGACCGAAAGCAAGCAGGTCAAGGTCCAATACGCGGGCAGACCAGCGACCGGTCCCGCGATCTCGGCCAAAATTCGCCTCTATCCGGTGCAGCTTGTCGAGAATTTCGTTAGCGTGCAAACTAGTAGTAATTGCTGCCGTTGCGTTAACGAAATCCGGCCCGGAGCCCGCCGGAACGGCCGGTGTCTGCCAAAAGCGGCTTAACGCGGAGATTGAAATATCTTGCTCATCGTGCAGAGTATTTATCGCTGCATGCAGTGTTTCACTCGCGCTGCCTGTGGTGGACGGCAAATTCGCACCAAAGGCAACCAGTCCTAAAGATAAAGACAGGTTTCTCATACTGCTTCTCCCGTCCTAGAACACAGTGACCGGGCCAGTCACGCCGGACCCCTCATCCGGATGGCCCGTCACCGAACGATAAAGTCCCATTGAAAGCAACAAGAATGTTCTACAAGGATGACCGATTGGCGATTTTCATTGACGGGGCGAACCTATACGCCGCCGCGAAATCGCTAGGTTTCGACATAGATTACAAACTGCTAAGACAAGAATTCGACCGTCGTGGCAAGCTGATGCGAGCCTACTACTATACCGCGTTGATGGAAGGCGAGGAATATTCCCCGATCCGTCCGCTGGTCGACTGGCTGCATTACAACGGCTACTGCGTTGTGACAAAACCTGCCAAGGAATTCACCGACACCATGGGTCGGCGCAAGATCAAGGGCAATATGGATATCGAACTGACTGTCGATGCCATGCAGCTTGCGCCGCGTCTGGACCATGTGGTCCTGTTCTCGGGTGATGGCGATTTTCGTCCATTGATCGAGGCGCTGCAGCGCCAGGGCGTGCGGGTCTCGGTCGTGTCGACGATCCGGTCGCAGCCGCCGATGATTGCCGACGATCTGCGTCGCCAGGCCGATAACTTCATCGAGCTTGACGCCCTGCGCGACATCATCGGCCGACCGCAGCGCGAGGCGCAGAACGGCGAGTGACCTGTCGGGCCCGGCTGTCCCGAAGTGCAGCATCCCAAGACTGCGCGCGGGCAGCCTGCGCGGCATGAAGACGTGCCGCGCATGTTCCTGACAGCGCCTTTCTGCGGCTGGCGCTCGGCGGCTGGTCGGATCAGACCAGCCTGCCTTCCTCCATCGCAGCACGCACGAAACCCGCGAATAGCGGTGCGGGTTCGAATGGCTTCGACTTCAGTTCCGGATGGGACTGAACCCCGATGAACCAGGGGTGGTCGGGATATTCCACCGCCTCGGGCAGCTTGCCATCGGGCGACATGCCGGAAAAGGACATGCCCGCCTCTTCCAACTGGTTGCGATAGGTGGCGTCGACTTCGTAACGGTGGCGGTGGCGATCCTCGATTTCGGTGGCGCCATCATAGACTTCCGAGATCTTGGACCCCGGTTTCAGCACGGCGGTATAAGATCCAAGCCGCATCGTGCCGCCCTTGTCATCCGACAGCTTGCGCTGGACGGTATAGTTCCCCTGCACCCATTCCTTCAGGTGATAGACCACCGGGGTAAAGCGCGCCTTGCCTGCCTCGTGGTCGAATTCCTCGCTGCCGGCATCGGGAAGACCGGCCAGATTACGCGCGCCTTCGATCACGGCCATCTGCATGCCCAGGCAGATGCCCAGATAGGGCACCTCTTTCTCGCGCGCATATTTTGCCGCGGTGATCATGCCTTCGGTGCCGCGTTCGCCAAAGCCGCCGGGCACGATGATCCCGTGATAGCCGTCCAGCAGATGGGCGCCTTCGCCCTCCAGCTTTTCGCTATCCACCCAATCGGCCTTGACCCGGACGCGATTGGCCATGCCGCCATGGGTCAGCGCCTCGGCGATGGATTTATAGGCATCCTCAAGCTGCGTATATTTGCCGACAATGGCGATCCTGACCTCTCCCTCGGCATTGTGCAGGCGGTCCATGACGTCTTCCCAGCGGGACAGATCCGGGCGCGGCGCGGGGCTGATGCCAAAGGCATCCAGAACCGCCTGATCCAGACCCGCGCGGTGATAGGCCAGCGGCGCCTCGTAGATCGAGCGCAGGTCATAGGCCGGGATGACGTGATCGGGACGGACATTGCAGAACAGCGCGATCTTGGCGCGTTCCTTTTCCGGGATCGGCTGTTCCGACCGGCAGACAAGCACATCCGGCGCCAGGCCGATGGATTGCAGTTCCTTGACACTGTGCTGCGTCGGCTTGGTCTTCAATTCGCCGCTGGCGGCCAGATAGGGCAGCAGGGTCAGGTGCATCAGGATGCATTCGCCGCGCGGGCGTTCATGGTTGAACTGACGAATCGCCTCGAAAAAGGGCAGGCCCTCGATATCGCCGACCGTGCCGCCGATCTCGCACAGCATGAAATCCACCTCATCCTCGCCAATGGCCAGGAAATCCTTGATCTCATTCGTGACGTGGGGAATCACCTGAATGGTCTTGCCCAGATATTCGCCGCGCCGCTCTTTCTCCAGCACGTTGGAGTAGATCCGGCCCGAGGAAATCGAGTCGGTCTTGCGCGCATGCACGCCCGTGAAGCGTTCGTAATGGCCCAGATCCAGATCGGTTTCGGCGCCGTCATCGGTGACAAAGACCTCGCCATGTTCAAAGGGCGACATCGTGCCGGGATCGACGTTCAGATAGGGGTCAAGCTTGCGCAGGCGGACGGTATAGCCGCGGGCCTGCAGCAACGCGCCCAACGCCGCCGAGGCCAGCCCCTTGCCAAGGGACGACACCACGCCGCCGGTGATAAAGATATAACGCGCCATAAGGCCCCCGTGATCTGCAAGAATTCGATTGTCGGCGGGCCAATTACGGCCTGCGTCACGGGACTAAAGATATAGGCGATTCGCCCCGTGGCCGCAATGGACCGCAAGTTTCTTCGAGGGCAGATTTCCTCTGCCCCCAATGCGTTGTGATGATTCAGTTCGCCGGGGCCGGTTCCTGGGCGGCGCTGTCGGCCGCAGGCGGGGTGACCGGATCGGCCGCAGCCGGGGCCGCAGCAGGGGCCGTGGCGGGCGCGTCGCTGGCCGGGGCCACCGCATCGGGCACCGGCGGGGTCAGCGGATCGCCGCTGGTCGAGGGCGGCGGCGTATAGGCGGGCAGTTGCGGGGTCGAGCCGCCATCTGTCTGACTGCTGGCCGGAACGCCCAGCTGATCCATGATCGAGCTGTTGGACACCTGGCTTGCCGCAATGATGGTCAGCGCGATCGAGGTCACGAACAGCGCGATGCCGAAGATCCAGGTCAGGCGGGTCAGCGCATTCGCGGCCTGACGGCCACTCATCACGCCACCACCCGTGCCGCCTCCCGTTCCAAGCCCGCCACCTTCTGAACGCTGCAGCAGCACAACGCCCGTCAGCAGCACTGCGAGGATAAGATGGACGGTCAGGACGACGTTTTCCACGGTGTTCGGCCTTTCATTTGCGGACGCGCCTATCTAGTCACCGAAACAGATGAAGGCAAGCATGGTGTCCAATGTCCGCAATCATGATTCAGGGCACAGGTTCGAATGTGGGAAAATCGCTGCTGGTGGCAGGGCTGTGCCGGGCCGCGCGGCGGCGCGGGATCGCGGTGGCGCCCTTCAAGCCGCAGAACATGTCGAACAACGCCGCCGTGACCGTCGACGGCGGAGAGATCGGCCGCGCGCAGGCGCTGCAGGCGCGCGCCTGTGGCCTGCTGCCGCAGAGCGACATGAACCCGGTGCTGCTGAAGCCCGAAACCGATACCGGGGCGCAGGTTGTCCTGCAGGGTCGCGCGATCGCCCGTGCCCAGGCGCGCGATTACGCCGGGCTGAAGCCGCGCCTGATGCAGGGCGTCATGGACAGCTTCCACCGTCTGCGTGCCGCGCATGATCTGGTCATCGTCGAGGGCGCGGGCAGCCCGGCAGAGATCAATCTGCGCCCCCGCGACATTGCCAATATGGGATTCGCGCGGGCGGCGCAGGTGCCGGTGCTGCTGGCGGGAGATATCGACCGGGGTGGGGTGATCGCCCAGATCGTCGGCACGCAGGCGGCGCTTGACCCGGAAGATGCGGCAATGATCTGCGGCTTCATGATCAACAAGTTCCGGGGCGATCCACGTCTGTTCGACGACGGCTATCAGATGATACAGGATCGCACGGGCTGGCGCGGTTTCGGGGTCGTGCCGTGGTTTCGCGACGCCTATCGCCTGCCGGCCGAGGATGCGGTCGACCTGCGCGCCTCGCAGGGGCAGGGGCTGCATATCGTCTGCCTTGCCCTGTCGCGGATCGCGAATTTCGATGATCTGGACCCTCTGGCGGCCGAGCCGGGCGTGCAACTGACCATGCTGGGGCCGGGACGCGCCATTCCCGGCGACGCGGATCTGGTCATCATCCCGGGCACCAAGTCGACGCTGGGCGATCTGGCCTTTCTGCGCGCGCAGGGATGGGATATCGACCTGCAGGCGCATCTGCGGCGCGGCGGGCATGTGCTGGGCATCTGCGGCGGCTATCAGATGCTGGGTCGCGTGATCCGCGACCCCGATGGCGCCGATGGGCTGGCCGGAGAGGTCAGCGGGCTGGGCCTGCTGGACATCTCCACCACCATGTCCCCCGACAAGCGGTTGCAGCGGATCAGCGGCACGGCGCTGGATCACCCCATTTCGGGATACGAGATCCATATGGGCCACAGTACCGGCCCCGATTGTGTCCGCCCCTTTGCGCATCTGCCCCATCCTGATGGGGCGATCAGTGCCGATGGCCGGGTCTCGGGCACCTATCTGCATGGGTTGTTCGGGGATGACGGCTTTCGCGCCGCGTGGCTGGCGCGCTTCGGCACCCCCTCGCAGCCGGGATATGAGGCCCGCGTGGATCAGGTACTGGACGATCTGGCCGATCATCTGGAATCGCATCTGGACGTGGCGGGCCTGCTGGCCGTGGCGGGCTGCTGCTGAGCTTTGCGATCACGCCCCGGTCGCCAGGTCAAAACCCTCGTCCCGCCAGCCGGTCACGCCGCCCGCCATGATCTTCACCGGCCGCCCCAGTTCCGCCAGCCGCAGCGCGGCCCGGGCGGCGCCGTTGCAATGCGGTCCGGCGCAATAGGTGACGAACAGCGTCTGGTCGGGCCAGTCGGCCATCCTGCGGCGGGTGATCTTGCCATGTGGCAGGCTGATCGCCCCCGGCACATGCCCCGCCGCGAACATCGCCGGGCTGCGGACGTCCAGCAGCACGAAATCCGCGCCCGCAGACAGCGCCTCATGCACGTCCCAGCAATCGGTCCGAAAGGTGAATTCGGCGGCGAAATGTGCCTGTGCCAGATGGCTGGGCGCGGCGGGGATATCGGTCACGGCCGAGGTCATGGCATGCTCCTGCAAAGGTTCCTGCCCTGATCTTGCACCAGCCTCGCCGCCTTGCCAGATGGCGCGAATGACAATATGCGTCAAGATCATGCCAAACATCGCCGATCAGCCCGTTCCCCCGCAAGGCCCTCTGGTCGTCGCGCTGCTTTATGACGGGCTCTGCACCTTCGAATTCGGCATCGTGGCCGAGGTGTTCGGCCTGCCGCGCCCGGAACTGGGGCCGGGCTGGTATCGCTTTGCCAGTTGCGCGGTCGAACCCGGGCCGCTGCGCGCCCATGGCGGCTTTACCCTGACCCCCGATCACGGCCCCGAGGCGCTGGAGCAGGCCGATATCATCGTCGTTCCGGGCTGGAAGGGTGTCGATATCGCGGTGCCAGAGGCGCTGTGCGACCGGCTGCGGGCGGCGCATGCGCGTGGGGCGCGGCTGGTCTCGATCTGTTCGGGCGCTGTCGTGCTGGCGGCGACGGGGTTGCTGGATGGCGGCATGATCGCAACCCATTGGCGCTATGCGGACACCCTGCAGGCGCGCCATCCGCAGCTGACGGTGGATACGGCATCGCTCTATCGGGTCGAGGGGCGGATCTTTACCTCGGCGGGCAGTGCGGCGGGGATCGACCTGATGATCGAGATCGTGCGGCAGGAGTTCGGCACCGATGCCGCCAATTCCGTCGCCCGCCGTCTGGTCGTGCCCGCCCATCGCAGCGGCGGTCAGGCGCAGTTTCTGGAACGCCCGGTGCCTGCCCGCCCCACCGGCGAGATCGCACCGCTGCTGGATCAGATCCGTGCGGATCTTGGGCGCGGCTGGACGACCGCTGACATGGCCGCCGAATGCCGGATGAGCCTGCGCACCTTCCTGCGCCGCTTCCACGACGCCACCGGCACCAGCCCGGGCGAATGGCTGATCGCCGAACGGGTCGAGGCGGCCAAGACCCTGCTGTCTTCGGGCCATGACGGGATCGGGGTGATCGCCGCAGCCCTGGGCTTTGGCAGCGGCCACGGGTTGCGCCATCATTTCCGGCAGCGGGTTGGCGTGACGCCCTCGGATTATCGCGCGGGCTTCCTGCGCCGGTCGCGCGACCAGCTTCCGCCGAATGTGAGCACCCCGTCACTGGACGAACGCCCCGCCACGCGCTAGGGCGGTGCCATGGAACAGATCAAGCCGCCCCTGACCCTTTTTCTGGCCGCGCCGCGCGGGTTCTGCGCCGGCGTGGATCGCGCCATCAAGATCGTCGAGATGGCGCTGCAGAAATGGGGCGCTCCGGTCTATGTCCGGCACGAGATCGTGCATAACAAATTCGTTGTGGATTCGCTGCGCGATCAGGGCGCCGTCTTTGTCGAGGAACTGGACGAATGCCCCGATGACCGCCCGGTGATCTTTTCCGCCCATGGCGTGCCCAAGGCCGTCCCGGCCGAAGCCCGCCGCCGCGAGATGGTCTTTGTCGATGCCACCTGCCCGCTGGTCAGCAAGGTCCATGTCGAGGCCGAGCGTCACTTTGCCAATGGATTGCAGATGGTGATGATCGGCCATGCGGGCCACCCCGAGGTTCTGGGCACCATGGGCCAATTGCCGGAGGGTGAGGTGCTGCTGGTCGAAACCGTCGCGGATGTGGGGGATATTGCGCCGCGCGATCCGTCGCAACTGGCCTTCATCACCCAGACCACGCTGTCGGTCGATGATACCGCCGAGATCGTGGCCGCCTTGCAGCGGCGCTTTCCCGCGATCATCGGCCCGGCCAAGGAAGATATCTGCTACGCCACCACCAACCGTCAGGCCGCCGTCAAGGCGATCGCCGGTCAGATTGACGCGCTGCTGGTCATCGGCGCGCCCAACAGCTCGAACTCGCGCCGGCTGGTCGAGGTGGGCAGCGCCGCAGGCTGTGCCTATTCCCAGCTTGTGATGCGTGCCGATCAGATCGACTGGCGCGCCATTGACGGCGCCCGCGCCGTGGGCGTGACCGCCGGCGCCAGCGCGCCCGAGGTGCTGGTGGATGAGGTCGTCGATGCCTTCCGCCAGCGCTATGACGTGACCGTCGAACTGGTCGAAACCGCGCAGGAGCGCGTCGAATTCAAGGTGCCCCGCATTCTGCGCGAGGCCTGAGGCCGCCGGAAACTGGACCTCCCCCGCATCTGTCACTATCCTTCCCAACAACAGGCCTGCGGATCCTCGGCAGGTATTTGGGAAAAAAGGATTATCGGGATGAGCTGGGATTATATTCTGACGGCGTTCATTGTCTGTGTCGCACCCGGAATCGGGGTGATCTACACCCTGTCCATGACGCTGGGCGGCGGGATGCGTGCGGGGCTTTGGGCCTCGGTCGGCTGCACCATCGCCACGGTGTTCCACATGGGCGTCGCCATGGCCGGACTGGCCGCCATCCTGCACAGCAGCGCGGTGCTGTTCCAGATGCTGAAATTCGCAGGCGTGCTGTATCTGCTGTGGATGGCCTGGGCCGTGCTGAAGGACTGGGGCGGCATGTCGGTCACGCCCTCGGCCCCGACGCCTGCCGGGCAGATCGTCAAGCGCGGCATCCTGCTGAACCTGCTGAACCCCAAGCTGCCCTTGTTCTTCATGGCCTTCATTCCGCAATTCATGCCGCAGGGATCGGGCCTGCCGCTGCTGATTCAGCTTGGATCTGTGTTTTCGCTGGTGACCTTCCTGACCTTCATCGGTTATGCCGCGCTGGCAGCCAGCGGCCGACAGGCGCTGCTGGCTTCGGAAACGGCAATGCGCTGGATGCGGCGGGTCTTTGCGGCCTCCTTTGCGGCGCTTGGGGTGAAACTGGCAATGGCGCGGGCTTGACGGAACTTTTTGCATGGACAGATGGCGCGTGCAGCGGCAATCCCGGCCCCGGTGGCTGGGGTGTGCTGATGCGCGCCGTCAAGGGCGATCAGATCGCCAAGGAGAGAGAGCTTTCCGGCGGAGAGCCCGATACGACGAATAACCGGATGGAGTTGATGGCCGCGATTCAGGCGCTGGAAACCCTGTCCCGCCCGTCCGAGATCACGATCACCACCGACAGCGCCTATGTGAAGAATGGCGTGACGCAGTGGATCCACGGCTGGAAGCGCAATGGCTGGCGCACGGCGGGCAAGAAGCCGGTCAAGAATGTCGAACTGTGGCAGCGTCTGGACGAGGCGCAAAAGCGTCACACGGTGCATTGGAAATGGATCAAGGGCCATGCGGGCCATGCCGAAAACGAACGCGCCGATGAATTGGCGCGTGCGGGGATGGCGCCCTTCAAATGACGCTGGAAACGCTTGTGACCCTGCTGGATTACGGCTCGGTCCTGATCTTTGCGCTGACCGGCGCGCTGGTGGCCAGCCGGGCGCAGCTTGATCTGGTCGGATTTGTCTTCATGGCCTCGCTGACTGCCGTGGGCGGCGGGACGTTGCGTGACCTGATCCTGAACCGCGATGCGGTGTTCTGGGTCGCAAGCCCGTCCTATGTGGTGACGGCGACGCTGGCCGCGATTCTGGTCTTCTGGACCGCGCATCTCTTTGAAAGCCGCTACAAATGGCTGGTCTGGCTGGATGCCGTCGCGCTGTCCGTGGCGGTGGCGGCGGGTGTCGGTGTCGCGGTCGAGGGTGGTTTCGGCCCGGTGATCGTGGTGATGATGGGCGTCATGACCGGCACCTTTGGCGGGCTGATGCGCGATGTGGTCGGCAATGAGGTGCCGCTGGTCCTGAAACAGGGGCAGCTTTACCTGACGGCGGCCTTTGGCGGGGCGGTGGCGGCGGTGGTGCTGATCTGGTGCGGCGTGCCGCGTTTCGCGGCCCTGATCCTGTGCGGTTTCGTGGTGCTGGCGCTGCGGGCCGGCAGCCTGCGATGGGGGTGGAGCCTGCCGGTCTACAAGCCGCGACCGCCGCGGACGCGCGGTTAGCGCAGCACCGGCGGGGCGTCCTTCGGGCGCTGGAATTCCTGCAGCCCAAGGCTCAGCCCGCGGCCGATCCGATGCGCCAGCAGCGACCAGCCCGCCGCGGCCTCGGGCGGCAGGGTGTCGCGCAGCGTCCTGTCGAACAGATCCAGCCAGACCGGGAAATGCTGCGGCGTCACATCCCCCGCCTCGCGATGGACGCGCATGGGATTGCCGTCATAGCCCCGCTGATGCAGGATCGATTTCTTCCAGAAATGCGCGATCTTGATCTCATGCCGTGGCCAGTCGTGGATATGGCCGTTAAACACCGGCCCCAGAACCGGATGTCGGCGGACCTGCGCATAAAATCGGGCGACGACCTGTTCGATCTGGGCTTCGCTGACGTCAAACCGGGGTGGGATCATGTCGTTCCTCACAAAGGCAATGGGATTCACATGGGGGCAGCCTTTCCCCGGCCAGTGGCGGCAGCAGGCTGCCCGCGACGACATAGCTCAGCACCCGGCGCATGGCGGCATAGTTTGGCAGCGCCTCTGCCACCGGTCCGCGCCGCGCCAGCGCATCGGTGACCTCCGCATCGGCGACCTGCGCATCGGTGATGGTGGCGATCCCGGCAGCTTGCGCGGCGCGCCATAGCAGGTCGAACAGGCTGGCGCGATGAAAGGCGCGGCCCGGCATGTCGGCGGGATAGAAGATATCCAGCGCCATCCGCCCTTTCAGCCGGTCAAGGCCCAGCATCCGCGTGATCGGGGTGGATAGCGTGCGGGCCGCCGCGCCGATCCCGATCTGATCCAGCACCATCAGCCCCGAGCCGACCGGACGCGGCTGTGCGAAACGCGCGAACAGGGTGACGCGATGACCCTCTTGCGCGGCAAGCGCCGCTGTGGCCGGCCCGCCGATCCCTGCTCCGACGATGGCGATCTGTTTGCTCATGGGAAATTGGTGCCGCAATGGGGCAGATGCCGCAAGTGTCCTCTTGTCGCAGGTATCCCTTAGCGCAAAGAGCGCCACAGAACCGTCAGGGTATCGCCAAGATCGCCCAGCCGCGCCAGAAGATGCTCTCGCTCGATCCCGCTGCCGGGTTCGGCGCGGTCAAGCTGGGACAGCATCCGCATCAGGCGGCGGCGATGCGTGCCGGTCAGGGTTTGCAGCGGATCGGCCAGCACGCCCGCGAAGGTCGTCACGACCGATCCGATCATCGCCAGCGCCACCCCGGTCAGCACCACCTCCCACGGCGAAAGCTGCACCGGAAAGGCCCAGTACCAGGCCCGGCCAAGCGTTTCGCCAAGCGCGAAATCCGCGACCGCATTGGACCGGGCACGCAATTCGGCCAGCGGCCCGGCCATCGAGATGATGCCGGGCGTGGCGCGGTGAAACAGCAGCAGGCCGCAGGACAGCACCACCAGCGAGGTGACGATCTCGGCCACGGCGTTGCGCGTCTCGGTATAGCTGGCGATGCGGTCGCGGGTCGCCTGCGGCGGCGCGCCCGGCCCGATCCCATCGGCATCCAGCCCGTCGATGAAGCGGATCAGATCCTGCTGCAGGATCCGCGACATGTCCGAGGTCAGAAAGATCCGCCGCCGCGCCAGCCAGCCAGCCGCGCGTCTGGCCCCCAGCCATCCCAGCAGGGCGGCCAGCAGCCGTGTCAGCAGGAAGACCGGCGACAGCATCACATTCAGCGGCGCCCGCAGCAGATCCCAGCCAAGCGCCGTGCGATGCAGCAGCAAGGTGCCGCGCAGCCCAAAGCGCGCGCGCACAAAGCGCGACACCCGGTCCTGTCGGGCGGCAAGTCTGGCGGGATCAGTTGCGTCGGTCATGGCGCTTGTGGCTTTTGGTCACGCTTCATAGATAAGCTGGGCGGCGAAAATGGCAATGATGGCTTCACGGCTTGCAGCGTCAGCACGGGCTTTCTATAGAGGCGGCATGGAATTTCTGGCGTTCGGCATACGAATTAGCAGCCCGGTGGCGTAAGGTTTTGCGCCGCCGGGTTAGCCATGTCCGACCCTGATACAAAGGAAGCCCCGATGGCCGCCGATAAAAGCGCCGATACCCCCGATTACCGCGATACCGTTTTCCTGCCCCAGACCGATCTGCCGATGCGCGCAGGCCTGCCCGCGCGTGAGCCCGAATGGCTGGCCCGCTGGGAGCGGATCGGCATCTATGACCGCCTGCGCGAACGCAGCAAGGGCCGCGCGCCCTTTATCCTGCATGACGGCCCTCCCTATGCGAACGGGCATCTGCATATCGGCCACGCGCTGAACAAGACGATCAAGGATATCATCGTGCGCAGCCATCAGATGATGGGCCGCGATGCGCGCTATGTGCCCGGCTGGGACTGCCACGGGTTGCCGATCGAATGGAAGATCGAGGAAAAATACCGCGCCGCAGGCAAGGACAAGGACGCGGTGGATGTGGTCGAGTTCCGTCAGGAATGCCGCCGCTTTGCCGATGAGTGGATCGATATCCAGCGCCAGGAATTCAAGCGTCTGGGCATCACCGGCAAATGGGACGATCCCTATCTGACGATGGATTATCACGCCGAGGCGGTGATCGCGGCGGATTTCATGAAGCTGCTGATGAATGGCAGCCTGTATCAGGGGTCGAAGCCCGTGATGTGGTCGCCGGTCGAAAAGACCGCGCTGGCCGAGGCCGAGGTCGAATATCACGACAAAGATAGCGACACGATCTGGGTTCGCTTCCCGGTGGTAAATGGCGAAGAGGTCGGCCTTGGTAAAGCCGATGTGGTGATCTGGACCACAACGCCCTGGACCATTCCGTCGAACAAAGGCGTCGTTTATGGCGCCGATTACAGCTATGGCCTCTATGAAGTCATCGGCACGCCTGAGGAAAGCTGGGCGAAGGTCGGCGACCGCTTCCTGCTGGCCGACAAGCTGGCCGAAGGTGTGATGACCAAGGGCCGCCTGACGCCTGAAATGTATCGCCGCGTCGCCGATGTCAGCGCAGAAACCCTTTCGAGCCTGAAACTGGCCCATCCCTTTGCCGGGATCAATGGCGGCGAAGGTGAGTGGGACGAGCTGCGCGATTTCCGGGCCGCCCCCTTTGTCACGGACGAGGAAGGCACCGGCTTTGTCCATTGCGCGCCCAGCCACGGGATGGAGGAATACGAGCTTTACCGCGATGCCGGTATGCTTCAGCAGGTCATCACCTATAATGTGATGGACGATGGCAGCTTCCGCGCTGATCTGCCGCTGTTCGGCGGCAAGCGCATCCTCAAGCCGAATGGCAAGGAAGGCGATGCCAACAAAGCCGTCATTGACGCCTTGGTCAGTGTCGGAAAGCTGCTCGCGCGGGGCAAGATCAAGCACAGCTATCCGCATAGCTGGCGGTCCAAGGCGCCTCTGATCTATCGTAATACGCCGCAATGGTTCGCGGCCATCGACCATGACCTGAATGACGGCATGGGCGAATATGGCAATACGATCCGGTCGCGTGCGCTGACCAGCATCGACAAGCTGGTAAAGTGGTGGCCACAATCGGGGCGCAACCGCATCCATTCGATGGTGGAAAGCCGCCCCGACTGGGTGCTGTCGCGGCAGCGGGCATGGGGCGTGCCGCTGACCTGCTTTGTCAAAAAGGGCGCAAGGCCGACCGATCCCGATTTCCTGCTGCGCGATCAGCGCGTGAATGACCGCATCATCGCGGCCTTCCAGAAGGGCGGGGCGGATGTCTGGTATAATGACGGCTTCAAGGCGCAGGTGCTGGACGGCGTTGTGAACCCGGACGATTACGAGCAGGTCATGGACGTGCTGGATGTGTGGTTCGATTCCGGCTCGACCCATGCCTTCGTGCTGCGCGACCGCGCAGATGGCGCGCCCGACGGGATTGCAGATGTCTATCTTGAGGGCACCGACCAGCATCGCGGCTGGTTCCAGTCCTCTCTGCTGCAGGCCAGCGCGACCCGGGGCCGCGCGCCCTATCGCAACGTGGTGACGCATGGCTTCACCCTGGACGAAAAGGGCATGAAAATGTCCAAATCATTGGGCAATACCATCGTCCCCGAGGCGGTGATCAAGCAATATGGCGCCGATATCCTGCGCCTGTGGGTGGCGCAGACCGATTACACCGCCGATCAGCGCATCGGGCCTGAAATCCTGAAGGGCACGGCAGACAGCTATCGCCGCTTGCGCAATACGCTGCGCTTTCTGCTGGGGGCGCTGGACGGCTTTACCGATGGCGAAAAGGTCGAGCCTGCGCAGATGCCAGAGCTGGAACGCTGGGTCCTGCACCGTCTGGCGCGGTTGGATCATCAGGTCCGCGCGGGCTATGACAGCTTTGATTTCCAAGGGGTTTTCCAGACCCTTTTCCAGTTCTGCACCGTGGATCTGTCGTCGCTGTATTTCGATATCCGCAAGGACAGCCTCTATTGCGACGGTCCGGGCAGCCTGACCCGACGCTCGGCCCGGACGGTGCTGGATCTGCTGTTCCACCGCCTCGTGACCTGGCTTGCGCCGATCCTGCCCTTTACCATGGAGGATGTCTGGCTGTCGCGCTTCCCGTCCGAGGATGACAGCGTGCATCTGCACGACTTCCCGGTCACGCCTGCCGAATGGCTGGATGAGCCGCTGGCCCGCAAATGGGAGCACGTGCGCCGCGCCCGCCGCGTCGTCACGGCGGCGCTGGAGGTCAAGCGCAGCGACAAGACCATCGGTGCCAGCCTTGAGGCCGCACCGGTCGTCCATGTCGAGGATGCCGATATGCTGGCGGCGCTGAAATCGGTGCCCTTCGCGGATATCTGCATCGTCTCGGATCTGTCACTGACGGATGATCCTGCCCCGAACGAGGCGTTTCGCATGTCGGATATGCCGGGGGTTGGCGTGGTCTTCGAACTGGCGGATGGCAGTAAGTGTCAGCGTTGCTGGAAAATTCTTCCAGATGTTGGCACGCATCAGCATCCCGGCGTCTGCGCGCGCTGCGACGGCGTTCTGAACGCCATCTGACACAGGCGCCAAGATCGCCCCGCAAGGGCGACCCAGCATGACGGTAAACCTTTGTTTGTCGTCATGTTTCCTTATTGATATTTCCATTCCCGGGTGCTCAACCGTTATATCTAACGTGTTGTGATGATCCATTTATTCCCGGACGACGTCATGAATGTTTCCGCAGACGAATTCGACCGCGACGTCCAGACCGTTCAGTCGATCCCGCAGATCCCGACGATCCTTGACATCTGCCGACGGGTATCCGGCCTGCGCTATGTTGCCGTAGCGCGTGTCACCGCCGACCGCTGGATCAACTGTGCCTCCTCGGACAGGCTGAATTTCGGCGGCGGTCCGGGGCAGCGGCTAGATGCCAAAGAGACCCTGTGTCAGGTGGTGCGACAGAAGGGTCAGATGATCACGATCAATGACGCCCATCGCGAGACCCTGTTCGACACGCTTCAAAGGTCCGCCGCTTACGGGATCCGCAGCTATATCTCGGTCCCGATCCTGCGCAAGGATGGCAGTTTCTTCGGCACGCTCTGCGCCAGCGATACCGAGCCGCGCGATATCGATAGCGATGAGGTGACCAGCACCTTTCGCATGTTTGCCGATATGATCTCTGATCAGCTTGATATTGCAGAGGAATTGCAGCAGGGGCAGCAGGCATTGGCGCATGCCCGCGAAACCGAACGCCTGCGCGAGGAATTCATTGCCGTGGTCGGCCATGACCTGCGTAATCCGCTGGCCTCGCTGTCTGCGGGATTGCGGCTGATGGGCAGGCAGGAGCATGGCGAGGACAGCCGACTGCTGCTGTCCGAGATGACACGCTCGCTTGATCGCATGTCCTCGATTGTCACCGATCTGATGGATTTCGCGCGCGGGCGGCTGGGGTCCGGGATCAGTGCCCAGATCGAGGATGACGCCGATCTGCGCCAGGTGATCGAGACGGTGATCGCCGAGGTCGAGGCGTCAGAGGGGCGGGCGGTTGAGGCCCGGATCGATCTGCCCGATACCGTGCCTTGCGATCCGCAGCGCATGGGGCAGTTGGTGTCCAACCTGCTGATCAACGCCTTCACCCATGGCGACAAGGATTTCCCGGTTCGGCTCAGCGCCACGACCGAGCGCGGGAAGCTGAAACTGGCCGTCTCCAACAAGGGCGAACCGATTGCCCCCAATGCGCTACCGCTGCTGTTTCAGCCCTTCTACCGGCGCAGCAATGCGACCCACCACAGCGGGTTGGGGCTTGGCCTTTACATCGCCTCGGAAATCGCGAAATCGCATCGCGGGCGGTTGAAGGTGCGTTCGGATGCCGAGCAGACGGAATTCACGATGACAATGCCCCTGCCGCGCCCCTAAGGGTGCAGGGCCGCGCGGTTGGGGATTGCGCTTGTCCCCGCGCTCAGAAGGGAAAGATCATGGTTGCCGAACATCGCTATCAGCCCGCAAGCGATCGCTATGACCGGATGAGCTATCGCCGCTGTGGGCGCTCGGGGCTGAAACTGCCCGCGATCAGCCTGGGGCTGTGGCATAATTTCGGCGAGGATACGCCGCATCAGACCAAGCGCGAGATCTGTCGCACGGCCTTTGATCTGGGCATCACCCATTTCGATCTGGCCAATAACTATGGCCCGCCGCCCGGCAGCGCCGAAGAGGCCTTTGGCCAGATCCTGCGGCAGGATTTCGCGGGCTATCGTGATCAGCTGATCGTCAGCAGCAAGGCGGGCTATGACATGTGGGTCGGCCCCTATGGCGAATGGGGCAGCCGCAAATACCTGATCGCGTCATGCGATCAGTCGCTGAAGCGGATGGGCCTCGATTACGTCGATATCTTCTATTCGCACCGTTTCGATCCCGATACCCCGCTGGAAGAAACCATGGGCGCGCTGGATCATATCGTGCGGTCGGGGCGCGCGCTTTATGCCGGGATCAGCAGCTATAACAGCCAGCGCACGGCCGAGGCGGTGGCGATCCTGAAGGATCTGGGCACGCCCTGCCTGATCCATCAGCCCAGCTATAACATGCTGAACCGATGGGTCGAAAATGACGGGCTGCTGGATGCGCTGGACGATCTGGGCGTGGGCAGCATCGTCTTTACCCCGCTGGCGCAGGGCATGCTGACGGGCAAATATCTGAACGGCATCCCCGATGGCAGCCGCGCGGCGCAGGGCAAGTCGCTGTCGCAGGACTGGCTGACGGATGAGATGATCCGCCGCCTGAACGGGCTGAACGAGATCGCGCAGGCGCGGGGTCAGACCCTTGCGCAGATGGCCGTGGCTTGGGTGCTGCGTGGCGGGCGGGTGACCAGCGCGCTGATCGGCGCCTCTCGTCCCGCGCAGGTCGAGGATTGCGTGGGCGCCCTGGGCAATACCGACTTCAGCCGGGACGAGCTGGCGCAGATCGACCATCTGACCGCCGATGGCGATGTGAATATCTGGGCGCGATCTTCGGAAGGGGCGGGCGAGGACTGATCAGACCAGCCACCAGCCCCGCTTTTTCAGCCGCTGTCGGATGGGCTGTTCCTTGGTCGGCAGCGCGCTGCGATCGAACATGGGGCGCAGCTTGTCGCGCCCCTTGCCCTGATAGATCAGCTTTTTCGCCGGATCGTGATTGCGCAGGTGCTTCTTGATCCAGTTCGGGGCCACCGCTGCCTCCAGCACCTCCAGCGCGGCGTCGCTTTCGCGGGCGTAAAGCAGCGACAGGTTGCGGTAATGGCAGGTGATATCGCCATCCAGCCCGGCCAGTTCCGGGCCGGGCCTGCCGCCGCCGAGGGAATGGATCACCAGCGGCAGAATGACCTGATCCAGCCACGGGTCCAGGCTTTGGCAGGCCAGTTCATCCTGCGGATCGCGCTGCACCTCCAGCGCCCAGTTCAGGAAGCGCTGACCGAATTCCGCCGGATCGGCGCCAAAGAACCAGCCGGCATTGAAATAGAGATAGCGTTCCCAATGTTCATCCGGCTGGCTGCGATCCAGCGATGAGGCGAAATCCAGCCCGAAGCGGTCGTAAAGCGAGGCCCAGATCTGGCTGTAATCCGGCCCGTAAAGCGGCGGGTCGGGCCATGTCCCCTCGCGCCGCATCGAGGCCGAGGGCCGGGACAGATCGAAAGCCACCTGATCCAGCGGGCCTGTGATCAGCGTATCGGTGTCGAAGAAGATGAAGGGCTGGCCCGTGGGCAGGGCCAGCAGCGCCTCGATCTTGTTGCCATAGGGATAGCTGGCGCCGAAATGGCGCGCGGTGAAGGGCAGGATACGGGCGTCCAGACGTTCCAGAATGGCGCGCCCCTCGGCGCTGAGCCTTGTGTCATGTCCGGCCCATGCGCCGTCGGGCTGGGGTTCGGCCACATAAAGCCCGCCCTGCCAGCCGGGCGCGGCATGGCGCAGGCTGGCGGCAAAGATGATCGCCTCGTATTCCAGCCGCCCGGCCTGGGCCACGATCACAAGATTGGGCGGCTCAGGGGGCATGCCGTGTCAGCTTTGCTGCGTCAGGAAATCGTGGATGGTTTCCTTGGGCCGCGCCAGGATCGCGCCACTGGGGCCAAAGATGGCGGGGCGTTCGATCAGCAGCGGATGATCGGCCATGGCCTGGATCAACGCCGCATCCGACAGGCTCTTGTCGCCAAGGCCAAGCTCGTCATAGGGCGTGTTCCGCTTGCGCAGCAGATCGCGCGGCTGGATGCCAAGCTGCGCCAGCGCCTCGGTCAGTTCGGCGGGCGAGGGGGGATCCTTCTGATAGTCGCGCACGGTCACATCCACCTGCGCCTCTTCCAGCGCCTTCAGCGCATAGCGAGAGGTCGAACATTTCGGATTATGCCAGATGGTAAAGTCGGACATGCGCGCCCCCTTTCAAGTCGTGGCGATGCTATCTTGTGCCATCGGGGATGGGAAGCGCCGTCGTGGCCTTGATTTCCTCCATCGACAGAAGCGCGGTGACATTGTGGATCTTCACCTCGGAAATCAGCGATTGATAGAAGCGGTCATAGGCGCGGGCGTTTTTCACCTGAACCTTCAGGATATAGTCGATATCGCCTGCCAGCCGGTGCGCCTCGATCACCTCGGGGCGTTCGCGCAGCGCCCGCAGAAAGCGCGCGGCCCAGTCCTTGTCATGCTCGCTGGTGCGGATCAGCACAAAGAAACAGGCCTCCAGCCCAAGCGCGTCGGGGTCAAGGATCGTGACCTGCCTGCGGATCACCCCGGCCTCTCGCAGCTTGCGGATTCTGTTCCAGACCGGCGTCTTGGAGGCGCCGACCTGCTCTGCAATCTGGTCCAGCGACAGGGTCGCGTCCTCTTGCAGCAGGGACAGGATTTTACGGTCCACCTCATCCAAACGGACGGCTGTTTGCTCAATCGGCGCTGTATGGGTATCGGGTTCTGCCATTCCTGTCCTCTGCGTGTGGTTGTTCTTATTTTTATCAGCCTATCGCAAAAATACAGAACAAAATTCTATATAGGAAGTGTCAATCGAAAGGTCCGATTCATGAGCAAAGCCTTCACCCCAAGCGCCGCAAAGCCCGGCGTCATCACCGCAAACGATTTGCGCGAAGGCCATAACGTCTGGATGTGCGAGGATGGCTGGACCGCCGATCCCGCGCAGGCGACCTTGTTCGAGGATGAGGCGATTGCCGAACTGGCCCTGCTGAAAGCGATTGGTCAGTCCAATATCGTCGTCGGCCCCTATGTGGTCGAGGCCCGGCGCGGGCCCGAGGGTCCCGAACCCACGCATTTCCGCGAGGCGTTCCGCCAGACCGGACCTTCCAACTATTTCCACGGCATCCAAGCCGCAAAGCAAGCCGAGGCCAGCAATGTTTGATGTCCGTCCCGTCGATACCGATTACGTACGCCACCGTGCGGCCCAGTTCCGCGCCCAGGTCGATCGTCGCCTGGATGGTAGCCTGACGGAAGATGAGTTTCGCCCGCTGCGCCTGATGAATGGCGTCTACCTGCAGCTGCATGCCTATATGCTGCGGGTGGCGATCCCCTATGGCACGATCAGCCCCGATCAGATGCGCATGCTGGCCCATCTGGCGCGGAATTATGACAAGGGCTACGGCCACTGGACCACCCGCCAGAACATCCAGTTCAACTGGCCCAAGCTGGTGGATATTCCGGATATGCTGGACCATCTGGCCTCGGTCGGGATGCATGCCATCCAGACCTCGGGCAATACGATCCGCAACGTGACCACCGACGCTTTCGCGGGCGCGGCACCCGATGAAATTGCCGATCCGCGCCCCTATGCGGAACTGCTGCGCAGTTGGTCCACCGATCACGCCGAATTCCAGTTCCTGCCGCGCAAGTTCAAGATCGCCATTTCCGGCGGTGCCAAGGATCGCGCCATCGTTTCGGCCCATGATATCGGGCTGCGTCTGGTGGAACAGGATGGCAAGCCGGGCTTCGAGGTCTGGGTTGGCGGCGGTCTGGGCCGGACGCCGCTGCTGGGTCAGGTGATCCGCGATTTCCTGCCCGAAGAGGATCTTCTGCCCTATATCGAGGCGATCATCGCCACCTATAACCTGACCGGCCGCCGCGACAATAAATACAAGGCGCGGATCAAGATCACGGTCAGCGAGCGTGGTCTGGACGTGTTCCGCGATGAGGTCGAGGCCGAATTCATCAACCGCCGCCGCGATTTCCACGGCGCCGACCGCGAGGCGCTGAAGATCTTCCGCGACCGCTTTGCCGCGCCCGCCTTCCGCAATGCGCCGGTCGAGGGCTATGAACAGGCGCGGGCCGCCAACCCGGGTTTCCGCAGCTGGACCGATACCAACCTGCACCCGCACAAGATCGACGGCTATGCCAGCGTGATCGTCACCTTCAAGGCGCCGGGCGCCACACCGGGCGATGCTTCGGCCGATCAGATGCGGCTGCTGGCCGATCTGGCCGAGCGTTACGGCCATGCCGATCTGCGCGTGATGCACGATCAGAACGTGGCGCTGCCGCATGTGCATAAATCCGATCTGCCCGCGCTTTACGCCGCACTGCGCGAGGCCGGGCTGGCCACCGCCAATGCGGGCAAGACCAGCGATATCATCGCCTGCCCGGGCATGGATTACTGCACGCTGGCCACCGCCCGCTCGATCCCGATTGCGCAGGAGATCGCCGAGCATTTCCGGGCCGCGGGTCTGGAAGATGAGATCGGCAACCTGAATATCCGCATCTCGGGCTGCATCAATGCCTGCGGTCACCACCATCTGGGCCATATCGGCATTCTGGGTCTGGATCGCGCCGGCGTGGAAAACTATCAGATCACGCTGGGCGGCGATGCCTATGACATCCCGGCCATTGGCCAGCGTGCTGGCGCAGGCTTCCCGGCCGAAGAGGTCGTGCCCGCCATCGACCGCCTGCTGCGCGCCTATCTGGATATCCGCGAGGATGAGGGCGAGCGCTTTATCGACGCCTATCGCCGTCTTGGCCCCGCGCCCTTCAAGGCCGCGCTTTACCCCGAGGTCGCTCATGCTTGATCAGTCCCTGGACGATCGTGCCGGGCGGTTGAATGACCGCTATCGGCACCACGCCGCGACCGAGGTGTTGCGCCGTGCTGTCAGCGACCCGGATCTGGGTCGTGTCGCGCTGGTGTCGTCCTTCGGGGCGGAATCGGTGGTGCTGCTGCATATGGTCAGCCGCGTGGCGCCCGGCCTGCCGGTGCTGTTCATCGACACCCAGATGCTGTTTCCCGAAACGCTGGAATACCAGCGCGAGGTTGCGGCGAAACTGGGCCTGACCAATGTGCAGCTGATCGGCGCGACGGATGCGGAAATCGCCCGCCATGACCCGGATGGCAGCCTGCATCAGGTCAATCCCGACGCCTGCTGCGATTTTCGCAAGACCGTGCCGCTGGAACGCGCGCTGTCGCAATATGACGCCTGGATCACCGGGCGGAAGCGCTTTCAGGGCGGGCAGCGCAAGCAGCTTGAGTTCTTTGAGCCAGAGCCGCCGCACCGTCTGCGTGTCAATCCGCTGGCCTTCTGGCGGTCCGAGGATGTTCAGGAATATATGGCGGAAAACAATCTGCCGCGGCATCCACTGGTCGCCAGGGGCTATCCCTCGATCGGCTGCGCACCCTGCACCTCTCCGGTCAAGCCGGGCGAGGATCCCCGTTCGGGCCGCTGGCGCGGCAGTGACAAGACCGAATGCGGCATTCACTTCATTGGCGGGCGCATGGTCCGCGGAAAGGTTTCGGCATGACCAGCCAGATCGTCGCCCGCGATGACGGGTTCCACGAGGTGACCGAGGAGGCCGGGGTTGTCCTGGCCCCTGATACCCCGGTCGAAGAGCTGGCAGATCACCTGAATGTCGATCTGGTGGCGGTGGATTTTCCCGCCTTCACCGATGGGCGCGGCTTTTCCATCGCCCGCCGCCTGCGCGAACTGGGCTTCAAGGGCCGGTTGCGCGCCAATGGCCGTCTGATCGCCGATCAATACGGCATGGCCCGCCGCGTGGGCTTTGACGAGGTGGTCGTGGCCCCCGATGTCGCCGAACGCCAGCCGCAGGAACAATGGCTGGCACGTGCCGATTGGAAGGAATGGGATCACCGCGCCCAGCTGGCCGATTAGAGCCCCTTTCCCTTTGGCCCCCTTATGTCCTAGAAGGCACAGGAATATTCACTCATGACTCTGGATCTGACCGTGGCCGATGCCGCTGCAAAAACCGTGACCAAGACGCTTCCCGATGCGCAGACCGTGACCTCGGTGACGCATTGGACCGACAGCCTGTTTTCCTTTCGCGTGACGCGCCCCGCCTCGCTGCGCTTCCGTTCGGGCGAATTCGTTATGATCGGCCTGCCGGGCGACAATGGCAAACCGATCCTGCGCGCCTATTCCATCGCCTCGCCCAATTGGGATGACGAGTTGGAGTTCTATTCGATCAAGGTGCCGGACGGACCGCTGACCTCGAAGCTGCAGCATATCAAGGAAGGCGACGAGATCATCCTGCGGCCCAAGCCCGTCGGCACGCTGGTGCTGGATGCGCTGCTGCCGGGCAAGCGGCTGTGGTTTCTGGCCACCGGAACGGGCTTTGCGCCCTTTGCCAGCCTGATGCGCGACCCCGAGACCTATGAGCGCTATGAGCAGGTCGTGATGATGCATACCTGCCGCACGGCAGAGGAACTGACCTATGGCCGCGAGTTGATCGAGAATCTGCGCCATGACCCGCTGCTGGGCGAGCTTTATGGCGAGGATTTCGCCAACCGCCTGCTGTATTACCCCACCACGACGCGAGAGGATTCGCCGCGGATGGGGCGGATCACCGACAATATGACCTCGGGCAAGGTGTTTCAGGATCTGAGCCTGCCGCCAATGTCGCCCGAGACGGACCGGGCGATGATCTGCGGCAGTCTGGCCTTTAATGTCGATGTCAAATCGGTGCTGGAAGGGTTCGGTCTGAACGAGGGGGCGAATTCGGATCCGAAGGAATTCGTGGTCGAAAAGGCCTTTGTCGGCGAGGGCGTCTGATCGCAGGATCTGAGGGGCCTTGCCCCTCGGGCCCTAGTGGGCCCTCACCCCGCGGATATTTGTGCAAAGAAGAAAGGGCGTCGCCGGGGAGCGGCGCCCTTTTTCGGTTTCAGAAGAAGGCCTGCAGCCCGGTGATGGCGCGACCCAGGATCAGGGCGTGGACGTCGTGGGTGCCTTCATAGGTATTGACGGTTTCCAGGTTCATCATGTGGCGGATGACCTGATATTCTTCGGAAATGCCGTTGCCGCCATGCATGTCGCGGGCCCAGCGGGCGATCTCCAGCGCCTTGCCGCAATTGTTGCGCTTGATTATCGAGATCATTTCCGGGGCAGCCTGCGCCTCGTCCATCAGGCGGCCGACGCGCAGGCTGCCCTGCAGGCCGAGCGCGATTTCGGTCAGCATATTGGCCATTTTCAGCTGATGCAGCTGCGTCTGGGCCAGAGGTTTGCCGAATTGCTGGCGGTCGAGCCCGTATTGGCGGGCGGCGTTGAGGCAGAACTCGGCCGCGCCCATGACACCCCAGCTGATGCCATAGCGGGCGCGATTGAGGCAGCCGAAGGGGCCTTTCAGGCCTTCGACATTGGGCAGCAGGGCATCTTCGCCGACTTCGACATTCTCCATGACGATCTCGCCGGTGATCGAGGCGCGCAGGGACAGCTTGCCGCCGATCTTGGGGGCGGAGAGGCCTTTGGTGCCCTTGTCCAGCACGAAGCCGCGGATCTTGCCGCCATGGGCATCGGATTTCGCCCAGACCACGAAGACATCTGCAATGGGTGAATTCGAGATCCACATTTTCGAGCCGTTCAGCACATAGCCGGTATCGGTCTTGCGGGCCGTGGTTTTCATGCCGGCCGGATCCGAGCCTGCATCGGGTTCGGTCAGGCCGAAACAGCCGATCCATTCGCCCGAGGCCAGTTTGGGCAGGTATTTGCGGCGCTGTTCCTCGGACCCATAGGCGTAGATCGGATACATCACCAGCGAGCTTTGCACCGACATCATGCTGCGATAGCCGCTGTCCACACGCTCGACCTCTCGGGCGACGAGGCCGTAGGCCACGTAAGAGGCGCCCAGGCCGCCATATTCTTCGGGGACGGTGACGCCCAGAAGCCCCATCTCGCCCATTTCGCGGAAGATGGCGGGATCGGTTTCCTCATCGCGGAAGGCGTCGATGACGCGGGATTGCAGCTTGTCCTGCGCATAGGCGCGGGCGGCGTCGCGCAGCATGCGTTCCTCTTCGCTGAGCTGTTCGTCGAGCCGGAAAGGGTCTTCCCAGTCGAAGCGTCCCAGATCGGGTGCGTCTTTTGCCTTCAATGTACCAGCCATGCCGTCCTCCCTTATGCGTGTGATGATGTTTAGGGCGGATGGCGGGGCGTGGCAATCTGCGCAATCACGCGCTTGTTCACGCAGGTTTCGGGAACATGTGAACGCGGATGCGGTTATCACGTCAACTTGGATGTCGCAGCGACCTGGGAAGAGGGATTCAGATGCGCGGGATGATTAGCAATACGACCACGATGGCCATGTGTCTGACATTGATGGCGCCGCAATTTGCGCGATCGCAGCCCGCGATGCCGATGCGACAGGCGCCTGTGGCGATCGATGCGCCGCTGGTTCTGGCCCAGGCGGAGCAGGATGAGGTGAAGCGGCGCAGGCAGGAGCGCCGGGCCGAGCGGGCCGAGAGGCGGCAGGAGCGGGCAGAGCGGCGCAAGGCCCGGCAAGAGGGGCGCGAGGCCAATCAGGCGCGGCGCGGGGCCGAGGGTGGAGCGAAGCGCAAGCAAGAGGCAGAGCGCCCCCGTCAGCAGCGCGAAGATGGTGATCGCCAGAGGGCTGGGAAGCGCGGTGACCCGCAGCAGGCGGCGGACCGCACTCAGCGGCAGGAGCGGCGAGCGGCCGAAGAAGAGCGGCGCAAGGACAGGCAAGAACGCCAGCAGCGTCGTGAGGCGCGGCAGCAGGAAGAGCGCCAACAGCAAGAACGCCAGCGCGCCAGACGGGAAGGCCAGCGGCAAGAGGCCGCGTTGGCCACCGGGCAGCGGGCGCAGCAGCGCAATGACAGCATGCAGAATCTGAGCAAAGCTCTGCAGACCGAAATTGACCGCGGGTTGCGTAATGAAGATCTGCGCTGCCTGTCCGGGGGAAGCCCGCCCTGTGGCGGCAGGAATGCGCGGATGGTGACGCCGGAAGGCGCGGTCGTGCAGCGCAATGGCAAGGGTGAATTGCTGCTGGCGCCGCGTGATGCGCAATTGTATCGCGTCACCAATGACGGCCGCTTTGTCCGCCGCGCTGCCGAAGAAGACCGGCGTCAGACCGCGCTGTCGCGCGAGGCCGCGCAAGAGCGTCGCTTGGGCGAAAATGTGGCGGCCTTGCTGAACGGGCAGGGTCGATTGCGGGAAGAGCGGATCACGCGCCAGAACTCGCGGCGCTCGGATCAGGATTTCGCGACCGATCTTCGGGATGCGCTGAATGGCGACCGTGCGAAACGCCGCGACGACGATGATAACGATCTGATGAAGGCGCTGCTGCTGGGTGCGGGTGCGCTGGCCGTGGGGGCGATGCTGAACAACAACCGCCAGGTCGCGCTGAGTTCGCCGGATCGTGTTGTCCTCAGCCGACCCGATGGCAGCCAGGAGATCGTGAAGGACGAAACCGCGCTGCTGCGGCAGCCGGGATCCACCGTGACGACCGAGGAATTCGACGATGGCTCCAGCCGGACCATCGTGACCCGCGCCGATGGCAGCAAGGTGGTGACGATCCGTGATGCCGATCTTCGGGTGCTGCGCCGCTCGGTCATTTCACCGGATGGCAAAAGCGTGCGGCTGATCGACGACACGCAAGAGGTCGCGCCGGTCGATCTGGCGACCTTGCCTGAACCCGCGCCGGTCTATCAGGGCAGCAGCGTCACGGATGAGGCCGCCCTGCGCGAGGCGCTGTATCAGGAAGCGGGGGCGGATCGGCGTTTCAGCCTTGGCCAGATCCGCAACGTCCCCGAGGTGCGCGCCCTTGCCGCGCCGGTGAATATCGACGCGATCACCTTTGACACGGGCTCGGCAGCGATCAGCGCCGATCAGGCGCGGCAATTGGCGGGGCTTGGTGAGGTGATTGGCGATGCGGTCGCCGAAAATCCGCAAGAGATGTTTCTGATCGAGGGCCATACCGACACCGTGGGGTCAGAGGCCACCAATCTGGCCCTGTCGGATCGCCGTGCGGAATCCGTGGCGCTGGCGCTGTCGGAATATTTCGCCGTGCCGCCCGAGAATCTGGTCGTGCAGGGCTATGGCGAACAATATCTCAGCATCCGCAGCGAAGGCGATATTCGCGAAAATCGTCGTGCCTCGGTCCGGCGGATCACCAATCTTCTGCAAACCGCGCAGGAGGAATAGGGGCGGCCGGACATGGCAAGGCCCCGGTCATTCATGCCGGGGCCTTCTATCCTCACGCAGGAAGACCGCTCAGGCCACGCGTGCAAATTCGATTTTCGGGCAGCGATCCTGCACCACGGTCATGCCGCGATCGCGGGCCTTTTCGGCGGCCTTGTCGTCGCGCACGCCAAGCTGGCACCAGATGGTCTTCAGGCCCGGCAGGTTCTGCAATGCCTCATCCACGATGGTTCCGACAGCGTCAGAGCGGCGGAAGATATCCACCATATCGACAGGGATCGAGTCGGGGATATCGGCAAGGCGCGCATAGGTGGTCTCGCCCAGAATGACCTTGCCTGTATGGCCCGGATTGACCGGGATCACCCGCATGCCCAGGGCCAGCAGATATCGCGCCACACCCCAGCTTGGCCGGGTCTCATTGGGCGAAAGCCCGACCATCGCCACAACCCTGGTCGTGGACATGATTCGGGCCATATCCTCATCTTCTGCAGCATAATCATCCAGCTGGATATTCATCGCGAGCTCCCTCTCGTTCAGAACACGGCTATAACCTTACACATAAAAGGCGCCCGGTCCATATGGATGGCCGGGCGCAAGTCGCGGAACGAGGGACAGTGATCTGAACATGACCGTTCCGGGGCCATGTTCTGACACCTAAATGGGTATCCTCTGTGCAAAGTTCCAGAGTTTTCCCGATTTCGTGATTCGTTTTTTAAGAAATTCCCGTTTTCTTCCGCCTAGCGTGCTTGCCATGTCGAACGAGCCAGCGACAGGATCGGTTCCGGGTTCTGGACGAATTCCCTCAATGCCGCCCGAGAGCGCAGCAGATAGATCCGGCGGTCGCGAATGGCGAAATAGCTGGGATTTCCGATTTCGAACCGCCCTTTCGACAATTGCACCGGGCAATAGCCGTCGAAGACCGGGATATAGCTGCGGGGATTGGCCTCGAACCGGGCGCGGTTCTCTTCGCTGACGAAATGCCAGACCTTGCCGCGCCACATCGTGCTGATATCGCTGCGACCGGGCAGGGCGCGGTTCTGCGTGATATAGCCGACGGGGTCGAACCCCTCTAACGCCCAGTCCTGCGCGCCTGCGGGCAGGGCGAGCGATAGCGTCAGAAGGATCGGGGCAAGCAGGGTTTTCATGGCGGAACCGGATGGAGATAACCCATAACTGGCAGGCCCTCGCTCGATTCTCAATGTGACAGGGCAGGACGTCGCATGGATGTGATTTAGCCGTGTCCTGCGGCGTAGAGCGCCACCGCCGCCGCGTTCGAGACGTTCAGCGATCCGAAATCCGCCGCAAAGGGAATGCGCGCGACGTAATCGCAGGTCTTCATGGTCAGATCGCGCATGCCCGGCCCCTCGGCCCCCATGACCAGACAGATCGCCCGGCCCGGCAGGTCGTCCAGAAGCTGCGGCAGCGTGTCTTGCCCGGTGCCGTCAAGTCCGATCAGGATGAAGCCCATGCCCTTCAGCTGGGTCAGCGCCTCGGCCAGGTTGGGGACGCGCAGATAGGGCTGGCGTTCCAGCGCGCCCGATGCCGTCTTGGCCAGCGCCCCGGTTTCGGGGGCGGAATGACGGGCAGGCGCGATCACCGCCCGGGCGCCGAACACCTCGGCCGAACGCAGGATGGCGCCGATATTATGCGGATCCGTCACCCGATCCAGCGCCACCAGCAGCGGGCGTTGTTCGCCCGGGGCCTCGCGCAGCGCCACCTCGCTGAGGCTGCCCCATTTCAGCGGCTTCACCTCCAGCGCGGCGCCCTGATGGACGCTGTCGGGCGCCAGCGGCACGGATTTGCCGAAAACGCGCGGATCGGTGATCTCGGGCGTCATGCCATGCAGGTCGCCCAGACGGTCCACGGCGTTCTGCGTCACCACCAGCCGCAGCTTTTCCCGCGCCGGATTGGCCAGCGCATCGCGCACGGCATGCAGGCCGAACAGCCAGACCGTCTCGGCCCCGGCCGCGCGGCGGGCGCGTTCCTTGTCGATCACCCAGCTGGGTTTCTTGGCTTTCCCGGATTTTTCGGCCATTCCATCGTCCTTTTGTCAGGCTTCTTCATCGCCTGTTAGATAGCTTTCGTGCAAGACCCCGAAATCTGCTTGACGCCCCCGGACAGGGCCGCTAATCACCCCACCACGCCGAGGCGTTCGGCGGGCGACGTGCTGCAAGGTGCGGCAGCGGACTGTAACTCCGCCGGGGAGACCCATGCCTGGTTCGATTCCAGGGTCGCCCACCACTTCCTTCCCGAAATTCCGGATGATGCTTCCCAAACCCGTGGTGGTGTTGTTGGGCGCTGACGCCCGTTATTCATCCACGACATTCAGGATCTGCGGCAGGGCGGGGCAGGGCAGAAGCTGGTTCTTGGCGACATCGGCCAGCGTGTGATTATGCAGGAAAACATAGACATGCGCCGACAGGCTTTCCCACAGCCGGTTGGACAGCGTCTGCGCCCGCGATCCCGACACCCCGCCCGAGGCGCCCGCGCCGATATGCATGGCGCTGACGGTTTCGTCCACGGCTTCCAGGATCTCGGCCACGCGGATGGTCTCGGGCGCGCGGCCCAGGCGATAGCCGCCCCCGGGGCCCCGGACCGAGGCGACCAGCTCGGCGCGGCGCAGGCGCACGAAAAGCTGTTCCAGATAGGGCAGCGAGATATCCTGACGCTCGGATATCTCGGCCAGCGATGTCAGGCGGTCCTTGCCCGCGGTCGCAAGATCGACCAAGGCGATAATCGCGTAGCGTCCTTTGGTGGACAGTTTCATGGTCACACTCCCCTATATCACCGGCATCCATTGACGGCTTGCGCTGACACGCGCTATTCCGCCAGGGTCCGTTTCTTGCGCAATCGCCGCAGGCATACCAGATAATTGATCTAGAAGTCGCGCCCAGAAGCGTCAAGAAACCACAAAATCCCTGAAGGAAGACGATGCCCGAGCTGATTTTCCCTGGCCCTGAAGGCCGCCTTGAAGGCCGCTATCATCCGCAACCGGGCAAGCCCGACGCCCCGATTGCCATCGTGCTGCACCCGCATCCGCAATATGGCGGGACGATGAACAACCGCGTCGTGTATAACCTGCATTACGCCTTCCACAATATGGGCTTCACGGTGATGCGGTTCAATTTCCGTGGCGTGGGGCGCAGCCAGGGTGAGTTCGATCAGGGCATCGGCGAATTGTCCGATGCCGCCTCGGCGCTGGATTACCTGCAGGCGATGAACCCCAACAGCAAGCATTGCTGGGTCGCGGGTTTCAGCTTTGGCGCCTGGATCGGAATGCAGCTGCTGATGCGTCGGCCCGAGATCACCGGCTTTATCAGCGTCGCGCCGCCCGCGAACATGTATGATTTCAGTTTCCTTGCGCCCTGTCCGTCCTCGGGGCTGATCGTGAATGGCACCGCCGATCGCGTGGCGCCGCCCAAGGATACCCATGCCCTTGTCGGCAAGCTGCGCGAGCAGAAGGGCATCTCGATCACGCATGAGGAAATCGTCGAGGCCGATCACTTCTTCCGCGATGATGAGGCGCATATGAAGCCCATGATCGATCTGGTTCAAAGCTATGTCCGCCGCCGCCTGACCGAGTCCAGCCGGTGACACGACAGATGGGCGCGGCCTGGCTGGTGACAGCCGTTGGCCTTGCCCTGGCGCTGACCTGTCTTGCGGCGGCGCTGTTGCAGCAGATCGAAGACTGCGCGGGGCAGCTGGTTGCCTCGCAGCGGGCCTTTGATCCGTCCAGCCGCAATCTGTGGGATTACTTGCGGCCGCTGGATTTCCTGATATTTCTGGCTTGCCTGCTGCCCTCGGCCCTTTGGGCCGTGCTGCTGCGCGGGCGCAGGCAGATGGTGCAGCTTGCAGGCACGCTTGTTCTGGCGCTGATGATTGCATGGCACCTGTATCGCAGCTATTCCGGGCTGTGTTCGGTCAGCGATCTGTTCGGCAGTGCGGAACTGGGCATCTATGTCTTTTTCGCCCTTCTGATGACGATGCTGATCCGGCGCGGGGCTGAACTTGTTGCGGAAAGGGCAGGAGAATGAGCGATCTGGATCAATCCTTCGCCTTCCTGTGCGAGGCGGATCGACTGAAATCGGTGCAGCGTGCCAGCGTGCTGATGGATCTGTCGCGCCCCGAAAACAGTGCCGAGCACAGTTGGCATGTCGCGCTTTACGGCATGGTGTTCGGCATCTCTGACCGTGCCATCCGCATGCTGCTGCTGCATGATCTGGTCGAGATCGACACCGGCGATCACCCCATCCATTTGCAACATGACACCCCCGCGATCGAGGCGGCCGAGGCCGCCGCCGCGCGGCGCCTGTTCGGCATGCTGGCGCAGGGCGCGGGGCATGCCGATCTCTGGTCCGAATTCGAGCAGGCTGCGACGCCTGACGCGCGGATGGCCAAGCGTATGGATCATGTGCAGCCGATCATGCAGGTGCTTTGCGCCCCCGATCCCTTGCCTGACCATTTGCAGATCGTGCGCGACAATATGGCCAGCGGCCGCGCCGCCCGGCTGCGTCAGGAATGGCCGCAGATCATGCAGGCCGCCGATGCGCTGCTGGTGGGGCAACCCGTGACCGGAGAGCTTGGCCAGCGGCTGAGGTTTCTGGCCGAGGCCGACCGTCTGAAATCCGTCTATCGCGCCAGTCGCCTCTGCGATTCCTCGCGTCGGGAAAACAGCGCCGAACATAGTTGGCATCTGGCGCTTTATGCGCTGATCATGGCGGCGCATGCCGATCCGCGGGTAGATATCAGCCGGGTGATCCGGATGCTGATCCTGCATGATCTGGTCGAAATCGATACCGGGGATGTGCCGCTGCATTCCGCCAATGGTCAGGCCCATCACAGCGCCGATCAGATGGCCGCCGAAAGCGCCGCCGCCACGCGGATCTTTGGTCTGCTGCCGGATGCGCAGGCGGTAGAGTTTCGGGCGCTGTGGGAAGAGTTCGAAGCCGCGGCCACCCCCGACGCGCTCTTTGCCAAATCGCTGGACCGGGCGCAGCCGGTGATGCAGAACCTGGCAGCGGATGGCGGCACCTGGGCGGAATTCAACGTCACCTATCCGCAGTTGCAGCAGCGCGTCGGCCGCCAGATCGCGCGCGGCGCGCCTGATCTGTGGCGCTGGCTGGATCAACGGGCGCAGCGATGGTTCACGCAAAACGCCCATTGATCCCCGCCGACGGTCCGACGTACCGCGCCCAACCGGCGCGCGACAAGGCGTATCTTTCGGCATACCATAGCATACAACCTTTTCATCCGCGGCAATTCCGGCTATAGCCACCCCCAATCACATTCCAACAGCGATCAACGGGAGCCACCCATGTCTAAGATCAAGGTCGAAAACCCCGTCGTCGAGCTCGACGGCGATGAGATGACCCGGATTATCTGGGATTTCATCAAGCAGAAGCTGATCCTGCCCTATCTGGATATCGACCTGAAATATTACGATCTGGGCATTGAAGAGCGTGACCGCACCGATGACCAGATCACCGTGGACGCGGCCGAGGCGATCAAGAAATACGGCGTCGGCGTCAAATGCGCGACCATCACCCCAGATGAAGCCCGCGTCGAGGAATTCGGCCTCAAGAAGATGTGGCGCAGCCCCAATGGCACGATCCGCAACATTCTGGGCGGCGTGATCTTCCGCGAACCGATCATCTGCAAGAACGTGCCGCGTCTGGTGCCGGGCTGGACCCAGCCGATCATCGTGGGCCGTCATGCATTTGGCGATCAGTACCGCGCCACCGATTTCCGCTTCCCGGGCAAGGGCAAGCTGACCATCAAATTCGTCGGCGACGATGGCGAGACCATTGAACATGAAGTGTTCCAGTCGCCCGGCTCTGGCGTCGCCATGGCGATGTATAACCTGGACGATTCGATCCGCGATTTCGCCCGCGCCTCGATGAATTACGGTCTGGCACGCGGCGTGCCGGTCTATCTGTCCACCAAGAACACCATCCTGAAAGCCTATGACGGTCGCTTCAAGGATCTGTTCCAGGAGGTCTTCGATCAGGAATTCGCCGAAAAGTTCAAGAAGGCTGGCCTGACCTATGAGCACCGCCTGATCGACGACATGGTCGCCAGCGCGATGAAATGGTCGGGCGGTTATGTCTGGGCCTGCAAGAACTATGACGGCGATGTGCAGTCGGACACCGTCGCGCAGGGCTTTGGCAGCCTTGGCCTGATGACCAGCGTGCTGATGACGCCCGATGGCAAGATCGTCGAATCCGAGGCCGCCCACGGCACCGTGACCCGCCACTATCGTGAGCATCAAAAGGGCAATGCGACCTCGACCAACTCGATCGCGTCGATCTTTGCCTGGACCGGCGGTCTGAAGCACCGCGCCAAGCTGGACAATAACGAACAGCTGATGAACTTTGCCACGACGCTGGAAAAGGTCACCGTGCAGGCGGTCGAGGATGGCTTCATGACCAAGGATCTGGCGCTGCTGGTCGGACCCGATCAGCAATGGCTGACCACCATGGGCTATCTGGAAAAGGTCGATGAATATCTGAACAAGGCGCTGGCATAAGGGCCGCGCCAAGGGCCGGGGGCAACCCCGGCCTTTTCTTTTGCAGGTGAGGTCATGGTCGAGAACTGGGTTTTCTGGGCAATCCTGTCAGCGGTCTTTGCCGCATTGACGGCGATTTTCGGCAAGGTCGGCGTCGCCGGAGTCGGGGCCGATTTCGCGACCTTCATCCGAACCGTGGTCATTCTGGCCGCGCTGGCGCTGATCCTGACCGCGCGGCGCGAATGGCAGGGAATCGAGGGGATCTCGGGCAAAAGCTGGTTGTTCCTGATCCTGTCAGGGCTTGCGACCGGCTTCAGCTGGGTCTGCTATTACCGCGCGCTGAAACTGGGCGATGCTGCGCGCGTCGCGCCTGTCGACAAGCTCAGCGTCGTTCTGGTCGCGCTTTTCGGCGTGTTTTTTCTGGGTGAGAAGCTGAGCCTGACCAACTGGACGGGCGTGCTGCTGATCGGGGCCGGCGCGATTTTGGTCGCCTGGCGATAGGAATTGCGGCTTAACACCCGCGCCCGGCTGCGCTATGGAGCAGCCAACCCCATCAGTCCGAGGCCTTGCCATGAAAGCTGCTGTCGTCACGTTTCCCGGATCGAATTGCGACCGCGATCTTGCCATCGCGCTTCAGCAGGCGGGCGCGCAGGTCACCCGTGTCTGGCACAAGGACAGCGATCTGCCGGCCGGTACGGATCTGGTCGCGGTGCCCGGCGGCTTTTCCTTTGGCGATTACCTGCGTTGTGGCGCCATTGCCGCGCAGTCGCCGATTGCCACCGCGCTGCGGCAGCATGCGCAGAAGGGCGGCTATGTCCTGGGCATCTGCAACGGCTTTCAGGTGCTGACGGAACTGGGCCTGCTGCCTGGCGCGCTGATGCGCAACAGCGGGCTGACATTTCTGTGCCGTCAGGCGCAGTTGCAGGTCGAAACCGCCGACAGCGCCTTTACCGCCGGATATGAGAAGGGGCAGAAGATCACGATCCCGGTTGCCCATCACGACGGCAATTACCAGATCACGGATGAAGGGCTGGCCCAGCTGAAATCCGGGGATCGCATCGCCTTTACCTACGCGCCCGGTGTGAATGGCTCGGTCGAGGATATCGCGGGCGTTCTGTCCGAAAATCGCCGGGTGCTGGGGATGATGCCGCATCCCGAACGCAATGCCGATCCGGCACTTGGCGGGACCGACGGGATGCCGTTATTCCGCTCATTGGTGGACAACCTCGTCCAAGCCTGACTTGTTCCATAGGCTTTCTGGGCTTAAATTGCGTCAGTTGCGCAACAGTCCGGACTAACTCGTGATCGAAAACACAAAGGCCAGAACAGCAGGCGGAGGAGGAGAGGGCGGCGCCTCGCTGTCTTACAATCCGTGGTGGCTGCGATTTGCCTTTCTGGCGATTTTCGTGACCGCGCTGGTGTCGGTCTGGACCACGAATGCCTGGCTGACGGCGCGGTTTTCCGAAAACACGCGCGTCCGGTCCGAACTGCGTCTGGCGTTATATACCGGGAACCTGTTGTCGGAATTGCAGCGTACGGCGGTTGTGCCCCTGCTGCTGGCACGCGATCCGGCGCTGATCGGCGCGCTGAACGGCAATGACTTTTCCACCACCTCGGCGCGGCTGATGGCGGCGCAGAAGGAAATCGGCGCGTCATCGATCAAACTGCTGGATGCATCGGGCCGCACGGTCGGGTCCACAGATCGCTATCAGATTGGCACGAATAACGTTCTTGCCCCTTATTTCGTTGATGCATTGCGCTCTAGCGACACGGTGTTCAATGTCACCAACAGCGGCGGCGGGGCCTATGAATTCGCCTATTCCCGCGCTGTCGTCGCGGATGGCCGCACGTTGGGCGTGATCGTCGTCAGCGCGGATCTGAACCGGCTCGAACGCTCTTGGGCCAGCATCTCGGACGCGGTGGCCGTGACCGACAGCGAAGGGACGATCATCCTTGCGACCGAACCGCGCTGGCGCGGCCGCACCCTGCCCGAGGCGCTTGAGGTCCGCTCGGCCCCTTCGGCGATTCAGCGGGCCTTTCAGGTCACCGCCGACTGGGCCTCTTCGCCCGCCGATGCCTACGTGAAGGGCCGCGCGGTGATGCAAAGCGAGTCGCGAATCCCCTTTCGCGGCTGGCGGATGATCAGCTTCACCACCTATGCCTCGATTCGAGAGCGGGTGAACGGCGTCTTGGCGCTTGAGATCATGGGCTTTGCCATGCTGCTGGCGGGCACTTTTTATGTCCTGTCGCGCCGCGCCCGGCGTCAATCCGCCGTCTATATGCGGGAATCCGCTGATCTTCGGGCGCTGAACATGCGTCTGACCCGCGAAATCGCGGAGCGGGAGCGGGTGCAGAAAGAGCTGCGCGTGGCCGAGCAAACGGTGCAGCAATCGTCGAAACTCGCCGCTTTGGGCGAGATGTCGGCCGGCGTAAGTCACGAATTGAATCAACCACTTGCGGCGATGAAGACATATCTGGCGGGGGCTCGGCTCTTGCTGCAGCGCGGGCGCAGCGAAGAGGCGCTGTCCAGTTTTCAGCGGATCGACGATCTGATCGAGCGGATGGGCTCGATCACGCGGCAGCTGAAATCCTACGCCCGCAAGGGCGGCGAGGCGGTCGAACCGGTGGATTTACGCCTGGCCGTCAGCTCGGCCCTGACCATGATGGAGCCGCAATTGCGCAGCGGTTCGATCAGCGTTGTGCGCAACCTGCCGCGTCAGAAAATCACAGTGCTTGCTGACCGAATCCGGCTTGAGCAGGTCGTGATCAACCTGCTGCGCAACGCCGTTGATGCGGTCAAGGACCGCAAGGACGCGCGGATCGAGATCGCGGTGGACAGCGGCACTCACGCTTACTTGTCTGTTCGCGACAACGGTCCCGGCGTATCGGACCTGGAAAAATTGTTTGAACCGTTTTGGACAACCAAGAAGCCAGGTGAGGGAACGGGTCTGGGGCTTGCCATTTCATCGACAATCGTCGCTGACTTCGGGGGCCGACTGACCGCACATAACGAAACCGACGGCGGCGCCGTCTTCCGGGTCGAGCTACCGCTGCACACGCCCGGCCAGCCGCCTCAGGCACTTGCCGCAGAATAGAATATTTCGAGAGAGGAACCATCGGATGTCACGCAAATTAAAGATTGCGATTGTTGATGACGAACCCGACATGCGTGAATCGATCAGCCAATGGTTGGTTCTGTCCGGCTTCGAGACAGAGACGTTTGCCAGCGCCGAAGACGCGCTGAAGGTGATCAGCAGCGACTGGCCGGGAATTGTCGTGTCAGATATCCGCATGCCCGGCATGGATGGCATTGCGTTTCTGAAGCGCCTGATGGGGCTGGATTCCAGCCTGCCCGTCATCATGATCACCGGCCATGGCGATGTCCCCATCGCGGTCGAGGCGATGCGGATCGGGGCCATGGATTTCATGGAAAAGCCGTTCAACCCCGACAAGATGACCGCCCTGGCGAAAAAGGCCACGGCGTCGCGGCGGATGACGCTGGACAACCGCGCCCTGCGTCGCGATCTGTCCGAAGGCCAGCAGGTGATGTCCAAGCTGATCGGCTCCAGCCCGGTGATGGACAGGCTGCGCGAGGATATCCTGGATCTGGGGCAGGCCGATGGCCATGTGCTGATCGACGGCGAAACCGGCACCGGCAAGACGCTGGTGGCCCATGCGCTGCACGCCGTCGGGCCGCGCGCGTCGAAGAAATTCATCCCCGTTTCCTGCGCCGCCTATAATGACGAGGCGCTGACCGCACGGCTTTTCGGGCCGCTGGAAGAAGGTCTGCCCGCGGTCGAAGAGGCCCGTGGCGGAACGCTGTGCCTTGAGGATATCGAGGCCCTGTCCGAGGGGCTGCAGGCACGGCTGCTGGCCTTCATCAGCGAACAGGGCACACCGGCCGAGACCCGAATCATCGCGATTTCCAATGCCCGTGGCGAAGGCCGCAAGGCCGAAGATTCGCTGCGCCCCGATCTGTTCTATCGCCTGTCCGCCCTGAAGATCACCCTGCCGCCGCTGCGCGCGCGGGGCGAGGATATCCTGGCGCTGTTCACCCGCATGGCCGAGCAGTTTTCCGAGGAATATGGCTGCGAACCGCCCCAGGTCAGCGCGCAAGAGGCCGCCCAGCTTCTGCAGGCCCCCTGGCCCGGCAATATCCGCCAACTGATCAATGTGGCCGAACGCGCCGTGCTGCAAAACCGTCGCGGCTCTGGCAGCATCGCCTCGCTGCTGATGGCGGATGGCGAGGATACCCAGCAGGCCACGACGACCGAGGGCAAGCCGCTGAAGGAATATGTCGAAAGTTTCGAAAAGATGCTGATCGACAATACGATGCGCCGTCACAAGGGCAGCATCGCCAGTGTCATGGAAGAACTGTGCCTGCCGCGCCGGACCCTGAACGAGAAGATGGCGAAATACGGCCTGCAGCGCAGCGATTATCTGTAGTCTGAAAAAGGAAGCGAGGGGCAGTGGGCTGCCCCTCGCGACTTCTGACCAGACTCAACTTTCAAAACACACACATCGTCATTCAGACGTAACCAAGTCTCGGTCGTACAACGGCAAGGTACTGGGGTAAAACACTCAGCTCCTTGGGTTTGCCCCAATAACAATCGGGGTTTCCAAGCCGCTCAACTCACTAACACCCTCACCGAAGCGGTACTCTTATATTCTGTCAATGGACGCACTCAGAAGTCGGATATCGCGATGCTGATACACATAAAAGCAGCTGGTAAAACTGCTGCGAACCAACAAATTCATCTGCATCGCGCCCTCCCTCTGGTTGAGCCGTTCCCGCGGCTCCACGTCTTTGCTTGACTGCTCCATCAACATAACCTGAGCGCGAACTATTCCAACCTGTCTATTTGGTCAATAAGTTCAAGATTCTGAACAGCTGACTGTAAATAAACAGAAATTATGCCTCCATTTGCAGGGAGTGCAGAATTTTCCGCAAAAAATTTTCATTACGTATGTTCAATTAAACATCTTTTCGGCTGTAATTTGCGGTTGTGTTGCGATGTCGGCACAGTCCTTATGCGTGAAATCGCTTTTCTTGCCCCGCTGCCGTCGCGCTTGCACAACTGCGGGGCTGGCGCTAACCGGATGCGGTCAGCGAGAGGTGCATTGAAATGACCGAAGATTCCGCCAAGCGTTTGGGTCCGCGTACGCAGGCCGTCCATCATGGCACACGCCGCAGCCAATATGGCGAGATGTCCGAGGCGATCTTCATGACTCAGGGCTTCGTCTATGACAGCGCCGCGCAGGCGGAAAAGCGTTTCGAGGGCACCGGGCCGGATGAATTCATCTATGCCCGCTATGGCAACCCGACCAGCCGCATGTTCGAAGACCGCATTGCCGCGCTGGAAGGCACCGAAGACGCCTTTGCCACGGCCAGCGGCATGGCGGCGGTGAATGGCGCATTGTTTTCCATGTGCTCGGCCGGGGATCATATCGTCGCCGCGCGGGCGCTGTTCGGATCATGCCTTTACGTTCTGGACCTGCTGCAGCGCTTCGGGGTCGAGGTCAGATATGTCGACGGCACGGATCTGGATCAGTGGAAGGCGGCTATCCGGCCCGGCACCAAGGCGGTGTTTTTCGAATCCGTCTCGAATCCGACGCTGGAAGTGATCGATATTCGGGCCGTGGCCGAACTGGCCCATGCTGTGGGTGCGCAGGTTGTGGTCGATAACGTCTTTGCCACGCCGGTCTTTTCGAAAGCAGTCCAGCAGGGCGCAGATATCATCGTCTATTCGGCGACCAAGCATATCGACGGGGGCGGGCGTGCGCTGGCCGGGGTGATTTGCGGCACGCGCCAGTTCGTGCGCGAGGTGGCCGAGCCTTACCTGAAACATACCGGCGGCGCGATCAGCCCGTTCCACAGCTGGCTGATGCTGAACGGCCTGACCACCATGGATCTGCGCGTGCGTGCGCAGGCCGACAGCGCCCTTGCCATTGCACAGGCGCTGCAGGGGCATCCACGGTTGGGGCGCGTCATCTATCCGGGTCTTGCCGATCATCCGCAGCACGAACTGACCATGCGTCAGATGGGGTCGGGCGGCACGATGATCGCCATCGAGTTGAAGGATGGCAAAGACGCGGCCTTTGCGGCACTGGACAAACTGCAGATCATCAAGATCTCGAACAATCTGGGGGATTCGAAATCCATCGTCACACATCCGGCCACGACCACGCATCAAAGACTGTCGGATGAGGTCAAGGCACAGCTTGGCATCAGCCCCGGCCTGCTGCGGATTTCGATTGGTCTGGAGGATACGCAGGATCTGATCGACGATCTGACAGCCGCCCTGAACGGCTGATTACGGCCAAATTTCTGAAAAACGCCGGATTCGGTCGCGAATCCGGCGCAACCTCTTTAGAAACATCCGGTGCGGCCCCATATTCCCGCAGCAATGCATTTGAAGCTGGCAAAAGGTTGGCCTGATGACTGAAGCCCGTCCCATGACCCCCGCCTATCCGGCGCTGGCCCGTCGTTATGATTCCGAGTTCCGCGTTGATGAGGCTTACAAGGCAACGCTGCCCGATCTGCAAAATGGTCCCTCAAGCCTGATCGTCGGGGCGCATGCGCCGATCCAGCATGTCGGGATCTCGAATTTCCGGCTGCCGATCCGCTATCAGACCCGCGATGGCGGGGAAATCGCCCTTGAAACCAGCGTCACCGGTACCGTCAGCCTTGAGGCGGATCGCAAGGGCATCAATATGTCGCGGATCATGCGGTCCTTTTACGGCCATTCGGATCATCTGTTCAGCCTCAAGGTGCTGGAAGCCGCGCTGGACGATTACAAGGCCGATCTGGACGCCTTCGACGCGCGGATCCAGATGCGCTTTTCCTACCCGATCCGGGTGGACTCGCTGCGCTCGGGCCTGTCGGGCTGGCAATATTACGACATCGCGCAAGAGGTGATCGAGCAGCAGGGTCAGCGGCTGCGGATCATGCATTTCGATTACGTCTATTCCTCGACCTGCCCCTGTTCGCTGGAACTGTCGGAACATGCGCGCGAAACGCGGGGACGCCTGGCGACGCCGCATTCGCAACGCTCGATTGCGCGGATTTCCGCAGTGATGAAAGGGCCGGAAAAGATCTGGTTCGAGGATATGGTCGAACTGTGCCGCCGCGCCGTGCCCACGGAAACGCAGGTCATGGTCAAGCGCGAGGATGAGCAGGCCTTTGCCGAACTCAATGCCTCGAATCCGATCTTTGTCGAGGATGCGGTGCGTGCCTTTGCCAAGGAATTGCTGGCCGATCACCGTTTCGGGGACTTCCGCATCATTGCCAGTCATCAGGAATCGCTGCATTCCCATGATGCGGTCAGCCTGTTGACCGACGGTCCGACCTTCGCGCAATCCTCGCTGGATCCGACCGTTTTCGCCAGTCTGCGTGCCTGAGCCTATCGACCTGCTCTGATGGCTGGAACATATTTGAGCGTACATATGAAATCAGAACGTAGAGGGAACAAAGGCTTTCTTTACACAACCGTTCGGCCTATGTTGTGGCGATGGACCTGATTGACGATTCCGACGATGTGACGCCGGTCCCGCTGTCGCAGCGGGCCATGGCCGGGCGCGCGGCCCCTTATCTGGACGGGCTCAACCCCGCCCAGCGTGCGGCGGTCGAGGCGCTGGACGGCCCTGTGCTGCTGCTGGCAGGGGCGGGCACGGGCAAGACGCGGGCGCTGACTTCGCGCATCGCGCATCTGCTGGCGCAGGGCAGGGCGCATCAGCGACAGATCCTGGCCGTGACCTTTACCAACAAGGCCGCGCGCGAGATGAAAGACCGAATCGGCCGCCTGCTGGGCGAGGCGGTCGAGGGCATGCTTTGGCTGGGCACCTTTCACGGTATCAGCGTCAAGATCCTGCGTCGCCATGCCGAATTGATCGGCAATGGCGAGCTGCACCTGAAACCCAGCTTCACCATTCTGGACACCGACGATCAGATCCGGTTGCTGAAACAGCTGATCCTGGCCGAAAATCTGGACGAGAAACGCTGGCCCGCACGGCAGTTGGCGCATTTGATCGATGGCTGGAAGAACCGCTGCCTGACCCCCGCCAGACTGCCGCAGGGCGAGGCGATGGCCTTCGACGGTTGGGGCGGCAAGCTGTATCAGGCCTATCAGGACCGGCTGCTGACGCTGAATGCGGTCGATTTCGGCGATCTGCTGATGCATTGCGTCACGCTGTTTCAGGCGCATCCCGATGTGCTGAAACAATGGCAGGACCGATTCCGCTATATCCTGGTGGACGAATATCAGGATACCAATGTCGCCCAATATATGTGGCTGCGGCTGCTGGCGCAGGCGCACAGGAATATCTGCTGCGTGGGTGACGACGACCAGTCGATCTATGGCTGGCGCGGGGCCGAGGTGGGCAATATCCTGCGCTTTGAAAAGGATTTTCCGGGCGCGCAGGTAATCCGGCTTGAGCAGAATTACCGCTCGACCCCGCAGATTTTGGCGGCGGCCTCTGGCCTGATTTCGGCCAATGCCGGACGTCTGGGCAAGACCCTGTGGACCGAGGCTGAGGCGGGCGAGAAAGTCCGCCTGATCGGCCATTGGGACAGCGAGGCAGAGGCCCGCTGGATCGGCGAAGAGATCGAGGCTTTTCAGGGCGGACATCGCGCGGCCCTGGGCGCGGTGGGGCTGAATGACATCGCCATTCTGGTCCGTGCCAGCCATCAGATGCGTGCCTTTGAAGATCGCTTCATGACCATCGGCCTGCCCTATCGCGTGATCGGCGGCCCGCGTTTCTACGAGCGGCAGGAAATCCGCGATGCGATGGCTTATTTCCGGCTGGTGGTCAGCCCGTCCGATGATCTGGCCTTCGAGCGGATCGTGAACACGCCCAAGCGCGGTCTGGGCGACAAGGCGATCAAGACCATCCAGAATGTCGCCCGTCAGAATGCTGTGCCGCTGCTGGAGGGCGCGCGGATCGTGGTGGGAGAGGGGCATCTGGGCGGCAAGGGGCTGGCCAATCTGCGCGAGTTCGTGGTCGGCGTCGGGCGCTGGCATGCCGATGCGCTGGATGAGGGCATCAGCCATATCGAACTGGCCGAGCGGATTCTGGACGAATCCGGCTACACGGCCATGTGGCAGAATGACAAATCGCCCGACGCGCCGGGCCGGTTGGACAACCTCAAGGAACTGATCAAGGCGCTTGAGGAATTCGACAATCTTCAGGGCTTTCTGGAACATGTCGCGCTGGTGATGGACCGGGATGAGGGGGACGCGACCGAAGAGGTCAGCATCATGACCCTGCATGGCGCCAAGGGGCTGGAATTTCCGGTCGTGTTCCTGCCCGGTTGGGAAGACGGGTTATTTCCGAACCAGCGCGCGATGGATGAGAACGGCACCAAGGGCGTCGAGGAAGAGCGTCGATTGGCCTATGTCGGCATTACCCGGGCCGAGCGTCTGGCCACGATCAGCTTTGCGGGCAACCGGCGGCTGTATGGGCAGTGGCAATCCAGCATGCCCTCGCGCTTTGTCGATGAACTGCCCGAGGAACATGTCGAGGTTCTGACCCCGCCCGGCCTCTATGGTGGCGGCTATGGTGCGGCGATGGCCTTTGCCGGGGCGAATGCGGGCACGCAGATGCATGATCGCGCGGCGAATGCCGATGTCTATAACTCGCCCGGCTGGAAACGGATGCAGGCGCGCGCGACGCAGCACAAGACGCCGGTGCCGCGCAGCAGCGTGACCATCGATGCCAGCGCCGAGGCCATCTTTACCGTGGGCGACCGCGTCAGCCATGCGAAATTCGGCGAAGGTCAGGTGATGGGCATGGCCGAAGACACGCTGACCGTGCAATTCGACAGCGGCGGGTTCAAGAATATCAAGGCCGCCTATGTCCAGCCCGTCGGGCGTGATGACGATGTCCCGTTCTAGGGATTAACCGCCAGTCACCAACAGATCCTGCAGCACCAGCGCCATCACCTTGGCGCTGTCCAGCATATCGGTGACGCCGATCCATTCATCGGGCTGATGCGCCAGATCCAGCACGCCGGGCCCATAGGCGATACAGTTCTTCAGCTTGCCGATCCGGTCGATATGTTTCTGATCATAGGTGCCGGGGCTGACGACATAGCCCGCCTCGCGGCCAAGAATACGCTGGATCGCGGCGGCGGTGGTGCGCACGACCGGGGCATCCTTGTCGGTCATCGAGGGGATCACCTCGAACAGGTCGCGGATTTCGTAGTTAAAGCTGGGACGCTGTGCCTTGACCTTTTCCAGTAGCGCCGTGATCTCTCGTTTGACCTCGGCCAGATCCTCTTCGATCAGAAAGCGGCGGTCGATGACGATGCGGCAGCGATCGGGCACGCAGGGGGCGGGCAGGCCGGTGAAATCCGCCGCCTGTTCCGGCGCGCCACCGTGGATCGAGTTGATATTCAGCGTCGAGGATCGCGCGCCTTCGGGAATGACCGGCATTTCGGTATGTTTGCCCGACAGCAGCGGCCACAAGGTCGCCTCCATCTCTTCCAGCACGGCACCCATATGGCGCACGGCGCAATCGCCCAGAAACGGCATGGAGCCATGGGCGATGCGGCCATGGGTCTCGATCTCGGCCCACCAGACGCCGCGATGGCCCAGACAGATGCGGTCCTTGTGCAGCGGTTCCGGGATGATCACGTGATCGACATGTGCAAAGGCACCCTGCTGCGCCAGATAGGCGACGCCGCCATAGCCGCCGGATTCCTCATCGGCGGTGGCGCTGATCTCGATCCGGCCCTGGTAATCGGGATGGGTAGCGACAAAGGCTTCGGCGGCGATGATGCTGGCGGCCAATCCGCCCTTCATGTCGCAGGCGCCGCGGCCATAGATCCGGTCGCCATCCAACTCTCCGCCAAAGGGGTCGCGGGTCCAGCCGTGGCCGACCTCGACCACATCATGATGGCTGTTGAAATGCACGCAATCGCCGGGCGCCGCGCCCCGGTGCCGCGCGACGATGTTCCAGCGCGGATATTCGGCGCAATCCCCCGGCGTGCCCTTGGCCCGGACCAATTCGCAGTCCCAGCCTTGTGGCTGCATCCGGGCCTGCAGATAGTCGCAGATATCGCGGTAATGGCGTCCCGGCGGGTTCAGCGTCGGGATGCGGATCAGGTCTTGCGTCAGGGCGATCAAGGCGTCGCGCCGCGCGTCGATGGCATCTTTGAGCGTGGTCATGCTGGCAGGCTAGAGCCGCGCGCGATTCATGGCAATAGTGCTGTCATATTCCGCAGGGCAGGACCTGAAAACCACAGCCGGACGATCTGTTTCGGCACCGGCCGTGAACGCTGGTGCATCCGCGAGGGGTCATGTTAGGCTTCCGAAGGATATGAAGGTTCGCAAGAAAGGTGGAGCGACATGGCCGCACTGGCACGCCTGATTGTCTTTGTCCTGCTGGTCGAGACGATGTTCTACCTTCTTCTGCGGATCTACATCAGATCACTCAGGCGCGAAAAGCTGGAAGAAATCTGGGAGACGCGGCATCCTGACATTGCGGGGAACAACGACGCCCGGGACGAGTTTGTCCGCAGGTCGATGGTCGGATTCGACAAGACATTGAAGTCGCGCCTGCTTTGGCTGGTCTTCATCATTCCGACGCTGGCGATTATGGGGATCGTCTATTGGGTGAACTGGCAATAGGGGGCCGCTGACCATGTATTACGTAAAGGTGTTTCTGGGTGTCCTTCTGGGCGTGGTGGTGTTCATGTTCCTGGATTACACGCTGCCATCCAAGAACACCGTCCGGATCACCAATACCTATAACCGGCTGACCGCGATCACGCCGACAAATTCGATCTTCTATGCCAGCGACGATGCGGGCACGGTGGAAAATACCCAAGGTCAGCGCGACATCCGTTTCATCGAAACCGTGCGTCCGAATGGCAAGGTCTTCGTCTATCGCAATGAGGATACCGGCTGGATCTGGCCGCCCTATTTCAAATATGACAGCTCGAACCTGCAGGCCGAGGCGACCAATCTGCGCTCGGATTCGCGCGATCCGCAGTGGGTCAGCGTGACCGCCTATGGCTGGCGCATCGCCTGGCTGTCCTCTTACCCCAATGCGATCTCGATCGATACGCTGGCCGGACCGAATGAGCGCCCGCTGAACTGGGCCGCGCTGATCATTCTGGCTTTGCTGTTCATCTTTCTGGTGCTGATCTGGCGGATGTGGAACCAGTTCATCGAACGCACCGTCGAACCGGCCATCGAAGCCGCCGACGCCCAGTGGGAAGAGGCGACAGCCCGCCGCCGCTCTTTCTTCGACCGGCTTAAGGGCACCGGAAGATGAGGCGAAATCCCGGCACGGATCTGAATACGGATATCTTTGCCGACATCCACATCAACACCCCCGCGGTCGAACGCCGGGCCGCCACGCTGCCCGCCCGCCGCAGCCTGAAGAAAGAGCATCAGGCGGCATGGCTGCTGAATGCCGTGCGCTGCATCGATCTGACCACGCTTGCGGGCGATGATACCGAGGATCGGGTGGCGCGGCTTTGCGCCAAGGCGCGTCAGCCGATTGCGCCGGACCTGCTTGAGGCCGTCGGCGTCACCGGCCTGACCACCGGTGCGGTCTGCGTCTACCCCACCATGGTCGCCGCCGCCAAGCGTGCCCTTGGCAATTCCGGGATTCCCGTGGCCAGTGTCGCCACAGGCTTTCCGGCGGGCCTCATGCCGCTGGATCTACGCCTGGCCGAGATACGTTACGCGGTCGATCAGGGTGCGGATGAAATCGACATCGTGATCAGCCGGGGCCTTGCCCTGCGCGGCGAGTGGTCGGCCCTCTACGACGAAATCCGCGCAATGAAAGAGGCCTGCGGTCAGGCCCGGATGAAGGCGATTCTGGCGACGGGAGAGCTGAAATCCCTGGAAAATGTCGCCCGGGCCAGCCATGTCGCCATGCAGGCCGGATCGGACTGGATCAAGACCTCGACCGGGAAAGAGGGGGTGAATGCGACCCTGCCCGTCTCGCTGGTCATGTGCCGCGCCATCCGCGACCATCAGGCCATGACCGGCCACAAGGTCGCCTTCAAGCCGGCGGGCGGGTTGCGCACGGCCAAGGACGCGCTGAACTGGCAGATCCTGATGAAAGAGGAGCTGGGCCGCGACTGGCTGGATCCCGATCTGTTCCGCATCGGTGCCAGCTCTTTACTGGGCGATCTGGAACGCCAGATCAGCCATCACGTGACGGGCCGCTATGCCGCCGCCCATCGCCTAGCAATTGCCTGAGGGACGAATGAGCCGCGTGAGCGAAATCATGGAAACGATGGAATACGGCCCTTCGGTCGAAGACAGCAGTGCCGTGCGCGACTGGCTTGCGGCAAAGGGGGAGTTCGGCCATTTCATCGGCGGTAAATTCACCGCGCCGGGTGCGGGCTTTGACACCCGCGACCCCGCGACCGGCGATGTTCTGGCGCAGATCTCTCAGGGCAGCGCCGATGATGTCGCCGCCGCCGTTCGCGCCGCCCGCAAGGCGCAGCGCGGCTGGGCGAAGCTGAGCGGCAGCGACAGGGCGCGCTATCTTTATGCCATCGCCCGCCATATTCAGAAACGAGAGCGTTTCCTGTCGGTTCTGGAAACGCTGGATAATGGCAAGCCCATCCGGGAATCCCGCGACGCCGACATCCCGCTGGTGGCGCGGCATTTCTATCACCATGCGGGTTGGGCCGAATTGCTGGACACGCAGTTCCCGGGCCATGTGCCGCTGGGCGTCTGCGGTCAGATCATCCCATGGAATTTCCCGCTGCTGATGCTGGCCTGGAAAATCGCGCCCGCGCTGGCGGCCGGCAATACGGTGGTGCTGAAGCCCGCTGAATATACCTCGCTGACCGCTTTGGCTTTCGCCGAAATCTGTCAAGAGGTCGGACTGCCCGCAGGCGTGGTCAATATCGTCACCGGCGATGGCGAAACCGGCGCGGCATTGGTCTCGGCCAAGGTCGACAAGATCGCCTTTACCGGCTCGACCGAGGTGGGACGCAAGATCGCCGAAACGCTGGCGGGAACCGGGCGCAAGCTGACGCTGGAACTGGGCGGAAAATCGCCCTTCATCGTGATGGAGGATGCCGATCTCGATGCCGCAGTGGAGGGCGTCGTCGATTCGATCTGGTTCAATCAGGGGCAGGTCTGCTGTGCGGGATCGCGGATTCTGGTGGCGGAAAATGTCGCGGACCGGTTCGAAGGGCTGCTGCAGGCCCGGATGGAAAAGCTGCGCCTTGGTCCGCCGCTAGACAAGTCCACCGATATCGGTGCGATCGTCGATCCGGTGCAAAAGGATCGCATTATCTCGATCTGCCGTGCCGCCACCGATGCCGGGGCAGAGCTTGTCGGCGGCAACGCGGCGCAGGGCTGCTTTATCGCGCCGGGCTATCTGCGCCGGATCCAGCCCGCCAATCCCGGCATGCAGCAGGAAATTTTCGGCCCGATCGCGACCCTCTCGACCTTCCGCACGGCCGATGAGGCAATCGAACTGGCCAATAACACGCGCTACGGGCTGGCCGGATCGGTCTGGTCGGAAAGCGCGACAGTGGCCACGGATCTGGCGGCGCGCATCCGGGCCGGGGTGATCTGGATCAACGGCGCCAATATGTTCGACGCCGCCGCCCCCTTCGGCGGTTATCGCGAAAGCGGCTTTGGTCGCGAAGGCGGGCGTGTCGGCATGCTGGAATATCTGGCCGAACCCAAGGTCAAAGCCGTCCGCGAAGCAGAGGCCAAAGCGCCCATTGTCGCCCCCGGATCCGACCCCATGGACGGCATTGACCGCACCGCCAAGCTCTATATCGGGGGGGCGCAGAAACGTCCCGATGGCGGCGGCTCTTACCGCGTGCCGGGCGGGCTGGCGCCCCTTGGCAATCGCAAGGATATCCGCAACGCGGTCGAGGCGGCGGGCAAGGCCACGAAATGGGCGGCGATGGGCGGTCACGCCCGCGCGCAGGTCCTGTATTACATCGCCGAAAACCTCTCTGCCCGTGCAGAGGAATTCGCGGCGCGCACCAGCAGGACTGAAACCGACGCGGCCATAGCCCGCGCCTTCCACTATGCCGCCTGGGCCGACAAGTTCGACGGTGCCAATGTGCAGGCCCGATCCGGCACGCTGGTCAATGTCATCCCCGAAGCTTATGGAGTAATGGGCATCGCCTGCCCGAACGCGCAGCCACTGGCAGCTTTCATGTCGCTGGTCATGCCTGCCATCGCCATGGGCAACAGCGTGGTCGCGATTGCAGCCCAGGACGATCCATTGCCCGTGACCGATCTGTATCAGGTATTTGATACCTCTGACCTTCCGGGCGGCGTGGTGAACATCGTGATCGGCAGCAAAGACGAACTCTCTCAGGTTCTTGCCGCCCATGATGCGGTATCCGCCATGTGGTATGTCGGCTCGCAGACAGGGCTGACGCAGGTTGAGCGGTCAGCCGGGGGCAATCTGAAACCTGTCTGGTCGCCAGAAAATCGCGACTGGACGAAATCTGACGCGCAGGGAGAGATCTTTCTGCGGCACGCCGTTCACGTCAAAACCGTCTGGTTACCCTATGGCGCCTTGCCTGCGGGATCGGCTGGCGCTGCTTATTGAGGTCAAATGGGGGGCTGTCTGCCCCCCAAACCCCCCGAGGATATTTCAACACAAAAGATAAGCTGCTTTCTTCTTTGTCCAAATATCCCAGGGGAGCCGCCTGCAAGGCGGCGGGGGCAGCGCCCCCTTTTATCTGCCGCGAATGCGTGGATCCATGGCATCCCGCAGGCCGTCGCCGATATAGTTCACGCAGAGTACCGTCGTTGAAATGAATAGGCCTGGCAGGATCACCCGGCTTGGGTACAGCGCCATCTGATCCACGGCGTCATAGAGCAGGCGTCCCCAGGTCGGGAAATCGGGGGGGAAGCCAAGCCCCAGGAAGCTGAGGGCGGATTCGGTGATGATGGCTGTTGCGATGCCCAATGTGGCGGCGACCATGATCGGTGAGAGGACATTGGGCAGGATATGGCGCAGGATCATCCGGCCAGATGGAGTGCCTATGGATTTCGCCGCCAGGATGAACTCTCGCTCTTTCAGGCCCAGCACATCGCCGCGTACGATCCGCGCCGCCTGCATCCAGCTTGTCGCGCCGATGGCCGAGACGATGAGGATGAAGATACCCGTGGCCGAGCCCAGCTTCTGCGACAGAGGTTCGCGAAAAAGTGTGACCATCAACAGCAGCAGCGGCAGCAGCGGCAGCGCCAGAAACAATTCGGTCAGCCTCATCAGCGGCGCATCCAGTCGGCGGAAATAGCCCGAGGTCACGCCGATCAGGCTGCCGATGGAGATGGCGATGGTCATGGCGGTCAGGCCCACCGCGATCGAGACACGCCCACCGGCCATCAGCCGCGCCAGCATGTCGCGTCCGAGCTGATCGGTGCCCAGCGGATGGGCCGCTGTGAAGCCGGAATTGCGGGCGCGAATATCCACATAGGTCGGATCGATGGTCCAGATCGACGGTCCGATTGTGACGAAGAGGATGGTTGCGATGAACAGGACCAGCGCCACCATTGCGCCGCGATGGCTGCGGAACTGGCGCCAGATGTCACGCCACTGGCTGCGGGTTTCGCCGCCGGCCTCTTGCGGGTTGTCGGGGGGAAGTTCGCTGGTCACCGCGGAAGCTGCGGCGGTTTCGTCGATCAGTTCCTGCTGGTTCAGCTTCTGCTGGCGCGTGGTCTCAGTCATAGCGGATCCTTGGGTCAAGCAGGCCGTAGATGACATCGGCGATCAGGGTGAAGAGCACGATCAGGATCGCGAAGATGAAGGTCAGCGTCAGCACCATCGGGATGTCATTGGCGTGGATCGAACTGATCAGAAGCTGCCCAAGACCGTTCACCTTGAACACCTGTTCGGTGATGATGGCCCCGCCGAAGACGGTTGGCAGACCAAGCGCGATCACGGTCACCACCGGGATCAGCGAATTGCGCAACACGTGCTTCATCACCACGGTCTTTTCCGACAGCCCCTTGGCGCGTGCGGTGCGCACATAATCCTGCCCCAGATTGTTCAGCATCGAGGCGCGCATGAACCGGCTGATCTGCGCGGCATTATACAGCGCCAGCACCGTGACCGGCATGACCATCTGTCGCACCTGCGCCAGGAAGCTGTCCCAGTCCCGCACCACCAGCGTCGTGTCATAGACCGAGGGGAACCATTGCAGCTTGACCCCGAAGATGATGATCAGAACGACGCCCGTAAAGAAGGTGGGCATCGAAAAGCCGATCATCGAGATGAAGGTGCCCAGCTGGTCGAACCAGCTATATTGCTTATAGGCCGAGATGATGCCGATCGGGATCGCGATCAGCACCCCGATGATATAGGAAAACCCTACCACGGTCAGGGTCTGGGGTACGCGTTGCGCGATGACGTCAAAGACCGGGCTGCGTGACTGGAAGCTGATGATCCGCTGCATGCCGTCGCTGAAACCGGTGCCAAAGACCTGATCGATCCAGTGCAGCGGCTCGACCCAGAAAAACTGCTTCAGCCACAGCACATAGCGGATGTACCAGGCTTCGCCCAGGCCAAGCGCCTCGCGCATCCGCTCTTTGACCTCGGGCGGGACGGTCAGGGGGACATCGCCCAGCGGATCGCCCGGAGAGGCCTCCAGCAGCAGGAAAATCACCAGCGAGATGAACAGCAGCGTCGGGATCGCCAGCAGCAAGCGTCTGATGGTGAAGGTCAGCATGGGGCAGCCTCCTGCCAGGCGATGGGATTGCGATCAGATCTGACCATCGGGATGGGATCCTTTTCCAGTGGCATGCGGCCCGGCCCGCCACGCAGCGACCGGAACCATCGGCAAGGCGGCTGACGTGTCACAGCATGTCGGACAAGGCGGGCGGCACCGGCTTGGCCGTGCCGCCCGCCGGAAGCAGGGTTACTCTTTCACGCGATACCAGTCGGCCACGTTCCAGATTTCCGAATCCCAGGCGTTCAGCGCCACGCCGCCCAGCGAATTTGCATGGGCCGAGGCGGTGCCGCGATAGACCAGCGGAATGATCGCGTTGCTTTCCTTGGTCAGCATCTCGTTCAGCTTCTGCCCGATCTGGCCGCGCTCGGTCGGATCGACGGTCTGGTTCAACTGCGCCAGAAGCTTCTCGTATTCCTCATCGCAATAGCGGCTCATGTTTTCGCCCTGCCACTGATTGTCGGGGCCGGGGGCCTTGGCGCAGGTCCATTTCGCCAGATAGGGCGAGGGATTGCCGCCTTCGAAATTATCGGCATACATTTCGATATCGGCGTAGAATTTCTGGATCGTGTCCGGCGAGCCGGGATCCGAGCCGAAATAGACCGAGGCATCGACGGTTTTCAGTTCCGTCTCGACGCCGATTTCCGACCACCATTGCTTGATCAGCGCCTGAAAATCCTGACGCACGGCATTGACCGAGGTCTGGTACAGGATCGACAGCCGCACGCCGTCCTTGGCGCGGATGCCGTCGCCGCCCTTGACCCAGCCAGCCTCTTCCAGCAGCGCATTCGCGCCCTCGATATCCTGGGTCAGGCATTCGGTATTGGGCGATGCCCAGGCCTCGGGCGCGGGGACATAGTTGCAGGTCGGCTGGCCGGATGCGCCATAGCCGATCTCGGTCAGCAGCGCGCGGTCGATGGCCATGGACAGGGCCTTGCGCACCGCCGGATCGGACAGGAAGGGATGCGGATGCGCCAGGGTCGAGCGTTCGTCGGGGGGCAGAGAGGATGACGGATCGGTCAGGTTCACGTGCAGGCGTTCGACCAGACTGCCAAAAGCGGCCGAGACCTTGCCCTTGCCCCCGGCCTCCATGCCCGCGATGACATCCGGGGCAAGCTGGGTGTTCCAGGCATAGTCATATTCGCCGGTCTCCATCACCGCACGCGCGGCGGCTGCCGCATCGCCGCCGCCTTTCAGCGTCGCCGTGGCGAAGGCGGGCTTGGCTGGGTCGCGATATTCGGGATTGGCCTCGAAGGTAATGACGTCATTGGTCAGGAACTTGGTCACGCGGAACGGGCCGGTGCCGATCGGGTTGAAGTTCTGATCGGTGCAGGTCGGGGCATTGGCGCCCTTGCAGTTTTCGAACTGCGCCTTTTGCAGGATCGGCGTATTCGACCCGACAAAGGCCGAATAGGGATCGGGCATGGCCTGGGTGAAATTGATCTTCACGGTCAGATCGTCGACCGCTTCCATGCTGTCCACGCCTTCGAATTTGGCCAGCTGGGAACAGCCACCTTCCGGGTCCATGCAATATTCGCCGGTAAAGACCACGTCGGCAGCCGTCAGTGGCGTGCCGTCCGACCATTTCAGCCCTTCTTTCAGCTTCCACGTCACCGATTTCAGGTCTTCGGCAATGCCGCCATTGTCCAGCGTCGGGATCTCGGCCGCCAGACGCGGGAACAATTCGCCCTCGGGCGTCATCCCGGCCAGCGGCTCCAGAGTCATGCTTGAGGCGACCATCTCTTTAGTGCCGCCTGACAGATAGGGGTTCATGGTCGACGGGGCCTGCCACAAGATCAGGTTCACCGCGCCATCCGCGCCACGTTCGGCCATGGCGACGGGTGCCAGGGCAAGGGTTGCAGCCGCGCCCAGCATGATTGTTTTCAGTTTCATCTCTCTCTCCTGTTGGGAAAAGACCCGCGCGGGCAGGGTGCGTCAGAACCCCTGCCTCGCCATTTGACGGCTTTCATTCTTGTCATGGCAGCCCCTGTTCTCGCGGGCGTCGTGACGCTTTGCCCCTGCGGAATGTGATCAGTTTCAAACAAAGCTTGAAAGAAAAGCAAGACTTATCCTTCAGGGCGTGCACGCATCTTTCGTCTTTGACTTTTCGCGGGCTGCGGCTAGCCTGATCTTCGGGCAACGCCGGGAGAATGTCGATGCTGGACGAACAGCCGCTTGTTTCCATTAACAAACTTCGGGTCGAGTTTGAAACGAATGACGGTGTTGTCGTTGGCGTCAAGGATATCAGCTTTTCGATCAATCCCGGTGAATGCGTCTGTGTGGTGGGGGAATCGGGGTCGGGCAAATCGGTCAGTTCGCTGGCGCTGATGCGGCTTGTCGAATTCGGTGGCGGGACGATCACCAAGGGCGAGCTTTGGTTTGACGAAGGCGACGGCCATGTCATCGATCTGGCAAAGCAGACCACGCCGACCATGCGCGATATCCGCGGCAACAAGATCGGCATGATCTTTCAAGAGCCGATGACTGCGCTGAACCCGGTTTTCACCATCGGCGATCAACTGACCGAAGGGCTGATCGTCCATCGCGATATGTCAAAGGCCGAGGCCCGCGCCCGCGCGTTGGAGATCCTGAAACAGGTCCGTATCCCGGAACCGGAACGGCGGATGGATCAATATCCGCACGAGCTGTCGGGCGGCATGCGCCAGCGCGTCGTGATCGCCATCGCCATGGCCTGCGAGCCAAGACTGCTGATCTGCGATGAGCCGACCACGGCGCTGGATGTAACGATTCAGGCCGAGATTCTGGCGCTGATCGACCGGCTGAAGCGTGAAAAGCAGATCGCGGTTCTGTTCATCACCCATGACATGGCGGTGGTGGCGCAGATGGCCGATCGCGTCGTGGTCATGTATCGCGGCGACAAGGTCGAAGAGGGCAGCGTCGAAGAGATCTTCGAAAACCCGCGCGAGGATTACACCAGAATGCTGCTTGCGGCGGTGCCCCGGCTGGGTGAGATGACCGGCAAGCCCGCGCCCGAGCGTCTGCGCCTGATGCGCGACGGATCGACGACCGAGGCCACGCCCATCATCGTTGAGAATCCGACGCCGCTGCTGACGGTTCAGAACCTGACCACGCGATTTGCGGTGAAAGGCGGCCTGCTGCGGCGCACCGTGGCCCGGGTCCATGCGGTCGAGGATGTGTCCTTCACCATCAACAGCGGCGAAACCATGTCTCTGGTGGGCGAATCCGGTTCGGGGAAATCGACCGTTGCCCGGTCGATCCTGCGGCTGGTCGAGCCGGAATCGGGCCATGTCGATCTGGGTGGCACCGATATTCTTGCGCTGTCGCCCTCGGCGCTGCGCGATCTGCGGCGCGACATGCAGATGATCTTTCAGGATCCCTATGCCAGCCTCGATCCGCATATGAAGCTGTTCGATCAGGTGGCCGAACCGCTGCAGAATTACGGCATCGGCAATCGCAGCGAACGGCATGACCGCGTGGCGTCGCTGTTCGACCGGGTCGAATTGCCGCGCAGCTTCATGCGCCGCTATCCGCATGAAATGTCGGGCGGGCAGCGCCAGCGCATCGCCATCGCCCGCGCCCTGGCGTTGAACCCGAAGCTGATCGTCGCAGATGAGGCCGTGTCGGCGCTGGATGTGTCGGTGCAGGCACAGGTTCTGAACCTGCTGATGGAATTGCAGCAGGATCTGGGGATCTCGATGCTGTTCATCAGCCACGATATGGCTGTGGTCGAACGGGTCAGTCACCATGTCGGCGTCATGTATCTGGGGCGCATCGTTGAAATCGGCACCCGTCAGCAGGTCTTTGAAAACCCGCAGCACAGCTATACCCGGCAGTTGATGGCCGCTGTGCCCGTCGCCGATCCGCATCAGAAGAAGATCAGCGAAGACCTGAACTTCAAGCCGATCCCATCGCCCATCCATCCTGTCGATTATCAGGCCCCGCCATCGGTCTATAAACAGGTCGCCCCCGGTCATCAGGTGCTGATCGATCCGGTGACCCATTCGTGACATCGTCCCCGCCCATCCCGCCGGGCACCCCGCCGCAATTCCGCGACAGTTTGCCAGAGGCCTGCGATGTCGTGGTGATCGGTGGCGGCATCGCGGGCGTAAGCGCCGCCTTGTATCTGGCGCGCGACGGGCTGGATGTGGTGCTGTGCGAAAAAGGCGTGATCGCGGGCGAGCAATCCTCTCGTAACTGGGGGTGGATCCGGGCGCAGGGCCGGGATGAGGCTGAAATCCCGATCATGCTGACCGCCCGCGCCCTGTGGAAATCGCTGGCGCAGGAACTGGGGCCGGAACTGGGCCTGACGACCTGCGGTGTCAGCTATCTGGCGATGGATCAGGCGGATCTGGCGCGGTTCGAAGGCTGGCTGCCCGTAGCGCGACGCCATGGGCTGGACAGCCGGGTGATCGGGGGCAAGGCCCTTGCAGATCTGCTGCCCCATCAGGCGGGCTGGGCCGGTGCGTTGGTCACGCCCTCCGATATGCGGGCCGAGCCGGTCTGGGCTGTGCCCGCCATGGCCCGGCTGGCCGCCGCCGAGGGCGTCAGGATCCGGGAAAACTGCGCGGTGCGGGGGCTGGATCTGCAGGCTGGCAGCGTGACCGGTGTTCTGACCGAGGATGGACCGATCCGCGCGCCAAGGGTGCTGCTGGCGGGGGGCGCATGGTCGGGTCTTTTCGCGGGAAATCTGGGCCTGTCCCTGCCGCAGCTTTCGGCGCGCGCCACCGTGGCGGCGACAGCGCCGATGCCCGATTTCTGGTCCGGGGCGGCGGTGGATGCGAATATCGCCTTTCGGCGACGCGCGGATGGTGGCTATACGCTGGCGCCCGGCACGGCGCATGATTTCTGGATCGGCCCCGCCGCCTTTCGCCATCTGCGCCATTATATGCCGCAACTGCGCCGCGACCTGTCCCAGACCCGGCTGCAATGGCACGCGCCGCGCGGCTATCCCGATGGCTGGCGCACGCCGCGCCGCTGGGCCGGGGATGAGCCATCGCCTTTCGAGCGGATGCGTTTGCTGAACCCAGACCCCAATCCCGCCCGGCTGAGAAAGATACAGGATGATTTCGCCGCCGCCTTCCCGCAGATCGGCCGCCCGGCACTGCGCGCCGCATGGGCCGGGATGATCGACACCATGCCCGATCAGGTGCCGGTGCTGGATGAAACGCCGATCGCGGGATTTTTCGTCGCCACCGGCCTGTCCGGGCATGGGTTCGGCATCGGGCCGGGCGTCGGCCATGTCATGTCGCGGATCATGCAGGGCAAGGATCCGGGCCATGACCTGACCCGCTTTCGCTTTCTGCGCTTTCAGGATGGCAGCCCGATCCGGTTGGGTCCGGATCTGTAAACACGCTTAATGCAGCGCGCGGTCGCGGCTCATTTCGAACATGATGCCGTTTCGTGGGATGCGCTGATCCTTCAGATCCACCGGCAAATTGCGTTCGGCGATGATTTGCAGGCAAACTTTGTAGGAGCTGGGGTCGTAGTGCCGGATACGCTCCATGGCGGCGGCGACATAGCCTTCGTCCGGGCGATAGATGGGCGATTGCAGATAGAAGCTCAGCAATTGCGCGGCGATGTGATAATGCCCGTCCGGCGCGCCCAGACGGAAGAAATAGCGCAGATAACCCTCCATCGCGGGCGGATCCAGCCAATCCTTTTCATAGAGCTCTTCCGTGTGGACATAGTACCACATGTTGACGGCTGACGGGTTGAAATCGACATCCGCTGCCATGCGCCACAGCGCCAGGACTTCCTTTGGCAGCAGGTTTGTCCGATCGGTGTTCTGAGCGATCCCTGCCAGAGTGTAACTTGCGCTTCCGTACTGATGCCGCGCCCGAAGAAGCAGAAAGAACCGCACCTCGACATCGTCCCAGTAAATTTCAAGCGATTGATCCTCTGCGGTGTTCTCAAGCAGCCATTTCCACGCAGTGTTGTAAGATGAGGCGGCTGTGTCAGGGTCAGACTTGATATCTGCGTAAAACGCAAGGATCGCCTCATTCGTGACCTTGTCGCGAACCTTCCTGATCTGATCGTCCAGCCAGCGGTCGATCCGGGACCGGTCCCAGGCAAACAACTGCCGCCCGCGTCCGGAATGATCCTCAAGATTACCTTGTTCCGCGCGCGGGCCGGAAAGAACTTCGGGCAAGGGCAGGCTGGGCGCTGTCCAGCGGTTCTTTACCCGTTGCGCCCGGTCTGGCCGACGGGCAAGGCGGAACAACATCAGCCCGACGAGATTGACCACCAACAGCAGCATGAAGATCTTGCCGCGCGACCAGCCCGGTTCCGCAGCACGCTGCGGCGGGTATTGCGGCGCTGGTGCGGCAGTATGCGATTGATCTGCGGGGGGCATCGGCGCGCCCTCTGTTATCGCATCCTCGCGCGTGGTGCCGAGACGGTTCAGCACCCGCAGCCTGACGCAGGCGCTGCTATCGCCGAGTATGCATTCCTGCTTCAACTGCTCTCGGACATCTGGCGGGGGCGATGTCTGGGCGAAAGCGGGTGCGGGCAGCGCGCAGAATGCCACCGCCAATACCGTCGAAAAACGCTTTGCAATTAACCGCATGGCTGAAAGACCGAAAGAGAACCACCAAAATATCGGCCCCAACCTAGGGGATTCGCGGCCGCCGCCGCAAGCCGCTTTCGGGTGGGGCAGGATGTGATGCGTGGCCCCTTTCCTGATCGCTGGGAAAGTCCTAACCTATGCGCGAAGGAGACCACCCATGCCAGTCAAGAACCGCTTTGCAGAGCTGCTGCCCGAGATCACCGCGTGGCGCCGAGATTTCCACGAACATCCCGAATTGCTGTATGACGTTCATCGCACCGCAGGCCGTGTCGCGGAATTACTGCGCGAATTCGGCTGCGATGAGGTTGTCGAAGGCATAGGCCAGACCGGCGTTGTCGGCGTGATCAAGGGCAAGTCCGACAGCAAGGGCCGCACCATCGGATTGCGGGCCGATATGGATGCGCTGCCGATCATCGAACAGACCGGGGTGGACTATGCCTCGAAAACGCCGGGCAAGATGCATGCCTGCGGCCATGACGGCCATACGGCGATGCTGCTGGGCGCCGCGAAATACCTGGCCGAGACGCGGAACTTTGACGGCACGGCGCTGGTGATCTTCCAGCCCGCCGAAGAGGGCGGCGCGGGCGGCGAGGCGATGATCCGCGACGGGATCGTCGATCGCTGGGGCATTGATGAATTCTACGGCATGCATAATATGCCGGGCCTGCCGGTCGGCAGCTTCGCGATCAAGCCCGGCCCGATGATGGCTGCGGCGGATCAGTTCGATATCACCGTGACGGGCAAGGGCGGCCATGCCGCCAAGCCGCATGAATGCATCGATACCACGCTGACCGCCGCCCAGATCATCGTGGCGCTGCAATCGGTGGTGTCGCGCAATATCGACCCGCTGAAGAATGCGGTGATCTCGGTCTGCGTGGTCTCGACGGATTCCACCGCGCATAATGTCATCCCGCAGGTGGTCCAACTGAAGGGCACGGCCCGCAGCCTGGACCCGGCGGTTCGCGATCAGCTGGAAGAGGGCATTGCCCGCGTCGCCAGCAATGTCGCGGCCGCCATGGGCGCCACGGCCGAGGTCCATTACGAACGCGGCTATCCGGTGACCATGAACGATGCCGATGCGACCGAATGGGCAGCCGATGTGGCCCGCGCCATCGCGGGCGATATCGACATGGACATGCAGCCGATGATGGGGGGCGAGGATTTCAGCTATATGCTGAACGAACGTCCGGGCGCCTATATCTGGGTCGGCAATGGCGATACGGCGATGGTTCACCACCCCGCCTACAACTTCAACGACGACGCCATTCCCGCCGGGTCCAGCTGGTATGCCGGCATGGTCGAGGCGCGCCTGCCCGCCGCCTGATCGGTGCTTGGCAGGGCAGAAAGTCGCACAGACACGCGCTGGCGTCGGAAACGGAATATTTCAGTCCGGATAACCGGGTGAAATGCCGGATGGGGCGGAGCATTCCGTCCCATTCTGATATCGAGGGGACGAACCGCAGATGAACAGCTTTACCTTGCGCGTCACATGCGCCTCGACCCGTGGCATCGTCGCTGCGATCTCGGGTTTTCTGGCGCAGCATGACTGCAATATTACCGACAGCGCGCAATTCGACGATTCTGCGACCGGTCGTTTCTTCATGCGCGTCAGCTTTCGTTCCGAAGGCAGCGCGACGCTGGAACAGTTGCGCAAGGATATCGTCGAGGTCGCGCAACCCTTTGACATGGATGTCGAGATCACCGCGGATTCCGAGAAGAAGAAGGTGCTGATCATGGTGTCGCGCTTTGGGCACTGCCTGAACGATCTGCTGTATCGCTGGCAGATCGGGGCCCTGCCGATCGACATCGTTGGCGTCATCTCTAATCACCACGATTACCAGAAGGTCGTGGTCAATCACGACATTCCCTTCCACATGATCCGCGTCACCGCCGAGAACAAGCGCGAGGCCGAGGCCCGGCAGATGGAGATCATCCGCGAAACCGGCGCCGAACTGGTGGTGCTGGCGCGTTATATGCAGGTGCTGTCGGATGAGATGTGCCGAGAGATGTCGGGGCGGATCATCAATATCCACCACTCGTTCCTGCCCAGCTTCAAGGGGGCGAACCCCTATAAACAGGCCTATGAGCGCGGGGTGAAGCTGATCGGGGCGACCTCTCATTACGTGACCAGCGATCTGGATGAGGGGCCGATCATCGAACAGGACACGGTGCGCGTGACCCATGCGCAAAGCCCGGGCGATTACGTCTCGCTGGGCCGCGACGTCGAAAGCCAGGTGCTGGCGCGCGCGGTCCATGCGCATATCCATGGCCGCGTGTTCCAGAACGGCCCCAAGACCATCGTCTTCCCCGCCTCACCCGGCAGTTACGTGTCCGAGCGGATGGGCTGAATTTCTTGGGTGGCGTGCCTCTTGCCGTGCGGCGAGGGGCGCTTGGGCAGGACGCGGTTCTGAGTGGTCTCAGGGATGATAAAGACCCGCCTCATGGGCTCAGAAATTTCTCTTGCAATCTATGCACCGGAGTTGAGGCGTAGGTGAGGGGCGGGATCAAGCCCTGAGCAATATGACTGTGTCGAAGCGTCGCTGCGGGTTCATTCGTCTGCTCCCAGCCAAAGACTGGCATTGGCGCTAGCTTGCCATCGATTTGTTTAGCTGCTTCTACTGTGTGGATCACAAACACAAGCGGCTCATTTCATTCGCAAAAAAGAACTCTAAGACTGTGGCGGCATTGATAGTACTTTGATAAGTAACGTCGCGGTACATAATTGAATAGCTAGGCAGTTAGAATGACAGAAGCATGGTCACCGCTTAAACCTGAGGATGCTGGCTTCGTTGCGATAGCCAGATTGGACTATATATTTTTTCTTGAGCAAATGGCGGAGCCGCCCAAGGTTGCATTTGAGAGCCGAGCAGAACTGGAAAAATGGTTATCTGACGAATTTGAAAATTATGAAGTTCGACCAATACTAGGTGGTAATAATGCGGTTCACGTTGCAGTAATAGATCAACGCTTCACGCGTCTAGAGCAGGTTTGGGTTAAAAAGTCCTACCGCGATTACCGCAGGGCAATGAAGTATGTTGCAGAGGAGTTCCATGGCTTATGTGACTTAAGCGCACTAGATGCTGATCATGTTGTTGCTAGAACTATACTAGAAGGCTTCTCGGATTCTTGGATTGCAATTTTCCCGACCTACAGAAGCTCAAATCGTGGCTTTGGATCAATTGAACGCAAACTTCCTAAGGCCCGAAAAGGGTTCGGAAGCATTGAGCTTTCCCCATTGGCGGCTTTCAAGATAATGAACGGGAGGATACCAGTCAGTATTGATGATCTCAATCATGCGCTAGATGATATCAAGAGGCAAATTTCTTCAGACAACAACAACTACCTTCAAGATTTTATACGCTCCATGTATGTTGATTTTTCGAAATATATCGAAGATAGGTATTCTTGACGTTAAACGGCTTGCACATTGCTACCGTTGCTCGCGATCGATGCTGCACGTACAGCGATTGGTGGGAAGGTCCAGCATTGTTGATGCCAAGACGGCGCGCAGCGACAGGTCACTTCGGCGCTCATTTTTCAAGAGGAAAACAGCCTGCAGGGACGCGTGGCATAATCCGATGATATGGTGCGGGCGGCGGGATTCTGCGATTTGAAGCACTAACCCTATGAAACCCTTGCTTTCATTGTGCTTAGTAGGGCAAACCTGTGGGGAATACCTGTGGGGAATCAGCGATGAAACGCAAGAAGCACGGCCTGCCGCCCTATGTTGAGAGGCGTTATCAGACCTTCTACGCTGCGCTTGACGTGCCAAAAGGGGTTAGAGGCATTGTGGGCAAGAAGCGATTTGTTCAAAGCCTTAAGACCAGCGATATTCGCGCTGCGGAACGGATAGCAATGCAGGTTGTGGGTAGGTGGAAAGAGATCATCGAGAGAGCAAAGGGAAACACAGACCTGATCGAAAGCGCCGTTCTTCTTCGTCAGCTAAAAGAAATTAACCCTGAAATTGACGCTGACCAACTAGCCTACCAAGCCTACACACATCAAGTTCAGAAGAATCCCGGTGAGTGGCCTGTAACTGATGTTATCTCGCCGCAACATGGACAAGCCCTTTCCGTAGCAATGGGAGATTCCTTTCCTCTTGCTGTTCATATTTCTGACTATGAAAAATCCTTAACTCACGTTCAAGAACAGCACAAAGAGCGACAAGTTTCCGATGTTCGTAGGTTTGTGAAGAAGTTCCCTACTGCACAATCAGCTACAAATAGAGCAATCAGAGATTGGGTTGAGATACACCTTATCACAGAGAAGGAATTAGCTATCAGGACATGCAATAGGATCATAACAGCCTGTCGTGGTTACTGGAAATTCCTTCAAGACAGGAAGTCTCTTGATCTGCCTCCCCCTTTTGACAGGGTAGTACCTGCACAGAACAGAGTTCTAACACAGAAACAGATTGCCAGCGATCAGAGGCGATCCTTCACACCTGACGATTACAAGAAATTGCTCAAAGCAGCACAGGATGCAGGCGACAAAAACTTGGTGAATCTCATCAAAATTGGTGCTTATACAGGCTGCAGACGGGAAGAACTTTGCAGCTTGAAAGTTGATAACGTCAAGAAAGACAGAATCCAGATAGAAGATGCAAAGACACAAGCCGGTTGGAGGGACGTCCCCTTACATGACGCTATTCTTGATCTTGTCGCTACAATGAAAGAGGAAAGCAAAGATGGCTACCTGTTCTCTGGACTTGCTAATGGGAACAAGCACAAAAAGAGAGGTGATGCTATCGGTAAGAGGTTTACACGGCTAAAGACTTCTCTTGGCTATAGCAAGAACCACGTCTTTCACTCATTCAGGAAAGGCTTTGTGACGCTGTTTGAGAGTATCGGACCAGAGGCAGAGGTGGTGCTTGCAAGAACCATTGGCCACAAGATCACTACGATGTCGTACGGCTTGTATAGTAGTGGTGGCGTCACTTTCGAGGCTAAGAAAGAGTACATCAACAAGATCAGTTGGGAGTAGGGAATGAGACCTTTTGTTTTTAACTTATTTTTGGCATCGTTGCTAATAGTCAGTGGATGCTCCGAGCAGCCAAAAGCCAGCATAATAGGCTTTGATGGTAGCGTGGTAAAAATGGGAATATCCAACCACGGCGCTAAACTTGTCTCTACTCCAACCTTCAGACGCTCGATTACTGAACCTAGAGCCGTTAAGTTTTGTATTGATAAAGGCTTTAGTGGAGCAACCTATCAACAAGAGATCACTGAACAGAGTTACGCGCTTGGGCCGCAGTTTCGACATATCGCCTACCTTTGCGAGTAACCCAGCGGTGCAGACTTGCCAGAAAGCGCCGCAGCAGCGCCAAGGTCAATTATGAACAGGGTGGGCGTCGGCATATCCTTAAAGCCGCTGTATGAGCGTTACAGAGCCTCTCAGAGCCATTGAAGAACTGGTAGACTGAATAGCCAGATCATCTTAGAGTGCCAGATACTTCTGGAATCAACATGCACGACAAATCGGGAATAAGATGGAAAACCTCAAGCATCTACTCACTCAGAGAGAGGAAATAGACAGAAAGATCGCTGCGGACGCAGAAGAACAAGTTGCAGAGATAAAGACACTACTTGAACATCTTTGTAAGGTTACCGGAAAGAACATGTATGAACTTCTTTCGCTTAAAGAACCTGTAAAGACAAGAAATAGAAAGAAAGCAAGCAACCAAGACACACCCGAAAACGGAGAATGGAAGAAATTTAAGAAGGAAAATGACGGAAAGGCCTTTATGGTCGATGGTGAAAGCATCACCTTGAAGAATAAAGGCCCCAACAACAATAAACTTTACTCTGCATGGAAAAGAGGCTCACTTGTCGAAGATTGAACTCAAAGAACTTACCTTTCTTGCGTTTGCACTGCCCGCCTTAATCGCCGCCACAGAGGCAAGCTCGCAGGTAGATCATGGAACCATAGCAGGACATTTTGTTGCTCAACAGAAGCTAGAATTTATGGGCTACGATGTAGGTAAGGCAGATGCGATAATAGGGCCAAAGACACTTGAGGCGATAAGGAAAGATGCGGAACTTAAGGGCTACGAAGCTTCGATGGAAAAATTTCAGGAATTTTACATTGGCGAAGTGATCCGTGGAAGCAAACCCTACGATAACGAAGAAGTTAAGAAGAGGATTACGGAAGCAGTTGGTGAAAAACTGTTAGACCCTTACAGCGCGGTCTATGATAATTGGAGGATTCTTCCATCAGGTGCAATTTGCGTAGACGTTAACGCCAAGAACACTTATGGAGCCTTTACAGGATCAACGCCGTACTATGCTACGGTAATTTTTAATACTGTGATGATCCCTTTCCATGATGAGAATCTTAATTTCTGGAGTTGTTACCTAGATCCTAGAGGACCCTAATTTGGCCTCTTATGGGCGCTTAAACGCTTATAGCCCCCTCCTACCCAAGAGCCCACCAAAGCCGCTGTGCGAGCGTTACAGTGCCTCTCAGGGCCTATCCCTGACCTAAACTGACAAAGCTCTAACAGGATCACCAATGAACTTCCGGTATGCTGGCTTCCCATCGTCAAGAATAGCGTCTTTAACCGTACACCCGTAGCTTTCCTGACAGTACCTGTTCACGATCTTTGCAATGTTCGGTTTGTCGCGGTTCAGGCTGTCTTTGGGTAGCTTGCCTAGCATTGACCCTTTCTCAGCGCCTAACAGCCTTGGGTCCAGAAGCATATTCCTGGTAGCCGCATGACTCCCTGATGCTGCTTCCAGCAGCCCTTGTATCAGGTGTGTACGCTTGTCCTTTGTCATTCGGGTAAGGTCGTGAAGTAGCCAAGAAGCCCTATGGTAGTGATCTTCTGAACGCTTAGCATTCTCACGTCTACGACAAGTCCTTGAAGCGTTCTTCTGACACTTGGTAGAACAGTATCTTTGATTTGTTCTTTTTTTAGTGAAGGTATCGTTACAGACGGAACAGATTAAAGTGATATAAGTCATAAAAAATCCAATCAAAAAAAAGGCCCCCTAGGCCAAATTGGAAAAGCCTAGGGGTTTACATCCACTCCAAGGAGCGTGGAATGAGGTTTGAGAGGCGGCACAATCCACCTCCGCAATTATATAAGAGACAGAAGTGCTAATACGAGCGCAGCGGACAGGTGTGTCCTTGACTCACGATCTAACGATCTATTAGCTACAAATAAATAAAGAAGATAGGGGCAAAGCCCAATACTGTAGTGCCTGCACTATAGCCTCTATTAATCTACAAATAAGTAATACAGATTATTGTAGCTATCAACACTATAGTCAGTTGCGATAGACTGTTGTGAGGCTATGCCGAACAAGAGGCGAGGAAGCGATAGCTTCCGAGAAGTGCAATACTTAAGTTTTAGAAACTACAGTATGACTAAACTACAGTAGTTTTATTTAATAACATATAAGTAATTAATTCAAACTGTAGAGAGGAAAACTTTAGTATTACCCCCTACCCCCATTATGTAGGGTGCCATGTTTGGTTTTGCAAGGCTTATCATGTCAGAATAATCAAATGACGTTACGTCACATTGCATTTTTATTATTGACTGTGACATTTATGCAACACATTACAGGTTGGTCAGAGACGGCAAATTCTTGCTCATTATCGCCTAATATCAGGTTGTTACGCTGGTTTCCACAGTTTTTGCCGCCCCATTACTTGCTTTACGTAGGGTTAACTTTGCGCTCGCCGAGCGTCAATGAATTGTTTTGATTAGATTTTCTGGTACTTCATCGTGACTTCCATCATTGTATGTAGAACCGTATTCTGTGGTTACCCTAGGCTTTTTCTTGTCTGTCTTGACTGTCCTGAACGATAAGAGGGAATTGGGCAACCAAAGACGATAAGTATTTTCTTCTTTTGGGTACTTGAAGAGAACTCCGAACTTCAACAGTTGCAACAGAATCTCAATGTCATACTTCCCTTCCTTTACTTTGAATTTATTGGGGCCGTATGCCATGTATGATCCTAGAGCGATTTTTGTAGACTCGTTGTTTGGTAGCTGATACTTCTCGATCAGTTCATCAACCAGATTCCCTGTCGGTAGGTTCGATGGCGTAAACTTTTCTTCGTAGATGATAATTGATTCATTGTTTGTATTTGTCATTTTGTGTATTCCTTCTCTCAAAATCGGTTAACCAAAAAAGTGTAGAGTAATCTTCTTTGATAATTCTTTGTCTAAAAGGCCCTAGTTCTTCTTTCTTCAAGCAACTAAGGCATAGTGAATAGTGGACCTTCCCATCCCAGAAGGGCTTTTCTCTACAGCCGATCTTTATGCATTGAGGACTATATTTCCTTTCCCACGGATGATAAGTGTGTTGCCTCCGGTTCAGTGTAGCTACGTTAGTCATGGGTAGCCTTCCCCGGATCAGTGGTTTTTTTGCCTTTCTTGTCTTTCAGGTAGGTGTAGTCATAAAAACCGTTAGAGGGCATTTCTATCCCTACCCGTGCCCACTCTCTGAACGATCTAGAGCGTATGCTACGGGTGTCAGTCTCAACGCTACGAAGTTTGGCAAATTTGCGGATAGGTTCCGGTCTCCACGAATAGTGCTGACTATCCATAGCGCGAGTAGTCATAAGCCTGTCTGGATTGTAGCCCATCTTCACTAACAGCCTTGCACCGTCATATGCAGGTGAGTTGACTAATCCGATTAGCTGACCATCCACGAAGATAGCATATTTAGACTTTCTGTCTTGTTTGTCAGAAGGGAGGGTCTCATAAGTTCTGATTTTGTACTCAACGACTATTAAATCTTCTTTTTTCTCCATCTTGTTTCCTAAAATTAAAAAATTCCCTTCCGGGCGATCATCCCAGAAAGGTTAAAAATTCATTTATCTGAATGTAAGGTAGATCAGCATTGCCGATCATGTCGTCTCTCGCCTGACGTGGTGCAGGGTTAGACGCTTTACCTATATAATCACGATCATCACATTTTGCAAGATCAGCCATGTCAGGTATTGACATTTCTTTCAGCGCTAACGGCGTAACGAATCGACTATCCGTAAGGGTATACCTCTACATACAGCCTCACTTGTGCCAGTAAGCGTGTCCATAAGGGTTGTAATGTCTATACGGACATGTCTATATAAGGACAGAACCTTTACGGACAGGAATCACCCTCATGCAGACCATCCTCTACGCCCGTGTCTCTACCCAAGACCAAACCAGTATCCATCAGAAGGCCCAAGCAGAGAAAGCAGGCTTCAAGATTGACAGAGTTGTAGCTGACGAAGGCGTTAGTGGGGTCTCTGTTGCCTTTGCGGATCGTCCAGAGGCTAGACGGCTCTTTGACATGCTAAGACCAGGTGACGTGCTGGTAGTCCGTTGGGTTGATCGTCTTGGCAGGAACTATGACGATGTGACCAACACAATTCGTAGCCTTATGGCACAAGGCATTATTGTCAGGACTGTGATTAACAACTTCACGTTTGACGGCTCAACGAAAGACCCTGTGCAGAAGGCCGTTAGGGATAGCCTCATTGCCTTTATGGCTGCTACTGCCCAAGCCCAAGCCGAAGCGACTAAGGAAGCACAGAAAGCCGGTATCGCTCATGCCAAGGGGCAAGAAGGCAAATATCTAGGGCGCAAGCCTTCCTATGATCGACAGACCTTCAACGCTGTTCTTGATGCTCTGCAAGGCTCTGCAACTGTTTCCGAGATTGCCCGGACACACAACTTGTCACGTCAGGCTGTCTTGAGGATCAGGGACAATACTGAACAGGTTGAGGCAGCACTAGCCAAATGGTCTTGACTTCTTTGTAGCAATGTGAATGGCGGGATTCTTCTTAGGGTCCCCCCAGAAAATCAGGTAGGCCCCCCTGATTCGTGTGGGTAGGCCCTCACATTTCCAAAATAAAACAAAAAGTTAGTATGTCTCTATAGGAATTTCCTTAGGGACCAAGCCAGATTCTACAAAAAAAATGACAGACCTTGCATGGTAGGACAAACCTGTGGGGAATACCTGTGGGGAAGGCATCCATCAAGTCACTGATTTTAAACAGTAATAGGGTGATGGTGCGGGCGGCGGGAGTCGAACCCGCACGGGCCAGGCCCTAGCGATTTTAAGTCGCTTGTGTCTACCGTTCCACCACGCCCGCAAGGGTTGGGATAATCCCGCCCCATCTGCTGTCGCTAACCAAGCCGTCGGGGATTGGCAAGTCAAACCCCGGCCCGGCATCCGCACCGGCCCGGGGGTGCGTCAATAGCTGCGGGTCGGGCGGTCAAAGACCTTGCGGCCCATCAGGCTGCCGACCAGATCCACCATCAGCTTGGCGGTGCGGCCGCGTTCGTCCAGAAACGGGTTCAGCTCGACCAGATCCAGCGAGGTGACAAGCTGGGATTCGTGCAAAAGCTCCATCACCAGATGCGCCTCGCGGAAGGTGGTGCCGCCGGGAACGGTGGTGCCGACCGCCGGGGCGATCGAGGGGTCGAGGAAATCGACATCCAGCGACACATGCAGCAGGCCATTGGCGGCGCGGACCTTGTCCAGAAAGGCGCGCAGCGGCGCGACAATGCCCTGTTCGTCCAGAACGCGCATGTCGTTCACGGCGATATCGCTTTCCTGCATCGCGGCATGTTCGGCCGGATCGACGCTGCGGATCCCGAACATGCAGATATTCTCGCCGGGCACCGGGGCGGGGAAGGGCGGAAAGGGATCAAAGCCCGGGCGGCCATTGGCATAGGCCATCGGCGTGCCATGCAGATTGCCCGAGGTGGTGGACTCGACCGTGTGAAAATCGCTATGCGCGTCCAGCCAGATCACGAAAAGCGGGCGGTTCACGCTGGCCGCATAGGCCGCAACGCCCGCGACCGAGCCAAGCGCCAGCGAATGATCGCCGCCCATGATGATCGGCATGCCGTCGGCCATGGCGGATTGGGTGGCCTCGCGCAATGCGCTGGTCCAGGCGATGGTTTCGGGCAGGTGATGCACGGCATTATTGGTGCAGGTTTCATCGCCAAGGGGCGAGGGGGTGACGTCGCCGCGATCCTCGACCGTATGGCCAAGCGATGACATGGTGCTGGCCAGACCTGCGGTCCGGTAAGCGGCAGGCCCCATCAGGCAGCCCGGGCGGCGCTGGCCTTCGTCAATCGGGGCGCCCAACAGAATGCAATGGGTCATTGCGGCTCCTTCTCTGGATTTCGCCCACCATAAGAACACCCCGCCGGTGAAGTCCACAGGCGAGGTGCGTTCCGCGTTTTCCGGATCAGAATTCGGCGGTCAGCCCGACCCAGAAGCTGCGCCCTTCCAGTACGGTATTCGCATCCGCCGCGATCAATTCCTTGTCGAACAGGTTATAGATCGCCGCATTCAGCGTCGCATAGTCGCTGACCCGGTAATTCGCGCCGATATCGACCGTGGTATAGGCGTCATATTCATAGGCCAGCACATTGCCATCGCTGTCCCATGCCGTGGGCGTGCCATTGGTGCCTGTCCGCGCACCGGCGTTGACTTCCTTGCCGTGATAATTCAGCGCCGCCCAGCTATCCAGCCCATCCACGGGCGTGATCCATTCGCCGCGCAGGTTCAGCATATGCTTGGGCGTACGCTCCAAGGGCAGGCCGCGATAATCGCCGGTCAGCTGCTCGGAATCGGTATAGGTGTAGTTCGCCCGCACCAGCACGTCGTCGGTGATGTCCCAACGTCCGGTCAGCTCGACGCCCTGCAACCGGGCCTTGCCGACGTTGTAAAACTCCCACCGGTTATAGGTGTTGCCATCGACGACGATCGGAGTGTCGGTATTGCGGCTTTCGATCTTGTTTTCGAACCTGGTGCGGAACAGCGTGCCGCCCAGCTCGAAATTGCCGCCATGATACAGGGCGGCCAATTCGATATTGGTGCTTTCTTCCGGGTTCAGATCCGGGTTCGACACGATGACCCCCGCCCCGCGCTGCGTTGTGTAGTAATAGCCGGGAACCACGGAACGCAGATCCGGCGCGCGGTAGCCGGTGGAGATGCCGCCCTTGATGGTCAGGGCCTGGGTCGCGTTCCAGACGGCATAGATCCGGGGGGTGACATGGCTTCCGAACTCTTCGTGATCGTTATAGCGAAGGCCCAGCGTCAGCGCGAAATCGTCGCGGATCTGCCATTCATCCTCGGCAAAGACAGCCCATTGCGCCGCGGAATAGCGATAGGTCTGGCCATCCTGCAGTCCCGGGTTCTGATCGAACAGCCGCGCGTCGAAATACTGCCCGCCATAGGTCAGGCGGTGTTCCCCGTTCCAGTTGACCGGGGTGTTGAATTTGGCGTCGAAAACGCGGTTCTCGATCTTTGGTGCGCGGTCGGAATAGATGAAGCCGCCGGTGCCGTCGCCGGATCCGCGCATGCGCCGACCGGTTTCGCGGGAATAAGACAGATCCGCCGTGGTTGCGCCCCAATTCCCCGAATAGGACAGGACCGCCTGACGCCGTTTGTTTTCCTGGAACGTGTCGGTATAGGGATTGCCGTTGAAATCGTCGATATCCTCGATCGTCTTGCCGATGCGGCCCGTATCCTCCAGATGGGTGATGCTGCCTTCCAGATAGATCTTGTGATCGGGGTTGATCGCATAGCTCAGCCGCGCGCCGACATCCTGCAGGTCGCGCCCCTGCAGCCCGCCAATGACCTCGGCCTCGGAGCGGTCCAGATTGCGTCCCCAAAGCTGCAGGCCGATGGTGTCGCGGATCAGCGGCCCGCTGAGATAGAAGCTCTGCTGCCGGGTCGAGCTGTATTTGTCATCCTGCGGCACGGTGAATTCGGCCGTGACAGATCCGCTCCAGACATCCGCCACCGGCTTGGTGATGATATTGACGACGCCGCCCATCGCGTCAGAGCCGTAAAGCGACGACATCGGGCCGCGCACGACCTCGATCCGTTCGATGGCCGAGACGGGCGGGATGAAGCTTTGTTCAAAGCCGGCGCTGCCATTGACCCGCGATTCCCGCGTGCCCTGACGCTTACCATCCACCAGGATCAGCGTGTACTGCCCCGACAGGCCGCGGATGTAGATGTCTTCGCTGTTGCTCTGGCCGGTGGTCACGACACCCTGCACCTGCTCCAGCGCGTCCGACAGGCTGGTCACGCTGCCCTTGGCCAGCTCTTCGCCGCTGATCACGCTGACACTGGCGGGGGCGTCCTCGACCAACTGTTCGAACCCGCTGGCCGTAATCGTGATCTCATCCAGCAGATAAGGGTCATCCGCCGCTTGCGCCAGCGCGATGGTCGGCGTGGTCAGCGCGGTCACGGTAAGCAGCGTCGCCCGCAGCCGAAGCGGATGGCGGGACATGTAAAAGCGGGCCGGATGTCTTGTCGGCATGAGGATTTCCCTTTGGCAGAGTGCTGAAATTTCTGCCTGGGACAGCGGACAAGAGGAGGGATCGCATACCTGGGTAATTCAGTCGGGATTACCTCGGCTTTGCACAGGCTGCAAGTCGCAAACCGGTCAAATCCGGGTGTCAGCGGTCTGAAATTGCGCAGTATTCTGATGATCTTGCCCGCGCCCCTGCCTGCTGGCCGGGCGGGGTGCGGCGGAATTAGCTGCGCGATCCCTGAAAGCGTTGCGCCCATTCCTCGCGCTGTTCATCGCTGATCTTGGCGAAGAGGACATCTGGCACGGCAAAGCCGTGACCAACCGGCAGAAGGCTGAGCGCCGCGGCCACATCCTCGGGCCAGTCGCGGTTTTCGGTCTGCATTGCCGCCAGCATCTTATCCGCCGCGAAGGGAATGAAGGGCGCCGAGAGGACGGCGTAAAGCCGGATCAGGTTCAGGCCCAGACGAACCTGCATCGCGGCCCGTTCGGGGTCAGTTTTGAAGGTGGACCAGGGCGCAGCGCTTTGCAGATATTCGTTGCCCTGCACCCAGATGGCGCGCAGTTCGGCGGCGGCCTTGCGCACCTCCATCGCCTGCATGAAGCCCTCATAGGCGCGAATGCGGGTCGTCAGCGCCTGGATCAACGCAGTCTCTTCGGGGCCATGCTCGCCGCCTTCGGGAACGATCTCGCCGAATTTCGAGCGGCAGAATTTGGTGATGCGGCTGACGAAATTGCCCAGAACATCGGCCAGATCCTTGTTCACCGATTGCTGGAAATTCTCCCATGTAAATTCGCTGTCGCCGGATTCGGGTGCGTGGCTGAGCAGCCACCAGCGCCAGTAATCGGCGGGCAGGATCTCCAGCGCGTCATCCATGAACACGCCACGCCCCTGGCTGGTGCTGAACTGACCGCCATCATAGGTCAGATAGTTGAAGGATTTGATGTAATCGACCAGCTTCCACGGCTCGCCCGAGCCGATGATCGTCGCGGGAAAGCCCAGCGTGTGGAAGGGAACGTTATCCTTGCCCATGAACTGGGTATAGGTCACATCCTCGGCCCCCTCATCCTTGCGCCACCAGCGGCGCCACTCGGCATCGGGCTTTCCATGCGCATCGGACCATTCGGCGGTTGCGCCGATATATTCGATGGGGGCGTCGAACCAGACGTAAAAGACCTTGCCCTGCATGCCCGGCCATTCCTGATCACCGCGCTTCACCGGAATGCCCCAATGCAGATCGCGGGTGATGCCGCGATCTTGCAGCCCGTCACCGTCATTCAGCCATTTGCGCGCAATCGAGGTGGTCAGAATCGGCCAGTCGGTCTTGCTGTCGATCCAGTCGCTGATTTCGCCCTTCAGCGCCGATTGGCGCAGATAAAGATGCTTGGTCTCGCGCACTTCCAGATTGGTACTGCCGCTGATGGCGCTGCGCGGGTCGATCAGATCGGTCGGATCCAACTGCTTGGTGCAGTTCTCGCATTGATCGCCGCGCGCCTTTTCATAGCCGCAATTCGGGCAGGTGCCCTCGATATATCGGTCGGGCAGGAAGCGGCCATCATCGATGGAATAGACCTGCTTTTCGCTGACTTCGCGGATGAAGTCATGATCGGCCAGCTTGCCCGCGAAATGCTGGGTCAGCGCGTGGTTGCGCTGACTGGAAGAGCGGCCGTAATGGTCAAAGGACAGCCCGAACCCGCGTGCCAGTTCGCTTTGCTCGCCATGCATCCGGGCGCAATATTCCGCGACAGGTTCGCCGGTCTTGGCGGCGGCCAGTTCGGCCGGGGTGCCATGTTCGTCCGTGGCGCAGATGAACATCACCTCATTGCCCCGCGCCCGCAGATAGCGGGCGAAGAGATCGGCAGGCAATTGGGATCCCACGAGGTTCCCAAGATGCTTGATGCCATTGATATAGGGCAGGGCAGAGGTGATGAGGTGGCGTGCCATGATGCGTCCTTGTCAGTCGGCGTTTATCTAGCCTTGATGCACGGTGAAGAAAAGGACCAGCCGCGACAGGTCAGCTATGTTCACCCGCAAAGACCTCTTTCGCGGCGAAAAGCCCGTTCAGCGCGGCGGGAAAGCCCGCATAGACGGCCATCTGCATCAGGATCTCGGTAATCTCCTGCCGGGTCAGGCCGACATTCAGCCCCGCCTGGATATGCACTTTCAGTTGCGGCGTGGCGGTGCCCATCGCCGCCAGCGCGGCAATCGTGGCGATCTCGCGGTCGCGCAGGTTCAGCCCGTCGCGCGAATAGATATCGCCAAAGGGAAATTCCAGCAGATAGGTGGCGAAATCCGGGGCGATATCGGCCAGCGCCTCGATCACCGCCTGCCCGGCATCGCCATCGATCCGCGCCAACTGGCGCTGGCCGCGCTCATATCTCGTCTCGCTTTGCATGATCTGTCCTTTCCTGATCGTAGCTGGCAATCTTGCTGTCCAGAACGGAAAGGGTGGCCTGCAATTCCGCGATCTGCGCGATGACCAGATCGCGGCGCCTGCGCAGTATCGCGGCGCGCTGCGGCCCGGTCTGCGTCCCCTGTTGGCGCAGCCTTGCATAATGCAGCATGTCCTGTATCGGCATGCCCGCCGCTTTCATATGGCCAATGAAGGTGATCCAGACCAGCGCATCCGCCCCGTAATCGCGATGCCCCGCCGCGTCGCGAAGCGCGGGCGGCATCAGCCCGATCCGTTCGTAATAGCGGATCGTATGCGCGCTGCGCCCACTGCGCCGGGCAAGTTCGGCAATCTTCATGGCAACCTTTCCCGTCAGACGCCAGCGAGGCTAACGGTTAGAGCACGCTCTAAGTCAAGCGATCCGCTGAGGATTATCGGCCTCACATTTGGCAAATATGAAATTCTCGTGTTTCAGGGGGTTCCTGACATTCGCGTGATCAGATAAGGCGCCGAATATCGCGTTAAACATTCAGGAATTTTTATAAATGGAACCCACAACTGAACAGCATCAGATCCGCTTTACCGGTGATGCCAAGACATATTTCGGAATCTGGATTGTCAATATTCTGTTGTCCATCGTGACGCTGGGCATTTATTCGGCATGGGCCAAGGTCCGCACGCAGCGCTACTTCAACCAGAATACGCTGATCGACGATCGCCGCTTTGACTATCACGCGACAGGCAAGCAATTGCTGATCGGGCGGCTTCTGGTCGTGCTGTTCCTGATCCTGACAGCGGTGCCCGTGCTGGGTGCTGTCCTGCTGCTGGGACTGATCGTCGCCTTGCCCTGGCTGATCAACCGCTCACTGGCATTCCACGCGCGGATGACCAGCTTTTCCGGCGTGCGCTTCGGCTTCGATGGCAGCTACGGGCGGGCCTTTCTGGTCTTCATGCTTTATCCGCTGCTGTCTGTCCTGACGCTGTTTCTTTTCACCCCCTTCCTGAGCCGCGCTTCACATCGCTATGTGCTGAACAACGCGCGCTATGGGACGGCTCGTTTCGGCTTTGACAGCCCGATTGGCCCGTTCTACGCCGCGTTCCTGCTGTCGGCCTTGACGGGTGTGGCGCTGGCCTGCATCGCGTTCATCGCGCTTGGCGGCGTCGGGATGTACCAGCAGTTCATGCTTGCCGTGCAATATGGGGCCACGCCTCAGGCCGGCTCGGAAATGATCATTCTTGTGCTCTATGCCTCTTTGTTCATCGGGCTTTTGCCGGCGGGCTTCATCTATCAGGCATTTCTGCGCAACGCGGTCTATTCCAATATCACGCTGCAGGGCGGGCATCGTTTCGTCTCGACCGTCAAGCCGCTGCACATGGTCTGGATCGCCATGTCCAACGCGGTTCTGTCCGTGATCAGCCTAGGTCTGCTGTATCCGTGGGCGAAAGTCCGCATGGCCCGCTATCTGGCAGATTCCACGCAGGTGAAGGTCGCAGGCTCGTTCGACGTCTTCGTCGGGATCGAGGAAGGCAAGGTCACCTCGGTGGGCGATGCCTATACCGATATCGAGGGCATCGATCTTGGCCTCGCCGTCTGACGTTGCAGGCGCCGCGAGAGGGCATGCCTTCGCGGCGCGATCCTCGCGGCGGATTGCGGCACGGCTGGTCTGGCAGAATAGTAGCGCAAAGCTGCTTGATGAGGTTGGCGACCTGCTGGTGCAGGGTGTCGTCCAGCGGGTCGAGCAGATGCCGGGCGGCCCGGTTCTGGTTCATTTGCCACAGGGCTGGCTGTTCGAGGCGGATCGGAATGCCGCGCTGGACGGCTTGTCCGCCCCGCGCCCGGATGCCTGGATCAGCCGGTTGGAGGCCTTTCACCCAAGGCTGATCGCGGTGGCGCTTGCCTGCCTGCTTGGCGCCTATTCCATCTGGCGGTGGGGGCTTGATCTGATCGTCGCGCTTGCCATGGCGGTCACGCCCGAGCTTCCCGTCAAGGGGATGGATCAAAGCAGCCTGTTCATGCTGGATCGACTGATGGCCGATGAAAGCCGGATCCCGGCCGGTCGGCAGGCAGAGGTTCAAGCCATCTTCGACCAGTTGACGGATCAAGTGCCGGATGCGCCCTGGGGCGATTATCGGCTGGAATTCCGCGATATGCCCGATATCGGGCCGAACGCCTTCGCGATGCCTGCGGGCACCATTGTCATCACCGATCAATTGCTTGACGAATTTTCGCAAGACGATGTCATCGCAGGCGTGCTGGCGCACGAGTTGGCCCATGTCCATGAACGTCACGTGTTGCGGCAACTGTATCGCGCGGGCAGCAGCTATCTTCTGATCGCCCTGATTGCAGGCGATCCGGGGCCGTTCCTGCAGGATATGCTGCTGGAGGGGAACGCGCTGATGTCCCTGTCCTATTCCCGCAGGCAAGAAGCGCAGGCGGATGCGCTTGGCACTGCCACCGCGGGGGCGGCGGGCTATGACGCCGCGGCGCTTGCGATGTTCTTTGAACGGCTGCAGCGCGATTATGGCGATGGCGACCTGGGCTGGCTGTCGACGCATCCGGGGATGGAGGAGCGCATCCTCAGGATCAGAAATCGGGCGCGACCGTCACCGTGACGGCGGCGCTTGCAGCCGCAGGCGATCGCGGGCAACCTGCCGGAATGATACCTGAATCCGACGTGACATTCGCTGGCAGCTTTCTGGACCGCGCCGACCGGCTGCGTGCCGATGCCGCAGGAATCCGCCGCATGCTGGACGATCCCGCCAGCCTTGTTCTGCCCTTCTGGCATGGCAAGGCGCTGTTTGATCTGACCGCGCATGGTCCGCGCCTGGCTTGGATCTCTGCGGCCGACCGGCTGATCGCGGATTGCCCCGAGCCGCCGATCTTCATGGGGCTGGATCCGGGCGGTCTGCCTCATTTCGCGGCTGATCTCTCCTATATCGCGCCGCCGGATGAAGCGCCGTCAGAGTTTGTCGACCAGCGTACGCTGGATCTGTCCGAGACGCGGAAATTCTTCGAATTGCGCGCCGTCATGGGTGAGATCGACCACCGCGATGCCGGGATCGCGGCAGCGGCCAAGGGGATATTCGAATGGCGGCTGACGCATGGTTTCTGCGCCAATTGCGGGGGCCGCAACCGGGTGGCCCATGCCGGCTGGCGCTTTGACTGCCCGGATTGCGGGCGGCTGCATTTCCCGCGCACCGATCCGGTGGTGATCATGCTGATCCTCGATGGCGACCGGGTTCTGATGGGTCGCAATGCGAACTGGCCCGAGGGGATGTATTCGCTGCTGGCCGGCTTCATGGAGCCGGGCGAGACGGTGGAAGAGGCCGTCCGCCGCGAGGTGCACGAGGAATCGGGCATCCGCGTGGGCGAGGTGCGCTATGTCACCTCTCAGCCCTGGCCGTTTCCGGCCTCGCTGATGATCGGCTGCGCCGGGCAGGCCGAAACGCGTGAGATCACCCTTGATCCGCATGAGCTGGAAGATGCGATCTGGGTCAGCAAGGAAGAGATGGCGCAGGCCCTTGCCGGGCAGCATCCCCGCATCGCGCCAGCGCGCAAGGGGGCCGTGGCGCAGGTGATCCTGCGGGCCTGGGTCGATGGGGTGGTACCGGGGTTCCAGAACGCGCCTTCATTCGAACGTCAGGCATGAAAAAAGCCGCCCCAAGGGAGGGCGGCCATTACAGCGTGCGTCAATGCACTCAGCGACGACGGTCGCGGCGCGAACTCATCGGCTGGAAGGCGACGCCGACATGGGCCTCGCAATAGGGCTTTCCTGCCTGACTGGGCAGCCCGCAGAACCAGAACTTGTCCGTGGCCGGGTCGCCAATGGGCCATTTGCAGGTCCGCTCGGTCAGTTCCATCAGCGACAGCTTGCGGGCCTTTTTCTCGACCTCACGCACATTTGCCAGTGCTTCGGGGCTGATTTCATTCGCCGAAGGCTGCGGCGGAAGCGGCTGACCGGCGGGCACGATGGGGCGGCGCGGAACCGGGGTAAAGCTGGGCTGCGGCGCGGCTGCGGCAGGCTTTTCCGCGGCGGGTTCGGGCTTGGCAGCAGCCGGGGCAGGGTCGGGCTTGGGCGCGGCGGGCTTCTTTTCCGCCTTCTTTTCAGGTGCCGGTGCTTCGGCCTTGGCGGGCGCGGCCGCAGGTTCGCTGCTATTGCTGCTGTCATCATTGCGGTTGGACAGGCCAAGGCGATGGACTTTGCCGATGACCGCGTTGCGGGTCACGCCGCCCAGTTCCTTCGCGATCGCGCTGGCCGACTGACCTTCGCCCCACATGCGCTTCAGCGTCTCGACACGTTCATCTGTCCAGGACATAGCTGCCTTTCCAGGCGGGTCGTCCCGCCGTCCATCTTGAAACCTGTGAATAGTCCCGTCACAAACGGGGCTGCCGAGATTTAGCCTTCGTAACGCAAGAATTCAAGGACCGCAGCATGGCGCGTGACACAATCATGGACAATACCGCGATGGGCGTGCGCCGCTTCGGGCGCGTCAACTGGCTGGGACTTGCCACCCTGGCCAAGCGCGAGGTGATGCGCTTCATGGCCGTCTGGCAGCAAACGATCTTTGCGCCGCTGATGACGGCGGGCCTGTTCGTGCTGGTCTTTGCGCTGGCGCTGGGCCAGGGCAGGGGAGAGGTGATGGGCCTGCCCTATCTGGTCTTTCTGGGACCGGGCATCCTGATGATGACGGTGATCCAGAATGCCTTCGCCAATACCTCATCCTCGATCACCGCGGCCAAGGTGCAGGGAAATATCGTCGATACCCTGATGCCCCCGCTATCTGCGGGCGAATTGCTGACCGGCTATCTGGTCGGATCCGTCGCACGGGCGTCGCTGGTGGCGCTGGTCATCGGCACCGGCATGGTTCTGGTCACCGGTGTCGGAATCGCCCATCCGCTGTGGCTGGTGACCTTCGTGCTGCTGGCGGCGCTATTGCTGGGGGGCTTGGGCATTCTGGCGGGCATTCTGGCACAGAAATTCGATCAGATGGCGGCGATCACGAATTTCATCATCACCCCGCTCAGCTTTCTGTCCGGAACCTTCTATTCGGTCCAGAACCTGCCCGAGCCATTTCGGACCCTGTCACATTGGAACCCGATCTTCTACCTGATCGACGGGGCGCGCTATGGCGTCACGGGCGTCAGCGATGCGCCTCCGGTCCGGGGCGTCCTGATCTGCGCGGCGGTCGTGGGGCTGGTGCTTTTCGTGGCCTGGCGGTGGTTGAAAACCGGCTACCGGATGAAACCGTGATTGCACGGGACAAGAAACCGCGCTATGGCTGGCCCCATGATCGCATGGACCGCATATATCGCCCGTTCACGACGTTGACGCTTTCGTCAACGACCGATCGCTTCTGCCTGCAAAATTTGTCATGCCATTCGGGGAATCCGCCATGATTTCGCATGTTCTGCCGACCTATAACCGTGCCGCCCTGTCCTTCGAACGGGGTGAGGGCAGCTGGGCCATTACGGCCGATGGAACCCGATATCTGGATCTGGGCGCGGGCATTGCGGTGAATGTCCTTGGCCACGCCCATCCCGATCTGGTTGCGGTCCTGACCGAACAGGCGGGCAAGATCTGGCACGTGTCGAATATCTACCAGATACCGCAACAGGAACGCCTGGCCGATCTGCTGGTCGACAACAGCTTTGCCGATACCGTTTTCTTTACCAATTCGGGGACCGAGGCGGCCGAGCTGGCCATCAAGATGGCCCGCAAATACTGGGACCATCAGGGCCAGCCCGACCGGATCGAAATCCTGACCTTCGAGGGCGCGTTTCACGGACGTTCGACAGGCGCCATCGCAGCCGCCGGATCAGAAAAGATGGTCAAGGGCTTTGGCCCGCTGATGCCGGGCTTCCGGCAATTGCCCTGGGACGATATGGACGCCCTGCGCGAAGCGATCGGCGAAAAGACCGCCGCGGTGATGATCGAGCCGATCCAGGGCGAAGGCGGGATCCGCCCGGTCCCGGACGAACAGCTACAAGAAATCCGTGCCCTCTGCGACAAGACAGGCGCGCTGCTGATCCTTGATGAGGTGCAATGCGGCATCGGTCGGACAGGCCGCCTGTTTGCGCATGAATATGCGGGCATTTCACCGGATATCATGATGGTCGCGAAGGGCATCGGCGGTGGCTTCCCCCTTGGCGCGGTTCTGGCAACCGAACAGGCGGCGGCGGGAATGGTGGCGGGAACGCATGGCTCGACCTATGGCGGCAACCCTCTGGGCTGCGCGGTCGGGTTGAAGGTCATGCAGATCGTCACCGACGACCGCTTCCTGTCCGAGGTCAATCGCAAGGCCGCGCTGCTGCGGCAAAAGCTGGAAGGGCTAGTGGCTGCCCATCCCGATATTTTCGAAGGCGTCCGTGGGCAAGGTCTGATGCTGGGGCTGAAATGCCATGTCCTCCCGACAGAGATGGTCGCGGCAGGATACGATCAGAAGATCCTGACCGTGGCCGCGGCCGATAATACGCTGCGCCTGCTGCCTCCGCTGACCATCACCGATGCCGAAATCGCCGAGGCCGTCGAACGGCTGGACGCAGCCGCAGGCCAACTGTCGCGATGAGCATTTCTTCTTTGTCATAAATATCCCGGGGGAAGCCTTTCAGATCCCGTCGAGGGATCTGAAAGGCTGGGGGCAGAGCCCCCTTGACCCCGCCACGACAACATTGCCTGCTGGCCGAAACCATGAAAGCCGACCAATGAACAACTTCCTCGATATCCACACGACCGATCCTGCGGCGCTTCGCAATATCATCGATACGGCGCGGGCCATGAAAACCGCGCGGCAGGGGCGACCAAAGGGAACGCCGGATGATGTGCAGCCGCTGGATGGGCGGATGGTCGCGCTGATCTTTGAAAAACCATCGACCCGGACCCGTATTTCCTTCGACGTCGGGGTCAGGCAGATGGGCGGTCAGACCATGGTGCTTTCGGGCACGGATATGCAGCTGGGCCATGGCGAAACCATCGCCGATACGGCCCGGGTGCTGTCGCGCTATGTCGATCTGATCATGATCCGCACCTTCGAAGAGGCGACTCTGCTGGAAATGGCGGAATATGCGACCGTTCCGGTGATCAATGGCCTGACGAACCGCACCCATCCCTGCCAGATCATGGCCGATATCATGACATTCGAAGAACATCGCGGCCCTATTGCCGGGCGCAAGGTGGTCTGGTCGGGCGATGGCAATAATGTCTTTGCCAGCTTCGCCCATGCCGCAGGCCAGTTCGGCTTTGACCTGACCTTCACCGGCCCGCCGCCGCTGGATCCCGAGCGCGAGGTGCTGGAATTCGCAGCCGCCGCAGGTCGCCCGGTCACGATCGAGCGGGATCCGTCCCTTGCGGTTGCAGGCGCCGATCTGGTCGTCACCGATACCTGGGTCAGCATGCATGATCCGCAATCCGCGAAAGAGCGCCGCCACAACCAGCTGCGCGGCTATCAGGTCAACGCGGCGCTGATGGCCAAGGCCAAGCCCGACGCGCTGTTCATGCATTGCCTTCCCGCCCATCGCGATGATGAGGCGACAAGCGAGGTCATGGACGGCCCGCATTCGGTCATTTTCGACGAGGCCGAAAACCGTCTGCACGCGCAAAAGGCGATCATGCGTCATTGTCTGGGCGTCTGAATCCCCAAGATAACGCCACGTCATGCGCCTTTTGGTTGAGTAAAACCTCGCAGCGCAGTTGAAACGAATCCTCTGACACCTCTGACTGTCGTGATCAGTCACCAAGACGAGGAGGAGGATCAGGTGAGCGTATTCGACTATAAGGATCTGTCAGGGGCCGAGGCTGCGGAACTGGTCGCGCTGACGCATCGGCTTGCCGGTGTGTCCCAGATGAACGGGATGCCCCAGATGGGCGCCCTGATGCAGGGCGGCGTGCTGAGCGGTGGCGCTGTCGCCACGGGCCTTCCGGAGGGCTGGCGCAATGTCGGCGCTGCCGAACTGGGGCTTGATCCATCCGTCGTCGACGCGCAGGGCTTCATCAAACTGACCAGCCCCCTGACCGGAAATCTGCCGGGCGGGCCGCAATTGATGATCTTTGCCGAAGAAAATCCCGATGGCAGCATTGCCCGGCTGGCGGTCTCTTATGCCGGCACCAACAATCTGGCGGATGTGATCGACTACACGCAGCTGAACAGCGGCGAGATGTCCGCCGCGATGGAGCCGGTGCTGAGCGCGCTGCGCAGCTTTGCCGAGGGGCAGGGGCTGACGGGAGAGGATGTCATCGTCACCGGCTATAGCCTGGGGGGCGGCTATACGAATATTCAGGCGCGCTTCGCCGATCAACTTGCGGGTGGGTTCTTTGCCGACTCGCTTTATGTCGGGCATGACGGGCCGGTCATCCATGACGATCCGGGCCGGGTGCTGAATGTCGGCTATGAAAATGACGTCATTTTTCGCGCGACCGGCACGGCCGAGGATTTCTGGGACGCCATCGGTCAGGCCGATCCGCTGCTGTCCAATAATGACAACAGCTATCAGACCACCACGGATAATCTGGTGATCTTCGACGGCGCCTATGCCGGGGCCGAAGTGACGCTGCAGATCGATTCGATCCTGAACCTGATGAGCTGGTGGGGCCATGTCGGCGGCGTCTTTTCCGATGCGCTGCAGCGGGTCGGCAATTCCGCCTTCTATGAGTTCACCAGTCAGGACAGTGCGATTGTCGTCTCTAACCTTGGTGCCGATCTGCGCGGGCTGGTCTGGGTCCGGGACAAGGCGGCGCCGACCTCTGACCATCATGGCGCGCCGGGCTTTATCGTCGGCACGGCCTATGACGACAGGCTGGCCGATGGGCTGAAGGGCGATTGGCTGGATGGCGGGGCGGGCGATGACCTGATCCGCGTGGAGCACGGGTTGAACCGCGTGGATGGCGGGCAGGGTGAGGATATCTTGCAGATCGTCACCCGCGTCGCGGATCTGCAGGTCTATCGGCTGGCGGATGGCACGATGGTCTTTGACAGCGGCAAATCCCTGACGCTGGCCAGTGATATCGAGGCCGTGCAGATCAAGCATCCCGGCCTTCTGGGCGGAACGACCGATTATTCCATCAAGGGTGATCGGTTAGAGGATGAACATTGGTCCTTCTTCGAACTGGGCGACCGCGATATCGCCTATGGGCAGGCGGTCAGCGGGTTAGGCTCTGACGAAGTGCTGTCGGGACGGGTTGTCTTTGGGCAGGCGGGAGATGATCGGATCACCGGAACCTCTGGCGCGGATCTGCTGCATGGCGGAGAGGGCGGCGACCAGCTCAGCGGCGGTCGCGGCAATGACCGGCTGTTCGGGGCCGAAGGCGATGACCAGCTGAGCGCCGGGGCGGGGCTGGATCGTCTTGCTGGGGGGCAGGGCGATGACGTGTTCATCTTCGATGCCGCCGTATCGGGCCGCGCGATTGTCGAGGATTTCAACCTGATGTCGGGCGATCAGGACCAACTGATGTTCCGTGGCGGCGACGGGCAGGCGGCGCTGGCTGCGGCGCAGCAGCAGGGCAGCGATGTCGTGATCGAGTTCGGCAGAATGGTGATCGTGCTGGAAGAGGTGCAACTGGCCGATCTGGAGAACAGCCTGCTGCTGTAAGCCCGGCTTTCCCGGCACGCCAAAAAGAAAAGCAGGTGCCGTTTGCGCGGCACCTGCGGAAATTGGATGGGGGTGTGCCGGTCAGCCGATGGCGGCGGCGCGCACCTCATCATCGATCGCTTCCAGATATTGCGCGAAATTGTCGCTGAACATCTGCACCAGTTTTGCGGCCTGTTCGTCATAAGCCCCGGCATCAGCCCAGGTCTGGCGCGGATCCAGCAGCACATCCGACACGCCGGGAACCGAGACCGGAACCTCGAACCCGAAATTCGGATCCTTGCGGAACTGAACGTCGTTCAGGCTGCCATCCAGCGCCGCCGACAGCAGCGCGCGGGTGGCGCGGATCGGCATGCGTGACCCGGTGCCGAAGGCGCCGCCGGTCCAGCCGGTATTGACCAGCCAGCAAGAGGCCCCGTGCTGCGCGATCTTTTCCTGCAGCAGCTTGCCATAGACCTCGGGGCGGCGCGGCATGAAGGGCGCGCCGAAACAGGTCGAGAAGGTCGGGATCGGCTCGGTCACGCCAACCTCGGTGCCCGGCGTTTTCGAGGTGAAGCCGGACAGGAAGTGATACATGGCCTGCGCCGGGGTCAGCCGCGCGATAGGCGGCAGAACGCCATAGGCGTCGCAGGTCAGCATGATCACGTTTTTCGGATGCCCGCCAAGGCTGGTGTCCGACGCATTGCTGATCGCATCCAGCGGATAGGCGCAGCGCATGTTGTCGGTGATCGAGTTATCCTCGAAATCCAGTTCCAGCGTATCTTCGTCATAGACCATGTTCTCGATCACGGTGCCAAAGCGCGTGGTCGTGGCATAGATCTCGGGCTCGGCCTTGGGCGACAGGTTGATGGTCTTGGCATAGCAGCCGCCTTCGAAATTGAAGATGCCATTGTCTGACCAGCCATGCTCATCATCACCGATCAGGGTGCGCGACGGATCGGCCGACAGGGTCGTCTTGCCGGTGCCCGACAGACCGAAAAAGATCGCGCTGTCTTCGGGATTGTCGATGGCGTGATTGGCGCTGCAATGCATCGGCATGATGCCCTTGCCCGGCAGGATGTAGTTCAGCAGCGTGAACACGGATTTCTTGTTTTCGCCGGCATAGGCGGTATTGCCGATCAGGATCAGTTTCTTCTGGAAATTCAGCGCGATCACGGTTTCGCTGCGGCAGCCGTGGCGTTCCGGGTCGGCCTTGAAGCTGGGGCAGTTGATGATGGTGAATTCGGGCATGAATTCCGCCAGCTCTTCCGCTTCCGGGCGGCGCAGAAGATGGCGGATGAACAGGCCGTGCCATGCCATTTCGGTCACGACGCGCACGTCCAGACGATTTTCGGCATCGGCACCGCCGAACAGATCCTGGACGAAATAGTCCTTGCCCTTCATATGCTCCAGCATGTCGGCATGCAGCCGGTCAAAGGCCTCGGGATCCATCGGCTTGTTGTTTTCCCACCAGATGCTGTCTTCGACATCCGGGGTGCGCACGACATGCTTGTCCTTGGGCGAACGTCCGGTATGGGCGCCGGTGGTGGCCAGGAAGGTGCCGCCCAGTCCCAGACGACCCTCGCCGCGGGCAATCGCCTCATTGATCAGCGAGGGCTCCAGCAGGTTGTAATAGACCCGGCCGAGTCCCTTGATTCCCTGATCTTCCAAGCGGCAATTCGGGTTTACGCGGGTCATGTTGTCGAGGCTCCTGACTGTAGGGCTGCGAGAATTGTAACGGTTGTATTGCGGGCTATAGCACGCGGTGGCGGCTCTGAAAGAAGGGAACGCAAACAGTTAGCGCAAACAGGTAATGTTAACGCCATCAGGCAGTTAATTGCGCGATTGAGGACGGAAAATTAACGCTGATTGCGCAGAATTGGACGGGAAAGGTGATTCGGAAGATGCAGGTTCACGGAACAACGGTGGCATTGAACGGGAAGGGGGTGTTGATCCTTGGTCCCTCCGGGTCCGGCAAGTCGACATTGGCGCTGCAACTGATGGCCGTCGGGGCGCAACTGGTGGCAGATGACCGCACCGATCTGGTGAAGGATGGCGGCGATATCGTGGCACATTGCCCCGAAACGATTCTCGGGCAGATAGAGGCGCGCGGTCTGGGCATCCTTGCGGCAGTGCCCGGACAGCCCGCCAGACTGGCTGCTATTGTCGATCTGGGCCGCGAAAGCGTGGACCGTATGCCACGCTCACAGTTTCATGACATCCTGGGTGTGGCCTTGCCACTTGTCTTGGGGCCGTATCGACCGCATCTTTATGCTGCGTTGCGGCAGTTGTTGATCGGCGGCATGATAACGCAGGGTAAGTCAGCTTAAGCCAGCGAGAAAGGGAACCGGCCATATGGCATTGACGCCGGAACATTGCAGCGGAGACGAGGTGCCGGACACGGTGCAGCGGCTTGTGCTTGTGACCGGGCCGTCGGGCGCGGGCCGTTCCACGGCGATCAATGTGCTTGAGGATCTGGGTTTCGAGGCGATCGATAACCTGCCGCTATCTCTGATCCCCCGTCTGCTGGATGGCCCGACGCGGCCCACGCCGCTGGCGCTTGGTCTGGATGTGCGGAACCGGGATTTCTCGGCCTCGAACGTGATCGAACTGATCGACCGGCTGACCCGCGATCCGCGATACACGCCCGAGGTTCTGTTTCTGGACTGCGCCTCGGATGTGCTGGTCAACCGCTATAACGAGACGCGGCGCAGGCATCCGCTGGCGCCCAACAGTTCTCCGCTGTCCGGTGTGTTGGCCGAGATCGACCTGCTGGGGCCGATCCGCTCGCGCGCGGATGTGCTGGTCGATACGTCGGAACTGTCGCCCCACGATCTGAAGGCCGAACTGACCCGCTGGTTCGATATACGATCGGACCGCAAGCTCAGCGTGTCGCTGCATTCCTTCAGCTACAAGCGCGGGGTGCCGCGCGGCGTGGACATGATGTTCGACTGTCGTTTCCTGTCGAACCCGCATTGGCAGCCAGAGCTTCGGGCCAGAACCGGCCAGGACGCTGAGGTGCAGGCTTATGTGGCATCCGATAACCGATTCGCAGAATTCTTCGAGCGCGTGTCAGGGCTGATCAGGTTTCAACTTCCGGCACATATCGAAGAGGGCAAGTCACACCTGGCCATCGGGTTTGGCTGCACCGGCGGGCAACACCGTTCCGTCACAATGGCTGAAAAGATGGCAGTTGAGCTTGCGAATGCAGGCTGGCCAGTGTCAATAAGGCACAGGGAACTTGAACGGCGCGTCCCGACATTTACGTCCTCGGGCTTTCAGCATCACGGCGCACAGCGTCAGCATGCTGAAACCGGGCAGGAGAAGATGCGGGCGCCCTCTATTGAACGTGGTGGATCGCATTGATTGGTATTGTGATCGTCGCACATGGTGGCCTGGCCCGGGAATATCTCTCGGCGGTCGAGCACGTGGTGGGACCGCAGAAAGGCATTGCCGCAGTCGCGATCGAGGATGATCACGACCGTGCAGCGAAAACGGCTGAAATCCGAACCGCGGCGGATGCCGTGGACAGCGGCGGCGGCGTGGTCGTCGTCACCGATCTGTTCGGCGGTTCGCCCTCGAACCTGTCGCTGCCTGCCTGTGCGGTGCGTGACCGGACCATTCTTTATGGGGCGAACCTGCCCATGCTGGTCAAGCTGGCCAAGTCACGGCACTTGTCGGTGTCCGACGCCGTGGCCTTCGCGAAAGAGGCGGGCCGTAAATATATCAACTCTTACAACGTTCCCCTTGAAGCTGTCGCAAATATCAGGTCGCATGCCGGATGAGTGACGGAACCATGCGCCAACTGGCAATCATCAACGTCAAGGGTCTGCACGCACGCGCCAGCGCGAAATTCGTCGATGTGGTCGAACGTTTCAACGCCGATGCCCAGGTCGAAAAGGACGGCATGCGCGTGTCCGGCGACTCCATCATGGGCCTGCTGATGCTGGCCGCACCGCGCGGAACCGAAATCACCGTCACCACCACCGGCCCCGAGGCCACCGAACTGGCCGACGCGCTGGAGGCCTTGGTCCAGGACTATTTCGGCGAGGGCATGTAGGGGCCGTGGGGGACCGCAAATCCTATCACCACGGCAATCTGCGCGAAGCCCTGGTCGAGGCCACCGCCACCCTGATCGAGGAAATGGGCCCCCTGGCCTTCACCCTGTCCGAGGCTGCCCGCCGCGCGGGTGTCAGCCCTGCCGCTCCCTATCGCCATTTCAAGGGCCGCGAGGATCTGGTCGAAGAGGTGGCGCGTCAGGGATTTCTGGATTTCGCCGCGCGACTGGAAGCTTCCTTTGACGATGGCAGGCCGAACCCGATTGCCGCGTTTCAACGGCTGGGTCAGGCCTATCTGGACTTCGCGCGCGAACGTCCGGGTTATTACATGGCGATGTTCGAATCCGGCATCTCGATCACCGCGAATTCCGAACTTTCCGTAGCGGGCGATCGTGCCACAGGCGTGATGATCCGCGCTGCCGAGGCGCTGACCGCGCCATTACCGGCGGACAAGCGCCCGCCCGCGCGCATGGTCGCGAACCATGTCTGGGCGCTGAGCCATGGCGTGGTCGAGCTGTTCTCTCGTGGCAAGCCCGGCGGTCGCAGCCCGGTCGGCCCGGCCGAGATGCTGGAAAGCGCTGCCATCATCTACATGCGCGGCCTTGGCCTGATCCCCGAATAAATTTTCACGCCCTATACTTGACCGCAGCCGAAAAGCACCCAATTATGTAAATGTGATTAACATTAACATGAAAGGATCGCCACGATGCAAACCGCATCATATCGAATGCCCGCCTATCCGCAGTCGGAATCGCGTGGCTCTCGGCCTTTGACCCGGGTTCGCGATTGGCTGGACGAAAGGGGGCGGCCTGCGTGGATTGCCGCGATGGTTCTGGGCTTCATTGCCTTCTGGCCGGTCGGTCTGGCGATCCTTGGATACATGATCTGGAGCAAGCGCATGATTGGATGCAGCAGCAAGCGCCGGTACCGCGCAAGTTACCATGCGGCCCCGACGGGCAATATGGCCTTTGACGCCTATCGCGAAGAGACGCTGAAGCGGCTTGAGGATGAGCATACCGAATTCATGACTTTCCTGCAGAAGCTGCGCGAAGCCAAGGACAAGGCGGAATTCGATCAGTTCATGGAGCAGCGTGACAAGGAAAAGCTGGACGACTGATCCGCACGCATAACGACCAGGGGCCGGAACACCGGCCCCTGCCGCGTTTCTCATTCGCCGCGCGGGAAGCGCTTGTTGTCTTCCAGCACGTTCAGGTCCATGTGGTTGCGCATGTAACGCTCTGACGCGTCCATCAGCGGCTGATAGTCCCAGGGGAAATACGCGCCGTTGCGCAGTGCCTCATAGACGATCCAGCGCCGGGCCTGCGACTGCCGGACCTCGGCATCATAGGCATCCAGATCCCACCGTTCCGCCGCCATCGCCCGCATCGCGGCAATCTGATCGGCATGCGATGGATCGCTGGCCAGATTGACCCGCTCTTCGGGATCGTCATCCAGATTGAACAACAGCTCGGGATCGGCCTGACAGGCGATGTATTTCCACGGCCCGTCCCGCAAGGCGACCAGCGGGGCGATGCTGCCCTCGGCCGCATATTCCATCGGCACCGGACCGCGCGTCGCCGCGCCATCCGCCAGGGAACGGCCATCCGTCCAGGGCGCGATATCGCGCATCGAAAGCCCGGCCAGATCGCAGATCGTCGGCAGCACGTCGATGGTGCTGACCGGCTCATCCACCCGGCCCGGCGGCATGGAGGGCGCGGAAATCATCAGCGGCACCCGTGCCGAGCCTTCGAAGAAGCTCATCTTGAACCACAGCCCGCGACGGCCCAGCATTTCGCCGTGGTCAGAGAGGAACAGGATGATCGCCTCTTGCCGCGTGTCTTCCAACACCTGAAGGATCTCGCCGATCTTGTCGTCGATATAGCTGATATTGGCGAAATAGGCCTGACGAGAGCGGCGGATGTCGCGCGGGGTGATGTCGAAATTCCGCCAGTCGCTGGCATCCATCAGACGCCTGGAATGCGGGTCGTGATCCTCATAGGCCATCGCCTCGGGCGGCTGCAATTCTGCCGCGCCCTCATAGAGATCCCAGTACTTGCGCCGCGCCACGAAGGGATCGTGGGGGTGGGTAAAGCTGACGGTCAGGCACCAGGGCCGCTGATCCGCGCCGCGCGACAGATCGTACAGCTTGCGACAGGCGTTATAGGCGACCTCATCGTCATATTCATATTGGTTGGTGATCTCTGCCACGCCGGCGCCGGTGACCGATCCCAGATTGTGATACCACCAGTCGATCCGCTCGCCCGGCTTGCGATAATCCGGCGTCCAGCCGAAATCGGCGGGGTAGATATCGGTGGTCAGCCGCTCTTCGAAGCCATGCAACTGATCGGGGCCGACGAAATGCATCTTGCCTGACAGACAGGTCTGATAGCCCGCCCGGCGCAGGTGATGCGCATAGGTCGGGATGTCCGAGGCAAATTCGGCCGCATTGTCATAGACCCGCGTGCGGCGGGGCAGTTGGCCGGACATGAAGCTGGCCCGGCCCGGTGCGCAAAGGGGGCTGCCTGTATAGGCATTGGCAAAACGGGTCGAGCGTTCGGCCAGTCGCTTCAGGTTCGGCGTATGCAGGAAATCGGCGGGGCCGTCGGGAAACAGCGTTCCCGTCAGCTGATCCGCCATCAGGATCAGGATATTCGGTTCAGCGCCATCAGCCATCTATGGCGGCCCTCACGGCGGCAAGCCCGGGCTGCCCGTCAAGCGTCGTCACGCCGTCCAGCCATGCATCCAGAGCCGCCGGATTGTCGGCCAGCCATTCGCTTGCAGCCTCTTGTGCGGCCATGCCGTCATCCAGAATCTTGCCCATCAGGACATTTTCCATCGGCACGTCAAAGACAAGCTGGCTGAACAGCTTTGCGACATTCGGGCAGGTCTCGACCCATTCCTTGCGCGCAAGGGTATGCACGCTGGCGCCGCCGTAATTCGGCCCGAATTGCGCGTCCCCGCCCGACAGATAGGTGATCTCGACCGCCTCGTTCATCGGGTGCGGCGCCCAGGCGAGGAAAACCGTGGGCATGCCCGCCGCATCATTGCGCCTGACCTGCGCCATCATGGCCTGTTCGCCGCTTTCGACCAGCGTCCAGTCGCCCAGACCGAAATCATCGGCCTCGATCATCGCCTGAATCGACTGGTTTGCGGGCGCGCCCGGTTCGATCCCGAAGATCTTGCCGTCAAACTCATCCTTCCGCGCGTCCAGATCGGCGAAATCCGCGACCCCGGCCTCGGCCCCGGCCTTGTTCACGGCTAGCGTGAATTTCGCGCCCTCCAGGTTCTGCACCAGTTCGACCACCGTGCCCGCAGCATCCAGATCCGTGCGGAACTCTTGCTGGGCGGGCATCCAGTTGCCCAGGAACAGGTCGGTCTGGCCGTTCTTCAGCGCCTCATAGCCGACCGGAACCGACAGCGTGGGGATGTCGGCAGTATAGCCAAGCGCCTCCAGCAGGGTCGCCGCGACGCCATTGGTGGCGCTGATATCGGTCCAGCCCGGATCGGAAAAACGCACGGTCATGCAGGTTTCCGGGTCCTGAGCCAGTGCGGGCTGGGCCGCTGCCAGCGTCAGCACCGCAAGGGTAGAGATCTTGAAGCGTGTCATGCGCCCTCTCTCACGTTGGTTATCGGCGGTCGGCCCGGCTTAGCGGGTCGGCACCGGGGTTTCGCCGCGATAGTCATAGAATCCGCGCCCGGTCTTGCGACCCAGCCAGCCCGCCTCGACATATTTGGTCAGCAGCGGGCAGGGGCGGTATTTGGTATCGGCCAGCCCGTCATGCAGCACGTTCATGATCGCCAGACAGGTATCCAGCCCGATGAAATCCGCCAGTTCCAGCGGGCCCATCGGCCAATTCGCCCCCAGCTTCATCGACTGGTCGATGGATTTGACCGAGCCGACCCCTTCATACAGCGTATAGACCGCCTCGTTGATCATCGGCATCAGGATGCGGTTCACGATGAAGGCCGGGAAATCTTCGGCGCTGGCGGCGGTCTTGCCCAGCTTGTCCACAACCTCGTGCAGCAGGTCATAGGTGGCCTGATCGGTGGCGATGCCGCGGATCAGCTCGACCAGCTGCATCACCGGCACCGGGTTCATGAAATGGAACCCCATGAATTTCTCGGGGCGGTCGGTGCGGCTTGCCAGACGGGTGATCGAAATCGACGAGGTGTTCGAGGTCAGGATCGTGTTCGGTTTCAGATGCGGGACCAGATCTTCGAAAATCGCCTGCTTGACCGTCTCACGCTCGGTCGCGGCTTCGATGACCAGATCTGTCTGACCCAGATCCGCCAGTTGCAGCGTGGTGCCGATGCGGCCCATGGCGGCGTTTTTCTCGTCCTGGGTGATCTTTTCGCGGCTGACCTGACGCTCCATGTTCTTGTCGATCAGCATCAGGGCCTTATCCAGCGCGTCCTGACTGATATCGGTCATCAGGACCTCATAGCCGGCCAGTGCAAAGACATGGGCAATGCCATTCCCCATCTGACCTGCGCCGATCACCCCAACCGTTTCAATAGCCATCTGTCCGCATCCTATCTTGGTTGCCGCGACGATAGGGTGCGAAAGGGGGGCGTTTCAATGCGAAAACGACCAGAGGTGACGCCAAGAAAAAACGCCCCGGACAATGCCGGGGCGTTCAAGGGTCGGAAAATCTGCCCGCTTACAGTTTCTCGGTCAGTTCCGGCACGGCGTCAAAGAGATCCGCGACCAGGCCGTAATCGGCGATCTGGAAGATCGGGGCCTCTTCGTCCTTGTTGATCGCGACGATGACCTTGCTGTCCTTCATCCCGGCCAGGTGCTGGATCGCGCCCGAGATGCCCACGGCGACGTAAAGCTCGGGCGCCACGACCTTGCCGGTCTGACCCACCTGCCAGTCATTCGGGGCATAGCCGCTGTCCACCGCAGCGCGTGAGGCACCGACGGCGGCGCCCAGCTTGTCGGCCAGCTTCTCGATGATCTCGAACTGCTCTTTCGAGCCGACGCCACGGCCACCCGACACCACGCGACCGGCCGAGGTCAGCTCGGGGCGGTCGCTTTCGGCCACCTGATCGGACACCCAGGAGGACAGGCCCGGATCATCGGCCAGCACCGCATCCTCGACGGGTGCCGAACCGCCGTCACCCGCAGCGTCGAAGCTGGCGGTGCGCACGGTAAAGACCTTTTTCGGATCCTTCGATTTCACCGTCTGGATCGCATTGCCGGCATAGACCGGACGTTCGAACGTGTCGGCATCGACCACCGCCGACACATCCGAGATCACCATCACATCCAGCAGCGCGGCGACGCGCGGCATGATGTTCTTGGCATCGGTCGTGGCGGGCGCGGCGATGTGGTCATAATCACCAGCCAGAGAGACCAGCAGCGCCGCGGCCGGTTCGGCTAGGCGGTGGCCGTAACGCGCATCCTCGGCGACCAGAACCTTGGCGACGCCCTCGATCTTGGCGGCCTCCTCGGCGGCGGCCTTGGCGCTGGAACCGGCGCAAAGCACCGTCACATCGCCCAGACCCTTGACCGCATTCACGGCCTTGGCCGTCGCATCGCGGTTCAGTTCGCCATTCGTGACTTCACCCAGCAGAAGAACAGCCATCACACGACCCCCGCTTCTTTCAGTTTCGACACCAGCTCATCGACCGAGCCGACCTTGATCCCGGCCTTGCGGCCCTCGGGTTCCTTGGTGTTGACGATCTCCAGCCGCGGCGAGACATCGACGCCGTAATCGGCGGCGGTCTTTTCCTCCAGCGGCTTTTTCTTGGCCTTCATGATATTGGGAAGGCTGGCATAGCGCGGCTCGTTCAGGCGCAGGTCGGCGGTGACGATGGCGGGCATCTTGACCTCGATGGTCTGCAAGCCGCCATCCACTTCGCGGGTGACCTTGGCGCTGTCGCCCTCGATCTCGACCTTGCTGGCAAAGGTGGCCTGCGACCAGCCCAGCAGCGCCGCCAGCATCTGGCCGGTGGCGTTCATGTCATTGTCGATGGCCTGCTTGCCCGCGATCACCAGCCCGGGCTGTTCCTCATCGATCACGGCTTTCAGGATCTTGGCGACGGCCAGCGGCTCGATATCGGTGCCGACATCATCGGCGGCGACGACCAGAATGGCGCGATCCGCGCCCATGGCCAGCGCCGTGCGCAGCGTTTCCTGTGCCTGCTTGACGCCGATCGAGACGGCCACGACCTCTTCGGCCTTGCCTGCCTCTTTCAGACGGATGGCCTCTTCGACGGCAATCTCGTCAAACGGGTTCATCGACATCTTCACATTCGCAAGATCAACTCCCGATCCGTCCGCCTTCACACGGGCCTTCACGTTATAGTCGATCACGCGCTTGACTGGCACGAGAACCTTCATTGGCCTCTCTCCCTTTTGTTTGCGTCATCTTTCGAGGGACAGTGTTAGCGGCTGGTTTTCTGCATGTGCAACATAAAAACGCCTTGAGACGTAGCGTTTGCGGCGCAGATCATGCCACCTGGCGCGGGTGCTGGCGCTAACGGCTGGCCCCCGGAACCCACAGGATATCCTCTGTCCCCCCACCATTTGCCTGTCTGGCCGCCACGAAAAGCCAGTCCGACAGGCGATTCAGATAGCGCACGGCGGCGCTGTTCACATCACCCGCCGCAGCCAGGTCGACCGCCCGGCGCTCGGCCCGGCGTGCCACGGTGCGCGACAGGTGCAGATGCGCCGCCAAGACGGTCCCGCCCGGCAGGATAAAGCTGCGCAGCGGTTTCAGATCGGCGTTCATTTCGTCGATTTCGGTTTCCAGCCGGATGACCTGATCGTCGATGATCCGCAGCACGGGATATTCGGCCTCATCGTCACGGGCCATGTTCGGCCGCGCCAGATCGGCGCCCAGATCGAACAGATCGTTCTGGATCATCGCGATGCGGTCCGACAGGATATCCGCCGCATGCAACCGGCACAGGCCCAGCGTGGCGTTCAGTTCGTCCACGGTGCCATAGGCCTCGACCCGGGCGTCGTTCTTGGCAACCCTGCTGCCATCCGACAGCGCGGTATCGCCCTTGTCGCCGGTGCGGGTATAGATCTTGTTCAGAACGACCATCAGCGTCCCCTCAGCCAGATCAGCGTCATGATCAGCGCGATTGCGACTGCCTGTGCGATAATCCGCCAGCGCATGATCTTGTTGGCATTGCGCCGGTTGAATTCGCCACCTTTTGCGAAGCCGCCGATTCCGGTCAGCAGGATGGCAAACACCACCAGCATCGCCAGAATGATCAGGTAATACATCGAATTGTCTTGCATGCGGGACCGCCTTTCCTGCGCAGACTAGTTGCGGCGGGCGAACCAGTCCAGAGCGCGGGTCGAGAGAATGCGCCGCCCAATGCCGGAAATCCGGGTCGGCGTGGTGACATAATAGCGCGGTTTGGGCCGTCTTGTCGTCAGTGCCTGCAGGATCACATCGCTGACGGCAGAGGCCGGCAGTTCGAAACGGTCTTTCCCTTCGGGATGATAAAGCCGTTTCTGAAGGTTGTCGCGATATTGCTGCTGCCGGGGGCTGTCCTGCCAGTTCACCCATTTTTCGAAATGCGGGATCGAGTTCACGCGGATGCGGCTGGTGATCGGTCCCGGTTCGATCAGCACGACCTTGACCGGGCTGTCCCTCATCTCGATGCGCAGCACGTCCGTCAGCCCCTCCAGCGCGAATTTCGTCGCGACATAGGCGCCGCGCCAGGGGATGCCGACAAGCCCCAGGACAGAGCTGATATTGACGATCCGCCCGCCATGCGCGCGAAAATGCGGGATCAGGCGCACGGTCAGGTCATGGGTGCCGAAAAGATTTGCCTCGAAAATCGCCTGCAGGCCGCCGCGCGGGATATCCTCGACCGCGCCGGGCAGGGCGAAGGCGGCGTTGTTGACCAGCGCGTCAAGCCGACCCTCTGCCAGAACCTCTTCGGCCAGACGTGCCACGCTATCGGGATCGGACAGTTCCAGATGCAGGCAACTCATCCCTTCCGCTTGCCGGGCGGCGATATCCTCGGGCTTGCGGCAGGTCGCCACGACCTGCCAGCCTTCGGCCTGCAACCGGCGCGCGGCGTCCAGTCCGATCCCCGAGGAACAGCCCGTGACCAGAACCCGACCGGTCATTCCGCGGGCGAAAGGAATTGCCCCGACATATAGCCCTCGCGACCCTCGGCATCGCGGATGCGGATCCAGGAGCCATCGGTGGGGCCAAGCGCCTCGACCGGTGCCCCTTCGCCAAGCGCGCCGATCACGCGGTCGCTGGTCGTCGGGCCTGCGCGAAAGTTGACGCGACTGCCGGTCACGTAAAGGATCGGGCCGCTGGCGGTGCTGCGCAGATCCTCGGCGCGATCTTGCTGGCCTTCCTTGCCCTCATGTTCGGGTGAGGGGCGCAGCGGCGGGCCGGGGAACCTGTCGACCCGCTGCGGTGTCTGCGATTCTGCCTGAACGACCGCCGGGGCCGCCTCTTCGGGCTGCGTGTCATCGTTCGGGGCGATCGAGGTCTTGATCTGTTCGATCAGCTTTCTGGTTTCGGGATCCTGCGCGGTGGGACGCGGCTCCTCGGTCGGGGTCACGGTGGCGGTGCTGTCGCCATCCGGGCCGACCGCGATCATGGTCACCGCGATGACGGCCAGCAATGCCAGCACCAAAAGGCCCAGTCGAATCATGCCGTCATCCCCATCGTCTGTCCCATCTGGCGCGGTCCTTAACCTATCTTAACGAGCAAGGCCAATTCCCCGCGCCTGCACCCGGTTCCCGCATCAGGACGAAATTTCCGTCTGGACCGGCGCCGCGCTGCGTCCTATCCAGTGGCGCATGTCAGATGATACGCCGATCGAGCCCGAAGAAAATACCGTCCCCGAACCGCTGAGCCGCGCGATCGGCGACCGGTATCTGACCTATGCGCTGTCCACGATCATGAATCGTGCGCTGCCCGATGCCCGCGATGGTCTGAAGCCCGTGCATCGGCGGATCCTGTTCGCGATGCGCGAACTCCGGCTGTCGCCGAACGGCGCCTTTCGCAAATCGGCCAAGATCACCGGCGATGTGATGGGCAACTATCACCCCCATGGCGATGCCGCGATCTATGATGCGATGGCGCGTCTGGCCCAGGATTTCGCCATGCGCTATCCGCTGGTGGACGGGCAGGGCAATTTCGGCAATATCGACGGCGATAACCCCGCCGCCGCCCGCTATACCGAGGCGCGTCTTGCGGGCACCTCGGAATCGCTGATGGACGGGCTGGCCGAAGACGCGGTCGATTTTCGCCCGAATTACGATGGCACGCTGACCGAGCCTGTCGTGCTGCCCTCGGCCTTTCCCAATCTGCTGGCGAATGGTGCCTCGGGGATTGCGGTGGGTATGGCGACCAATGTGCCGCCCCATAACCTGCATGAGGTGATCGACGCCTGCCTGCATCTGATCAAGACGCCCGATGCGCGCGACGACACGCTGGCCGGGATCATTCAGGGGCCGGATTTCCCGACCGGTGGGGTGATCGTCGAAAGCCGCGAAACCATTGCCGAGAATTACCGCACGGGCCGGGGCGCTTTCCGCGTCCGGGCACGCTGGTCGGTCGAGGATCTGGGCCGGGGCCAATGGCAGGTCGTGGTCACTGAAATCCCCTATCAGGTGCAGAAATCCAAGCTGATCGAGCGTCTGGCCGAGCTGATCCAGACCAAGAAGATCCCGATCCTTGCCGATGTGCGCGACGAATCGGCCGAGGATATCCGCATCGTTCTGGACCCCAAGACCCGCAGCGTCGACCCCGAACAGATGATGGCCGCGCTGTTCCGCGTCAGCGATCTGGAACTGCGTTTCAACATGAACATGAACGTGCTGATCGATGGCCGCGTGCCCAAGGTCTGCAGCCTTAAAGAGGTCCTGCGCGCCTTTCTGGACCACCGCCGCGAGGTGCTGCTGCGCCGCACGAATTACCGGCTGGACAAGATCGCCGCCCGGCTTGAGGTGCTTGAAGGCTATCTGATCGCCTATCTGAACCTGGACCGGGTGATCGAGATCATCCGCTATGAGGATGATCCGAAGGCGGTGATGATCGCCGAATTCAAGCTGTCCGATGTCCAGGTCGAAGCGATCCTGAACATGCGCCTGCGCGCCCTGCGCAAGCTGGAAGAGATCGAGCTGCGCACGGAACGCGACAATCTTCTGGCCGAGCGCGAAGAGCTGCAGGCGATGCTGGCCGATGAGGCGCAGCAATGGTCGCGCATATCGGATCAGTTGAAAGAGGTGCGCAACCTCTTCGGAAAATCCTCGGAAGAGGGTAAACGCCGCACCGATATCGCCGAGGCCCCGGATGTCGCGCCCATCGACATGGACGCCATGATCGAACGAGAGCCGCTGACCGTGATCTTGTCCAAAATGGGCTGGATCCGGGCGATGAAGGGCCATCAGGCGCTGGATGCGGAACTGAAATTCAAGGATGGCGACGGTCCGGGGCTGGCGCTGCATGCGGAAACCACCGACAAGCTGATGGTTTTCGCCTCGAATGGCCGGTTCTACACCCTTCCCGCCAATAACCTGCCCGGTGGTCGCGGCATGGGAGAGCCGCTGCGCCTGATGATCGATCTGCCCAATGAGGCCGAGGTGATCGCCGTGTTCCCCTGGCGCGAGGGCGAGAAATATCTGGTCGCATCGAAGGCTGGCGACGGGTTCATCGTCGCCGCGGGCGATATTCTGGCGCAGACCAAATCGGGCAAGCAGGTGCTTAATGGCGAGGCGCTGCTGTGCCGCCCGGTGACGGGCGATCACATCGTGCTGGTCGGATCGAACCGCTATATGCTGGTCTTCCCGGCCAGCGACTTGCCGGAAATGTCGCGTGGGAAGGGCGTCCGCCTGCAGAAATTCGGCAGCGGCGGCGGGTTGGTTGCGGCTGATACACTGACCGATGCCACCTTCGTGACCCTGTCCGAGGGGCTCAGCTGGCCCATGGGCGGCGGCAAGACCCGCACAGAACGCGATCTTGGCGAATGGCTGGGCAAGCGCGCAAGCGCCGGTCGCGCGGTGCCGCACGGCTTCCCAAGTAACAACAAGTTCGGCTGACCAGTGCGCCGCGCGGCTTAGCGGCGGCGCACCCATTTCCAGCCGGTCAGCATCGGCCTTACCAGATCCTCGTGCTTCCACAGCCGGTAAAAGGCGATGGTGGCGATATGCAGGATGACCAGGATCAGCAGGATATTCGCGCCCAGATGGTGCCAGCCGACCGCCTTGCGCGACGTGGCGCTGCTGACCTGATCGGCCAGCGGTCCGACATTGATGTAATCGTCGGGATCCGCGATCAGCCCGGTTCCCGTCTGCCAGATCAGCGCCGCCAGCATGGCAAAGACGGCCAGACCGCCCAGCGGGTTATGACCGGGCCAGAGGCTGGGCGTGCGCCGGAACATGGTCTTCACATAGGCCAGCAGCGCCCTGGGCCGTGGCAGAAAGCTGGAAAATCGCGCAGGTTCCGGCCCGATGAAGCCCCAGACCAGCCGGAATGCCAGCAGGGTGATGATGCCATAGCCGAACCAGAAATGCAGCGTCATGACATTCGGGCCGAACTTGCCCAACAGCCAATTCGCGATCACCAGCGTTGCCAGCGCCCAGTGGTAGAAGCGCAGGGCAGGGTCCCAGACCCTGACCCGTCTGGCGGTTTCCTGGGCCATGTCAGCGCGGTTTGCGGTAATCGTCGTGGCAGGCCTTGCAGGTTCCGCCCAGCTGCTGCAGCACCGGCCCGATGCTGGCCTGCCCGCCGGTGACGGCGGCCTGCGACCCGGCAGCCGCGTTTTTCAGATCCGCCAGCTTTGCGCTGAAACCTTCGGGGTTTTCGAAAGCCGCCGGCAGGGTCGCGGACTCACTGGTATCCTCGGATGACGTGCCGGGCACCGCGAAGAGGGGCGCCACATTGTAATTCGTCAGCGCCTCCAGATTGGCGGCGGCGGCGGCAGCGGCGGCCTCGTCATAGTCGATCTCGCCCTTGGCCATTCCCGACAGCTTGCCCATCTCGATCGAGATCAGGCTCATATAGCCCTGACGCCCCTCGATCGCGTCTTCGGCATCCTGAGCGAAAATCGCGGTGGGCGCGGCAAGCGCGGTGGCGATGACGGCGTATTTCAAGAATTGCATTGCTGGCTCCTGTCGGGCGTGGCTATGGCGGTTGCGTTCCGGGTGCTGCCAAGGTCGCGGCAGTCTGAAAACATTGCCAGAGAGCGCAAGCCGGATCAATCGTATGCATCAAATGGCTGGGTCTTGCGACCGCGTGCCCCGCCCAGGGAAAATCATGGCCGGGCGGGGCAATAGTGTCAGGAATACAGCGGCGTAACGCCCGCCTCTTCATGGATCTTGTTGACGGTATTTTGATCGACGCCAAGGGCCTTGGCCAGATCGTTCAGATATTCCGCCTCGGCCAGGCTATCCAGATCGATGGCCAGCAGCGACATCAGATAGACCTGCGCCTCAAGCCCCTGCGGCACCTCACGCGCCAGCGCCTTGGCATCGACCGGCGTGGCCATCTGTTCGCGGATGAAATTCCGCTCGTCCTCGTCCAGATCGTCGCCCAGATGGGACAGCAGGCGCTGCTTTTCGGCCTCGTCGATCTTGCCGTCGGATTTCGCGGCCTGGATCATCGCTTTCAGCATCAGCCCGGCCACGGCATTCTGTTCCGGCGTCGGCAGAACCTCCGGCTCGCCATCGTTGGAGACGGCGTCATTGAACAGCTCGCCAAAGCTGGCGTCGTTGCGTTCCTGCGAGTCCTTGCGGGCCAGTCCGCCTGCGGCCGCGCCGCCCGCCGCACCACCGGCCGCGCCGCCCAGAAGGCCGCCCAGCAGATCGCCCAGACCGCCTCCACCTTGACCGCGAGAGCCGGACAGGCTGTCCAGCAGGCCGCCCAGACCGCCCGAGGCGCCCGCCGAATTCGGCCCGCCATAACGGCGGCCGGTACCCGCGCCCGAGGAATTGCCGCCCAGAACCTGCCGCAGCATGTCCGAGACGCTGCCGCCCGAACTGCCGCTGGTGTTATTGCCCAGCAGGTCGTTCAGCAGACCGCCGCTGCCGCCCGAACGCGAACCTGCAGACTGGGTGCTGCGTCCCGAACCCTGCTGGGTTTTCTTCATCAGCGCCCCGACGCCCTTGGCAACCATCACGCCTGCGGCAACACGGGCCAGGCTCTTCATCAAACTCATATCTCTACCTCCGTCAGGATGCCGGAATAGGGGTCATCCCATTGCATTCGTTGTTGAACGACTCGCTTCGCCCTCGGGTTCCCTGCCGATTCCGCGACAAGTTCCGCGCTGACACATATAAAGGCAAAGGGAATTGGCGTTTGCCACCCTTGATTTTTCCCGAATCCGCTTATAAATCGCGGCGCACATTCATCGGGGCCATCACGCCGCCCCGCGATCAGGAGGCCCAGATGGCAAAGGCAAAGTTTGAACGTACGAAACCGCACGTTAACATCGGCACGATTGGTCACGTTGACCACGGCAAGACGACGCTGACGGCTGCGATCACGAAATATTTCGGTGATTTCAAGGCTTATGACCAGATTGACGGCGCCCCGGAAGAGAAGGCGCGCGGGATCACGATCTCGACGGCGCATGTGGAATACGAGACGGATGACCGTCACTACGCCCACGTGGACTGCCCCGGCCACGCCGACTATGTGAAGAACATGATCACGGGTGCTGCGCAGATGGACGGCGCGATCCTGGTGGTGAACGCGGCCGACGGCCCGATGCCGCAAACGCGCGAGCACATCCTGCTGGGCCGTCAGGTCGGCATTCCCTACATGGTCGTCTACCTGAACAAGGTCGACCAGGTGGATGACGAAGAGCTTCTGGAACTGGTCGAGATGGAAGTGCGCGAGCTGCTGTCCAGCTATGACTATCCCGGCGACGACATTCCGATCGTGAAGGGCTCGGCTCTGGCCGCTCTGGAAGGCCGCGACGAGGAAATCGGCGAAAAGTCGATCCGCGCGCTGCTGGAAGCCGTTGACAGCTATGTCCCGACGCCCGAGCGCGCCGTGGACAAGCCGTTCCTGATGCCGATCGAAGACGTGTTCTCGATCTCGGGCCGCGGTACGGTTGTGACCGGCCGTGTCGAGCGTGGCGCGGTGAACGTCGGCGACGAACTGGAAATCGTGGGCATCCGCCCGACCAAGAAAACCACCTGCACCGGCGTGGAAATGTTCCGCAAGCTGCTGGATCGCGGTGAGGCTGGCGACAATATCGGCGCGCTGCTGCGCGGCGTTGAGCGTGACGGCGTGGAGCGCGGTCAGGTTCTGGCGAAGCCGGGTTCGGTGACCCCGCACACGAAGTTCGAGGCCGAAGCCTATATCCTGACCAAGGAAGAGGGTGGCCGCCACACGCCGTTCTTCGCGAATTACCGTCCGCAGTTCTACTTCCGCACGACGGATGTGACCGGGACGGTGAAGCTGCCGGAAGGCACCGAGATGGTGATGCCGGGCGACAACCTGAAGTTCGAGGTCGAGCTGATCGCCCCGATCGCGATGGAAGACGGCCTGCGCTTCGCGATCCGCGAAGGCGGCCGCACGGTCGGCGCCGGCGTCGTCGCCAAGATCCTCGAGTGATCATCGGCGTAGGGTGCGTGCAAGCACGCACCTTACCCAACATCAAGGCCCGTCCCGAAAGGGGCGGGCTTTCGCGTTGAAAGGGGGGGCTGCCCGCGGGAAGGTCGAAGAGATCGGCGCAAATATGCTGATGAACGCACTTGTTCAGGTGGAATACGGTGTCTGCGTCGTTGTCTTCTCTGAATGAAAGGGAGGGCAACTGTGAGCAAGAAGACCAGCAAGAAGGAAAAGGCCGATCCCGTCAGCGGGGATGAGGCAGGTGCCGCTGCGGATTCCGCGCGGGTCGCGGCCGCCTCCGATCCGAAACCGGCGAAGGAAAAGGCACCCGGATCATCGAAAGCGGTTGAGACGATGTTCCGCAGCGCCATTCGCGCAGAGCTGGAGATCATCGCTTTGGCGGCGACAAAGGCGAATATCATGATCTCGCTGAACGGGCTGATCATCTCGGCGCTGATGATCTCGGGGGCGTTCATCTTTGCCTCGACCGCGGCCTTTCTGCTGCCTGCGGGCGTTTTCCTGATCACCGCGGCCGCGTCGATCTTCTTCGCGCTTCTGGCCGCCTCGCCGGAACGGGCCGGGCTGTTCACCGGTCTGCGCGACTGGGCAGCGGCAATGTGGCACGGCAAGGCCCGGCTGCGCGATCTGCGCGGCTATCTGCGCCGCAAAGAGGTCTCGCCCGACGATCCGGACCTGAACGTGCTGATCTATGAACATCGCGTCGCCCTGACGCGGGACCAGCACTGGCAGCGGATGCAGGAATTGCTGCGCGACCGTGAAGAGATCTATCACCGGATGACAGATCAGCTTTACTGGCTGGGGGTGATGGCGGATCGCAAGTTCCGGATGCTGGATCTGTCCTATACCATTTTCCGGTGGGGGCTTCTGGCCTCGGTCCTGGTCTTCATCAGCGTGAAATCCGTGGTCGGCCTGTTCCCCAGCCTTAGCGGCGCGCAGGTCACGCGGCTGCATAATCTGGGCATTTCGGAATTCACCGACATCTATGAACCCTCGGCCGTGCAGCAACTGGCGGATGGGCGGGTGCTCGTGGTCGAGGATGAAGCCTCGCGCGCGATGAGCGTGATGAGCATCGCCGAAGATGGCAGCCTGATCGAAAATGCCCGCGACGATGTGCGCATCACCCGCGCTTTCGGGCGCAAGCTGAACGATCTGGAAGGGCTGTCCATCGATGACAGCGGCAATGTCTATACCATCACCTCGCATTCGCTGAACAAATCCGGGGACCGCAGGCCTGACCGGGAACAGTTGCTGCGTTTCCAGATCAGCGGCAATTCGGTCGGCAATATCCGCAGCTATCTTGGCTTGCGCGATGCGATCGCGACCGATGAGGCGTTGAAGGCCGATATCCTTGCCCAAAGCGGGGAAGAGCCGGATTTCGAGACGCTGAATATCGAGGGCCTGTCCTATTATAAAGAGGCCGGGCACCTGCTGTTGGGCCTGCGCGAGCCGATGGCTGCGGGCCGTTCTGTCGTGCTGATCATGGTCAACCCGGACGAGGTGTTTGAACATGACGGCGCGCCGCGCTTTGCCAAGCCGATCCTGCTGGATCTGCGCGGCGGCGGCATTCGTGCGCTAAGCTATGACCCGATCCTGCGCAGCTTCCTGATCGTGAATGAGATCGAGGGCTATGAGGGCAATCGTTATTCCCAGCTTTGGTCATGGTCCGGCGATGCCGAGGATGCGCCCGAACCCGTCGCGCTGCCCGATATCATCAACCTGAACAATGTCGAATCCATCGATTCGATCACCATTCAGGGTGAGCCGCGCCTGCTGCTGATGAGCGATGAGGGCAATGAAAAGAAGAACCGCCCGGCGCGTTACATGATGTTGGAATATGACCAGATCGAGGGCTGAGGGGCGCTGACCCGGTGGCCGCGACGGCATGGCGCGTCGGCGCGGCCCTGTGATAAAGGAGGACGCGACACCACGGACACAGGAGGTCGCGTCATGGCAAAATATATCCATTCCATGATCCGCGTGCTGGACGAAGCCCGCTCGATCGCTTTCTACGAACAGGCCTTTGGCCTCAGCGTCGCGGACCGGCTGGATTTCGACGATTTCACCCTGATCTATCTGTCAAATCAGGACAGCGAGACAGAGCTGGAGCTGACGGTGAACAAGGGCCGCAGCACCCCCTATGATCTGGGGGATGGCTATGGTCACATCGCCTTTTCCGTGGAGGATGTCGATGCGACCCATGCCCGGCTGGAGGCTGCGGGCCTTGCCCCGCGCAAGCTGGTTGACTTTGCCCCGGGAGGCGAGGTGATCGCGCGGTTTTTCTTTATCGCTGATCCGGATGGCTATCAAATCGAGGTTTTGCAGCGCGGCGGACGGTTCAAATAGGCTGCTGACGGGAATGGTCAGCAGGGTGATCGGATAATGCCCCCTCGAAAGGAGCATTACCATGATCGACCATATCGGATTTGCCGTGTCTGACCTTGCCGCCTCGCGCGCGTTCTATTCGCCTGCGTTGCAGCCACTGGGCATCACCCTGCTGATGGAGGTCACCGAAGAGATGACCGGCGGCCATGGCGCGCATCTGGGCTTTGGCCGCGACAACAAGCCCTTCTTCTGGATCGGAACCGGAAAGCAGGTGGCCACCAGCGTCCATGTCGCCTTCGCCGCCCGGGACCGGGCTGCGGTCGATGCCTTTCATGCTGCGGCCCTGAAGGCCGGGGGCAGGGATAACGGCGCGCCCGGTCTGCGCCCCGAATATCACCCCGGCTATTACGGTGCCTTCGTGCTGGACCCCGATGGCAATAATATCGAAGCCGTCTTTCATGGCGGGTGATGGCCATGAAAACCTATCACGCAAGCTGTTTCTGCGGCGCGGTCCGGTTCGAGGCCGATGGCGATCTGGCCGATGGCACGATGCGCTGCAACTGCCGCTTTTGCCGGAAAATGCGCTATTGGGAGATGCGTCTGCCCGATCCGGCCGGGTTTCGCCTGCTGGCCGGGCGTGACGCGCTTGTCGAAACGCCCAGAGCGCAGGATGACGGGCTGCAGATGCATCACTGGTTCTGCGGCCGCTGCGGAACCCGGCTCTGGACCGATGGCGATATTCCGGAAATGGGCGGCCGTTTCCTGCAGGTCTGCGTCGCGGCCCTTGACGATGCGGGACAGGATGAACTGATCGTCGCCCCGATCCACTGGGCCGACGGCGCCCGTGATGACTGGTGGCAGCCGGCCCCCGAAACACGGCATCTGTGACGGCTGGAATATCGGCGGCGGTGGGTTCCGGTCGGCCCCGCCGCCGCTTTTTTGGCTGCTGTCGCGCATCCCGCAGGGCGCCGGTTCAAGCCGGGAAAATCCCCAAACGCGAGAGAGCTTTGCTAACTGTTCGCCTATTGGTCTACATTCATGCTATCTTTCGGGAAAGCGGCGCCGAAGAAGCGTCATTGTAGCAACGATAACCATCAAGGGATTTTTATATGGCCGACACATCCGACAAAGCCGCGAAGTCAAGCGGCAAGATGAGCCTGACGACAAAGATCATGATCGGGATGGTGACGGGGCTGATCTTTGGCGTCTTCGCCAATCAGGTCAATCTTGGTTTCATCAACGACTACCTGATCAATGGCCTTTTCCACATGATCGGTACGGCCTTCGTGAACGGGCTGAAAATGCTGGTCGTTCCGCTGGTCGTCTTTTCGCTGCTGACCGGCGTGTTCGGGATCAGTGACGTCAAATTGCTGGGCCGCGTCGGCGGCAAGGCATTTGGCCTGTATCTGATGACCACGGCCATTGCGATTGCCGTCGCCATCACGCTGGCGCTGGTGGTGGGGCCGGGTGTCGGCTTCAACATGGAGGGCGTGGATGTCTCGAACGTGAAGGCGGCCGAGGCGCCCAGCGTCTGGATGGTCTTTGCCAATATCGTGCCGACAAATCCCGTCGCGGCGCTGGCCAATGGGGAAATGCTGCAGATCATCTTCTATGTGATCGTGGTGGGCATTGCCGGGCTGATGCTGGGCGAGGCCTCGGCCCCCTTCGTGGCCGCCTGCGAATATATGAACGATCTGATGATGAAAGTGGTCGAGATCGTCATGGCCTTTGCGCCGATTGGCGTTTTCTGCCTGATCGCACGCGTCTTTGCGCAGCAGGGGATCGAGCTGTTCCTGCCGGTCGCCAGCTATGTCGCCGTCCTGACGGGCGCGCTGCTGCTGCACCTGTTCGTGACGCTGATGCTGCTGTTGAAGGTCATGTCGGGGCTGAGCCCGGTCACCTTCATCCGCAAGATCCGCCCGGCGCAGATCTTTGCCTTTTCCACCGCAAGCTCGAACGCGACGATTCCTGTCACCTATCGCTGCGTGACCGAGCGTATGGGCGTCGATAATTCTGTCGCCTCCTTCTCGGTTCCCTTTGGTGCCACGATCAATATGGACGGCACCGCGATCATGCAGGGCGTGGCGACGGTGTTCCTGGCCAATGTCTATGGCATCGATCTGGGGCTGTCGGGCTATATCACGGTGATCGCAATGGCGGTGCTGGCCTCGATCGGGACGGCGGGCGTGCCGGGTGTCGGCCTTGTCATGCTGACCATGGTGCTGACGCAGGTCGGGCTGCCGGTCGAAGGGATCGCGCTGATCCTGGGTGTGGACCGCCTGATGGACATGATCCGCACGGCGGTGAACATCACCGGCGATGCGGTGGTGACGACCATCGTGGCCAAGTCCGAGGGCAAGGTCGATCTGGATGTCTATGACGACCCCACCGCCGGAGAGGTCGATGGCAGCTTCGAGATCGACCCGGAGGCCGAGAAACATCTGGCCGCGATTGCACGGCATACGGACTGATCGGTAGATCATCCGGCATCGTAAAAAAGGCCCCGGTCGCTGCCGGGGCCTTTTCGATTGCGGGCAAGGTGCTCAGACGCCGTCCATGGCTGCCTTGTTGACCTCGCCTTCCGCGATTTCCGTCATGTGGCGATCGCCGTCCCAGGTCTGGTCCAGACATTCCTGCAGCCGGGCGCCATCACCCTCATGGCCCAGGCGGTTCGCGAAGGTGCGCGCGCAGCCATAGCCCGCGATGGCGTAATGGGCCATGCGCTGGTATTGGGTGATGATCGCGGCATCCTGCGCGTCCTCATCGGCAAAATCGGCCTCAAGTGCGTGCTTGCGCGCCTCGACGACAAGACCTTCCATGCCGCGGCAATGCTCTCCGGTCGGGTCCACGCCATGCTCGTTGCACAGCGAGGCCAGCACATCCATCCCTTCCGAGATGCCCTGGCTGCCGGCGATCAGCGCCTCGGACAGTTCTTTCGACTTCGCGGCGCGGCCCATCTCGGTCACGATGGCCATGGATTGCTTGCACGCCGAATAAAGATCGCGAAGCTGGTCCAGATAGAGGTCGTTGAGGTTCTTGATGGTCATTCTCATCTCCGCTTTTTGGGTGACTGCCTCTGGGGCAGTTTGCGCTGCGTCAACGTGGCGTGGCAGAGGCCGTTCCGCGAACCAGCAAAGATCAAGTCGGGGCCGGGAAAAGAGGGTCGGCTTGACTTGCCACCGATCATAGGTCAGCAGATATCCTTGATATTTTTCTGTCAGATTGAAGCGCCTGCATGTTTTCCTGGTTCGAGCGCCGGATTGATCCCTATCCATCGGATGCGCCCGGCACGCCGCCGCGCAATCTGATCGGATTCCTGCTGCATTTCAGCCGGGGCGCCATGCCCTGGCTGCTGCTGATGGCGCTTGGTTCGGGGCTGATCGCGGTGATCGAGGTGGCGCTGTTCGGCTGGCTGGGCGAGTTGATCGACCAGCTGGCCGATACGCCACGCCAGAGCTTCTGGCAGATGCATGGCACGCGGCTGACCTTCATGATGCTGGTGCTGGTGGTTCTGTTGCCATTGCTGAACCTGCTGTCTTCGATGGTGCTGCATCAAAGCCTGATGGGGAACCTTCCGCAGCGGATCCGCTGGCAGGCGCATCGTTACCTGTTGCGCCAATCGGTCGGCTATTTTCAGGACGAATTTGCGGGGCGCATCGCCCAGCGACTGATGCAGACGGCCCTTGCCGTGCGCGAGGTCGCGATGAAGGTTCTGGATGTCGGGACCTATGTGCTGATCTATTTCATCGGCGCGCTGGCGCTGGCGGCCAGTCAGGACTGGCGGCTTGCGCTGCCCTTTGCCTTATGGGCACTGGGTTATGGCGTGATGCTGTGGCAGATCGTGCCGCGCCTTGGCCGCGTGGCCGAGGCGCAGGCCGACGCGCGCTCGGCCATGACCGGGCAGGTCGTGGACAGCTATACCAATATCGCCACGGTAAAGCTGTTTTCCCATTCCGCGCGGGAAGAGGCCTGGATGCGCAGCGGCATGGATGGTTTTCTGCAGACCGTTTACCGCCAGATGCGCCTGTCCAGCCTGCAGGATGTGATCCTGAACCTGCTGAATGTGTGGCTGGTGGCCTCGGTCGCGGGGGTCGGTCTGTGGCTTTGGACGCAGGGGCGGGTTGAGGTCGGGGCGCTGGCGGTTGCGGTGCCGCTGGCCCTGCGGCTGAACAATATGGCGCATTGGATCATGTGGGAATTCGCCGGGCTCTTTGAAAATATCGGCACCGTGCGGGATGGGATTTCCAGTCTTGCATTGCCGCGCGAGGTTCTGGACGTGCCCGGTGCAAAACCCTTGCAGCGGGGGCCGGGCGCGGTGGATTTCGACCATGTCACCTTCCGCTATCGCGGGGTCGAAGGCGCGCGGCCCATGGCGGTGCTGGACGATCTGACGCTGCATATCGCGCCCGGGGAAAAGGTCGGTCTGGTCGGGCGGTCAGGGGCAGGCAAATCGACGCTGATCAACCTGCTGCTGCGCTTTCACGATATCGAGCAGGGACGCATCACCATTGACGGGCAGGACGTCTCGCAGGTCACGCAGGACAGTCTGCGCGCGGCAATCGGCGTGGTGACGCAAGACAGCTCTCTTCTGCATCGCTCGGTGCGCGAGAATATCACCTATGGCCGCCCCGACGCCGATGAGGATGACGTTGCCCGCGCCCTGCGCATGGCCGAGGCGGATGGCTTTGTGCCCGAGCTGTCGGACAGCTATGGCCGCCGGGGGCTGGATGCGCATGTCGGCGAACGCGGGGTCAAGCTGTCGGGCGGGCAGCGTCAGCGCATCGCGATCGCGCGGGTGGCGTTGAAGGATGCCCCGATCCTGGTGCTGGACGAGGCGACCAGCGCCCTGGACAGCGAGGTCGAAGCCGCGATCCAGTCCCGGCTGGAGGTGCTGATGCGGGGCAAGACGGTCATCGCCATCGCCCACCGCCTGTCCACGATTGCGGCAATGGACCGGCTGATCGTGATGGATCAGGGTCGCATCATCGAACAGGGCAGCCATGCCGAATTGCTGGCACAGGGCGGGCTTTATGCACGGCTCTGGGCGCGGCAATCGGGCGGTTTCCTTCTGGCGGATGAGGACGCGGATACGGATATCGTGGAGCAACCTTAATTTCGGCTTGAACCCGCGCGGAAGCTGCCGTAAGCACTCGCCTCACGGCCTAGGGGTATAGCTCAGTTGGTAGAGCATCGGTCTCCAAAACCGAGGGTCGTGGGTTCGAGTCCCTCTGCCCCTGCCAGGTCGTTTGCTTCTCTGCGTCTGTCCGATCTGAGGAACATCTGTCCAGCGATATGATTGTTCCGGTGCAATGCGACAGCAGCCGAAGCCGCCAGTTTTCCCCCGCATATGACACCGATAAGTCGCCCGAAGGCGTCCCGACCAACTTCGCCGCGCTTGAACTTGTGGCCATCCCAAGCTCAGATCGCGCGATCTGCACCGAAATAGCGGGACCGAGGCAACGATCCCGCGCCGCAATTCACGAGGTGATCCATGGCTGGGTCCGCATATTCAAGACATGACGATGAAGCTGTGATTCCGCGAATTGGAATCACGGGGTCATTGGGCAGAGGGAACTATGGCGACGAGCTTTACATAAAGAATTACGAATATTGGTTCTCTCCCTGGGCAAGGCTGTTCTTCATGGCGGGGTTGCCGCGGCAGCCTTACCTGTCGGCCCTCAGGAACGAATATGTCGACATGATGGACGCGATTGTCATGGGCGGCGGTGATTTGCTGTGCCCGTATCGCGAGGCGATTGACCGGGATTTCATCAATCCCGCCTATCTTCGCCGTCCCGTCTATGTGGCGGGGATCGGCGTCGAACGGAACAGGCCGGACATATCGGACAGCGTCGTTCAGCGCTGGTCCGATTTCCTGCGGCATGAGAGCATTCATTTCATTTCCAATCGCGACAGGGGATCTGCGGATTGGCTCAGAGAGCATATCAGGCCACATGTTCCGGTCAGCGATCATCCTGATCTGGTGCTGGCCTTGCCGCTTCCAAAGGCGAAGCCGCCCGAGGGCAAACCCATCGTCGGGCTGGTCACGCGCCATATCAAGCATTCGAAGGAATACCGGATTCTTGAGAAGGCGTCGGCCTATCTGGCCGATAAGGGCTGGCGGGTGCGGCATGTCATTGGCGGTGTCGGACCGCATGGCGCCAAGGATTTCGAGAACGCAAAACTTCTGGAGTTTCCCGGGAAGGAAGTGGTTTATACCGAGGATCTTGACGGCATCAGCCGCGCCCTTGGGGAATGCTCGCTTGTTCTCAGCATGAAGCTGCATACCACGATTGTCGCGGCAATGTATGGCGTGCCGACGATAAGTGTGAACCCGGTCGTCAAGGCAAGAGCCTTCATGGCGGCAATCGGACGACGTGATCTGGCGGTGCCGTCCATGTCTGATGCGCTGATGGACATTCTGCACGCAGGCATCCCGGCCTCTCCGCTTGACGAGGTCAATAAGCTGAAACACGAGGCTGCCGTCTTCATGGGCGATCTGAGCAGGCGCATCTGGTCGGACTTCATTCGCTATAATCCGACGGTCGCGCGGCATGTGTCGGCAGAACCTGCGATCCCGTCGCCACTGGCCTTTTATTAGGCGCTGCGACGCGGGGCTTTCCGGGGCCGCCCCGGCTTAATACATCTGGACGGGTTGAAACGGCGGGCGACAGGCGCTATCTGAGCCCTGCAAATCCGAAGGAGCCGCACGTGGCTAATCCCGTTCAGTTTATCAATCAGGTCCGCGCCGAAGCCGCCAAGATCACCTGGCCGACGCGCAAAGAGGTCATTACGACGACGATCATGGTCTTTATTATGGCGGCGCTGTGCAGCGTGTTCTTTTTCCTGGTGGATCTGGCGATCCGCTTTGGCATGACCGAGGGACTGCGCCTGATCTCGGGCTGAACAAGGGCTTGCATTTCAAGGCTTCGGGCGTTATTTGCGCTCGACTGTCCGGCAAACGGCGTGCATCGGATCCGCATGCGCGCCGCTTTCAATTTCGCCGGGCGATTTTGAATCCAAGGGGTTAACCGCCATCTGGGCGATTCTCTCCCGTATGATGAACAGGGGTCTGTCGGAACATGGCAAAGCGTTGGTATTCGGTCAGCGTCCTGTCGAACTTCGAAAAGAAGGTCGCCGAGGCGATTCGTCAGGCAGTGGCTGAAAAAGGTCTGGAAGAGCAGATCGACGAAGTGCTGGTCCCGACCGAAGAGGTGATCGAGATTCGGCGCGGCAAGAAGGTGACCTCGGAACGTCGCTTCATGCCGGGCTATGTGCTGGTCCATATGGACATGTCGGACCGCACCTATCACCTGGTCAATTCGATCAACCGCGTGACGGGTTTTCTGGGCGCGCAGGGCAAGCCGATGCCGATGCGCGACGATGAAGTCAACGCGATGCTGAACCGCACGGGCGAGGGCGAGGCCGCTGCGCCGCGCAACCTGATCCGCTTTGATGTGGGTGAGAAGGTGAACGTGACCGATGGGCCGTTTGAGGGCTTCTCGGGCATGGTGGAAGAGGTCGACGAAGTCGCGGCCCGCATCAAGGTCACCGTCTCGATCTTTGGTCGGCCCACGCCGGTCGAACTGGAATTCACGCAGGTCTCCAAGACCGCGTGATTGGTCGCGGGAGACGTCGTCTGGTCAAGCCGGCGTCGGACCGCTAAGTCTGCCCCATGGGGGCGTGATGATAAGGAGAAGGCCAGATGGCCAAGAAAGTCGTCGGGCAGCTGAAGCTGCAAATCAAGGCGGGTCAGGCGAACCCGTCCCCGCCCGTTGGTCCCGCACTGGGTCAGCGCGGCATCAACATCATGGAATTCTGCAAGGCGTTCAACGCCAAGACGCAGGAAATGGAACAGGGTGCCCCCGTTCCGGTCGTGATCACCTATTACGCCGATAAGTCGTTCACCTTTGAAACGAAGACGCCCCCGGCCTCGTTCCTGCTGAAAAAGGCGGCTGGCCTGAAGCCGGTCGGCAAGCGGAACCGTTCGAAGGGTTCGGAAAAGCCGGGTCGCGCGACCGCAGGTTACGTCACCGTCAAGCAGGTGCGCGAGATCGCTGAAGCCAAGATGAAAGACCTGTCGGCCAATGACGTCGATCAGGCCATGAAGATCATCCTGGGTTCGGCCCGCTCGATCGGTATCGAGGTGAAAGGCTAAGCCATGGCAAAGATTGCAAAGAAAAAAGCCGCGGCCCGCGCCGCCTTTGAGGGCAAGTCCAACCTGACCGTGGAAGATGCGGTCAAGCTGGTCAAGGACACCGCCTCGGCGAAATTCGACGAGACCGTCGAAATCGCCCTGAACCTGGGCGTTGACCCGCGTCACGCGGACCAGATGGTTCGTGGCGTCGTGACCCTGCCTGCCGGTACGGGTAAGGACGTCCGCGTCGCCGTGTTCGCCCGTGGCCCCAAGGCTGACGAAGCCAAGGAAGCCGGTGCAGAAGTCGTCGGCGCCGAGGATCTGGTGGAATCCATCCAGGGCGGCAAGATCGACTTCGATCGCGTCATCGCCACCCCCGACATGATGCCGCTGGTCGGTCGTCTGGGCAAGGTGCTGGGTCCGCGTAACCTGATGCCGAACCCCAAGGTCGGCACGGTGACCGTGGATGTCGCCAATGCCGTCAAGGCAGCCAAGGGCGGCGAAGTCCAGTTCAAGGCCGAAAAGGCCGGTGTCGTGCATGCCGGGATCGGCAAGGTGTCCTTTGACGCCGACAAGCTGGCCCAGAACCTGCGCGCCTTCGTCGATGCCGTGAACAAGGCGAAGCCCAGCGGCGCGAAAGGGACCTATATGAAAAAGGTCTCGATCAGCTCGACCATGGGTCCGGGCGTGTCGGTTGACGTGGTTTCGGCCGCCGCCAACTAAGATCGCGGCCCGAACAGGGCGATTTTGAAATTCGGAACAGGCGGGCCGTCGCGGCCCGCCTGTTTTCGTTTGTTTGGATCGGGTTGTCGGGTTATACTCGGCGGGCAATTCCTGCATGTCGCGGCCGATTGGCCTCTGCGCGAAATTAACGCTTCACATCCCGCCCAAACATGTTTAAAGAAACGCCTCGCTGCGCGCGCGGATGCGAATCTGCGCGTGTGTCGATTCGTCCGAGACGGTGGGTGCTGGTTTACCAGCTTAATTTCCTGCCTGAGATGGGAACAAGCATTTTTCCGAAGGCATGGCCTTTGGGCGGTCTTGTCCCTTGCGGACTCGGCCCGGTTTTTTATGCCGGGAAAAGTGAGAGCCGGGGGGAAACCCCCAACTTGGAGTGAAACCGTGGATAGAGCACAAAAAGAACAGGTGGTCGAGGAACTCGGCCAGATCTTTGAAAGCTCTGGCGTCGTGGTGGTTGCCCACTACGAAGGGATGACGGTTGCACATATGCAGGACCTCCGCTCGCGCATGCGCGAAGCCGGCGGTTCGGTTCGCGTTGCCAAGAACAAGCTCGCCAAGATCGCCCTGGAAGGTAAGGCCTGCGCAAGCATCGCCGATTATCTGACGGGCATGACCGTGATTTCCTATTCGGAAGATCCGACCGCTGCGGCCCGGATCGCCGACAAATACGCCAAGGATAACGCCAAGTTCGTTATTCTGGGCGGTGCAATGGGTGACACGGCTCTGGATCCGGCCGGTGTGAAAGCCGTCGCCTCGATGCCGTCGCGTGAAGAGCTTATCGCTTCGATCGCTGGCTGCCTGGGCGCGCCTGCTTCGAACATCGCTGGTGCCATTGGCGCGCCTGCTTCGAACATCGCGGGCATCCTCAGCACTCTGGAAGAGCGCGAGGCTGCGTAACGCAACCCTTTCCTGACGAGTGGTTGAAAACCCGACGTTGGAACACTAACTGAGAGAACGGAAAAATGGCTGATCTGAAAAAACTCGCCGAAGAAATCGTGGGCCTGACCCTGCTGGAAGCCCAGGAACTGAAAACCATCCTGAAAGACGAATACGGCATCGAGCCGGCCGCTGGCGGCGCCGTCATGATGGCTGGTCCTGCTGCTGGTGGCGAAGCCGCCGCTGAAGAAAAGACCGAATTCGACGTCGTTCTGACCGAAGCCGGCGCGAACAAGATCAACGTGATCAAGGAAGTTCGCGGCATCACCGGTCTGGGCCTGAAAGAAGCCAAGGACCTGGTCGAAGCTGGCGGCAAGGTGAAAGAAGGCGTTTCCAAAGCTGAAGCCGAGGAAATGAAGAAGAAGCTCGAAGAGGCTGGCGCCAAGGTCGAGCTGAAGTAATCGACCGCATGGTTGATTGATTTTAGGCAGGGTCCGGGTATTTCCCGGTCCCTGCCGAACCTGTCTTGAAGGGCGGTCTGCGATCAGACTTTCCTTCAGGGCATGTTCGAGGTTCGGGAGCTGCACGGTGGGACGGGCGGCAAGTATGGAACCTCACCCCTGCATTCGTAGCCTGCGTTCCGGGGGCCCCGACCCGGAATGTGCGCGAAGACGAAAGGTGACTAGACCCCATGGCGCAAGCTTATGTCGGCCAGAAGCGTATCCGGCGCTACTATGGCAACATCCGCGAAGTATTGGAAATGCCGAACCTTATTGAGGTTCAGAAATCCTCTTACGACCTGTTCCTGAATTCCGGCGAAGGTGCCGGGCATCACGACGGCGAAGGGATCCAGGGCGTTTTCCAGTCTGTTTTCCCGATCAAGGATTTCAACGAGACCGCAACGCTTGAGTTCGTGAAATACGAACTGGAGCATCCGAAATATGACGTTGACGAATGCCAGCAGCGCGACATGACCTATGCCGCCCCGCTGAAGGTCACGCTGCGTCTGATCGTGTTCGATGTCGATGAAAACACCGGCGCGAAATCGGTCAAGGATATCAAGGAGCAGGACGTCTTCATGGGCGACATGCCCCTGATGACCCAGAACGGCACGTTCGTCGTGAACGGGACCGAGCGCGTTGTCGTGTCTCAGATGCACCGTTCGCCGGGCGTGTTCTTTGACCATGACCGCGGCAAGACGCACAGCTCGGGCAAGCTGCTGTTCGCCTGCCGGATCATTCCCTATCGCGGCTCGTGGCTGGATTTCGAATTCGACGCCAAGGATCTGGTCTTCGCGCGCATCGACCGCCGCCGGAAATTGCCGGTGACGACGCTGCTCTATGCCCTGGGCATGGATCAGGAAGGCATCATGGATGCGTTCTACGACACAGTGGATTATTCGCTGCGCCGCTCGGGACGTGAGCAGGGCTGGGTCACCAAGTTCTTCCCCGAGCGCGTCCGTGGCACCCGTCCGGCCTATGACCTGATCAATGCCGACACTGGCGAGGTCATCACCAAGGCTGGCGACAAGGTCACCCCGCGTCTGGTCAAGCGTCTGCTGGAATCGGGCGAGCAGGTGAACCTGCTGGTTCCGTTCGAGCGGATCATCGGCCGCTTTGTCGCCAAGGATATCATCAACGAGGAAACCGGCCTGATCTATGCAGAGGCCGGCGATGAGATCACGGCGGAATATGACAAGGATGGCGAGCTGAACGGCGGCCTGCTGAAGGTTCTGCTGGACAATGACATCACCGATATCCCGGTGCTGGACATCGACCACGTGAATGTCGGCCCCTACATCCGCAACACCATGGCTGCGGACAAGAACATGAACCGCGAACAGGCGCTGACCGATATCTATCGCGTCATGCGTCCGGGTGAGCCGCCGACGGTCGAGGCCGCCTCGACCCTGTTCAACAGCCTGTTCTTTGATGCCGAGCGTTATGACCTGTCCGCCGTGGGCCGGGTCAAGATGAACATGCGCCTGGATCTGGATGCGCCCGATACGCAGCGCACGCTGCGCCCCGAGGATATCGTGGCCTGTATCCGTGGCCTGGTCGAATTGCGCGACGGCAAGGGCGAGATCGACGATATCGACCATCTGGGCAACCGTCGCGTCCGTTCGGTCGGCGAATTGATGGAAAACCAGTATCGCGTCGGCCTGCTGCGCATGGAGCGCGCCATCCGCGAGCGCATGTCGGGTGTCGAGATCGACACCGTCATGCCGCAGGATCTGATCAACGCCAAACCGGCCGCGGCGGCGGTGCGTGAATTCTTCGGCTCGTCGCAGCTGTCGCAGTTCATGGACCAGACCAACCCGCTGTCCGAGGTGACGCATAAGCGTCGTCTCTCGGCGCTTGGGCCGGGCGGTCTGACCCGCGAACGTGCCGGCTTCGAGGTGCGCGACGTTCACCCGACCCATTACGGTCGGATGTGCCCGATCGAAACGCCGGAAGGTCAGAACATCGGTCTGATCAACAGCCTCGCCACCTTTGCCCGTGTGAACAAATACGGCTTTATCGAGACGCCTTATCGCAAGGTGATCGAGGGCAAGGTGACCGACGACGTGGTCTATATGTCCGCGACCGAGGAGATGCGTCACACCGTGGCGCAGGCCAATGCCGAGCTGGATAACGACGGCAAATTCGTTCAGGAACTGGTCAGCACCCGTCAGGCGGGCGATTTCATGCTGAACCCGGTCGATGCCGTCGATCTGATCGACGTGTCGCCGAAGCAGCTGGTCTCGGTCGCTGCCGCGCTGATCCCCTTCCTGGAAAATGACGACGCCAACCGCGCTCTGATGGGGTCGAACATGCAGCGTCAGGCGGTGCCGTTGCTGCGTGCCGAGGCGCCCTTTGTCGGCACCGGGATGGAGGCCATCGTGGCCCGCGATTCCGGCGCCGCCATCATGGCGCGTCGTGGCGGGATCATCGACCAGGTGGACGCCCAGCGCATCGTTATCCGGGCCACCGAAGATCTGGGTGCGGGCGACGCGGGCGTGGACATCTATCGTCTGCGCAAGTTCAAGCGTTCGAACCAGTCCTCGACCATCAACCAGCGTCCGCTGGTGAAGGTGGGTGAGAAGGTCGTCAAGGGTCAGGTTGTGGCCGACGGTCCCTCGACCGATCAGGGCGAACTGGCCATCGGTCGGAACGTGGTCGTCGCCTTCATGCCCTGGAACGGCTACAACTACGAAGACTCGATCCTGATCTCCGAGCGGATCCACCGCGACGACGTGTTCACCTCGATCCATATCGACGAATACGAAGTGGCGGCCCGCGATACCAAGCTGGGTCCGGAAGAAATCACCCGCGACATCCCGAATGTCGGTGAAGAGGCGCTGCGCAACCTTGATGAGGCCGGCATCGTCTATATCGGCGCCGAGGTCGGACCGGGCGATATTCTGGTGGGCAAGATCACCCCCAAGGGCGAAAGCCCGATGACGCCGGAAGAAAAGCTGCTGCGCGCCATCTTTGGTGAAAAGGCCTCGGATGTCCGCGATACCTCGCTGCGTCTGCCGCCGGGTGCTTACGGCACCATCGTGGAAGTCCGTGTCTTCAACCGTCACGGTGTGGACAAGGACGAACGCGCGCTGCAGATCGAGCGTGAGGAAGTCGAGCGTCTGGCACGTGACCGCGACGACGAACAGGCGATCCTGGACCGCAACATCTATGCGCGTCTGAAAACGCTGATCCTGGGCAAGACCGCCGTGAAGGGTCCGAAGGGCGTCAAGTCCAATTCGGAAGTGACCGAAGATCTGCTGGGCACGCTGAGCCGTGGTCAGTGGTGGCAGCTTGCCGTCAGCGAAGAAGAGATCGCCAAGGAAGTCGAGGCGCTGCATCAGCAATACGACAACCAGAAGAAGGCCCTGGAAGCCCGCTTCGAAGACAAGGTCGAGAAAGTCCGTCAGGGCGACGACCTGCCTCCGGGCGTGATGAAGATGGTCAAGGTCTTTGTCGCCGTGAAGCGCAAGCTGCAGGCCGGTGACAAGATGGCCGGTCGTCACGGCAACAAGGGTGTCGTGTCGAAGGTCGTGCCGATGGAAGACATGCCCTTCCTGGCCGATGGCACCCCCGTCGATCTGGTTCTGAACCCGCTGGGCGTGCCGTCGCGCATGAACGTCGGTCAGATTCTGGAAGCGCATATGGGCTGGGCATCGCGCGGTCTTGGCGTCAAGATCGACGAGGCGCTGGAAGATTATCGCCGCAGCGGCGATATGACCCCGGTCCGCGAGGCAATGAAGAACGGCTATGGCGATGAGCTTTATGCCGAGAACTTTGCCGAGATGGATGACGAAACCCTGGTCGAGCACGCCAATACCGTGCGCACCGGCGTTCCGATCGCCACGCCGGTCTTCGACGGTGCCAAAGAGGCCGATATCAATGACGCGCTGAAGCGCGCGGGCTTTGACACATCGGGTCAGTCGATTGTCTTCGACGGTCGCACGGGCGAGCAGTTTGCGCGTCCCGTTACGGTCGGCGCGAAATATGTCCTGAAGCTGCATCACCTTGTCGATGACAAGATGCACGCACGCTCGACCGGGCCGTATTCGCTTGTCACCCAGCAGCCGCTGGGCGGTAAGGCGCAGTTCGGTGGTCAGCGTCTGGGTGAGATGGAGGTCTGGGCCTTGGAAGCTTACGGCGCCGCTTACACCCTGCAGGAAATGCTGACGGTGAAATCGGATGACGTGGCCGGCCGGACGAAGGTCTATGAATCCATCGTCAAGGGCGAGGACAACTTCGAAGCCGGTGTGCCGGAATCCTTCAACGTGCTGGTCAAAGAGGTCCGGGGTCTGGGCCTCAACATGGAACTCCTGGATGCGGAGGAAGAGGAGTAAGGGCCGCGGCCCTTACCCCATTCATCCCCGTACCCTTCATTAGGAATTGAGAATGAACCAGGAAATCGCCACCAATCCCCTGAACCCGCTGGCTCCGCCGCGGCAGTTCGACGAAATCAAGATCTCGCTGGCCTCGCCGGAAGAAATTCTGGCCTGGTCCTTTGGCGAGGTGAAGAAACCCGAAACCATCAACTACCGCACGTTCAAGCCCGAGCGTGACGGGTTGTTCTGCGCGCGCATCTTTGGTCCGATCAAGGATTACGAATGTCTGTGCGGCAAGTACAAGCGGATGAAATATCGCGGCCTCGTCTGCGAAAAATGCGGTGTGGAAGTCACGCTGCAAAAGGTTCGCCGCGAGCGGATGGGCCATATCGAACTGGCCGCGCCTGTCGCCCATATCTGGTTCCTGAAGTCGCTGCCCTCGCGCATCGGCCTGATGCTGGATATGACGCTGCGCGATCTGGAGCGGATCCTCTATTTCGAAAACTACGTCGTGATTGAGCCGGGTCTGACCGACCTGACCTATGGCCAGTTGCTGAGCGAAGAGGAATATCTGGACGCGCAGGACAACTATGGCGCTGACGCCTTCCAGGCCGATATCGGCGCCGAGGCGATCCGCGTCATGCTGGCCAATATCGATCTGGAAGCGACGGCAGAACAGCTGCGCGAAGATCTGAAAGAGGCGACGGGCGAACTGAAGCCGAAGAAGATCATCAAGCGCCTGAAGATCGTGGAAAGCTTCCTGGAATCCGGCAACCGTCCTGAATGGATGGTGCTGACCGTGATCCCGGTCATTCCGCCGGAACTGCGCCCGCTGGTGCCGCTGGATGGCGGCCGCTTTGCGACGTCGGACCTGAATGACCTTTATCGCCGCGTCATCAACCGCAACAACCGCCTGAAGCGCCTGATCGAGCTGCGCGCGCCTGATATCATCGTGCGCAACGAAAAGCGGATGCTGCAGGAATCGGTCGATGCGCTGTTCGACAATGGCCGTCGTGGCCGCGTGATCACGGGCAACAACCGTCGCCCGCTGAAATCGCTGTCGGATATGCTGAAAGGTAAGCAGGGTCGCTTCCGTCAGAACCTTCTGGGGAAACGTGTCGACTTCTCGGGCCGTTCGGTCATCGTGACCGGCCCGGAACTGAAGCTGCACCAGTGTGGTCTGCCCAAGAAGATGGCCTTGGAGCTGTTCAAGCCCTTCATCTATTCGCGTCTGGAGGCCAAGGGCCTGTCCAGCACCGTGAAGCAGGCCAAGAAGCTGGTCGAGAAAGAGCGCCCCGAAGTCTGGGACATTCTGGACGAGGTCATTCGTGAGCATCCGGTTCTTCTGAACCGTGCGCCCACGCTGCACCGTCTGGGCATCCAGGCGTTTGAGCCGATCCTGATCGAAGGCAAGGCCATCCAGCTGCACCCGCTGGTCTGTTCCGCCTTCAACGCCGATTTCGACGGCGACCAGATGGCCGTGCACGTCCCGCTGTCGCTGGAAGCGCAGCTGGAAGCGCGCGTGCTGATGATGTCGACCAACAACGTGCTGTCGCCCGCCAACGGCGCGCCGATCATCGTGCCTTCGCAGGACATGGTTCTGGGTCTGTATTACACGACCATGATGCGCGAAGGCATGAAGGGCGAAGGCATGGCATTCGCCAATGTCGAAGAGGTCGAGCACGCACTGGCCTCGGGTCAGGTGCATCTGCATGCCAAGATCACTGCGCGCATCAAGCAGATCGACGACAATGGCAACGAAGTGCAGCAGCGCTTTGAAACCACGCCGGGCCGGATCCGTCTGGGCAGCCTGCTGCCGCTGAATGCGAAGGCGCCCTTCGAACTGGTGAACCGCCTGCTGCGCAAGAAGGACGTGCAGCACGTCATCGACACGGTGTATCGCTACTGCGGCCAGAAAGAAGCCGTGATCTTCTCGGACAAGATCATGGGTCTGGGCTTCCGTGAGGCATTCCGCGCGGGCATCAGCTTCGGCAAGGACGACATGGTGGTGCCGGACAACAAATGGTCCATCGTGGAAGAAGTGCAGGAGCAGGTGAAAGAGTTCGAACAGCAATATCTGGACGGTCTCATCACCCAGGGCGAGAAGTACAACAAGGTCGTCGATGCCTGGTCGAAATGTAACGACCGCGTCACCGAGGCCATGATGGCCACCATCGCCGCCACCCGCAAGGATGACGACGGTGCCGAGATGGAGCCGAACTCGGTCTATATGATGGCCCATTCCGGTGCGCGTGGTTCGACCAACCAGATGAAACAGCTGGGCGGCATGCGCGGCCTGATGGCCAAGCCGAATGGCGAGATCATCGAGACGCCGATCATCTCGAACTTCAAGGAAGGTCTGACCGTTCTTGAATACTTCAACTCGACCCACGGTGCCCGGAAGGGTCTGTCGGATACGGCGTTGAAGACGGCGAACTCGGGCTATCTGACCCGTCGTCTGGTCGATGTGGCGCAGGATTGCATCATTCGCGAGCATGACTGCGGCACCGAACAGTCCATCACGGCTTCGGCTGCGATCAACGATGGCGAAGTTATCTCTCCGCTGAGCGAGCGTATCCTGGGCCGCACGGCTGCAGAAGACGTGCTGGTGCCGGGCAGCGATGAGATCATCCTGCGCAAGGGTGAACTGATTGACGAGCGCAAGGCAGACGCGGTCGAGCAGGCCGGCGTGCAGAATGTGCGGATCCGCTCGGCTCTGACCTGCGAGTCCGAGGATGGCGTCTGCGCGCTGTGCTATGGCCGCGATCTGGCCCGTGGCACGCTGGTGAATATCGGTGAAGCTGTCGGCATCATCGCCGCCCAGTCCATCGGTGAGCCGGGCACACAGCTGACGATGCGGACCTTCCACATCGGCGGGATCGCCCAGGGTGGCCAGCAGTCCTTCCAGGCTGCGGCACAAGAGGGCACCGTGCAGTTCCGCAACGAAAGCACGCTGACCAACGCCAATGGCGAGCAGGTCGTGATGTCGCGCAACATGCAGCTGGTCATCATCGATGATCAGGGGCAGGAACGCGCCAGCCACAAGCTGTTCTACGGCAGCAAGCTGTTCGTGAAGGAAGGCGAGCGTGTCATCCGCGGTGCCAAGCTGTACGAATGGGACCCCTATACCCTGCCGATCATCGCGGAAAAGGGCGGCGTGGCGAAATTCGTCGATCTTCTTTCGGGCCTCTCGGTCCGCGATGAGACGGACGAAGCAACCGGCATGACGCAGAAGATCGTGACCGACTGGCGCTCGGCGCCGAAAGGGAACGACCTGAAGCCCGAGATCATCATCATGGATGAGAACGGAGAGCCGGTTCGCAACGAACAGGGCAACCCGGTCAGCTATCCGATGTCGGTGGATGCCATCCTGTCGATCGACGATGGTCAGGAGATCCGTCCGGGTGATGTCGTCGCGCGTATCCCGCGCGAAGGTGCCCGCACCAAGGACATCACCGGTGGTCTGCCGCGCGTGGCCGAACTGTTCGAAGCCCGTCGCCCCAAGGATCACGCGATCATCGCCGAAATCGATGGTTACGTGCGCTTTGGCAAGGACTACAAGAACAAGCGCCGCATCGCGATCGAGCCGTCGGAAGAGGGCCGCGATCCCGTCGAATACATGGTGCCGAAAGGCAAGCACATCCCGGTGCAGGAAGGCGACTTCGTGCAGAAGGGTGACTATATCATGGACGGGAACCCGGCACCGCATGACATTCTGCGCATCATGGGGATCGAGGCCTTGGCCGATTACCTCATCGACGAAGTGCAGGACGTTTACCGGCTGCAGGGTGTGAAGATCAACGACAAGCACATCGAGGTGATCGTGCGGCAGATGCTGCAGAAGATCGAGATCCTCGACAGCGGTGATACCACGCTGCTGAAAGGTGAGCATGTCGAGCGCGACGAGTTCGAGGAAGAGAACGCCAAGATCGAAGCCAAGGGCGGCCGTCCGGCCGTGGGCGAGCCGGTGCTGCTGGGCATCACCAAGGCATCGCTGCAGACCCGCAGCTTCATCTCGGCCGCGTCGTTCCAGGAAACGACCCGCGTGCTGACCGAGGCTGCCGTTCAGGGCAAGCGCGACAAGCTGATCGGCCTGAAAGAGAACGTCATCGTGGGTCGTCTGATCCCGGCTGGTACGGGTGGCGCGACCGCCCGCGTCCGCCGCATCGCGACCGAGCGCGACAATGTCGTGATCGAAGCACGCCGCGCCGAGGCCGAGGCTGCCGCGGCGCTGGCGGCTCCGGCTGCGGAAGAGATCGTCGAAGCCGATTTCGTGGAAGTCCCCGAAAACAGCGACGATTGATCGTCTCAGATAATGACAGAAAGGCCCGGCGTCTGCCGGGCCTTTTCCTTTGGTCACTTGTTGTTCTATGGTTGCGGGCGCAACGGCTGCCCATGACCCGCGATGACAGATATTCCCACCCTGACAACGACGCGCCTGATCCTGCGACCGATGCGGGCAGATGACTGGCCGGATTTTTATCGCTTTCTCGCCTCGGACCGCGCGATCCATATGGGCGGTCCGTTTTCGAAGGCGCAGGCCTGGCGCATGTTTTGCGCCGATCATGCGCAATGGGATCTGTTTGGCTGCGGCGCCCTGATGATCCGGCACCGCGATGGCGATGCGGCGGTCGGACAGGTCGGGATCAACTTTGGCCCGCTCTTTCCGGAATATGAGCTTGGCTGGCTGCTTTATCCCGGGATGGAGGGGCAGGGGATCGCCTGCGAGGCCGCCCGCGCCCTGCGTGACTGGGCCCGCGATGCCCGCCGCCTGTCCACATTGGTCAGCTATGTCGATCCGGAGAACCTGCGCTCGCGCCGTCTGGCGGAACGGCTGGGCGCGGTGCCGGACCCGGAGGCCCCACGTCAGGAGGCGTCGGATCTGGTCTATCGCCATTACGGCACACGCAGCGCGGCACCCTAAAACTTCAGATCGGGCCTTGCGAAGCGCGGATCAGCTTCATAACCCTTGGCGTATCACGTCTTTGGTGAGACTGCATGCGCGCCCCTCTTATCTCTCCGATCCGGCGGATGCGTCCGGTATCGATGCGTCCCGAACCGCCACAGGCGGGCGAGAACCTGCGCGGTGCGGGGCTGATGACGCTGTCGATGGTCAGCTTTGCCAGCAATGACACGGTGATGAAATTCGTCACGCAAGAGATGCCGCTGTATCAGGCGATCTTTCTGCGCGGCCTTGTGGTGGTGATTTTCCTGATCGCGCTGGCCTATCGCAAGGGTGGCAGGCTGCGGCGGCCCCAGGGGAAGGATCGCGGCCGGATGGCCCTGCGCGTGGTCGGAGAGGTCGGATCGACGATCCTGTTCCTGAATGCGCTGCAGCATATGGCGATTGGCGATCTGTCGGCGATCATGCAGTCGTTGCCGCTGGTGGTTATGGTGGCGGCGGCGATCTTTCTGGGTGAAAGCCTGGGCTGGCGGCGAACGCTGGCGGCGCTTGTCGGGCTGATCGGGGTGCTGATCATCCTGCGCCCCGGCGGCGAAAGCTTCGGGATCTGGTCGCTGACGGCAATTGGCGCGATGCTGATGGTGACGCTGCGCGACCTGTCCACGCGCCGCTTCAGCGCGCAGGTGACGACCACCACCGTCTCGTTCTATGCAGCCTGTGCCGTGCTTCTGACCGGCGCGGTCGGGATGGCGTTTCAGGGATGGGTCACGCCCAGCCTGTCGCAGCTTGGCCTGCTGCTGCTGTCCGGGGCCTTTCTGACCGTCGGCTATCTCAGCGCGGTCAGCGCCATGCGCATCGGCGAGATTTCCTATGTTGCGCCATTCCGCTATACCTCGCTGCTGGTGGCGATCATCGCCGGGCTGCTGGTCTTTGGCGAATGGCCCGATTTGTGGACATGGGTCGGGGCCGGTCTGGTCGTCAGCGCGGGCATCTATACGATCCTTCGGGAATCGCAATTGGGGTGGAGACGCTGATGCGTGTGCAGATGCTGGGCCTGTGCCGGTTTTCCTATGTCGGGCTGCGCGGCTATCAGGTCGAACATGACAGCGTCGCGGCCCGGCGGGATTATCTGTATGATCCGCAGCGTCTGGCGCGGCGGTGGCTGTGGTTCACGAAGGTCGCCTTGCCCGCATGGCAGGCGCAGACCGACCCGGACTTTACGCTGGTGGTGATGACCGGCCCCGATCTGCCCGATCCCTATCTGTCGGGCCTGCGCGATCTGGCCCGGCAGATCCCGCAGCTGAAACTGGAGCTGATCCCGCCGATGGACTACCATCTGGCGGCCTGCAAAGAGGCGGTCCTGCCCCATATCGACCACTCGGCCGATGTGATCGGGCATTTCCGCCATGACGACGACGATGCCGTCGCCTTTGATTACGTCGCCGCGACGCGCAAGGATTTCAACCGGGTCAAGGCGCTGTGGAAAACGACAGAACGTCTGTCGCTGGATTATGCGCGCGGGCTGATGCTGAAGGCCGGGCCTGATGGCGTCAGTCTGACGCCGCGCATCTGTCACAATATGGGGGTGGCGCTGACCATCTTCCTGCGGCCGGACGTGCCAGAGACGGCCTTGAACTATGATCATTCCAAACTACCTCTGTGGATGCCGGGCGTGGCTGTGACGAAACCGCTGATGTTCATCCGCTCGATCCATCGCGACAGCGATTCCGGCGATATGGGGCCGGGACTGCCCTGGGATGTGAAGGGTCAGCAGCTTGAACGGCAGTTGCAGCGTCGTTTCGGATTCACGCTGGACGGGTTGAACGATCTGGCACGCCAACTGGGCTGACGGGGCACATGGCCGCGGCCCGGCCCATGTTGACAGATCGGTGATTCACACATATATGCCGCACACCCGTCGCAATCCTGCGCCGGGAAAACCAGAACCTTTTCGGTCACGATCCGGGCAAAATTTGTCCCCGATCCTCTGGAAAATAAGCTCGTCCACCCCAATCGGGGACGGATGGGTTTTGGGCTTTTTGCGATTCGCGCAACTGGCCGTCGAGAAGTGGCGCAGTCATCGACTGCGAGTATTGACGAAAGCAAGACGGGGAACCGAATGCCGACGATCCAACAGCTGATCCGCAAACCGCGGCAGCCCAAAGTGCAGCGCTCGAAGTCGCAGCACCTCCAAGGATGCCCGCAAAAGCGCGGCGTCTGCACGCGCGTCTACACAACGACGCCGAAGAAACCGAACTCGGCTATGCGTAAGGTCGCCAAGGTGCGCCTGACGAATGGCTTCGAGGTCATTTCCTACATCCCGGGCGAAAAGCACAACCTGCAAGAGCACAGCGTTGTTCTGATCCGTGGCGGTCGTGTGAAAGACCTTCCGGGTGTCCGTTACCACATCCTGCGCGGTGTGCTGGATACCCAAGGCGTCAAAGACCGTCGTCAGCGTCGTTCGAAATACGGCGCCAAGCGTCCGAAGTAAGGAGAGGCCTCCATGTCACGTCGTCACGCCGCTGAGAAGCGCGAAGTGCTGCCCGACGCCAAATATGGCGATCGCGTCATCACGAAATTCATGAACAACCTGATGGTTGATGGGAAGAAATCGGCCGCCGAGCGGATCGTCTATAACGCGCTGGAGCGTGTTGAAGGCCGCCTGAAGCGCGAGCCGGTCGAGATCTTCCACGAAGCCCTGGACAATGTGAAGCCTTCGGTCGAAGTGCGTTCGCGTCGTGTGGGCGGTGCCACCTATCAGGTTCCGGTCGAGGTTCGCCCGACCCGCCGTGAGGCGCTGGCCATCCGCTGGCTCATCACCGCTGCGAAGAACCGCAACGAAAACACCATGGAAGAGCGCCTTGCTGGCGAGCTGGCCGATGCCGTCAATGGCCGCGGCACCGCCGTCAAGAAGCGCGAAGATACCCACAAGATGGCCGACGCCAACAAAGCGTTCAGCCATTATCGCTGGTAACCGGAAGGAAGGCCCTTAATGGCACGCGATTATCCGCTGCAGCGTTATCGTAACTTCGGCATCATGGCTCACATCGATGCCGGCAAGACCACGACGACCGAGCGTATCCTTTTCTACACCGGCAAGTCGCACAAGATCGGCGAAGTCCATGACGGCGCCGCGACGATGGACTGGATGGAACAAGAGGCCGAGCGCGGCATCACCATCACCTCGGCCGCGACCACGACCTTCTGGCAGCGCCACGAGGACACCGATTACGTCGAGGACCCGAACGAGCGTCTGCGCTTCAACATCATCGACACCCCCGGCCACGTGGACTTCACCATCGAAGTCGAACGTTCGCTGGCGGTTCTGGACGGTGCCATCTGTCTGCTGGACGCCAATGCCGGCGTCGAGCCGCAGACCGAAACCGTCTGGCGTCAGGCTGACCGCTACAAGGTTCCGCGGATCGTGTTCGTCAACAAGATGGACAAGATCGGCGCCGATTACTTCAACTGCGTGAAGATGATCAAGGACCGCACCGGCGGCACCCCGTGCCCGATCGCCCTGCCGATCGGCGCCGAGGACAAGCTGGAAGGCATGATCGACCTGATCAAGATGGAAGAGTGGGTCTGGAAAGGTGAAGACCTCGGCGCAAGCTGGGTTCGTCAGCCGATCCGTGACGAGCTGAAAGATCTTGCTGAGGAATGGCGCAGCAACATGATCGAACTCGCCGTCGAAATGGACGACGATGCGATGGAAGCCTATCTGGAGGGCAACGAGCCCGACGAAGATACGCTGCGCAAGCTGATCCGCAAGGGTACGCTGTCGCTGAGCTTCTTCCCGGTCATGGCTGGTTCGGCGTTCAAGAACAAGGGTGTGCAGCCGCTGCTGAATGCCGTTGTGGATTTCCTGCCCTCGCCGCTGGACGTGCCCGCCTATATGGGCTTCGAGCCGGGCGATGAGACGGAAACCCGGAACATCGAACGCTCTGCCTCGGACGAGCAGCCCTTCTCGGCGCTGGCGTTCAAGATCATGAACGACCCCTTTGTCGGCTCGCTGACCTTCACGCGGATCTATTCGGGTACCCTGTCCAAGGGCGACTCGATGATGAACTCGACCAAAGGCAAGCGCGAGCGTGTCGGCCGCATGATGATCATGCACGCCATCAACCGCGAAGAGATCGAGAATGCCTATGCGGGCGACATCATCGCGCTGGCAGGTCTGAAGGAAACCACCACGGGCGACACGCTGTGCGACCCGAACAAGCCGGTGGTTCTGGAAACCATGACCTTCCCCGAGCCGGTGATCGAGATCGCTGTCGAGCCGAAGTCGAAGGCCGACCAGGAAAAGATGGGCCTGGCCCTTCAGCGCCTGGCTGCCGAGGATCCGTCCTTCCGCGTCGAAACCGATCTGGAATCGGGTCAGACGATCATGAAGGGCATGGGCGAACTTCACCTCGACATCCTGGTCGACCGCATGAAGCGCGAGTTCAAGGTCGAGGCGAATATCGGTGCGCCGCAGGTGGCCTATCGTGAGACCATCTCGACCGAAGCCGAGATTGACTACACCCACAAGAAGCAGTCGGGTGGTACGGGTCAGTTCGGTCGCGTCAAGCTGATCATCACCCCGACCGAGCCGGGCGAAGGCTATTCGTTCGAATCGCGCATCGTTGGCGGTGCCGTTCCGAAGGAATACATCCCGGGCGTCGAAAAGGGGATCAAGTCGGTCATGGATTCCGGTCCGCTGGCAGGCTTCCCGGTGATCGACTTCAAGGTCGCGCTGATCGATGGTGCCTATCACGACGTCGACTCGTCGGTTCTGGCCTTCGAAATCGCGGCGCGTGCCGCGATGCGCGAAGGTCTGCGCAAGGCAGGGGCCAAGCTGCTGGAACCGATCATGAAGGTCGAGGTCGTGACGCCGGAAGAATATACCGGTTCGATCATCGGCGATCTGACCAGCCGTCGCGGCATGGTTCGCGGGCAGGACACGCGCGGCAACGCGAATGTCATCGACGCTTTCGTGCCGCTGGCCAATATGTTCGGCTACATCAACAACCTGCGCTCGATGTCCTCGGGCCGCGCCGTGTTCACGATGCAGTTCGACCATTACGACGCCGTGCCGCAGAACATCTCGGACGAGATCCAGAAGAAATTCGCGTAATCAAGGCGGTGCGCAGGCAACTGCGCACCCTACCATCCCTGTAGGGTGCGTGCTTGCACGCACCGTCACGAAAAGGAGCCAATTATGGCAAAGGCAAAGTTTGAACGTACGAAACCGCACGTTAACATCGGCACGATTGGTCACGTTGACCACGGCAAGACGACGCTGACGGCTGCGATCACGAAATATTTCGGTGATTTCAAGGCTTATGACCAGATTGACGGCGCCCCGGAAGAGAAGGCACGCGGGATCACGATCTCGACGGCGCATGTGGAATACGAGACGGATGACCGTCACTACGCCCACGTGGACTGCCCCGGCCACGCCGACTATGTGAAGAACATGATCACGGGTGCTGCGCAGATGGACGGCGCGATCCTGGTGGTGAACGCGGCCGACGGCCCGATGCCGCAAACGCGCGAGCACATCCTGCTGGGCCGTCAGGTCGGCATTCCCTACATGGTCGTCTACCTGAACAAGGTCGACCAGGTGGATGACGAAGAGCTTCTGGAACTGGTCGAGATGGAAGTGCGCGAGCTGCTGTCCAGCTATGACTATCCCGGCGACGACATTCCGATCGTGAAGGGCTCGGCTCTGGCCGCTCTGGAAGGCCGCGACGAGGAAATCGGCGAAAAGTCGATCCGCGCGCTGCTGGAAGCCGTTGACAGCTATGTCCCGACGCCCGAGCGCGCCGTGGACAAGCCGTTCCTGATGCCGATCGAAGACGTGTTCTCGATCTCGGGCCGCGGTACGGTTGTGACCGGCCGTGTCGAGCGTGGCGCGGTGAACGTCGGCGACGAACTGGAAATCGTGGGCATCCGCCCGACCAAGAAAACCACCTGCACCGGCGTGGAAATGTTCCGCAAGCTGCTGGATCGCGGTGAGGCTGGCGACAATATCGGCGCGCTGCTGCGCGGCGTTGAGCGTGACGGCGTGGAGCGCGGTCAGGTTCTGGCCAAGCCCGGCTCGGTGACCCCGCACACGAAGTTCGAGGCCGAAGCCTATATCCTGACCAAGGAAGAGGGTGGCCGCCATACGCCGTTCTTCGCGAATTACCGCCCGCAGTTCTACTTCCGCACGACGGATGTGACCGGGACGGTGAAGCTGCCGGAAGGCACCGAGATGGTGATGCCGGGCGACAACCTGAAGTTCGAGGTCGAGCTGATCGCCCCGATCGCGATGGAAGACGGCCTGCGCTTCGCGATCCGCGAAGGCGGCCGCACGGTCGGCGCCGGCGTCGTCGCCAAGATCCTCGAGTGATCATCGGCGTAGGGTGCGTGCAAGCACGCACCTTACCCAACATCAAGGCCCGTCCCGAAAGGGGCGGGCTTTCGCGTTCCCGCCAGCGGTCTGACATGAGAACCCGCGCTATACCGTTCTGCTCAACGCCCGGGATCTGACCCTGATCGCCATCTGCCATATTGTCCGAGGCCTGGTGTCGCTGTCCGTCGGCGCTTGATTGCCCTGACCACCCGGCAGCTATCAGCGCTGCTTCGCCAAGCGTCCCAGAGTTGCGGGGCAGGGTATGCTTATCTGCTGATCATGCCGTATGTCGCGGTTGGCCACGTTACCTGCTTATCTCAACTCAAAGTCTGACAGGTCGACATCGCCGCAGAGAATGTCTTGGCGCGCGAATTTCCAAGTGCAGACAATAAAACACGAGAGTTTTAAAATTTTTCCCTTATGATTTTAAATGGTAGGATCCCGTCGCCATTGCACCGGCGTTTCTTGCCAATGCATGCGGCTGCTCATGATCTGCTGATGACCGATCTCGATTTATGCCACCTCTGCCAAGCCTGACCCGACAGATATTCCCGCCATATGGTTATTGCACAATAGCGACCCATATTCGCGACTGAAAACGATTTAACTGCCCGCCCGCCTGTCTTTAAAGTCACGTCCGGCCCTGACGGGTGGGGCGAATGATTGCAATATTACTCCCACATTCTCCAAGTAAGTCGCTGATTTCGCTGTCGTAATCGTGATATTTCGCATATAAATCATGGCGTTGACGGCTGCGAGGGGCGCGTTTCATGGATCACCTGGAGGGTGCGGGCTTGGCGCGGGGAGATCGGGTTGATTTCGACCGCCGTGTGCGTCTGGAGTTCCGTGGTGCGCAGATCAGTTCAGACGGTGGCCTGCTGGTGATGCGCGAGCTTGATGACGTGCTCGGCCTGTCCAATCTGGCGTCGGAGGCGCTGCGAGACAGCCGCACCGGGAAGAACACGCTCCATCGGCTTGACGGATTGTTCCGGCAATCGGTGTTCGGACGACTGGCCGGATACGAGGATGTGAACGATGCCGACCGCTTGGCCCTCGATCCCGTGATGCGTCAGGTCGTTGGCGGCAGGGCCGTCGAGGCGCAAGCTGCTTCGGCATCGCAGATGGGACGGTTCGAGACCGAGACGCTGGCTCTGGCCGCGAACCGGGCGGCGCTGGCCGATCTGAACGGCCAATGGATCGACCGGTTTCATGACCGCAACGGGTTGAAATACATCGTGCTGGACATGGACAGCTCGGTCAGCCCCACCCACGGCGATCAGGAAGGTACTGCCTGGAACGGGCATTTCGACTGCACCTGCTATCACCCCATCTTCTTGTTCAACCAGTTTGGCATGCTGGAGCGCTGCGCCCTGCGTAACGGCAATGTCCACAGCGCCGATGGCTGGCGGGATGTCCTTGATCCCGTCATTGCCCGATATGCTGGCCGCGACCTTGGTGGACGCTTCTTCCGGGCCGACGCTGCCTACGCGATCCCCGCGATCTATATGCGGCTGGAAGAAGCCAGGTTCTTCTACGCCATCCGTCTGCCCGCCAACGCCGTCTTGCGCGAGAAGATCGCGCATCGGCTGACACGGCCCGTGGGACGGCCTTCGCTGACCAAGGTCAAACGGTTCTTCGAGGACTTCGAGTATCAGGCGGCGTCCTGGGACAAGCCGCGCCGCGTCATCGCCAAGATCGAATGGCATCCGGGCGAGCTGTTCCCCAAAGTCGGCTTCATCGTCACCAACCTGCCGATGGAGCCAGACTGGGTGGTGAGGTTCTACAACCAGCGCGGCACCGCAGAGCAGCACATCAAGGAAGGCAAATATGCCTTTCGCTGGACGCGGCTGTCATGCCGGAAGTTCCGGCACAACGAGGTGCGGCTGCAACTGCACGCGCTGGCCTACAACCTGGCAACCTTCCTGCGCTGCATCGAACTGCCCGAGGCCATGGCGGACTGGTCGTTGACCAGCCTGCAACTCAAGCTGATCAAGATCGGCGCCCGCGTCGTCCGCCACGCCCGCGCCATTACCTTCCAGTTGGCCGAGGTCGCCGTCACCGGCCCGATGGTGCGGGCCGTCCTTGCCGCCATCCGCCGTCTTCGAACGCCTCCGTCATGCGCATGACCACGATCCATGCCCAAGCTGAACGAAAGCGGCAGGACAGGTCCGTCTGCCGCGCGGAAAAGCGGCTCTGCCGGGCCAGAATGCTGCGGGTTCGAGGCTTGATCCACCCGACTTCGGCCGTTTGCGCGACGACAGACACCGCTCGGGGCGAAAAACGCTTGCCCAGCGAGCAAAATCAGGCGATCTTGAAGTCAAGCGGCAGGCCACTTGGGGAATGTCGGCTGAAACTCTGAGCATTGGAAAGGTTGAGTCTTCCTGGCAGCACCTTGATTGGGTCCACATATCGCGACTGCGTCCCGCTGCTTCGACTTTTTCCGAACACCAGACGCTGCGCTTGACTAGGCACATAGCTGGGCAGGCTCCTGTGACATTTTCCGTTCAAAACCGGCCATGCCATCTGGCGACGATCCATGCACGAAGGCTACTTTTATGAAATTCAATATCTCTGCGGTCATTTCCCTGACGCTTCTGGCGTCTTTGTCTCCAGCATTCGCACAGGTGGGCGATCCGGGCGAAAGCCTGCGCCCGGCCAAATTGATGGTCCTGGAAGAGGCCGCCGACTTCGTCGAGCGGCGGTTTTTCGGGCGAATCGCGGCCAGATCGACCGTTGATCTGTCCTTTCGGGCGGGCGGCCAGATTGAGGAACTGCCTATCCGACAAGGCCAGTTTGTCGAAGCGGGCACTCTTCTGGGACGACTTGATCGCGGTCCCTTCGAACGCGCCGTGAATGAGGCGCAGGTACAGCTTAATCAGGCCGAACGGCAGTTGGCACGTCTCAGTAAATTGGGGGCGGGCGTCGTAGCCCTAGCTGAAATCGAGAATGCCCAGAGCACACGTGACGTGGCACAGGTGGCCTATGAGGATGCATTGGACAGCCTGAACTATGCCACGATGCAAGCTCCCTTCGACGCGCTCATCTCGCAGCGACTGGCGGATCAATATGCGACAGTTGCGGCGGGCGAACCCGTCGTTCGAGCACATGACATGAGCGAAATCCAGGTTCACATTCAGGTGCCGGAAATCCTGTTCCGCCAGTTCGGCGGCCAGCTGGAGTTTCAGGCCAGCGCGCAGATGGTCGTCGACGGCCCTCTTTATCCATTGGAATACCGCGAGCTGACCGCCGAGGCTGCCGAAGCGGGCCAGACCTATCGCGTAGCCTTCGCGTTCGGCGAGGATCAGCCCGAAAATCTGTTGCCGGGGGCCTCGGCCACGGTTCAGGTCACCGTCCAGCGCCCGGGCTCGGACAGCGTCGTGACGCTGCCGGCCAGTGCGCTGCGCTATGCGCCCGATGGCCGCCCTCAGGTGCTGGTTTATCGCCCCGATGACGCCGACCCCGATCGCGGCACGCTGGCCAGTCGCAGCGTCACGATCGAACCCGCCGGGGGCACCAGGTTTTACATGCTGGACGGTCCCGAGCCGGGCGTGACCATCGTCGCCTCGGGCGCGGCGATGCTGGCTGACGGGACGCGGGTAGGCCGCTTTACTGGTCTGTCCAACGACAATGGTCCTACGCCCGAGGCGTCGCAATGAACCTAGCACGTAAGGCGATCGACGCGCCGCTTCTGACTTGGCTTTTGATTCTCGGCTGCCTTCTGGGCGGCCTGTGGGGGTATGCGACCGTAGGCCGGCTGGAGGACCCGAGCTTTACCATCAAGCAGGCGGTGGTGATCACCTCCTATCCCGGGGCCTCGGCGGAACAGGTCGCCCGCGAGGTCAGCGAGCCCCTAGAATCCGCGATCCAGCAGATGGCCTCGCTGGACACGGTGACCTCGTCGAACAAGCCCGGCTCATCGCGCATCGATGTCGAAATCCTGTCTACGGTCAGTGGGGCCGAGCTGCCGCAGGTCTGGGACGAGCTGCGCAACCGCGTGGCCGATGCCCAATTGCCCGAAGGCGCGAACCTGCCGGTCGTAAACGACGATTTCGGCGATGTGTTCGGGATCTTCATGGCGGTGACCGCGCCCGGGTTTTCGGATGCCGAGATCCACGAGATCTCGACCTATCTGCGGCGCGAGATCCTAACGGTCGAGGGCGTGTCGAATGTGGCCATCGCCGGTTTGCCGGAAGAGGCGGTCTATGTCATGCCAGACATGGCCATCGCATCCAATCTGGGTGTCCCGCCCGGCGCTTTGATCGACCAGATCAGCGCGGCGGCAGCCGTGTCACCCTCGGGGTCTTTGGCGGCGGACGGCAACCGCTTCGGGATCGACGTGCCGCGCGGCACCAACAGCGTCGATGCGCTGCGCGAGCTGACCGTGAACGTGGGAACCTCGGTATTTCAGATGACCGACATCGCCACGGTCGAACGCGGTCGCGTTCCCACCCCGCGCGAAATCATCCGCTTTGACGGGCAAGAGGCGTTCACGCTTGGCATAGCGGGTGTGTCGTCGCAGAACATCGTCGATATCGGCATGCGCGTCGATGCCAAGATAGCCGAACTGTTGCGGGAGCTGCCCCATGGCGTGCAGCTCCACCCCATTTATCAGCAACATCTGGTCGTGGACGAATCCTCGTCCGCATTTCTGGTCAATTTGGCGATGTCGGTGGCGCTGGTGGTGGTGGTGCTGGCGCTCTTTATGGGATGGCGGTCGGCGGTCGTCATCGGATCGACGCTGTTTCTGAACGTGATCGGAACGTTCTTCTTCATGTCGCTTGGCGGGATAGAAATGGAGCGGATCTCGCTTGGCGCGCTGATCATTGCGATGGGGATGCTGGTCGACAATTCGATTGTCTTGGCCGAATCGATGCAGATCAAGATGGCCTCGGGCAGCTCGTCCCGCGACGCCGCCGAGGATGGCGCGAAGCGGGTCCAGCTGCCGCTGCTGGGCGCGACGGTGATCGGCATCATGGCCTTTGCCGGCATCGGCCTGTCGCCGGATGCGACGGGCGAGTTCATGTTCTCGCTGTTCGCGGTGGTGGGGATCTCGCTGCTGCTGTCCTGGGTACTGGCGCTCACCGTCACGCCGCTTCTGGCCCATTACGTCTTCAAGCGCGGCAAGGGCGACGGTGAGGGTGGCGATTACAATGGCCCAGTCTTTCGGGCCTATCGCACGGTACTGGGTGGGGCGCTGAGGGCGCGCTGGCTGTTTCTGGCGGCGATGATCGTCATCACCGTGCTGTGCTTTCGCGGCTTTGCCTCGGTGCCCCAGCAGTTCTTTCCCGACAGCAGCACGCCGGTCTTTTATGCGCATTACAAACTGCCGCAGGGCAGCGACATCCACAGCGTGTCGGACGACATGCGCAAGGCCGAGGAATGGTTGCTGCAGCGCGACGAGGTGACGTCGGTCGCGACCTTCGTAGGCTCGGGGGCGACGCGCTTCATGCTGACCTATTCCCCAGAAGAGGCGCTGCCCAGCTATGGCCATCTGATCATCCGTACCGCCACGACCGAAACGATCCCGCGGCTGTTGGAGGATCTGAACGAATTTGGTCGCGAAACGCTGCTTGAGGGCGAGTTCCGGACCGAACGTCTGGCCTTTGGTCCCGGCGGCGGCGCGCCCATTCAGGCGCGGATTTCGGGGCCCGATCCAAAGGTTCTGCGCGCGCTGGCCGATCTGGTCAGCACCACGCTGACCCGGCAGGATGCGGGATTGATTGATATCCGGACTGACTGGCGCGAATACGAGCCCGTGCTGATCCCAGAATATGCCACGCAGCGCGCGCAGACGGCCGGGATTTCGCGCGCCGATCTGTCAGATGCCGCGCTGATGGCGACCGAGGGCCTGCCCGTCGCGATCTATCAGGAAGCCGACAGGCAGATCCCGATCCGCCTGCGCGGCAGCGGCGCCAATCCCGATCTCGCCCAGCAGATCGTCTATTCCGAGGCTGCCGAGGATTACGTCAGCATGGAGCAGCTGATCGAACGCGTTGGATGGGAGCCCCGCGACACCCTTATCCAGCGCCGCGACCGGGTTCCGACGATCACGGTCGAGGCGGGGATCCCCACAGGGGGCAATGCATCCGATGTCTTTTCTACCATCCGCGCCCCGGTCGAGGCAATCACCATGCCCGATAGTTATGTCCTCGAATGGGGAGGGGAATATGAAAACAGCACCGACGCGCAACGCAGTCTGGGCCAGCAATTGCCGGCTTCACTTCTGATCATGGTGCTGATCTCGATCCTTTTGTTTGGCAAGCTGCGCCAGCCGCTGATCGTGTGGCTTCTGGTGCCCATGGCCGTCAACGGAGTGGTGATCGGTCTTCTCATCACCGGCCTGCCATTCTCCTTCACCGCGCTTCTGGGGCTGCTGTCACTGTCGGGGATGTTGCTGAAGAACGGCATCGTATTGGTCGAGGAGATCGATCTGGTTCGGGCAGAGGGCATGCCCTTCCGAAAGGCGATCATTGAAGCATCGACATCAAGGCTGCGCCCGGTCGTGCTGGCGGCGGTCACCACAATCCTGGGGATGGCTCCGCTGTTGTGGGATCCATTCTTTGCCTCGATGTCGGTGACCATCATGGGCGGTCTGGCCTTCGCAACTATCCTGACCCTGATCGCCGCGCCGGTCCTCTATTACGTGTTGTTTAGCAAGGAAAGAAAAATGGAGGAAGGCGGGAGTGCTAATCCGGTCGGGGCAAGCGGATGATGCGCGGCCTTGCGGCGAATGGGGCTGCCTTCAGGTCACCCATGACAGCACCTGCTGAGAGGCTTCGTGGCGCTAGCAGACTCCGGCAGCAATGCGCGTCCCGCAAATCGGGTGCAGATCAGCGGTAACGGCCTGCGGGACGTGTTTGATAGACAGCCAGCGGCGGCTGGAACAATGGATAATGGGAGAACTGGAATGACCAACGCTCAAGGGTGCTTGCACGCGAACAGGGCATCCTGCCTTTTGATTATGGCCATCACCCTGTTCCTTGGCGGGTGCGCTGCCAGACCCGGTCCTGAGGTTCTGCGAACGATCGAGGCGCGCGTTCCCGGCGCGCAGACCGTCACCATCTATGCCGCCACGACCCGTGAGCGGGCGGCTGAGAACGCTAATGTCTTCACCTCGGGGCGTGCCAGCCAGCCGAACTACTCGTCCTTCGATATCTCGGTGCCGCCCAACCATCAGCCAGGCGTGATCGAATGGCCGGACGAAGAGATCGACCCGCAGACCAGCTTTGCCACGGTCGGGCAAAGCATCCTGACCCGGCAGGGCTTCCTGCAAAAGGTCGCCGCATCGCAAGACAGCAGAAAGGACGTGCTCATCTTCGTGCACGGCTATAACTACAACTTTCCCGAGGCGCTGTACCGGCTGACCCAAATGACGGTCGATGCCGATCTGGACAACACTCCGATCCTGTTCGCCTGGCCTTCTCAGGCTGCCATTGCGGGCTATGTGGCCGACAAGGAATCCGTTACCTATTCGCGCGATGCGCTGGCCGATCTGCTGGCGGCGCTGGCGCGGGACCAGCGCATCGGCACGATCACCGTCTTTGCCCACTCGATGGGCGGCTGGCTGACGGTCGAGGCGTTGCGCCAGCTGCGCCTGTCGGGGCAAAATGACATCCTTGACCGCCTGACCGTCGTGCTTGCGGCGCCCGATATCGACGTCGATGTGTTCCGCGCGCAGATGCAGGTCCTCGGCCCGATGACGCAGCCGATGGCAGTGCTGGTCTCGCCCGATGACCAAGCCCTGCGCGTCAGCAACCGGCTGAGCCGCACCCGCATGCGCGTCGGCGCGCTGGACATCACCGACCCGGCCGTGCAGCAGGCCGCGCGAGAGGCTCGCTTGGCGATCATCGACATCTCCAGCCTCGAGGCTTCGGACGGCCTGAACCATGACCGGTACGTCAGGCTGGCCTCCTTCTACGCCAATCGGGGGCGGGAGGGAGGAGACGGCCCTGGCCCTAGTCTTCGCCGCACAGGGGCCTTTGTATTCAACACGGTCGGCGCCACCCTTTCCAGCCCATTCTCGATCGTGGGCGAGGCTTTGGCGGGTGAGTAGGACCATCCCGCAGACCCGGCGTGGACGACGGTGGCTTGCCGGGGCTGCCTTCACGCTTGTCGTGCTGATCGCCGCAGCCCTGGTGGGGCTGGCCCTGAGGTATCAGCTTTACTACCAAATTGTTAAAAAAATTAGAGGAGTAAATGCGTCTGGAGGAAGGCCCTGGCTATCATTTGATAAGTTCTCAATATCGGCTGAAATGTTTCTTCGATATTAAGAGTTTCTGATCAAGTGAATTTTCCCCGTTCCGTATGCGCCCGCCGTATTGCGGTTTTTCCTTGTTGTTGTGCCTGGCTGGACCGGATCGTTCTGGCGTCTTGGGGATCCCGTGCTGATCCCGGATCACGGAGTATGGGGTAATGGCCACGAATGAAAACGACAGCGTCACGGGCAGCGCTGTAGACGACACGCTGCGTGGTCTGGCTGGCGATGATACCATCAGCGCCGATGCCGGGAATGATCTGGTCTTTGGCGACGATGACGTCAGTCTCTATGATGGTGCCCAATCCCACTATGTCAGGGGCTATGTCGGGACGACCGATGGCGGCGTGACGGGGTCCACCGATTTCACCCTTACCCAGGGGACGCTTGGCGGCAATCCGGTGACAACCGCCGCGACCGTCAGGTTCAACGTCTCAACGCCGCGCCTGATCCGCTTCGTCGATGGCGCGGGCGACACCGAGATCGCGAATGATACCGTCAACGAGCAGGCGTCAAGCGATCCCGACCAATATGTCGAGATCGACGGCATCCTCTACAATGCGGTGATCGACTACACGCTTCGGATGACGGATGCGTCGGGAACAGACTATGTCTTTGCCGTGCTTGACGTCGATTGGGAGCGTGACGGAGATTTCAACGACAATACCAACGGGAATGGCGCCGAAGACGGCCCGATACTGATCCAGATTTCCGGCCCGACGCCGACGGCGACCACGGAACTGACCGCGCAGGAAATCACGGATCCCAATGCCGCCCTGCCTTACGCCAGCTATGCGGTGACGCCAAGCTTCAATGACAGCCTGTCGGGTGGGGACGGCGATGATACGCTTCTGGGTCAACAGGGCGATGATTTCATCGACGGGGGGGCCGGCAATGACTTGTTGTCGGGAAACAGCGGCGTCGACACGATCCATGGCGATCTCGGAAATGACACGATCTATGGCGGCAGCAACAGCGACACGATTTCAGGCGGCCGCAACGATGATGTGATTTACGGCGATAGGGGAAACGCGCCCTATCAGACCAACCTGCTGAAAAACGGTGGCTTCGAAGATATCTCTGGTGGCGTCAATACCGGGTCGACACCCGCCGGCTGGACAACGACGGGGGTCGGAAGCGGGACCTATGCCCTGAACGATGAACGGAAGAGCGAGGGGACTTATGCATTCGCCCTGGGCGGTGGTACCGGCGCGACGGGGCAGACCCTTTCACAGACGGTAAATACGATACCGGGCGAAAGCTATACGCTGAAATTTGATGCGGGTTCCTTTGCCTATCTGTCGGATCTGGGGCTGAACATCAGCAGTGGCGGCAACGTCATCTCTTCCACGAATTTTCAGCCGCCGGAAGAGAGCGCCAATGGGGGCCTGACCTCTTACACCTATACATTCGTCGCGACCTCTGAATCGACGACGATCACCTTTATCAACAATGGTCCCGTCGTGACCGCGCCCAACAGCGATATCGACCTGGACAATATCCGCCTGCTGGAGGCCAATACCGAAGATGGCGGCAACGATACCATCGACGGCGATCGCGGGAATGACACGATCTATGGCCAGGAAGGCGATGACAGCCTTCTGGGTCATCTGGGCTATGACGAAATCCACGGCGGGACGGGTAACGACACGATCGACGGTGGGACCGGCAATGATCTTATCTACGGTGACGATAATATCGATCCGGGTGCCGGGACCGATTATCACGATGTCAGCGCCTATTTCGGGACGACCAATGGCGGGTTGAATGGCGGCCAGGACTTTACCCTGGTTGACGGGACGCTTGGGAATCCTGTTCCGGCGTCTCTGGCGCCCGCACAGGTGCTGTTCAACGAAAGCCAGCCCTCGGTCATCCGCTTCTTTGACAATACCGGTGATGCGATCATCGAAAATGACGGCGGCGGCGCTGCTGGCAACGACAAGGTGAACTCGGACCCGAACCAGTATGTCGAGATCGACGGGGTCAAGTATAACGTTGTCGTCGACTTCACCCTGCAGATGACGGACGGGACGAACCTGTATGAATTCGCCGTGCTTGATGTCGACTGGGATGGCGACGGTGATTTTGACGAGAATGTCGATGGTAACCGGGCAGAGGACGGCCCGCTGCTGATCCAGACCGCGGGGCCCAATCCCCCCGCTGGCACGACGCTGACGGCGGTCGCCGTTCTGGACGGCAACGCGACCGTTGCCTATGGCGACCATGCTGCCGTCACCTATGACGACAGCATCATCGGCGGAGACGGCGACGACACGGTCTATGGCCAGCGTGGCAACGACACGATCCGCGGCGACGGGGGCGCTGACTCGCTCAGTGGCGGCGTCGGTGACGACAATATCTCGGGCGGTATCGGGAATGATACGGTCGAGGGCGGCGACGGCGCCGATATTATTGCGGGCGGCGACGATAATGACAGCCTGTATGGCGAGCTTGGCGATGACACCATACTGGGCGATGCCGGCAATGACCGGCTTTTCGGTGGCGAAGGTAACGACAATCTGGACGGGGGCGCCGGTGAGGATGTCGTTCTGGGGGAAAGTGGTGATGACACCCTGACGGGCGGCGCGGGCCGTGACACCATCGATGGCGGTGCCGGTTCGGATCAGCAGGCAGGCGGCGGGGGCGATGACCTTTTCGTTCTGTCCTCGGGCCATGACACGATCACCGATTTCGGCACGGGCGAAACCGGGCCGTTTAACGACCGTACCGAGGCCACGCCCGATGACGAGCAGGGCAATAACGATTTCATCGACCTTTCCGGAAAGTACAACTGGGACACCTATAATGCTGCGGTTGCTGCGGGCGACATTGATCCCGCCGTTGTGACGACGCCGCTGCAATGGCTGCGCAAGGACCATAATGACGACGGTATCCTGAACGACACGGCCGCCGGGTGGGATGCGAATAATTCGCTGACGTTGATGAATGATGGGGAATCGGTCCTTGAGACCGATCTGAATTACGACCGCACCAATGTTGTCTGCTTTACGCGCGGAACGCGGATCCGGACCATCGACGGCGATGTGCCGGTCGAGGAATTGTTTGTCGGTCAGTCGATTCAGACCTCGGATTCCGGGTTTCAGTCCTTGCGCTGGATCGGCAGCAATCGCGTCTCGGCCAGCACGCTGCGCGCGAACCCGCATCTTCGCCCGATCCGCATTCGGGCCGGGTCGCTGGGCAGGAACATGCCCGATCAGGATCTGCTGCTGTCGCCCCAGCATCGGGTGCTGGTCAGCGCCCCCCCGGTCGAGCGGATGTTCGGCCAGCGGGAAGTGCTGGTGGCGGCGAAGCATCTGACGGATCTGGACGGGGTCGAGATCGCCACCGATGTGCCCGAGGTCGAATATTGGCATTTCCTGATGAATGACCATCAGATCGTCTTCTCGAACCATGCGCGCACGGAAACGCTGTTCACGGGCGCCGAGGCGATGAAGACCATCAGCGCCGAAGCCAGAAGAGAGATTTTCCAGATCTTCCCGCAACTGGCCGAGATGCGCCCGGAATGCGGGATTGCCCTGTCCGCGCCCGCACGTACCTTTGCCAATGGCCGCCGGGGACGTCAGCTGGCACAGCGGATCGCAAAGAACCGCCATCCGGTTGATCATATCGGGGTCTGATCTTGCTGTCCCCTGCACGGGCTGTCAGATATACGCGCAGGCCCGCCCGGAGGTCAGATGATCTCGGGCCCGACACCGACCCCTTCCAGCCTTTGTCCCGCTTGGGCGATCGTGCCGGGGTTTTCAGCGCAGGCGGGGTGAATATCCGCTTCGCCCCTTGACGCGAAGCCGACCTTGGCCTATTAGCGCGCATCGCAGCCCAATTCGCACATGTGCACATAGAATCGGCTGCCATCGTGAGGGCCGTCCGCAATGGGGGCGGCCTTACGGTTTTTCTATACGGTTCGACGCTGGCGTCGCGTGGTGCGCTGTCAGCCTCTCAACTGAAACTCCCCGTAAGAGGGATGACTATGCAAAGCCAAAACATCCGTATTCGGCTGAAGGCGTTTGACTATCGCGTTCTGGATGCCAGCACGCAGGAAATCGTCAACACCGCCAAGCGCACTGGCGCGACGGTCCGCGGCCCGATCCCGCTGCCGAACAAGATCGAGAAATTCACCGTTCTGCGCGGCCCGCACATCGACAAGAAATCCCGCGACCAGTGGGAAATCCGCACGCATAAGCGTCTGCTGGACATCGTCGATCCGACCCCCCAGACCGTTGACGCCCTGATGAAGCTCGACCTCGCCGCCGGCGTGGATGTCGAGATCAAGGTGTAAGAGGAGGCGAAGATGCTGCGTACTGGTGTTATCGCCAAGAAACTGGGCATGACCCGTCTGTTCCTGGAAGACGGCCGTCAGGTTCCCGTGACCGTGCTGCAACTGGACAACCTGCAGGTTGTCGATCAGCGCACCAATGACCGCGACGGCTATACCGCCGTTCAGCTGGGCGCCGGTGAAGCCAAGGCAAAGCGCACGACCGCTGCAATGCGTGGTCACTTTGCAAAGGCCTCGGTCGCGCCCAAGCGCAAGATCGCGGAATTCCGCGTCGCCGAAGAAAACCTGATCAACGTTGGCGAAGAGATCACGGCTGACCACTATTTTGCAGGTCAGTTCGTCGACATCGCCGGCACCTCGATCGGTAAAGGTTTTGCGGGTGCGATGAAGCGCCACAACTTTGGCGGTCTGCGCGCCTCGCACGGCGTGTCGATCAGCCACCGTTCGCATGGCTCGACCGGCCAGTGTCAGGACCCCGGCAAGGTGTTCAAGGGCAAGAAGATGGCAGGTCACCTGGGTGCCGTTCGCGTCACCACGCAGAACCTGCAGGTCGTGCGCACCGATGCCGACCGTGGCCTGATTATGGTCAAGGGCTCGGTTCCGGGTTCGAAAGGTGGCTGGGTCACCGTCAAGGATGCCGTCAAGAAGGCAACCCCTGAGAATGTGATCTATCCCGCCGCGCTGAAATCGGCTGCCGAAGAGGCAAAGCGCGCCGCTGAAGAAGCTGCCGCACAGGCCGCTGCCGAGGAAGAAGCCGCCCGCAAGGCCGCTGAAGCCGAAGCCGCCGCTGCCGAAGAAGCCGCGCTGAAGGAAGCCGAAGCCTCGATCGAGGCTGACAAGGCCGCCGACGGCGATGCTGCGCCCGAAGGAGACAAGTAATGAAACTCGATGTGATCAAGCTGGACGCCGGTAAAGCCGGGTCGATCGAGCTGAACGACGAGATCTTCGGGCTGGCGCCGCGTGGCGACATCCTGCAGCGCGTCGTTCGCTGGCAGCGTGCAAAGGCACAGCAGGGGACCCACTCGGTCCTGGGCAAGTCGGACGTCAGCTACTCGACGAAAAAGATCTATCGCCAGAAGGGCACCGGTGGCGCACGTCACGGGTCCAAGAAGGCGCCGATCTTCCGTCACGGTGGTGTCTACAAGGGCCCGACCCCGCGTTCGCACGCCTTCGATCTGCCGAAGAAAGTTCGCGCCCTTGGCCTGAAGCATGCGCTGTCGGCCAAAGCCACCGCCGGGGAACTGGTCGTGGTCGAGGATCTGAACATCGCTGACGCCAAGACCTCGGCTGTTGCAAAGGCAGTCAAGGAAAACGGCTGGAAGCGCGTTCTGGTCATCGACGGTGCCGAAGTCAACGAAGGCTTCGCCCGTGCTGCGCGCAACCTCGAAGGCGTGGATATCCTGCCGTCGATGGGTGCCAACGTTTATGACATTCTGAAGCGTGACACTCTGGTCATCACGCGTTCGGGTGTCGAAGCTCTGGAGGCTCGTCTGAAATGAGCGCGAAAGCTGAACATTACGATGTGATCGTCAAGCCGATCATCACCGAAAAAGCGACCATGACCTCGGAAAACAACGGCGTTGTGTTCCAGGTTGCCAAGGACGCATCGAAGCCGCAGATCAAGGAAGCGATCGAAGCGCTGTTCGGTGTGAAGGTGACGGCTGTGAACACGACCATCACCAAAGGCAAGGTCAAGCGCTTCCGTGGCCAGCTGGGCCGCCGCAGCGATGTGAAAAAAGCCTATGTGACCCTCGCCGAGGGAAGCAGTATCGACGTCTCGACCGGACTTTGATAACAGGGCACGAATCTGCGGCCTCGGAGTTCCGGGGCCGCTGATCTTTTGACGAAACGGACCAATCTGGTCCAAAGCAACGGAAGACAGAAAGATGGCATTGAAGTCGTATAAACCGACGACGCCTGGCCAGCGCGGGCTGGTTCTGATCGACCGTTCGGAGCTTTGGAAAGGTCGCCCGGTCAAATCCCTTACTGAGGGTTTGACCAAGAAAGGCGGTCGGAACAACACCGGACGGATCACCATGCGCCGCAAAGGCGGCGGGGCAAAGCGCCTGTATCGCATCGTCGATTTCAAGCGCAACAAGTTCGACGTGACCGCGACGGTCGAGCGGATCGAATACGATCCCAACCGGACCGCTTTCATCGCATTGATCAAATATGAAGACGGCGAGCAGGCTTACATCCTGGCTCCGCAGCGTCTGGCCGTGGGTGACAAAGTCGTCGCCGGCAGCCGCGTTGACGTGAAGCCCGGCAACGCCATGCCCTTCAGCGGCATGCCGATCGGCACGATCGTCCACAATGTCGAGCTGAAGCCCGGCAAGGGCGGTCAGGTCGCACGTTCGGCGGGCACCTATGCCCAGTTCGTCGGCCGCGACGGTGGCTATGCCCAGATCCGCCTGTCCTCGGGCGAGCTGCGCATGGTCCGTCAGGAATGCATGGCGACCATCGGCGCCGTGTCGAATGCCGACCATTCGAACCAGAACCTGGGTAAAGCCGGTCGTAACCGCCACAAGGGCATCCGCCCAAGCGTTCGCGGTGTTGCGATGAACCCGATCGACCACCCGCATGGTGGTGGTGAAGGCCGGACCTCGGGTGGCCGGACGCCGGTCACGCCCTGGGGTAAGGACACCAAGGGCAGAAAGACTCGCAACAACAAGACGACCGACAAGTATATTCTGCGGTCGCGTCACGCGAAGAAGAAGGGGCGCTAACCCATGGCACGTTCTGTTTGGAAGGGCCCCTTTGTTGACGCCTATGTGCTCAAGAAAGCGGAAAAGGCCCGTGAGTCGGGGAAATCCGACGTCATCAAGATCTGGTCGCGTCGTTCGACCATCCTGCCGCAATTCGTCGGTCTGACTTTTGGCGTTTACAACGGCCACAAGCACATCCCGGTCAACGTGACCGAGGAAATGATCGGTCAGAAATTCGGTGAATATTCGCCCACCCGGACCTATTACGGTCACGCGGCGGACAAGAAAGCCAAGAGGAAGTAATCGTCATGGGTAAGGAAAAGAATCCGCGCCGCGTGGCGGATAACGAGGCGATGGCGAAAACCCGCATGCTGCGCGTTTCGCCGCAGAAGCTGAACCTCGTCGCGCAGATGATCCGCGGCAAGAAGGTTGATCGTGCCCTGGCCGACCTGACCTTCTCGCACAAGCGTATCGCGGGCGATGTGAAGAAATGCCTTCAGTCGGCCATCGCGAATGCTGAAAACAACCACAGCTTGGACGTCGATAACCTGATCGTCGCCGAAGCCTGGGTTGGCAAGAACCTGGTGATGAAACGCGGCCGTCCGCGTGCACGTGGTCGCTATGGCCGCATCATGAAGCCGTTTTCGGAAATCACCATCAAGGTGCGCCAAGTCGAGGAGCAAGCGTAATGGGTCAGAAGGTCAATCCGATCGGTATGCGCCTGCAGGTCAACCGCACCTGGGACAGCCGCTGGTATGCCGATGACAAGGAATATGGCGATCTGCTGCTTGAAGACCTGAAAATTCGGGACTTCATCAAGAAGGAAGCCAAGCAGGCCGGCATCAGCCGCGTCATCATCGAGCGCCCTCACAAGAAGTGCCGCGTGACCATTCACGCTGCGCGTCCGGGCGTCATCATCGGCAAAAAAGGCGCCGATATCGAGGTGCTGCGCAAGAAGCTGTCGAACCTGACCAGCAGCGAAGTGAACCTGAACATCGTCGAAGTTCGCAAGCCGGAAGTCGATGCCGCTCTGGTCGCTGAATCGATTGCTCAGCAGCTTGAGCGTCGTGTGTCTTTCCGTCGCGCCATGAAGCGCTCGGTCCAGAACGCGATGCGCATGGGTGCATTGGGTATTCGTGTGAACGTCGCTGGCCGTCTTGGCGGTGCCGAGATCGCCCGTACCGAATGGTATCGCGAAGGCCGTGTGCCGCTGCACACGCTGCGTGCCGACATCGACTATTCGCTGGCCGAAGCCACGACCCCTTACGGGATCATCGGCATCAAGGTGTGGATCTTCAAGGGCGAGATCATGGAACATGATCCCCAGGCCCATGATCGCCGCGCCGCCGAGGCTCAGGACGGTCCGGCCCCGCGCGGCCCGCGCCGCGACGCTCGGTAAGGAGTAACAGATATGCTGCAACCGAAACGGACGAAGTTCCGCAAACAGCACAAGGGCCGTATCCACGGCCAGGCGAAAGGCGGCTTTGAGCTGAACTTTGGCTCTTTTGCCCTGAAGGCAACCGAGCCCGAGCGCGTCACGGCCCGTCAGATCGAAGCGGCCCGCCGCGCGATCACCCGCCACATGAAACGTCAGGGCCGGGTCTGGATCCGGATTTTCCCGGATGTTCCGGTTTCGTCGAAGCCTACCGAAGTCCGTATGGGTAAGGGTAAGGGCTCGATCGATTTCTGGGCCGCCCGTGTTCACCCCGGCCGGATCATGTTCGAAATCGACGGTGTCTCGGACGAGATCGCGCGTGAAGCGCTGCGTCTGGGCGCACAGAAACTGCCGGTTCTGACCCGCATCGTTGCGCGCGAAGACTGGTAAGTTCTGACAGGGGAAACCCGTCAAATAGAAGGCCCCGCCATCGCTGGCGGGGCCTTTTTCATTGTCGCGCAGCGCCCGTCAGGCGGCGTTGTTGACGCCCCACCAGCGAAGGGTCAGGTGCAGGTGATGCTCGATCCGCTCGATGGCGGTGGCGCCGTCGCCCTGTTCCAGCGCGGTGATGATCTCCAGATGCTCCTGCATCGCGGGCACCACCCGGTCGGCCAGGAAGCTGCGCGCGTTCTGGATGACCGAGATCCGGTTGCGATTGGCGGCATAGGCCTGACGCAGGAACGTATTGTCCAGACCCGAGGCCATGAAGTCATGCAGCGACAGATCCGTCGCCAGCGCCCGTTTCGACAGATCGCCGCGCGGCGCGTGGCTGGCATCGTCCAGCAGATCCTCATGCGCATTGCGCAGCGCCCGCAATTCTGCGGCATTGCTGTCCAGCAGCCGCTTGATCCCTTCTTTCTCCAACAGCGCCCGCATCTCCATGCATTCGCGCGTGGTTTCCGGCCCAGCTTCCATGATGATGACGCCCCGCTTGGGCAGCACGCTCAGCAGCGACTGCGCTTCGGCACGCTTCACGGCCTCACGCGTGGGGGCCAGCGGAAAGCCAAGCGTTTCGGCCAGCATCGGCATCGCCATGAATTCGCTGCTGCGGATGTTTCCCACGCGCAATGCCTGCAGCAGCGCCTGAAAGGCCTGTTCGGATTGTAGCTCCTCTGGCATGTTGATTTCGGTTCCTCTTTGGCGGCAAGAAAGACTTTCAAGAAATTCCGATGAATGCTTTTCGGAATCCTTTATAGTCACATTCTGATCTATCAACTAACATTTCAGAAGAAATACTAGAGCGAATGTCAAGAAATTTCGGCCATCGCCGTTCCAACAGAATGAAAGCAGCGGAGATTAGAATGACTGAAGAAACCGAGGTTGTAGGCGAAGAGCACAGCTCTCGCGGTTTCAGGATGCCGCATATCTATGTGATCCTGTTCGTGTTCACCGCGATTGCCGCGCTTTTGACACATGTGATTCCGGCCGGTCTGTACGACCGGATCACGCTGCCGAACGGCCGCGCGGCGGTCGATCCCGATACCTTCCGCTATATCGAGGCCACGCCGGTCGGGTTGGAAGAGTTCATGATGGCCATTCCCCGTGGCCTGATCGATGCCTCGCAGGTCGTTTTCTTCACGCTGATCATTGGCGGGATGTTCATGGTGATCCGCAATACCGGCATCATCGACGTGGCCGTGGACAAGCTGACCCGCCGCTTTGCCTCGCGCAGCGTGCTGATGATCCCGACGCTGATGATCACCTTCGCGGTGATCGCGACGCTGATCGGCACGCAGGAACTGGCGCTGGTCTATGTGCCCGTGATCCTGCCGCTGATGATTGCGCTGCGGTTCGATTCAGTCGTCGCGGTGGGCACGGCGCTGTTGGCCACGACGGCGGGCTTTTCGGCGGGCGTGCTGAACCCGATCAACACCGGTCTGGGACAGTCCATTGCCGAATTGCCGCTTTATTCCGGTTTTGGTCTGCGCAGCCTTCTGTTCATCGCGCTGGTCGGGGCGGCGGTCCTGTACCTGATGCGCTATGCCTTGAAGGTCCGTGCCAATCCCGAGCTGAGCCTGATGGCCGACCGCCCGCTGGAGATGGAAAAGCGCCGCATCTATGTGCACGACCTCGATACGCCGCCGATGCAGTTCAGCAAGCGCCAGAAATGGGCCGGGATCGCGACGCTGGTCTTTTTCGGGATCATGGTCTGGGGCGTGCTGACCCGTGGCTGGTTCATGACCGAAATGGCGGGCCTGTTCGTGATCATGGGCATCAGCGTGGGCCTGATCGCCGGGCTGAGCACGGAAAAGATCTGCGAGGGCTTCAACCAGGGTTTCCAGGATGTGCTGGTCGGTGCGATCATCGTCGGCCTGGCCCGTGCCGTCGCCGTCATGCTGGAGCAGGGGCAGGTGATGGACACGCTGGTCAACGGGCTTGGCGGTCTGGTTGGCGGTCTGCCCTCGACCTTCTCGGCGCTTGGCATGTTCGCCTCGCAGCTTGGCTTCAACTTCGTCGTGCCCTCGGGCAGCGGTCAGGCGCTGGTGACGATGCCGATCATGGCGCCGCTGTCGGATCTGATCGGCGTCACCCGTCAAAGCGCGGTGCTGGCCTATCAGCTGGGCGACGGGCTGTCGAACATCCTCTACCCGACCTCGGGCTACTTCATGGCCACGCTGGCGCTGGCCGGGGTCAGCTGGGATCGCTGGGTACGCTTCTTCCTGCCGCTGTTCGGGATCTGGGTCGGCATCTCGTCGCTGTTCCTGATCTATGCGCAGGCCGTGGACTGGATCGGCTGACCTCCCAAAACTTCAGCCATCCGACGGGCGGGGTCTTTCCCCGCCCGCTTTTATTTGACCGGACCGTGACGCTGCGATAAGGGCAGAGCCACCATTGTCGGCGACCCGCTGGCCGACTGGCAGCCATGCGTTCGCGCAAGGGCAAAGAAATGCCTTGTGTTTTGGGCCTGACGGGCCTATAGGCACGGCTTCATCACGAAACTCCACCGGAATCAGGGTGGCCCGGATAACCCGGGGCTCTCCGGTGATGTTGAAAGGAAAAAGCGCCATGGATGCGCAAGATCTGCGTTCGAAGACGCCGGACCAGCTGAAAGATCAGCTCGTCTCGCTGAAAAAAGAAGCTTTCAACCTGCGTTTCCAGCAGGCCACCGGCCAGTTGGAAAACACCGCACGCATGCGCACGGTTCGCCGTGACGTTGCCCGTGTGCAGACCATTCTCAACCAGAAAGCGGCGGAAGCCGCGGCCTCGAACTAAGGAGCCCGGCCCATGCCCAAACGCATTCTGCAAGGCCGCGTCACCAGCGACAAGAACGAACAGACCGTGACCGTTCTCGTTGAGCGCCGCTTCAAGCACCCGCTGCTGCATAAAACCGTTCGTTCGTCCAAGAAATACCGGGCGCATGACGCGGAAAACCAATTCAAGGTGGGTGATGTCGTTCGCATCGTCGAATGCGCGCCGATCTCGAAGACGAAACGCTGGACTGTCCTGACGGACGAAGCTGCTTCGGCATAAGTCCATCATCACAGATCAGTAATGATCGAAACCCTGGGGCCGGATAAGGCCGGTCCCCAAAGGTCGGGAGAAACCAAATGATCCAGATGCAGACCAATCTGGATGTCGCTGACAACTCTGGCGCACGCCGGGTTCAGTGCATCAAGGTCCTGGGTGGTTCGCACCGTCGCTATGCGTCGGTGGGCGACATCATTGTCGTATCCGTCAAGGAAGCCATTCCGCGGGGCCGGGTGAAGAAGGGTGACGTCCGTAAGGCCGTCGTCGTTCGCACCGCCAAAGAAGTGAAGCGCGAAGACGGAACCTCGATCCGTTTCGACCGCAACGCCGCCGTCATCCTGAACAACCAGGGCGAGCCGGTCGGCACCCGTATTTTCGGGCCGGTCGTTCGTGAGCTGCGCGCCAAGAACTTCATGAAGATCATCTCGCTTGCTCCGGAGGTGCTGTAATGGCTGCCAAGCTGAAAAAAGGCGACAAGGTCGTCGTTCTTGCCGGCAAGGACAAGGGCAAGCAGGGCGAAATCACCGCTGTGTTCCCGAAAGAGAACAAGGCGATCGTTGATGGCGTGAACATCGCGATCCGTCACCAGCGCCAGACGCAGAATTCGCAGGGTGGCCGCACGCCGAAGGCGATGCCGATCGACCTGTCGAACCTGGCTCTGATGGACAAGAACGGCAAAGCGACCCGCGTCGGCTTCCGTGTGGAAGGTGACAAGAAGGTCCGTTTCGCCAAGACCACAGGAGACGTGATCTGATGCTGGACGCAACGAAATACACGCCGCGCCTGCGCACGCAGTATCGCGACACCATCCGCGCTGCTCTGAAAGAAGAGTTCGGCTACAAGAACGACATGCAGATCCCGCGTCTGGACAAGATCGTCCTGAACATGGGCATCGGCGAGGCCGTGAAAGACACCAAGAAGGTGAAGCAGGGCGCGGAAGAGCTGTCCCTGATCGCCGGTCAGAAGGCCGTCATCACCAAAGCCAAGAACTCGATCGCAGGCTTCCGCGTTCGCGAGGAAATGCCGCTGGGCGCCAAGGTGACCCTGCGTGGCGACCGGATGTATGAATTCCTGGATCGCCTGATCAACATCGCGCTGCCGCGCGTCCGCGACTTCCGCGGCGTGAAGGGCACGGCTTTCGACGGTCGCGGCAACTATGCCATGGGCCTGAAAGAGCACATCGTGTTCCCGGAAATCAACTTCGATCAGGTCGACGAAGTTCTGGGAATGGACATCATCATCTGCACCACCGCGAAGACCGACGCGGAAGCGAAGTCGCTGTTGAAGCATTTCAACATGCCGTTCAACAGCTGATCGCGGAGGGAAAGAAGATATGGCTAAGAAATCCATGATCGAGCGCGAGAAGAAGCGCGAACGTCTGGTGGCACAATACGCTGAAAAGCGCGCTGCCCTGAAAGAGATCATCAATGATCAGTCCCGCCCGATGGAAGAGCGTTTCAAGGCTTCGCTGAAGCTGGCCGAACTGCCGCGCAATTCCTCGGCGACGCGTCTGCACAACCGGTGCCAACTGACCGGTCGTCCGCATGCGTATTACCGCAAACTGAAACTGTCGCGGATCATGCTGCGCGAGCTTGGCTCGAACGGTCAGATCCCCGGCCTGGTCAAATCCAGCTGGTAAGGGGGCGAATATGAACATGAACGATCCTCTCGGCGATATGCTGACCCGCATCCGCAATGCGCAGATGCGCGGCAAATCGACCGTGCGCACCCCTGCCTCGAAGCTTCGCGCTTGGGTTCTGGATGTGCTGAAGAACGAAGGTTACATCCGCGGCTACGAGGAAGTGACCACCGATGACGGCCATAACGAGCTGGAAATCGGCCTGAAGTACCACGACGGCGCCCCGGTGATCCGGGAACTGTCGCGCGTGTCGAAACCTGGCCGTCGCGTTTACGCCGGCGCCAATGAAATCCCGCAGGTCCGTCAGGGTCTGGGCGTTTCGATCGTGTCGACCCCCAAGGGCGTCATGTCGGATGCAGCGGCTCGCAATGCCAATGTCGGCGGCGAAGTCCTCTGCACCGTATTCTAAGGAGGGCAGGATGTCTCGTATTGGTAAAAAGCCGGTCGAACTGCCCAAGGGCGTGACCGCCGAGATCAAAGGTCAGACGATCGAAGTGAAGGGCCCCAAGGGCACCCGCAGCTTCACCGCGACCGATGATGTCGATCTGGCGCTGGAAGAGGGCTCGGTGACTGTCAAGCCGCGCGGCCAGTCCAAGCGTGCTCGCCAGCAGTGGGGGATGACCCGCTCGATGGTCGAGAACCTGACGACCGGTGTGTCGGAAGGCTTCAAGAAAGAGCTGGAAATCCAGGGCGTTGGTTACCGCGCGCAGATGCAGGGCAAAACCCTGAAACTGTCGCTGGGCTATAGCCACGAGGTGAATTTCGAAACGCCCGAGGGCGTGACGATCACCGCGCCGAAGCAGACCGAAATCGTTGTGGAAGGCATCGACCAGCAATTGGTTGGTCAGGTTGCCGCAAACATTCGTGAGTGGCGCCGTCCCGAGCCCTATAAGGGCAAGGGTATCCGCTACAAGGACGAGTATGTTTTCCGCAAGGAAGGCAAGAAGAAGTAAGGGGCGCGAGAAATGGCACTGAAAAAGCAAAAGCTGTTCCAGAAGCGCCGCCTGCGCGTTCGGAACAAACTGCGTGCGATGGCCAATGGTCGTCCGCGCCTGTCGGTTCACCGTTCGTCGAAGAACATCTCGGTTCAGGTCATCGACGATCTGAACGGCGTGACCCTGGCCTCGGCCAGCACGCTGGAGAAGGATTTTGGCGTGGTGGGCAAGAACAATGTCGAAGCCGCTGCCAAGATTGGCACGGCGATTGCCGAGCGGGCCAAGAAAGCCGGCGTCGAAGAGGTGATCTTCGACCGCGGTGGCTTCCTGTTCCACGGCAAGGTCAAGGCATTGGCCGACGCAGCCCGCGAAGGCGGTCTGAAATTCTGATCTCTGTGGGCGGCGCGTTCCGATGGGGCGCGCCGCTCCGATGATCCGGGGGCTGCGGCCCACCTGGATTGGATGCAACGGCGCGTCAGCGCGCCACCGTAAAAGGAATGCCTGATGGCAGAACGTGAAAACCGCCGGGGCCGTCGCGAAGAGCGCAACGAAACCCCCGAATTCGCCGATCGTCTGGTCGCGATCAACCGTGTGTCGAAAACCGTTAAGGGTGGTAAGCGCTTTGGCTTTGCCGCTCTGGTGGTTGTCGGCGATCAGCGCGGCCGTGTCGGCTTTGGCAAGGGCAAGGCCAAGGAAGTCCCCGAGGCGATCCGCAAGGCCACCGAGCAGGCCAAGCGCAACATGATCCGCGTCGCCCTGCGTGACGGTCGCACCCTGCATCACGACATGGAAGGCCGCCACGGCGCTGGCCGCGTCGTCATGCGCACCGCCGTTCCGGGTACCGGGATCATCGCCGGTGGTCCGATGCGCGCCGTGTTCGAAATGCTGGGCGTTCAGGACGTCGTGGCGAAATCGCTGGGCTCGCAGAACCCCTACAACATGATCCGCGCCACGCTGGACGGTCTGAAGAAGGAATCGAGCCCGCGCTCGGTCGCTCAGCGTCGCGGCAAGAAAGTGGCCGACATCCTGCCTCAGCAGCAAGACAAACCGGCTGACGCCGCTGTCGAAGCATAAGGAGACACGGATATGGCAACCATCGTCGTCAAGCAGATCGGCAGCCCGATCCGCCGCCCCGCCATCCAGCGTGAGACGCTGAAAGGTCTGGGCCTGAACAAGATGCACCGCACCCGCGAGCTGGAAGATACGCCGGCGATCCGCGGCATGGTCAACAAGATCCCGCATCTTGTGCAGATCATCGAAGAAAAGAAATAAGCAAAGGGCCGGGGCAACCCGGCCTTTTCTTTTGCGCTGCCGGGATGCGGCGTTAACCCTTCATTAAAATCCAGCCGCTATCGCTGTCAGATGAAACGGATCTGGCGGGGATGTGGGACGTGATTTGCAGGCTGCTCTGCGCGATCTCTGTCATTTTTGGGCTGGCCTCGGGTGCCGACGCGGGCGCGTGGATGCGCGATCCCAAGGCGGGTTTTCTGTCTTTTTCCAGCGAGATTGACCTCGACGGCAACAGCTATACGGGGATCTACAGCGAATACGGGCTGAATGCCCGTAACACGCTGGGATTCGAGCTTGGCTATACCAATGTCGGCGAAACCAGCATGATGATCTGGTTGCAGCGCCGGTTGGGCAGTGGCGAGGGGCCGAACCAGTGGACCTATTCCACGGGTTTCGGTGCTTTCCTGCGCGAGGGGCAGCTGTTCCCGACCGGCCAGATCGGCATCAATTGGGGGCGCGGGTTCGAACATGTCCTGGGCGGCGGCTGGATGTCGGTCGAAGCGCGGCTGAAGATTGCGGGCAAGCAGGAGCAGGTCGTCTATCTGCAAGGCAAGACCCTGACCGAGGCAGAGTTCCTGACCCCGGAAATCACCACCAAGATCGATGCGACGCTGGGCCTGCGCCCGACCGACAGTCTGATGTTCATCAACCAGCTTCGGTTGGAGGACCGCAGCGATGTCGATTTCTCGGCGCGGCTGGCAAGCTCTCTGGTCTATGATTTCGGGGCGCCAGCCAAGCTGGAGCTCGGGCTGATCGCACCGATTTCAGGCGCGGGAGAGGTGGCGGTGAAGATCGGCACCTGGATCGAGTTCTGATGGCAGCCCCGCCGCGAATCGGGCCTGCTCCGGCTAGGGATCTTCCCTGCCAAAGGGCTGAAAACGCGGGGAAATACGCACAGTCAGTTGCACGATGTGCAATTGACTGTCCAAAAGAACAAGTCAGTTCGGCGGCGAGTATGTGCTAATAAAGGTCACCACTAAGTTGAAGAGGTAATCCAGTGAAACTTAAATTTGTAGCTGTGGCCATCGCGGCCGCCGTTGTGAGTACTGCTGCGCAGGCGGCAACCCTGATCAATAACAGCACCTATGGCCTGTACAATAACTCCATCGGCACGGTGCTGGACGGCACCAACCCCTATGGCGGTTCGACGATGTTCCCACTCGCCAATGGTGCAAGCGGCGATCCCTACCTGAACATCCCCTCCAGCGCAGCACCGGATCTGTCGAAAGCAGCGACGGCTCTGGGCAGCTGGCTGACCAATCCGACGGCGCCCGGCGGAACCTGGAGCGGTCTGCGTTATATCCCCAGCGGCTGGGTGCCTAATACCGAGACCGCCATCATCTACAGACTCGAAGGAGGTGCGACGGGACTGACGAACGTGTTCGCTTCTTTCGGCGTCGATAACGGCATTTTCGCTTGGCTGAATGGACGGTTCCTTGGCGGTCACACCGCTTTCGGTGGGGTGGTTCCCGGTGAATTTACCCTGTCAATCGGCGACGTGTCGGCGGGTACGAACTATCTGCAGATCCTTCTGGAAGACCACGGGGGTGGCACGGGCTACTATGTCAATGTGACCGGCGACGTCGCACCCGCGCCGTCACCGGTGCCGCTTCCGGCTTCGGGCGCGCTGATGCTGGCAGGCCTGGGCGCATTGGCTGCGCGTCGGCGCAAGAAGGCGAAGCAATAAGGCTTTTGGGATCTGAAAACACCTGAAACTGCCCCGGATCATTCCGGGGCTTTTTTCATGGCGAGACCGTGCAAATCTGCGTCGGGCGACCCCTTGGTCGGGCTCAGCGACAGATATAGACCGCACCGCCCACCGCCACGACGCTGACGGCCGCACCCGTCAGGAGCGCGGGCGATGAGGCAATGGCGCTGGCGCCGCCGCTGATGGCGGAGAGGGTGCTGGAAATGAAACTGCCCGAGCCGCTGGCGATCACCGCGCCCGATCCGTCGGGCAGGGCGCGCAGTCCGCGTACCGCGCCATTTGTCGCCGCCCCGGCCATGGCAACCGCCGTATCCTTGGTCTGGTTGACGCGCTGGCACAGCGATTTCGCGGGTTCCTTGCAGCGCCCATAGGCATCGCGGCGCCCCAGATCATAGCCCAGCGTCGAATCGCTTTCTTTGTCATGGCGCAGGCAGAACGGGCCACGCTCTTCATCGGTCAGGTCGGGCGTCAGGCTGCGCAGCACGACATAGCTGGGGCAGGTATCGCGGCCCCACCGGGTGAACAGGATCTCGCGCCTGCTGTAATTTTCCTGCAGGCTGGGCTCTTCCTTGTCATAGGCCATGGGAACGTCCTGGCCGTTGATGCGGGTGGTGCAGAATGTCGGCTCGGCCGCGGTGGCGACTGAGGCGAGGCCAAGGAAGGCGGCAAGGGTCAGAAAGGGTCTGCGCATGATGGTGATCCGGGATAGGGTGCCGCCGGTGATAGCCGGACCGGCGCGGCAGGCAATTCACATCCGCTTGTCGCCGGTTGCATTCCTCGCGCTGTGGCACGCAGGAAACGCCCGCAGCCCTTGATCCATGCCGTGCTTCCGTCTATACGCCGCAGGTGCTTTTGCGAAAGCACGACTCACAAGCAAGAAACGCCGTGTCCGCCCTGTCTCGCTTCGGGGGCGCGTCCGGCCAAGGAGAAGCGATATGAAACTGCATGAAATCCGCGACAACGAAGGCGCGAATCGTAAGAAAAAGCGCGTTGCACGTGGTCCCGGCTCGGGCAAAGGCAAAACTGCCGGCCGTGGTATCAAAGGTCAGAAATCGCGTTCGGGCGTCGCCCTGAACGGTTACGAAGGCGGCCAGATGCCGCTGTATCGCCGCCTGCCCAAGCGCGGCTTCACCAAGCCGAATGCGAAATCCTTTGCCGTGATCAATCTGGGTCAGGTTCAGGCTTTCATCGACGCAGGCAAGCTGGACGACAAGGCCGAGATCACCGAGGACGCGCTGGTCGCGTCGGGTCTGGTCCGCCGCAAGCTGGACGGCATCCGCCTGCTGGGCAAGGGCGAGCTGAAGGCCAAGGTCACGCTGGCCGTGACCGGTGCGTCGAAATCGGCTGTGGACGCTGTCGAGAAAGCCGGCGGCAAGGTTTCCCTGCCTGCGCAAGAAGCGGCGGCGGAATAAGCTGTTGAACGGGGCGTCCGCGCCCCATAGATAGCGAACAGGTTTTCCTGGCGCCGCCGTTCCCGGAAACGGGTCGGCGGCGCTGTCATGACACGGGACGAGAACATATGGCGTCAGCCGCAGAACAGATGGCCGCGAACTTCTCTTGGCAGGGGTTCGGCAAGGCCACCGAGCTTAAACAGCGCATCTGGTTCACGATCGGGCTGCTGATCATCTATCGTCTGGGGACCTATATCCCGGTTCCCGGCATCGATGGTGCGGCATTGCGCAACTTCATGGATCAGGCGCAATCGGGCATCGGCGGCATCCTGTCGATGTTTACCGGCGGTGCATTGGGCCGCATGGGCGTTTTCGCGCTTGGCATCATGCCCTATATCTCGGCCTCGATCATCGTGCAGCTTCTGGCCTCCATGGTGCCCGCGCTTGAGCAACTCAAGAAAGAGGGTGAGCAGGGGCGCAAGAAGATCAACCAGTACACCCGCTATGGCACGGTGCTGCTGGCGCTGTTTCAGGCCTACGGTCTGGCGCGCAGCCTTGAGGCCGGCGGTCTGGCCCATGATCCGGGGGTCTTTTTCCAGGCCTCGGTCGTGATCACGCTGGTGGGGGGCACGATGTTCCTGATGTGGCTGGGCGAACAGATCACCGCGCGCGGCATCGGCAACGGCATCTCGCTGATCATCTTCGTCGGTATCGTTGCCGAGATCCCGACCCAGATCGCGCAATTCCTGGCACAGGGCGCCAATCGCGGTTCCACCCTGCTGACGCTGGGCGTGATCGTGATGGTTATTGCCGTGATCACCTTTGTCGTGTTCATGGAGCGTGCCCTGCGCAAGATTCGCATCCAGTATCCGCGCCGTCAGGTCGGGATGAAGATCTATGACGGCCAGTCCTCGCACCTGCCGATCAAGGTCAACCCGTCAGGCGTCATTCCCGCGATTTTCGCCAGCTCGCTGCTGCTGCTGCCGGTCACGATCTCGACCTTCTCGGGCAGCGATGCCGGGCCGGTCATGTCGATCATTCTGGCCTATTTCGGCCCCGGACAGCCGCTTTACCTGCTGTTCTTCGCGGCGATGATCATCTTCTTTGCGTATTTCTATACCCATAACGTCGCCTTCAAGTCTGACGATGTGGCCGACAACCTGAAGAATCAGGGCGGCTTCATTCCCGGGATCCGTCCCGGCAAGCGGACCGAGGAATATCTGGATTATGTCGTGAACCGGGTTCTGGTGATCGGCTCGGGCTATCTGGCTGCGGTCTGTCTTCTGCCCGAGATCCTGCGCTACCAGTGGTCGATTCCGTTCTATTTCGGCGGCACCTCGGTGCTGATCGTGGTCTCGGTGACGATGGATACGATCAATCAGATCCAAAGCCACTTGCTGGCCCACCAGTATGAAGGTCTGATAGAAAAATCCCAGTTGCGCGGGAAGCGTAAGCCGGGAAGTGCGAAGCCGCGGCGGGCACCGTCACGTCGCTGAGAAGACCGGAATTCAGGCTAGGTGAGGGACAGAGCCATGAGCATCAATATTATTCTTCTGGGGCCGCCTGGTGCGGGCAAGGGAACACAGGCGCGTAAGCTGGTTGAAGAGCGCGGGCTGGTCCAGCTGTCCACCGGCGACATGCTGCGCGCTGCCAAGAGCTCTGGCACCGAGATGGGCAACCGGGTCGCGGAAGTGATGGCTCGTGGTCAACTGGTCACGGATGAGATCGTCATCGGTCTGATCCGTGAAAAGCTGTCGGAAGGGGGCAATGGCTTCATTTTCGACGGCTTTCCCCGCACGCTGGCCCAGGCAGATGCCCTGGGGCATCTGCTGGAAGAAACCGGAATGACGCTGGATGCCGTGATCGAGATGCAGGTCGAGGATGAGGCGCTGGTACGCCGCATCACCGGCCGCTTCACCTGCAATAATTGCGGTGAGGTCTATCACGACGACAGCAAGCCCACCAAGAAAGAGGGTGTCTGCGATGTCTGCGGCTCGACCGATCTGAAACGGCGCGCCGATGACAATGAAGACAGTCTCAAGACCCGGCTGCTGGAATATTACAAGAAGACCTCGCCGCTGATCGGCTATTACTATGCCAAGAAGAAACTGCATTCGGTCGATGGTCTGGCCCAGGTCGATGCCGTCGCGACCGAAATCAGCGCTGCCCTGAACGGCTGATCCGGTCAGCAGGGCAAGCAGTTTGCGCTTGTCAAGAACTTCTTGCCTGCAGACCTTGACGATTGGGCGAGGTGGCCTTAAATCACGTCATCTCGCAAGAGAATCACTTGTGTTGACAAGTGGGAATTGGCACGGCCCGAAGGGACGCCTTTCGGGCCTTATGTTGTGAAAAAAGGTTCCGGTGTTACGGAACCGCAACCGAAAAGGAAAACGCGTGGCTCGTATTGCTGGCGTAAACATTCCGACCGGGAAACGCGTCCCGATCGCACTGACCTATATCCACGGCATCGGCCCGATGTATGCAAAGCAGATCATCGAAGCCGTCGGCATCGACGCTAGCCGTCGTGTCAACGAACTGTCGGATGCCGAAGTTCTGCAGATCCGCGAATATATCGACGGCAACCTGACCGTCGAAGGCGACCTGCGCCGTGAAACGCAGATGAACATCAAGCGCATGATGGATCTGGGTTCTTACCGTGGCCTGCGCCACCGCCGCGGCCTGCCGGTTCGCGGTCAGCGCACCCACACCAATGCCCGCACCCGCAAGGGCCCGGCGAAGCCGATCGCTGGCAAGAAGAAGTAAGGGGTAACGGACAATGGCACGCGATAAGACCCGTATGAAGCGCAAAGAGCGCAAGAACATCGCCGCAGGCGTTGCTCATGTGAACTCCAGCTTCAACAATACCAAAATCCTGATCTCGGACGTGCAGGGCAATGCGATCGCATGGTCGTCGGCCGGTACGATGGGCTTCAAGGGTTCGCGCAAATCGACCCCTTATGCTGCCCAGATGGCTGCCGAGGATGCAGGCCGCAAGGCGCAGGATCACGGCGTGAAAACGCTGGAAGTTGAAGTTCAGGGCCCCGGTTCGGGCCGTGAATCGGCGCTGCGCGCGCTGGCCGCTGTCGGCTTCAACATCACCGCGATCCGCGATGTGACCCCGATTGCACATAACGGCTGCCGCCCTCCGAAGCGCCGCCGCGTCTGATTTCGGATAAATAACAGCCAAACCGCGCCCCGCTGCGCGGTTTGGCCATTACGTTTTCAACCTCGGGCGTTTCCGGCCTTGGACATGGGGCGGAAACAAGTATGGAGGCAAACGCATGATCCACAAGAATTGGGCCGAACTGATCAAGCCGACGCAGCTTGAAGTCAAGCCTGGCGCCGACGCGACGCGCACCGCGACGCTGGTTGCCGAGCCGCTGGAGCGTGGCTTCGGCCTGACGCTGGGCAACGCGCTGCGCCGCGTTCTGCTGTCCTCGCTTCAGGGCGGCGCGATCACCTCGGTTCAGATCGATAACGTCCTGCATGAATTCAGCAGCGTCGCCGGTGTGCGTGAAGACGTCACCGATATCGTCCTGAACCTGAAGGGCGTGACGCTGAAAATGGATGTCGAAGGCCCCAAGCGCCTGACCCTGTCGGCCAAAGGCCCGGGTGAGGTGAAAGCCAGCGACATTCAGGAAACCGCAGGCATCACGATCCTGAACCGCGACCATGTCATCTGCCACCTGGATGACGGTGCAGACCTGAACATGGAACTGACCGTTGCCACTGGCAAGGGTTATGTCGCCGCAGACAAGAACCGTCCCGAAGACGCCCCCATCGGTCTGATTCCGATCGACGCCATCTTCTCGCCGGTCAAGCGTGTCAGCTATGAAGTCACCCCGACCCGCGAAGGTCAGGTGCTGGATTATGACAAGCTGACCATGAAGATCGAAACCGATGGTTCGCTGACTCCGGAAGACGCCGTGGCCTATGCTGCGCGCATCGTTCAGGATCAGCTGTCGGTCTTCGTCAACTTCGAAGAGCCCGAATCGGCCAACCGTCAGGACAATGATGACGGTCTGGAATTCGATCCGCGCCTCTTGAAAAAGGTCGACGAGCTGGAACTGTCGGTGCGTTCGGCCAACTGCCTCAAGAACGACAATATCGTCTATATCGGCGATCTGATCCAGAAAACCGAAGCCGAGATGCTGCGCACCCCGAACTTCGGCCGCAAGTCGCTGAACGAGATCAAGGAAGTGCTCTCGGGCATGGGCCTGCATCTGGGCATGGATGTCGTCGACTGGCCGCCGGAAAATATCGAGGATCTGGCCAAGCGTTTCGACGACCAGTTCTGAGCTTTCGGCAGGGCGCGGCCTGATCGCGCCCTGCCACCCCGGGCATTCCGCCCCAAGGAGAGTGGTCCGCACGCATGGACCGCCAGACAAAGCAAAAGACGTTAAAGGAGAAACATCATGCGTCACGCTCGCGGTTACCGCCGTCTCAACCGTACCCACGAACACCGCAAGGCGCTGTTCGCCAACATGGCTGGCTCGCTGATCGAGCACGAGCAGATCAAGACGACCCTGCCCAAGGCCAAGGAACTGCGCCCGATCGTCGAAAAGCTGATCACGCTGGCCAAGCGCGGCGATCTGCATGCCCGCCGCCAGGCTGCCTCGCAGCTGAAGCAGGACCAGCATGTCGCCAAGCTGTTCGAGGTTCTGGGCGAGCGCTACAAAGAGCGTCAGGGCGGCTATGTCCGTGTTCTGAAAGCCGGATTCCGCTATGGTGACATGGCCCCGATGGCAATCATCGAACTGGTCGACCGCGATCCGGCTGCCAAGGGCGCTGCCGATCACGCCCGCACCGAAGCCGAGGCGAATGCCGACGAATAATCGGCCCGTTTCGGTCTCGCAGATGCCGAATCACAGCACCCCGTCACAGCAGATGTGGCGGGGTGTTTTTCTGTTTGCAGCATGACGATGTGATGAATTGCTGTCCTATAAGGCAGCTTTTCGTTAAGTTTGCGCTTAATTTTTCATAGGGTGACGCAAGGGCACTTGTGTCAAAACGCCGTGAAATAAGGGGGAGAAAGGCGAAACGCGCCAACTGTCGCTTTTCACGTTAGAAAAATTAGCGTTAACGCTGTAGCAATGAAACTGAGACATTATTAGTTTGAACTCTGAGCCAATAGAATGCAATTTGTCTAAAAAGTCATGTCCTCACGCGCTGATATCAATGCGGCTTTAAGAAGCCTTGGGAAAGTGTCCCCCTCGGGATACTTTGTGGGGCTGCATATCCGCTTTGCCGCGCCGCTGATGCAGTTCCAGACCTATCCGGAAGATTGGGCCGAATTCTATTCCCAGAACGGCTATGCCTTGCGGGACCCCACGATCGCCTGGGGTTTTTCGACGACGGGTGCCTGTCGATGGTCGAATTTGCCGATTCCCGACCCGTTCAGTATATTGAAGGATGCCGCAAGCCATGGCCTGACATTTGGTCTGACTGTTTCCTGTGGACCAATCAATTCCCGCACCATCGCCAGCTTCGCGCGCGATGATCGCGAGTTCATGGATGACGAGATCGTGGATATCTCGGCAACGGTACGGCGGCTTCACGATATCACGGAGCCGCCTGCAAGCCTGACAAAGGCACAAAAAGAAGCCCTTCGTTGCATCGCGGAGGGCGATCGCCATGCGGCGGCGGCAGCTAAACTTGGCATTACCGAAAGCGCCTTCAAGGCAAGGCTGATTTCAGTTCGGGAACGACTGAAAGCCAGAACCACCGCCGAAGCGCTGCAGAGAGCCAAGGAGTACCGTCTGTTGTAGGGCTTTCGCCCAGGGGACCGTGAGGCAGTGAGGGGAACCTCACACCCCAGGAGTACTTGAAATGCAGACGACGACCCTCTCATTCTCCAACCTTCACAATTATGGAGAATTATTCGCCAACCTTTTTCGGGCACGGAAGCAAAGCTTCATCGTGCAGAAGAAGTGGGAGCTTCCCGAGGCGGAGGACATGGAGTTTGACCAGTACGATACACCGCAAAGCCGGTGGATCGCGATCCATGATAACGGGCTGGTCCTTGCCGGGATTCGCCTGACGCCCACGACTGCGCGCTGCGGTGTCTACAGCTACATGATCCGCGATGCACAGCGCGGGCTGCTGGGTGGCTCGATCCCAGAGAATCTGCTGTATGAGGATGCGCCCGTCGACGAGCAGGCGTGGGAATGCTCTCGTGTCTTTGTCAGCCATGACATTCCGCAGATGTATCGTCGCAAGGTGCATTTCAAAATGGTCGAGGCGATGACCGGCAGCGCCCGTGAAATGGGGGCCAGCCGCCTGATCGCCTTGACCGGTGCCAACTGGCCGCGCTGGTATGGCCGTTGCGGGCTTGAGGCGCAGGCAATCGGCCCGGTCCTGCGGATCGATGATGGCGATTTCCAATGCGTTGCCATCGATCTGACGGCCAAGCTGCATTGAGCGGCGGGGTACAGGCGGGCCGGCTGATGGGGACTGTTCCCCGCCATCCGGGCCGCCTAGAATGGCGGCATAATGGCCGATCTGTTTGATAGCGCATCTTTCTCTGCCCCGCCGCCAAATCCGGCGGTGCGTCCCCTGGCCGACCGTATCCGTCCGGCGATGATGTCGGAGGTGATCGGCCAGGCAAAGATCCTGGGCCCTGACGGGCCTCTGGGGTCGATGCTGGCCGCAGGCAGTCTGTCCTCACTGATCCTGTGGGGGCCGCCCGGCGTGGGCAAGACGACGATTGCCCGGCTGCTGGCGGATGAGACCGATCTGGCCTTCGTTCAGATCAGCGCGATCTTCTCGGGCGTGCCGGAACTGCGCAAGGTCTTCGAGGCCGCGCGGCTGCGCCGTCAACAGGGGCGCGGCACCCTGCTATTCGTCGATGAGATCCACCGCTTCAACAAGGCCCAGCAGGACAGCTTCCTGCCGCATATGGAGGATGGCACCATCCTGCTGGTCGGCGCCACGACCGAAAACCCGTCCTTCGAACTGAACGCCGCCGTCATGTCGCGCGCGCAGGTCATCGTGCTGGAGCGGTTGAGCCTCAAGGATCTCGAACTGCTGGCGCAGCGGGCCGAGAAGGAACTGGGCCGCAAATTGCCGCTGACGGCTGAAGCCCGTGATGCGTTGCTGGAGATGGCCGATGGTGACGGGCGCGCGGCGCTGAACCTGATCGAACAGGTCGCGGCATGGCGCGCCGATAAGCCTCTGGACGTTCAGGCCATGTCGCAAAGGCTGATGCGGCGGGCGGCGAAATACGACAAATCGGGGGATGAGCATTACAACCTGATCTCGGCCCTGCACAAATCGGTACGCGGCAGCGATCCCGACGCGGCGCTGTACTGGCTGGGCCGGATGCTGGAAGGGGGCGAGGATCCCCGCTATCTGGCCCGCCGCATCACCCGGATGGCGGTCGAGGATATCGGTCTGGCCGATCCCGCCGCACAGCGCCATTGTCTGGACGCCTGGGCGCTGTACGAACGGCTTGGCAGCCCCGAGGGCGAATTGGCGCTGGCGCAGGCGGTGATCTATCTGGCGCTGGCCCCGAAATCGAATGCGGGCTACACCGCCTACAAGGCCGCCCGGGCCGAGGCGAAGCGCACCGGCAGCCTGATGCCACCCGCCCATATCCTGAACGCGCCCACGCAGATGATGAAGGATCAGGGCTATGGCGCGGGCTATGCCTATGATCACGATGCCGAGGACGGCTTCAGCGGACAGAATTATTTCCCCGACGGGATGAAGCGCCCGGTTCTTTACACCCCTGTCGAGCGCGGTTTCGAGCGTGAGTTGAAGAAGCGCAACGACTGGTTCGTGTCGCAGCGGTTGAAGCGGGGCGGTTGACTTTGCCCGCGCCGGCCCACAGTACCGCGCCATGATGAATGCCTATCTTCAGGTCGCCCTTGGCGGCGCGGCGGGTGCGATGGCCCGCTTTGCGGTCAGCCGGATGGCCGCGCTCTGGATGCCCGGATTTCCGGCCGGAACGCTGATCGTGAACGTGCTGGGCAGCTTTGCCATGGGCTTGCTGAGCGTCTGGATGATGCTGCGGATCGGCACCGCCTGGGCGCCGCTGCTGCTGACCGGGCTTCTGGGCGGCTTCACCACGTTTTCGGCATTTTCACTGGATGCGCTGACGCTGTGGGAACGGGGGCAGGGCGGGGCCGCGGCGGGCTATGTGCTGCTGTCGGTCATCGCCTCGCTGATCGCGGTTCTGGCCGGCGCGGTCATGGGCAGGGGGATATGGGCATGAGCCGCGTTCAGACGATCAGGATCGGCAAGGATGAGGGCGATCAGCGGCTGGACCGCTGGCTGAAGAAGAAGTTTCCGCAACTGACGCAGGGCGCGGTCGAAAAGATGTGCCGCAAGGGCGAGTTGCGCGTCGATGGCGGCCGGGTCAAGGCCAATACCCGGATCGAGACCGGGCAGGAGGTCCGCATCCCGCCGCTGCCCGAGGCCAGCCCTGCGCCTGCGCGGGCGCGCGCCGAAGGCCCGCATATCCCCGACAGCGACCGCAGGATGATCGAAGAGGCCGTCCTGTGGAAGGACGAACATATCATCGCGCTTAACAAGCCGCCGGGCCTGCCCAGCCAGGGCGGCAGCGGTCAGGGAAATCGCCATGTGGACGGCCTGACCGAAGCGCTGAAATTCGGCTATAAGGATCGGCCAAAACTGGTGCATCGTCTGGACAAGGATACCTCTGGCGTATTGCTGTTGGCGCGGACCGATCGCGTCGCCCGCGCGCTGTCCGAGGCTTTCCGCTCGCGCACCACGCGCAAGATCTACTGGGCCGCCGTCGCGGGCGTGCCGCAGCCGCGCATGGGGACGGTGCGCTATGGGCTGGTCAAGGCGCCCGGCCATGGTCGGGGCGGCGAGGGCGAAAAGATGATGGCGGTCCTGCCGCGCGACATTCCCAATGTCGAAGGTGCCAAGCGCGCCACCACCGATTACGCCGTGCTGGAGGCGCTTGGCACGCGGGCAAGCTGGTGCGCGCTGGTGCCGATCACCGGGCGGACCCATCAGCTGCGCGCGCATATGGCCGAACTGGGCCATCCGATCGTGGGGGATGGCAAATATGGCGGCTCGGGTCAGGAAAATCTGGGCGATGGCTGGGGCGCGCAGCTGGGCGGGGAAATCAGCCGCAAGCTGCATCTGCATGCCCGCAGCCTGTCCTTTGACCATCCGATCACGAAGAAGCGCATGACCCTGACCGCGCCCTTGCCCGATCACATGCAGCGCACATGGAAAACGCTGGGCTGGCATGAAAACGATGTCCCCGATGATCCCTTTGCCGAGGTCGAATGAAACTGGTCGTCTTTGATGTCGATGGCACGCTGATCGACAGTCAGCACCATATCCACGCCGCCATGTCCTCTGCCTTCAGCTGCGCCGGGCTTGAGCCCTTGCCAAAGGACAGCGTCTTGCAGGTCGTGGGCCTGTCTCTTCCCGAAGCCGTCGCCGTTCTGGCGCCCGACGCGACACCCGAGGTTCAGACACGGATCCTGCTTGGCTATCGGCAGGCCTTTCTGGCGGCGCGCATGCTGGACGCCGCGCCTCTTTATCCGGGTGCGCGCGAGTGTCTGGACCGTCTGGCGCAGCAGGATGATCTGCTGCTGGCGGTGGCGACGGGCAAGGCGCGTCGCGGACTGGATGCCATGATCGAGGAACATCGCCTGCAAGGCCGTTTCGTCAGCCTGCAAACCGCCGACCACCACCCCTCGAAACCGCATCCGGCGATGCTGCAGGCGGCGCTGGACGAGGCTGGCGTCACCGCCGGCGATGCGGTGATGATCGGCGATACCAGCTTTGACATCGAGATGGCGCAGGCAGCGGGCGTGACGGGTTTTGGCGTCAACTGGGGCTATCACAGCGCCGATCAGCTTCGCGCCGCCGGGGCCGCGCTGGTTGCCCCGGATTTTCCCGCATTGACCACCGCAATCGAAGAATGGGCCGTGACATGACCGAATGGAAAGCGCGTCGCTTCTGGAAAAAGGCCGATATCCGTCCCGTTGGCGACGGGTGGGAGGTCGTTCTGGACGACAAGCCCGTGCGCACGCCGGGCAAGCTGCCCTTGATCCTGCCGACCGAGGCGCTGGCACATGCGATTGCCGAGGAATGGGACGCGCAGGGCGATATCATCGACCCGAATGCGATGCCGCTGACGCGCGCCGCGAATTCCGCCATCGAAAAGGTCGCGCCGCAATTCGATGAGGTGGCGGCGATGCTGGGCGAATATGGCGCCACCGACCTGCTGTCCTATCGTGCCGAGGGGCCGGATGATCTGGTCCGCCAGCAGGCGCAGGGCTGGGATCCGCTGATCGACTGGGCCGCGACCGAATTGAAAGCGCCGCTGAGAATTACGCATGGCGTTGTGCCGGTCGATCAGGATCCCGCCACGCTGGCGCGCCTGCGCGACGAGATCCGGGCGCTGGATCATTTCGGCCTGACCGCCCTGCACGATCTTGTGACGCTGCCCGGATCGCTGGTTCTGGGGCTTGCGGTCATCCGTGGCCGCTTGACGCCAGAACAGGCCTTCACGCTGTCCCGCATCGACGAGGATTACCAGAGAAGCATGTGGGGCGAGGATGACGAAGCCCGCGAGGCGGCTGAAAACCGCCGCGCGGCAATCGCGCAGGCGGAACGCTTCTGGACCCTGTCGCGGCCTGTCTAAAAGATAGGCCGGATGGCGTCACGCTTGACCTGTCACGGACTATAGGCACAATACCGCTTATTGGGGGCGCTTGGTGCTGTTCCCGAATAACTCTTGGCCAGTCACGCTGGTCAGACGCTGTTGGTCGGTTCCTGGCTGGCAGCATCCAACAATGAGGTAGAAATGAAAAAAACAATCTTTCTTGGCACTGTCGCCGCCGCGACTCTGACGGCGGGCATGGGCATGGCCGACACGTTGGCGGATGTGAAAGCGCGTGGTGAGTTGAACTGCGGCGTGAATACCGGCCTCGTCGGTTTCGCGGCCCCGGATGCCAACGGAAACTGGACCGGTTTCGATATCGACGTGTGCAAGGCCGTCGCCGCTGCCGTGCTGGGCGACCCGTCCAAGGTCAAATATGTGCCGACCACGGGTCAGACCCGCTTCACGGCGCTGGCCTCGGGCGAGGTTGACGTGCTGGCGCGGAACTCGACCTGGACCTTCTCGCGCGATACCGACCTGAAACTGGATTTCGCGGGCGTCAACTATTACGACGGTCAGGGCTTCATGGTCAGCAAGGATCTGGGCGTGACCTCGGCCAAGGAACTGGACGGGGCAACGGTCTGCATCCAGACCGGCACCACGACCGAACTGAACCTGGCCGATTATTTCAAGGCCAACAACATGACCTACACCCCGGTCAATATCGACAGCAATGCCGAGGGTGAGCAGCAATATATGGCCGGTGCCTGTGACGCCTATACCACCGATGCGTCGGGGCTGGCGGCGACCCGTGCTGCCTTCGCGGATCCCGAAAACCATATCATCCTGCCCGAGATCATCTCGAAAGAGCCGCTTGGCCCGGCTGTGCGCCATGGCGACAACAACTGGGGCGATATCGTGCGCTGGACGCTTTATGCGCTGATCGCGGCCGAGGAATATGGCGTGACCTCGAAGAATATCGAGGAACTGTCGAAATCCTCGCAAAACCCCGAGGTTCAGCGCCTTCTGGGCACCTCGGATGATCTGGGTGCGATGATTGGTCTGGATGCGGAATGGGCCAAGCGCGCCATTCTGGCCAGCGGCAATTATGGCGAAATCTTTGCCGCCAATATCGGCGAGCAGACCCCGATTGGTCTGGCCCGCGGCCTGAACGCCCAGTGGACGCAGGGCGGTCTGATGTATGCGATGCCGTTCCGGTAAGCAAAACGATCGGCAAAGGGGGGCGTGATGCCCCCCTTTGCCTTCTAAGCGACGAAACCGGTAATCCACTTACATAAGCGGCGCAAAGTCGCAGGCCGGCAGCAGGGGAAATAGATGGCAGATACCGCGATACCGGCCAAAGAGCCGTTCCGTTTGAGTATGCTGATTTATGATCGGCGTTACCGCTCGCTGACCTTTCAGGTCATCGTGTTCATTCTTGTCATGGCCTTCGGCTGGTGGCTGGTCAGCAACACGGTCAGAAATCTTGAAGTTCTGGGCAAGGATTTCAAATTCGACTTTCTGTCGCAGCGCGCGGGCTATGATATTCCGCAGCCGCCCATTCCCTATACGGCCGACGATACGCATTTGCGTGCCGCCGTCGTGGGGGTGCTGAACACGCTGATCATCACCGTGCTGGGCTGCGTCGCGGCCACCGTGCTGGGGGTGATCGTGGGGGTTGCGCGGCTGTCCAACAACTGGCTGTTCGCGCGGCTGATGACCGTCTATGTCGAGGCCTTCCGCAATGTGCCGCTGCTGCTGTGGATCCTTGTGGTCTTTTCGGTCTTTCGCGAGATTCTGCCCCCGCCGAACGCCTTTCGGGGCGAAGATCCCGCAGCCTCGATGATCCTGTTCGACAATGTGGCGCTGACGAATCGCTATACCGCGATCCCGACGCTGGGCATGACCAACGATCCGGGCAGTCTGGATCTGGGCTGGCGTGTGACCATCAGTTGGGCGGCGATTGCCTTTATCGTGGTGCTGATCGGCGGCTGGCTGGTGCATAAGGCCATCGTCAAATGGGCGCAGGCCACGCAGGATCAGACCGGGCAGCGCCCGACGACATGGTGGATGAGCCTGATTGTGATGGTGCTGCCGTCGCTGCTGCTGATCTGGTATTTCGGTCTGCACATGATCCCGCCGGAACTGAAGGGATTCAACTTCACCGGCGGTCTGAACATCAGCAATGCGCTGGTCGCGTTGTGGCTGGCGCTGACGCTGTACACCGCCGCCTTCATCGCCGAGATCGTGCGCGCGGGCATCCTTGCCATCAGCAAGGGCCAGTCCGAGGCCGCCTTTGCCCTTGGCATCAGCCCGCGACGGACCATGAACCTTGTCATTCTGCCGCAGGCGCTGCGGGTGATCGTTCCGCCGCTGATCTCGCAATATCTGAACCTGATGAAGAACAGTTCGCTGGCGATTGCCGTGGGTTTCATGGAGCTGAAAGGCACGCTGGGCGGCACCACGCTGAACCAGACCGGCCGAGAGCTGGAATCCATCCTGCTGATGATGGGCATCTATCTGATTCTCAGCCTGATCATCTCGTCGGGGATGAATCTCTTCAACGCGCGCGTCAAACTGAAGGAGCGGTAAGATGAGTGAGATTCACGCACAGACCGCCCAATATGTCCGCGACACGATGCTGCCGCCGAAACCGCCGCCCGAAAACGACTCGGGCGTGGTGAAATGGCTGCGGAGCAATCTGTTTTCCGGGCCGGTCAATACGATCCTGACGATTCTGGGGATCCTGATCGTCTGGCTGCTGGTCAATCATTTCTGGGGCTGGTTCACGCATTCGGTCTGGAACGCGGGCAGCCTGTCGGAATGTCGGCAGCTGATCGTCGAAAGATGGGGCGAGGGTTCGACCGGCGCATGCTGGGCGGTGATCCGCGAACGCTGGATGCAGTTCACCTTCGGCTTCTATCCCTCCGAACTCTACTGGCGTCCGACCATGGCCTTTGGCCTGCTTTTCGTGGCGCTGGCGCCGGTGCTGTTTTCGGAATCGCGCAAGATCCGCCGCATCGTTCTGGTGACCGCAGCTGTCCTGACGCTGGGTGCGATGCTGCTGCTAGGGGCACCTGCGGTCTGGCTGATCTTTGCCGCCGCCGTCTTCGCCGCCGCCATCGTCGCTGCGGAACAGCGCCCCAGCCTGCTGCTGATCTTTTCGCTGCTCTTCCCCTTCCTGGGGGTCTGGTGGCTGTGGGGCGGTTCGCTCTGGGGTCCGATCATGGCGCTGATGGGGCTGGTGTTGGGCTGGGCGGCGTTCATGCTGCTGGGCCGCCTTTCACCCATGCTGGCCGGGATTGGCATGCTGCTGGTGCCGCTGCTGTGGTGGGTCTATCTGGCGGGCGCTGCGGCGCAGGATGCCGAAAGGCTGATCTCGCTGTCGATACCGGCGGTGGCCTCTGACCGGTTCGGCGGCTTCCTGTTGTCGATCACCATCGGGCTGTCGGGCATCGCGCTGTCGCTGCCCCTGGGGATCGTGCTGGCGCTGGCGCGTCGGTCCGACATGTTCCTGGTGAAAACCATGTCGGTGATGTTCATCGAATTCATCCGCGGGGTGCCGCTGATCGCGCTGCTGTTCGTGGCCTCGCTGCTGCTGAACTATTTCCTGCCGCCGGGCACGAATTTCGACATCATCCTGCGCGTGATCATCATGGTGACGGTCTTTGCCGCCGCCTATATGGCCGAGGTGATCCGGGGTGGTCTGGCGGCCCTGCCGCGCGGCCAGTACGAGGCGGCCGACGCCCTGGGGCTGGATTACTGGAAGGCGCAGCGGCTGATCATTCTGCCGCAGGCGCTGAAGATCAGCATTCCGGGCATCGTCTCGACCTTCATCGGCATGTTCAAGGACACCACGCTGGTGACCTTCGTGGGCCTGTACGATCCGCTGAAATCCATGTCTGACGCCGTCCGCGCCTCGACCGACTGGAAGGGTATCTACTGGGAGCCCTATATCTTCGTCGGCGTCATTTTCTTCATCATCTGCTTCGGCATGTCGCGCTATTCGATGTATCTCGAGCGTCGGCTGCAGCGTGACCACAGGTAAGGAGGCCGCCATGAGCGAAGCCATCACCCGCGAAATCGACCGCAGCCATATGCAGGTCAGCGACGAGGTCGCGATCTCGATCAGCAATATGAACAAGTGGTACGGGACGTTCCACGTGCTGCGCGACATCAATCTGACCGTGCATCGCGGAGAGCGTATCGTCATCGCCGGGCCTTCGGGGTCCGGCAAATCGACGCTGATCCGCTGCATCAACCGGCTGGAAGAGCATCAGGCCGGGCAGATCGTCGTCGATGGGATCGAACTGACCAGCGATATCAAGAATATCGACAAGGTCCGGTCCGAGGTCGGCATGGTGTTTCAGCATTTCAACCTGTTTCCGCATCTGACGGTGCTGGAAAACTGCACGCTGGCGCCGATCTGGGTCCGCAAGGTGCCCAAGAAAAAGGCCGAGGCAACGGCCATGCATTTCCTTGAAAAGGTCAAGATCCCGGAACAGGCCAATAAATATCCGGGCCAGTTGTCGGGCGGTCAGCAGCAGCGCGTGGCCATCGCCCGGTCGCTGTGTATGCAGCCACGGATCATGCTGTTCGACGAGCCGACCAGCGCCCTTGACCCCGAGATGATCAAGGAGGTGCTGGATACGATGATCGAGCTGGCCGAAGAAGGTATGACCATGCTGTGCGTCACCCATGAGATGGGTTTCGCGCAGGCCGTGGCGAACCGCGTGATCTTCATGGATCAGGGCCAGATCGTCGAGCAGAACAACCCGCATGACTTCTTCAACAACCCGCAATCGGACCGGACCAAGCTGTTCCTCAGCCAGATTCTGGGGCACTGATACCGGGCCACAAAAGCAACGGGCCGCGGCGAGATCTCGCTGCGGCCCGTTCGTTTTCGGCGAAAGCTGCGGTCAGATGCGGCCGTCGAAGCGGACGAAATCCATCACGCTGCCGCTGCGGGGCTGAACCTGGGACCAGTTGTCGATCTGGAAGTCGATGACCAGCGTGGCGCAGGTGGGATAGCGGCGGAATTCCGGGTCCAGCGGCGTATTCGCGGGCAGCAGCGCGGCCAGTTCGGAAATGCCCGGATTATGGCCCAGCATCATCACCGTGGGTTGCGAGGCGCTGCGCAGGATCGTCAACATCTTGTCAGGGCCGGCATGATACAGGCCCGGCTCGATCCGAATCAGCGGGCGCACCTCCAGCGCGGCTTGCGCGACCATGGCCCATGTCTCTTGCGTGCGCTTGGCCGAGGAGCACAGGACCTCTTCCGGCTCATACCCGCGCGATGCCATGAAGTCGCCCAGCTCAAGGGCCGAGCGGCGGCCGCGGGCATTCAGCGGGCGGTCGTGATCGGGCAGGGTCGGGTCATCCCAAGCCGATTTGGCATGACGCGTCAAAATCAGCCGGCGATATCCAAGCGGAGTCATGGGGATGCCTTATTTAATGTCGATCAAATGATAACCTGCCACAGCATTTCGCGGTTCGGCAAGAGCCGTCTGAACGAACTGCTAAGAGTTAAGGTTCCGAGCGACCCTGCCGCAACCCGTGCGGTCGCGTGCTGGGTCTGGTCGAGCGGATGATCGAGCCCGCGCCATGTTCGGTGAACAATTCCAGCAGACAGGCATTCGGCACCCGGCCATCCAGAATGACGACGGCGCGCACCCCGTCCTGCAGCGCCTTCAGCGCGGTTTCGGTCTTGGGGATCATGCCGCCCGCGATCTGGCCATCCGCGATCATCGCGCGCACCTCATCCGGATGCAGCTGGGTGACGACCTCGCCCTGCGCGTTCTTGACCCCGGCCACATCGGTCAGCAGCAGCAGGCGATCGGCGCGCAGCGCGCCCGCGATGGCCCCGGCGGCCGTGTCGCCATTGACGTTGAAGGTCTCATTATCTGCCATGCCGGTGGCGACCGGCGCGATGACGGGGATCATGCCTGCGGTGTAAAGGTCGCGGATGATCTGGACATTCATTTCGACCGGGCGGCCCACGAAACCCAGTTCGGGATCGTCGGCTTCACAGACCATCATGTCATCGTCCTTGCCGCTGATGCCGACGGCCCGTCCGCCCGCATCATTGATGGCCTGAACGATGCGCTTGTTGACCAGACCCGACAGCACCATTTCGACGACATCGACGGTTTCCTTGGTCGTGACCCGCTTGCCCCGGACAAAGCGGCTTTCGATGCCCAGCTTGCCCAGAAGATCGTTGATCATCGGTCCGCCGCCATGACAGACGACCGGGTTCATGCCGACCTGCTTCATCAGCACGATGTCACGCGCGAATTCCGCCATCGCATCATCGTCGCCCATGGCATTGCCGCCGAATTTCACCACCACCACGGCATCCGAATAGCGCTGCAGATAGGGCAGGGCCTCGGACAGGGTGCGGGCGGTGGCGATCCAGTCTTGGTTCATCTTCTGCGTTCTCATCAAAATGGTCCCTCTGCAGCGCTCCGGACCCTAGGACGCCCGCGCGGGTCAGTCCAGCCCGGCAATGATCGCGCGAAGCGTTGCGATGCCCTGACCCTTTTCGGAAGAGGTCACCACCAGTTGCGGAAAGGCGGCCGGGTGCTTTTGCAATTCGGTCTCGACCTGCTCGATCACCGGCTTGATGGCGTTCGGACCCAGTTTGTCGGCCTTGGTCAGCACGACCTGAAAGGGTACGGCGGATTTGTCCAGCAGGGTCATGATCTCGTGATCGACCGGCTTGACGCCGTGGCGTGCATCGATCAGGCAAAAGGCGCGCCGCAGGGTCGGGCGCCCGGCCAGGTAATTCTTCAGCAGGGCCTGCCATTTGGCGACGACGGCCAGCGGGGCCTTGGCGAAACCATAGCCGGGCAGGTCCACCAGATAGCCGTGATCGCCCAAGGTGAAATAGTTGATTTCTTGCGTGCGGCCCGGCGTATTCGACGCCCGCGCGATCCCCTTGCGCCCGGTCAGCGCGTTGATCAGGCTGGACTTGCCGACATTGCTGCGCCCGGCAAAGCAGACCTCGGGGCGATCCGCCGGGGGCAGGCCATCCATCGCGACCACGCCCTTCAGGAAATCGACCGGCCCGGCAAATAACAGCCGCGCGGCCTCGGCCTGTGCGGGATCGGGCTCCTCCGCGACGGGGAAGGAAACTTTCATAATCTGACCTCATCGCCGATCTGAATGGTGCCACCAGTGACCACCTCGGCGAAGATGCCGAAATTGGTGTGGCCGTAGAATTCCTGCAACCGGTCCAGCATCTGGCAATCGCGCGATCCGGTTTCGCTATTGGCGCTGGTCGCATCGCAGCGGGTGATATGGTCGGTGATCCGCAGCTCGACCGAGCCGATATGGATCACCTGCCCGATCAGATCCGCCTCGGCCTGCGGGGGCAGCCCTTTCAGCCACAGATTGCCGCGCCAGCGGTCGATGCCGATCTGCTGGCCCATGCGGGTTTCCAGATCGGCCAGACTGTCCAGCGACAGGATCGAGATCCAGGGCCATTTGCTGTCCGTCCAGATCGCCGCGCCCCGCACCAGACGCGAGGCGGGCGAGGCATCGCCGGGCCACAGCGGGCGCAGCCAGTCCAGAAGCGCGGCCCCTTCGGTCACGGGATCGAAGCTGAGGGCAGGGCGGTCGGGATGGGTCAGGCTGATCCGCCGATCCTGCCAGCCGCCCTTGACCGCTTGCAGGGCATGGCCGGTCACGCCGCGCAGAAACTGTGTTTTGGGCATCCAGCGATCGGGTTCGCCATCGCTTTGGCTTTTCCGGGCGTGGCGTTCGCCTGCCTCTGTCAGAACCGCCCATTCGCGGTCGCCGGGCAGTCGTCGTGCCGCCTGAAGGGCGATCTGGCCCAGATCTTCGCCCCCGACCGACTTGATCGGGTGGCGACGGATATGGGCCAGATGTGCGGTCATTTCTTGCCGGACTTCTTCCGCCCGACAGGGACCGATGATTTGATATTGCCGAACAGGTCCGGGCGGTGACCATGCATCGACATGATCGTGTACTGCTGGATGATGGTGATCACGTTGTTGGTGATCCAGTACAGAACCAGACCCGAGGCAAAGCCGCCCAGCATGAACATGAAGACCCAGGGCATCAGCGCGAAGATCATTTTTTGCGACGGATCGGCGGGGGCCGGGTTCAGCTTTTGCTGCAGCCACATGCTGATGCCCAGGATGATCGCCAGCGCGGGCAGCGACAGCGAATGCAGCAGCGTCCCTTGCGCCGGTGCGGCATAGGGCAGCAGCCCGAACAGGTTCAGCAGGCTGGACGGGTCCGGCGCCGAGAGGTCGCGGATCCAGCCGATCCAGGGCGCGTGGCGCAGTTCGATGGTGACGAAGATCACCTTGTAGAGCGAGAAGAAGATCGGGATCTGCAGCAGCACCGGCAGACAGCCCGCCGCCGGGTTGACCTTTTCGCGCTTGTAAAGCTCCATCACCTCTTTCTGCATCTTCATCCGGTCATCGCCGGTGCGCTCGCGGATCGCCTCCATCTCGGGCTGCAATTCCTTCATCTTCGCCATCGAGACATAGGATTTGCGCGCCAGCGGGAAGACCAGCAGTTTCAGGATGAAGGTCAGGCCGATGATCGACCAGCCCATATTGCCGATATGCTGGTTCAGCCAATGCAGCAGGCGGAAGATCGGCTTGGTCAGGAAGTAGAACCAGCCCCAGTCGATCGAATCGACGAAACGCTGGATGCCGGGGGTTTCCTCATAGCCCTTGATGACTTCCCATTCCTTCGCCCCCGCGAAGAGGTAAGAGGTCGCCTCCAGCAGCTGGCCCGGCTGGACCGTCTGCATCGGATAGCGGGTCTCGGTCTGGTAGATATCGGCGCCATCGGCATATTTCACCACCGCCTCGAAGGACTGACCGGCGGCCGGGGCCAGCGTGGTCATCCAGTATTTGTCGGTAAAGCCGATCCAGCCGTTTTCGGTGACATTGTAGATGCTGGCGCGGCCTTCGCGGGCAACCGGGTCCTGATCGGCGATATCGCCGTAATCCATCTCGACCAGCTCGCCATCATGCATGCCGACCGCGCCTTCATGCAGCACGAAGAAATTCTGCGTGTCGGGTTTGCCGTGGCGGGCGATGATGCCATAGGGCGCGGCGGAAAAGGCCGCGTCGCCATCGTTCTGGACGCTTTGATCGACGGTGAACAGGTAGTTGTCATCCAGTTCATAGGTGCGGCGGAAGATCTGGCCCGCGCCATTGTCCCATGCCAGCGTGACGGGCTGGCCGGGGGCAAGGACGTCGCCCGATTCCACGCTCCAGACCGTTGCCGGGTTGGGCACCAGCGACGGATCCACGCCCGGGCCAGGGGTCCAGCCATAGACGGTGTAATAGGGCTTGGACGTGCCGGTCTGGATCGTTGCATCCGCCGTTGCCGAAGACGGCGCCAGCAGGCGCACATCGGGCGAATTTTCGTCCAGCGTTTCCTTGTATTTCAGCAGCAGCAGATCGTCGATGCGACCGCCCGCCAGCGAGATCGACCCCTTCAGCGAGGGGGTCTCGATCTGAATGCGGCCTGCCTGCGCGGTTGCGGGCGTTGCGCCCTCTGCCGTCAGATCGGCTGGGCCACTGGCAAAATCGGACGCCGCCGGGCCGGAAAGTTCGCCCGAGGCGCTTTGTTCGGCCACCGGCTGTTGCGCCGTGTCTTCGACCGGCGGTTCAGGCGCGAAGAGCGTGTACCAGATCAGGATCACCACAAACGACAGAACTGTCGCCAGGATGAGATTGCGATTGTTATCTTCCATTCCGTCACCAATGTCTTCGCGTCAGTCGCGCCGGTTCAACAGAAGGGGGCGTCAAAGGTCAAGCGGAATTGGCGTTTCCCCCGGTTTTCGCAGGCCGTTCACGCGCTGTTTCGATGCTGTCGGCGGGTTTTGACCCGGCTTTCGCGACGGCGGCGGTCAATCCGCAGCCGGGCGCAGATCGGGAATGTCCGAGATCCCCTCGGACGCCGGGAACAATCCGGCAAAGTCGAACAGCTTCGGATCCAGCAAATGCGAGGGGCGCACGTTCATCAGCGCGCGGAACATGACCTGACGGCGACCCGGGCTGCGGCTTTCCCATTCGTCCAGCAGGCGTTTCACCTGAACGCGCTGCAATCCTTCCTGGCTGCCGCACAGATCGCAGGGGATGATCGGATAGTTCATGGAACGGGCGAATTTCTCGCAATCGGCCTCGGCCACATAGGCCAGCGGTCGCAGCACGGTCAGATCCCCGTCTTCATTCAACAGCTTGGGCGGCATGGTTGCCAGACGCCCGCCGTGGAACAGGTTCATGAAAAATGTTTCCAGAATATCGTCGCGGTGATGACCCAGCACCACGGCCGAGCAACCTTCCTCGCGGGCGATACGATACAGATTGCCACGGCGCAGACGCGAACAAAGCGCGCAATAGGTGCGCCCCTGCGGCACCTTTTCCTTCACGATGGAATAGGTGTCCTGATATTCGATACGATGTTCCACGCCGCGCTGGCTGAGGAATTCGGGCAGCACCGTGGCGGGAAAGCCCGGCTGGCCCTGATCCAGATTGCAGGCCAGCAGATCGACCGGCAGCAATCCGCGCCATTTCAATTCATGCAGCACCGCCAGCAAGGTATAGCTGTCCTTGCCACCCGACAGGCAGACCAGCCAGCGATCGCCGGGCCGGATCATGCCGTAATCCTCGATGGCCGCGCGGGTTTCGCGCACCAGCCGCTTGCGCAGCTTGCGAAATTCGGTCGAGGAGGGCGCGCCCGCGAACAGGGCGTGGATCTCGGTATCGTCGGAATCATCCAGCATGGGTTCGGATTAGGCTAACAACCGCCTTGCGGCAAGTGCGACGTGTATTCATTTTGTGAAACGCAAAGGTGGTGCTATGCTGAACAAATCAGTTCAGGTGTTCCCATGGCATTCATTTTCTCCCGACGCGCCTATTTGCCTGCGGAAAGCAGATTTACGAACAGTGCCTCGGGGACGACGCGCTATCTGCGGCTTGTGGCCTCGGATGCCGGTCCGCATGGCGGTCCTGCCATGTCCCCGACCGACTGGCTGGCGATGGTTCAGGACACCGCGCAAACGCCCGATATCCTGATTTTCGTGCATGGCTACAATACCTCGCAGGCGGCCCTGTGGCGACGTCATATGGTGTTGAAGCTGAAACTGGTCGAGAACGGCTACAAGGGGGCGCTGGTCTCTTACGACTGGCCCTCCGATGGCGACAGGTTGCGCTATATCTCGGAACGGCGCGAGGCCAAGGCGGTGTCCACTGCATTTCTGGCGGATGGCATCCTGATGCTGCTGACGCGCGCCGCAGGTTACCGGGTTCATATTCTGGCGCATTCCATGGGCGCCTATCTGACATTGCGGGCGCTGGCGGCCTTCGGCGGCGTTGGGCGCGTCGATCAGGTCATCTTCACGGCGGCGGATATCAACTCGGCCTGGATGGGGTCTGGCGTCTGGGGCGGCATGGTCATGCAGCGGCGTTGCCTGCGCTTTACCAATTATCACAATCCCGATGACAAGGTGCTGGTCCTGTCGAAGAACTGGTTTCACAGCGGCGCCGAGCGTGCGGGGCTGGAGGGGCTGCCGGGCCGGACCCCGCCGAACTGCCGCGATGTCTATTGCGCCCGCCAATATCAGATAGGGACCGCCGCGCGGACGCTGGCGCGGTCGCATAACTGGTATTTCGAGGATAGCGGCTTTTACCGCGATCTCAGCATGACGCTGGCAGGGGTCAAGGCGGCGCAGATGCCGACCCGCGTGGCAACAAACAAGGGCGGGCAGGCGCTTTATGCTTGACCGTGCGGCTTAGTCGGGGACGTTATCGACACCCGATCCGCCCCACGGATGGCAGCGGGCAATCCGCCGCACCGTCAGCCAGCCCCCTTTGAAGGCCCCGTGCTTTTCCAACGCTTCCAGCGAATAGGCCGAGCAGGTCGGCTGAAACCGGCAGCCATGCCCGACCCAGGGCGACGCCACCAGACGATAGGCGCGCACGGGCAGCGCGACGATATGGGCCAGCGGGCTCATTTGTGGATCTTGCGCAGCGCGGCCGCCAGATCCTTTTGCAGATCGGCAAAGTCGCGGCTGACGGTTTCACCCGGGCGGCCGACCAGCACATAATCCCAGCCGGGCCTGGCACCCGCCATCAGCCCAAGCCGCGCTATCTCGCGCAGGCGCCGCTTGGCGCGATTGCGCATCACCGCATTCCCGATCTTCTTCGAGCAGGTAAAGCCAACGCGCACCAGAGGCTGGTCATCCCGGCGATGGCGCGCCTGCAGCAGAAACCCCGGCATGCCCTGACGGCGCGCCTTGGCAGCGGCCAGGAAATCGGCGCGCTTGGCCAGGATCTCGGCCCGGTTTCGCGGGGCATCGGACATGCGAAAAGCCGCCTCGCCATCATCCGGTTGCCGATGCTCAGCAGGGGGATGGGGCAGGGGCGGCATATTCAAGGCCTTTTCTGGCGGGGGCAGGCCCCGCCGGGCACGCATTAAGCCGACAGGCTCTTGCGGCCTTTTGCGCGGCGGGCATTCAGCACGCGACGACCGCCTTTGGTCGCCATGCGCGCACGAAAGCCGTGACGGCGCGCACGAACAAGGTTCGAGGGTTGGAAAGTGCGCTTCATGGTTCAGATCTCCGGATCGTAGCTTGCGGGTGGCATTTCGGCGCAAGGCAGGGCAAAACACCACAAGCCCCGCGCAGAGGCGCCGGTTATTCGAGGGCCGCTGGATAATCCAGACTGCGCCCGGCGTCAACAGTGAATAGAATTTTCATCGCCCTATTGAAAGGAACCCGCGCGCCATCACATTCGTTTGATGTGCAAAATGATGGGTTTTAAAGTCGAACAGGCGCGAAACGCCTTTGGTGCCCACCCTGAAAGACCGGCAATACAGGAATGCGACTGAACACGATCTCTGGCCGATTCGCTGCGCTGACGATTATTTTCGTCGTGCTGGCCGAGATTTGCATCCTGTTGCCCTCGCTTGCCAGCTATCGTCTGGACTACCTGGAATCGCGGTTGGAGCGGGCGCAGATCGCCAGCCTTGCCTTGCTGGCAACCGATGAATCGCTGGCCAGCGATCTGGAATCAGAGCTGTTGCAGAATGCGGGCGTTTTCAACGTGGTGCTGCGGCGCAACGATATCCGCCAGCTTGTCCTGTCATCGCCAATCCCCGGCCCCGTCTCGGCGACCTATGACCTGCGGGAAGAGGGCGTCTTTCAGACCATGGATGACGCGCTGCGGACCCTGTTCGATAATCGTGATGAGGTTATCCGGGTCATCGGCTCGCCCGTGAATCAGGCGGGACAGCTGATCGAGATCACGATGAATACCGCCCCGCTGCGGCAGGGGATGATCGATTACGGACTTCGGCTGTTGCTGCTGTCGGCGGCCTTCTCGGTGATGACGGCGCTGCTCTTGAACCTTGTGGTGCAGCGTCTGGTGCTGGTGCCGATCCGCCGCGTCATCAGCCATATGGTCGCCTATGCCAATGCGCCCGAGGATCCGCGCCATATCATCGCCCCCAATGCCCGGATCGCGGAGCTGAACGCCGCTGAATCGGCGCTTGAGACGATGCAGAAGACGGTGACCTCCTCGCTGAAGCAGAAAGAGCGGATGGCGCAATTGGGGCAGGCCGTCGCCAAGATCAGCCACGACCTGCGCAATATCCTGACCACGACGCAGATTTTTGCCGACCGTCTGGAAGACAGCGCCGACCCCAAGGTGCGCCGCGCCGCGCCCAAGCTCGTCAACTCGATCAGCCGCGCCGTGACCCTGTGCGAAACCACGCTGGCCTTCGGCAAGGCGGAAGAGCCGCCGCCCACCCTGTCACGCTTCAATCTGGCGCAGCTTGCAGCCGATGTGGTTGAGGCCGAGACATTGGCGGGCGAGGCCGTCGGCAAGGTGGATTTCGTGACGGACATTCCGCCCAGTCTGACGATCCGCGCCGACCGCGATCAGCTTTACCGCGTTCTGACCAATCTCATCCGCAACGCGCGTCAGGCGATCGAGGGCACGGGAGAGCCGGGGACCGTCGAACTTGCGGCTGGCGAAAACGACAATGAATGGTGGATCCGCATCGGCGATACCGGACCCGGTCTGCCGGAAAAGGCGCGCGAACATCTGTTCAAGCCCTTCTCGGGCAGTGCGCGCAAGGGGGGGACGGGGCTTGGCCTGACCATCGCCGCCGATCTGGTGCGCGGTCACGGCGGCGCGGTCGATCTGATCCGCAGCGATGCCGAGGGCAGCGAATTCATGATCCACATCCCGCGCGATGTCAGCATCGCGCTGCAACCGCAGCCCGCGGCGGCCCAATAATCTTTTCCCGCGACCCGCGTTCGATTTTTTGCTTTTGCCCCTTGCAACCCCTGACGCAGGACGCTAGATGCTCGCCCTACGACGGACCCGTAGCTCAGCTGGATAGAGCACCAGACTACGAATCTGGGGGTCGGGCGTTCGAATCGCTCCGGGTCCGCCATTGCCCAACTTATCGTCTGTCAGAGATTTCTGGCTTTCTGTCAGATTTCTGACCCAATCGCCCCTTCGGCGTCGTCGCCGGGGCTTGATGTTCCTTGTCTCGGGCATCGCGTTTTCCCTCTATACTTGGTGTGATCTGCAAGATCCGCCCCTTGAGGCGCGCTCTTGCAGGTCTGCCACGTGGCGAACGCGGAAGGGGGCGAGGCAAGTTTATTCGACCGGGGTGGAGCGGCCCGCAGGCGCAGCCGAGGACACGGCCCGGTTTAATCGACTTGCCCGAGGGGGAAGGCAGCGTCTTCCCCCTGACAGGCCGAGGGCGTTTGGCTTGCCCAAATCCCCTTGGTCCCGGGATTGCCGGACTGCGCGAAAGCGCAGCCTCATTTTTTCCTCAGGAAAGATACGTTATCGCTCCATCCAAGGCCTATCAGATGTCGAACGAATTTCGTGACGGGAAACTCGCTGAAGATGGGGATGATCAGCATAAGGACAACGAGGAACGAGGCGACGAGGAGGATGTCCGCGATCTGATCATCAAATATTGAAGGCAAGCCCAGATCGCGCCGGCGAGTATCGACCCAGCCGTAGACTGTCGCTATTGCAAAGGCGCGATCCTGTATCGCCAGCAAGACGCGAGCCGGGCGGGAGAAGTTATTCTCTCGGTACGCTTTGCATTCTGCCCGAACTTCAGAGAGCCAAGATGGCTTGTTCTTCGGGTCTTTTCCGGGGGCTGCGTTCGCAGAGTTTACATGGCTGGACAAGGCCTCGCGCAGGACCTCCGTCGGCAACGGATCCTGCCCGATCCTGTCCATGACTGCCAGGCGGGTCGATAGCGGAAGTTCCCTGCGCCCGGATTCATAGTTGCTGTAGTCACTCAGGGACTTATCGATGCGCTCAGCGAATTCCTGACGGCTGAGGCCATTCTCTTCCCGGATCTTCCGCAGGCGCCCCGCCCCGACATTCTTGGCAATTGATTCGTAGTCGTCGCCCTGGTTCGTCATGGCACCGCATCCCGTCACATTCTTGCGCTGTCACTAAGTATAGGTTCCTGAGGTCTCGCCTGTGACGATTCTTTGCTGGATCTCCTTGGCTTCCGACAAACGTGGAGGAGATTCCACATTTGTGGCGTGAATTTCTTTCGATGAATCAATATGTTTCAATTGACGCGAGCGATTGCGCTTCCTTAGCTGACCTCACGCTTTGGTTTGCCCGAGGCCCCGGACAGGAGCGATGTGATCATGCGACAGCCGTCAAAACTGAGTCTGGACGCCCATGAGCGTCTGAAGGCAGAGCTTCGCATCCGGGGGTCGTCGCTGGCACAGATATCCCGCGATCTCGGCGTGTCGGATTCAGCGCTGTCTCTTGTCGGAAAGGGCTATCACCGCTCGCGCAGGATCGAAAAGGCGCTGGCGGATGCCATCGGCAGCACGCCCGAGGCGCTTTTCCCGGATCGCTATCGGGGAGATGAGCCATGACCTAGAAAAGCAAAAGGCCAAGGAAGCTCGAACTTCCAAGGCCTTTCTGAGGTGTATCAAGTTTGCGACCAGATACACCTCTTTCATGACCCATAATCCGGGACCGGTCAAGCCTGCAGATGATGCTGCGGGGCGGCTCTGTTCACCCCGATCCATGAAGGAGGGCCCCAGGTGGCTGCCGCAACGCCGGCGGTCGGGGCAGATGACATGTGCGATGATGATGACGATGCCCCATGGCAGCCGCCCATCCGCAGCACCGGATCGCGCAGCTTTGCCGCACGGTCCAGGTCCAGCCTGCGCGGCTTTCTTCTGGCGCTTTTGCCCGCCGAGGAACGATGGCGCCAGATCATCTATGAAAGCAACCTCGAGCGGCAGACGGCGCTGTTGCTGCTGGCGCGGCCGGACATCTGGAATCTGTGGGATCAGCCGCCGAAAGTGACGTTCACCGATGCAAGCGGTCGGACCGCGCATCACACCTTCGACTATCTCGCCCAGTTCCGCGATGGTTCGAAATGGGCGGTCGCGGTCAAGCCAGAGGCACGCGTCGCGCGTGCCTGCATCGCTGCGACACGCACGGCGTGGCGCTCTGCGCCTTGCCTCCCGGTGCCAATTCGCACGAGACCTATGACGTCGTTACCCAGGTCATGCGACACGACAAGCTGCTTGCCGCAGCGGCGGCCGACCCGGTTCCGCTGCAAGATAGCCCGTTCGAGGCCTATATTCGCCTGCGCATTCGTCACGGCCCGCAGGACGACTGGCTGAAATCGCTGGAACTGGTGCATCTTCACCGCGCCTGCATGACCCTTGGCCTGACAATCTCGGGCCATGAGGAAAAGCGCCTTATCGAGGTCGACCGCAACAGCGAGCGGCGTGCCTGTGACGTCGGATTCGCGGTGCTCGCGCAGGGAGCGCCGGGTCTTGAACAGGCCTTCGAGCGGTTGCGTCACCAGGCGCGGGACGCCAGGGCCTATTTCTCTGCCGACCTCGGACATTTCCATGCCTGGCTGCGGACGGTGCAGGATGTCCCGGCGCTTGATTGTCTCACCTCGGTCGTGCGGCGCCATGTCTTCCGGCACTACCCAGCCAAGCCCGACCGGCCCGTCCTCGGCAGGCTTCCCGATGCGATCGCCCAGATCACCTTCGACGAAGCTCGCAGCCGGGCGAAGCTGGGCGTCAGCTTTCTGAAACGTCTTCTCGCGCATATAGACGGCGTCGAGCCGAGTGAGGTCGCGGCACGGATCAGCATCACGCCGACCGATCTGGACCGGGTCACTGCATTCTGGGCGACGCTCTGCAATCTCACAGAGGCGGCCGAGGCTCTGGGCATCCGGCCCGAACAGGTGAAGGCCCTGATCCACGCAGGGGTGCTGTCGCATCTGCGTTTCGGATCGGCGCTGCGCTATCCCTGCCGCGCGGAAATCGACGCGCTTCTGCAGGCTGTCGATGTGCTTCCCCGGTCCCGACCATGGTCCGGCGATCTGCCGCTGACGACCTTCTGCGCCCATCGGAGCATCAGCCTGGCGGGCGTCATCGCGGCGTGGCGCAGCGGCGTCCTCGTTGGGCAGGTCGCGCAGGGCGAGGGCACTGGACTTCAGGCCTTGCGCATCGCACCGGATGCCCTTTGCGACCGGGATGCGCAGCGCCCGGATCGCGACCCAGGCCTTGCTGACGCGGCAAGATATCTGCGCATCAGCCTGACCGCGATCCGATGCTTGCGCGATGCGGGCCTGCTGCAACAGATCCGCAAGCGCAATGCCGACACCAATTTCCAGCGCAGCTGCATCACCAGGACCAGCATCCGATTGCGAACGGCAACCGTGGTTTTTTCACCCTCGCTCGCCTTCTTCCGGGAGGAGTCGCTCAGGGGTTTCACGCCAAACATCGTCTCATACGAGGCAAGGCCTTTGAAGCGTGTGTGGGCATCGTCGGCGATCACCATGACCCGGGGAAATTGAAGCTCCTTGACCCCTTGGTGGGTGCCATAGGAGCTGCGGTCTTCGACATAGGCGAGGTAGCGCGCCACTTGGGAAAACGGGGCCGGAAGCGCATGCATTCAGGCCTCGGTGATGGTGGTTTCGGTGGGCGGTGTGGCCTCGGGCGTGGTCAGGCCCTGCTCGTCAAAGGAGAGATCAAACTCGGCAGAGAGGTCGGCCACGTCCTAGGCCACGGGAGTGTCGTCAGGCAAAAAGGGCCGAAGCTGGTCGGGGATCGGGAAAAGCCGGTGCTCGGCCACGGCCGCCAAAACTTCGGCACAACTCCTATCCCGTTCTTCCTCAAATAGCGTCATCAGCGCGGCGACGCCCGCCCGCTCCGCGTCGAGGCCAGTAGCCTGGCCAGCCCGCCCCGTTCGGATAAGCTTTCTCATTTGGTCAAGGTGGGGGGGCATCTCGCGGCTTTTGGGATCGCATCTGCCGGTGATCTAACAACGAAACCAACTCTCAAAACTGGTACATTCTCCAATCACGCCACCCTTGTCACAACGATCGATAGATGAACGGTCTTTCTAGAGCAGACGTTGGCGCACGGTCTGCCAAGGTCGGAATTGTCCCGCATAGCAGACACCCGGCAAAGGGATCAGTGGGTCGTCTTCGGCAGCTTGCTTGGCGGCTTCATAGCCCATGCGGTTGATGGAGAAGCGGCGGGTGATGGATCGGCGGGGGCGCTTGGTGCCCTTGCGGGGGCGTCCGGGGATGTCCTCGGCGGGCAGCTCGATGCGGGCGATCCAGGCGGCAGAGCGGTTTCTTGTGGCCTTGGCATAATGGACGCCGGTGATCTCGGAGCGGTGCTCGGAGGGGGCTTTTTTGCGGGTGACCTGGCGCATCTCGGTGCGGGTCAGCGGCGGGACGATCTCGAGAACTGCATCCCGGTAGGCCCGCGCGACAAAGAGGGACTGGGCGGGGCCGCCATATGTGCTGTCAGAGAAGGAGGTTTGGATCATGCGGCCGCCGCGCGAGAGGCGGACGGTCCAGGCTTGCTGGCCGGTCGCGTCCGGTGACTTGCGGGAAATTCCGTACATGTCGCTGGGGTGGCCGCGGCGGGATGGCGGTTTGGGTGCCAACTTGCCGGTGCTGCCCGCCTCATTGTTGTCATCCGCCATGCCTCTCCTGCCTCCGATCGGTGACCGCTTATTCTAGCGGCCCCTTCGCCCGCGCCAAAGCCTTTAGGGCCTCTCGCGACGTCTTTCTGCGTTGCTGGCGAGATCGGGGCTGACAGTCCGTCGGGGCCGTGTATATAGTCGGCCCTGATTTTGAGTTGAGTTTTTGTGGTTAAGGGGTTTCGCATGAGCGCCGACTTCATCCAGGCTGAGCGGATTCTGCGCATTGACAGCGCTCTGGGGGCGGATGTGCTTCTGGCGCAGAAGCTGCATTGGCGTGAGGCGATTTCCGAGCTGTTCGAGGGGCGTGTCTCGCTGCGGTCGAAATCGCCGGATCTGACGCCGCAGGATCTGCTGGGCAAGCCGGTCGATCTGCGGCTGGAACTGGGCGGCGGGCAATGGCGGCAATGGAATGCGATCGTCACCGATCTGCGCGCAGGCCCCCGCCAGAGCCGTGGGCTGCGCCATTACGAGCTGATCCTGCGCCCGGATCTGTGGCTTCTGTCGCAGCGCTCGGATTGCCGGATCTGGCTGGACATGTCGGCGCTGGAGGTGGCGCAGACGCTGATGTCGGAACATGGCATCGCCGCGCCGCGGACCGGCGGCGTGACCGATCCGGTGCCGCCGCAGCATTACTCGGTGCAATGGAACGAGACCGATCTGGCCTATCTGACGCGGCGGCTGGAGGAGGACGGGCTGTTCTTCTGGTGGTCGCATGAGGAAGGCGCGCACCGGTTGCATATCGCCAGCCATGCCTCGGGCTATCTGGGGGGTGAGGATGTGCGCTTTGCCCATGGCTCGACCGATCGCAATCACATTAACCGGTTCGAAACCACCTTCCGCTACATTCCGGGGGCGCATGCCGGGGGCGACTGGAATTTCCAGACCCCGGGCCATGTGCCGGGCGGGGTCAGCCCCGGCCTGATCAACCTGCCCCGGAATGGCGGTTACGAGCGATATGAATACCCGGTACAGGCGGGCTATGGTCCGGGCGGCCGCGCCAGCGACGGGATCGAGGATGGGGCGGTGGAACGCGTGGCCCGTCTGCGGATGCAGGCGGATGAGGCCGAGCATGCCCGGGTCGAGGGGTCGTCGAATGTGCGTACGCTTGCGGCGGGGTCGCGGCTGACGCCCTATGACGTGGCCAATCCGGACAATGTCTTCGCGCCGCATGTGATCCTGGCGATCGAGCATGAGGTGACGGATACCAGCTATGAAAGCGTCGAGAACCAGCCCGAATATGTGAACCGCTTCCTGGCGCTGCCCGCGGATGTGCCCGCGACGCCGCGGCGGGTAACGCCTCAGCCGCGGATCGACGGCACCCAGGTGGCGATCGTGGCGGGCCCTGCGGGTGAGGAGATCCATCCCGACGAATATGGCCGCGTCAAGCTGTGGTTCCCCTGGGACCGGCGGGCCAGGAAGGATGGCTCGGACACCTGCTGGGTGCGGGTGACGCAGAACTGGGCCGGTGCCGGCTGGGGCGGCCAGGTGATCCCGCGCATCGGTATGGAGGTGATGGTCAGCTATCTGGACGGCGACCCCGACAGGCCCGTGGTGACAGGCGTCGTCCCGAATGCCAGGCAGAAAGTGCCTTACCCTCTGCCCGCCAACAAGACCAAGATGGTCATGCGTTCCAATACCCATAAAGGACAGGGCTTCAACGAGATCAGCTTCGAGGATGAGACCGGGCAGGAAAACATCGCGCTTCATGCCCAGAAGGACCAGACGCTGAAGGTCCTGAACAACCGCATGAAGCGGGTGGATAACGATCAGGTCGAAAGCGTGGGCAGCAACAAGTCGATCGAGATTGGCAGCAACCACCAGGAACGCATTGGCGGCTCGATGAATCTGACCGTGGGCGGCGGCAAGCTGGGCCTCTTCGCAGCGCTTGCTGGAATCGCGGGACAGGCGACCAAGGATGCGATGAACGTGGCCGAGGAGGCGGGCGATCCTTCGATCCCAGCCTTTCTGGGCGGGGTTGTCGCCGCGACAGTTGGTGGCGAGATCGCCTCCAGCCCGCTGATCTCGGCCTTCGACGGTGCCGGTCAGAACAAGGCGGTTGCGGGGGCTGAACAGGTCGGCACGGGCACCGCGCTTGGCGGTGTGCTCTCGGCGATCATGCCGGTCTCGGGGGTGATGAACACGCTGGTCGAGAAGTTCAAGGCCGACACGATCGGCCTGGCGCGGACCGAGCAGATCGGGTTGTTCAAGAACACCATGGTCGGCTCGGTCCGCAACACGACCATCGGGCAGAAGGAATTCACCAAGGTCGGGGTCGAGCAGCGCCTGCAGGTCGGCAAGACCAAGACCGTCGATGTGGGCGAGGAATACACCACCCATACCGGCCAGCGCGCGGCGCATAGTTCGGGCAAGCTCTACCAGATCTCGTCCGAGGAGAAGTTCGAAGGCACCTCGCGGGTCTGGGAGATCAAGGCCGACGACACGCTGCTGCTGTCAGCACCAGGCGGCTATGTCGAGATCAACAAATCCGGCGTGCGTATCCGCGGGCTGAAGGTCCTGATCGAGGGCAATGCCATCGACTTCAAATCCGGCGGCCCCGGCGAAGGCAGCAAATGCCTCCGCGCCATGGCCAAATCAGCAACGCCCTTCGTGAGGTAGAGGATGGGGGGTACGGTGAAAACGGCGACAAACGATCTGGCGGACGCTTTGCTTGAAAGTGGGGTGACAGCGGCGCAGATTGAACATGCCGAGGCGATGGCCGATGCCGATTTATCACCCGGTAGTGACAACGCGCCTTGCAAGCAGTGCCGGGAAGACATCTGCAAGGCTTTGAGGAAACAACTGGACAACAACAGGGACGAGCAGGAAAAGGCCATGCTGGCCGCCGCGACCTATGACCCGAACGCGCCGCTGCCTGAAGGATACAGGCGGGCGACCGAGGCTGATCTTCAGAAGATGGGGCTGTCGGATGGCGCGGGGAGCAACTTGCTGGTGTTGCGAGATGAGCCAGACTTTCATGCTGAGGCTTTTGTGAAGACCGACCCGATTAGTGGTGCGGAAAGCTATGTGGTCGGCTTCAAGGGGACCAAGATGTCCAGTACAGCTGACTGGCAGACCAATATAAGCCAGCGCCTGGGATTGGAGACGGCATATTACACACAGGCTAGCTGGATAGGAGAGGGTCTTCGCCGATCTGGTGTCGGCCCAACCTCTTTCGTCGGTCATTCGCTTGGGGGCGGTCTGGCTGCTACGGCATCGGGGGCGTCGGGATTTCCTGCTCAGACTTTCAACGCCGCCGGGCTGTCGGGTAGTACTTTGGCTGGCTTGCCGCTGGCCAATACCGATCTGGTTCATGCCACGAATGTTACGGGCGATATCCTGAGCGACTTTCAGGACCGGTTCGGTCCCAAGGCCTTCGGTATCCGGCGCAGCATTGCCGATGTGAAGGCTGCTAATTATTCCCGTGGGCAATGGACCGGAAATAACTTCAATACGAGCTTGGAAAACAACGCCAAAAGCGGAGTTCAACTGCATGGGATGCAAGAGGTGCAGAACTCACTGAAACAGGAAGAATCCCAGATTCAACGACAGATGGAGGCAAATGGATGCGGTGGTTGACTAAGGCGGCCGTCGCCTCGGCTCTGGTCGTATTGCTGGCAGTGGGATGGGCGCTCGCAAAGGATGAGAGGCAGGACATGGCACAGAACGTCGACATTTATAAACTCTATAACGATCTTCCGGTCATCTTCTGGCGGATTAGCGAGCGAAATTATCCTGCGGTCGATGCACTGCTGAAGGCTGGGGCCGATCTGGAGACACGTGGTTTTTTTGGTGTGACACCCGTCATTTGGGCGGCAGGTGGCGGCAGTTGGGGCATGGTCAAATTCCTGATCGAACGTGGCGCGGACCCGAGCGCTTATGCCGGGAATGGCATGACCGTTGCAGATTTGGCGCTTAACTCCCGGGTTATGCTGGACAGTCCGAACGGCCAGGACCTTCAGGATGTGCGCGCCATCCTCGCGGAACGCGGGCTTTACGACGATGTACCCACGCCTGCGCATCTGCGAGCACAAATGGAGGCCGGGACATTGCCGCGCCCGCCCTATTTTGACGAATGGCGCGCGACGCACTGGCCTGTCGAAGCCAATGCACGCGCCGACAAGATACGGGCGCAGCAGTGAGTTCTCAGCCAATGCCCGATGGGTTCTGTTTTCTGACATCGGCCAAGAAGAGGCACGGATCGAACGGCAGATGGAGGCAAATGGATGCGGTGGTTGACTAAGGCGGCCGTCGCCTCGGCTCTGGTCCTAATGCTGGCAGTAGGATGGACGATCGCAAAGGATGAGGGGCAGGACATGGCACAGAACGTCGACATTTATGAACTCTATAATGACCTGCCGATCATCTTCTGGCGGATCAATGAAGAGAATTATTCCGAAGTTGATGCGTTGCTAAAAGCCGGGGCTGATATAGATACCCATGGTTTTTTCGGCAGAACGCCCGTTCTCGCGGCGGCAAGCAGTGACAATTGGGTTATGGTAAAATTCCTGATAGAACGTGGCGCGGACCTGTCCGCTTACGCGGGCAATGGCCAAACAGTTCCGTACAGAGCCCGCAATTCTCGTGTACCCCTTGAAAGCCCCGACGGGCAGGCTTTGCAGGAGGTGCGCGCCATCCTCACCGAGCGCGGACTTTATGACAATATTTCCACCCCGGCCGAGCTGCGAGCACAAATGGAGGCCGGGACATTGCCGCGCCCGCCCTATTTTGACGAATGGCGCGCGACGCACTGGCCTGTCGAAGCCAATGCACGCGCCGACAAGATACGGGCGCAGCAGTGAGTTCTCAGCCAATGCCCGATGGGTTCTGTTTTCTGACATCGGCCAAGAAGAGGCACGGATCGAACGGCAGATGGAGGCAAATGGATGCGGTGGTTGACTAAGGCGGCCGTCGCCTCGGCTCTGGTCCTAATGCTGGCAGTAGGATGGGCGCTCGCAAAGGATGAGAGGCAGGGCATGGCACAGAACGTCGACATTTATGAACTCTATAACGATCTTCCGGTCATCTTCTGGCGGATTAGCGAACGAAATTATCCTGCGGTCGATGCACTGCTGAAGGCTGGGGCCGATCTGGAGACACGTGGTTTTTTTGGTGTAACACCCGTCATTTGGGCGGCAGGTGGCGGCAGTTGGGGCATGGTTAAATTCCTGATCGAACGTGGCGCGGACCCGAGCGCTTATGCCGGGAATGGCATGACCGTTGCCGATTTGGCGCTTACCTCCCGTGTTCTGCTGGACAGTCCGAACGGCCAGGACCTTGAAGATGTGCGCGCCATCCTCGCGGAACGCGGGCTTTATGACGATATTCCCACGTCGGCAGAGCTTCGTGCCCAAATGGATGCAGGCACTTTGAAGCGTCCGCCCTACTTCGACGAATGGCGTGCGACGCATTGGCCGCCAGAAGCCAATGCGCGCGCCGATCGGATCCGCGCTGAGAAATGATTACCGCGCTCTCTAAGCATTTTGGTTAAATCCGCAACATCATTCGCGAGGAAAAGGATGAAGCAGAACGATCCCTGGTCACTGGATGCGGCGAACCAACCCGCGCGCGATGAACCGACAACGGAAGCGCAAACTCCGACAACGCTGGAGGAAGTATTGCTGGCGCTGGATCACAAGGCTGCGCCGGTCTTTGCGGTTCTCGACGGCGCGCAATTCGACAACCTTCCGCAAGAGCTGATGCTGGGCGATTTTGTCAGCCGCCCGCTCTATCTGGATCGCGGCGACAACAACCCCGAACAGATCATCACCGCCCCGCATATGGTCTGGTTGGACGAACGCCCCGAGAAAGTCACGGGCCGAGCGCCGCAGGAAATCATCCCTGCGCTGATGTCCCTCATTGGCCAGCGCCCCGCCGCCGTCTTCTGGCAATGCCCCGATGGAGCCGATGCCCTCTACAAACACCTCAGAGGCATCAATATGGTGATGTACCCGAAGGCTGCGCTGAGGGATTTCGAGGAACCTCAACCCGCGGAAGCTGACGAGAGCCAGAAGCCAGATACGCATACCTTGGTGCTGTTTCGTCATGCAGATGCCAATGTGCTGGCGCAGACTCTTCCAGCGATGGATTCGCAGGAGATAGCGCGTCTCTACGGCCCCGCGACACAGCTGACTTTCGCGCCTGCACTCGAGTGGGCAAGTGGTCGGGACTGGTGGCGTGCCGACAGACCCGAGACCCCGTCTAATCCTCATCGCGGCCATCTGAGAATTTCGATGGAAACGGTCGTTCGCACCGAGGGTGTTCGGCTTGATCGCAACAGAGGGCGCATTACCGCCTACCTGCGCCGAGTGGCGCCCGACCAGACACGCGATCTGGACGACGCGACGCTCAATGCGATGACAGGACGCTATATGAATGAGGCCCGCTCATATGGCGTGCGTAGCGAGGCTGGCATGGGAAGGTGGGCCTATCTCCAGCTTATCACTGGCGAGAAAACGGGACAGGATCGAAGCGTGCATGAACTTATGACTGCCAAGGAGCCTCGTATCTCTGCCGATCAGCGTGTGCGCCTACTGCTACAGCAAAGCGCTGTGGCGATAAGGGAGGGCAAAGCATGAGCTACGCTCTGGCTGCACGGCAAGGGGCTATCTGGGGCGGTCGTTTAGGGGCGCTATTTGGTCCTCTAGATCGGGATGTTGCTTGAGTGAATCGGGGGGGATTCCCATCGAGGCTGAATTCTGATTCACCATGGGGGCTGGGAGTGGAGGCCAGCCTGCATGACCAAACCCCTTTCGATGGATATCCGGGACCGTGCGATGGCGCGGCTTGATGAAGGTCAGACGGTGCGCGAGGCGGCGGACGCCCTGAGTGTGGCGCCTTCGAGCGTGGTGAAGTGGTCGCAACGCCGGCGGGCCATGGGCAGTGCGGCACCCGGCAAGATCGGCGGGCATGTCCCGCGCAAGATCCGTGGGGAGCATGCCGACTGGCTTCGGGCCCGGATGGTGGACGGGGCCTTCACCCTGCGCGGCCTGGTGGCCGAGTTGGCAGAACGCGGGCTCACGGTGGACTACCGCACGATGTGGGCCTTTGCCCATGGCGAGGGGCTCAGCTTCAAAAAAAACCGCGCTCGCCAGTGAACAGGAGCGACCTGACGATGCCCGCAAACGGGAGCGCTGGAAGGCGCACCAGGGCAGCATCGACCTGAAACGGCTGGTGTTCCTCGACGAAACCTGGGCGAAGACCAACATGGCCCCGCTGCGCGGCTGGGCGGCGCGGGGCCAAAGGTTGATCGGGCGCGCGCCGTTCGGCCACTGGAAGACGATGACCTTCGTCGCCGCCCTGCGACATGACGGGATCGTGGCCCCCTGGGTGATCGACGGGCCGATCAACGGCGAGAGCTTCCGAACCTATGTCGAACGGGTCCTGGTCCCCGAGTTGCGCGAGGGTGACATCGTCATTCTCGACAACCTCGGAAGTCACAAGGCCCCTGCAATACGCAAGGCCATCAGGGCCGCAGGCGCAAGGCTGTTCTGGGTGCTGTGCTGTTCCTGTGCATTACCGGGCTGAAGATGCAGCCCTCGCGTTTTTGGGCGATGCGGGCGAGATCTTCGGGCTTGGTGCGTTGCAGGCTCCTCTTGCGTCGGGAGGAGCAGAGGCGGCAATGGTGGACCGGCTGACGGGCGTTGGAATTGGTCTGGCTGCCATCGCGGTACTGGTGCTGGCGGCGCGCTAACTGCTGGATCCGATGTTCCGGCCGTTGGCGCGGTTTGGCGCACGCGCGGTGTCGGCGGCTGATCTGAATATGTCCGGGGGCGGCAGGATGCCGCCCGCGAACGGGGTGTTCAGGAAGGGGTGTTCAGGAAGAGGCGCGGCAATCTGATACCAAGCAGGAAAGGCTGGATAGCAGGACTGGCGTGCTGTTGTAAAAGACCGGGGGTGCGTAGCCAAGCGCCTCGGTCAGGGCGGTCAGCGCGGCCATATGGCTGACGATCAGGACTGGACCGCGATTGTCCGGCAGATCGTCATAGGCGGCCTTCATACGGGCCTTCACCTGTGACCAGGGCTCGGCCCCGCCACCGGCATCCTCTGCGGTGATGAAACTGTCAGAGGATCCGTCGCCGCGAAGGATGTCACGGCGCATCATGCCTTCCAGCCTGCCGAAATCACGCTCGATCAGGCGCGGGTCGGCGACGGCGGTGATGCCCTGCGACACGGCCACGATCTGCGCGGTTGTCATGGCGCGTTGCAGGGGCGAGGACAGGATGCGGCCCAGCCGTTGCCCGACCATCAGGATGCCCGCCTGATGCGCCCCGATGATGCCCGCCTGGTTCAGCGGGATATCGGTGCGGCCCTGCAACCGGCCTTCAAGGTTCCAGTCCGTCTGTCCGTGACGAAGCAACCAGATCTTATCCGGATCAAGCATGAAGGACGACCGCGCTTTGCATATTCACCTGCAGGGCGATCTCGGCCCCGGTCGGCAATGTGGTTTCGCCCTGGCGATGGCTTTTGTCGACGACCAGCTCGCTTCCCGCGGCAGAAACGATATAGCGGATCTGACTGCCCAGGAATTCCGAATGCAGCACCTTGCCGGGGATCGTGTCGCCATCCGGACGTTCGCCAATGGCGATATTCTGCGGACGTAGCACGATCGCGGCATCGCCGGGGTTGGAGCTTCCGATGGGCAAAGCGTCGCCGCCGGTGGTGACAAAGCGCAGCGCATCGGCGGATTTTTCGATCCGGCCTTCCAGAATATTCGCGGTGCCCAGAAAGCGCGCCACGAAGAGGTTGACCGGATTGTCATACAGATCCTGCGGGCGGCCGACCTGCTGGATCACGCCCTTGTCCAGAACGGCGATGCGGTCGCAGGTGCTGTTGGCCTCTTCCTGATCATGGGTCACGAAAATCGTGGTCAGTCCCAGCTTGCGCTGCAGGGCCAGCAACTCGCGGCGCATCTGCACCCGCAGGCTGGCGTCGAGATTCGACAGCGGTTCGTCCAGCAACAGCACCTGCGGCTCGATCACCACGGTGCGGGCCAGCGCGATCCGCTGCTGCTGCCCGCCCGACAGCTGGTTCGGCATCCGGTCGGCCAGATGCGACAGCCCGACCAGGTCCAGCGCATCATTGACGCGGGTCTTGATCTGGGCGGCGGGGACCTTGCGCTCTTGCAGGCCGAAGGCCACGTTATCGCGCACCGACATATGCGGCCACAGCGCATAGGATTGGAACACCATGCCCACATTGCGCTTCCACGGTGGCAGCGACAGCACATCGCTGCCGCCGACCTTGATCGAGCCCGAAGGGCGCGGGCCGAAGCCCGCGATCGAGCGTAGCAGCGTCGACTTGCCCGACCCCGAAGGGCCGAGGAAGCCGAAGAACTCGCCCGGTTCAATCGTCAGGTTCACGCCGGTCAGCACGCGGGTGTCGCCAAAGGACAGGTGCAGATCCTGGATCTCGATTCCGGAGGTTTCCGTTTTCATGGTCATATCTCCCATAACTCAGTGTTCGCCGCCGGTGGCGCGAAGTTTCTTGTCGCGTTCGATGATGATCTGGGACAGAAGCGTGCCCAGACCCACGATGATGACGGCCACCACGCCAAGTGCGGCACCCGCACCCCGGCCCGAGGGCGTCTGCATGAACAGGTAGATGCCATAGGCCAGCGGGCTGTCAGCCTCGGACGAGACCAGCATGATCGTGGCCGAAAGCTCGACCGCGGCGGTGGCAAAGCTGGTGACGAAGCCGGCAAGGATGCCCCCTGCCATCAGCGGCACCACGACGCGGCGAATGGTCCGCCCCTTGGTCGCGCCAAGGCTTTCGGCGGCCTCTTCCAGCGCCAGGCTGACCTGTTGCAGCGCGGCCATGCAGGCGCGCAGCGCATAGGGCAGGCGGCGGATCATCAGCGCGATGACGATGATCACCCACCAGCTGGCCAGCGGCTTGCCCACCAGCGGCACCTGCACGTCCTGGAATGTGCGCAGATAGCCGATGCCCAGCACGACCCCCGGCACCGCAAGCGCAGCGGTTGCCATGTAATCCAGCCATTTGCGGCCCGCGATGCCGGTGCGCAGCACGATATAGGCAATGGCGGTGCCGATCAGCACGTCGGCTGCGGCGGCCAGTCCGGCATAAAGCAGGGTATTGGTGATATAACCTTTGGAATCCGCCCACATCCGCGCATAGTTGTCCAGCGTGTAGCCGTCCGGCAGCGGGGCATAGGACCAGATGGTGCTGAAGCTCAGCAGCAGCAACCCGATATGCGGCGACAGGACCAAGAGCAGGATCAGGATGACGGCACCATAGGCCATGGCCTTTTCGGTCGGGCGCAGGTCGCGCTTGGACAGACCGCCGCCGCCTTTCTGCACGGTGGCATAATCCTTGCCGCGCATCACCAGGAAGGATGCCCAAAGCGACAGGATCGAAAAGGCCACCAGAATGCACGAGATGACATAGCCCATCGGATCGCCCACACCGACCGTGGTGATGCGCAGATAGGCCTGCGGGGCCAGCATGTTGTTGACGTTCAGCAGCAGCGGCGTGCCCAGATCGTCAAAGACCTTGATGAAGACCAGCACCGCGCCCGCGATATAGCCCGGCATGGCCAGCGGAAAGACGATCCGGCGGAACATGCGCATGCCCGAAGAACCCAGGTTCTGCGCCGCTTCCTCCATCGAACGGTCGATATTGCGCAGCGCCGCCGACAGGTTGATCAGGATGAAGGGGAAATAATGGATCGACTGAACCAGAATGACGCCATTCAGCCCTTCCATGAAGGGGATGGTAAAGCCCAGATGTTCACGCAGCAGCAGGTTCACCGTGCCATTGCGACCAAAGATCAGCTGCATCGCGACCGCGCCCACGAAGGGCGGCATGATCAGCGGGATGAAGCCCAGGCTTTGGATCAGGGTCGAGCCCGCAAAGTTGAACCGCGTGGTGATATAGGCCAGCGGCAGGGCGATCAGCGTCGCGAAGACCACCGACATGGCCGAGACATAGAAGGAATTGTAGAAGCTTTCCCGGAACAGGCTGCTGCGCAGGAAATCCCCGAAATTCTGCAGCGTCAGCCCGCCGCCATTCGGGTCCAGAAAGGCCACATAGACGACCTGCAGCACCGGAAAGATCAGGAATCCGAACAGGAACAGCGCAATGAACAGCGCGATCAGGTGAAGTCCGGAAAGGCGGGGGAAGAGGAAGGCTGGCAAACGCTCGGCAAGCGAAGGCCCATACGCCGTAGGGCGACTATCAGATGGCATGGTGATGTCCTGCCTGCTTTTGAGGGGTGAATGGCGCGTGTCGCTGCGATCAGCGACACTGCGGTGCCCTGCGCGGCAGATACCGGCCGCGCAGGGCGAGAGGATCACATGGCGGCGGCTTTTTCAGCCAGTTCCTTGGCGCGCCGATAGTTTTCGACGACCATGCTGTCCCATTCCTGCTCGATGGCGGCCTGGCGGGCATCCACCTCGTCATCGGCCTTCTTGCGCTTGCTGCTGAAGGCGGCCGAGAATTCGGGGTCAAGGCTTTGTTCTTCGGTGATCGGCAGGGCCTCGATCAGGCTGCGCGCCTCGGCGATCAGGGCCGCGGCTTCGGCATTGCTGCCATCGGGATGCTTGGCCTCGGCCTCGTGCACGGCCTTCACGGCGGCGCGCAGATCGTCCAGACGATAGGTGATCATCACGTCGAACATGGACGAGACGATATAGTAGCGCGCGCCCGAGGTATCGACGTCGAATTTCACTGCCGCGCCGATGCTGTCATCCTCGAACGGGTTCGGCAGGCCCTCGGGGGCGGATGCATAGGTTTCGGGATTGACCGGCAGACGCATGATCGCCGGGTCCAGCAGGGTCTTTTGCCCGTCGGGCGACAGCAGGAATTCGATGAACTTGACGGCGCCTGCCTCATTCGGGGCATTGGCGACAACGCCGATATTGGCGGGCACCAGCGCGGTCACGCTGGGATAGGCGAAATCGACCGGAAAGCCCGAGGCCTTGGACGAAAAGCCGAAGAAGTCGATCACGATGCCAAGGCCGAAATTGCCGGTATTGACGCCATCGGGCACGCCGAAGCTGCGTTCGGACACGGTGGCAAAGTTGCCCGCGATCCATTTCCAGTCAGCCCAGCCCTGTTCCCAGCCTTCGCCCTGCAGCACGGTTTCCACGGTCAGGTGCGTGGTGCCCGAACGCGAGGGCGCGGACATGCCGACATGGCCGAAATATTCCGGCTTTTCCAGATCCGCCCATTCGCGCGCGGGTTCCAGACCGTTGGCCTCCAGATAGCGGGTGTTCCACATGATGCCATAGCCCGAGGCGGCAAAGCCAAAGTAATGCCCGTCGGGATCGTTCATCGGGTAAGAGCCGATCATGTCGGGAATACCGCTGACATTCAGCGTCGGCTTGGCCAGATGGCCGTTCTTTTTCAGAACCTCGAAAGCGTCGGGGGCCGATGCCCAGAACAGATCCGTGGTGTTGTTGCCTGCCGTCTCACCGACATATTTCACGCCCGAGGAGGTGCTTTTGTTCAGCACTTCCAGATCATATTCGGGATTGGCCGCTTCAAAGGCCTTTTCGATGACGGTGGTCATATCATCGGGAAACGAGGTCACGACAGTGACCTTCTCCGCCGCCAGTGCGCCGCCTGTCATCAGGCCAAGCGTTGCCACGCTGCTGCAAAGCAGTTTCTTCATTCTTTCCTCCCTTAGGTGTCCGTTCTCCTCGACGGATGAAAGAATTTTAGTGGCAGGCGGATATGCAATCAACTATTTGTTTTTAAAAAGAAAAATTAGAATTTTCGGGTCAGTTTCGACACGCTTTCGGGTCAGTTTTGACCCGAATCCAGCAATCCGCAGGCCTTCATGCGCAGGTAAAGCCGCTTGCGTGGGATGCCCAGGGCCTCGGCGGCCTCGGCCTTGCGACCCCCGGTTTTCTGCAAGGCGGCCTGCAGCAGGGCTGATTCGAACTCTTCCATCGCCGCGTCGTAACCCAGTGCGTCCGGCGCAAGGGGCGCATCGCCCTCGGCATCGGGCTGCAGCGTGACCCGCAATCCGATCACCAGCTTTTCCGCGACATTGCGCAATTCGCGCAGATTGCCGGGCCAATGATAGCGGCGATAGGCGCGCAGATCCTGTGCCGGAGGCTGCGGGATTTCGCGGCGATGGCGGGTGGCCGCTTCGCGCAGGAACTGGGCCAGCAGCAGAAACACATCGTCGTCGCGCTGGCGCAGCGGGGGCAATTCGATTTCGGCAAGGCTCAGCCGATAATAAAGGTCGTCATCCAGCATGCCGTCGGACCGCAGTTTGGCAATTCCCCCTTCGACCGATGCGACAAGGCGCGGCCCGTCCGGCCCGATCCCGTCCAGCAGGCCCACCAGCTGCGCCTGTGCCGCATGGGACAGGGCGGCAATGCGGGCCAGATACAGCGTGCCGCCCGCCGCCTGCGCCAGCGCGCCCAGCGCGGCGCCGTCACCCAACAGCGCGGCCTCGATACTGATGTCTTTCAGCGCGCCGCAATCCAGCACCACATAATCGCCGCCCCGGTCGGCATTGTCGTGGATCGCCTGCGCCGCGACCGCCTTGCCGGTTCCCGGCTCTCCTGACAGCAGGACCGCCACATCCAGCCCGGCGACTGCGGCGATCTCTCGCCTCAGATCGCGCATCACCTGCGATTTTCCGGGCAGCCGTGATTTCAGACTGTCGCCCGAGCTGATCCTGGCCCGCAACTGACGGTTTTCCAGATTGAGGCGTCGCGATTCCAGCGCCCGGCGCAGGATTTCGCGCAGATAATCCGAAGGCGAGGTCTTTTCCAGAAAGTTGAAGGCGCCGCCCCGGATCGCCTGCACCGCCGTGGGAATGTCGCCATGCGCGGTAAACAGGATAAAGGGCACTTCGGGCGCCTGTTCCTGCGCGCGTTCCAGCAGCTGCAACCCGGTCATGCCGGGCATGCGCATGTCCGACAGGATCACCCCGTTCCAGTCGGGCTGCAACGCGGCCAGCATCGCCTCGGCATCGGAAAAACCACGCGCGGGCCAGCCGCTGCCCTCGATCACCTCGACCAATGCGGGCAGCAGGTCGGCATCATCATCGACGACATAAACGACGGGGTCGTTCATCTGGCTCACTCCACTTTCTGCAGCAGCAGATTTGCGCTGACGCCGCCGCCACGGGCGGGAACAAGGCGCAGATCGCCACCCATATCCTTCGCGATATTATAGGAAATTGACAGGCCAAGGCCCATGCCGCGCCCCGCGCTCTTGGTGGTGACAAACGGGTTCAGCGCGTCTTCGGGATGCAGATCGCCCAGACCGGTGCCGTTATCCGTGACCGACAGCGCGATCATCTGACCGTCTGGGGCGGCGTCCACGGTGATCCGCCCGTCGGGCTGATCGGCAACGGCATCCAGCGCATTGGTCAGCAGGTTCACGACCACCTGTTCGATCAGCACGGCAACGCCAAGGACGGTGATGCCCTCGATCCCCGGGCCGATCTGCGGGCGAATGGCAGCCACGTCAAAACGGGTTTTCAGCAGGTCGGTGGCATCCTCGACCACGCGCGCGAGCGCGACCGGCTCTCGCTGGCTGTCGGCGCGGCGGGCAAAGCGGACCAGATGCGCGATGATGGCCTGCATCCGGCCCGTCAGATCGGCGATGCGGTTCAACTGACGCTCTGCCTCTTCGGTATTGCCTGACTGCCGGGCATCGTCCAGCAGCATCAGGCGATATCGCAGCGCGGTCAGCGGCTGGTTCAATTCGTGGCTGATCCCGGCCGACAGATTGCCAAGCGCGGCCATCTTGCCGGTCTGCACCAGATCGGCCTGGGTCTGTTTCAGCTCGGAAATGGCGCTGTCGCGGGCCTCGATCGCGCGGGCGAAATCATCGACGGCGGTGCGGATGCGCCCGATCTCATCCTGACGCGGCATACGGCGCAATCGGGTCCCCGAGGATTCCGAAAGCTCCAGCATTCTTGAGGTCAGGGCCCGCAGCGGCATGACGATCCGTCGGCGCATCACCCCGAAGATCAGCGTGATCCCCGCAGCCCCCAGCAGAAGCGTCAGCGCCGCCAGCGCGGCCATGGTCCAGCGGGCCGAGGTGACGCCGCTGCTGATCGCGGACAGGGCCTGATGCTTCTCGGCCTCGCCCAGTTGGGACAGGCGGTTTTGCAGATCGGTCAGCCCTTGCTGGATCAGCCCGATTTCCTGAAAGATCCGGGCGTCCAGTTCCAGCATCTGGCTGCGCAGGGCCAAAAGGCCCTTTTGCAGGTCGAAGGACTGGCGCAGCAATTCGACCGATTGGCGCAGCGTCAGGAATTCGATCCCCTCGGGCAGGCGGGAAATCCGCTCGGTCAGGCGGGCCTGCATGTCCAGACCCAAACCGCTTAACTGATCTATCTGGCCCTGGCTTTGGCTGACGGCGGATTGCAGCAACAGCGTCACCACGGTGCCCGCATCCGTGCCCAGTTGCAGCACTTCATCGCGCAGCACGCGTTCAGCGGCGATCTGCTGCAGCAGCAATTCGCGGCTTGGCCCGTCCTGCGCATCTTCGATTTCCAGCATCTTGGCGCGGATATTGAAATCGTAATCGCTGAGCAACGGGTCAATCTCATCCTGGATATCCACGTTCAGCCAGCGCAGCGCATCCAGCCGTCCGGCCATCTCTTCGGCCTGCTGGCGCCGCCGTTCGGTCAGCGGGACCAGCGCCGCGATCCGGTCGCGCAGATCGGTGATCATGGCGGAATTTCCGGCCGAGCTATCCGTCACGGCCCCGGCAAGCGAAGCCTCCAGACTGGCCGAGACATCGCCCAACTCTTCGATCAGCCCGTCCGATGCGCCCTCATCCCCGATGATCCGCGTGGCCAGCGTCGTCAGCCGCGCCGATTGGCTGGCGATTTCGCCGGTCAGCGCGATCCGGGGAACCTGCGCCGTCGCAATCTCTGCGAAATCGCGCTGGAAACGGGCAAAGACCAGATTGGTGGCCGCCAAAGCGAACCACATCAGCATGACCGTGCCCAGAACCAGCATCATCAGCCGCTGCCACAATCCGACACGCATCCATCTTCGGCGGAGAGAGATCACGGCTTCGGGGCCTCCAGCCGGGTCAGGGCCAGATCGACCGCGTCAAGCTGCGCCTTCGCGGCTGCGGCCCATCGCTGGCGCGCCTCTTGCTGCGCTTCGTTCATGCGGATCAGGTCGCTGGCATAGCCGGGATTGGCATTCAGCGCGCTGGGCAGGGCCTCGGTCTCGGCAATCGGGACGCGGGACAGTTCGCGCCGCAGGCTGGCAAGTTCGGCCGCCTCGACCGCGCCTTCCAGCGCGTCGATCCGCGCGAACATGTTGCGCCTGCGTGGCAGCAGATCCGCGATGAACAGCTCGAAAATCATGTTCACCGACCAATAGCGCGCCTGGGCCAGTTCGGCGTCATAGCCCTGCCAGCTGCGATGGATGGCAAGGTCCAGCGCGTCGGGAATGGCGTCACCGGCAGCATCGCGGATCGCGGGCGAGGCCGGGATCCGCCCGACCTCTGGCTGCAACAGGATCCGCTGCCCCTGATCCGAGGTCACGAAGCCCAGGAAGTCGCAGGCGGCAACGGGCTGTCCGCCGCCCGTCAGCAGGCCGATCTGGGCGGGAAAGACCATCACCGGCTGACCATAGCGGAAATCAAGCCCGCTCTGGGTCTGCGCCAGAAAATCGATGGTCAGCCCGATGTCGAACCGGCCGGCCTCGATCCCCTCGATCACGCCAAAGCTGCGCGCGCTGAGCGTCGCCAGATTCTGCGACAGCGCCAGAAGGAAGCTCCAGCCTTCCTCCCATCCCCGGACCTGCAGGAAACGCTCGACCATCATATGCGATGTGCCCGAGCGTGACGGCAGCGCCATGCCGATCTTGCCGCGATAGGCCGGCAGAAGCAGGTCGTCCCAGGTGCCGGGCATGAAGACCTCATTCCCTGACCTGCGCGCCCACCCGATCGAGGAGAAGGCAAAGGGCACATAGCCATCCGTCCCGGCGGCCTCGCATCCCGTGGTGCTGAACCCGGATCTTGCCTTGATCAGCGCGAAAGGTTCGGGGGCAGAGACCCAGAAGATGTCGAATTGGCGACTGTTGCCGCGGATCACCTCGGACAGGGCGGAATTGGTATTCTTGTTCAGGACCAGCACCTCGATCCCGGGATGCGCGTCGCGAAATCCGGCAATCAGCGGATCGGTCAGCGAGGGCGGCAAAGAGGTGATGATCCGAAGGGTCTGCGCGACGGCCGCAGTGGGTGCGGCCAGCGCCATCACCAGCGCCGCGATCAGCCACGGCAGCTTTGTCCTGAGGATCGGAATTGCCCGCCACGAAGTCAGAGCGCTATCCTTTGGTCTTGGTTTCAGATGCAACTGCTCTGATGAGTTTAGTCCCTATCGGCATGATCCGTCGATAGGATGTGGGTTTATTAATTTCGCAGCGCCCGTCAGGCGGGCCATTTTGCAAATGCGCGCGGCCCGTATCCCGGCCGCGCGCGGAAGCCCGATCACGCCCCGTTGAAACGTGGCGGGCGCTTTTCCAGAAAGGCGGCCATCCCCTCTTGCTGCGCGTCCGAGCCGTAAAGGGCGTGATACATCTGCCGTTCGAACCGCAGCCCGGATTCCAGCGCCCCCTGTTCGGCCATATTCACGCAGGCCCTTGCCATCATCGCGATGTCGCGCGGGTAACCGGCGATTTCGCGGGCCGTGGTCATGGCGGCTTCGGCCAGGTCATCGGCAGGGACGACACGGCTGATCAAGCCCATCTGAAGCGCCTCGGGCGCGGTAATCATGCGGCCGGTCAGGATCAGATCCATCGCCCTTGCGCGCCCGATCAGACGGGTCAGGCGCTGCGTGCCGCCGATGCCGGGAATGCAGCCGATCTTGATTTCCGGCTGTCCGAACCGGGCACTGTCGGCGGCCAGGATGATGTCGCACATCATCGCCACCTCGCATCCGCCGCCAAGGGCAAAGCCATTCACCGCCGCCAGTTTCGGCAGGCGAAGACCCGCGAAGCGATCCCACCCGGCAAAGAAATTGCTGGCATACATGCTGGTGTAATCCTGCACTGCCAGTTCGCCGATATCGGCGCCTGCGGCAAAGGCGCGGCCCTTGCCCGTCAGGATCAGGCAGCCGATCCCGGGATCGGCATCAAAACCGGTCGCGGCCTCCAGCACCTCTTCCATGACCTGCGTGTTCAGCGCGTTCAGCCTGTCAGGACGATTGAAGCGGATCGTGGCGACGCGGCCATCGGTTTCGGTTTCGATGGTGTCAAACATGTCAGCTGTCCCAGATTGCGCCATAGGCCGGGATGCCCAGGCTTTCCATATCATGCACCACCCAACGGGTGAGCTTCTGGTTCGAGATCACGATCACCGCCTCGGCCCCGCTGTCGCGCACGGCTTGCAGCGCCAATGCGGACAGGTCCGGCTTGCCATCGGTATCGGTGTCCCAGATCACCGGCTTTTCGGTATGGGCCTCGATCTCATCGACCAGCGCATCGCCATAAGTCGCGCGCGGGCTGCGGGTGGACCAGACCAGCCGGTTGGGCACCATGCCTTTCAGCAGATGCGGCAGGATGGGACCGATGCCCGAACCCGTGCCGATATAGACGACCCTGGTGAACAGTTCCTCGATCCGCGCCACGCCGGATGTGGTGATGCCCTTGACCCAGACATGGCTGGGCGGGTTGTCGATGAAATCTCCGGTCCAGTCGCCCGCCCGGCTGATCGCCAGACGATAGCCGGGCCGACCGGGCGTCGGAATATTGGCGAAGGAATGATATTGGCCGAAGGGCGTATGGGAAATCGCGTTGGAACTGCCCGCGAAGGGCGTATCGCCATAGTCGAACCCGGCGATGACCACGTGGTCCGAGGGCTTTTCGATGGTCACCGGAACCCGTTTCAATGTCAGCCAGGGCGAAAGGATCGACAGCGTGATCAGGCACAGCATCCAGAAGGCCGGGGTTTCGGTCAGCACGCCACCCGTGTCGCGGGTGATCGAGATCGTCTGCGCCCAGAACAGCGCCAGAACCGTCCAGCCCGCGAAACGGTGGATCTTTTCGAAGGCGTCATGAAAGCGCGCGCGGATTGGTCCGATGGCCGAGGCGATCATCAGCGCCATCAGCCCGACCATCGCCAGGCTCAGGCCGATTGTGCGGTCCGAGGGGATTGCCGCGCCGTTCAGCCGGTTGGCCAGCATCGCATAAAGCAGAAATCCGAACCAGACCGTGCCGGTCACAGTGCCGCCGGAATGCAGCCCGCCAAAGTGAAACACCTTGCCCGCGCCCCATCGGATCCACAGCGGCCAGCTGGTCGGGATCCGCGTGGCCAGCCAGAACAGCGCGTTGACCACCCGCTGCTGCCGGATCAGGATGCCCAGCGACAGGTTGATCAGCGCCATGTCCGCAATCGGGCCAAGCGCGAAGGCGCCATCCGCACGCCACGTGCCATCGCGAAGGCCGATCACGAAAACGCTCAGGTTCAGAAGGGCGACCAGACAGGCCAGCCGACGATACTCCATCAGGGCGGGATGGCGGGTGATGCGACGCCAGCGGGGGGTGGTCGTGTCAAGCTGCGCAGTCTCTGTCGTCATTATTTCAGCTCCAGCGCGCGCAGGGCGATCTCTGCTTTTGCCATTTCCAGCAACAGCCGCTTGTCGATCTTGCCGCGCGGGGTGCGCGGCAGTTCTGGCAGCGCCATCACCAGCGTCGGAACATTGTAATAGGGCAGGCTGTCGGCCACCGATTGCGTGGCCTGTTCCGGGTCTGCCGTGGCAGGGGAAATGAAGCTGACCAGATTGCGGTCGTCATATTTCAGCGTGACGGCGCGCGTGCAGCCGCCGGCGGCCTCCAAGGCCCGGGACACGCCGTCAAGCTCGACCCGGAAGCCCGCGATCTTGACCAGATCATCGACGCGGCCGAAATGCAGAAGCTCTCCATCCTCGGTCCAGGCGCCCAGATCGCGGGTATTGAACATCATATGGCCGGGGCGGAACGGATCGGGGCGATAGCGCTCGGCCGTCAGGTCGGGATTGGCCAGATAGCCCGCCGTCACGCAATCGCCGCCCGCCCACATCTGCCCCTTTTCGCCAATGGGCAGCGGGTTCAAATCTTCGCCCAGAATGTAGACGGTGTTGTTTGGCGTCGGGCGGCCGATGGTCAGGGCGGCCTTATGGGCGCTGTGGGGTTCGGCCGTGTTGATGATGGTCGTCTCGGTCGGGCCGCAAGAATTGTAGAAGGTGCAAAATTGCGACCATCTATCGGCCAGCCCACGCGGGCAGGGCTCACCGGCAACGGCGGCCACGCGGATCTGGCGGCAACGATCGACATCCAGCGTGTTCAGGATCGAGGGCGTGCAGATCAGGATATCCACCTTTTCCGCCGTCTCGGCGATGGATTTGCCGCGAATGACCAGCGTGGCACCATTGGACAGCGCGCCCAACACCTCCCATGCAGCCATGTCAAAGGCGATGGACAGGATCTGCCCCACACGCAGGCCGGGCCGCATGCCCAGATTGCCGGGGCGTGTGTGCAGGATATTGCACAGGTTCTTGTGGGTGACCTGCACGCCATTCGGCACGCCGGTGGTGCCCGATGTGAACAGGATCATCGCCCGGTCTTCGGGGTGAAGCGTGAAGCGCGGGCCTTCGGGGGCGGTGTCGGGCAGGGACGGATCGTCCATCACCTCATCAATGCAGATCAGCGTTTGCTTGCCTGCCTCTGCCGGAACGGCCTCGCGCAGTGAGGACAGCGTCAGCAGCACCCTGGCCCTTGTGATCCGGGCGATATGGCGCAGCCCTTCGGTGGGCGCCACGCCGACATGCTGCGGGGCATAGGCGGCGCCGACCTTCATCACGGCCAGAATCCCGACCAGCATCTCAAGAGAGCGTTGAAGGTACAGCCCGACCACCTGACCGCGCCTGACGCCCTGATCCGCCAGCAGATTGGCCAGCCGGTTCGACGCCAGATCAAGCGCGCCATAGGTGATCGAACTGCCCTGATACTCCGCCGCGACGGCATCGGGCTGCAGCGCCGCATAATGGCTGAACCCCGCCAGGATCGTGGCAAAGCGCGGCTTTTCCGTGGTCCCCCAGCCAAAGCTGTAAAACCGGTCGCGATCAAGCGGGCTCAGCGCCTGCAGTCCCGGTGACAGCGGCGATGGAAGCCCGGTTTTCAGGGCCAGGGGAATCGGGTCGCGCCGCTGAAACCGTGTCTCGGATGCCAGATCTTGCATCGTGGGATCTCCTTTTGCGTGTGTTTGATTCAGGAATAATGGGAATTTTTCCCATTTTTGTGTCACGATGCTACACATCCCATCACGAAACTGTGTGCGCTTGATAAAAACCGGGCAATGCGCTGAATAATGCCACCGACATATGAGGATGTTTTCTTGAGCAGCAATTCGCCGGATCTGTTTTCTGACGTGCTTGCAGATTTGCTGGCGCCGCTTGCGCAGGCGCTGGTCGCGCAGGGAATGACGCTGGCATCCGCGACCGAGGCGTTGAAGCAGGCATTGTGCAACGCGGCGATCGTTGCGGAAGGCGAGGGCGTTTCCGACAGCCGGATCAGCATTCTGACCGGCCTGCACCGCAAGGATGTCCGTCGCCTTCGGTCCCATGAGCCGGTCGTGCCGGGTCGTAAGACCGCCAACCGGATGGCGCTGCTGATCGGGCATTGGGCGACGGATCCGGATTTTCAGGGGCAGGACGGCAGACCACGCGCCCTGCCACGCGAAAGCGCCGACGAAAGACCGGCCTTCAACGATCTGGTGCGGCGGTTACGGCTGGATATGGCGCCCGGATCGATGCTGCAGGCGCTGATCGATCAGGGCGCGGTGTTTCAGGATGAGGATGGGTTGCTGCATCTGGCCTCGGACGCGCTGGTGCCGGAAGTCGGGGCGCAAGAGCTGGTCGCGGCCTATCACGCCACGCTGGCCACACATATGGCGGCGGCGACGCAGAACCTGCTGGCACAAAAGGGCGCGCGGCGGCAGTTTGACCGGGTGCTTCGATATTCCCATCTCAGCGATGCCTCGGTCGCGGAACTGGACCGGCTTGCCCGCGACGAGGCGCAGTCATTTCTGACACGGCTCAACGCCCGCGCGCATGAATTGCAACAGCGCGATGCGGAACATGGCGCGCGGGGCCGCTTTGCCGCAGGTGCCTATATCCTGCCGACGCCGGACGCAGCAGAGAAGGACGCAGAATGAGTTGGCATCGAGTTTTCCTGACTGTGCTGATCGGCCTCTTTTCGATCACCTTTGCTTTGGCTGACAATGACGATGCAGACCGGGAAGGGGGGATCATCGGCACCGGTATCCTTGGCACGATCACCGATCTTGGCAGCATCTATGTCAATGGACAGCATATCCGTTTTGACCCTGACTTTGCCATTGCCGAGGGGGTATCGGTAACGACGGCCGATGAATTGCAGCCGGGCCACACCGTCGCCGTGGTCGCGACTGCTGAGGGCGATGACTGGCGCGCGGCCGATATCCGGCAGGTCGTGCCGCTGGTCGGGCCTGTTCAGGCGAAATCGGATGTGGTTCTGCAGATCATGGGAACGACGGTCCTTGCAGATGCGGCCTTGTTGCAGACCATCCAGCCGGGCGACTGGATCGCCGTCAGCGGCCTGTGGCAGTCTCGGCAGGTTATCGCGACCCGTCTTGATCCGGTCGATCCCGGCACCCCGGCCCGGATCGAAGGCACGGCGCTGGATTACGAGGTGGGACAGCCGCTGCGGATCGGCGGAACCCAGATCACGGGGCTTGTGCCACAGCATATTCAGCAGGGCGACGTCCTGCGCGTCACAGGTGCTGCCGACGCCGCCACGCTGAAGGCCCAGCGGCTGGAAACAGGCGTCTTCGCGGCGACGCCGCAGGTCGTCTTTTCCGAGGGGTATTTCTCTGTGCCGACGGCCTCGGGGCTTTACACACTGCTGGGGGCGGATGTTGTGTCCTACACGGATAATCCGGGGATGATCGACCCTTCGGCCCGGCAACTTGTCTGCAGCAATGATGGCAGGCTGTTCCCCGCACCCGCCGATCAACTGGCGCCACAGGAGATTGCCTCGATCCTCACGAAATGCGCATCGGGCGTGGCATGGTGATGCCCGGGGCCGCCAGAGGGCGCTGCGAGATCACGCGGCCTGTCGCCTTCCGCGAAAGAAGCGCCAGACCAGCGCGACCAGCCCGACAGCCGCCAGCAATGCGACCGGCCAGTAGGTGGCATCGGCATTGGCCGCGATAATGCCGATCAGGGCCCATCCGACCGCGATGGGATAGCTGGCGATTTCGGGCCGCTGCGCCTGGACAGACAGCGCGACGATCAACGCAAGCGCAAGCAAAAGCAGCGCCGAAGCCATGCCCGAAAGAAGCCCATAGCCCGACAGCGTCACGGCCATTGCGACCGCTGAGGCCGCCGTCAGCCAGCCTGCGTAAAGCCCTATCGGACCTGCCTGCCAGATCCGGTCCTTGCGACCGCTGCGCAGCAAGGCGGTGATCGCGCCGCCGGCCATCACGATAATCATCACGGTCGCGAGGATCGGACGGGCATTGGCGACGGCGATCCAGGGCACGCCGACAGCCAGCGACAGCGCAAGGGCAGGGCGCGCGGCCTGCCAGTCTGGATCCTCGGCCCGGCGAAGTGCGCCATAGGCCAGACCCGCGATCAGCCACAGGTAAATCACGCCCCAGATCGAAAAGGCCCAGCCTGCGGGTTGGGCGGGCCAATGGTCCAGAACCACCGGAAACTGATCCTTGGTGAATCCGTTGAAGCCATCACTGGCCAGCGGGGACAGCGCGAAGGCGACCGCCAGGATCAGGACGGCCCAGGCCCGGAATTTCATCGTCATCACCCTTTTCGTGTTGTAGCCGCGGTGGAAGGCTGGCCGCGCATGCCGTGTGAAAAAGAAACGGGCCGCAGCCATCGCATGTGCGAAAGGCTGCGGCCCGGTCAGGCGTCAGATTACATCGCGGGCATCAGCACCGCGTCGATGACATGAACCACACCGTTGCCGGCAGCCAGATCGGCGGCGGTGACGGTCGCGCCTTCGTTGATCTTGACCATATCGCCATCAACCGACAGCTTCAGGCGGCAATTGCCGATGGTGGTGACTTCGGCCATGCCGTCGCCATCTTCGACCATCTTCACGACGTCAGCAGCCATCGCCTTGGTATCAACCACATGGCAGCCCAGAATCTTGGTCAGCATTTCCTTGTTCTCGGGCTTCAGGGCGTCTTCCAGCGCACCTTCGGGCAATGCGGCAAAGGCGGCATCGGTCGGTGCAAACACGGTGTAGGGGCCTTCACCCGACAGCGTCTCGACCAGGCCGGCGGCGGTCACTGCGGCTTCCAGAGTTTCATGATCGTCGGAACCGACGACGATATCGACGACAGTTGCGGGCATATCGCCGGACATCTTGTTCATGTCATCTGCAAAGGCGGCACCGCCGAAAGCAATGGTCGCGGCTGCAATCGAGGTTTTCAGAAAGTTCATGTCAAATCCTCCGTGTGTTGACTGCATCGGGAACGGGTGGCCAAGGGGAATAGTTGCAGAAATCTGATCACGGGTTCGTGATCGTTACCCGGTGGCTTGCACCCGCCAGCGGACTGGGCCAAGCTGCGCAAAAGGGGGCAGTATGACCGCATCCGACGACCTTGCCGCATTGCTGGCGCGCGTTGCCTTGCGTGATCGCGCTGCGTTTTCCGCCCTGTATCAGGCGGCCTCACCGAAACTTTTTGGTATTTGCCTTCGTATCCTCAGAAACAAGCCCGAGGCAGAGGATGCGTTGCAGGACATATTCGTGAAAATCTGGCACAACGCAGACCGCTATGCCGCATCGCGGTCCAGCCCCTATGCCTGGCTGAACACGGTCGCACGCAATCATGCCATCGACCTGCTGCGCGCCCGCAAACCCGGCGGGGGGGATCTGGACCTTGCCGAGCAACTTGCCGCCGATGAGCCTTCGCCCGAGGAAAGCGTCATCAACGCCTCGGAAGGGCGTCGCATCGACGCCTGCATGGAGCAACTGCCCCCGCAGCGGGGCGAGGCCGTGCGTTTGGCCTATGTCGAAGGTGACAGCTATATCGAACTGGCCGAAAGGTTCTCGGTCCCGCTGAATACGATGCGCAGCTGGCTGCGCCGAAGCCTGATCCAGCTGCGCGAGTGTCTGTCCCATGGCTGATCCGCGCGACATCGCCAGTGCGGGCGAATATGTGCTGGGGACGATGCCCCTTGCTGAAAGACAGGCCTTTGCGCAGCGCCTGCGCGAGGATGAAGATCTGGCGCAAGAGGTTGCCCGCTGGCAGTCCCATTTTGCGCCGCTGGATGATGAGATCGACCCGGTGACCCCGCCGCCGCAAGTCTGGAACGACCTGCAAAAGCGGCTGTTTGATGAGGCGCCAAAGCCTGCGGGCGTGTCGCCGTTCTGGCGCTGGCTGGGTCTTGGCGGCTCGCTGGCCGCGGCGGCCCTGGCTGCGGTGATCTGGCTGTCGCCGGAACCGCCGGGGTCGGACGGGCTGTGGGTCTCGGATATGGTGTCCGAGGATGGCTCGGTCCGGCTGGCCGCGCTTTATGACGAAGATAGCGGAGAGATGCGCGTCTCGGTCGGCGGTAAGGCCCCGGCCGAGGGGCGGGATTGGGAGCTTTGGCTGATCCAGGGCGACCGCGATCCGATCTCGCTGGGGGTGATGCCGCATCAGGGCAATGCCGCCATGCCGATCCCCGAAGAGCTGCGCCTGCTGATCGCCGACGCGACGCTGGCGATTACGGACGAACCGGCAGGCGGATCGCCGCAGGGCGTCGCCACCGGCCCGGTGGTCGCCGCCGCGCCCCTGCGCCGCATCTGATAGGGCCGACAGGCGATGGCCGCACCCCCGGCGTCGGGGACGCGGTAGAGGTTCAGCCCTCCAGCGACTTCGATCCGGCCTTGCCGAACCTGTCGGCCATCCATTCCGTCACGCTTTGAATCACGAAATACAGCGACGGGATGATGAACAGCCCGATCAGTGTCGCCCCCAACATGCCGCTGATGATGGTGATGCCCACGGCATTCTGCGCACCCGCGCCCGCGCCATGGGATTCCGCCAAAGGCAGCACGCCGAAGATAAAGGCCAGCGCCGTCATCAGCACGGCGCGGAACCGCGCCTCGGCGCCCTGCCGGGCGGCCTCGAAGACGGGCATGCCCTCTTCCCGCCTCTCCTTGGCGAATTCGACGATCAGGATGGCGTTCTTGGCCGCCAGACCGATCAGCAGCACCAGCGCGACCTGCACATAAAGGCTCATCTGCGTATTGGTGATGACCAGCCCAAGCCCGGCCCCAAAGGCCGCCGCGCCCAGCGACAGAAGGATCGCAATGGGCAGCGAAAAGCTTTCATACAGTGCCACGAGGAACAGATAGGCGAAGATCAGCGACATCACATAGGTCAGGTATTGCCCGCCGCCGCCCTGCTGTTCCTGATAGGACAGGCCGGACCAGGCGACGCCATAGCCTTCGGGCAAGGTTTCCTGGGCGATGCGTTCGCTGGCCGCCATGGCAGAGCCGGAACTGGCCCCGGGCGCGGCCTGACCGTTCACCGTGGCCGAGACCGACTGATTGAAGCGCGTGATCACATAGGGGCCAAGCACCGTCGTGGTCGAGGCCAGCGTGCGCAAGGGCACCATCGCACCGCTGTCGCTGCGGATATAGAGGTTCATCAGATCGTCGATATCGGCGCGATATTGGCCATCCGCCGCGATGGTGACCTGATAATTCCGCCCGCCGGTGGTAAAATCGTTGATATAGCTGGACCCGAAGGCCGATCCGATCGCGCTGTAGATATCCGAGGGGCTAAGCCCCAGACGCTCTGCCCGGACCCGGTCCACGTTCAGATAGACCTGCGGCACATCCGCGCTGAAGGTCGAGCTGAGCCCGCCGATGGCCGGATCCTGATTGGCGGTCGCCAGAAAGGATCTGAGCGTCTGGGCAAGCTCATCCGGGGACTGCCCTTCCAGCGCCTGCAGGCGCATGTCCAGACCGCCCACGGTGCCAACACCGGGGATCGGCGGCGGCGAAAAGGCGGCGATGCTGGCGCCGGGCACCTGGCTGAACCGCTGGTTCAGCGATCCCAGGATCGCGCCCAACTGTGTCTCTTCGCTCTGACGTTCTTCCCAAGGGGTCAGGGCGGCGATGGCCATGCCGCCATTCGGCGCGGCGGTGCCCTGCAGGATGCTGTAGCCGGATACCGAAATCACCTCTTCCACGCCCGGCGTCTGCCCAAGCTCGTCCCGCACAAGGGCCATGATCTCATCCGTGCGCTGCAACGATGCCGCATCGGGAAGCTGGACATTGACGAAGAGCGCGCCCTGATCCTCGTCGGGCAGGAAGGTGCTGGGCAGCGAGGTGATCAGATAGGCGGCGCCAGCGGCGCAGGCGGCCAGAATGCCCAGCGGCAGCAGCCAGAAGCGCAGCATAAAGCCCACGATCCTGCCATAGCCGTCGCGCAGCCAGTTCAGCCCGGATTCGATCCAGGCCAGCGGGCCGCGACGTTTCCCCCCTTTCGGCGCGCGCAGCATCACGGCCGCCATGGCGGGGCTAAGCGTGACCGCGACAATGGCCGACATCACCAGCCCGCCCGAGATCGTGACCGCGAATTGGCGGAACAACTGGCCGTTGATGCCGGGCAGGAAGCCGGTCGGCACCACCACGGCCAGCAACACGAATGTGGTCGAGATGATCGGCCCGGTGATCTGTGCCATGGCCTTTCGCGATGCCTCGGCCACCGACATGTAGGGGTCTTCTTCCAGATTGTGCTGGACATTCTCGACCACCAGAATGGCGTCATCCACCACCAGCCCGATGGCCAGAACCAGCGCCAGAAGCGAGATCATGTTCAGCGAATAGCCCAGCATCAGCAGCACCGCCATCGCGCCCAGAAGCGAGACCGGGATGGACACCCCCGCCACGATGGTCGCCCGCCAATCCTGCAGGAACAGGAAGATCACCACCATGACGATGATAAAAGCCTCGACCAGGATATCCATGATCAGCTCGATACTGGAGCTGACGAACAGCGTGGCGTCATAGACGGTCGCATAGGCCAGATCCTTCGGAAAGCTGGACTGCTTCTGTTCCATCAGATCCAGCACGGCCTGCCGCGTTTCCAGCGCATTGGCGCCGGGTGCCAGATTGACCTGCATCATGGTCGAATTATAGTCGCCCAGCTTGGCCTGCACTGCATAGGATTGCGCGCCCAACTCGATCCGCGCCACATCGCCCAGCCGGACCACGCTGCCGTCGTCGCCGGTGCGCAGGATCAGCCGCGAAAACTGCTCTGGTTCGGCCAGACGGCCTTGCGAAACCAGCGTGAACTGCACCTCGGTGCCTTCGGGGGCGGGCGGGCCGCCAAGCTCGCCCAGGGCGGCCTGCACGTTCTGACTGCGGATCGCGGCGGCGACCTCATCGGCGGTGACGCCAAGCGCCACCATCTTCGGTGTGTCCAGCCAGACCCGCATCGCATATTCCGACGTCCCGATGGCCGAGGCATCGCCGACGCCGCTGACCCGCACGACCTCATCAATCAGGGTGGTGTTGACGTAATTGGCCACCGACAGATCGTCCATCTGGCCATCCGCCGAATAAAACCCAAGCGACAGCAGGAAATCGGGTGAGCGGGCGCGCACCTGCACGCCCTGCTGCTGCACCTCACTTGGCAGGCTGGAGGTCGCAAGCTGCACCCGGTTCTGCACATTGACCTGTGCCTGATCGGGATCGGTGCCGATATCGAAGGTCACCGACAGCGAATATTGCCCGGCATTGGAACTGGTCGAGGACATATAGGTCATGTCATCGACGCCATTCACCGCTGATTCAATCGGCCCGCCGATCACATCCGCGACGGTTTCCGCGCTGGCCCCCGGATAGACGGTCGAGACGGTGACGGTCGGCGGGGTGATATCGGGATATTGCTGGATCGGCAGGGCAAACAGCGCAATCGCCCCGACAATCGAAATCACCGTCGAGACGACGATGGCAAAGCGGATCCGCCTGATGAAGAAATCCGAGATCATGGGGCGTCACCTCCGGTGCCCTGATCCTGCGCGGGTGTGGTTGCGGCGACGGTCATGCCGTCCTGCAACCGCTGCACGCCCTCGGTCACGACGGATTCGCCCTGTTGCAGACCTTCCGTGACGGCCCAGCCATTCTGCATGCGCGGTCCTGTCTCGATCCGCCGTTGCGAGACGGTCGAGTCATCGTTCAGCACAAAGACATAGCGCCCTTCGCGGTCCTGCAGTACGGCGGTCTGGGGCACGACGGGAAATTCCTGCGGGTCTTTCTCGGCGATCACGACGGTGACGAATTGTCCCGGCAGCAACAGCGCATCGGGATTGTCGTAGACCACCCGGACGGCAACGCTGCCGGTCGCGGGATCGACGCGGTTGTTGATATATTCCAGCCGCCCCGCCAACGGGTAATCCGAGCCGTTGGCCAGCGTGACATTGAACGTTACCGCCTCGGCGCCGGTATCCGCGATATCGCTTTGCTGCAGATCCAGCAACAATTGCTCGGGCAGGGAAAAGACCACGCGGATCGGATCAAGCTGCACGATCTGGGCCAGCGACCCGGCCGAAGGGCCGACGAAATTGCCCTTGGTGATCAGGGCCTGACCGATCTTGCCGGTGATCGGGCTGGTGATCGTGGTGTAGCCCTGATTGATCTGGGCCAGCTTTACGCCCGCCTCGGCGGCCTGCACATTCGCCTCGGCCACCTGAAAATCCGCGCGGGCCTGTTCAAGGTTCACCTCGGCCGAGGCATTGCGGTTGACCAGTTCCTGCTGGCGGGCGGCCTCGCTTTCGGCGCGGACGCGCTGTGCCTCGGCCTGTGCAAGGCTGGCTTGGGCGGACAGCACCTCTGCCTGATACTGGTCGGGCTCGATGCTGAACAGCGGATCGCCGGTGTCGACAATCTCACCGGCGTCGAACAGGACCTCTTCGATAAAACCCTGTATACGCGCCTGAATTTCCACGCTTTCGATGGCTTCGACGCTGGCGGTAAAGCTGTTCAGGGCACCGATCCGGGCGGTTTCGATCTGCGCGGTGATCACGGCGGGCGCGGGGGGCTGTTGTGCCGAAACCCCGGTTGCGGACAGGCCCGTGATCAGCGCCATTCGCAGCGCGCGGGCCGTTTTGCTATTAAAACCGAACATTCATCTGCCCCCGATGATCATTTCCTTAACTATAAGGTTTTAAGGAAATTTCAGTTCCTGTGCCACAATTAACGGTGCGGGGGGCCGTGCAGCGGTGCGCACCGGGCGCGTCTTTGCGGCAGCGTCGGGGGCTGAGCCGCCGCAAAGACAGTGCGTTTCATAGATCTGTCAGCGGCCGGGATCAGGGCTGGCCGATGACCAGCATCGCACCCTCGACCCGCACCGGCACCGGATCAAGATCGCAATCCGCGCCCTCCACCACCTGACCGCTGTGGATGTCGAACCGCGCGCCATGGGCGGTGCACATCAGGTTCGTCCCATCCGCAGACAGCATCTGATCGCCGCGATAATTCAGCGGCAGATATTGATGCGGGCAGGCATTCACATAGGCGCGGATGCCCTGATCGGTCGCCGCCAGCAGCAGGGGGAATTTGCCCTTCTCGGTCTCGACCGTCAGGGCCTGCACGCCCTGAACCTGATCCTGCGGGCAAATGACGGTGCCCGGCGCGGGGGCCGAGCGGTAATCGGTCCAGCTCATCTTCGGATGGTCCCGCCCAAGGACGGGGCCTGACCTTCTCAGCTGGCCGGTTCGGCGTTCAACACGCCACGGCGGATCTGGTCTTCCTCGATCGACTCGAACAGGGCGCGGAAATTGCCCTCGCCGAAGCCGTCATCACCCTTGCGCTGGATGAATTCGAAGAAGATCGGCCCGATCACGGTTTTCGAGAAGATCTGCAGCAGGATCCGCGTCTCGCCGCCGCCGACGACGCCTTCGCCATCGATCAGGATGCCGTGCTTCTGCATGCGCTCGATCGGCTCTTCATGGCCCTTCACGCGCTTATGCGACATCTCGTAATAGGTGTCGGGCGGGCCGGGCATGAATTCCATCCCCGCGGCCGAGATCTGATCGGTTCCGGCATAGATATCTTCGCTGGCAATGGCGATGTGCTGGATGCCTTCGCCCTTGTATTCCTTCAGATATTCCTCGATCTGGCTGTGATCGTCGGTGGATTCGTTGATCGGGATCCGGATCTTGCCATCGGGCGAGGTCAGGGCGCGGCTGACCAGCCCGGTCTGCTTGCCCTTGATGTCGAAATACTTGATTTCGCGGAAATTGAAGGTGTCGTGGTAGAATTTGTACCAGGTGTCCATATTGCCGCGAATGACGTTATGGGTCAGGTGATCAAGATAGTAGAAGCCAAAGCCCTTGGGGCTTGGGTTCGGCTCACCCAGCCAGTCGTAATCGGCCTCATAGGCGCTGCCATCGGCGCCATAGGTGTCGATGAAATACAGCAGCGAACCGCCAATACCGTAAACTGCCGGGGCGTCGATGGATTTGCCGGTGCCGGTATATTCGGTCGCGCCCAGATCCAGCGCACGTTTCAGCGCCGCCTGGGCATCGACCACGCGCCAGGCCATCGCCGGCGCGCAGGGGCCGTGTTCCTTGACGAATTCGGCGGCATGGCTGTCGGGATCGGCATTCAGGATGTAATTGATATCGCCCTGACGATAGAGCGCGATGTTCTTCGATTTGTGCCTTGCCACCGGCGTGAAGCCCATCTGGCGAAAGATCTTGTCCAGCTTCTCGGGCTCGGGGTGGGCGTATTCGACGAATTCGAAACCGTCGGTGCCTGCGGGATTCGCGGCGCTGATCGTGGCTTTCGGGGCGTTATGCGGGAAGGGGCCCATCATCTTCTCCTTCTGGCGGTGCTTTTATCTTCTCGCGTGGATCATAGCGCCATGGCGATGCACGATGCTTGCGAAGCGCCGCAGGAAAATGCCATTATTGCACGAAACATGCAGGTTATGACCGGATTGCGCGCGCCATGCAGCTTGATCGCTTTGATATCGCCATTCTTGTTGCATTGCAGCGTGACGGCGCCACCACCAATGCCGCCCTGGCCGAGATCGTGAACCTGTCGGCCTCTCAATGTTCGCGACGGCGCGCGGCGCTGGAGGCGGCGGGCGTGATCGAGGGCTACTCCGCCCGACTGAACGCCGCGAAGCTGGGTTTTGGGCTGCGCGCGATCATCCGGGTGAACCTGTCCAGCCACGGTCAGGGCAAGGAAAGCGATTTCGCGCGTTTCGTGGCCAGCCAGCCGCAGATCCGCTCGGCCTTTTCGGTGTCGGGCGATGCGGATTACGTGCTGGATATCCGCTCCCACGATCTGGAGGCTTTTGCCGATTTCGTCCATCGGCACCTGCTGCCGCATCCGCAGGTCGCGCAGGTCCGGTCCGAGATCGTGCTGAAAACCCTGAAAGACGATCAAGGCGTCGGGCCGCTTTGATCTAGGGGCTTGACCGTCCGGGGCGGGGAAAGGGCGTGCCGCGGCCTTCGCGCGGTTCGGTCACCTGCGCGATCGCCTGATCCAGCGCATCGATGCCGCGTTCCAGCGCGGCCCGATCCTCGGCGGGCATGGCGTCCAGAATTTCGCGGGCGCGGGCCTCGACCTCTTGCAGGGCGGTCTGGAACAGCGTCCGGCCGGCATCCTTGATGGCATAGTTGCGCAGCCGCCGGTCCGAGCCAAGGATCGCCCGCGTGATCAGGCCCTTCTCCTCCAGCCGGGTCGCGGCGCGGCTAACCTGCACCTTGTCCAGCGAGGTCCGCTGCGACAATTGCAGCGAATCCAGTCGCCCGGCATCGTCCAGCAGGAACAACAGCCGCCATTCCTCGCGGGTGAAACCGTGTTCGCGCCCGTAAACGGCGACCAATTGCCGCGAAAAGGCTTCGGCCGTCACGGCCAGGCGATAGGGAAAGAATGTCTCAATGCGCATGACGATACCGTCTGGTTGAAATGCCGCAAGGCTGCGGCGGATGGCCCGCCCGCACCGTGGCGCGGATGGGGTCGTGGTGTTGGCCGGTCCGGCCGGGGCTAGAGGATCAGCGCCAGCGACAGGGATGGCAAGGCGATGATCAAGGCCAGACGGACGATATCGGCAAGCCAGAAGACATAGACGCCGCGAAAGATCGTGGACAGCGACACATCGGGCAGGACCGAACGCAGGACGAAGACATTCATCCCGATGGGGGGCGTGATCAGGCTGATCTCGGTCACGACGACGACGATGATTGCGAACCAGATCAGCACAGAATCCGGATCCTGCAGGATGGCCAGTCCGAAATCCAGGTCCGAAACCAGCGGATAGAAGACCGGCACGGTCAGCAGGATCATCGACAGGCTTTCCAGAAAACAGCCCAGCACCATATAGATCAGCACGATCACCAGCAGCACGGTCCAGGGCGACAGGCCCAGATTTTCGACGATGTCGGACAGGCTGTCGGGCAGCCCGGCGAAGGTGACGAAATTGCTGAAGATCTCGGCCCCGATGATGATCGCGAAGATCATGGCCGAGGCGGTGGCACTGTCCAGAAACGCCGTCGACAGCGCCTGACGGCTAAGCCCGCCGGTGGCGAAGGCGATCAGCAGCGCGGCGGCGGCCCCCATGCCCGCGGCCTCGATCGGGGTGAAAAGCCCGCCATAGATGCCCGACATGATGAACAGGAACAGCCCCAGAACGGCGATCACGCTGATGGTGTCGCGCCGGGTCATCGGGTGTACCTCACCCACCTGCGGGGCCAATTCCGGCTTCAGCCGCACTGCCACCACCACCGCCAGCAGATAGCCGATGATGCCCAGGATGCCGGGAATGATGCCCGCCAGGAACAGCTTGCCGATATCGGCCTCGGTCAGCAGGCCAAAGATGATCAACACGACCGAGGGCGGGATCAGAATGCCCAGCGTGCCACCCGCCGCGATGGCGCCGGTGGCAAGGCTGTCGGAATAGCCAAAGCGGCGCATCGAGGGCATGGTGACCTTGGACATGGTCGCCGCCGTTGCCAGCGAGGATCCGCAGACCGCCGAAAAGCCGCCGCAGGACAGCACCGTAGCCATGGCCAGCCCGCCGCGCATCCGGCCAAAGACACGGTCGGCGGCGGAAAACAGGCCCTGCGCGATGCCCGATCCGGCCAGTACATTGCCCATGAAGATGAACAGCGGCACGACCGACAGCGAATAGTTCAGCCCGGTTTCAAAGACGGCATTGCCAACCATGGCGCCCGCCGGACCCCACCCGCGCAGCAGCGCAAAGCCGATGCCGCCGACGATGGTCATGGCGAATGCGATGGGCACGCGCAGGAACACCATCAGCAACAGGATGGCGAAGGCGATCAGGGAAATGGTCATGGTTCTTCTCGCCTGAACAGGATGATCACGGCCGAGACGGCGCAGCTTGCCGCCGCCAGAAAGGCCAGAGGCGCCATTGGCAGCGCCAGCGAGGGGCTGCGCGTGCCGTCATGCAGCTGATCCAGCCCGATCACCAGCAGTCGCCATGTGAAATAGGCCAGCGCCAGACCGGAAACGATCCCGGCCAGCCGCCCCAACAACCGTTGAACCGGGCGCGGGAACAGATGCAGCGCCAGATCGACCTCGACATGGCTGCCATCGGCGGTGGTCAGCGGCAGCGCCACGAAAACCAGTGCCGCCAGCAGCATCTGCGTCAGTTCATAAGCGCCGCCGAAAGGCCGGTTCAGCAGATAGCGGCCGATCACATCGATGCAGGTCACCGCAATCAGCGACAGGATCAACAGCGCCGCCGCCCCCGCCAGCACGCGATACCAGGTCGTTTGCCGGTGCGGGGGCTGGCCCGGAGGGGAGTCCGGGACCAGCGGGTCGGCGCCGTGGCCGGGCGCCGTCATTCGGCGCCGACTCCGGTCATCTTGCGGAACTCGGCCAGCGCGGCGGTGCCGTTATAACCGTCGCCCAGACTGTCGGCCCAGCCTTGCTCCAGTTCCGAGGCCTTGGTGCGCAGTGCCTCGACCACCTCGGGGCTGGCTTCGTAGAAGTCGATCCTGTCGCCGATTTCCTCTTGTGCGGCGGTATCGGCATCGTTCCACGCCTTGCCCACACGTTCGGCAAAAGCCTCGCCCGAGATCGCGTCGATGGCGGCGCGGTCCTCTTCCGAGATGCTGTTCCACTTGTCTTCATTGATGACGAAGAACCATGTGGTGTTATAGATCCCGCCCGGCACGGTCATCGAATATTTGATGTCGTCGGTCAGGTTGAAGGCCGTCAGCGCCTCATAGGTGAAGGCCACCCCGTCAATGACGCCGCGCGACAGCTTTTCGTAGACCTCGGGCGAGGACATGAACAGCGGCGTCGCCCCCAGGGCCGAGATCAGATCGCCGACATAGCCACCCGGCACGCGGATCTTCAGACCCTGCATGTCATCGACGGTTTCGATCTTCAGCTTGTTGTTATGCAGCAGGCCCGGGCCATGCATGAAGAGGCCCAGCAGATGTGTGCCTTCGTGTTCCGCTGCGGCGTCCAGCTGACCGCCATAGATGCTCCAATAGGCCTGCGAATTGGCTACGGCATCGTCGCCAAGGAAGCTGAACTGACCCAGCCGGGCGCGGGTGAAGCGATCATCCTCGGTAAAGGAATGCAGGCCGTAGGTGATATCGGCAATGCCATCGCGGGCCATGTCGAAATGCGCGGGCGGGCTGCCCAGCGGCTTGCCGGTGATGCGCACGGTGACGCGGCCATCGGTGACGGCCTCGACCTCTTCGGCCCAGGGCTCGAAGGCGTTGACGACGATCGGGTGCTTGGGCGGCAGCCAGGACGACATGATCAGCTCTTCCGCCAGAATCGGGGTCGCGGATAGCAGCAATCCGGCCAGCGCCAGTTTCAGTGACTTCATTTTCTCTCTCCCTGTTGTTCCTTCGCCTAGCGCGAAGGGTCGAACTTGTCTGGATGCGCCTGTTGAAAGGCGTCGTTTGTCTGACAGGTCTTTGCGACTGCCATGATGCGCGGCAGATGGTCGAAGCCCACCCCCCAGCGTGTTGCGTTGTAAAGCTGCGGGATCAGCGTGCAATCGGCCATGCCGGGGCTGTCGCCATGGCAGAAGCGGCCGGTGAAGCCGGGATGATCCAGCAGATGTTCCACCGCCGCCAGACCGGCGGCGATATTGTCGCGGTTCCAGTCGGCGCGGGCATCCTGACCGCCGACCTCCTGCACGCGGGCCAGCACGTTCAGGTTCGAGATCGGGTGGATTTCGCAGGCAATGGCCAGCGCGATCGCCCGCACATGCGCCCGCGACGCCGCATCCTTCGGCAGCAGGGCAGGATCCGGGCGCGTTTCCTCAAGATAGTCGATGATGGCCAGCGATTGCGTCAGCATCAGCCCGTCAATCGCCAGCGCGGGAACCAGCCCCTGCGGGTTGATCGCCCGATGCGCGGGCTGGCGTTGCTCACCCGCGACCAGATTGACCGAGACGCTTTCATAGGCCAGCCCCTTCAGGGCCAGCGCAATCCGCACCCGGTAGGACGCGGAAGAACGCCAATAGTCGTAAAGGACGATCTTGCCTGCCATCTGATCCGTCACGGTTGCGCTCATTCGCTGGCGGGCAGGACGGTGCCAGTGCAGGGACCGAAGCCGATGCGATAGCCCGACCCCTGCGCATAGCCGTAAAGGCCGATCTCATCCCCGTCCTGAATGAAGGTGCGGCTTTCGCCATTCACCGTGACCGGGTTCTTGCCGCCCTGCGTCATTTCCAGCAGGGCGCCGGTTTCGTTGATCTCGGGGCCGGAAATCGTGCCGCTGCCCAGCAGGTCGCCGACGCGCATCGGGCAGCCGGATCCGGTGTGATGGGCCAGCTGCTGGGCGCTGGAAAAATACATGACGTTGTAATTGGTGTGCCCCATGCGTTGCCCGTTCATGGTCCAGCCAACGGTCATGTCGTAAAAGCCCGGACGTTCTTCCTGCAGATAGGGCAGCAGCGGGTTCACCCGTTCCGCGCCCGCGCTGCGGAAGGGTTCCAGCGCCGCCTGTGTCACGACCCACGGGCTGATCGTGGTGCCAAGGGCCTTGGACTGGAACGGGCCCAGCGGCTGATATTCCCAGGCCTGAATGTCGCGTGCCGACCAGTCGTTCAGCAGGACATAGCCAAAGATCATCTGTTCCGCCTGCTCGACGCTGACCCGTTCGCCCAGATTGCTGTCCGCGCCGACAATGGCACCCAGTTCCAGTTCCAGGTCAAGCCGCTTGCAGGCGGTCCAGACCGGCCCGTCATCGCCTTTCACCTGTCCCATCGGGCGGCGGATATCGGTGCCCGACACCACCACGGATGAGGCACGGCCATTATAGCCGATGGGCATATGGGTCCACTGCGCGGGCAGCGCGTTTTCGGGGCCGCGGAACAGCACGCCGACATTGAAGGCGTGATTTTTCGAGGCGTAGAAATCGGTGAATTCGGTCACCCGGATCGGCAGATGCAGGGTGGCGTCTGCCATGGCGACCAGCGGCGTGTCCTGATTGCCGTCCTCGGCCAGCAATTCGGTCAGGCGCTCGCGGATCCGGTCCCATGCCGGGCGGCCAAGCGCGATGAAGTCATTCAGATGCGGCCGGGCGAAACTGCCCTTGGCATCCAGCAGCCCGCGGGCTTCGCATTCGGCCAGATCCACGATCATGTCGCCAATGGCCACACCACAACGCGGGGCGCTGTCTGCCGTCGAAAAGACGCCGAAGGGCAGGTTCTGAATCGGAAAATCGCAATCTTCTTTATTCGCAGCCGCAATCCAGCTGCGGCGTGGTTGCTTTGCCATGGGCGAAAGCCTCCTGTCTGTCTGATGATGCGGCTGTTCAGCCCAAAGGCCGCCGCAATGCTGTAAAAAGGATTCGTTCAGAGATATTTTGTTGCAGTTGAAACTAATCTGTCAAGAAATCATTTCTAATGAAACAATATCTTTCCCGGCAGGTGACACTCTTCATCAGGACATGATCGCAGCCAGCATGTCACTGGATTTCGATACGCCCAGCTTTTGATAGCTGCGCTGCCGATAGGTCAGCACCGTGCCGTGACCCAGACCCAACTCTCCGGCGATCTGGCGCGCCGTGTGCCCGGCAAGGCTGCGCGCGCTGATCTGCCTTTCGCGCAGCGACAGCCGGGGATGAGACGCCGCAAGCCGCGCCTCGACCTGCTGGACCAGCGATTGTTCCTCATCGCGCTGTTGCGTCAGCCGGGTCAGGGCGGTGATCGCGATCTGTGCCAGCGCGCCAAGCTGGGCCAGATCTGGTTCGTGCTGGTGGCGATGATAGAAGGTCACCACCAGGCTGTGCTGCGGTGCGCGCCAGCCGAAACAGATCTTTTCGGAAAAGCGGGGCTGTTCGAAGCACAGCTTGCGATAGGCGCCCAATTCGATGGATTCGGCCGGGATGCGGCACATGAATCCTGTGTCGGGCTGCGCGTTCATACGGGCAATGACCGCCGGATCGCTGCGATGAAAGCGTCGGGCATAGGCGCCCGCGCGTTCCGCCACATCGCCCAGATCGCTGCTGGAGGCCAGCGTTTCAGGCGCGCCATCGCCGATGCGATAGGCAAAAAGTTCCGCGATGCCGGATGCGCTATGGGCGGCGTCCAGCAACCGTTCGGAAAAGACGCCTGCATCGCGGGCTTCCAGCAATGCGACGGCGCGATTCGGGTCGATCAGCCCTGCCGAGGTCATGTTTCCCTCCCTGTCCGGTTGTCGATAGGTCTAACGACATACAACCCGAACTCGTTTCATTAGAAATGATTCTGACGCGATTTCAACGAAAATCCATGTGAGAGAGATAGGAATGAGCAAGCCATTTGCATCCTCGGCCGATACCGATCAGAAAACCGATACGCTGGAAGTGCTGGCCGATGGCGTTTACGCACTGACCGCCGAGGGCGATCCGAATGTGGGCGCGGTCGAGGGCGAGGATTTCGTCGTCGCAATCGAATCGCGGGCCACGCCCTCGGCCTCTCGTGACTGGCTGAAGATCCTGCGCGAACATACGGACAAGCCCGTGCGCTATCTGGTGCTGACGCATTATCACGCGGTGCGGGTGCTGGGGGCCAGCGCCTTTGACGCGGGCGATATCATCATGTCCGACGCCTCGCGCGATCTGGTGGCCGAACGGGGCGAACAGGACTGGAAAAGCGAATTCGGCCGCATGCCGCGCCTGGCCAAGAATGCCGATGAGGTGCCCGGCCTGACCTGGCCAACCATCACCTTTGCCGACAGCCATGACATCGATCTGGGCGGCGATCGTGGCAAGCTGGAACTGCGCTTCCTGGGTCGCGGCCATACCGGCGGCGACATCACCGTCTGGCATGACAAGACCCGCACGCTTTACGCGGGCGACCTGGTGGAATCCAAGGCCGCGCTTTACACCGGCGATGCCTATCATTTCGACTGGGCGGGCGGCACGCTGGACCGGGTCAAGGCCTATCGCGCCGAAAACCTGATCGGCGGGCGCGGGGCCGTGTCGCGCGGCGTGGCGGAAACCGACGCTGCCGTGGAACAGACGCGGAAATTCCTGAACGGCATGATCGAAAATACCGGCCGCGTACACAAGGCCGGCGGCGATCTGAAGGCCGCCTTCGAGGCGACCCGCGACGCGCTGGCCCCGGAATTCGGCGCCTGGCCGATCTTTGAACATTGCCTGCCCTTCGACGTGCAGCGTCTGTGGGACGAATTCGACGGGATCGAACATCCCCGCATCTGGACCGCAGAGCGCGACCGCGAGGTCTGGGCAAAGCTGCAAGGCTGACACAATTAGCAAAGGGAGGAGGGGATCATGGCGAATATTCAGGGCATCCCGGTCTATAAAGAGATCGGCCAGACGCCTGCACCCGCCATCGCCCGGGATCACGCGCCTGTCGTGGTCGTGGGGGCGGGGCCGGTCGGTCTGGCCATGGCGCTGGATCTGGGTCGTCGCGGACATCAGGTGACGGTGATCACGCGTCTGGATTTCATCGCCCATTGTTCCAAGGCGATCTGCTTTTCCAAACGCTCGCTGGACATTCTGGACCGGCTGGGCGTTTGCGATGCGGTCATGCAAAAGGGCGTGACCTGGAATCTGGGCAAGGTCTTCTGGGGCGACGGGGCAGAGCCGGTCTATCAGTTCGACATGCTGCCGGTGAAGGATCAGAAACATCCCGGCTTCATCAATATCCAGCAATATTACATCGAGGAATATCTGCTGGACGGCTTGCGCGCGCTGCCCAATGTCGATCTGCGCTGGGGCCATGTGATCGAAGAGGTCACGCCCCGGCAGGATGGCGTCCTGCTGGACATCTCGACCGATCAGGGGCGCTATCAGCTGATGGCGGATTGGCTGATCGCCTGCGATGGCGCGCGCTCGACCGTGCGAGAGCGGATGGGCCTTGATTTCGAGGGGCGCGTTTTCGAGGATAACTTCCTGATCGCGGATATCCGCATGCCCGATCACCAGATGCCGCCGGAACGCTGGTTCTGGTTCGACCCGCCCTTCAATCCGGGCCGGTCGGCGCTGATGCATCGTCAGCCCGATGGTGTCTGGCGGCTGGACTTCCAGCTTGGCTGGAATATCGACCGCGAGGCCGCGACACGTCCCGAGAATGTCGAGCCGTTCATCCGCGCCATGCTGGGCGATGAGGTCGCCTTCGAGCGCGAGTGGTATTCGGTCTATACCTTCCAGTGCCGGCGCATGGCGCGTTTCGTGCATGGGCGGGTGATCTTTGCAGGCGATTCCGCGCATCTCGTGTCGCCCTTCGGGGCGCGGGGCTGCAATGGTGGCTTTGCCGATATCGACAATCTGGGCTGGAAGCTGGATCTGGTGCTGCGCGGTCATGCCGATGAAACGCTGATCGAGACCTATAATCACGAAGCCGTCGCGACTGCGGATGAGAATATCCTGAACTCGACCCGCTCGACCGATTTCCTGACGCCCAAATCGGCGGCCAGCCAGGCCTTGCGCGACGCGGTTCTGGAACTTGCCCGCGACCACGATTTTGCCCGGCCCTTCGTGAATTCGGGCAGGCTGTCCACGCCTGTCGGCTTTCCCGAAAGCCCGCTGTCGACGCCGGATGAGGATGCGTGGTCCGGCGGCGTGCCGCCCGGTGCGCCGGTACTGGATTCGCCGCATGAGGATGGCTGGCTGATGGAACAGCTTGGCGATGATTTTGTCCTGCTGTCCCGCGACTGGGCTGGCGAGGTTCCGCCCGGCCTGCGCGTGGTGCAGCTGGGGCAGGTCGCGGCAGACCGGCTGGGGCTTGGCGAGGGCGGGGCCTGCCTGATCCGCCCCGATCATTATGTCGCCGCGCGCTGGAAGAACCCCGACGCGGCCCGCATCGAGGCGGCCCTGGCCCGCGCGAAAGGAGGCCAGATATGGCACAGCTGATCGTTTCCGCGAACCTGACCGGACATGACGACATCTATGAAAAGCTGGTCGCGATGCATGACGGCCTGACCGAGGGCGAAAGCCTGAAGCTCTGGTCGCGGCTGGTTCTGGTGCTGGTCAATCATATCGGCGACGCCGAGGTGATCGATCAGGCCATTGCCATCGCCGCGCCCGGACAGGGTCAAAAGTGATTTTTCTGAAGGAGAACTGAATATGACGATATCGAGCAGGCTTGGTCTTGCCGCGCTTGCGCTGACCGCATGGGCCGGATTTGCGCAGGCGGAAACTGAATTGGTGGTTCTGGGCACCGGCACGCCCGTCGCCGATGGCGACCGGGCAGGGGCGGGGGCCGCCGTGATCTATAACGGCAAGGCCTATCTGTTCGATATCGGCGGCGGCGTGGTTCAGAACATGATCAAGGCCAGCGGCGTCAAGGGCGTTGCCGCGCCCAAAGATCCGCAGGGCCGCGAGGCGCTGTTTCCCACCATCGCGGATCAGTTGTTCCTGACCCATCTGCACAGCGATCACATCCTTGATTTCCCCGAGCTTGCCGGAACGCTGTGGTGGCGGCGCGATGGTCAGATGCAGGTCTATGGCCCTACCGGCGCGCAGGAAATGGCCGATGGCTATTACACCATGCTGGCGACCGACACGAATCTGCGCATCAACAGCAATCAGCCGGTCGACAACCCCGAGAATTTCAAGGTCAATGTCAGCGAATATGACAAGGCCTTCACGGTGCAGGATGGCGATGTGAAGATCGAGGGCTTCCCGGTCCCGCATGGCGATATCTCGCCCGCTTTCGGCTATCGCATCACCACGCCGGACAAGGTGATCGTGATCTCGGGCGATACCAATTACAGCGAAGAACTGATCGAGATGTCGAAGGGCGCCGATATCCTGCTGCATGAGGTGATCAGCAGCGAGGGGCTGAGCGGGCTGCCGGAATTCTGGCAGGATTATCACAACCATTCGCATACCACGACCGAGGAACTGGCCGAAATCGCCAATGCCGCCCAGCCTAAGCTGCTGGTTCTGACCCATATCCTGAACTACGGCGCGCCGATGGATGGCGTCGCGGATGAGGTGCGCAAGAACTATGATGGCGAGGTCGTCATGGCCAAGGATCTGGACGGCTTCTAAGCCAAGGCATCGCCCGGCCTGATGCCCGTTGCGGGGCAGGCGAAGGGCCATTTCACCACGGGTCGGGCGGCGGGGCTATTCCGTCGCCCGTTCCGCAATCCGCGCCACGGCGCGCTTCAAGGCGGCGGCATCCTCGCCAATCTCTGCCAGCAATTCGGCCTGAAAATCCTCGGCAATGCGGCCAAGGCGCTGCATCAGGCGCTGGCCCTCTTCGGTCAGTTCCAGGACGATCAGGCGACGGTCGGTTTCATGGCCTGATTTGCGCACCAGCCCCGCCTCTTGCAATCTGGAGGCCGCCCGGCTGATCATGGATTTATCCAGATTGACCCGGCTGTGAATGTCGCGAACGCTGACCGTTCCGGAATGGTTCAGATGCGCCAGCACGCGCCATTCGGGCACCGTCAATCCCGCCTCATCCGCATATCTTGCCGCGAATCGGCGACTGACAAGCGATGCCGCCACGGCAAGCTGATAGGGCAGGAAATCATCCAGCTGAAAGCTCATCCACGATCCTTTTCCACCAGAACAGCAGGATTTCGTTGCATGCGCAATAATAAACTGGCTTGCGCGGATCGCGCTTGACATCGTTGCTGCTGCAACGGTATATTCATTGCATTAGCAACGAGTTTGCGGAGGAGAGACTGACATGACCATCCAGGAACTGCCCCAGGGAATGATCCGGGCCACCAGCACCACGGGCACCCACGAGGGCTATATGCCGGGCTTCGGCAATGACTTCGAAACCGAGGCGCTGCTCGATGCGCTGCCGCAGGGTCAGAACAGTCCGCAGAAATGCAATTACGGCCTTTACGCCGAGCAGCTGTCCGGCACCGCCTTCACCGCGCCGCGCGGCCAGAATGAGCGGACCTGGTGCTATCGCATCCGTCCCTCGGTCCATCATACGGGGCGGTTCAGCGCGATCGACGTGCCCTATTGGAAAACCGCGCCGAACGTGCTGCCCGATGTGACCAGCCTTGGCCAGTATCGCTGGGACCCGGTGCCGATGCCGGGCGCGGATGAGGATCTGACCTGGATCACCGGCATGCGCACGATCACCACGGCGGGCGATGTGAACACGCAGGTCGGCATGGCCAGCCATATCTATCTGGTCACGCGCTCGATGCAGGACGAATATTTCTTCTCGGCCGACAGCGAATTGCTGGTCGTTCCGCAAGAGGGGCGGCTGCGCTTTTGCACCGAACTGGGCATAATCGATCTTGAGCCCAAGGAAATCGCGATCATCCCGCGTGGAATGGTTTACCGCGTCGAGGTGCTGGAAGGTCCGGCACGCGGCTTTGTCTGCGAAAACTATGGCCAGAAATTCGACCTGCCCGGCCGTGGCCCGATCGGCGCCAATTGCCTGGCCAATCCGCGCGACTTCAAATGCCCCGTTGCCGCCTTCGAGGATCGCGAGGTGCCCAGCCGCGTCGTCATCAAATGGTGCGGCCAGTTCCACGAAACCCATATCGGCCACAGCCCTCTGGATGTCGTCGCATGGCATGGCAATTACTGCGCCTATAAATATGACCTGCGCACCTACAGCCCGGTCGGCGCCATCCTGTTCGACCATCCCGATCCGTCGATCTTCACCGTGCTGACCGCGCCCTCGGGGCAAGAGGGCACCGCGAATATCGATTTCGTGCTGTTCCGCGAACGCTGGATGGTGGCCGAGCACAGCTTCCGCCCGCCCTGGTATCACAAGAACATCATGTCCGAGCTGATGGGCAATATCTATGGCATCTATGACGCCAAGCCGCAGGGCTTTGCCCCCGGCGGGATGAGCCTGCATAACTGCATGCTGCCCCACGGCCCTGATCGCGACGCCTTCGAGGGGGCCTCGAATGCCGAGTTGAAGGCCGAGAAGCTGGACAACACCATGTCCTTCATGTTCGAGACCCGCTTCCCCCAGCATTTGACCGAATTCGCCGCGAAAGAGGCCCCGATGCAGCAGGAATATATCGAGGTCTGGGACCAGCTTGAAAAGAAATTCGATGGCACTCCGGGCGTAAAGTGACGTAAGCCATGGGAGGGCATGCCGGGCATGGTCCGGCTGCCGGATTGATGGATAACATCGGGACCGCCCATGGCAGAAGAAGTGAACGGCCCGTTGCACGGGCTGCGCGTGATTGACCTGACCCGGGTTCTGTCGGGCCCTTTCTGCACCATGATCCTTGGCGATCTTGGTGCAGATGTCGTCAAGGTCGAGCCGCCCAAGGGCGATCCCGTCCGCGCGCAGGGCACGATGACCGACGGGGTCTCGGGCTATTTCGCGGGTTTCAACCGTAACAAACGCTCGATCGTTCTGGATCTTTACAGTCAGGCGGGCCGGGCGGTGCTGTGCCGGATGCTGGCCGATGCCGATGTGCTGGTCGAGAATTTCCGCCCCGGCACGCTGGACAAGCTGGGACTGGACGCGGCCGCGCTGAAGACGCTGAACCCGCGCCTGATCGTGGCCAGCATCAACGGCTATGGCAGCACCGGACCCTATACGGATCGCCCGGCCTTCGATTTCATCGCCCAGGCGATGAGCGGCTTCATGGGTGTGAATGGCGAGGCCGATGGCCCGCCGATGCGCGCCGCGCCTCCGGTCAGTGATCTGGTGGCGGGGATCTATGCTGCGGTGGGCATTCTGGGCGCGGTGATCGGGCGTGACAGAACCGGGCAGGGCCAGACGGTCGAGGTGGCGATGGTCAACGGGCTGCTGAGCCTGATGGCCTATCTCGCCTCGGAATATTTCGCCACTGATGAACTGCCGCCGCGCACCGGCAACGATCATCCGCTGGTCTATCCCTATGGGCTGTTTCTCTGCGCGGATGGTCAGATCGCGGTGGCGAATTCGCACGATCAGATCCTGCAACGTTTCCTTGATACGCTGGACCTTGGTTGGGTGATGGCGGATCCACGCTATGACAGCAATGCCAAGCGGATGGCCGCGCGGGAAGATCTACGCAGCCTGATCGACAGCCGCATGGCGGGCAAAAGCCGCGATCATTGGCTGGGCGTGCTGAACACGGCGGGGGTGCCCTGCGGGATCGTGCAGGATCTGTCGCAGGTGGTGGCCGATCCGCAGATCCGGGCGCAGCAGATGGTGATCGAGGCGCCCTGGCAGGACGGCCCGAACCTGCGCGTTCTGGGCTTTCCGATCAAGCTGGGCCAGACGCCCTGCACCGTCCGCAAACCGGTGCCCCGGCTGGGCGGCAGCACTGCCGAGGTGCTGGCGGAACTGGGCTATTCCGAGGATGAGATCGAGGGATTGCGGCAGGCGGGGACCATCGCGCTGGCCTAGAAGGCGGCGGGGCCAAGGCTGCCCCGCCGGTTTTCGGCGCTATTCGGCGGCGGTGCGCAGGGCGGCCTTGGCGGGCGCGCGCATCTTCATTTCCAGATACAGACCCGCCTCGTCGCTTTGGCTGCGTGGCCGCGTGGGAAGCTGCGCGGCGATCAGCGATTTCGCGCGGGCAAATTCCTCGGGCGTGACGGGACGGTTCTGGAAGGCGGTGACGTCATTGTCGATCAGCAGCGGATAGATCCGCAGGCTGGGGCCGACCCGCTGCCGCTTGTTGAAATGCAGCCCGACCGCCAGACCGATGGGCTGCACATCAAGCCGGTTGAAGCGTCCCGGCGTGTTCCAGACGAAATTCCCGATATTGAACAGAACCGGGCAGCCGTCGATCACCTCGGCCTGCTGGGTGATATGCGCGCCATGGCCTATGATCAGATCGACACCGGCGGCGACAAGGGCGGCGGCGCTGTCGCGCTGGCTGTCGGTGATATCTTCGTAATCGGTGCCCCAATGGGGGAATGCCACGAAGGTCGGGTTTGGCAGCACCTCGCGCAGCGACTGGATCTGCTGTGCGATCTGATCGGCGGCAATCGGGGCCACGCCGCCACGCGCGCCATTCGCATACCAGCGGTAGCGGCGATCATATCTGGGGCGATGTTCGAACCCGGCAAAGATGACCAGCGACTGTTCGATCCCGCCCACGGCAAAGCGGTGGATCAGCGGATGCGTCGCCGTGTCCCGGTCCGCGCCCGCGCCAAAGGCCGCGATGCCCGCATCGTTCAGCCGGGTCAGCGTCTCGCCCAGACCGGTCATGCCGCAATCCAGCGCGTGATTGTTGGCCAGCGTGACGGCGTCGATCCCGGCCTGTTGCAACGCCGCGACCGTGTTATCGGGATCGCACCAGCCCAGATATTTCTTGTTGCCCTGCAAGCCCGCATCGGGGCGCGAGGCAAGTGGCACTTCAAGGTTTGCGACCGTCAGATGCGACTGCGCCAGAATGCCGCGCAGATTTGCCAGCGAATAGCCGTGACCATGCGTGCCAAGAACCCGTTGCAGATCGGGCAGGCGAGGGTGGCTCATATAGCTTTCGCCAAAGCCGATATCGCCAAGGAACAGCGCGGTGAACTGATCGGGATCGGCGTCCGCGCGCGGCACGGGCTGGGCATGTTCGGCACGCTCTTCGATGATCTGCGGATCCACGACGCCCAGATCCAGCCCAAGCGCCCTGACAGCCGCACCAAGCGCATCGGGATCATCGACGGGCACGACCCGCTCACCGGCCAGACGCTGGATGGCGGCCGCGACCAGATCGGCGTCCTGCCAGTCCGCGTCGGGCGACAGGATCGCCAGATCGATACGCTCGACGCCCAGACCCTCTTCGACGATCTGGCTGGGGGTCGCCTCGATCACGGCGGCGTCGATCTGCGCGTCCCAGTCCAGCGCCCCGGCATCGGTCAGCCGCCGCAGCGGCGTCACCGTGTCGGATTGCGAGATCAGCGCGACGTTACTTGCCGCCTCGGTGGCGGCGGCCTCGATCCGGCGGCGCATCTGGGCGGTCTGGTCCTGCGTGCCGATCAACGCGATGACCGGCATGCGCGATGGCGCGCCATCCGGGAACAGCATGTCCAGCATCGCATCGGTGATCTGGTGGCCACGGTCGCCCATCGCGTGGATCTGCATATGGATGCCCGGGCGGCTGTTCACCTCGCAAATGGCGGCCTTGTTGTCGCGCCACGAGACCGCGGGATCGGTGCTGATGAAATCCACCCCGCAGACATCCAGCCGGACGATCCGGGCGGCCTGCACGGCCAGTTCGCGGTTGTCGGGGTGGATCATGTCGGTGATGTCGATGCCTTCCCCCCCGCGCGAGACGTTGGATTCCCGCCGCAGCAGCACGGTCTGGCCCTTTTTCGGAACGCTGTCAGGTTGCAGCCCCTGTTCGGCCAGCACTTCCAGCGCGTTGTCATCCAGTTTCAGCAGCCGCATGATCGCCATGCTGCTGGGCAGCACCCGTTCACGTTCGGGGCGAAGGTTTTCACGCTCGATCAGTTTCGCGACGGTCGAGGTGCCGTCGCCCGTGACCTGCGCGGCGCGGCGATGGCAGGCGGCGACCATGCGGCCATCGATGATCAGCAGGCGATATTCCTCGCCCTCGATCAGGCTTTCGACCAGCACATGCGGGGACACTTCTTGCGCGCGTTTGAAGGCCCGCGCGAGATGCGCCTCATCCGTGACCCCGACAGTCACGCCGCGCCCCATATTCCCATCGCGCGGCTTCACCACGACGGGAAATCCGATCCGTGCCGCAAATCGCGCCGCCGCGCTTGCGTTCCGGGTGACATATTGCTGCGCCACCGGCAGGCCCGCCTGTTGCAGAATACGATGCGCAATCCCCTTGTTGCGCGACAGCGCGCCCCCGATCGAAGAGGTATTCGTCGATTCCGACCCCTTGAGCACATGTGAGTACTGCCCCAGTCCAAGCTGGATGTAATGCGACTGATGCAGCACCGACCAGGGGATGCCGCGCGCAATGGCGGCCTTTGCGATCTTCAGCGAATCCGCAGCCGGGGTCTCGCGCCGCGTCGCGGCCATGAAGCCGGTCAGTTCTTCGATGAACAGATCGTAAAGCGCCCGGGCCTTTGCCCCGTCCAGCATGGCCTGTGCCATCGCGATGGCCACCCTGGCGGCGGCCAGACCCACGCTTTCGGATTTGACTTCGTAAAGCGCGATCCCCTGCCGTTCCAGTTCGGCGGGGCTGGTGACATAATTGGCTGATGCCGTTTCCCGCCAGGAACAGAACTTGACCGGCCAGAGGGCATATCGCTGTGTCAGGATGGCCAGGACTTCGATGGCACCGGCCATTGGCACCGGTGCCTTCGCGCGGGCAAGGCGGCGCCAGGCGGGACAGTCGCTGATCGTTGCCTGAAGGCGTCGCAGCATTTTGCCCAGCTCTGCGATCGCGGCGGGGGGCATTTCAAGATCGGCGGCGCCCTCGATCTGCACGTGAAGCGCAAGGCGGCGGGTATGAATATTTCCCGGCTGGAACAGGCGGCTTTCGATAATCTGCATCAGGCAACCTTTCTTGGTGTCAAATATCGTCAGCTCTCGCGCATGCCGCGCGAAATGAACTGGGTAATGGGCGAAAGAAGGTAGTCCAAAGTCGTTCGGGCGCCGGTATGGATCATGACTTCGGCGCTCATCCCCGGCTGGATGGGCACGGTTCCGGTTTCGACATCGCTGCGGTTCAGCGTGACGCGGGCAAGGTAATAGGGCGCGCCGCTGCGTGGATCGACCAGACGGTCGGCCGAGACGGTCTGCACCACCCCCTCAATCGGGGTCTGACTGCGGCGGTTCAGCGCGGACAGCCAGACCTGCGCCTCTTGCCCCTGAGAGACCTGATCGATATCCAGCGGATCTATCGTCGCCTGCACCACCAGCTTGTCGCTGACGGGCACGATCTCCATCAATGTCTGGCCTGCGGCGATCACGCCCCCGACCGTGTGGATTTGCAGGCCGGTGACTACGCCTGTCACGGGGGCGCGGATTTCGGTGCGGCCCATCACATCCTGCGCCGCCGCAAGCCGCTGGGCCAGCTCATAGGCGCGGGCGCGGGTGTCGCGCAATTCCTGCACGACCTCGGTGGCCATGCTGTTTTTCAGCTCGGACCGGCGCAGGGCGGTTTCCTCGATCTTTTGCCGCGCGGTGCCGATGGCGGCGCGATAGCTGGCGATCTCTCCCTGCAGCTCGGCCTGTTGCCGCTTCAATTGCAGCAGACGCGGGCGGTCGGTCAGGTTGCGGTCATAGAGCGATTGCACATCGGCAATTTCCTGATCCAGCAGGGACAGCCGGCTTTCGGACGAGGTGATCTGATCCTCCAGCCCCTGAATCTGGGTGTTCAGCCCGCCGATGGTGCGCTGAAAGATGGTCAGACGGTCCTGTAGCAGCGTCCGGCGACTGTCGAAAATGCTCTCTTGCCCACGCATCACGCCCTGCACGGCCTGATCGCCGATCTTGCGGCTGAGTTCGGGCGGGAAGCTGATCTGATCGTCGCCCTGCTGTTCGGCGACCAGCCGGGCCTCGGTCGCGCGGGCCTCGAAATATTGCGACTGGATTTCATTGAGGCTGGAGGATGGGACCGTGTTCTGCAGCCGGATCAGGGGTTGCCCGGCCTCGACCGCATCGCCGTCGCGGACCAGGATCCCGTCCACGATACCGCCTTCCAGATGCTGCACCGTGCGCACATTGGTATCTACGCTGACAATGCCCGGCGCGACCACCGCACCTTCCAGTGGCGCGGTCGCCGCCCAAAGATAGAATGTGCCGAAAAACACGGCGATGACGGCGAAACCGCCAAGGGCGAGACGCCGACCAAAGGGCTGTGCGTCGTCAAAGGGAACAGCCGGGGGCGATGCGCTGTCGGGCAGGGTCATGTCACGCTCCTCAGATGGTCGCGTGCACGGCGCAGCGTGTCATCGCCGGTATTCTCGGTCACCTCATGCGAGCGTTTGCCGCCAAGGATCAGGAAACGATCCGCCATCCGCGCGATCTGCGAGCCGTGGATGGATTGGGTGACGATGATCGACGCACCGCCCGATTTCAGATCGGCCACCGCCGTCACCATCAACCGCCGGGACGCGGTGTCCAGATTGGCCGAGGGTTCGTCCAGCACGATGATGCGCGGGCGGCGGTAAAAGGCCCGGGCCAGCGCGATCCGCTTGCGCTCGCTGCCCGACATGCCAAAGCCATCGCCGCTGATCTGGGTGTCATAGCCATCGGGCAGGTGGATGATCTTGTCATGGATGCCGACCAGCTTCGCGGCGGCGACCACATCCTCGAAATCGCCCTCGCCCATGCGGGCGATGTTCTCGCGGATGGTGCCGGAAAACAGCTCGGTATGCTGGGGCAGAAAGCCGACCATGTCGCAGCGGGCCTCGGGGGCGAGGCGCGACAGTTCGATATCGCCCAGTCGGATCTGCCCGTCGCGCGGCGACAGCACGCCGACCAGCAGCCGTGACAGGGTGGTCTTGCCTGTGCCCGCAGTGCCGTTCACGACCAGCATTTCGCCCGGGGCAAGGCGCAGCGACAGGCGGTTGAACAGATAGAAGCGTTCGCCCGGGTGACGATAGCTCATCTGATCCAGGATCAGCGCCGCATCCGGCACATCCTCGGGGACCGAGGCCTGCGCCATATCCACATCCGCCAGCCGCTTGCGGATCGCCTGATAGGCGGTCAGCGTCTCGCGCAGGTTGCGGTAATTGCTGATCGCCTCATTGGCCAGCGAAAAGCCGAAGCCCGCCATGATCCGTGCCGCAAAGATGCCGCCGAAGGTCAGTGATCCGATCACCACCAGCCAGACCCCGACGGCGATCATGGCGATGCGCAGGAATTGCCCGACGCCACGGCGCAGCGTCTTGAACATGATCTGGCGGTCCTGCACCTGCTGCTTTTCCTGCAGCCGCGCCGTGGCCGTGCGCCGCCATCTTTCCGTCAGCGCGGCGCCCATGGAAAACGCCCCGACGCTTTCGCGGTTCTGGCCCGCCGCCTGCACCAGTGCCGTCTGTTCGCGATGCGCCACGCCTGACGCGCGACGGCCATCGCGGGTCAGGCTGTCGCTGAGCACGCCGATGATCAGCAGCACCACCAGCGCCGCGACCCCGATGATGCCCAGAAGGGGGTGGATCAGAAAGATCGCGATGAAGAAGATCGGGACGAAGATCACGTCCATCCAGGACACCAGCGGTCCCGACACGAAGGCGCGCAGGGTTTCCAGATAGCCCAGCGATTCAATGATATCGGCGCTGTGTTCGACGGGGCGATGGCCGCCAAGCGCCTGCCCGACCAGTTGCGGGCCAAAGCGCCGCTCGATCCAGACGCCCCACCTGACCAGCATCCGGCGGCGCAGCACATCCAGCGCCATGCCGCAGCAGATGGCGACAACCGCCATGGCGGTCAGCATGACCAGCGTTTCGATGCTGCGGCTGGCGGGCACCCGGTCCAGCGCCTGGATCAGATAAAGCGGCATGGCGAATTTCAGCAGGTTGAAGCAGGTCGTGAAGATCATCACGACCACCAGCCCGGGCCGAGAGATCCGCCACGCCGCGCCAAGCGCGGATTCGGTGCCTGCTTTTCTTCGTCTGGCCATTACTTGCTATCACTCGATACTTGATCACTGCCCTGCCGGCTTCCGGGGAACGGATCCCGGCAGGGGTTGGCTGTTGTGGCAGGATGCCGTGGCTGCGCCTATTCGGCGGCGGCGATATTCACGCGCCGCTGGAAGGCCAGGCCGATATCTGCGCGATCCGCGTCGTTGTCGGCGCGCGCCGTCAGGTCGGGCGCATCGTCCGAGCCATCGTCCTCATCCGCGAATTCGTCATCGCCAAGGGCCGGGGGCGGCCATGCGACCCCATCATCCGCGTGCATGCTGCGAAAGCTGGCCTTGCGCAGCATGTCGCGAATGTTATCCAGCACCTGATTGATATCCTCATGGCCATGCCGCTGCGTTGTCAGGCTTGCCAGAAGCGATGCGACAGCCTCTGGCAGATCCGCGGCAGGGGCGTCGATCACGGCCTTGACGGCGGCAATCGGCGGTGTGGCCGCGCCGAGGAAGGCGGGCTGGTAATCCGTCTTTTTCAGTCGCGGGATGCGCAGCTCGATGGTGCCGAAATCCGTCACCCAGTCCTGCAACCGGTTGCCGTTGCGCCAGTCGCGGCGATTGCTGTCATGCCTGCCATAGGCGGTGCCGCAGATCTGGTCGGTATCGGCCTGCATCACGTAATGCGCCGCGCAATCCAGGATATCGCGGGCCAGGGTCGTGCCGCTGGCGCCCATGTGGCGCCCGTCGGCGGTCAGCATCACCATATTCCCCAATTCGACCGTCGCCGGGATGACGCCGCGCGACAGGGCTTTCAGCGCAGGCTGCAGGTGACTGTCGGCGCAGCTTCGGGCCGCCCGGTCGCGGATCGCGCTCATCAGCGCGCCTTGCTGCAATTCCCAGGGCGAAAACACCCGCAGCCCGGTCGAGGCCTCGGCCTCTCGCACCCCAAGAGGGGAACGGCCCAGACGCCCGCTGAGGCCCAGCACCGCGTGTCCGGCGCTGTTCAGCAGATCGACGCCATATTTCGCACCCATGGCGTCATAGGCGGCGAAAACGGTGCCGATGGTAAAGTCCATGATCCGCTTGCTGTGGATCAATTGCGAGGTTTCCAGCTGTTGCAGACCGTCCGCAATCTCGATCACGGCCACCTCGCAGCCTTGGGCGGCGGCGTAATTCATCAGTCGGCAGGTGGCGCTTTCGATATCGGCGATGCTGACCAGATAGGTGCTGGCATGGCCCGCATCGGTGAAATCCAGCGACAGATCGGCGCCGGCATCGCGCACGATCCACATGTCACCGCCCGCCCCGGTACCGGTGATCTTCAGCGCCGCGACCTTGTGGCCCAGCCGCTTGAAGCCGCGCACAAGCGAGGTCGCCGTCAGCGTCTTGCCCGCATTCATCGAGGTGCCCAGAGACAGCACCGCCGGGATCGAGGGGGCGAAATCCGGCGCAGGCACCGCAAATTGCATCACGTTCAGCCTTGTGCCGTCGGCATCGCCCAGAATGCCCAGCGGAGTGATCCGCGTCGGCGGTTTCATCCGCTGATGCCGGGACATCTCCAGCGAGGCGATGCCCCCTGCCGCGACCAGATCGCAAGGCCCCAGATCTGCGCCGATCTGTGCCTCGTACTGGTCCGGGGCATAGCGGTTGCCAAAGCAGACGATGATCTCATCGCCCGGAAAAAGATGGGCGCGACGCCCGTCGGTCAGCTCCAGCTTGGTGTGTTTTCCGATCTCATCGATCCGCGCCAGAACCAGATCGCCCGGGTTGGGGCGCAAATCGCCGGTCAACAATGTCTGATATGCCTTGCGTGGTACCCTTCGGGTGCTGAATGCGCGCTTTGCCCGCGAAATGCGCGGTCTGCCGATCGTGACGTGGACCATGGACCAAGTCTCCCAAATACTGTGCAAACGGCACCGTGCCGATGCGCTCTCGTTACCTTTCCTTTTCGTTAGCAAGCGCCTCAATTTGCGTGCAACATCCCGGGGCAGAGGGCGCGTCATGTCGCCGACGTGATCGGATGAACTTTTCAGTCTATTGATTTCAAGGGGTTTTTATACTGGAAGGTGATTTGACGAATTTCGCCGCTAATTTCTGCGCTGCGGCAAAGACGGCGTTTTTGCGCCGTCTGCATCCGGCCCCCGGGGCGCGTGATTATCGCCCTGACGCGGGGTGGAAACAGACACAGGCGGGGCGAAATTTGGCTTCTATCTGAAAGAGGTAATCCGGTCCGGCGCCTTGTTTGATATATACATAACAGGCACGGGACCACTGCTTGCGCGCAGCGCGGCATTTCCGGTATCGCGCGCCATCACGGCTGGCAGGCGGATCATGGCCTGTAACATTTGTATAGGCTAAATCATGCCAGATGGGCTGCGGTCCCGACGCGGAAAACTGCCAGTTCGGCGCGTTGGGTCGGTGCCGGTCTGTTGTGGTACGCTGACGGGCTGCGGATAGCCGCCAGATCCCCCCCCGGATCCGGGCAAGAGGCCGCGAATCAGGGGTGCCGTGCCTGACCGATCAGAACCCCATCGCCCGCCCGATCGTTTGCGCCTGCAGCATGCCGCGGGCGCTGTGGCCTACATCCTCGGCGCGCACCAGACGCCAGTTGAAGGGCAGGCCCCGGCTTTCGGCGATCTTGCGGGCCATCTCATAGGTGCGTTCACCGCGTGTCAGCCGGTTGTCCCCCTGCCGCATCGCCTCATCCGTCGTCACAAGGCTTTTCCGGCCTGTATCCTTCTGGCCCAGATAGATGGTGACGGGCGCGGCCAGATATTCGCGCAGCCTGCGATCCGGCTGAAAGCTGTCCGGCATGCCGCCATAGCCGTAGGGGATCTGCTCTTCGTCAGTCGGCAGGACATAGGTCGAGGGGTTGGCGATGATGATACGCGCGACCTCATCGGGCATGGCATAGGCGGCGACGCGCGACAGGAATTGCCCGCCTGCGGAATGGCCGAACAGATAGACCGGGGCATCGGGATCGCCGTTCTGTTCCTGCGCCCAATCGACCAGATCCCCGATCATCTCGACCGTCCATTCCTCTTCCGGACGCAGCTTTCCGGCGCGCAGCAGGCCGCCGCGATGGTAGGCCCAGTTGGGAAAGCTCTCCTTGCTGAAACGCGGCGCATAGACCGAAAAGCAGCCCTCATCCGCCAGCGGGATCGAGCCCCGAAGATAGGACCGCGCCGTGCGGCTGTTGCCGTGAAAGATGATCAGGATCGAAGGCGCGGCGCAGGCCCGTGGCTGATAGACAAAGACCGGCAGTTCTTTTCCGTCGATATTGGCCGTGCGCCTGCTGATCTCGGCGGTGTCGGCGCTGGCGATTGTCGTCCAGATGGCCGAGGCCAGAAATCCGGCCCATGTCACGATCCTTCCGGTCAGGTCACGATATCCCATCTTCCGCCCTTTCCGTCCCAGGAAAACAAAAGATGTGCCTGGCGGGGCGGCGGATCAAGCCGGGTCCGCTGCGCCGAAGGCGGGTTTTCGCACATGCGCGGCCGGGTCGGCAGGGCAAAGATGCGCGGCAGCGGGCATTTCCAGCATCTGACAGGCACGGCATGGCTGCAACATGGCCTGCGCCGAATGATCGACGCCGGGCACCAGATCGATCCGCCAGTTGAAGTCGCAGCGCAGCCGCAGCGCGGTCATCGCCGCCAGATTGAAGGTCCTTGTCGCGCGCGCCAGCCGGTCGCTCCCTTGCCGTTTCGCGGCCAGACTGCGCGACAGGCTGGGATCGGTGGCCTCGCGATCCTCCAGCCCCACGGACAGCGTGATCGGACGCTGCAAATAGCGCCGTTGAAGCGCCTGACCAAAGGGTTTGGGAAAGGCGCCGCCCAGCCCGTAAGGCGCAGCTTCGCCCGTCGGATAGCGTCCCAGAACCGGCAGGACATGGGTCGAGGGGCTGACGATCACGATCCGCTGCGGCGCGCGTTCAAACCCCTGAAAGGCCGCGACGCGCGACAGGAACTGCGCCCCGGCCGAAAAGCCCCATAGCCAATAGGGCGCGTCCCCGGACGGGTGAAACTGCCGGACAATCGGCTCGACAAGGCGCGTGGTCCATTGCTGGCTGGGGCGCATGCGGCGTCGGCCATCGGTGATATTGCCGCGCTGATAGCGGTCCGGGGGGAAGCGCCGCTTGTCAAACAACGGCGCGGCAACGGTGACGCCGCAGGCTTCCGATAGAGGGATGGCGAAATCGCGCAGCATTTCTGCATTGGCGCTGTTGCCGTGAAACAGCATCAGCAGCCCGCCGCGATCTTCGGCGGGGCGATGCGTGAAAACCGTTAGCCTGACCCCCTCCACGCTGACATCCTGCCGCGCCGAGCCTTGCGATATCACCTGTTCATTCCTTCCGCCGCGACCCGTTCTGCAGATCTGTCCCGCTCTTGCCGCGACAAGAATGTGGGGAATGGCTGCGGCGCTGCAACTCGCAAATCCGCGAGCGATGGTTCCCTGCCGATATGTGACGCGACGGACGGCGCAATTCCACCCGGTTGCGGTTTCCTTTGACTTCTGCCGCGCGGACCTGTAGGCCGCCCCCTTCGGCGCTTGAAGATTTCCGAAGACGGGCAGGTGGGAGGCTCGTCGACCGGGGGAAAGTGCCGCTTATCCGGTGTTTGGCACCCCCTATTCTGGCGAAGAAGATGACACATGACAAAATTGCCGCGCCTTTGGCTGCGGCGCTGGCGGACAAGGGCTATGACAGCCTGACCGCCGTTCAAGAGGCTGTTCTGGCCGATGGTCTGGAAGGCCGCGATATGCTGGTCTCGGCGCAGACCGGTTCGGGCAAGACGGTGGCCTTCGGGCTGGCGATTGCGCCCGATCTGCTGGACGCGTCGCAGGCATTGCCGCCCGCGCAGGAACCGATCGGACTGGCCATTGCGCCGACGCGAGAGCTTGCCCTGCAGGTCGCACGCGAGCTTGGCTGGCTCTATGGCAAGGCCGGCGCGCAGGTCGTCACCTGCGTCGGCGGCATGGATTTCCGCGCCGAAAAGCGCGCGCTGGATCGTGGCGCGCATATCGTGGTCGGCACGCCGGGCCGCCTGCGCGATCATATCGAGCGGGGATCGCTGGATATGTCCTGGCTGCAGGTCGCGGTGCTGGACGAAGCGGATGAGATGCTGGATCTGGGCTTTCGCGAGGATCTGGAATTCATCCTGCAATCGGCCCCCAAAGATCGCCGCACGCTGATGTTCTCGGCCACCGTGCCGCCCGAGATTGAATCGCTGGCCAAGGATTTTCAGCGCGACGCCCAGCGAATCGTCGCCAAGGGCGAGGCGCGTCAGCATGGCGATATCGAATATCGCGCGCTGAACGTGGCCGCGCGCGACCGCGAACCGGCGATCTTCAACCTGCTGCGCTTTTACGAGGCGCGCACCGCCATCATCTTCTGCAAGACGCGGGCCAATGTGACCCATCTGTTGGCGCGGATGTCCAATCGCGGCTTTCGCGCCGTGGCGCTGTCCGGAGAGCTTAGCCAGCAAGAGCGGACCCATGCCCTGCAATCGCTGCGCGACGGGCGGGCGCAGATCTGCGTGGCGACCGATGTGGCTGCGCGCGGGATCGACTTGCCGGGGCTGGATCTGGTGATCCATGCCGATCTTCCGACCAATTCCGAGACCCTGCTCCACCGGTCTGGCCGCACCGGTCGGGCGGGCTCCAAGGGTGTCTCGGCCATGATCGTCATGCCGTCCGAGCGGAAGAAGGCCCATTCCCTGCTGCGCCGTGCCAAGCTGGATGCGGAATGGGGCGCACCGCCCTCGGCGGATGAGGTGCTGGCCCGCGATAATGAGCGGATGCTGGAAAGCCCGGTCTTTGAGGCCGATCCCGGCGATGACGCCGAACTGGCCGCCGATCTGCTGCACCGGTTCGGGCCGGAACGGCTGGCCGCTGCGCTGATCCAGCTGTGGCGCGAGGGTCGCCCCGCGCCCGAGGAACTGACCGTGCTGCAGGACCGTCCGCCGTCCGAGCCGCGCCAGCGTCCGGAATTCGGCGATTCCGTCTGGTTCCATCTTTCGGTCGGCTATAGCGGGCGGGCCGAGCCGCGCTGGCTGCTGCCCAAGATCTGCGATGCAGGCGGGATCAACCGCGATGCCATCGGCGCGATCCGCGTCAAGACCGATGACAGCTTCGTGCAGGTCGACGCCAAGATGGCCGAGCGTTTCGGCGCCATGACCGAGCTTGAACCGGGGCTGGAAATGACCCGTCTGGCCGAGGCCCCCGATCTGGACGCACCGCGCGGCAACAAGCCCGGCCCGCGTCCGGCCCGCGGCCCGCGTAGCCGTGACGAGCGTCCCTCGGCCCCGCGCCCACCGCGCAAGGATTTTGGCGACCGGACGGACGGGAAGCCCGCGAAAAGCTGGGACAAGCCTGCCCGCGTCGCGAAACCCTCGGAAGCGGCCTTCCATGACGCGCCGCCCGCCGATGGCGACAAGCCCCGGAAAAAGCCGCGCTGGACGGCCGAGGACAAAGCCAAGCGCAAGCCGCGCGCCGCGGTTCTGTCAGCCGATGACCGCCCCCGCCGCAAATTCGCCAAGGGCGGAAAACCCGGTTTCGCTGCGGGCAAGCCGCGTGGAGCGAAATCCGGCAAACCGCCGCGCAAGGGGAAATAAACCAAAGGCCGCCTTCCGGGGCGGCCTTTTTCATATCACGGCTTTTTCCACAAAGGGTCGGTTCGCAATGATGCGTTCCACGCCGACCTCGGTGAAATCCAGCGTCTGATAGGCGCCGTGGGTGATCAGTTCGGCCACCGCGCGCCCGGTCGCCGGGGCCTGTTGCAACCCGTGGCCGGAAAAGCCATTGGCCAGAATGAAATTCGGCAGATCGGAATGCGCACCGACGATCAGATTGTGATCCAGCGTGTTATAGGCATAGTGACCGGCCCAGTAATTGACCGGGCGGATCGCCTCGAATGCCGGGGACCTCGCGGACAGCGCGGGCCAGATGATCTCGTCGAATTCATCGTAACGGGGTTCGAAATCATCCGGGGCGACAGGCGGATCATGGGCGGGGGGACATCCCGCCAGAAAGCAACTCCCTTCGGGGCGGCAATAGACCCCACCCGGATCGATCATCAGCGGCAGCCGCCCCTGATTGATCCGGGCCGAGCCTTCGGGACTGGCGGCACATGTGAAAACGGTGATGCAGCGTTTTCGGGCCTCGACCGGGATGTCCAGCCCGGCCATGCGGGCCGTCAGCGCCGCGCGCGGACCCGAGGCATTGACCACGTAACCCGCCGCGATCCGCTGCCCCGAGGCCAGCGTCACCCCGGTGACCCGCCGCCCCTGACGCTGGATCGCCACGACCTCATCTGTGACGCAATCGGCCCCTTGCGCCCGCGCCTTGTTGCGAAACCCGTTCATCAGCCCGGTATTGTTGAACCAGCCTTCGCCCGAGCGCCCGTAAGAGGCCAGCGCGATATCCTCGACATTCAGATGGGGAAAGGCATGGGCCAGATCGGCGGGCGACATCAACTCGACATCCGCGCCGCAGGCCTTCTGCACCTTGTGATTGTCGCGCAGTATCTGTTCCTGTTCCGCCGTGCGCGCCAGAAACAGATAGCCGCCGGGATGGAAATTCAGGTCGGGCCGGTCGCTGCCCACCTGCATCAGGTCCGGAAAATCGCGGATCACCTGCGATCCGTACTGGCTGATCTTGACATTGATCGCGTTGGAAAACTGCGTGCGGATGCCCGAGGCAGACAGAGCGGTCGAGGCGTGGCGATAGGTCGGATCGCGTTCGACAATCAGGACGCGGCCCTTGAAGCCGTCATTGGCCGTCAGGTAATAGGCGACCGCAGATCCGATCGCCGCCCCGCCGATGATGACCACGTCATAGCTGCTGTCCGAGGCGCGGCAATCCGGTTCGGGATCAGGCCGCCGCGCCATGGGTCAGCCCCGTTTCGACAGCGCGGCGTCGCGCATCTGGCTAAGCGTCTGGCGTGGGGTCAGCGCCTCGGGCGAGATGTTCAGATCCAGCAATGCGCCGCTGTCGGATGCCATCGCGCGGTCAAAGGCATCGGCGAAATCTTCGGTCCGTTCGACCCGTTCGGCGTGAAAGCCATAGGCGCGGGCGAGGGCGCTGAAATCGGGGTTGATCATGGTCGTGCCCGAGACGCGGTCGGGATAGTTGCGTTCCTGATGCGCGCGGATGGTGCCGTAGATCCCGTTATTCAGCAGCAGCACGATGGGTTGGGCGCCATGCTGCATGGCGGTCGCCAGTTCCGTGCAGTTCATCTGGAAATCGCCATCGCCCGCAAAGCAGACCACCACGCGGTCGGGATCGGAGATCCTGGCGGCAATGGCGGCGGGCAGCCCATATCCCATGGCCCCGGATTGCGGCGCCAGCAGGCGGGCGCGCGGACCGAATTTGAAGAATTTATTCGGCCAGACTGTGAAATTCCCCGCGCCATTGGTCAGTACCACATCATCGGGCAGGCGGTCGCGCAGATGCGCCATCACCTTGACCATATCCACGGGCGAGGGCTGGTCGGGCGCGGCAAAGGACGCCTCATATGCCGCCCGTCCGGTTGCGCGCCACTCTGCCCAGTCGCCGGTCACCGGGCGCAGGGCGGCGGCGAATTCGTTCGGACCCGCCTGAATGCCCAGATCGGGCTGATAGATCTTGCCGATCTCCAGATCAGAGCCATGGACATGGATCAGCTTTTGCTTAGCCTGCGGCGCCGACAGCAGGCTGTAGCCATCGGTCGTCATCTCGCCAAAGCGGATATTCACGGCAAGGATCAGATCGGCATCGCTCAGCAGCTTGCGGACATGCGGGGGCATGCCGACGCCGGCCTCGCCACAAAAGACGGGCGAGAAATTGTCGAAGCGGTCCTGAAAGCGGAAAACGGCGATGGCGGGAATGTCCGAGGCCTCGGCAAAGGCCTGAAACGCGGCGCGGCCCGCATCGGTCCAGTTGCACCCGCCCAGCAGGATCAGCGGGCGTTTGGCCTGGGACAGCATCGCGCGGGCCTTTTCCATCGCCGCAGGAGAGGGCGCGGGTTCGGCGATCTCTGCCGGGCCGGTCAGCGGCGGGGTGTCGGTCAGATCTGTCAGCATGTCTTCGGGCAGGGCGATCACGACCGGACCGGGGCGGCCCGTGGTCGCGGTTTTCCAGGCGCGGGCGGTGATTTCGGGAATGCGCTCGACCCGGTCGATCTCGACCGCCCATTTCGCCATGCTGCCAAAAACGGCGCGATAGTCGATTTCCTGAAACGCCTCGCGGCCCCTCATGTCGGTGCCGACCTGACCCACGAAAATCAGCATCGGCGCGCTGTCCTGCATCGCCGTATGAATCCCGATCGAGGCATTGGTGACCCCCGGCCCGCGCGTCACAAGGCAGATGCCCGGACTGCCGGTCAGCTTGCCCCAGGCTGCCGCCATAAAGGCCGCGCCGCCTTCGTTGCGGCACAGGATGAAATCCAGCTTGCCCCGTGTGTCATGCAGCGCGTCCAGCACGGCCAGATAGCTTTCGCCGGGAATGCCGAAAGCCTTGGTCGCACCAAGCGCCCTCAGGCTTTCGACCAGAAGCTGTCCGCCATTGCGCTGCGCCATGCTGTCCCCCTGCGTTGCCCTGCCGTCATGCTGATCGCAGCGCGCGGGAAAATGCAATCCCGTTCAGACAGGTCGCATCCGGTCACGAGAGGCTGAAATCCTGCTCGACCACCGCCTCCATCGCGACAAAGCTGGCGGTGGAGCTGATATGGGGCAGGGCCGAGATCTGCTCTGCCATGATCTTGCGGAACTCGCTCATATTGCGGGACCGGACCTTGACCAGATAATCGAAGCCGCCCGCGATCATATAGCATTCCTCGACCTCGGGGATCTTGCGGATCTCGGTATTGAACCGTTCCAGCGCCTTCTGCCGCGTATCCTCCAGCCGGATCTGCATATAGGCGACATGGGTCAGGCCCAGCTGCAGCGGCGACAGATTGGCGCGGTAGCCGGTGATCAGGCCCATCTCTTCCATCTGGCGGATGCGCAGGGCGACCGGGGTCTTGGACAGGCCGACCTTTCGGGCAAGCTCGCTGATCGGAATGCGCGCATTGGCGACCAGTTCGGACAGAATCTTGCGATTCGTGGGGTCAAGCTCGACATTCATGCAGTATTTCCGTCGAATATTGTTCTGATTGCCTATCAGAATTACATTCTTTGGGCGCACCGTCTATTCTGAATGCGATAGTATACGGCTAGCTGTTTTCTGGAGCCCGCCATGTCCCCGACGTCTCTTGCCGCTTTTACCCTTGATGCCAAATATCGCGACGAAGCCGATCTTCTGCCGGAACTGATCGCGCAGGCCGATCTGTCCGAGGCCGAGCGGATCGCCATTACCGCCCGCGCCGCCGATCTGGTGCGCCGGATCCGCAAAGAGGCCAAGCCTTCGCTGATGGAACATTTCCTGTCGGAATACGGGCTGTCCACGCGCGAAGGTGTCGCGCTGATGTGTCTGGCCGAGGCGATGCTGCGCGTGCCCGACAAGATGACCATCGACGCGCTGATCGAAGACAAGATCGCGCCCTCGGACTGGGGCAAGCATCTGGGTGAGGCGTCCTCGTCGCTGGTCAATGCCTCGACCTGGGCGCTGATGCTGACGGGCAAGGTTCTGGACGACGATCAGCCCGGCATTGCAGGCACGCTGCGCGGCGCGATCCGCCGTCTGGGCGAGCCGGTGATCCGCACCGCCGTGGGTCGGGCGATGCGTGAAATGGGCCGGCAATTCGTGCTGGGCCAGACCATCGACGCCGCGCTGGAAAATGCGCGCGCCTATGAAAAGCAGGGCTATACCTACAGCTATGACATGCTGGGCGAGGCGGCGATGACGGCCGAGGATGCCCAGCGTTATGCCCGCGAATATGCCAATGCCATCGCCGCCATCGCCAAATCCTGCACCAAGGGCTCGGTCGAGGCCAATCCGGGCATTTCGATCAAGCTGTCGGCGCTGCATCCGCGCTATGAGGTCGCGCAGGAAGAGCGTGTCCTGCAAGAGCTTGTCCCGGTGGTGCTGGATCTGGCCCGCAAGGCCAAGGCAGGCGGCATGGGGATGAATATCGATGCCGAGGAACAGGACCGGCTGGTGATCTCTCTGAAGGTGATCGAGGCGGTTCTGTCCGATCCCTCGCTGGCCGGATGGGACGGGTTCGGCGTGGTCGTGCAGGCCTATGGCAAGCGCGCGGGCCAGACCATCGACTGGCTGTATCGGACTGCGCAGCGTCTGGATCGCAAGATCATGGTGCGTCTGGTCAAGGGCGCCTATTGGGATACCGAGATCAAGCGGGCGCAGGTCGAGGGTTTCCCCGGCTTTACCCTGTTCACCAACAAATCCGCCACCGATGTCAGCTATATCGCCAATGCCCGCAAGCTGATCGGCTATGCCGACCGGATCTATCCGCAATTTGCCACCCATAACGCGCAAAGCGTGGCCGCGATTCTGGAAATGGTCGGCGGTATCAATTTCGAATTCCAGCGCCTGCACGGCATGGGAGAGCGCCTGCATGACATCGTGATCCGTGAAACCAAGGGGCGCTGCCGCATCTATGCGCCGGTCGGGGCGCATCGCGATCTGCTGGCCTATCTGGTGCGCCGCCTGCTGGAAAACGGCGCGAACTCATCCTTCGTGCATCAGATCGTGGATGAGGAGGTGACCCCCGAAGAGGTCGCCCGCGATCCCTTTGACGAACTGGTCACGGCGCGTCCGCCTGCGACGCTGGTGCAGCCTGACGATCTGTTTGGCGCCGGTCGCGAGAATTCGGCGGGCTTCGATCTGACCGATGAAGAGACGCTGGCCCGGATCGAAAAGGCCCGTTCGGGCGATCTGCCCGATGCGGGGCCGCTGACCGCTTCCGATGCCATGGGAACCACCCGCCCCGTCCTGAACCCGGCCACGGGAGAGAGCGTGGCGCAAGTGACCGAAGCCTCGGCCGAGACGGTCGCGCAGGCGATTGCCGATGCGCGTCCATGGGATGCTCCGGCCGCTGATCGCGCCGCCGTGCTGCGCCGCGCGGCTGACCTTTACGAAGAAAACTACGGTCCCATCTTTGCCGCCCTTGGCCGCGAGGCCGGGAAATCGCTGGGCGATGCGGTGGGCGAATTGCGCGAGGCCGTGGATTTCCTGCGCTATTACGCCCAGCAAGGCGAACATCGTACCGAGGCACCGCGCGGCATCATCACCGCGATCAGCCCGTGGAACTTTCCGCTGGCCATCTTCACCGGTCAGATCGCCGCGGCGCTGATGGCCGGGAATGCTGTGCTGGCGAAACCGGCCGAGCAGACGCCGGTGGTCGCGGCCATCGCGACCCGGCTGCTGCATCAGGCCGGTGTGCCTGCCAGCGCCCTGCAACTGCTGCCCGGCGATGGCGCGACGGTGGGTGCGGCGCTGACCGGCGACGCGCGCATCAATGGCGTCGTCTTTACCGGATCGACCGACACCGCGAAGATCATCGCCCGCAGCATGGCCAAACACATGGCACCCGGCACCCCGCTGATCGCGGAAACCGGCGGTCTGAACGCGATGATCGTCGATTCCACCGCGCTGCCGGAACAGGCGGTGCGCGATATCGTCATGTCCTCGTTCCGCTCTGCCGGTCAGCGCTGCTCGGCGCTGCGCTGCCTCTATGTGCAAGAGGATGTCGCCCCGCATCTGATCCAGATGCTGAAAGGCGCGATGGATGAGTTGACGGTGGGCGATCCCTGGCTGCTGTCCACCGATGTCGGCCCGGTGATCGATGATGAGGCGCAGGACGGCATCTCGGATTATCTGAGCAACAATGCCAATCGCGTTCTGCACAAGTTGGACGTGCCCGCGCAGGGCCATTTCATCCCGCCGGCCATGTTGCAGGTTTCCGGCATCGAGGATCTGGAACGCGAGATCTTTGGTCCGGTCCTGCATGTCGCGACCTATCGTGCCCGCGATTTGGACAAGGTCGTGGCGGCGATCAACGGGCGTGGCTTCGGTCTGACCTTTGGTCTGCACACCCGGATCGATTCCCGCGTGCAAGAGGTCACCGACGCGATCCATGTCGGCAATATCTATGTGAACCGCAACCAGATCGGCGCCATCGTCGGCAGTCAGCCCTTTGGCGGCGAAGGCCTGTCGGGCACTGGTCCCAAGGCTGGCGGTCCGCTGTATCTGGCGCGCTTCTTTGCGCCGGAACTGCCGCAGGCCGAGGCGACGGAATGGGTGAAGAATGACGATCCCGCCCGGATCGCCAAGGCGCTGCGCGATGCCCGCCCGACTGCCATCACCGAAAATCTCATGCCCGGCCCGACCGGCGAACTGAACCGCCTGACCATGCTGACCCGCGCCCCGGTCCTGTGCCTTGGCCCGGGAACCGAGGCCGCGCAGGCGCAGGCCGTGGCGGTTCAGTCTTTGGGCGGTCAGGCCGTCGCCGCGCAAGGGTCGCTGACGCCCGGGGATCTGCGCGATATTGACGGCCTGTCCGTGGTGCTCTGGTGGGGTGATCGTGAGACGGGGCGGACCTATGCCGATGCCCTGGCACAGCGCAGCGGCGATATCGTGCCGCTGGTCTGCTCATTGCCCGATCTGGCCTATATCGCGCATGAGCGCCATCTGTGCGTCGATACGACGGCGGCAGGCGGGAACGCCGCCTTGCTGGCTGGCTAAGACAGGTTTGCGGCTGGGCGATCAGTCCAGCCGCAGGTCCCCCATGAAGTCCAGAAAGCTGCGCATCGCGGCGGTCATCAGCTTGCCGGTCGGAAACAGGATGCTGATGGGCACATGCGGCATGGTATATTCGGGCAGCAGTGAGATCAGCCTGCCCGCGCGGAGATCCTCTTCCACGATGAATTCCGGCAGCAATGTCACCCCCATGCCATCCAGCGCCATGCGGTACAGCAAATCGCCGTTATTCGACGCCAGAATGGGCTGGATCTTCTGGTGAATGGTCTCGCCATCGCGCTGAAAGGACCAGGAATCGCCCGTGCGCAGATTGGTGTAATGCAGGCATTTATGGTCCTTCAGATCGGCGGGCAGAAGCGGCAGGCCGAACTTTTCGATATAATCCGGCGTTGCCACCAGCATGATCTTGCCCTGATGCAGACGCCGCGCGTGAAGCGATGAATCGGCCAGATGGCCGACCCGGATCACCGCGTCGAAACCATCGCCGATGATATCGCTGGCACCGTCCTCCAGCAGCAGTTCCAACTGGATATCGGGGTAGGTCTCCATGAACCGGCGCAGATGCGGTTGCAGAACCTGCAGCGTATAGGCGACAGGAGATCCGATCTTCAGCGTGCCCGCCGCCTGACCGACCGCATTGCGCACGCCCTCATGCGCGGCGTCCAGACGGTCCAGAACATCGCGCAACTGGACCCCATAGGCCTCGCCCACCGTCGTCGGCCGTACCGTCCGCGTCGTGCGCGTCAGCAACCGCGCCCCAAGGCTGTCTTCCAGATCCGAGATGTATTTGCTGGCAAGGCTGCGCGAAATGCCCATGCGACGGGCCGCCGCGGCGAAACTGCCTTCGTCCAGAATGCTGACGAATGTGCGAAGGACGATAATATCCATGCGGGGCCTTATCCCGTTGCTTTGAAAGCCTGTTTGTCAGTTTGCCACAGGTTTCGCCAGAGCGGGATGTACAGAAACCGCCCTGATCGGGCGGTTTCCGGGGTATCTTGACCGATACCAGAGCAGTCAGTGACAGCCTTGCGGGCCGTCGCAGGCCGCTTAGCGGGTGTAGGTATCGACCGGCTTCTCACCCGAGAAATCGGTGATGCTCAGCTGCGTGTCGGCTTTCAGGCCCGAACGGTCCAGCTCGGCCTGGGTCAGAACGGTGCCGGCGTCAACGGTGACGGCCTGAGCGGCTTCGATCCGGGTCGGGAATGCCTCGGGGCGCTCGTTGTCAGCACCTGCGGGGGCGGCTGCAACCGAACCGGCGGTCAGGGTCAGGGCGGTCAGAGCAATGGCAAAGCGTTTCATATCTTTTTTCCTTCGTGATGTCGGAAGCGTCTTCGCTTCCTGCTTGGTGAAGGACAGATAAGTTTGTGCCCGAATGGCGGGTAGGTACGATTTATCGATAAGACTGTTCGGGATCGTTCAACAATCACGGCGCTGTGATGGGGTAGATTGCGCGGAGCTGCCACCAGAGCCTGATGGACAGTTGAGAGGTCAGAAATGGCAGCTTTTAGCCGTTTCCAGTCCGCCGTGGCCATGGCTATGCTGGGCCAGCAAAGCTAATCGGAGGCTGAGTTTGTCGAATGTCCTGATTCGAACCAATCGCGATTATCGCCTTCTGCTTTCGGCCAGTTCGGCGTCGAATCTGGCCGACGGGGTCGGATTGGTCGCATTGCCCTGGCTGGCAACGATGCTGACACGTGATCCGATTCTGATTGCCGGGGTCGCGACTGCGCAGCGCCTGCCGTGGCTGGTGTTCGCACTGCCTGCCGGGGTTTGGACGGATCGTGCGGACCGGCGGTTGCTGATGGTGCGCGCTGATCTGGTGCGGGTGGTGTTGATGGCATTTACCGTCCTGATGGTTATTTCGCAGTCCGCCCTGCCTGTGCCCGACGGATCCGGTCCACTGGCCATCCTGTCCCTGATGCTCATCGCTTTCCTCTTCGGTTCCGCCGAGGTGATCCGCGACAATGCCGCCCAAACGATCCTTCCCTCCATTGTCGCGCAGGAAGATCTGGAGCGGGCTAACGGTCAGATGTGGAGTGCCGAGCAGATCGCGGGCCAGTTCGTCGGCCCTCCGGTGGCAGGGGTATTGATCGCGTCTTCGGTCGCGCTGCCCTTTGGGATCAACGCGACGGTCTATGCCGTTTCTGCTCTGCTCATCTGGCTGATCGCGTTGCCGCCGCGAAAAGCTGCCTTTGCCAACCACTTCCTGCCTGCGCTGCTAGAGGGAATGGGGTGGATGTGGCGTAATCCGCTGATCTTGCGCCTTGCCATTATGCTTGGGGCGATTAATGCCCGTGTTCATCGGTGGCATGACAGTTCTGGTTCTTTATGCGCAGGAGGTTCTGAGCCTGTCCGCAATCGGATACGGGCTGCTGCTGACGTTTGCCGCGATGGGAGGTGTTGTGGGTGGTCTTCTCGCGCCTACTTTGGCGCGATGGTTGGGCATGAGGCACAGCCTTATCGTAGCACTTGGCGTATTCGTCGTCATCAACCTTATTCTTGGGTTGTCCAGCTCGCCGGTGATGGCTGGCATTGCCCTGTTTTGCGAGGCAGCGGCAGGAATGCTGTGGAACGTGGTCACGGTCAGCTATCGCCAGCGCCTGATCCCTGACGAATTGCTGGGCAGGGTGAATTCAGTCTACAGGTTCTTCGGCTGGGGCGCGATGCCGTTTGGTGCGATGGGGGCGGGTGCCTTGGTGACGGCGCTGACACCCGCCGTCGGTCGAGGTGATGCCCTTCACGTGCCCTATCTGTTCGCCTCTGGCGTTTGCGGTATGCTGTTGGCCTATACCGCCATGCGCCTTCGCTTCGGCCAAGCGTAAGGCTCCGCAGAGCGGGCGTCCGGGCGTTTGATGGCGGCAGTCTGTTTCCGCCGGAAATGCTAAGCGATCGGCTGCGGCATTGCCGGATCGGTCAAGTTCTTGCCATGCTATCCGTCGCGGTCGGGAAGACGGCTTTGAAGGCATGCGCGATCCGGTCCCATTCCTGACGGTTGCCCGGAACGCCCATGCGCATCCAGCTTTTCGAATAAGGGAAACGCCGCGTCCAGATATGGTGGCGCGCCAGCGCCGTCTGGGCCGCTTGCGCATCGCTTACATCATACAGGCGGAACAGATGCGTGCCGCCGACGACCTGCCATCCGGCCTTCATCGCAAACCGGTCCAGTCTCAGGCTGGCTTCACAGTGATAGCCGATCGCGTCTTCGGCCCATTCACGGTCAGCCATGGCGGCCGTTGCGATGTCCAGCGCTGGTCCGTTCACGGCCCAGGGGCCTGCCGCCTCGGCCAATCTGGCGAGCAGGTCCGGCTGCGCGATGACAAAACCCAGCCGCAGTCCGGCCAGACCCCAGAATTTGCCGAAGCTGCGCAGGACCAGCGCATTCCGGGGCAGGGAAGGGATCAGCGACAGATCCGGCCTTGGATCGGCGAAGCTTTCATCCACCACAAGATGCCCGACCGTCGTGGCCAAGGTCGCAAGTGTCTCAGCCTGCCATTCCCGCCCGTCCGGATTGTTGGGATTGACCAGCACGGCAAGGTCGAACCCCTCCATCTGGTCGATCCCTGAGACCTCGGATACGGGCCAGCCGGCGTGCCGCAAGCTGGCCGCATGTTCATTATAGGTCGGTGTCAGAACGGCGGCGCGGCCCGGGGGAAACAGGCGCGGGATCATCTGGATCGCGGCCGAGGCGCCATTCACCGCCAGCAGTCGTGACGGATCGCAACGGTAGCAGGCGGCAGCGACCCCGATCAGCCTTTGCATCGCGGCGTGGGTTGGCAGACTGCGCCAGGCGGCGTCACTGATGCCGCTGACCGGCCAGGGACGCCGGTTGATGCCGGTGGAGAGGTCGATCCAGTCGCCCCCACCATAGGTCGCCATGGCCCAGTCGATATTCCCGCCGTGATCGCGCGCCATGACGCCTCTCCTGCAAATTTGGCTTTGTTTGCTAGGCGTAAGCTGTCCTGTCCGCAATGCGTTTACCAATTTTTACTTTACATGGAGGGAAATCATCGACACGATATGTAGTAAGAACATTCGGGCACCTGTGCCCTGTGTTGTATGAAGACCAAGGGTTAGCGGCGCCAGAATCGCACCCATCAGAGGCAGGACAGAAGCAATGGCACAGAGCGAACGATTCGTCGCGGGCGATGAGATTCATCCTATTGATATCGTCGAATCCGTCGCTGCCCATCACGATTGGGAATTCGACAGGCTGGCAGATGACCAGATTGCCATGGTGGTCGCGGGGCAATGGCGGAATTATTCGCTGACCCTGGCCTGGTCGCCGCGGGAATCCGTGCTGCGCCTGATCTGCACCTTCGACATGGATCCCCCGGCCGCGCGGCTGCCGCTGATCTACGAGACGATCAATCTGGCGAATGATCAGGTCTGGGATGGCGGCTTTACCTTCTGGTCGCAGCAGCGGCTGATGGTCTGGCGCTATGGGCTGGTGCTGGCGGGTGACACCTTTGCCTCGCCCGAACAGATCGACCAGATGATCGGAAATGCGCTGATCGCCTGCGAACGCTTCTATCCCTCGTTCCAGCTGGTAGGATGGGGCAATACCGATCCGACCGCCGCACTGGACATCGCCATGGGCGAGGCCTACGGACGGGCATAAGGGGGCCGCGCCCCCGCAAGATTGCTGGGGGAGCAGATGAGCGAATTCGACGACATCAACGAACGTGGCCTTGTGCTGGTCGGCTGTGGCCGCATGGGTGGCGCGATGCTGAAGGGCTGGCTGGCCCGTGGCTTGCAACCGGGATCGGTGACGGTCATCGACCCGAAGCTTGCGCCCGAATGGCAGGACAAGGGGCTGCGCGTGAATGCGCCGCTGCCCGATAACGCCGCTGTGCTGGTGCTGGCCGTCAAGCCGCAGATGATGGCCGACGCCCTGGGCGAGGTGCCCTCGCTGACCGATACGCTGGTCGTCTCGGTCGCGGCGGGCACGACGATTGCCACCTATGAGGCCACTTTCCCCAATGCCGCCGTCGTCCGCGTCATGCCAAATACGCCCTCGGCCATCGGGCAGGGGATCTCGGCGCTGATCGGCAACCATCGCGCGACCGCCGCCGATTTGGATCTGGCCGAGGCGCTGATGCGGGCCGTGGGCCGCGTGGTGCGGCTGGACAGCGAAGATCAGATGGATGCGGTCACCGGCCTGTCGGGCAGCGGCCCTGCCTATGTCTTTCACATGATCGAGGCCATGGCCCAGGCGGGCGAGGCCGAGGGGCTGTCGCCTGACCTTGCGCTGGAGCTGGCGCGGATGACCGTTGCGGGGGCTGGCGCGCTGGCCATTGATGCGGATGAGGATCCGGCAGTGCTGCGCGAAAACGTCACCTCGCCCGGCGGGACCACGGCGGCCGGGCTGCGGGTGCTGATGGATGCGCAGGACGGTCTGCGGCCGCTGATGACGCGCACGGTTGCGGCCGCCGCCGAACGGGGCCGCGAACTGGGCCGCAACGGAAAATGACCATCTCGTTCGACGATTTCCTGAAGGTCGATATCCGCGTCGCCACCATCACCCGCGCCGAAGCTTTCCCAGAGGCGCGAAAGCCCGCCATCAAGCTGTGGCTTGATCTGGGGGCGCTTGGGGAACGCAAATCCTCGGCCCAGATTACGCGGCATTACGCGCCCGAAACGCTGATCGGTAAGCAGGTGCTGTGCGTGGTGAATTTCCCGCCGCGCCAGATTGGCCCCTTCATGTCCGAGGTTCTGGTGCTGGGCGTGCCCGACCCGGATGATGAGGTGGTGCTGATCACGCCCGATCTGACTGTCCCGAATGGTGGAAGGCTTTATTGATGAAATTGCTTGTGACCCGACCGATGACGGCGCGCGCGACGCGGGCGATCTTGGACAGATTTCAGACGGATTTTCACGAAAACCGCCCCTTGACCGAGGCAGAGGCCGCGCAGGCGATGCGCGATTATGACGCCATCATCCCGACGCTGGGCGATGCGTTTTCGGCCAGGGCGTTTCAGGGCGACCTGCGCTGCAAAATCCTGGCGAATTTCGGCGCGGGCTATAACCATATCGACATCGCGGCGGCGCGCGAGGCCGGGATTACCGTCACCAATACGCCCGATGTGGTGACCGACGCCACCGCCGATATCGCGCTGACGCTGATCCTGATGACCATGCGCCGCGCGTCCGAGGGCGAGGCGTTGCTACGCGCGGGCAAATGGACCGGCTGGCATCCGACGCAGCTTCTGGGCGGGCATGTGACCGGTGCGACGGTGGGGATCATCGGCATGGGCCGGATCGGTCAGGCCATCGCCCGGCGCTGCCATTTCGGTTTTGGCATGAAGGTGGTGTTCTTCAACCGCTCGACCGTGACGGGGCTGGACTTTCCCGCCCGCCAGATCCCGGATCTGCATGACATGCTGCATGCGGCGGATGTCGCCGTCGTGGCTGTTCCCGGCGGTGCGGGCACCCGCCATCTGATCGCCGGGCCCGAATTGCAGGCGCTTGGGCCGGATGGCTATCTGGTCAATATCGCCCGTGGCGATGTCGTCGCCGAAGCGCCGCTGATCGCCGCGCTGACCGATGGCACCATCGCCGGCGTCGGGCTGGATGTTTACGAGCGTGAGCCGCTGGTCCCGCAGGCGCTGCTGGACGCGCCGAATGCGACGCTTCTGCCGCATCTGGGCACGGCGACGGATGAGGTGCGCACCAATATGGCCTTGCGCGCATTGCAGAACGTGATCGCATTTTCAGAAAACCGCAGCCCCGAGGACGTCGTAAGCTGACTTTTGATAAGTCATGGAACATCCCATTTTTCGGCACGTTAATGGCTCACAAGACTTAACCTAGTTTTAAGGAGAGTGTTATGAACTGGGATGTTGTCCAAGGGAAATGGAAGCAGATCAAAGGCTCGGTCAAGGAAAAATGGGGCGAGCTGACCGATGACGAGCTGGACCAGATCGATGGCGACAAGGAACAGCTGTCTGGCAAGCTGCAGGAAAAATACGGCTGGGCCAAGGAAGACGCCGACAAGCAGATCGACGATTACTTCCGCGATCAGGGCTGATATCACTGCCGCGTGATGGATTAAGGAAAGGGTGCCTTCGGGCGCCCTTTTTCGCTTTCTCTTGCCTCTGACCGCGCCTAGCATCGCGCCATGTCACAGATCACAGACCCTCTTGCCCTGCGCGCGCTGGACCTGATTCAGGCGGGCATTCGTGCCGCCGATCCTGAACATGCGACCAGCGCTGCCTTGCCCGACCTGCTGGCCAATCCGCCCGCTGGCGGTGGTGTCTGGCACATCATCGCCCTGGGCAAGGCCGCCCGCGCCATGGCCAAGGCGGCGCTGGACGCGTTGCCACAGGCGCGGGCGCTGGTGGTGACCAATGCCGGAAATGATGCACGACTGCCCCGCGCCGAAATTCTGGTTTCAGGTCACCCCGTTCCCGATGCCGCAGGCGAGGCTGCGGCCCGCCGGGTCGAAGACGTTCTTGCAGGCGCCAAGCCCGGCGACCGGGTGCTGGCGCTGATCTCGGGCGGTGGATCGGCCATGCTGCCAGCGCCGGTCGAAGGCGTCAGCCTTGCGCAAAAGCAAGAGGTCAATCGTATCCTGCTGGGCGCGGGGGCTGATATCGCGCAGATGAACCTGATCCGTCAGGCCCTGTCCCGGCTGAAGGGCGGGGGCTGGCTGCGCGCCAGCCGCGCACCGGTCACGGCGCTGATCCTGTCGGATGTGCCGGGCGACGATCTGCGGGTCATCGCCTCGGGGCCGACCGTGGCGCCCATCGGCTCGGTTGCGCAGGCGGCGGATATGGCGCGCGAGTTGCAGATCTGGGATGATCTGCCAGACGCGGTTCAGACGGCCTTGCAGCGCCCGCAGGATAGGCGCGCCCTGCCGCCCGCGACGAATATCCTGATCGGCTCGAACGCGCAAAGCGTCGCGGCCATCATCGCGGCGGGCGCGCGCGATGGTGGAGCCGAACTGACGGGCGATGTCGAAGATTGCGCCCGGGCGTTGGTCCGCGCGGCGCAATCGGTAAAGCCGGGCGAGGCGCTGGTTTTTGGCGGCGAAACCACCGTGCGGCTGACCGGCGACGGGCAGGGCGGACGCAATCAGGAACTGGCCCTGCGTTTCGCCCGTGCCGCAACCGATCTGCCGGGGAACTGGGCTTTCGCCGCCATCGGCAGCGACGGGCGCGACGGGCCGGGCGAGGCCGCAGGGGGTGTTGTCGGCCCCGAAACGCTGCAACGCATCCGCGATGCCGGGATCGATCTGGATCAGGCCCTGTCGCGCAATGATTCCGGACCCGTGCTGCAGGCCGCTGGCGGGTTGGTTGTGACCGGTGCGACCGGCACGAATGTGGCCGATCTGGCGCTTTTCATCCGCGAAAGCTAGGCGGCGCGGTCTACATCTGGTCGATCAGGTCCAGCATCTCGGGCGGCAATTGCTGCTCGTGCAGGGTGAAGCTGTGGCTGTGCCGCGCCTCATCCGTGACCGTGATGTGATAGGTCATGCGGTCGGCGCCACTGCCATAGGGTTGCTGTGACAGGCGCTCCAACTCATCCGGTTCGAACGCATCCGAAAGTTCCTGCCGCATGGGTGCGGCTTGCTGGTCGACGTCAATTGTCTTGTTCAGGCCAGAGGCGACAATGCCGCCAAAGCCGCCTTTTGCTGCGATTTCGATAATCATGGCATCTGCCCACAGGATTACGCTACCGCATAATCTAGGGTCAGATCGCGATTCCTACAAGTTTCCATGCGCGGCGCAGCATCACCGCCTCGGTCGAGCCATTGCCGGTCAGTTCATTCGCGGATTGGATGGTCTGATCGGCCCAGTCCAGAAAGGTCGCCATCGGATTATTCAGCGATTGCAGCGCGTGATACCAGATCCGGCCCGGCGCCTCCCACGCGTTCCCGCCCAGATAAGAGGCGAAGAGGTAGAAGGCGTGGTTGGGAATGCCGGAATTGATATGCACGCCGCCATTATCCTCGGGCGTGGTGACGAAGTGATCCATGTGCCAGGGCTGCGGATCCTGGCCCAGAAGATTGTCGGAATAGGCGGTGCCGGGCGCCTTCATGCTGCGCAGCGCCTGACCGTTGATGCCGGGACCAAGGATGCCGCGCCCGACCAGCCAATCCGCCTCATGCGCCTGCTGACCAAGCGCGCGTTGCAGCGTCAGGCTGCCAAAGACATCCGCAATGCTTTCATTCAGCGCGCCCGATTGGTTCTCATAGATCAGGCCGCCGGAATACTGGATCACGCCATGGGCCATCTCATGCCCGACCACCGACAGTTCCAGAAAGGTGCGGAACAGCCTGCCATCCCCGGTGCCATAGGCCATCTGCCTGCCGTCCCAGAAGGCGTTGTTGTAATCTCGCCGGTGGTGGACCGTGGCGATCAGCGGCATGCCGTCGCCATCCAGTGAATCGCGGCCATATTCCTCTGCAAACAGAGAGAACACTTCGCCCGCGGCGTCATAGGCGGTATCGGCATCGGCGATGCCGGTGTTCGGATCGCCCTCGGACCGGACCAGAAGGCCGGGCAGGGCGGCGCGATACTGGCCATCGTGGATCTGGCGGTTGGGCTTGACGCTGCCATCGGGCAACGCCGCTGCACGCCCCAGCGGCGTGGCGGAGATTTCGTGCGGGGGCAGGCCCGGATGGGTCATCTCTGCCCGCTCTTCGCGCACCTTCTCATTCTGTTTCAGCAGGCGGCGGGCCATCGTCGCCACGGCCTCGTCTCCGCGCATCTCAAGGACACGCAGCATATAGGGCGGCACGATGCAGTTCAGCGGATGATGGTGAGAGCAAGCGAGCGAAAAACACATGTGACGAATCCATTCTGAATGATTCTTACACTACCATAGGACGAACAAGAACAAAACAGGAACAATTTTCACGAAGCAGAAATAGACGCGTGTTCGGCGCCGCAGGTCAGTCGATCCTGCGGCCTGTTTCCGCTTGGAAAAGATGCAATGAGCCGGGCCGGTAATTCAGCCGCAGGACGTCGGACAGCTGCGCATCTGACGGCATCGTGATGGTGATCTGCTCATTGCCGATCTGCCCGTGAACCAGACGCTGCGCGCCAAGTTCCTCGACCGCGCCGACCTTCATCTCGATCGGGCCGTCGGGGCTGACCGACAGATCCTCGGGTCGGATGCCGATTGTGCCCGCATGGGCGCTGCCGGGCAGATGCGGGACCGAACTGGCCTTGATCAGGTTCATCGCCGGGCTGCCGATAAAGCCCGCCACGAAGGTCGAGGCAGGCTTGCGATACACCTCCAGCGGGGTGCCGATCTGCTCGACCTTGCCCGCGCTGAGGACCACCAGCCGGTCGGCCAGCGTCATTGCCTCAAGCTGGTCATGCGTCACGTAAAGCGAGGTCGTGCCAAGGCGTTTCTGCAGATCCTTGATTTCCAGCCGCATGGTGATGCGCAGCTTGGCGTCCAGATTGGACAGCGGTTCATCGAACAGAAAGGCCGCCGGTTCGCGCACGATGGCCCGGCCCATGGCGACGCGCTGACGCTGCCCGCCAGACAGGGCACGCGGCTTTCGATCCAGAAAGGCGCCGATCTGCAGGATCTCGGCTGCCTCGGCCACGCGGCGGTCGATCTCGGCCTTGGGGGTGCGGCGGTTCTTCAGCCCATAGGCCAGATTCTGGCGCACCGACATATGCGGGTAAAGCGCGTAGTTCTGAAAAACCATGGCGATGTCGCGGTCCATCGGCTCGACATCATTGACCACGCGGTCACCGATGCGGATCTGGCCTTCGGTGATGCTTTCCAGCCCGGCCACCATCCGCAGCAGGGTGGATTTCCCGCAGCCCGAGGGGCCGACCAGCACGATGAATTCGCCATCCGCAATGTCGATATTCACATCGCCAATCGCGCGGGTGCCGCCGGGATAGATCTTGCCGACATTGTCGAGGGTGATTGAAGCCACGTTATTATTTCTCCGTCTCGACAAGACCTTTGACGAACAGTCTTTGCATGAAGATCACGACCAGCAGCGGCGGCAGCATCGCCAGCACGGCGGTCGCCATGATATAGTTCCACTGCGGATCGGTATCGGCCACCGTGGACATGCGCTTGATGCCCGCGACGATGGTATACATGTCCGATCCCGTCGTGATCAGCAGCGGCCACAGATATTGGTTCCAGCCATAAATGAACATGATCACGAACAGCGCCGCGATATTCGTGCGCGACAGCGGCAGCAGGATATCCCAGAAGAATTTCAGCGGTCCGGCGCCGTCGATGCGGGCGGCCTCGGTCAGCTCATCCGGCATGGTCAGAAAGACCTGCCGGAACAGGAAGGTCGCCGTGGCCGATGCGATCAGCGGAACGATCAGGCCAGGATAGGTGTTCAGCATGCCCAGATCCGCCACCACCTGAAAGGTCGGCACGATGCGCACCTCGACCGGCAGCATCAGGGTCGAGAAGATGATCCAGAAGGCGACCATGCGGAAGGGAAAGCGGAAATAGACGATGGCGAAGGCCGAGAGGACCGAAATGGCGATCTTTCCGACCGCGATGCCAAGCGCCATGATCAGTGAGTTCAGCATCATCCAGCCCACCGGCGGCATGCCCGAGGTCGAGATCCCGCTGTTCAGCATCCGGCTGTAATTTTCCCAGGCCTGATCCCCGAACCACATGGGGACCACGCCGCCGAGGAAATCGTTGGATGCATGGGTCGATGCCACCAACGCGACCCAGACCGGCAGCGCCACGATGGCGACACCGACGATCAGCACCAGATGGGCCAGCACATTCAGAAAGGGGCGATTTTCAACCATCAGTAAGCCACCTTCTTTTCGACAAAGCGGAACTGGATCACCGTCAGCAGGATGACAATGGCCATCAGGATCACCGACTGCGCCGCCGAGGATCCCAGATTCTGGCCGATAAAGCCGTCCTGATACACCTTGTAGACCAGAATATTGGTCGATTGCGCGGGTCCGCCCAGCGTCGTCGCGTCGATCACCGCAAAGGTTTCGAACAGCGCATAGACCAGATTGACCACCATCAGGAAAAACGTCGTCGGTGAAAGCAAGGGCAGGGTGATGGTGAAAAATCTTTTCACAGGCCCCGCGCCGTCAATGGCCGCCGCCTCGCGCAGGCTGGCGGGGATGGATTGCAGGCCCGCGATGAAGAACAGGAAGGAATAGGAAATCCGGCTCCAGGCCGAGGCGATGACGACAAAGATCATCGCGTCGGTCGGGTCGAAGATCCAGTTGAAGTTGATGCCAAGCTGTCTCAGCACATAAGGCAGAATGCCGATCGAGGGGTTGAAGATGAACCACCACAGGATCCCCGCGACGGCAGGGGCGACCGCATAGGGCCAGATCAGCAGCGTCGTATAGACCTTTTCCGATTTGATCAGCCGGTCCACGGCCACCGCCATCAGCAGCGCAAAGACCATGGTGACCACCGTGACCGAGACGGTGAAGATCAGCGTCACCGAAAAGCTGTTCAGATATTCCGGGCTTTTGAAGAGCGCCTTGTAATTGCCAAGCCCGATGAATTCGGTCTTCAGGCCAAAGGCGTCTTCGCGCAGAAAGCTTTGCCAGACGGCCTGACCCGCAGGCCACAGAAAGAAAATCGCCGTGACGATCAATTGCGGTGCCAGCAGCAGCAGCGGCAGAAGTTTATTGTTGAAGACGACCTTTTTCATCGCTGGCTCCGGCAGGGAAAGACGCCCGCAAGCAAAGCTGCGGGCGTCCCACGTTCGGTTACTGGTTCTGTGCCTGGAACTCTTCGATCAGGGCATTGCCGCGGCTGACAACCGCATCCAAGGCGCCCTGCGCGTCCTTGCTGCCACCCAGAAGCGCCTCGAACTCTTCGTCGATGATGGTGCGAACCTGCACGTAATTGCCAAAGCGCAGACCTTTGGAATTCGCCGTCGGCTCATTCAGCGTGATCTGCTTGATCGCGGTATCGGCGCCCGGATTGGCCTCGTAATAGCCCTGTTCCTGCGACAGCTCATAGGCCGCGGTCGTGATCGGCAGATAGCCCGAGAACTGGTGCCAGTCGGCCTGCACCTCGGGTGAGGAGAGATAGGTGAAGAACTTTGCTACACCCTGATATTCCTCATTCGCGCGGCCTTGCAGCACCCACAGGGTCGCGCCGCCGATGATCGAGTTCTGCGGTGCGCCCTCGACATCGTCGTAATAGGGCAGCATGGCGAAGCCCAGATCGAAATCCTTCGAGTTTTCAACGACCGAGGCGCGCGAACCGGAAGTGTTCATCATCATCGCGCATTCCTGCCCGTAGAACATCGGCGGGGCGTTATCGCCGCCCAGCGGACCGGCATATTTATAAAGGCCCTCATCGGCCCATTTCTTCATGTTTTCCCAATGCTTGACCTGCACCGGCCCGTTGACCGTCAGGCGCGCATCCAGTCCGCCAAAGCCGTTTTCCAGCGTGCCGATGGGCTGGTTGTGCCAGGCCGAGAAATTTTCGGTCTGGATCCAGCTGACCCAACCGGTCGTGAAGCCACAGCTTGCCGCACCCGATTCGACGATTTTGCGCGAAGCCTCTTCCATCTCGGCCCAGGTCTTGGGCGGCGATTCAGGATCCAGCCCGGCCTTTTCGAAGGCGGTCTTGTTGTAATACATGATCGGGGTCGAGCTGTTGAAGGGCATCGACAGCATATTGCCACTGGTGTCGGTGTAATAGCCGGCCACGGCGGGCAGATAGGCGGCCGGATCGAACGGCTCTTCATTGTCGGCCATCAGTTGATAGACCGGATAGATCGCGCCTTCGGCGGCGATCATGGTGCCGGTGCCGACCTCGAAGACCTGCACGATGGCGGGCTGCTGCTTGGCGCGGAAGGCGGCAATCGCGGCGGTCATCGTCTCGACATAATTGCCCTTGTAGGACGGGACGATGTTATATTCGTCCTGGCTTTCGTTGAAATTCGTGGCGATTTCTTCCAGCTTCGCGCCCAGTTCCCCGCCCATGGCATGCCACCACTGGATGTCGGTTTTTGCCTGCGCGGCAGAGAGCGATGCGATCAGCGCCATTGCGGACGCGGCGAACATTTTGGTCATTCTTTCCTCCCTATGGAGTTGTTTTGCGACACCGGGCCTAACGGCCATTGGTGACGGCGACGCAACAATCCTGTGAGGGAAATGTGACAGCCTTTGACCGACTGGTCAACGACATGTTTTTTCTTTCCGCGCCAGCTGCTTTTCGCGAATGTTCCCGGATATTCGTTCCTGCCAATGGCCTGATCGCTGCCGGAATTTGCTGTCGGTCCCGATCAGGCCTTGTCGGTGCTGCCGAACATGCCCCGGACCGCGCCGATCAGCGGCACGATCGTGGCATTCAGCACCGGGTTGATGACATATTTGACGACCGGGATCAGGATCAGGCCAAGCGCCAGACCGAAGATCCCGTCAAAGAAGGCCGTGGTGGCCCAGGCCACAAGCCCCGGGGCCTGCGGGACGGCCGCGGCTGCGGCCTCGGACATGTGGTGGATCCAGTCATAGGGCGCGCTGAACCCCATTTCGGACAGCCCGTGCAGGATGATCTGACCGCCCACCCAGATCATGGCGGCAGTGCCCACGATGGTCAGCGCCTTCATGAAGCCGGGCATGAACTTCACGATTCCCCGGCCCAGCGATGCCAGAAAGCCGTCATTCCTGCTGGCCAGATGGACGCCGACATCATCGGCCTTCACGATCACGGCGACAAAGCCATAGACGGCCACCGTGATGCCAATGCCCACGACCGCCAGAATCAGCGCCTTCATCCAGATCGGATCGTCGGCGGGGATGGTCGACAGCGCGATGGTCATGATCTCGGCCGAGAGGATGAAATCGGTCTTGATCGCACCGGCCACGCGCGTTTCTTCCAGCGCGGCACCGTCGCCCTTGGGATTGGTGTGCTTTTCGCTGTCATGGGTATCGCCGCCCCAGCCAAGCGCATGGGCGACCTTCTCGGCGCCCTCGTAACACAGATAGCCGCCACCCAGCATCAGCAGGGGCGCGATCAGCCAGGGCGCGAAGATCGACAGCAGCAGCGCCACCGGCAGCAGGACGATCAGCTTGTTGAAAAAGGAACCCCGGGCGATTTTCCAGACGATGGGCAGTTCTCGGCTGGCGTCGAACCCCTGCACATATTTCGGCGTCACGGCAGCATCGTCGATGACCGCGCCGGCCGCCTTGGCCCCGGCCTTGGCGGCCTGACCGGCCACGTCGTCGATAGAGGCCGCCGCGACCTTCGAGATGGAGGCGACGTCGTCGAGAAGTGCCAGAAGACCGCTCATGTGGTTCCTTTACAGATCTGTTCAGGGTTGGGCCGCTCACGGGATTGTCAGCGAAGCATATGGCGCGAAACGCAAAAAGGGGCGAAGAAGTTCACCGCTTTGCCGGAATTCGACAGAATTGGCCCGGCGCGCGGGGGGATTGGACGCGTTTCGACCGTGAATTCCGGCTACCAGATATAGGCCAGACCTGCCGCTGCGGCCAGTGCAAGCAGCGCGATCAGCAGCCGCCTCAGATAGCGCGGGTTCTGTTCATTCGGATCTTCGGCCAGAGGCGCGGCGATCAGGCCCAGCGTCTCGCGCGTGCGCTGCCGCGCGCGGGCAGGGGCCATGATGGGTGTCAGGCCGGCTGTCAGCGGCGCAAGATTTTCCTTCCACCCGCCCACGATGGCCCGCAGGTCGGGCTCGTCCGCCTTGCGGTTCAGCGTCGCCTCGGTCGTCTCTTCATCCAGCAGGCCCAGCACAAGTTCGGCCGCCAGCAACTGGTCGGCCTGCGCGGGCGACAATGTTTCGGCAGATTCCGCGGGCAGGCACAGCAGATCCGACTTCAGCATCTCGCGCTCGGTCCGGGGCGAACTGCCGTTCCGCGCCGCCAGATCGTCATAGGTCAGCCCGCGCAGATAGATTTCGCGCAGGTTTTGCAGCCGCTCCATGTCCAGCCTTGCCAGAGGCCCCTGATCGGGGCGCAGGATGGCGGAACCCTCCGCATCGCCCTGTGTCGGCGCGGTAAGCTGCACCACGGGTTTCGTGTCGGGCCTGCGCTCGCTGCGCCTTGCATTGCGCAGCCGCGACAGCGCGCGATTGCGCGTGATGTCGATCAGCCATGTCATCGGCTGCAGTTTGAAATCGACAAAATTATGCGACTGCTTCCAGACCGCGACATAGACATCCTGCAGGGTTTCCTCGGCTGCGGGCCTGTCATTCAGCATCATGACGCAAAGCGCATGGATCCGGGCCGAGGTCATGTCGTAGAATGTTTCAAAGGCCGCGCGATCGCCCTTGGCGATCTGCGCAATCAGTCTTTCCAGCTGCTCGTTCTGCGCGTCTGCCACGTCCTGGTCCTGCTGTTTTGCCGCAGTTAAGGATTAACTCTATGTAGCGCGGCAGGCGCCGTCAACGCGAGGGCCGCTTGCACCCGCGCCACATATGCGCGATCAATGGCGCGTTGCGAGGAAAGGGCCCGACGATGCTGGACATGAACGCCAAACCCACCGAAGAGATCGACCTGCGCGAGACGTTCGGTCTGGACAGCGATATGAAGGTCAAGGGTTTCGCCGAACGCAGCGACCGCGTGCCCGAGATCGACAGCACCTACAAGTTCGATCCCGACACCACGATGGCGATTCTGGCGGGCTTTGCCTATAACCGCCGGGTGATGATCCAGGGCTATCACGGCACCGGGAAATCCACCCATATCGAACAGATCGCCGCCCGCCTGAACTGGCCCTGCGTGCGGGTAAACCTGGACAGCCATGTCAGCCGGATCGACCTGATCGGCAAGGACGCGATCAAGCTGGTCGATGGCAAGCAGGTGACGGTCTTCCACGAAGGCATCCTGCCCTGGGCGCTGCGCAACCCGACCGCGATCGTCTTTGACGAATATGATGCAGGCCGCGCCGATGTGATGTTCGTGATTCAGCGCGTGCTGGAGGCTGATGGCAAGCTGACCCTGCTGGATCAGAACGAGGTCATCACCCCGAATCCCTATTTCCGCCTGTTCGCCACCGCCAATACGGTCGGTCTGGGCGACACGACCGGGCTGTATCACGGCACCCAGCAGATCAACCAGGGCCAGATGGACCGCTGGTCGCTGGTCAGCACGCTGAACTATCTGTCCCATGATGCAGAGGCCGCCATCGTCCTGGCCAAGAACCCGAATTACAACAACGAAAAGGGCCGCAAGACCATCAACCAGATGGTGACGCTGGCTGATCTGACCCGCACCGCCTTCATGCAGGGCGATCTGTCCACGGTCATGTCGCCGCGCACGGTGATCTCTTGGGCGCAGAATGCCCGCATCTTCGACAATGTCGGCTATGCCTTCCGCCTGACCTTCCTGAACAAATGCGATGAATTGGAGCGTCAGACGGTCGCCGAATTCTATCAGCGCCTGTTCGATGAGGAACTGCCGGAAAGTGCTGCTGCGAAGGCAAGCTGATCGCGTTACCGTCCGGCAAGGCGTCCCGTAGGGATAGTGAGGCGTCCGTTACCGCTGTAACCCGTCCAGCACGAACAGCCGCACCGCCGTTGCCAGCCCGACTTCGGGCGGGCGGGCGTGGTCGATCTGGCCGATCAGCCGGGCGCGGGTCGTGCCGCGCGCCTTTGCGATCGTGCCAAGCGCGGTCCAGAAGGCATCCTCCAGCGAGACCGAGGTGCTGTGCCCGTCAATCGTGACCGAGCGTTTGACCGGCGGGCTCATCGGCGGAAAGTCACTCATCCTCTGTGCGATGCGCTTCCAGCGCGCGCGTGGCGCGCTCGGTTTCGGCCTTGCGCAGGTTCTTCTGCGCCTTGGCTTCACCGAATTTCACGGAATTGGCGTCCCCTGCCGCGCGTTTTTCAGCGCGGGCGCGGTCCTTACGGGCCTGTCGCAGGTTCACTACCTTGGTCATGGCCGCAGGTTATCGCGACGCTTGCCGGAAAAAAAGTCCGTTTCCATTTCGCCGCCCTTCGGGTCTACTGACATTTCCTGGTAAAAGAGGTTCGATATGCGCGAATTCTTTATTGACTGGTCAGAGCGCCTGATCGCGGTCTTTGTCATCGTGGCGGGAATCGGGGTCATCTTCGCCAGCCTGGCGGCGATGTTTTCGGGGATACCCGGAGGGTTCCTGCAGGGGCTGCTCATCCTGATCGGCGGCTGCATCTACCTGATCATCATGGGCGGGATGCTGTATGTCGCCTTTGGCATTTACCGCAACACGCTTGAAACCAACCGTCTGCTGGCGGAAATGCTGCGTAAATAGGCGCCTGAGCGTGAAAGGCGCGTGCCCATGGGACGCGCCTTTCCGTTATCCTGGGTCGATCAGCCCTTGGGGCCGATCATGTCTTCGGGACGCACGACCTTGTCGAAGGTCTCGCCATCGACCAGCCCCAGATTGATCGCCTCTTCGCGCAGGGTGGTGCCGTTCTTATGCGCGGTCTTGGCGACCTTGGTGGCATTGTCATAGCCGATGGTCGGCGCCAGTGCCGTCACCAGCATCAGCGATTCCTTCATCAGCTTGTCGATCCGTTCGACATTGGCCTTGGTGCCGACGACCATATTGTCGGTAAAGCTGCTGGCCGCATCGCCCAGAAGCTGCATCGACTGGATGACATTATAGGACATCATAGGGTTATAGACGTTCAGTTCGAAATGACCCTGCGAGCCCGCAAAGGTCACGGCGGCGTCATTGCCCATGACATGCGCGCAAACCATGGTCAGCGCCTCGGCCTGGGTCGGGTTCACCTTGCCCGGCATGATCGAGGAGCCGGGCTCGTTTTCCGGCAGGATCAACTCGCCCAGACCCGAGCGCGGGCCGGATCCCAGCAGGCGCATGTCATTGGCGATCTTGAACAGCGAGGCCGCGACCGTTTTCAGCGCGCCCGAGAAGAAGACCATGGCATCATGGGCGGCCAGCGCCTCGAATTTGTTCGGCGCGGTGACGAAGGGCAGATCGGTGATCCGGGCGATTTCGGCCGCGATGTCGGTATCCCAGCCCTTGCGCGTGTTCAGCCCGGTGCCCACGGCGGTTCCGCCCTGCGCCAGTTCGTAGATATCGCCAAGGGCCAGCTTCACCCGCTCGATGCCCTTTTCGACCTGATAGGCATAGCCGCCGAATTCCTGGCCAAGCGTCAGCGGCGTCGCATCCTGCGTATGGGTGCGGCCGATCTTGATGATGTCCTTGAACTCTTCCGACTTCGCGGCCAGCGCCTTTTGCAGCTTTTCCAGCCCCGGGATCAGCACATCGCGGGCCTGCATGGCGATGCCGATATGCATCGCGGTCGGGAAGGTGTCGTTCGAGGACTGCCCCATATTCACGTGGTCATTGGGATGGACCGGGGTCTTGCTGCCCAATTCGCCGCCCAGAATCTGGATGGCGCGGTTCGAGATGACCTCATTCGCGTTCATATTGGACTGCGTGCCCGAGCCGGTCTGCCAGACGACCAGCGGGAAATTGTCGTCAAACTTGCCTTCGAACACCTCGGTGGCGGCCTGTTCCATCGCCTTGGCGACATCGTCGCCCAGCTTGCCGTCCCGGTGATTGATCCGCGCCGCCGCCAGCTTGATCGCCCCAAGCGCACGGATGATCGGCACCGGCTGATGTTCCCAGCCGATCGGGAAGTTCAGGATCGAACGCTGCGTCTGCGCGCCCCAGTATTTCGAGGCGTCAACCTCTAGCGGGCCGAAGCTGTCGGTTTCGGTGCGGGTGTTGGTCATCGCGTGCTCCTCACGGTTTCGCGCAGTTTTTAGCGGCTGTGCGCCCCGTCCGCAATTCGTATACCAAAGTATGCTAACGCCAACATCGGTATTTATGCGCCTTGCAGGCTGTCCAATGCTGCGCGCAGGCGGTCCAGCTGGCTGTCGGGCAGCGGCAGAACCGGCCGTGGCGGCTGCGCCTGCGTCACCGACATCAGATGCGCCAGCGAATAGATCACCCGCAGGCTGCCATATTCGCGAAACAGCGCCCAAAGCGGGGCCATGACCTGTTGAAGGCGTGCGACCTCGGCCCTGTCGCCCTGTCTGGCAGCCTGCGTCAACTTCAGCGCGGGCAGGGGCAGCAGCCCGGCAATGACGCTGAACCAGCTGTCAGCCCCGGCCAGAAGCGCGTCCGGGCACAGCCAGTCGCCGCTATAGCCGATCACGAAACCGTCTGGCGTGGCATCGCGCAATGCCGCGATCTCGCCTGCGAAGTCTCCATCCGCGGGCAGGGGCATCTTGACCGCGTGAATGGTCGGGATCTGCGCCAGACGCTGCAAGAGCTTGACCGAGAAGGTAAAATTCGTGGTCGAGGGGTTATTATAGATGCACAGCGGCAGGTCTGTGGCCGAGGCAACAGTGGCATAATGCTGATAGACCTCTTCTTCGGTCAGCGGCGTGTAAGAGACCGGCGCCAGAAGCAGCCCGTCCGCCCCGTTCGCGGCCGCGTGACAGGCCAGATCCTGCGCGTGATCGGTGCGCAGGGCGCCGATGCCGACGATCAGCGGCAAACGCCCCGCCACGACATCGCGCCCGGTTTCCAGCACGCGCCTACGCTGAGCCAGCGACAGATAGGGATAGCTGCCGGTGCTGCCCAGAAGGCAGATCGAATCGAGCGTGATCTGATCGCTCCGCGCCTCGGTCAGATCCGTCAGCAGGCGCGTGAAATCAGCCTCGATCAGTCCGCCGTCGGGATCCGAGAGGGTAGGGGGAAAGGCCGAAAGCCCGGAAAAGACAGACATGTAACGCGCTCCTTATCCTCGTGCTGATCCTTACCGGCAGAAGGGCATGGCGCCAAGACAAAGGCAAGCGGCTTGGCGGGCGCCGATTGTTAGAGCGTTTCGGGTTTAGGTTGATACATATCCGCTCAGCCTGCCTGTCGCGCCAGCGGCAGGCACGCGTCCGCCCGCCCCACGGCGGGCGCGTTCCGCGCCCACCCGGGCAGACGCTCAACGCGAAGCGAGACTGCCTCAACCTTAACCTGAAAAGCTTTAGGTCTGGGGAACGTCCCCCTCAAGCCGCGCGGTCATCCTCTGCAGCACCAAAAGCGTCGTTTCATATTCGGCGGGATCAAGATCGCCGCAGGTATCCCTGATGACCCCGCCGATGATCCGCGTCACCGGATCGCGCAGCTCCTGCCCCTTCTCGGTCGCCGCAATCTGTACCACGCGCCGGTCGTCGGCTCTGGCATGCCGATCGACCAGCTCCTTGCGGGTCAGCCGGTCGATAAGGCGGGTGACGGTGGTCCGATCCCGGCTGGTCAGCCGGGCAAGCGCCGTCATGGTCTGGGGTCCGTCCTGCCACAGGATCATCATCAGCGACCATTCTTCGGCGGTCAGCATCAGCCCCTGTTGCTGCAGGCGCGACGTCGCCTCGGCCCGCAAGGCCTGCGCGGCCCGGTTGATCCAATGTGGCAGCGCCGCGCGGAAATCAAAGTTTGCATTCATGTGCTATTAGCAATATGTGTATTTTGCACTTATTGGAGTCTCCCCATGGCGTCTCTTACCATTGTTGGACCATCCGGGCGATATCGTCACGTGACTTTGTCAGAGCCCGATCCCCGTCAGGCGCTGGTTCTGGCCTTTGACAGCAATGCCCCGCGGTTTCGGCGCGCCCGGCATTACAGGACCCTGACCGCCGGTCTGAATGCGCTGGCCGACAGGTTGCGTGCCATGCCCGGCGCGGCAGAGGTCGTGCTGTTCAAATCGATCCTGACCCCGCCCGGGCGCGGTCATCTGCCGGGGATCGGTCGGGTGACATTCGATCTGGTGCTGCTGATCTGGTGCCATGATGTCGAAGCCGCCGCCCGGATCGAGGCCAGCGATGCCTTTCAGGCGATGCGCGATCAGGCAGGCAGCCGCGCCGTGATCTTTCAGGCGCGAAACGTCCGCCGCATCGGGCCGGTGGATCACAGCCGTCCGGGCGTTTTCCTGTTCAACTGGTTCGCGGCGCAGGACGTGGCGCAGAATCTGGCGGTCTGGGAACATACGGCGGGGTGGTTTCAGGATGTGACCCATCTGGATAACTCAACCGTACTGCAGCCGATCACGCCGATAGAGGGGCTGTCGATCGTCAATCACTGCAGATGGGACAGGCTGCGTGATATCCTGCCCGCGCTGATCTTCCGGCGCTCTTTCCGCAGCTTCGTACTGGCGAATTTCGCGGCCAACCGGGTGGCTGCGCGCCCGATCCTGTACCGCATGGTCACGCGCTAAGGCGCAGGGATCACTTGCGCCACTTGTCCAGGCTGACGACCTCTCCGCCGCCCTTGGGTTCATCGCCGGGGCCGTCTTCTTCCTGGGCCTCGTCACCGAATTCTTCGGTCTCGTCATCCTCGTCTTCGTCGCTGTCCTGCGTTTCAAAGCGCAGGCCGAATTCGACGGAAGGGTCGACAAAGGTGCGCAGCGAGTCAAAGGGGATGCGCATGGGCTCGGGCGAATTGCCGAAATTCAGCGTGATGGTAAAACCATCCTCATCGACCGACAGATTGTCGAACCAGTGCTGGATGACGATGGTCATTTCCTCGGGATAGCGTTCGCGCAGCCAATCGGCCATTTCGACCCCGTCTTCGCGGGTGTCGAAGGTGATGAAAAAGTGGTGCTCGCCGGGCAGGCCATGTGCCGCGACCTCTTCCAGAACATCTGCAATCAGACCTTGCATCGCACGATGCATCATCCTGCCATAGTCGATTTCAGACCGTGCCATCGCGTCTACCCCTCGTAGTTGCCACCACCATAGGGATATGCGCCGAGATAAAAAAGGGGGCTGTTTTCCGCCGGATGAAGAAAGCAATTCCGGTCAGGCGGATCGCGCGCTTTTGTCGCGTCTGAGGTGGGGAAGGTGCAGGATTCTGTTGCAAGGCTCCTGCGGGCCCCGCCTTACGCTGCTAGGCGCAAGGAGTTAGGTTTCGGTTACCCGAGCTGCTTACGCAGCCAGAGCGACCGGAGCACGGTTGTCGTTGGCAACTGTACAATTTGCACCGATGACGGTGGTAGCTCACCGAGACAAAGCAAACATCTTTAGACGTTCGTCGATCCTGTTTCGGCCCCATGATCCCCCAACGAAGGCGATTTGGTGGAGCCGCCGGGTACCGCCCCCGGGTCCGATCCGCTTATTACATGCGCGTTTATGTCCATAGCCCGGCTTGCGCCGAACGGTTTGAATATAGGCGGTCCGGCTGGGCTTCGCAACGGGGGTGGCGGGAATACCCGCCGCGCCAGTCGGCTTTGCCACGATGCGGGCGGGCAGGGTCATGAAAAAGCCGCGCGACCCATCGGGCCGCGCGGCTGGTTTGTTCAGGGAATGCCCGATCAGGCCAGATCGTAACGATCCGCGTTCATCACCTTGGTCCAGGCAGCGACGAAATCACGGGCGAACTTTTCCCGGTTATCGTCCTGGGCATAGACCTCGGCATAGGCGCGCAGGATCGAGTTCGACCCGAAGACCAGATCGGCCCGCGTGGCGGTCCATTTCGTGGCCCCCGTGGCGCGGTCGCGCAACTCATAGCTGTTGCGCCCGGTGGGCACCCAGCTATTGGCCATATCGGTCAGGTTGACGAAGAAATCATTCGTCAGCGTGCCTTCGCGATCGGTCAGGACCCCATGCTTGCTGCCGCCGTAATTCGCGCCGATGACGCGCAGGCCACCGACCAGCACCGTCATTTCCGGCGCGGTCAGACCCAGCAACTGGGCGCGGTCCAGCATCATCTCTTCGGGCGAGACGACATATTCCTTTTTCTCCCAGTTGCGGAAGCCATCTGCCAGAGGCTCCATCGGATCGAAGGATTCGGCATCGGTCTGTTCGGCAGTGGCGTCGCCGCGACCTGGGGCAAAGGGCACGGTCAGATCCAGACCAGCAGCTTTCGCGGCCTGCTCGATCCCGACATTGCCTGCCAGCACGATGATGTCGGCCACGCTCGCGCCGGTTTCGGCGGCGATCGGCTCCAGCACGGACAGGACACGGGCCAGACGCTGGGGCTCATTGCCTTCCCAATCCTTCTGCGGGGCCAGACGGATGCGCGCGCCATTCGCGCCGCCTCGCTTGTCCGAGCCACGGAAGGTCCGGGCGCTGTCCCAGGCGGTCGCGACCATATCGGCAACCGACAGCCCGCTTTCGGCGATGCGTGCCTTGGCGGCCTCGACATCGTAGCCGGTCGAACCTGCGGGGATCGGATCCTGCCAGATCAGATCTTCCTGCGGGACGTCGGGACCGAAATAATTGTCTTTCGGGCCCAGATCGCGGTGGGTCAGCTTGAACCAGGCGCGGGCAAAGGTGTCGCGGAAATATTCCGGATCGGCGCGGAATTTTTCCATATAGCTGCGATAGATCGGATCGACCTTCATCGCCATATCGGCATCCGTCATCAGCGGCATGGTCCGGATCGAGGGATCCTCGACATCCGGCGGCATGTCCTCTTCCGCGATATTGACCGGCTTCCACTGGTTTGCACCGGCGGGGCTTTTGGTCAGTTCCCATTCATGGTCCAGAAGCATGCTGAAGAAGCCGTCATCAAAGACGATCGGATTCGAGGTCCAGGCCCCTTCCGGTCCGCCGACGACCTGATCGCGGCCAATGCCACGGGTTTTCTTGTTCAGCCAGCCCAGGCCCTGATCCTCAAGGCCCGCAGCCTCGGGTTCGGCACCCAGATCGTCGGGATTGCCGTTGCCGTGGCATTTGCCGACGGTGTGACCACCGGCGGTCAGCGCGGCGGTTTCTTCGTCATCCATCGCCATGCGCTTGAAGGTCTCGCGCACCTGATCGGCCGTCCTTTGCGGATCGGGGACACCGTTCACGCCTTCGGGGTTCACATAGATCAGGCCCATCTGAACAGCGGCCAGCGGGTTTTCCATCGTCTCGGGCTGCGACACATCGTCGTAACGCGCATCCGAGGGCGCAAGCCATTCCTTCTCGGCGCCCCAATAGACGTCTTTTTCAGGGTGCCAGATGTCTTCACGACCGAAGGAGAAGCCAAAGGTCTTCAGCCCCATGGTCTCATAACCGATGGTGCCCGCCAGAATGATCAGGTCGGCCCAGGAAATCTTGTTGCCGTATTTCTTCTTGATCGGCCACAGCAGGCGGCGGCCCTTATCCGTGCCCGAGTTGTCGGGCCAGCTGTTCAGCGGCGCGAAACGCTGGTTGCCGGTCGCGCCACCGCCGCGGCCATCGGCCAGGCGATAGGAACCGGCAGCGTGCCAGGAAACGCGCACCATCATCGGGCCGTAATGCCCGTAATCGGCAGGCCACCACTCTTTGCTGTCGGTCATCAGCGCGCGAACATCGGCCTTCAGCGCCTCGATATCCAGCGATTTCAGCTCTTCGCGATAGTTGAAATCCGGGCGCATCGGATTCGTCTTGCTGTCATGCTGGGCCAGGATGTCCAGGTTCAGCGCGTTCGGCCACCAGCTGGTGACCGATTCGTTGTTGGAAGTATTGCCGCCATGCATGACAGGGCATTTGCCTGCAGGGGTCCGGTTTCCGTCCATGTGATCCTCCGATTGGATGCTGCGATATTCGTGGCGTGCGGGCGGTCCGCATTCTCGCGGGGGGCAGGGCCATCTCATCTTACGCCCGCTGATGACAAGCACATAGCAATAGCTAGGAATAAAACAAAATCGGTAATTCTATAAAAGACGATAAGAAAAAGTTATAGTAACTGCCATGCGCCCTGTTATCCTATGGCCAGAATCGTCCGGGTCATAGTCGACAGGTGATATTTTGGTTCGCCCTTCAGAGCGCTTTACCCTTTGCGACAGGATTGCCGTTCATCGGCTCTGCTGGCGCTTGGATCACTGCCGATCTCCCTCCCGCCATTCAGTTTGTATCAGAAATTCTGCAAAGCGTTTACAGACTCATGCAAGAGGCCCGTTCGACAAATTCGGGGAAAATCCTCACCCTGGGCTCTTGGATCGGCAGTCCCTTGAGGCGCTGCACCAACAATTCTGCGGCGATCCTGCCCTGAGCGCCTGCATCGTTGCGCACGGTGGTCAGTGGGGGGGCGATATATGCCGCGAAAGGCAGGTCGTCGAAACCGACGACCGAGACGTCATCGGGCACCGAAAGCCCGAGGCTGTTCAGCGCGCCGATCACACCAAGCGCAATCGTGTCATTCCCGGCAAAGATTGCGGTCAGGTCAGGATTATCCTCCATCAGGGAAATGGTGGCGGCGTAACCGCTTTCGGCGCTGTAATCCGCGTGGATGATCGCGCGCGGGTTCAGCGCAATTTCGTGTGCAGCAAGCGCGCTTTTCAGCTGGGTCAGGCGGGCCTCGGCGGCGGCGAACTCGATGGGGGCGAAGGGAATGCAGCCGATACGGCGATGCCCCAGGCCCACGACATGCGCCACGCTGGCGTCAATGCTCTCCGCAGTTTCCGAGAAAACGCAGACCTCATCGGGGTGTCCGATTGATCCGATCATCACCACGGGAAAGCCGCTTTCAATGAGATTGCGCAGATCCGCGTCACCGTGATGCGGACTGAGAACCAGCAACCCGTCGATGCGCCGTGAAACCACCAGATCGTTATAGGGGTTCACGCCCTCGCGCCGTTCGAATGTTTCCAGCAGAAGGCTGTAACCTTCGCGGCGCAGCACGTCCGCGATGGCGTAGTGCAACATCGGGATAAAACCATCGACGCGCAGCGAATCCCGGTCGGTGATCAGCAGCCCCACCGTATCCGTCGTCCCTTTCTTCAGCATCAGCGCCGCGGAATTTGGCCGATAGCCAAGGACACGCGCCGCTTTGCGCACCTTTTCCTTGGTCTCATCGCTGAGGCTGACCGCGTTCGAGCCGTTCAGCACATGCGATACGGTCGAGCGGGAAACGCCGGCCAGCTTAGCGACGTCATGGCTGGTAACCGATTTCTCTTTCATATGCGGCATTTACCAAGAGAACACGTGTTAGTCAAATATTTGAATTGACTTATCGCGACTGTTTTCGCATTACTAACACGTGTTAGTATGCCGCCGAGTCGCCTCTGGCCATTCGCGGCATGGGAAACAGGAGGGGGAATCATGAGTGGAAGAGCCGACTCGTCGCCGCGAAACGCAAAGACGCCGACACGCCGCAGCGCCTTGCGGCGCAAAGAGGCCGTTGTCGGCTATCTCTTCATCCTGCCGGCATTGATCGGGCTGGTCCTGTTTTACGTGCTGCCAACCATTCGCGCCGCGCAGATCAGCATGACCAACTGGAACCTGATGCGTCCGGCGAAATGGGTCGCGCTTGAAAATTACACGAAGCTGTGGGGTGACGGACAGTTCTGGGACTCGATGTGGATCACGCTGCTTTACGTGCTTTACAATATTCCCGTTCAGACTGCGCTTGGCCTGCTGATCGCCGTACTGGCCGACCGGCTGGCGAAATCGGTGACATTTCGGGCCGTGATCATCGCGCCCTATCTGATTTCCAACGTGGTCGCGGGCCTTGTCTGGTTGCTGATGCTGGATCCGCTGATCGGGATTACCAACAGCTTCCTGTCGATGATCGGCATCGGTCAGCAGGCCTTTCTCAGTTCGCCCGATCAGGCGCTGGTGTCGGTTGCGGCCATTTCGATCTGGCGGCATGTCGGCTTTACCGCGCTGCTGTTCTATGCCGGGCTGCAATCCATTCCAAAGGACCTCTACGAGGCCGCGCGGCTGGATGGTGCATCGGAATTCGCGATGTTTCGGCTGATCACCATGCCGCTGCTGCGCCCGGTGCTTGTCTTCGTGCTGGTCACCAGCGTTGTCGGCTCGTTTCAGGTCTTTGACGTGATCGCCGTGACGACGCAGGGCGGGCCTGCCGGATCAACCCGCGCGGTGCTTTGGTACATCTATGAAAACGCCTTCAAATTCAGCCGTATGGGCTATGCCTCGGCGATGTCGATGGTGCTGTTCGTCATCCTCATTCTGGTGACGTTGCTGCAGATGAAACTGCTGCGCGGCGACCAGTCGGACCTCGGGTAAGGAGACGCGCCATGCTGAGAACCATGACCCTGAACAAGGCCATCGGATATGCCGTTCTGGCAATGATCTGCATCGCCTCGCTGCTGCCGATCTGGATGGCCTTCAAGACCGCCATTACCTTCCCTTCGGATGTCTTTGCCAGTGCCGACCGGCTGTGGCTGGATCGCCTGACCTTCGGCAATTTCCCCCGCGTTCTGGGGCTGCCCAGCAGCGTCGAGCCGCCGGCAAACAGCGGTCAGCCGATCAACTTCATGATCGCGTTGCGCAACAGCGTCATCTATACCGGCCTGCTGGTGACGGGGCAGTTGTTCTTTTCCTCGCTGGCCGCCTATGCCTTTGCCCGGCTGCGCTTTCCCGGTCGCGATACGCTGTTCTACATGATCATCGCGGCGACCATGATCCCTTCGATCGTGCTGTTCATCCCGAATTTCGTGCTGGTGCGTCAGTTGGGCTTGCTGAACACCTTCGCCGGGATGGTCGCACCCAGCATCCTAATGCTGCCCTTCGCCGTGTTTTTCCTGCGCCAGTTCTTTCTGACCACCCCGAAAGAACTGGAGGAGGCCGCCCGGCTGGATGGGCTGAACTGGTTCCAGGTCTATTGGCACATCGCGCTGCCGCTGCAGCGCGGGCCGATGGCGACGCTGGCGATCCTGCTGTCCATTCAGGCATGGAATGACTTTTTCTGGCCCTTCCTCGTCGGCCAGGGCGAAAGCGTGCAGGTGATGGCCGTTGCGCTGGCCAATTTCCAAAGCCAGGCGGGGCAGGGCCAGCCCGACTGGACCGGCCTGATGGCGGCGGTGATGCTGTCGATCATCCCCGTCCTGTTCCTGCTGATCTTCTTTGGCCGCCGCATCGTGGAATCGCTGCAAACAAGCGGCATGAAGTGACCTGAGACATCTTGATGGGAGAGAGAGTGATGAAACTGACCATGCTTGCCCTGCTGACCGGAACCGCGCTTGTGCCGGTGGCCGCCTCGGCGCAGGACACCGTGCAATACTGGATGTGGGACGGCCAGCAGGCCCCCGTTTACCAGCAATGCGCCGCAGCCTTCGAGGCTGTGAACCCCGATATCAGGATCGAGATCACGCAGAATGGCTGGGACCAGTACTGGACCGCGCTGACCACCGCGATGATTTCGGGCGATGCGCCGGACGTATTCGTGAACCACGTGACGCGCTTGCCGGAAATGTCGGCCAATCAGGTCATCACCGATCTCGCCCCGCTGATCGCCGAGGCATCCTATGACACTTCGGGCTATCTGCCCGGTCTGCTGGACAACTGGTCGCGTGATGGCGCCGTTTACGGCCTGCCCAAGGACTGGGCGACCGTTGCGCTTGGCGTGGATACCGAAAAGCTGCAGGCCGCGGGCCTGAGCATGGAGGATCTGGCGGATCTGAGCTGGAACCCCGAGGATGGTGGCAGCTTTCAGCAGGTCATTGCCAGGCTGACCGTCGACAGCAATGGCGTGCATGGCGATCAGGACGGCTTTGACGGCAATTCGGTCGAGACCTTCGGCCTTGTCATCAATCCGCTGAGCCCCGGCGGCGAAACGGAATGGAGCTATCTGGCCGCCAGCACCGGCTGGCAATTCATCGACGCGCCCTGGGCCACCGAATACCGCTTTGACGATCCGCGTCTGGCCGCCACGCTTGGCTGGCTGCGCGATCTGGGCCGCAAGCATCATTTCATGCCGATGCAGGAACAGACCGGCAAGCTGGGGGCGGAAACGCTGATGTTCTCGGACAAGGGGGCGATGACGGTCGTCGGCTCCTGGCTGATCGGGCAATACAACCAGACCAAGCCCTCGATCGCCTTCGCGCCCGTGCCGGCGGGCCCAAAGGGCCGCAAGTCGATGTTCAACGGGCTGGCCGATTCCATCTGGACGGGCAGCGATGTGCCGGACGCGTCGTGGAAATGGGTGCAGTTTCTTGGCTCGGACGAATGCCAGTCGATCGTGGCCGAGGCTGGCGTGGTCTTTCCGGCGCAGGCCGATCAGGTCGACAAGACCGTCGCCGCCTATGAGGCGCGCGGGATCGACGTGTCGGCCTTTACCGCGGTCGCCACGCCCGAAACCACCTTTGCCTTTCCGATCACCGATTACGGCAACGAGATCGACGCCATCATCCGCGCGGCCTTTGACCGCGTGATGCTGGGCGATGGCGACCCGGCAGAGATCCTGCAGCAGGCGAATGACGAGGTGAATTCGCTGTTCTGACGCCTTTGCTGCGGGGCGCGCCCCGTCGCGCCTCGCCGACCGCTTTCTTAGGGAGGACAACCGAATGTCTGGTCTCGAACTTACCGATGTGAACAAGATCTATGGCGACGTACATGTCATCCATGACGTCAATCTGACCGTCGAGCCGGGGGAGTTCTGCGTTTTCGTCGGGCCTTCGGGCTGCGGCAAGTCCACGCTTTTGCGGATGGTCGCGGGGCTGGAGGATATCTCTGACGGGACGCTGGATATCGGCGGAACACCGATGAACGATGTCGATCCCTCGAAACGCGGCGTGGCGATGGTGTTCCAAAGCTATGCGCTGTACCCGCATCTCAGCGTGCGCGAGAACATGGGCTTCGGCCTGCGCTTCGACAAGACGCCCAAGGCCGAGATCCAGCGCCGCGTGAATGATGCCGCCAGAGTTCTGCAACTGGACCATCTGCTGGATCGCAAGCCCAAGGCCCTGTCCGGCGGCCAGCGCCAGCGCGTGGCCATCGGCCGCGCCATCGTCCGCAAGCCCGAGGTGTTCCTGTTCGACGAGCCTCTGTCGAACCTCGATGCCGAATTGCGCGTGAACATGCGGGTGGAAATCGCGCGGCTGCACAAGGAACTGGGCGCGACCATCATCTATGTGACCCATGATCAGGTCGAGGCGATGACCCTGGCCGACAAGATCGTCGTCCTGCGCGCGGGACGGGTCGAACAGGTCGGCGCGCCGCTGGATCTCTATGACGATCCCGACAATATCTTCATCGCCGGTTTCATCGGCAGCCCCAAGATGAATTTCCTGCCTGCAACGGTGGTCGAAGTCGCGGGCGAGATTGCCCGGATCACCCTGGACAGCGTTGCATCGCAGCCGATCCCGTTCCGACTGCCGCAAGGCGGATTGACGGTCGGCCAGAAGGTCACGGTGGGGATCCGGCCCGAACACCTGCTGCAGGACGGTCCGGCGAAAATTCAGCTGACGACCGATATTGTCGAACATCTTGGCGGTGAATCCTATGTCTATGCCCATGATGACGGTGACACCCGCATCATCATGAAGCTTGGAGATGCCCGTGACGTCCGCCCTGGCGGCCATCCGATCACGGCCTGTTTCGACCCCGCCCGCGCCTATCTGTTCGACGCCGACGGCAATCGCTGCCGTTGATGGCGCCGACGGATCGCGGGGCGCGTGAACACCTCCCCCACGCGCCCCGCAAAACCTTGCCCTCGTGACCCAATATCCTTGAAAGCCGCCACATGACGACGAATTTTCACCGTATCGATACATCCGCGCAAACGCTGATCCTGCGTATTCGCGACGACAGGATGGCCGAAGCGATCTATTGGGGCGTCGCTTTACCTGCCGATGAAGATCTGCAGATGCTGTCCGCGTCGCATGAGATCGACATGACCGGCGGCATGCTGGATGCCATTGCCCCGCTGTCGATCTGCCCCGAAGCCTCGGCCTCGTTCCATGGCCAGCCGGGATTGGCCCTGTCCGGTGCAGATGGCCCGCTTTTGCCGCGCTTTCGCTTTCAGGGGACGGTGGCGGGTGACGGTCTGGCGCTGCGCTTTGCCGACCCGGATCTGGGCCTGACCTACACGGCGCGTTTCCGGGGCGAGGGCGACGTGATTACGGCCTCGTCCTCGCTGCGGGCTGAGACTGCGATCCTCTGTCACTGGCTTGCCGCGCCCGTGCTGCCCGCGCCGCAGCTGTCCGATGAGATCCACGACTGGCACGGCACATGGCTGCGCGAATATCAGCGTCAGATCACGCCCTGGTCATATGGGATCCGCCTGCGCGAATCGCGCAGCGGTCGCTCGGGGCACGAACACCCGCCGGTCGCGCTTATCCCCGTGCGAGGCGCCGGCAAGACGGGTGGCGAGGTTCACGCCCTGCAGCTTGCCTGGTCAGGCGGACATCGCTTCGTGGCCGAGGCGCTGCCGGACGGGCGCCGTCAGTTGCAGATGGGAAAGGCCTGGGATTCCGAACGCCCGGGCACGCTGTTTCATTCGGGCGATCTGGTTCTGGCCGTATCCACGACCGGAGAGGCGGGAATTGCCCGTGCCTATCAGCGCCATATCCGCGATCATGTCGTCACATGGCCCAATCCCACGCGCCCCCGCCCGGTGCATTATAACTGCTGGGAGGCGACCTATTTCGACCATTCCCTCGATACGCTGTCACAGATCGCCGAACGCGCCGCTCAGCTTGGCGCCGAACGCTTTGTGCTGGACGATGGCTGGTTCGGCAAGCGCGACGACGACACCACCTCGCTGGGCGACTGGACCATCGACCGGCGGAAATGGCCCCAGGGTCTGACGCCGCTGATCGACAAGGTGCAGGCCCTCGGCATGAGTTTCGGCCTCTGGGTCGAGCCCGAGATGGTCAACCGCGACAGCGATCTGTTCCGCGCTCATCCCAACTGGCTGCTGGGCCCTGACGATCAACTGACGGGACGCAACCAATACCTGCTGGACATTGCCCGGCCGGACGTGCGCGATTACCTGTTCGACGCGCTGGATGCCCTGCTGCGCGCGCATGGGATCGACTATCTGAAATGGGACCACAATCGCCTGCTGCCGATCACGGATGCGGCGCAGGCGGACGGTCTGTATGCGCTGCTGGACCGCTTGCGGGCCGCCCATCCGGCGGTCGAGATCGAAAGCTGCGCCTCGGGTGGGGGACGGATCGACATGGGTGTTCTGGCGCACACGCATCGGGTCTGGCTGTCTGATTCCAACGACGCCATCGAGCGGCTGCGCATCCAGCATGATGCGGCCCTCTTCATCCCGCCCGCAGTGACCGGCAGCCATGTCGGCGCATATAAAAGCCACACCTCGGGTCGCATTCTGCCGATGTCCTTCCGTGCATGGGTCGCCGCGCAGCGCCATATGGGGTTCGAGATGGATCCCCGCGACCTGACCGCAGAAGAGGCCGAAATCCTCACCCGCGTGACCCGCTGGTGGAAGGACACCCGCGACTGGCGCATGGCGGGCGATACGATCCCGCTGGACAGCGCCGATCCCTCGGTCACATCGGAAATTCAGATCGCCGCCGATGGCAGCCGCTTTGTGCTGTTTGCCGGACGCCACGCGACCTCGGTGCAATCGCTGCCCATCGCGCAGCGACTGACCGGGCTGGACCCCGACGCCCGCTATCGCCTGCGGCTGCTGAACCCCGAGGACCGCCCCCCGCAATCGCGCGGCAAGGTGGCGCTTGAGACCGGAGACATCACCCTGTCCGGCGGCGTCCTGATGTCGCGTGGCGTGAACCTGCCGCTGTCATGGCCCGCCACGATGTGGGTGGTCGAGGCAGAGCGGATCTAGCTGTTAGCTTTCAGCAGGTTTTCCATTCGGACCTGAGATAGGTCGTTTCGACGCAAGGAATTTCACCCGGGTGTAGGGTGTGTTTCAAGCTGGCATCTGCGATGGAGACCAGCTTGGCACGAGACCTTATGTCGGACGAGGGATGTGTGTTCTTTGAGCGCTTCATCCTCGCCCTCCGCGCCCCGAACAGACGCAAAGCCACCAACCATCGCCTCGTCCTTGATGGGATTTTCTGGATTGCCCGAACCGGGGCGCCAAGGAGCGGCCTGCAACCTGCACGTTTCTACATCGTCAGCGACCAGCCCTGCGCGGTGGCGTCGTCGATTTCAATGAGGGTGGGGCGGTCGGCGGACAGGGATTTTTCCAGCGCGCTCATCAGTTCCTCAGGCGTACCCACACGGACGGCATGGCATCCGAACCCGCGGGCGATGGTCTGGAAATCGGGCGTCAGGATGTCGACGCCGATTTCGGGGATCTGGCGGTCGCGCATATAGGTCTTGATCTCGCCATAGCCGCGATTGTTCCACAGCAGGATGGGCAAGGGCAGCCGCAATTCCACCGCGGTTGCCAGTTCAGCGATCGAGAATTGCAAGCCACCATCGCCGATCAACCCGATGACCGGACGATCGGGGCAAGCGATCTTTGCGCCGATAGCGGCAGGCAGCCCGTAGCCAAGCGTGCCGTAACCGGTCGAGGAGTTGAACCAGCCACGAGGGCCCGGTGCGTCATAGGTCAAATTGGCGCCATAGACGGGCTGCGTGGAATCCCCGGCAACGATCAGGTCTGGCCAGCGATCAGCGATCATATCAAAAATCCGGCCATGGATTTGATAGGCATCGGGGATGGAGCCCCAGGCGGCCTTTCTCAGCCGGGCGGCGCGGTCCACGCCGTTGCTGCGGGGTGCGGCGTTGGCCTCTTCGGCCAGGGCGGCGCAGAAATTCCCGGCATCCGCCACGATCCCCAGATCGGCAGTCGCATTGCGGCTGAGCTGCTCGGCCTCGATATCGACACGGATCAGCATGCCCTCGATCTTCGGTCGATCGCCAAACAGCAACGTGTCCGTCTCGCCCAGTTCGGTGCCAATGGCCAGAACCACATCCGCCTCGCGCAAGGCATCCAGCACCGGCTGTTGCGGCAGAAGCGTGCCGACCAGCAGCGGATGGCGTGGTGGCAGCACCCCCTTGGCATTGATCGTCAGAAGGGTCGGCGCGCCCAATGCCTCGACCATGCGCTGCGCCTCATCGGCGGCGCCCGCCGTGCCGCCGCCCAGAATGACCAGCGGGGCCTCTGCACCGCTGAGCCAATCGGCGACCTGGATGACAGCCTCGGATGAGGGGGACGGGCGCAGGGGATGGGGGCGGGCGTCAGGCAGCAGATGATCGGCCGGGGCCACGATGACATCCAGCGGCAATTCGATATGCACGGGACGCGGGCGTGCCGCGTGAAACACCGCGGCGGCGCGGTCCAGCACGGCGGGAAGCTCATCCCGCGACATGACGGTATGGCTGAAGGCGGCCACGCCCTCGACCAGCGCGCTTTGGTTCTTGAGCTCGTGCAGGCGCCCCTCGCCACGGCCAAGCTCGTTTCTGTTCAGAACGCTGGAGATGACCAGCATCGGCACCGAATCCGCATAGGCCTGACCCATGGCGGTGGCGATATTGGTCATGCCCGGCCCCGAGATGATGAAACAGGCTGCGGGCCGTCCCGTGGCCCGGGCATAGCCGTCGGCCATGAAGCCCGCGCCCTGTTCGTGGCGGGGCGTGATATGGGTCAGCGCGGTGTCGGGCATGCCGCGATAGAGTTCGACCGTATGGACGCCGGGAATGCCGAATACCGTGTCGAAACCATGCGCCTCAAGCAGGCGTGGAAGGATCTCACCCAGAGTTGTCATTCTGACGCTCCATCATTGCGGATCACAAGGACCGACGCCTGCGCGTGATTGACCACCCGCGATGCGACCGAGCCCAAGGCGTAAGACGCGACGCCCGGGCGCCGCGCGCGCATCACGATCAGATCAGCACTGATTTCCTCGGCGGTATCGATGATCGTGCCGGCCACAGGGCCATATCTGACCAGGCGCTGGTCGCTGGGCAGGTCGGGCCAGCGCTGTGACAACATCGCGGCCTGCTCGTGCGTTGCGTGTTTGATCATCGTCTCGATCATGCCTTCGGGATCCGTCACGGTGGACATGAACAGTTCCGGCACGACGGTCAGAAACACGATGCTGGCATCGCCCGACAGTGCCTGCTGTTCGACGAAATCGAAGAACCGGCTGCGGTTATGCTCTGACGAGGAATCCAGCGGCACAAGGATCTTGCGTGGTGAAGTGGCTGACGTCATGGTGCTTTCCCTGTTCTCAGAAGACAAGCTTGGCCAGAAGGATGGCAAGAGGTGTCGCGATGATGGTGCGGATCACGAAGATCATGACCAGATGGCCCAGATGCAGCCCAAGATTGGCTCGCAGCAGCAATGCGCCCACCTCGGACATGTAGATCAGCTGCGATACCGACAGGATGGCGATCAGGAAACGGGTTTCCTGGCTTGGGATATCGGCTCCGATCAGCGCCGGCAGATACATGTCGGCAAAACCGATGATCATGCCGGGGGCGGCTGCCTGGGCATCGGCAACGCCCGCCCATTCCAGAATTGGCACGAAGGGGGTCGAAAGCCAGGTAAACAAGGGCGTGTATTCGGCCACGATCAGCGACATCATTGCAATGGCCAGTGTCGCGGGGACAAGGCCGAACCAGATGCCGATCAGGTTATGAAGACCCTTGCTCAGAAATCCTGCGAAGCCGGGCGCCTCGGACGCACGGGCCAGCGCCATGCGGGTTCCGGCCTGCATCGCCGTTTCACCCGGCTTCAGCACGTCGTCTTCATGCGGCGTCACGCCGGGGGCATAGCTGTCGGGAATCCAGGTCAGCGGCGGAATGCGGGGCAGGATCAGCGCGCAGACAAAGCCGATCAGCATGACCGATCCGTAATAGCTGAAAAAGACGTCCTGCAGGCCGACGACCTTGGCGATGACATAACAGAACGGCACGGACACGATCGAGAAGGTCGTGGCGACAGTGGCGGCCTGACGTCGGCTGTAGACGCCCATGTCATATTGCTGCACCGTCAGCATGACGCCCACCGGCGCCGCGCCCAACCACGAGGCCAGCCCGTCGATGGCCGAGCGTCCCGGCAACCGGAACAGCCGCTTGAAGGCGCGCGACAGGAAAGAGCCCACGAATTCCATGAAGCCGTAATCCGTCAGCAGCGGCAGCGCCAGCGCGGCAAAGAAGAACAGCGCCAGCAGGTTCTTCATCAGAAAGCCGACGACGGTTCCTCCCGTCGCGCCCGAGGTGATGAATTCGGGGCCGATCCCGGTGAAGTAAAGCACGCAGAACACCGCGCCCAGAACCCGCAGGATCAGCCAGGTCGGGGATACCCGGAAGACCTTCTTGATGAAGGCAGACCCCACATCCAGCCGGAAGGTCGAGAATGCAATCGTCAGGGCGGCGGACAATACGGTCACGGCGATCAGCAATCCGCTGACAAGCGTGCTTAAATTCTCGTTCACCCAGTCGATCAGGATGCCGAAAGGAATGGTGAAGCTTTCCCCGTTCGGGACGGGAAAGAGAAAAACGATAGCGCCCAGCAATGAGGGCAGGATGAATTTCAGCCACAGGCTGCGCGGCGCTGTCGAAACGATGGTGTCGTTCATACCTTGAACCTCCTGTACTTTCAGCCGCGCCGGTCCGGCAGGACGCACAGCATCTCGTAAAGAAGATTTGCGGCGATCAGGGCGGTATTGCCGCTGGGATCGTAGGGCGGAGAGACCTCGACCAGATCGCAGCCGACAAGGTTCAGACCCGCACAGCCGCGCACGATTTCATAGGCTTGCCAGATCGACAATCCGCCCGGTTCGACCGTGCCGGTGCCGGGGGCGAAGGCCGGATCGAGACTGTCGATATCGAAGGTCAGATAGACCGGCGCATCGCCGATACGCTCGCGGATCTCGGCCATCAGCGGGGCCAGCGACTTGTACCAGCATTCCTCGGCTTGAACGACGCGCCAGCCCTTGGAGCGGCCCCAGTCAAAATCATCGGGCGCATAGCCGGTCGTCCGGACCCCGATCTGCGTCACCTTGTCGTTCTGCAGGCAGCCATCTTCCCAGGCGCGGCGGAAGGGGCAGCCATGGGCGACGGTTTCGCCGAACATGTGTTCATTGGTATCGGAATGGGCATCGACATGGATCAGCGCGACCGGGCCGTGCTTCTTCGCGATGGCCTTCAGGATCGGCCAGCTCAGCGTATGATCGCCGCCCAGGGTCAGCGGGATCGCGTCATGCGACAAAAGCTCGTCATAGAAATCTTCGATGATGGCGACGGATTTCTTTAGATCGAAGGTGTTGATCGGCACATCGCCAATATCGGCGACCTGCATCCGCGCGAAGGGGGCCGCGCCCGTGGCCATGTTGAAGGGCCGGATCATGCGGCTTTCATCACGGATCTGACGCGGGCCGTGACGCGTACCGGCCCGGTTCGAGGCGCCGATATCCATGGGAATGCCCACGAAACAGGCGTCCAGACCGGCCGCATTGGGCGCGCTTGGCAGGCGCATCATCGTGGCCGGTCCGCCAAAGCGCGGCATCTGATTGCCGCCCAGCGGCTGGTTGAAATTCGGGTCGTCCGTCATCCTGCGCTCTCCTCCGCTAACTGTCCGCCGCCGCCTTGTCCGAACGATACCTTTGCCCGCTTTCGGCTCAAATGCATGCGTGCCGGGCCGACCGGAACATCGCGGTCGGCGGGGTGGCTGCCTCCTCGACCCATTTTTAAATTCCTTGCCAAGATCGGAAAACCATGGATGCATTGGGGCTTGAGATCGAAAAAAATAGCGGTATCGAAAATGCTCAAGCAAGTCCGTGATGCGGATATCCATCTTTTGAGGGTTTTCGTGGCGGTTGCCGAAAGCGGCGGCTTTGCCGCGGCGCAGGATCGGCTGAATGTCGCGGCCTCGACGATCAGCACCCAGATCTCGAATCTGGAGACCCGGCTTGGCTTTCGTCTGTGCGATCGCGGGCGCGCGGGCTTTGCGCTGACCAATCAGGGAGAGATCGTGCTGACCTCGACCTACAAGCTATTGCGTGACCTTGGCGAGTTTGTCAGCACGGTCGAGGCCGCGCAGGAAGATCTGGTCGGGGTGATCCGCATCTATCTGATCGACAACATCCTGTCGCATCCGGAATTTCGGCTGGCCGATGCGCTCAGGACATTACGGACCGAACATCCTTTTCTGCATTTCGAGATCCGGCAGATGGCCCCGGGGCGCATTGATGTCGCCCTTATGAAACGCGAGGCGGATATCGCTGTGGGGTGGTTCAACACGGTCATGCCCAGCCTTAAATACGAACAGCTGTTCCGGGAACGGCACAAGATCTATTGCGGCCGGGGCCATCCGCTGTTCGACCTGGCGCCGGACGGGGTCGATCCGCTGGTGCTTGAACAATCCGACTGGGTGTCGCGTGCCTATGATCTGCCCCAGACCATCCATTTCGCGCATCCGCCCGTCACCACCGTGACAGCGCATTACATGGAAGGTGTCGCCTATTTCCTGCTGGCGGGCACGCATGTCGGCTATCTGCCCGACCATGTTGCCGCGAAATGGGTCGAGAAGGACGAATTGCGCGCCATCCTGCCCGACAGATATGTCCATGAACTGCCGATGAGCGTGGCCGCCCGCGAAGATATCGCACGCGAACGCAGGGTCCATACGGTCCGGCAGGCGATCCTTGAGGCGCATCGATCGGCATGAAGGGGCACGCCTGACGCCTGACAGAGCGCGGTGCCGGGTTATGATGCGTCGATTTCCGTCGATGAAACACGTGGGGCGTTCGTGATCCTTTCCCATCCTGCCATGCCGGATAGTAGGGCAAAGGATGAAAGGGACGATCATGGCCGATGCATTGCTTGAACGCGAAAAGACAGTTTTCATTGGCGGGGAATGGCAGCATGGCCGGGGCAGCGATCCTTTACAGGTGATCGACCCCAGTACCGGCGCTGTCCTGTCGCGGCTGGTGCCGGGCAATGCCGGGGATGTTCAGCAGGCGGCCCGGGCTGCGGCGATGGCCTTTCCGGGCTGGAAACGACTGCCCGGCGACCGGCGCGCGCGCTATCTGCGCGGCTTTGCGCGCGGGCTGGAGGCCCGCAAGACATATCTTGTCCGCGTTCAGATGCACAACAACGGCAAACCCCGCATCGAGGCAGAGATCGACGTCGACGATGCCATCGCCACCTTCGACTATTACGCCGGTCTGGCCGACGGTCTGGACGAGCGGCAGGATGCGCGCGTCGATCACATGGGCGGCGCGCATTTCGGGCTGGTTCGGCATGAACCGGTCGGCCCGGTCGGCCTGATCGTTCCGTGGAACTTTCCGCTTGTCACCAGCGCCTGGAAGATCGCGCCCGCGCTGGCCGCGGGCTGCACCGCGGTGATGAAAACCAGCGAGATGACCCCGCTGAACGAACTGGTCTATGGCGAGATCGCCGAGGAAATCGGTCTGCCCGCCGGGGTGCTGAATATCGTGACCGGCGCGGCAGAGGTCGGCGTTGCACTGACCCATGCGCCCGAACTGCGCAAGATCAGCTTTACCGGGTCAAACATGATCGGCGCCAGGGTGATGGAGGCCGTCTCGGCGCGCTGTCTGCCGGTGTCGCTGGAACTGGGCGGCAAATCCTCGATCATCGTGACCGCCGATGCCGATCTGGATCAGGCGATCGATTGCATCATGGGCGGCATCTTTTTCAACAGCGGTCAGATGTGTTCGGCGACCTCGCGCCTGATCGTCGATCGTGCGATCGAAGCCGATCTGGTCGAGGCGCTTGTGGCCAGAACAAATGCGCTGAAGATCGGCTCTCCCTTTGAAGACGGGACAGAGATGGGGCCGATGACCACGAATGCGCAATACCGCAAGGTCCTGTCCTTCATCGCCGAGGCCAGATCCGACGGTCTGAGCCTTTTGACCGGCGGCGACAGGATCGACCGTCATGGGGATTTCATCGCACCGACGATCTTTCGCGATGTCCCAAGAGATCACGTCTTGTGGCGTGATGAGATCTTTGGCCCGGTGCTGGCGACAACCTCGGTCGCGTCCGAGGACGAGGCGGTCGCGGCGGCCAATGACACGATCTTTGGCCTTGTCGGATCCGTGGTCAGCGGCGACTGGGCCCGCGCCAAGGGGATTGCCGATCAGATCGAGGCGGGCCAGATCTGGATCAACACGCCGCAGATCGTCTATCCCGACAGTGCCTGGGGCGGCTTCAAGCAAAGCGGGATCGGGCGGGAACTGGGACCTTGGGGCCTGTCGGGCTATCAGGGCGTGAAACACATCCTGTCTGAGGTCTGATCCCCGCGACGGGCGGCGACTACTGCGGACGGGCGGACGCTGGGTCAGGCCGGTTTTTGCTGCGCGACGGGCGCGGGCACGTGAATGCTGCGCGTCTCATCGACGAAACCATTGAAGCGCATCGGCCAGCGCGCGCCCGGCCAGCGCAGTTCCGCCTCGCCCTTTCTTGGCCTGTAGACCGCCGTGTAAAGCGTGCCAAAGCCACGATCGAAGGCGGTCGAATAGATCGGCGGTTTCAGAAAGGCGCCGATGAATTTTTCCTCGGGCTCGACATGCAGGGTCAGGCGTTGCAGCAGGAAACGCTCACGCTCGACCGTGGCGGTCATACGGGCATGGGCCTCCCACTCGACCCGTTCCTGATGATTGGTCGCGACGGCATTATGCGACACGATGGCCGGGCGGTCCGGCGCCATATAGACCGTCGCGAAGCGGCGCTTTCGGTCCAGCACCGTCACGTTATAGCTCATATGCGTCGGAATGCGCGCCAGCACATCGGATGCCTCTGCCGCCGTCTCGCAGGTCTGCAGCACATAGCGCAGGATCAGCGGCACGCCAAACCCATCGCCAACGATCCGGCGCCCGCCGAAGGTCAAGGACACGGCAAGACCGGCATCGTTCATCCCGTCGACAAGCCCCCACAACCCGTCCGAGCTGCCCATCACCCGCCGGCCATGCCAGCCCGTGTTCAGGAAGATCGCATCGAAAGCCAGCGGGTTATAGTCGTAATTGCGCACGATGACCGGCTCTTTCCCCGGCCAGATCGCCTGACTGCAGCCCGACAGATAGGGCGGAGGTCGATAGAAGGACAGAAATCGCGACGACAGATCGCCCCCGCCCGCCAGATCGCACAGCGCCTCGTAAAGCGGCATGATCTCTGGCATGTGCTGTTGCAGGGCCGTCCGGCATTCAAGATAGGTCGGCCGTGCATCCGCACCTTCGGACAGGAACCAGCGGCGATAGGCGGGCCAATATTGGGCAAACAACCCGGCCCAAATCGGACCGGGTGTCGTTTCGCTTATCGCTCGCCATGCAATCTGCATTCTGTCGCTACAGGATCTTGAACGCCGGATCGGACAGCTCTGGTCCTGCCGTCACCTCGGGCAGGGGGCGGGCCTGGAACTGCGACTTGATGCCGTGGATCCAGCGCTTTGCGCGCTCATTCAGCTTGAAACCGTTGGTCATAGACCGTCCCCGCGTCACCAGAATCCCCAGATCGGCGCCCTCATAGCGGAAATCCCCCGGCTTCTGGATGCGCAGGAAAAACGCCTCGCTTTCGCTTTCGACCGCGCGGCGGTGATAGTCGAAGCGGTCAAAGACCACGCTGCCATCCTCGCGCATCTTGTAGATCCCGGTCGGAGGCGCCTCGGTGATGATATCGACATTATCCTCGGTATATTTGATCACCATCTGGGACCAACTGTCGATCATGTTGGGATCGGCCCAGCGGGCGTTCAATTCGTCCACGTCCAGCTTGAACTGCGCCTTGGAAAATTCCAGCAGATGGAACAGGAACAGCGGCGCATCGGCATGGGCGAAGGCCGCGTGGTTGGTCATGGAACTGCAGCCCGTGATACGCGGGTTCAGCTCTCCCAGCCACAGGTCGCCGGTCTTCTTGTCGATCAGGAAATCCAGCTCGAAATAGCCGCGATAGCCTTGCTTGCGCAGTTGCTCGCCGAATTTGAAGGTCAGGTCGCGGGCCTTCTGGCGCGCCTTGGGCGGAAAGGCGGTCGCGAAGATCTCGTTCCCGCACCATCCGCCGCGATAGGGGGTCAGTTCCTTGAAGCCGACCAGTTCCGTCATCAGCGGGCCGACAATGGTGCCCTGACTGGTCGCGCAGGCCTCGATGGCCGATCCGCGGCAGTCGATCCGCTTCATGATCTTGATCTCGCCTTCGCCGACGATCTCATGCTCGTGCTTGCGGAAATCGGCTTCGGATTTGATGAAGAACGTAGTGTGCCCGCTGTCACCAAAGGCCGATTGCAACACCAGATCATGGCCGATCCCTGCCTTTTCGCAGGTGTTTCTCAGATCCTCATAGGATTTCACCTCGGCCAGCACGTTCGGGACCGAGGGCACGCCCGCCTTGTTGCCGATGCGCACGGTCTCGATCTTGTTGTCGCATTTCGTCCGCAGCTTCGCCTTGGGGAACCAGACCTCGCCGCCCAGTTCCTTGACCAGCCGTTCGGTTTCCTCATCGAACATCAGAAAGACGAATTTGGGCTTGCCGCCGCGCCGCTTCACAAGGTCGACCACCTCTTTGTGCTGCAGCAGGTAATTGTTGATATCTTCAATGGACTGGAATTCGGAATGCGGCTGCTCGGTCGGGCAGAACACGTTCGGATGCTTGCCGTCATAGCAATCCAGATAGCAGATATATTTGAAATTCTTCGACCATTCATCGATGCCAAGCAGATTGAAATTCGTCGCCGAGACGAAATAGATCGGCTCTTCGTTGCGGTGGAAGTAACGGCGGATCTCCGAGATGTTGTTGAGTTTCGGCATGGTTCGTCTGTCCTTCCCCTATTCTGCTGCAGTCGCAAGTTTTCTGGTCTGTCCGACCAGAGCTTCGTCCGTAAAGACACGCAGGCCAAGCTCTGCGCGGTAACCGTGTATTTCGTTCACATCCAGGGCACGCATGAAGGCCAGGATTTCGCGGCTGACAGTCTGGCCGGGCACCAAAATCGGAAAGCCCGGCGGATAGGGGATGATGAAAGAGGCTGAAACCACCTCTCGGCCGGCATCCATGGCCGCCTCGATCCCGCCATCCAGTTCCATATAGTCGCAATTGTTTTCGTCATAGGCCAGGAAAAAGGCCGCGCGGATGTCGCCCTCGCCTGTTTCCGGGTCAAGACAGAATGCTTCGTGAAAACGAGAGAAATCCGGCAGCGGCGGCAGATCCTGCATCAGGTTCTTGACGCGCCGGTCGAAGGCCAGACGTTCCATCCGCGAGGCATCGTCCAGCAGATCGTCCAGACCTTTCGCGATCTCGACCAGAACCTCGATCAGATAGGCGACCGAGGACCGCGTGGTGCCGATATTGGTCATGAACAGCACGGTGTTGCGCGAGGTCTTGTTGATCTGGATGCCGTATTTATCCATCAGGATCTGGGTCTTGAAGGTGTCGCCATCCCAGCCGGTGCCGCCGACCGCCAGGGTGACGCGGGTGGCGTCAAGGACAAATTCGTCCTTTTCCCAACAATCCCAGGTGTCGGTCCAGCCCTGTTCGGAATCGTAATAGCTTTCGACGCCCGAGGCACGATATTCGGCCGGGATCATGTCCCCGGCAGTCAGCACGCGGAAATATTTCCGCAGCAGGGGGTGGGTCGAAATCGCCCGGCGCATGGACATGGCGGCCTCGACCTGGCGTTGCACCAGTTCGAAGCCCTCAAGCTCGACCTGACGGCGGCCGACATCCAGCGATGCGATGATCTGGTAATTCGGGCTGGTCGAGGTATGCGTCATATAGGCTTCGTGGAAGCTGGCCTCGACCTCTCCCTTGAAGTCCTGATCGTTGACATGGATCATCGACCCCTGCCGCAAAGAGGTCAGCGTCTTGTGGGTCGATTGCGTCGTATAGACCCTGACCCGCGCGGCCGGCGGCGGCAGAAGCTGCGTTTTCAGCAAGGTCGCGTCATCGGCATCCTTCAGCTTCGCCTGCTGCTTCTCATAGGCCTTGGCATGCGCTTGCGAGCGCAGGCGTTCGCGCAGGTTGTTGGCCGCGCTCATCCCGGTCCGGTGACGATAGGTCGGGCCGAAACGGGCAAATGCAAACCATGCCTCATCCCAGAGGAAGATCAGGTCCGGCTTGATGGCAAGGCATTCCTCCATCACGCGTTCGACATTATAGACGACGCCGTCAAAGGTGCAGTTGGTCAGCAGCAGCATCCGCACCTGATCCAGCTTGCCCGCCGCCTTCAGTTTCAGCAGTTGATGCTTGATTTCGCGGATCGGGACAGCCCCGTACATCGAATATTCGTTCAGCGGATAGCTGTCGAGATAGCGCACCTGCGCCCCCGCCAGCACCATGCCGTAATGGTGCGACTTGTGGCAATCGCGGTCCACCAGAACGATATCGCCCGGTCGCACCAACGCCTGCACCACGATCTTGTTGCAGGTCGAGGTGCCGTTCGTGGCAAAGAAGGTCTGCTTCGATCCGAAGGCGCGGGCTGCAAGCTCTTGCGCTTCCTTGATCGGGCCGTGCGGTTCCAGCAGGCTGTCCAGCCCCCCGGACGTCGCCGATGTCTCGGCCAGAAAGATGTTCGGCCCGTAAAAGGCGCCCATATCCTGAATCCAGTGCGAGCGCGAAATCGACTTCCCGCGAGAGATCGGCATGGCATGGAACACGCCGGTCGGCTGTTTCGAGTATTCCTTGAGCGCCGTAAAGAAGGGCGTTTTGTAGCGCGCCTGAACCCCCCTGAGGATATTCAGGTGCAGTTCCATGAAATCTTCCTGATTATAGAAGACACGGCGGCAGATCCCCAGATCCAGCCCGGCGATATCCTCGACCGACCGGTCCGTCACCAGATAGGCATCCAGTTCGGGCCGCACCCGCGCCACCAGCCGACACAGTTCCGGGCCATAGTTTTCGGGCGCGATTTCGTCGATGGCGTCCTCGCCGCCGGCCCGGTCCAGATAGCGCTTGAGGATCGGAAGATCGGCATGGGATTCCAGCGACAGTCCGGGCCGGACCACGATCGCCTGAATATTGTGGTTGAACAGCACACCGATCAGCGCATCTTCCAGCGACGGGACGACAACCGGTTCGTAGATGAACGGATCCTCGGGTCGGCGCATGGCGCGCATCGAATCCTTCAGGAAACGCTCTTGCTGCTCGGTGACATTATCGACGATCAGCACTTCGAAGTAATGTTTGGACAAGGCCCGCGCTTCTGGCGACAGGATGGCCTCATCATCGTGATCCTCGCTGTCGGATGCATCGCGTTCCAGCGGAATCGAACGGCGGCGATATGCGCCTGTGGTCAGCGCCCGTGTCACGCGACGGACCAGAAAGGACACATCCTCCAGATGCCCATGCTCGAACTGTCGGCGGATATAGTCAAATGCCGTGATGCCGGGAAAGGCCCAATATCGCTCGATCAGCGACAGCGCGTCGAACAATTCGCCGATATGGGTCTTGAGTTTCGCGGAACTGGCCTTTCCGCTTTCTCGGTGCAATCGCTCCAACGCCACGCGCAGCGCGCTCCAGCGGTCCGAGCGCAGTTGCACGGCTGAATAATAGTCGCTCATCGACTCTTTCGACATGGTCCCCCCTCCCATTTCGAGATCGCGGTTCCGTAATGCGGATCGCGATTTAAGTCCCTGCCGATCGCCCGGACCGGGCAACCGGCAGGGATGTCTTTATTCGGCGATCTTGACCGCCTGAGGTGCAAGAGCCTCCTCTGCTCCTTTGAAAGACGGTTGCGCGGCATGGTCTTCCGGCCCGCCGATATAGGTGTCGCGGAACGACTGATCCCCCGGCAGGACGCCGCCCTGCTTGGGCATGGCCAGCGGGCCCAGCGACTGCAGATAGCTGTCGGTGCCGCTGTCGCGGTCATAGACCGGAAAATCGACCGAGCGGTCGCGGAAACTTTTCAGCACCTGCCCAAGGCCCTTCAGGCCGTGAAGGCGCTGGCGACGGACCTGATCCAGGTCGATCTCGATCGGGAACATATCCTCCTGACCTGCCGACTGGTGCAGCACCTGGGCCGACGGATCAACCACGCAAGAGCGGCCATTGCCGCCCGAGCCCAGACCGTTCACGTCAAAGATATAGCACTGGAACTGCGCCGCCGTAGCCCGCGCAATGGCCAGTTCGGCATCGCGGTCTGTGGTGCCCGTCAGAACCGGATGCAGCAGCACCTCGACGCCCTGACTGGTCAGCTGGCGCGTGGTTTCGGGGAACCAGATATCGTAGCAGATCGACAATCCGAATCGCCCGACCTCGGGCACGTCAAAGACGCAGAAATCGGTGCCGGCTTCCACGCCGGTTTCATAGGGGCGGAACGGAAACATCTTGCGATAGGTGGTCACGATCTCGCCCTGCGGATTGATGACCGTCGCGGTATTGTAGATCTTGCCCTCGGGGGTCTTTTCGAACATCGACCCCGGCAGAAGCCAGATATTGTAGCGTTTCGCCGCCGCCTGAAAGCGCTCGATATGCTCATTCGTCAGCGGCAGCGCATGACGCGACAGCGGCCCGAACGCGGCCAGTTCCGAAAACAGGACCATCTGGGTCCAGGGGAACCGTGCCATCAGGATATCAATGCGCTGCAACATGCCCTCGATATTGGGCTGCACCGCGTTGACCCACATCTGGACGCCGGTGATTGCAAAAGGTGTCATTCTGCCGTTTCTTTCTCGATTTTCATCGCGCGCCGATCCGTCAGGGCTGGCGCGCGACTGTGATGTTTGTGGCTGCCCTGCTGGCCGTCCATCCCGGCCAACCCTGCAGGGCCGTCACGTTATGGCCAGCCTAGCGCGATCAGCCTTGACCGCAAGCCTTCTTCCGGTTTCAGGATCGCGCAACGCCTGCCGCCGTCAAAAGTTGCCGCTCAGGCAAAGATACTTGATCTCAAGATAATCCTCGGTCCCGTACCGTGATCCCTCGCGGCCAAGCCCGGACTGCTTGATGCCGCCGAAAGGCGCAAGCTCGGTCGAGATCAGGCCGGTATTGATCCCGACCATGCCCGATTCCAGCGCCTCGGCCACGCGCCAGACACGCCCGTGATCGTTGCTGTAGAAATAGGCCGCCAGACCGAATTCGCTGTCATTGGCCATGGCGATGACGTCGGCCTCATCCTCAAAGCGGAACAGCGGCGCGACGGGGCCGAAGGTTTCTTCGCGGGCGATCTTCATCGCGGCGGTGACGCCGGTCAGGATCGTCGGCGCGAAGAAATTCCCGCCGCGTGGCAATCGCGTGCCGCCCGCGATCACCTGTGCGCCCTTGCCGGTCGCATCAGAGATGTGATCCTCGACCTTCGCCAGTGCCGCTTCGTTGATCAGCGGGCCGGTGGTGACACCCTCGGAAAAACCGTCGCCGACCTTCAGCGCGGCGACCTTTTCCTTCAGCTTTGCCGCGAATTCATCATAAACGCCCGATTGCACATAGATGCGGTTCGCACAGACGCAGGTCTGACCGTTATTGCGATATTTCGCGATCATCGCGCCTTCGACCGCCGCGTCGATATCGGCATCGTCAAAGACGATAAAGGGCGCATTGCCGCCCAGTTCCAGCGACATTTTCTTGATCGTATCCGCGCATTGGCGCATCAGGATCTTGCCCACGCGGGTCGAGCCGGTGAAGGTGATCTTGGCGACCTTTTCATTGTCGCACAGCTCTTGGCCGATGGTGGCCGCGTCCGAGGACGGGATGACGTTCAGGACGCCCGCCGGAATGCCGGCCCGCTGACCCAGAACCGCCATGGCCAGGGCCGACAGAGGCGTCAGCTCGGCCGGCCTGACCACAAAGGTGCAGCCCACCGCCAGCGCCGGCGCGACCTTGCGGGCGATCATCGCATTGGGAAAATTCCAGGGCGTGATCGCGCCGACAACCCCGACCGGCTGTTTCAGCACGACGATGCGCTTGTCACGCTGATGGCCGGGAATGACATCGCCATAGACGCGCTTGGCCTCTTCGGCGAACCATTCGATGAAGGACGCGCCATAAAGGATTTCGCCCCGCGCCTCGTGCCACGGCTTGCCCATCTCGGCGGTCAGGATCGTGGCCAGATCATCGGCATTCGCGATCATCAGGTCGAACCAGCGGCGCAGGATGGCGCCGCGTTCCTTGCCCGTGCATGCGGCCCAGTCAGCGCGGGCGGCGTCGGCGGCGGCAATGGCTGCGGCGGTGTCGGCGACATCCAGATCGGCAACATGGGCGATGCAGTCGCCCGTTGCGGGATTCAGGACCGGGAAGGTCGTCGCTTTCCCGATCCAGACGCCATTCACAAAGCCACGCGTCTCCAGCAGGCTGGGGTCTTTCAGGTCCAGAGCGGCGACCTGCGCTTTCACATCCAGCATTTACCGGGCCTTCACAGCATCAATCGAGGCTTCCAGAATATCCAGCGCCTCGGCGAAGATCTCGGTCTCGATGGTGATCGGGGCCAGGAATCGGATGACATTGCCATAGACGCCGCAGGTCAGCAGGACCAGACCGCGTGTCAGCGCCTCGGCGCGGATGGCATTCGCCATATCCGGGTTCGGTGCCGTCCCGTCGGCGGTGTTGAACTCTGCCGCGACCATGAAACCCGGGCCGCGGATATCGACGATTTCAGGCACCCGCTACCGGATCGATTCCAGACGCTGGCGCAGGCGTGAGCCAAGCTCGTTCGCGCGGGCGCAGAGGTCCTCTTCCTCGATCACATCCAGCACGGCATTGGCGGCGGCGATGCCCAGCGGGTTGCCGCCATAGGTTCCGCCCAGACCGCCGGGCTGGGCCGCATCCATCACCTCGGCCCGGCCCGTGACGGCGGCCAGAGGCAATCCGCCCGCCAGTCCCTTCGCCATCGTGGTCAGATCGGGCGTCACGTCATAGGCCTCCATCGCGAACAGATGGCCGGTGCGGGCAAATCCGGTCTGGATCTCATCCGCGATCAGCAGCATGCCATGCTCGTCACACATATTGCGCAATCCGCGCATCAGTTCCGCCGGGGCAGGATAGAACCCGCCTTCGCCCTGAACCGGTTCGATGATGATGGCGGCGACGCGTTCCGGGTCAAGATCGGCCTTGAACAGCTTGTGCAGGGCGCCAAGCGCCTGGTCGGTCGAAACGCCGTGCAATTCGACCGGGAAGGGCACGTGATAGACATCGGGCATCATCGCGCCGAAATTCTTCTTATAGGGCGCGACCTTGCCGGTCAGGCTCATCCCCATGAAGGTACGGCCGTGGAAGGCGCCGCCAAAGGCGATGATCGCTGGGCGGTTGGTCGCGGCGCGGGCGATCTTGATGGCGTTTTCCACCGCCTCGGCCCCGGTCGTGACAAAGACCGTTTTCTTGGCGAAATCGCCTGGCGCCTTGTCGTTCAGACGCTCGGCCAGACGGATGTAATTCTCATAGGGCAGGACCTGATGGCAGGTATGGGTGAAATCGCCCAGCTGCTCTTGCACGGCGGCCATGACCTTGGGGTGGCGATGGCCGGTATTGACGACCGCAATGCCCGCCGCAAAGTCGATATAGCGATTGCCCTCGACATCCCAGACCTCGGCGTTCTGCGCGCGTTTGGCATAGATCTGCGTCTGCATCCCGACGCCCCGCGCGACGGCCGTGTTCCGGCGCTCTGCGATTGCTGCATTTGTCATGGCACATACCCCAAGGTTTCGCCGGATCTCACCATCCGGCCCGGTTACAGGCTTCTAATCTGTTTCAGATCGCGGAAAAGTCTGTTTTTCGATATGTTCAAGCTGCTGTTTTCTGGTGTATTCAGATGCCAGCGTTTAATATTTCAAACATGAGAAACATGGATCAGGACGGGCTGGAGGTCGGACGGAAATTGCGGGCATTTCGCGAACGGGCGGGATTGTCGCAGCGGGCACTTGCCAAACGGGCCGAAGTGACGAATTCCACCATATCCCTGATCGAGGCCGGCCGCGTCAGTCCCTCGGTCGGGGCGCTGAAGCGCATTCTGGACGGGATCCCCGTCGGCATGTCGGAATTCTTTGCCTTCGAACCGGCAAAGGATCCGACCGTTTTCTATCCCAGCGAGGAACTGACCGAGATCGGCAAGGGCGGTGTGTCGCTGCGGCAGATCGGCTCTGACCTCTATGGTCGCGCGATCATGATCCTGATGGAGACCTATGACAAAGGCGCCGATACCGGTCGCGTCATGTACAGCCACGAGGCCGAAGAGGGCGGTATCGTCATCTCGGGCCGGATCGAGGTCACCGTGGGCGCGCAACGCAAGATCCTTGGGCCCGGCGACGCCTATTATTTCGACAGCCGAAACCCGCACCGCTTTCGGCAGGTCGGAGAGGAAAAATGCGTCATCGTCAGCGCCTGCACGCCGCCGACCTTCTGATCCCTGGCAGATGTCATGAAAAGGCCGGGGCGCGCGTATGGCGGCCCCGGCCTTTCCGATGGCCGCTGAATTGCAGGTTGCTCTCCGGTTATCCGCCGCGTTTCACATGCGCGACGGCGATCATCTCGACCCGCATGCCCGGACGCGCCAGCGCGACGCCGCCGGTGGCGCGTGCGGGCGGGGCGGCGGGGTCGATCCACGCGTCCCAGACGGCATTCATGCCCTGAAAATCGGCCATGTCGCTCAGCCAGACCTGAACCGAGGCAATGTCGGCCTTGCTGCCGCCCAGTTCGGCCATCACGGCGTCGATCTTGGCCAGAACCTGTTTCGTCTGCGTCTCGATATCCGCCGTCAGGTCGCTGGGCACCTGACCGGCCAGAAAGGCGATGTCGCCGATGCAGACCGCCTGGCTCATTCTCTGGCCCGGGTTCAGATGTTTCATGCTCATATGGTTTCCTTCTCAGTCGTTATCCTGTGTGCCCGCACCGGCACCCGCGCGGGATGCCTCGGTCGAGGGGACGGTTGTTTTCATGGCCAGTTCGGTCAGCTTCTGCATGGTCTGGCGGCTGATCGGGCGCAGCGCGGCGGGGTCCTGCCAGGTCCCGTGACCCGCGCGCCGCGACAGCCGAAGCAGGATCCGATTGGCGTGATGCAGCGCGGCAAGATCGCCGTCGATCTGCCCGCTGCCACCGATCAGCACCGTGCCGTCGTCCCAGCCAAGTTCCAACAGCACCGCCTTGCGGCGGGCGATCTCGGCCAGGAAGGGCAGCAGCAGGACCGGCTGGCTCACCGGGCCGATGATCAGGCCATCGCCATCCTCAATCCCCTCTGGCAGATCGGCGAAATCGCACAGGGTCGCGCCAAGCGCGATCGGGCAGATGGGATCGGATCCCGCGCTGCGCCACCGGCCACGGGCGACCACGGGGCAGATATGCGGCCAGCCCTTGCCCGCCGCCAGTTGCAGCTGATCCAGCAGCGCCCCGGCCCCGTCCAGCCCCATCGAGGCCAGCCAGCCCGCCGCCGTTCCGGCCTCTTCCGCCAGCCCCCATTCCATGCCTGCGCCACGCGCGGCCTTGGTGCCAAGGGCCACGATTTCATTGCGGGACAGCTGCACTTCGGAGACCTCTTTTGGCGGAACGGGCGGGCCGGACCGGGTCGGATCGCTGGGCCCGGTCATCTGCCACGCTCCTGCGGCAGATCCAGCGGGTAGGGGGCATATTGGAATAGGCAGATCCTGACCCATTTGTCGGATCGCGGATCGAAATGGCTGGCGCCGAAAAAGGCCAGCTTGCAGCGCATCATGTCGATGGGCAGCGTGTCTTCGGCGATCAGGTTGTCGCGGATCTCGGCATAGGGTCTGCGCGCGGTGATCTGGGCGCGGCGGACCATATAGCGGTGCTGCGGATGTCGCAGCAGGAAGGCCGCGACTGGATCGCCATCCGGCCAGCCCTGCAGGGCCGAGGCCAGATCCGCGCTCATCCAGCCGACGCAAAGCGGTTGTTCCAGCGCCACACCCGGATCCCGGTCGCGATGACCCAACCGGGGTTCCTGCTTTTCTTCCGAGACATATCAGAAACGCGACAGGTTTTCGGGCCTGCCAAAGTCGATACCAATGGCCCAGTCGTAATGGCGCAGCAGGATCTGGCGCAGATCGCCGATGCTCATGCGCCCGTCCAACTGGAATTCGGTGCTTTCATCCAGGCTCATGCCCTGCGCCAGCCCGTCGATCAGATCGCCATGGGGTTCAAGGATCAGCGCCAGCAGCGCCTCTTGCCCCTCTTCGGTCAGGGTCTCTTCGCCCCATCTCCACAAACTGTCCCAGGGCAGGGCGCTGTTGCCGGGAAAATCCGCCAGCTTTCCCGCGACCCGGTCCAGATCGCCCCGCAGATCCTGCAGACGCGCCATTTGCAGCGGATGCGCGGTGACCCAACTGGCCGCATTCTTCTGCGCTTCGCCAAAGGCACGGTTCAGATCATCCACAGCGCGGGCCGAAGCCGTCTCCAGCCGCCGCACACGGGCCAAAGCCTCTTCCCGCGCGGCCATCCAGCAATGCAGCAGCGCGGGATGGCGCACGATGAAAGGGGCCATGCCCAGACCGGTGGAATTGCCGACGCCCATACGCAGCTTGATGGCGGGATCAAGCCGCGCGGCGCCCGGACCGCCGCGCATCGCCGCCAGATGTTCCACGATGTCGATGGTGAATTGGCGCGTCAGCCAGACCGACAGCATCTCGGCCTGAAAGGGGCTGGCCATCTCGGGCCGGTCGGCAATGGCGCTGCGATCCGCCGCGCCGAATTTCCCCGATCCGTAGACCGCGGTGGTGCGCATCAGATAACCGACGGCATCGATCTCGGCCAGGTCGGGTTGCAGGCCCTGCGACAGACGCTCGACCACATGCCGGAACAGCCGGACCGAGCGGTTGGCCCGGCTGAGCGACAGTTCCCTGGTGCTGATCCGGCCGGCCTCTTGCAGCGGCACGTTCCGGGCCAGCCGGTCGATATCGGCGACTGAGGGATCGCCGTCGAACAGGGTGAAGGTGGCGTCCCATGCGGTGGCGATCACCCGGTCCGAGCGCATCTCTTCGGGCAGGTCATGGGCAAAGGCCACAAGGCTGTAGGTGCGGTCGGGGCCGATGGCGCGATAGACGGCGTGGCCCACGCCCTTGGCATCGACCTGCCAGACGGGGCGGTCAAAGCGCCAGTCGCCCCCGGTCATGCGGCGCAACATCACGCGCAGGAAGGACAGCCTTGTCGGGTGGGCCGACCCCATGCGCGACAGCCGCATGACGGTCGCGGGCGGCCGCGGTGCGATATGGCGCCCGGCACCGGTGTGAAACGATGTGTCTGGCATGGCGTCACGACCTTTCTTGAAATGATGGAGAGGGGGCCGGGCAGCGCGCTGCCCGGCCAGCGGATCTACTCGCGCCCCAGGGCCAGGGTGATGCGCAGCGCATCCCACAGCGAGGGCAGCAGAACCAAGGATACAGGAACAGCCGTCACCACGATAAAGCTTTGCAGCTTGCCGACGCCGCCCGACCCGGTCGAGATCAGGATGACCGCCATCACCCCCATGGCCAGCCCCCAGAAGGCGCGCAGCGGGGCCGAGGGGTTGTCATCGGACATGGCCGTCGCGATCACATAGCTCATGGAGTCGCTGGTCGTGGCGACGAAGATCATCGTCAGCACCAGAAACAGCAGCGACAGCAGGAACCCCCAGGGCATCCCTTGCGTGATGGCCAGCAGGCCTGCGGGCAGGTTGAACCCCTCGAACGGGCCCGAGATGATGCCCGGCGTCGCCTGTTCCAGCGCGATGCCAGAGCCGCCGATGATGGTGAACCAGAAATTCGTGATGATCGGCGCCACGATGGCCAGCATCAGGATGATCCCGCGGATCGTGCGGCCCCGGCTGACGCGGGCGATAAAGATCGCCATCAGCGGGCCATAGCCAAGGAACCAGCCCCAGAAGAACACCGTCCACCAGCCCAGCCAGCCCGGATCGCCGAACAGCCCGGCCTCTCCGCGATACATGGCCATGCCAAAGAAGTTCCGCAGATACAGCCAGAAGCTTTCAATGAAGCTGCTGAAGATAAAGCCCGTCGCACCGGCCGCCAGCATGAAGGCCAGAAGCGCAAAGGCCAGAACGATATTCGCCTTGGACAGAAACTGGATGCCTTTTTCCAGCCCCGTCATGGCCGAGATCGTATAGATGCTGGCCAGCGCCAGGATGACGACGACCTGCGTGGCAAAGCTGTCGGGAATGCCGAACAAGGCATTCAGCCCATAGGACATCTGCAGCCCCAGAAAGCCGATCGGACCGACCGTCCCGGCCACCACCGCGATAATGCAGCTTGCATCCGCGATCAGCCCGACGGGCCCGTGCAGCGCCCGCTCGCCAAAGACCGGATAGAGCAGCGTGCGCGGTGCCAGCGGCAGACCCTTTTCATAGTGGTAATGCATGAACATGACGGTGGTCAGCGCCCCCAGGATCGCCCATGCCAGAAAGCCCCAATGCAGATAGGATTGCGCCAGCGCGGCATGGGCCATCGCGTCGGGATCGCCCGACAGATCGCCGAAATAGGGCGGTGTCGACAGGAAATGCGCAATCGGCTCACCCGCAGCCCAGAAGACGCCGCCGCCGGCCAGCAGCGTGCACATGATCATCGAGGCCCATTGAAAGCCGGTGAATTCCGGTTTCTCCAGCCCGCCCACGACCTTGCGGCTGCCCGGCAGAACGCAGATCACCAGCCCGATCAGGAAGGTGGCCAGCAGCAGGATCTGCCAGTACAGCCCGAAATAGCGCGCGGCCAGCGCAAAGCTCTTGTCCAAGATGGCCGAAAGCGTGTCGATGCTGATCAGCGCCAGCGCGCAGAACAGCAGAATAAATCCCCCCGTGACCGCGAAAAGCGGCTTGTCCACGCGGTCAAGCCAGCCGCTTTCGGTCTGCTCCTTGGTTGAATCCGTCATGATCTTCCTCCCTAAAAGATCGGCGCGGCAGTCGGTGCTGCCGCTTATTCAGCGACGTTGTGATACCGCTTGCGTGTTTCGGCCCGTGCGCCGAAGCTTTCGTCGAAGAAGCGCAGCCAGTTTCCTCCCATGACTGCGGCGATATTCGTGGCATCCATCCCCGTGGCCTTCAGACCCGTGGCGATGCGCCCGAAATCGCGGTTATCCGCGAACCAGTCGGGCATGTCGGGAAAGCCGGGCGCCGAGGCGCTGCCCTCGCCATAATCGATCTGTTTGGTCCAGCGGCCGGTGCGCATCCATTCGACGATGCTGTCGGGCTGGTCCTGACACAGGTCCGTGCCGATCCCGATATGGTCGATGCCCATCAGATCCGCCGTCCGCGCGACCATGTCGCAGAAATCCTGCAAGCCGCAGGCGCTGCCGCCCTTCAGGTGATGCGGATAGACCGAAAAGCCCAGCATCCCGCCGCTTTGGCCAAGCGCGCGCAGGACGTCATCGGATTTGTTGCGCAGCGCCGGATGCCAGTTGGCGGGGTTGGCATGGGTGATGGCGATCGGGCGGCTGGAATGGTCGATGGCCTCGATGGTGGATCGCGTGCCGGAATGGCTCATATCCACGACCAGCCCGACTCGGTTCATCTCGGCCACGACCTCACGGCCCATGCGGGTCAGGCCGGTATCCTCCGCTTCATAACAGCCGGTCGCCAGCAGGGACTGGTTGTTATAGGTCAGCTGCATGAAGCGCAGGCCCAGCGTGTGCAGGATTTCGACCAGCCCGATATCATCCTCGATACAGGACGGGTTCTGCGCGCCGAAGAAGATCGCGCTGCGCCCGGTGTCGCGGGCAAGGGTCACGTCGGCGGCTGTCCGGCCCTGAAAGATCAGATCAGAGAACTGCTCGAACCAGCGGTTCCAGCGTTCGATGTTCAGCACCGTTTCGCGGAAATTCTCGTGATAGGTGATGGTGACATGGACGGCATCGACGCCGCCTTCGCGCAACTGGCGGAAAATCTTTTCAGACCAATTCGCATATTGCAGGCCATCTATCAGCGGGGTCATTCCGGCGCCCCCGCCGCGACATAGGCGGTCTTGACGGTGGTGTAGAATTCGGCGGCGTAACGCCCCTGTTCGCGCGGCCCGAAGGAAGAGGCCCCGCGCCCCCCGAAAGGCACGTGATAATCGGTGCCGGCGGTGGGCAGGTTCACCATCACGCAGCCCGCGCGCATATTGGCGCGGAAATGGCTGGCGCGGGCAAGGCTGCGGGTCATGATCCCGGCGGTCAGGCCGAATTCGCTGTCATTGGCGGTGACCAGCGCCTCGTCATAGCTGCCGACGCGGATGACGCTGGTGATCGGGGCGAACATCTCTTCGCGGTTGATGCGCATGTCGTTGCGGGTGCCCGCAAAGACCGCCGGGGCCATGAAATAGCCATCGGTCGCACGTTCAAGCCGCGCGCCACCGCAGAGCAACTCCGCGCCTTCGGCCTTGCCCGCCTCGATATAGGCGAGGTTCTGGTCCAACTGGAACTGAGAGACGACCGGCCCGATCTGCGTGTCCTCTGCCAATGCGTGGCCCACATTCAGCGCCTGCGCGGCCTGAACCAGCCGTTCGACAAAGGCGTCATGGATCGCCTCATGCACGATCAGGCGCGATGCGGCGGTGCATTTCTGTCCGGTTCCGCCGAATGCCGCCCCTGCGGCATGGGCGACGGCCAGATCCAGATCGGCATCCTCCATGACGATCATCGGGTTCTTCGACCCCATCTCCATCTGCACCTTGGTCATATTCGCCATCGCTGCCTGCGCGATGCCGCGCCCCACGGGGACCGAGCCGGTAAAGCTGATCGCATCGATCAGCGGGCTTGCCACCAGCCGCTGCCCCACGGCGCGGCCGGGGCCGGTGACCAGGTTGAACAGCCCCGCCGGGATATCCTGCCGGGCAATGATCTCGGTCAGCGCGACGGCGCTGGCGGGCGTGACATTGGCGGGCTTCCAGATCACCGCATTGCCAAAGGCCAGCGCGGGCGCGATTTTCCATGCCGGGGTCGCGACCGGGAAGTTCCAGGGCGAGATGATCGCCACCACGCCCACGGGTTCGCGGCGCACGTCGATCTCGACGCCGGGACGGACGCTTTCGGCCAAATCGCCCTGATTGCGCAGACATTCGCCCGCGTAATAGGTGAAGAACTGGCCCGCGCGATATACCTCGCCCTTGCCTTCGGCCAGCGGCTTGCCCTCTTCGCGTGAGATCATGCGGCCGATTTCCCCGGCGCGGGCCATCAATTCGGTGCCAATGGCCATCAGCACGTCATGGCGCTTTTGCACGCCGGCGGCCCACCACCGGGGCCATGCTTCTCGCGCGGCCTCCAGCGCCTGATCCAGATGGCTGCCATCGGCCTGGGCATAGGCCCCGATCACATCCGACAGATCCGACGGATTCAGGTTTTCGACCACCGAGGCGCCGTCCGTCCACTGACCGGCGATGTAGATTCCAGTATTGGCCGTCATATCTGTCTCCTCATTCTTCAGGGACAGCACTAGACGATGAGTATGATTTCAGGCAATCTTGAAATATTGATGATTAATTCAGAAAAATTGAAATGACGATCAAGCTGGAAATGTTGCGCGTCTTTCGGACCGTTGCCGAACAGGGATCGCTGGCGCAGGCTGCCGCTATTCTGGGGCGCACCCCGTCGGCCGTGTCCATGATGCTGGCGCAGTTCGAGGATAACCTTGGCGCGCCCCTGTTCGAGGCAGAGCGCAAGAACCGCCTGACCAAGCTGGGCGAGCATGTGCTGGCCGAAGCCGTGCGCGCGACGGATGTGTTTCACAGCAGCGTCCTGTCAATCGGGCGGCTGACCAATTCGATTGCCGGAACGGTGCGCATCGCGGCGGTGCCCTCGGTGACGGTGACGCTGCTGCCCCGCGCCATCGCGGAATTCCGGCGCCAGCGCCCGCAGGTGCGTCTGGAAATCAGCGATCTGGACAGCGCCTCGGTCCGGCGCCGCATCCGTCTGGACGAGGCGGATATCGGCATCCTCACCGCCTCGGCGGATGATGAGGATGCCGACGCGACGGTGATCATGCGCGACCGGCTTGGCATCGTCTATCAGCAGGGCGGAACGATAGGTCAGGCGCTGGACAGCGGCGATCAGCCGCCCAGCTGGCGTCTGCTGGCGCAGGAAACCATGATCGCGAACCCGCTGTGCAATCTTGTCCCGCATGACATCGTGCCGCAGCTTCTGGAAAGCTGCACCTTGCAGGCACGCAATACGACCGCGCTTTTATCCTTTGTCCGCGAGGGGCTGGGCGCGACGATCCTGCCGGAAAGCGTTCTGGCGCATTTTCCCCACGGGCTTGGCTTTGCCTGCCCGTCTGATCCGGCTGCTATGCGGACTGTGCGCATGATCCGACCCCGCGACCGCAGGCTCAGCCCCGCCGCGCAGGAATTCTGGAATTCGCTGCAAGGCAGTGTGCCGGTCTGATCTGGCAGGCTTTTCGGGCGCTTTCTGTCGGCGCTAGGGCTGGCAGCCCTCGATCTCCGCCGCGCCGTTGCTGCCGATGACCGTCAGGCGCAGGCGCTGGATGTCCAGCGGGAAGGGGGCGGCGCTGCTGGGAACGAAATCTGCCACCGCCACCGTGCCGTCGGCGCGCTGTTCGATCTCGGTGCCCGAAACCCATATTTCGGGCTGACCGGCCAGTTCGATGGCGGCGATCTGGATCTGTTCATGGGGCAGGGTGATGGCCACTTGCACACCGTCAGAGATGTTCTGCACATGGCAGGTCAGATCCTGTCGGACGGGCTGGGGAACATTGGCCAGCGCGGCCTGGATCAGCGGATCAGGCTGGGGTGCGGGCTGGTCGGCCTGCAGTTCCAGATGCGCGGGCACGCAGATGCTTTCGCACAGGCCCAGATCGACGCTGGCCGACAGGGACACCGGTTCCCCGGCCTGTTTCGGGCTTGCCGTGAAGGGCAGGACCAACCGGTCGTGATAGCCCATGGTCAGCGACTCACCCGACCGGATCGCTTCGGGTGCGGGCCAGTGCAGGGTGATCTTGTCCAGATTGCCCGACCCGCTCCAATCGAAGCTGGGGGGCATGCCGCTGTCGCCGGGGCTGCGCCAATAGGTTTTCCAGCCCGGTTCCAGCCTCAGTTCGATTGCGGCGATGCGATTGCCCTGACCGTCCATCCAGCCGGGCAGGATCCGCGCCGAGGTCAGACCGGGTGGCAGATCGCGCGCAATTGCGGGCGTGGCGGCAAGGGCAGTGGCGATCAGCAGGAACTTCAGGCGTGTCATAATCATTTTATACCCATTGGACCGCGCCGGATGAAGTCACAAAGCGGCGCGGCCCTTGTAAGATAAAGGCAGAGTGATGATGTTGTCATGAATGGGTCAGCGCCAATCACACATGACCGATGCCTTTTGTGCCGCCGCGCGAGGGGCCGAACTGTCGTCACATTCGGGGTCGGCGGTGCATGGCACGGATCGGCCCGCAGTGAAAGTGTCAGGTTCCGGTCAAGGAGGTCTGGATGAGTATTGATTTTGATAACTCCGCCGACAAGGCAGAGGGCAACCTGACCGGCAAGATCCTGATCGCGATGCCGGGCATGTCGGATCCGCGATTCGAGCGCTCGGTCGTGCTGATCTGCGCCCATTCCGATGATGGCGCGATGGGCCTGGTGTTGAACAGCCCGCTGCCCGAGGTCGATTTCGGTGATCTGCTGCAGCAACTGGGGATCGAGGTGGATGACAGCATCCGCAATGTCGAGGTGCGCTTTGGCGGCCCCGTCGAACCGGGGCGCGGTTTCGTGCTGCACAAGGTGCCGGAACATGGCGAGGATCCCGAGGGGCGTGTGCGGATCGGTCGTTCGCTGGCCATGACCACGACACGCGATATTCTGGAAGATCTGGCGCTTGGCCGTGGTCCCGATACCGCCGTGCTTGCGCTTGGCTATGCCGGTTGGGGGCCGGGCCAACTGGAAAGCGAGTTGCTGCAGAATGGCTGGCTGACCGGGGAAAGCGCCGATGATCTGATCTTTGGCACCTCGGATCAGGATAAATGGTCCCGCGCGCTTGGCGTGCAGGGGATCGACCCGTCGATGCTGTCGGGCGCGGCGGGCCGCGCCTGACCGCGATCACCGCGCCGCCAGCGGCGGGTCAGCCCAGATCGGGAAAGAACTTGTCCGAAGGGGTGAAGATCTCGAACCCGTCAGCGGTGACGCCGATGGAATGCTCGAACTGTGCCGACAGCGACCGGTCGCGGGTCACGGCGGTCCAGTCATCGGCCAGAACCTTGGTTTCGGCCCGGCCCAGATTGATCATCGGCTCGATGGTGAAGAACATGCCTTCCTCCAGCACCGGGCCTTTGCCCGCGCGGCCGAAATGCAGCACATTCGGCGGCGCGTGGAACACCCGGCCCAGCCCGTGACCGCAGAAATCGCGCACCACGGACATGCGGTGACCTTCGGCATAGGTCTGGATGGCGGCGCCGATATCGCCGAAGGTGGCGCCGGGGCGGACGGCCTCGATCCCCTTCATCAGGCTGTCATGCGTCACCTGGATCAGCCGCTGCGCCTTGACCGAGGGTTTGCCCGCGACATACATACGGCTGGTATCCCCGTACCAGCCATCGACGATCACGGTGACGTCGATATTCAGGATATCGCCATTGCCCAGCGTCTTTTCGCCCGGGATCCCGTGACAGACGACATGGTTCACGCTGATACAGCTGGCATGCTGATAACCGCGATAGCCGATCGTCGCCGAGGTCGAGCCCAGCTCTTCCACGCGGCGCTGGATGAAATCGTCCAACGCGCCGGTTGTCACGCCGGGCTGGACCAGCGGGCCGACCTCATCCAGGATCTGCGATGCCACGGCCCCGGCCTTGCGCATTCCTGCGAAATCTTCGGCGGCATGAATGCGAATGCCCTCTTTGGTCAATTGGCTGTGGTCCATCACTCTTCCTTTCATCTGTCGGCATAGATAGTCCTCTATGCCCACTTGTTCCAGCCCCGTGCGCAGGCGTAGAACGTGGCCATGACAGATGAAAGGGGCGGGCGATGCAGTCAGACAATCCGACGGCGGCGATTCTGGTGATCGGGGATGAAATCCTGTCGGGACGCACGCGGGAAGGCAATGCCCATCATCTGGCCCAGGTGCTGAACGCCACAGGGTTTGATCTGCGCGAAATCAGGGTCGTCTCGGACGATCAGGACCAGATCGTGGCGGCGGTTCGGGCGCTGGATGGCAGTCTGGGCGGGGCCTGGGATCTGCTGTTCACCAGTGGCGGGATCGGGCCGACCCATGACGACATCACTGCCGATGCCGTGGCCCTTGCCCATGGCACCACGGTCGAGGTGAATGACGAGGCGCGCGCCCTGCTGCAGGATCGCTGCGACCGGATGGGCACCGAACTGACGCCGAACCGCCTGCGCATGGCGCGGGTGCCGGTGGGCGCGCGGCTGATCCAGAACGCGGTCTCTGCCGCGCCCGGCTTTTCCATCGGCAACACGCATGTCATGGCCGGCGTTCCCGAAGTCTTTCGCGGCATGGTTGACTGGCTGATCCCGCAGCTTGCCGCAGGTCGGCCGGTTCAGTCGCAATCGGTCGAGGTTCGGCGCGGCGAAAGCGACGTGGCCGAGGATCTGAAGGCGATTGCGGGCGAATATCCGGATCTGTCGCTGGGCTCTTACCCGTTCAACGACGCCGATGGCTGGGGCACCAATCTGGTCGTGCGCGGCCTTGATGCCGAACGCGTGTCCGAGGCGATGGCCGCGATCAAGCAGCGCATGGCCCTGTGATGGATCACGCATTCTCCGAAGCCTTCGAAGCCACATGGCCCGCCGCCGACTATGCACAGGCGGGCGGTTTTCGCGTCGGACGCGGCCTGGGCGCAGGCGGTCGCGTCAGTTCGGCCCGCGTTACCGGCGACTGGCAGTCGGGCGATATCGCGGGGGTCGAGGCGATCTGCCATGGCTGGAACCAGCCCGCGATATTCCGCGTCGATGATGCGAATGACGGGCTGGTCGCGGCGCTGCAGCAGGCGGGCTATCGCGCTGTCACGCCGACGGTGATCATGTCGGCCCCGATCGGGGCGCTTACCGATCGGGAAATTCCACCCGTGACAAGTTTTGACATCTGGCCGCCGCTGGCGATCCAGCGAGAGATCTGGCTGGCGGGCAATATCGGGGCCGAACGGCAGGCGGTGATGGATCGTGCGCCGCAGCTCAAGACCTCGATTCTGGGCCGGGCCGAGGATCGCGCGGCGGGCGCGGCATTCGTGGCCATCGCCGGGCAGGTCGCGATGATCCATGCGATCGAGGTTCTGGCGCCCTGGCGCCGTCGCGGGCTGGCGGGCTGGATGATCCGCGGAGCGGCGCTATGGGCGCGCGACAACGGCGCGACGCGGATGGGGCTTGCGGTCACGCGGGGCAATCACGGCGCCATCGCCGCCTATCACGGTCTGGGGTTTCAAGAGATCGCGGGCTACAGCTATTTCACCCGCTGAGGCGCAGGGCCTAAAGATCGGTCCGCAATTCCCACAGATCGGGGAACAGCACGACATCCAGCATCTTGCGCAGGTAATTCACCCCCGATGTCCCGCCTGATCCGCGCTTGAAGCCGATGATGCGTTCGACCGTGGTGACGTGGTTGAAGCGCCAGCGGCGAAAGTAATCCTCGAAATCGACCAGCTTTTCGGCCAGCTCGTAAAGCTCCCAATATTTGCGGGGATCGCGATAGGCCTCGGCCCATGCTGCGCGGGCCTTGGGGTCGGGGCGATGCGGCTCATCCAGTTTCGCGCGGGCAGGCACGTCAAAGCCCGCCGCGCGCAGGCGACCCGTGACCGTATCGTACAGAGAGGGGCGCGTGACCTCGGCCCGCAGCGGATCGGCCAGTTCCTCGCGATGCGCATGCGGGCGGAGCATCGCCATATTGCGGTTGCCCGCGACGAATTCGATCATCCGGTACTGATAGGATTGAAAGCCGCTGCTTTCGCCAAGGCTTTCGCGGAAATCGGTATATTCGCTGGGCGTCATGGTGCGCAGCACGTCCCAGGCCGAATTCAGCTGCTCCATGATCCGCGCGACCCGGGTCAGCATCTTGAAGGCCGGTTGCAGATCGCCCGCCGCGATGTGATCGCGCGCCGCCGACATTTCATGCAGCGCCAGTTTCAGCCACAGTTCCGAGGTCTGGTGCTGGATGATGAACAGCATCTCGTCATGGGCATCCGACAGCGGGTGCTGCGCCGTCAGGATCTGATCCAGACCCAGATAATCTCCATAGGACATGCGCCCCTGAAAGGACATTTGCGCCCCATCCTTGGCGGGATCATAGGCCATGCTGTCCGTCCTTTCCTGTCGCCTTGCGGATGGCCGCAGCTATCAGGGCGGGCACCTCTGGCGCAAGGCCGATGGGGTCAAGCCGTGGTCCGTCAAAGCCCGCCTGATCCAGCGCGGCGGGCAAATCGCCCAGCACATGTTCGGCACGCAGCGCGAAAAACGGCAGGCTGACGGCGCGATCCAGCCCGATGGCGGCATCTGCGATGAAGGGCTCTTGTTCGACAAAGCCGGTGACGACGCGGGCAAAATGCGGGGCGATCCCGGTGGCGATATCGGTGGTGATCGTAAAGCTGGCTTGTGAGCGCTGCGATCCATGGGCCGTCAGAAGCAGGGTGGTGTCGCCCGGCTGCCAGCCCTGTTCCGCCGCAGCCCGATGCGCCGTGGCGACGATCAGCCCCGGCAGGGCCGGATCGGTTCCGAAGGGCCGCAGGATCCGGGCGCCTCCGGCCCCTGCCTCTGCCAGCCTGCGGGGCAATTCGCGCCCGGTAAACCACCCCTCGGCCATGAACATCGGATAGATAAGGCTGTCGTCATCGGCTGCCTCGGCCAATGCGCCGGGCATGGCAAGCGTGGTGCCGACAACCTCGCAACCCGGATCCTGCGCCGCCACCGCCGCAGCCAGATCCTGCGCCGCGCGCTGTTGCGGACCGGGATCGCCCGGCTGTCCGTGAGAGACGATGACGGCGCGCATCAGTCGCGGAAATATTGCGCGAAATGGTCGGGCATCGAAAATTCCCGCAGCGCGCGGGCGCGCCCTTCGGCGGACATCTTGCGGGCGGTCTTTTCGATGATGCGCGGCATCTTTTCATCCGGTTGTTCGGCCATGAAATCGCCCAGATACCAGCGGATGAAGGTGAAGCAGATCACATCTTCCAGCGCCTGCACCTCGGGGTCGCGCTTGATGCCCTGCTTGGTCAGCATCTTGCGGGCCTCCTGAATATCGCCCTCGGGGTAGCCTGCATCGGCCATGATCCCGGCGACCCGATCGGCATGGCGGCGCCCCTGTTCCGTGCGCCATTGCAGATAGCCCGCGCGATCCTTCGGGTATTCCTCACGGGGAAGGGTCCAGCGCTCGATATGCTGGCCGCGACAGGCGATCCGCAGCACGTCCGAGGCATCTGGGAACAGCCGTTCCTGCTCGGCCGTCATTCGCTGCCCGTAAAGCAGGGCTGCGGGCTGGCCCTCTTCAAGGTTCGGATCCTTCGCATTGGCCCGGTCGATGGCTGTGAACACGGTGTCTAGTCTTGTTGTCATGGCGATCTCCTGCTGAGGGCATTTCAGCGGTTCGCCGCCCGGATCGCAAGCATGAAAGACATGTGCAGCGTCGCCGGTCACAGATAGCCGAAAGTGCGCTGATAGTCCTGACAGCGTTCGGCCAGACTGTCGGCGATGCGCACCTCTTCCGGGGGCAGGCCGCGTGATTGCGCAGTGACATGCACCTTTGCACAGTTCTGGTGACGCTCGACCTCATAGCCTCGATCGATATCGCGAAGCCGCCCCGCCTCATCGCCCAGCAGCGGCCAGTCCAGCATGTCGGCGATGCGCTGGCGTTCCTGCCGCGAATGGGCGAAATCCTCATAGCGCGCGATACCCGTCACCCTGTCGCCCAGATCCGCAACAAGACGGACCATGGCCGCCGCGTTATCGATGCAATAGCGTTCCGCCCATTCCCGGCTGTTGATGTCGTCCTGACCCTGCCTGATGGCTTTTTCGCGCAGGCTCAGATAGATCTGGTGGATATTGCGCGTGTTGATCAGAATGCGGCGCGGCCGGATCGTGTCGATGGTCGGCTGGTGAAAGTCGAACTTGACCTCTTTCGCGCCCCATCTTTGCAATCCCGACAGTTTCGGGGCCAGAAGCTGCTGATATCGCTGCCGCAGGCGTTCGGGCGTGCGCTGCGCTGTGGGCAATTGCCATTCGGCCACGCTGTCCGCGATGCCGAACGTCACCGCCATGTCGGCCATGCCCGCCGCTGTGGCGCCGTGGATGAACCACGGCTCGATCATCATCCAATGTGTCGGCTCCCGTGTCAGAATATTGCACAGCAGGGTGCTGCCAGACCGCGCCATCGAGGCGATATAGGCATGGGCGCGGAACGGGCTGTCCTCTTGCGCGGTCAGAAAGCCGGGGGTTTCGGTCATATCGGCCTGCTCCTTGATCCGTCTGTCAGCGCAGGCGGAAATCTTCGGGAATATCGTCAATGCCGTCAAGGATCAGCGCGGCCATGACCCGGGCGATTTTCGGTGCCATGCCGAATCCGATCTTGAAACCGCCATTGGCGACAAAGGTCTCGGCACGTCCCGGCCAGCGCCCCAACAAGGGCGCGCGCGATCTGGCGCGTGGGCGGGCGCCGGCCCAGCGGTCGATCACCGGCGCCTCGGCCAGCGCCGGGCAGATCCGCCGCGCGCGGGCGATGATCTGGTCCAGCTGATCGTCGATAGCCAGATCCGCATAATCGTTTTCCGAGGTCGAGCCGATGGCCACCGTGCCATCCGCATGGGGCACGATATGCAGCGCGTCGGCAAAGATCTGCGGCGCATCGGCGGCACTGTGGCGCAGCAGGGCCGACTGTCCCTTCACGCCCTTGCCGATATTGCGGTTCAGATCCTGCGTCAGATCCAGCAGACCCGGCGTGCCCGTGGCCCAAAGCACCGGCCCGGCCACATCCCCCGGGCGAAGGGGCTGGCCTTCGATCACCTGTCCGCCCGCGCTGCGGATGGCGGCCACAAGCGCAGCCAGCGCGGCGCGCGGGGCGATGCGGGCGGTCAGATCATCCTCCAGCCACAGGCCGGTCGGGCTTTCGGGGCACAGCGCCGCGCGCGGCGTGTCGGTCAGGCGCATCTGAAGCTGTGCGGGCCAGCGCCTGCGGGCCTCATCAATGCGCGCGCGCAGGCGTGTGGCCGTCTCGGCATCGGGCACGGGTTGCACCCGGCCTGTCCGCGCATAGCCCGGGGACAGGCCGCCCGCAGCCTCGACCCTCGCCCAGAAGTCCTCGGCCATCAGCAGGCTCTGTAGCTGAAAGGCCTTCTTGTGGTTCCAGTTCTCGGGCGCATGCGGGGCCAGCGCGCCGACATGGCCGCCCGAAGATCCCGCGCCGATGCGCTGAGCCTCGATCACCGCGACATTGGCGCCACGCCGCGCCAGTTCCCATGCGCAGGACAGGCCCAGAATGCCGCCGCCGACGATTGTAACGCTTGTCAAACCCGGTGCCTTTCCCCTAGCTGCCCGCATGAGTGATCTAGACGATCAAAGCGGCGCGAACCAGCCGCAGTTGGAATGGCGCGACGGCGGGATCCCGGTCTCGACCCGTTTCGACGATCCCTATTTCAGCCTGTCTGGTGGGCTGGCCGAAACGCGGCATGTGTTTCTGGCAGGCAATGACCTGCCCGCACGTCTGCGGCCCGGCTTTCACGTGGCAGAGCTTGGCTTTGGCACCGGGCTGAACTGTCTGGCCCTGGCACAGGTTGCGCAGATGCCGGTCACCATGACCAGTTTCGAGGCCTTTCCGATGAGCCGGGGGCAGCTGGAGCAGGCCCATGCCGCCTTTCCCGAACTGGCGGCGCTGGCCGTGCAGCTTCGGACGGGTTGGGGGCAGGATGTCATTCAGGTGGGTCAGGTCAGCCTGCATCTGCGGATCGGGGATGTGGCCGATACGCTGCCTGCATGGCCGGGTCGCGCCGATGCCTGGTTTTTGGACGGCTTCTCTCCGGCCAAGAACCCCGAGATGTGGCGCGATGAGATCATGGCCGAAGTCGGGCGGCACAGCGCGCCGGGCGGCACATTCGCGACCTATACGGCAGCCGGTCAGGTCCGTCGCGCCCTGGATGCGGCGGGGTTCGAGGTTCAGCGCCGCAAGGGCTTTGGTCGCAAGCGGCATATGAGCGTGGGGCTTCTGCGCTGATCACGCCTAGCGCCGGTTGATGCGCGGGATGCGGCTTTCGGAATAGGCGGTGCCGGGATGGGGCGGATGCCCCTCGGTCAATTGCCAGAAACCCGTCCCGCCCAGTTGCAGGAAACGCGGCGCCGCGAACAGCAGCCCGGCGATAAATCCGCCCGCATGCGCCCAATAGGCGACGCCGCCATCAGCGCCCTGCAGCATGAACCCGCCAAAGATCTGTAGGCCGAACCAAAAGGCCAGCACGACCCAGGCGGGCAGGGTGAACATCCTGACATAGATGACCAGGATCAGCACCACATCGACGCGCGCCCGGGGAAACAGCAGCAGATAGCCGCCCATGACCCCGGCCACCGCGCCCGAGGCTCCGACCATCGGCACCGCCGATTGCGGATCGGCCATGATCTGCGCCCCGGCCGCCGCCAGTCCCGCCGCCAGATAGAACAGCAGGAAGACCAGATGGCCCAGCTGCTCTTCCAGATTATCGCCGAAAATATATAGAAACAGCATGTTTCCGGCGATATGCAGCAGGCCCGCATGCATGAACATATGCGTCAGCAGGCCCCACATCATTTCGCCATTCGTGACCGCAACCGGATAAAGCGCCAGCCGGTACCACAACATCTCGCCGCCGATGGCGGGCATCGTCAGGATATACATGACGATATTCGCCACGATCAGCCCATAGGTGACATAGGGCGTTCTGAAGGACGGGTTGTGGTCGCGAATGGGAAACATGGGTCAGTTCAGTTCTGCGCCGGCTGCAACAGGATGCGCGGCGTGCCCTCGGGGTCGATCAGGGCAAGGCCGCCATCTGCGGCCTGATAGCGGGTGACCGATTGCAGGGCGGCGGCAAAGCGGATGTCGCCAGCGCTGCGGGCCTGATCGAAACAGGCCTTGCGCGTCTGCGCCATGCCGATAATGGCCAGCGCGCCGTTCTGATCGGTGATCTGGGCGCTGTAATTGTTGCAGGGGCCTTGCCCGCTGATGCGGTTATCCTCGGCGATCTGCATGGTGGTGCCCTCGGGGGCGGGCGTGCCGTCGATGCTGCTGACGACATAGCTGCCCGGCGGCGGCATCTTGGCATCCGTCGTGGCGCAGGCGGTGATCAGGGTCAGACCGGTCAGGGCGGCGATTGCATGACGATAGCGTGACATCGGATATCCTTTGTTATGCCAGATTTTGCGCCCGGCCAGCTTCGCCCGCCCGGCGCGGTCATGCAAGGTGAACTGTCGCGCCGCGCGATCCAGCCCCTGTTCCCGCCGGTCCGGGCAGGCTAGAGTCCGCCGCAAGGATTGATGGAGATCGCTATGACCACGCTGACCGATCGCAAGAACGCCGCCATTTCGCGCGGCGTTGGCATGACCACCCAGATCTATGCCGACCGCGCTGAAAACGCGGAAATCTGGGACAAAGAGGGCAACCGCTATATCGATTTCGCCGCCGGAATCGCGGTCGTGAATACCGGGCACCGCCACCCTCGAATCATCGAGGCGGTGAAGGCGCAGTTGGACCGTTTCACCCATACCTGCCATCAGGTCGTGCCCTATGAAAACTATGTCCAACTGGCCGAGCGTCTGAACAATCTGGTTCCGGGCGATTTCCCGAAAAAGACGATCTTTGCCACCACCGGCGCCGAGGCGGTGGAAAACGCGGTCAAGATCGCGCGCTATTACACCGGCCGTCCGGGCATTGTCAGCTTTGCGGGCGGTTTCCACGGCCGCACCTTCATGGGCATGTCGCTGACCGGCAAGGTGCAGCCCTACAAGGCTGGTTTCGGCGCGATGATGCCCGATGTCTGGCACCTGCCTTTCCCCAACCCGCTGCATGGCGTCTCGGTCGAGGATGCGCTGAAAGCGCTGGAACGGCTGTTCAAATCGGATCTGGAGCCAGAGCGCGTCGCCGCCATCATCGTCGAGCCGGTGCAGGGCGAGGGCGGGTTCTACGAGGTTCCGGCAGGCTTCATGGAAAAGCTGCGCGGCCTGTGCGACAAGCATGGCATGCTGCTGATCGCGGATGAGGTGCAGACCGGTTTCGCCCGCACGGGCAAGCTGTTTGCGATGGAACATCACGGCGTTGCCCCCGATCTGACCACCATGGCCAAGGGTCTGGGCGGCGGCCTGCCGATCAGCGCCGTGACCGGCCGGGCCGAGGTGATGGACGCCCCCAATCCCGGCGGTCTGGGGGGCACCTATGCGGGCAATCCGCTGGCGGTCGCGGCGGCCAATGCGGTTCTGGACGTCATCGAGGATGAGGACCTGTGCGATCGCGCGACCCGCCTTGGCCAGCGCCTGAAACAGCGTCTGGCCGGAACCCGCGAACAGGTGCCGGAGATCGTCGATATCCGCGGCCCGGGCTTCATGAACGCGGTCGAGTTCAATATCGCCGATACCGCCACGCCCAATCCCGAATTCGCCAATCGCGTCCGGGAAGAGGCGCTGAAGCGCGGCCTGATCCTGCTGACCTGCGGCGTTTACGGCAATGTCATTCGCTTCCTTGCCCCGATCACGATCCCGGATGCCGTCTTCGAAGAGGCGCTGGATATTCTGGACGAAAGCCTGCTGGCGGCGCGCAGCTAAAAACCAGACCGTCGGTGCCGGTCAGTCGCTCGGCACCGACCCGACCTCAAGACCGGCCCGACCTCCAGCCCGATCCGCGTCAAGGCGTCGGACATGCGCCTGACAGCAGGCGGGCCGATGCGCGCGTGGCACGGGGTCCGCGCGCAGACCTGCCACCAGCGTCAGATCCGGGGGCAGATGCTGGTGGGCCACAAACCAGCGGAAACCTGCGCTGTCCGGCTTGCCGCCCAGTGTCTTCAGCCGCGCGAAGGAATCACTGTCGGGCACGTGCACCGGGTGCAGTGTCACATTGCCCAGGGACGAGCAGAAAGCCGCAAGCGCCGCGACCTGTCGGGGCGGTGACGCCTGCTCTCACAGCCAGAGGATGATGTCGTCGCGGGGATGCGTGTCGGACAAGGACTGGATCATGACCTGAACCGGGTCCAGATTCCGCCCCGCAAACGAGGTCATCACATCCAGCCGGGTCGGCGCGCGGTTCTGATATTTGCGGCGCTGATCATGCTGCACCCCACTGGCCCAGGTGCCGGACAGTGCCCGATAGGAATGGTGCAGGGCAGGCATGAAACGGCTTGATGACATCTTTGCAGAAAGGTGAAAAAGACCCTGTTCCACTGACGTTGTGGCGCACAGGCACCTTGGGGCAATCAACGATCAGCACCCGGTTCCAGCCCCGCAGCACCCGGCCCCTCTGCCGCTGCTTCGTCGCCGGGGTTGAACATCTGGCATAACTCATGCGACAGACAGCCGCAGCGGATGCAGCCGCCCAGCCTGTCGCGCACCAGTTCCAGCGTCCTGATACGTCGGTCCAGATCGTCGCGCCATGTTTCGGATATGCGCTGCCATTCCTGCTGGTCCAGTGCTGTGCCCGTCAGGGCAGGGCGCAGGGCCTGACGAATTTCGGTCAGCGGAATTCCTGCGCGCTGGCCCGCCTTGATGATCGCCAGAACGCGCAGGCTGGCACGGGAATAACGCCGGTGATTGGCGGCATTTCGGGTGGAATGCAACAATCCCTGGCGCTCATAAAAGTGGATGGCAGAGACGGCGATGCCGCTGCGTCGGGACAATGCGCCGACGGAGATTGTTGGGGGCGAGGACGGAATGGGACTGTTCTTGCAGGACATTTTCACCTTGTCCTCAACCATGGTTAAGGTCTTAGGGTCGCAGGCCGGGCAGGAATTGGCAAGGAGCAGGCAATGGCAGAGGGCAACCGCATCGGGGTGGTCCTCGGTTCGATCCGCAAGGGACGGATCAATGACCGTGTTGCCGCGTGGACGGTTGCGCAATTGCAGGCGCATGGCTTCGAGGTCGATGTGATCGACCCCGCCGACCCCGACCTGCTGCCGGTTCAGATCAATGACGATGCGGCCATTTCACGGCTGCGCGCACGGATGGAGCCGCTGGCAGGCCATGTCATCGTCACACCGGAATATAACCATGCCGAGCCGGGATGGCTGAAAACGCTGATCGACGCGGTGACAGCGGAATGGTGGACGCGGCCGGTGGGGATCGTCAGCTATGGCGGCGTCTCGGGCGGGTTGCGGGCGACCGAATCCCTGCGTGTCGTCTTTGGCGAATTGCATGCGGTGGTGATGCGCGACACGATCAGCTTCTATTCGCCCTGGCGCAAGATGGATGAGCAGGGGAATATCCTTGATCCGGACGAAGCCATCGCCGCGCAGACCGCGATGGAGGTTTTTTCCCACCGCCTGCATTGGTGGGTGGATGCGCTTGCCGAAGCGCGCCTCGCGCGTCCCTATACGCCGGTGGCACGATGAGATCGGATCGATTGCTGCGCGATCCACGTGCCTGGGGGTTGATGCTGGCCGCGACGCTGACAATCATGTCGAATTCGACCATCACACCGGCGCTTCCGGGGCTTCAGGCACGGTTTGCCGATGATCCCAATGCCGAGGTGCTGACCCGGTTGCTGATCACCGCGCCATCGCTGGTGGTGGCGATCATCGCGCCTTTCGCGGGGGCTTTGACCGACAGGTTGGGGCGCAGGTTGCCGCTGTTTCTGGGGCTTCTGATCTATGCGCTGGCGGGCACGGCTGGGCTGTATCTGAACGGGCTGCCCGCCATCCTTGCCAGCCGGTTGATCCTTGGCCTTGGCGTGGCCTTCGTGATGACCGCGCAGGCCGCGCTGATCGGCGATTATTTCCAGGGCGCGGCGCGCGGGCGCCTGATGGGCTATCAGATCGCGGCGACGAATATCGGTGGCCTGATATTCGTGACGGTCGCGGGCTATCTGGCGGGGCTGGACCCGCGCTGGCCCTTTGCCATCTACGGGCTGGCGATCATCATGTTTCCGTTCCTGTGGCGGATGCTGCCAGAGCCGATCCTTGCACCCGGTCAGACCGATCTGGCCAATCCCGCCGCCCTGCAGGCGGAGCCGGGCTGGCAGGCCACCGTGGCGATCATGTCGGCTGCCGCCGCGCTGACCTTCGTGATCTTCTATGCCGTGCCGACGCAGCTTCCCTATCATCTGCGCGGACTTGGCATCACCGATCCGCAAAAGGCAGGCGTGGCCATGGCCTCGATGATGTTCGCCGCGGCGCTGACCTCGGTCGTGTCGGGCTGGATCCGGCCGTGGCTTGGGCGTATCGGCACGCCGGTCACGGGCTATCTTCTGATGGCAGCGGGCTTTGCCACCGTGGCTGCGGGCCGGTCGCTGGGCCTTGAGATGGTCGGAATGGCGCTGATCGGCGGCGGCATAGGGATGTGCATGCCGACCTTTATCACCACGGCGCTGAACGTCACCCCCGCCCACCGCCGAGGCCTGGTTTCGGGTCTGGTGACCTCGGCGATTTTTCTGGGACAGTTCATTTCGCCTCTGGCAAGCCAGCCCCTTGTCACCCATCTGGGATATTCCGGCGCGTTCCATGTCGGCGCGGCAGGCTATGTCACCTTGGCGGTTCTGCTGGTGCTGGTCCTGAAACGGAAACCCCGGCAACAACAGCCAGCCAGCGCGTCCTGATCGCGCGACAAGCAAAGGAGCCCGGCATGACCGGTATCATCGAAATCGACCACCTGTCGAAGGAATATGACAGCGGCACCAAGGCGCTGAGCGATGTGTCGCTGTCGATCAATGAGGGTGAGATCATCGCCCTGCTTGGCCCGAATGGCGCGGGCAAGACGACGCTGATCTCGACCATCTGCGGGCTGGTTGTGCCGACCGGCGGCACGGTGCGCGTCGGCGGTCACGATATCCGCACGGATTGGCGCGCCGCGCGCAAGCTGATCGGGCTGGTGCCGCAAGAGATCATGCTGGAACCCTTCGAGACGGTGATGAACAGCGTCCGCTTTACCCGCGGGCTTTACGGTCAGGCGCCGGATGATGCCTATATCGAAGAGGTGCTGCGCAGCCTGTCGTTGTGGGACAAGCGCGAGGCCGCCACCAAAGAGCTGTCGGGCGGGATGAAGCGTCGCGTGATGATCGCCAAGGCGCTGTCGCATCGGCCCAAGATCCTGTTTCTGGACGAGCCGACGGCGGGCGTCGACGTGGCCCTGCGTCGCGGCATGTGGCAGGTGGTCGAACAGCTGCGCCGCGACGGCGTGACCATCATCCTGACGACTCATTACCTGGAAGAGGCTGAAGAGATGGCCGACCGCGTCGGCGTCATCAACAAGGGGCAGCTTCTGCTGGTCAAGCCCACGGCCGAGCTGATGGGCGAGTTTGGCAAGAAGACCCTGACCATCGAACTGGATCAGCCGCTGACGGCCATCCCTCAGGACGCCTCGGACCGGAACCTGCGGCTGTCCGATGACGGTCGCGCGCTGATCTATGACTATGACACGCGGGCGGAACGCACCGGGATCGCCCGTCTGCTGGGCGATCTGGCGGCGCAGGGGATTTCCGTGCGCGATGTCTCGACCCAACAATCCAATCTGGAAGAAGTATTCATGACGCTGGTATCCGAACCGCGTCAGGAGGCAGAGGCATGAGCACCCTGAACTGGCCCGGCATCCGGGCGATCTTTCACCACGAGATGTCGCGCTTCTTCCGCACGATCATGCAATCCCTGCTGTCGCCGGTGATCTCGACCGTGCTGTATTTCGTGGTCTTTGGCGCGGCCATCGGCGGGCGGATCCAGTCGGTGGATGGCGTCCCCTATGGCGCCTTCATCGTGCCCGGCCTGATGATGCTGACGGTGCTGCAGCAATCGGTCAGCAATGCCAGCTTCGGGATCTATTTCCCGAAATTCAGCGGCACGATCTTTGAATATCTGGTCTCGCCCGTGGGCTGGATCGAGGTGACGATGGGCTTTGTCGGCGCCGCCGCCACCAAGGCGATCCTGATCGCGCTGGTGATCCTGCTGACCAGCTTCTACTTCGTCGGCGTCCATATCCTGCATCCGTTCTGGATGCTCGCCTTTCTGTTCCTGACCTCGCTGGGCTTTTCGCTGCTGGGCTTCATCATCGGGCTGTGGGCGAAATCCTTCGAGCAGTTGCAGATCGTACCGATGATGGTGATTACGCCGCTGGTCTTTCTGGGCGGCGCCTTCTATTCGGCCAGCATGCTGCCGCCCTTCTGGGAAGCGGTGGCAAAGCTGAACCCGGTGCTTTACCTGGTTTCGGGCTTTCGCTGGGCGTTTTTCGGGCTGGCCGATGTGCCGGTGGGCGTGTCGCTGATCGCGGTCTGCGTGATGATCGCGGTCTGCATGGCGATCATCCGCTGGATCTTCGCAACCGGTTGGCGCCTGCGCGAATGACGGGTCAATTGCGGCGGCGTCTGGCCGGGATGCTGTCGCAGATCGGCGTTTGCGGATCCAGCCGGACATAGTCGCGCGCGCTGATCACATTCATCTGCAGCGACCGGTTCCAGCCGCCGAACCAGCGGTCGCGGATGCCGTTGCGGTAATAGCTGCCCATGATCTGATCGACATAGGGCGGAATGATCGAGGTATTGGGGATGCGCGGCGCGTGAAAACCGACCCGCGCCCGCGGCCCCAGACAGGCATTGCGCATGGTGATCAGCATGGTGCAGGCCGACCGGCAATAGCCCCGGATCCGCACGATCTTGCCCGAATTTTCCAGTTTCGAGCGGGTCTGCGTCATCTCGACCACATTGCCGCCGCGATCATCGACCACATCGATGAATTGGCCCCGGTCGATGATCCGGGCCTCGGCCGCGCCGCTGATCGCAAGGATCAGGAAAACGGCCAGAACCGGCGTGATATGGCGTGACATTCTGTTCATCCGCTCAATCTGCGTGATCGCCCGCACAAGCGAAAGCCACGGCTGCGTGATAAGATGCCGCAGGCACCAATATGTTACACATGGTTCACTTTCTGCCCCTGGTTGTGCCAAAGTCGAATGCAGCAGTCCTGAGTTTATGAGAACATTTATTGGTGCTAATCAAAGGAGCATCGTAAATGTCAAATCGTATTCTCTGGATCGTGATGGGCGTGATCTCCATCATTGCCGGGATCTTCGCGCTGGCCAACCCGTTTTCGGCGTCGCTTGCGGCGGAACAGCTTGCGGGTTGGGGGTTCCTGATTGTCGGCATCCTTGACCTGATCGCGGCCTTTCGCAGTGACGAGCGTAGCAAGATCTGGGCGATCCTGCTGGGGATTTCGTTCATTCTGCTGGGCATCATGCTGATCGCACGGCCCCTGCAGGGCGTTGTGGCGCTGACCGTCGTGGTGGCGACACTGTTCCTGATCTCGGGCGCGTTCAAGGTTGTCTGGTCCTTCCAGCTTCGCGGCACGGGCGCATTCTGGATGGTGCTGCTCAGCGGTCTGCTGTCGCTGTTGCTGGCCTTCATGATCTTCGCGAACTTCCCGGCCTCGGCGATCAGCATCCTTGGCATCCTGCTGGCGGTGGAACTGATTTCCAGCGGCGTGTCGATGATCGCGCTGTCCTCGGTCATCGCGGACTCCTATCGCAGAAACTGACGCAGCAGATGTGACGGGCGGCAGTCGTCGCCCGTCTGGCCAGCCATACAAGGCTTCCCTTGCTTTTGCGCAGGGCTGAACCTAGTTACGCCAGCATGTCATTGAACCCGCCCATCATCCGCCCCGATCTTGCCCGCGCCACGATCCCCGAGGAACGCCGCGCCGGACAGCCCACCATTGGCATGGTCAGCCTTGGCTGTCCCAAGGCGCTGGTCGACAGCGAACGGATCCTGACCCGCCTGCGGGCCGAGGGCTATGCGATCAGCCCCGATTATGCGGGCGCCGATGCGGTGATCGTGAACACCTGCGGCTTTCTGGACAGCGCCAAGGCCGAATCGCTGGACGCGATTGGCGAGGCTTTGGCCGAAAACGGGCGGGTGATCGTCACAGGCTGTCTGGGGGCCGAGCCGGACTATATCACCGGCGCCCATCCCAAGGTTCTGGCCGTCACCGGCCCGCATCAATATGAATCGGTGCTGGATGCCGTGCATGGTGCCGTGCCGCCCGCGCCCGATCCCTTTATCGACCTGCTGCCCGCATCCGGCGTCAGCCTGACACCGCGGCATTACAGTTATCTCAAGATTTCCGAGGGCTGTAATCACAAATGCAAGTTCTGCATCATCCCCGATATGCGCGGGCGTCTGGTCAGCCGACCGGCCCATGCCGTGATGCGAGAGGCCGAAAAGCTGGTCGAGGCCGGGGTCAAGGAGTTGCTGGTCATCAGTCAGGACACCTCGGCCTATGGTGTCGATCGCAAATTCGCCGAAGAGCGTGGCCACCGCGCCCATATCACCGATCTGGCCCGCGATCTGGGCGGACTTGGGGCGTGGCTGCGGCTACATTACGTCTATCCCTATCCGCATGTGCGCGACCTGATCCCGCTGATGGCCGAGGGGCTGGTGCTGCCCTATCTGGACATCCCCTTCCAGCATGCCCATCCCGATACGCTGAAGCGCATGGCACGCCCCGCCGCTGCCGCAAAGACGCTGGATGAGATCGCCGCCTGGCGCGCGATCTGCCCCGAGATCACGCTGCGCTCGACCTTTATCGTCGGCTATCCGGGCGAAACCGAGGCCGAGTTCCAGACCCTGCTGGACTGGCTGGACGAGGCGCAACTGGATCGTGTCGGGGCGTTCCAATATGAAAATGTCGCGGGTGCCCGCGCCAATGATCTGCCCGATCACGTCCCGGCCGAGGTGAAGCAGGACCGCTTCGACCGCTTCATGGAAAAGGCGCAGGCGATTTCCGAGGCCAAGCTGGCCGCCAAGGTCGGTCAGCGGATCGAGGTGATCGTGGATGAGGTCGATGCCGAAGGCGCGACCTGCCGCACCAAGGCCGATGCTCCGGAAATCGATGGCAACCTGTTCATCGACGAAGGTTTTCAGGATCTGAAACCCGGCGATATCGTCAGCGTGACCGTGGATGAGGCGGGCGAATATGATCTGTGGGGCCGTCTTTGATCACGATCAGTCCCGCCTTTGATCCGGCGGGGCTGCCGCGCAAGCCCGGTGCCCTGTGCATCGGGGCGCAGAAGGCGGGCACATCCTGGCTGGCGCAGATGCTGGGCCAGCATCCGCAGGTCTGGGTCTCGCCCTTCAAGGAAGCGCAATATTTCAACCACCGCTTCATTCCCGGCCATCGCAAATGGATCGGCTGGCACTATCGCAACAAGCCGCAGGAGATCCGCGAACGCCACCGCCGCCGCGAGGTGCCGATGCCGCCGGAACTGGACGCCTATCTGAACGCGATCACCAGTGGAAAAATGTTCCATAATCAATGGTACAAGCGCATCTTCGCGCCCGCACCGCAGGGGGCCATGCCGCTGGACATTACCCCGGAATATTCAGGCCTGCCGGACGAGGGCGTTGATTTCGTCCGCCAGTTTCTGCCCAAGGCAAAGATCATCTATCTGATCCGCCATCCGGTCGATCGCGCGATCTCTCAGCTTCGGATGAATCTGCAGCGCAACAAGCGTCATCCTCAGACGGATGCGGAATGGCTGGCCGAAATCGACAGCCCCGAGTTGTTCGAACGCGGCGATTACGCGGCCTGTCTGCCGCGCTGGCAGGCGCGCTTTCCCGATATGCTGGTGATCCCCTTTGGCCGGATCGCCCGCGCCCCCGCAGCGGTCATGGCAGAGGTTCAGAACCATCTGGGAATTGCTGCTTTCGACTATCGCGATCTGACCCAGAAGGTTTTTGCCAACCCGGAAGGGGTGCTGGAACCGCCGCCCGTGGCGGTCGAGGCGCTGGCCCGGCGGCTTCAACCGCAGCTTGACTACCTGCAGGCGGCCTTTCCAACCGAATTCTGCCAGAATATTCGCTGAGCTTTGCCGCCTGCGGGGCATGAGGCGGCTTCAATTCCAGCCCTGCATGGCCTAGATACCCAGCAACAGTGTGCAGGAGAGATTCCGATGGCGGCCTATCAGTTCGTTTATCACATGGACGGCGTGTCCAAGACCTATCCCGGCGGCAAGAAGGTGTTCGAGAACATCCGCCTGAACTTCCTTCCCGGCGTGAAGATCGGCGTGGTCGGCGTCAACGGCGCCGGTAAATCGACGCTGCTGAAGGTGATGGCCGGTCTGGACAAGGATTTCTCGGGCGAGGCCTGGGCCGCGAAGGGAGCGACTGTCGGCTATCTGCCGCAAGAGCCGCAACTGGACGAGTCGCTGAATGTGCGTGACAACGTCATGCTGGGCGTCGCGGCCAAGAAGGCCAAGCTGGACCGCTATAACGAGCTGGCGATGAACTACTCGGACGAAACCGCCGAGGAAATGGCCAAGCTGCAGGACGAAATCGACGCCGAAAACCTGTGGGATCTGGACAGCCAGATCGACGTCGCGATGGAGGCCCTGCGCTGTCCGCCCGACGATACCGATGTCTCGACCCTGTCGGGCGGGGAACGCCGCCGGGTCGCGCTGTGCAAGCTGCTTCTGGAACAGCCCGACATGCTGCTGCTGGACGAACCGACCAACCACCTCGATGCGGAAACCATCGCCTGGCTGCAAAAGCACCTGATCGAATATCCCGGCACCATCCTGATAGTTACCCATGACCGCTATTTCCTGGATGACATCACCAGCTGGATCCTGGAACTGGATCGCGGCCGGGGTATCCCATACGAAGGAAACTATTCCGCCTGGTTGGAACAGAAGGCCAAGCGGCTGGAACAAGAGGCCCGCGAGGACAGGTCGAAGCAAAAGACGCTGGAACGCGAACTGGAATGGATCCGCGCCGGTGCCAAGGCCCGTCAGGCCAAGCAGAAGGCCCGGATCAACGCCTATAACGAAATGGCCAGCCAGTCCGAGCGTGAAAAGCTGTCGCGCGCGCAGATCATCATCCCCAATGGCGAACGTCTGGGCAATAAGGTGATCGAGGTGGACGGGCTGAAAAAGGCCATGGGCGACAAGCTTCTGATCGAGGGTCTGGAATTCAACCTGCCTCCGGGGGGGATCGTCGGCGTGATCGGTCCGAACGGGGCCGGTAAATCGACCCTCTTCCGGATGCTGACCGGGCAGGAACAGCCCGATGACGGTGCCATCACCTATGGCGATACGGTCAATCTGTCCTATGTCGATCAGTCGCGTGATGCGCTGGACCCGAACAAGACCGTCTGGGAAGAGATCAGCGGCGGGGCCGAACAGATCGAACTGGGCGATGCGACGATGAACAGCCGCGCCTATTGCAGCGCCTTCAACTTCAAGGGTGGCGATCAGCAGAAGAAGGTCGGCCAGTTGTCAGGCGGTGAGCGCAACCGCGTGCACATGGCCAAGCTGCTGAAATCGGGCGGCAACGTGCTGCTGCTGGACGAACCGACCAACGATTTGGACGTGGAAACCCTGCAGGCGCTGGAAGCCGCGCTGGAGGATTTCGCGGGCTGCGCGGTGATCATCAGCCACGACCGTTTCTTCCTTGACCGTCTGTGCACGCATATCCTGGCCTTCGAAGGCGATGCCCATGTCGAATGGTTCGAGGGCAATTTCGAGGCTTACGAGGAAGACAAGGTCCGCCGTCTGGGACCGGACAGCATCGAGCCGAAGCGGGTCAAGTACAAGAAATTCACCCGCTAGCCTGTCACGCGGCGCAGACATGTGACCGGGATCCCTCATCAGTCCCTGATGGGGGATTTTGCTTGTTCGCTTGCCGGTTATGCCGTGATAATCTCGGCGCGCAAATCTTTTACGCCATCTGAATAAGGCTTTATCCGGTGCATCCTGTCCTTCGCGCGCTTGCGTATGTGTTTTCTTTTTCTGTGATCTCTGGTGTCGCGGCATGGGCCGGGACGGGGGCAAACAGCGCGGCGGCCGATCTTTCGGCCTGCCAGACGGGCGATCAGGAGGCCTGCCTTCGCGGCGCCCGGTCCGCGCAAGCTGCGGGGGATAACGCGCTGTTGCAGGTCTTTTCGGAAACGGGCTGCGCCCATGGCAACGTGATTTCCTGCAGTGATGAGGGCATGCTGATTATCGCGGGTCTCAATCCGGACGGCGATCTGCAGCGTGCCGTGACATTGGTTCAGCAAGGCTGCGACCGGGACTATGCGCGGGCCTGTACCAATCTGGGCTACCTGCATTTTACCGGCACCGCAGTTTCGCAGAGCCCGGAAAAGGCGGCCAGTTATTACCGGCGCGGCTGCGACGGCGGCAGCGCCGCGGGCTGTCGCAATCTGGGGCTGATGGTGGCGCAGGGCGACGTGCCCCAGAAAGGTCTGCCGAGTGTTGATGAACTGTTGGATCGCGCCTGTGATCTTGGCGACGTTACCGCCTGCTGAGCCAGGCCAGATGAGGAGTTGAAATGAAGGACTGGCTGCAATCGGGTTGGATCCTGCGCCTGCGCGAGGTGCTGGGGAAGATGTGGGTGCGGGTCGTGCTGTACAGCCTAGCCGGGATCGTGCTGGCGGTTGTCGCGCCATTCGTCGGGCCCTATCTGCCCTTCACGCCCGAGATGGATCTGGCCTCGGGTGCCGTGGATTCGCTGTTGAACATCATCGCCTCAAGCATGCTGGCGGTGACGACATTCTCGATGTCGATCCTGGTCGGCGCCTATGGCTCAGCCACTTCCAATGCCACGCCCCGCGCCGTCCGCCTGCTGGAAGGGGACAAGACCGCGCAGACGGCGGTGTCGGTCTTCATGGGCTCTTTCATGTTCGCGATCGTCGGCATCGTCTGCCTGGCGGCAGAGCTTTACAGCGATCAGGGCCGGGTATTGCTGTTCGTCGCCACGCTGGTGGATATCGCGGTGATCGCCTCGGCATTGTTGCGCTGGGTGAACCATCTGAATGATTTCGGCCGGATGAGCGATATCATCGACCGGATCGAGCGGGCCTCGCTGCCTGCGGCGCGGCTGTATCGCGACCGTCCCTCGCTGGGCTGCGTGCCGCGCCCGCTGGAGGAAACCGAAACAACGGTCATGCTGAAGGTCCAGAAATCGGGCTATGTCAAATTCGTCGATATGAACAGGCTGCAGACCGTGGCCTCGGCCGAGGATCTGCATGTCGAAGTCCTTCGCATGCCCGGCAAATATGTCCATGAAGGCGAGGCGCTCTTGCGTCTGAGCAGGCCCGCAAGCGAAAAGAGCCAGAAGCTTCTGCGTGAGGCATTCAGCCTGGGCGAGTCCCGCGCCTTCGATCAGGATCTGTTCTACGGCATGATCGTTCTGGGAGAGGTGGCCAGCAAGGCGCTGTCGCCGGGGATCAACGATCCGGGCACCGCGATCGAGGTTCTGCGTGCCGGCACCCGGGTTCTGCGCGTCTTCCACGGCACGCCGGACAAGGAAAATTCCAACTATTTCGACCGTGTCCACACGCCCCCGATCGACGTGCATGCGCTTTACAGAACCTTCTTTGCGGCGATTGCGCGCGATGGGGCGGGGCTGATCGAGGTGCAGGAAACGGTGCAGGATTCGCTGTCCTCGCTTGAAACCTTCGGCGATCCTGCCGCAGCGCGTATCGAGGCTGCCCGCGCCCGCAAGCGCGCCTCTGACGCGCTGGATCAGGAATGGGAGCAGGAGACGCTGCGCAATGCCTGAGGCGGCCCTCAGCGTATCTTGCCCTTCCAGCCGGGCGGGCGCTTTGCGACCCATCGGAAGAACTTTGCCAGTTCGGGATGGCCGCGCAGCGCCTCGACCGTGTTGTAATGGCGCGCAAGCTCGGTTTCGGTGATGGTCTTGTGGATCATCGAATGGCAGGCCTGATGGATCAGCACCACCGGCCCGCCCTTGCCGCCGCGCAGCTTGGGGATCAGATGATGCCGGCTTTGCGGCACGCCCGGCGGGATCGGGCGGTCGCAAAGCGGGCAGATCGGGTCTGACGGGAAAGTGAGGTTCGGCATCCTGTCTGTCGGTTTACCCCCGCGTCCGGGACGCGGTAAGGCTGGGCTTCATCCGTGACCAGTGTAGCCGAAAGGAACCGCCATGCCGACCCGTCGCTTTGTTCTTGCCAGCGGTGCCGCCCTTGGGGTCGTTCCGGCCCTGCCGACATTCGCGCAAAGCGCCCAGCGTGCGAACCCCATGCCCGAGGAGTTGCGGCAGGCACTGGAACGCGATCCGACCTCGCCCGTACTGGGCAATCCGCAGGGCAATATCACGCTGACGGAATTCTTCGACTATAATTGCCCCTTCTGCAAAAAGATGGTCGGCACGATCCAGCAGCTGATTTCCAGCGACCCGCAACTGCGCGTGACCTATCGCGAATGGCCGGTCTTTGGCCCGGGATCGGATTTCGCCGCGCGGGCGTCTCTGGCCTCGCTGCAGCAGCGGAAATACTGGCAGTTTCACGCCGCGCTGATGGCCATGCGCGACCGTGCCGAGGAGGGCAGCGTCATGCGGGTCGCCCGTCAGGTCGATCTGGATGAGGCAAAGCTGCGCAAGGATATGCAGTCCGAGAACGTCGAAACTCATATCAGGAACAGCGCCGATCTGGCGCAGCATATGGGGCTGATCGGCACGCCGACCTTCATCTGCGGAGATGAGGCCGCCTTCGGAGAGCTGAGCCTTGACGACCTGCGCGAACTGATCGCCCGCGGGCGCGAGGCCCTGGGCGTCAGCAAGGCCTGATCAGTCCAGCATCTTGTTGAAACTGCACAGATCCAGCCCCTCGGGCGTCAGATAGTCGAAATGCCGTTCCACCGCGCGGGCGACATCCTTTTTCGAGGCTTTGGACATGCCACGCTTGCGCAGAATTTCGGGCGGGTGTCGCGGCGTGTCATTATCCCCGCGATGCGTGACGATATTGGGGAAATGCGGATCGGTGACGGCGACCAGCCGCTGCGGGATTGCGTAATGCCCGAAATCAAAGATCGTGCGCGATGAATGGCGCACGCAGGCACCGGCGCTGAAAAACGGGCTGAACCAGTTATAGATCCCCTCGGTCGGGCCATCGGTGACGCAGTAGAAGATCGAGGGGAAGCTGACGGCAAAATGCGCATTGCGCCACATGCAGACGGCGTGCCTGCGCAGGCGGCGGACGTAATCCTTGGCCACGCAATCATCGTCATCCAGCCGGAACTGCATCGTGTCCTTCAGGTCCAGGTCGATCTCTTCCGCGACCTGCTTGATCGCGTCCGAGATGTGGATCGGCGGCAGGAAGCGCAGAACCACCTGATCGACGCCGCGACAGATCTCGCGCAGCTTGTCCTGATATTCCAGCGGCATCCGGTCCGATGAAACGACCAGAAGCTGAAAATCCGCATCCGATTGATTGGCCAGCGACCGCAGCGTCAGGTGCTGAAAGGTCTGCAGCCGCGCCTCGATCCGGGCCGGGTCGAACAGCTCGATCGCCTTTTCGGCATAGATCCCCTCAAGCGCCTCATCGGGTTGGTTCTTATAGGCTTTCCAGTCGCCCCGCCCCAGCATCGAGAAACGGCAAACGCCCAATATGCGTACGTCACGGTCGTTCATGTCGGGATATCCTGCGCGTTAAAGGGCTTGCACCCGCTTGGAAAGGCGGCGTTCCAGACCATTCCCGCGATCACGATCAATGGCATAATCGATACTGGCCTGAACGGCATCCTCGGTCGGCGCGATCCAGCCCGCAGCGCTGTCGATAAAGCCGTTTTCGGCCAGTTGCTGCGCCAGAAGCTCGTGGTCCAACTCGCCCCAGCTATGGTGGTTCGTGTGCCGATGTTCCTTGTCCATCCAATGCGCGGTCAGGGCATTGATGACGACCGGCTGTCGCCCGGTCATGCCCTCAAGCTGCAGGGCAATCCACTCATGGGCGTTATTTTCGCGACGCAGGATGAAGGCGAATTTCTTCGAGGGGTCCGCGGTCATTCCCGCAATATGGAAGGCCGAACTGTCGATGCCCACGATATGCGTGGCCGACTTGTAATAGCGCAGCTGATCGACCAAGGGGATTTTTTCGGGGTAGAGCGGGGTATAGCCGTTGCGAACCATGTTTTCTTCGATGGCCTGTTCCGCAATCACGCCGCCGCGGCCAGAGAATTTGGCGCGCGAGATGTAGATTTTACGCGGTGGATCCGTCTCGATCCGATCGGTCAACTCGTGCATCGTTTGCTGATACTCGGGGGTGCCCTTGGCAATCTTGCCCAGACCGAAGCCCTGGCCGGGAACGATCAGTTCTTCGACCTCGATCGGCTCGGGCGCCAGGGTGACTTCGGCGTCAAGCCCAAGAAGATCCCAGTAATCCTGACGATAGGCGACCTTGAATCTGTTCAGGCCGGCATGTTTGGGGACAAAGATGATGCTGTCATATTTTTCGCGTTTGAAGGCCCAGCAGCGCGACATCGTCTCGACAATGAAGTGGCCGAAATGGCCGTAGAACAACCCGCCCCACATATGGCGACCCGGCAGACGCATGACGGGTTTTACGTCCGGGCTGCCGCCCAGCGTCATACGCGTGCCGCCCCGCCACAAAGACGCATGCAGGCAATCGCCGCCCTCTTCGCTATAGACGCCCATTGCCGGCCGCTGGACCGCCTGTGTCACGGGGCAGATTATCGCATTCTTGATGGTGACGATTTCGCGGGACCAGCCCTCATCGGGTAGGGGTTCGCTCATAGAATTTCCTTGGTCGTGATCAGGCAGAGGGTGCGCATCATCTTGCGCACCCTCTTACCCAAGTTCATGCAACTTCGAAAGGTATTTCCTGGGTCAGACCCATTCCCAGGGGCGAGTGAACTCTCCCAGCCGGGCCTTGACGGCCTCTTCATCGGGGCAGTTTTCGCGCGACAGCCTGGCGACCAGGCCGCGCTTCTTGTCATCGACAACCTCGATCACATGGGCGCCCGTGCCTTCCAACGCCGCATTGTAGACGCGGGTGATGGCCATCTTGCGCAGCTCGGGCTTGAAGATCTTGCCGATTGCGGTTTTCGGAAGCTCTGCCACGATTTCCAGATGTTTCGGCACTGCGGCGCGTTCGTGGATGTTCTGGCGCGCATGCTCCATCAGCTCTTCGGTGGTGACATCTGCGCCGGCGACCAGTTCGACATAGCAGCTGGGCAATTCGCCCGCGAAGGCGTCGGGCTGGCCGATGGCGCCGGCGAAGGCCACGGCGGGATGGCTGAGCAACCCGTCCTCGATCTCGGCCGGGTCGATATTGTGACCGCCGCGGATGATCAGATCCTTGGCGCGGCCGGTGATCCACAGATAGCCATCCGCATCCAGTCGGCCCAGATCGCCCGTGCGCAGATACCGCTCTTCGGTGAAAAGGCGGTGGTTCTTGTCGGCCTCGGTATAGGTCGAGCCGGGAAAGACGCCGGGGTTCGAAATGCAGATCTCTCCGACCACATCGGTGGCGCATTCATGCACATTGCCCGCATCGTCGTGGTTCAGGATGCGGATATGGGTATAGGGCAGGGGGATGCCGACCGAGCCTACCTTCTTCATCCCGTCAACCGGGTTACAGCTGACCAGACAGGTCGCCTCGGTCAGGCCATATCCTTCGGCGATCTCCACCCCCGTGGCCGCCTTGAAGCGGTTGTAAAGCTCGATCGGCAGCGGGGCCGAGCCGGAAATCGCCGTGCGCAGCGATGAGACATCGGCATCCACCGGCCGCTGCATCAGCGCAGAGATGGCCGTGGGAACCGTGATCAGGAAGCTGCATTGCCAGCGTTCCAGCAGCTTCCAGAAATTGTCGAAAACGCCGTCGCCGCGATAGCCCGCAGGCGTCGGCATCACCACATGCGCCCCCGAGGCGATGCAGGACATCAGGATCGGATAGGCCGCAAAGACGTGGAACATCGGCAGCGGGCACATCAGCACGTCGTTTTCGTCAAACAGCAACGAGCCGCCCAGCCAGCCGTTATAGATCATCCCCGAATATTTGTGCTGGGCGACCTTGGGCGTGCCGGTGGTGCCGCCGGTGTGGAAATAGGCGGCGACGCGATCTTCCTGCACATCCTCGAAATCAAGGCGGGTATGTTTCTGGCTGCTGGTCGCGGGTTCGAAATCCAGCACCTTGGCGTGGTGGCGGGCCTTCACCTTCGGGCGGATCAGCGGCACGATGAATTTCTTCAGCCCCGTCAGGTGCCGGTTCAGGTCGATCTGCACGATATGGGTGACATTCGGCGCTTCAGCCACGGCCTCGGCCGCCTTTTCGGCCACATCGGTTTTCGGGAAGGCCTTCAGCGTGACCAGAACCTTTGCCCCTGTCTCACGCAGGATGCCCGCGATCTGGGTCGCGTCCAGCAGCGGGTTGATCGGATTGACGATCCCGGCCGTGGCGCCTGCCACCAGAACGACCGGGGTTTCGATGCTGTTCGGCAACAGATAGGCGACGGTGTCATTCGGACCGACGCCAAGGCTGCGGAACAGGTTGGCGGTTTCGGTGACGCGCTCGTGGAACTCCTGCCAGCTGAGCGTCGTGGCGTGATCATTCGGCCCTGCCAGCAATTGAAAGCTGATCGCAGGCCGGTTCGGAAAGCGCTCGGCCGTGCGTGACAGGAACCCATAGAGGGTCTTTGGAAGATCGCGCGCCTCATAGGGCATTTCTTCCTCGACCGCGTTCCGGTCGTCATAGGTTGCAAAGCGGCTGCTCATTCGTCCTCCCCTTCCGGGACGATATTTTCTGTCCCGCTCCGCTGCACAGCATGGGCCAGTCAGGGGAAGTCCGGCAAGCATTTTGGCGAATTCGGAACGTAAAACGCGGCGTCAGTTCTGTCTGACGCCGCGCTATTTTCCGGTGACGTTGCGGCAGGTTACTGCGGAATGCGCAGCTTCTGGCCGGGATAGATCTTGTCGGGATCGCTGAGCATCGGGCGGTTTGCCTCGAAAATGGCGTGATATTTATTGGCATCGCCCAGATATTTCTTGGCAATGGCCGACAGGGTTTCGCCCTTTTCGACGGTGTGGAAGACCGGATCCTTGGCACCGGCTTCTTCCGGCAGATCGGCCTCGACCTTGGCGATGCCTTCGATATTGCCGACCGCAAGCACCAGCTTTTCAAGCGTCTCGCGATCAGCGCCGCGCGATTCGACTTTGACGGTATCGCCGCGCAGCGTCAGGTGGACATCGCTGCTGTCCAGATTCAATGCGCGCAATTCCGCCTTCAGCGCCTCGACCTTGCGGGTCGTTTCGGCGTCCTGACCCGGCTTTTCGGGGGTCTCGGCGGTTTTCGGCGTAGCCGCTTCGGCCTTGCCGAAAATCGACTTGCCCGCGTCTTTTACGAAGTCCCAGATGGCCATGCTGCCCGTCCTTTCGGAAAGTTTTAGGTATTTCTCCCGCCCAACGCGTGGCTTGGGCAAGGGTTCCTGTGGCATAAAACCGCTACCGTTATTGGTTCGTCAACCTCTGACGGTATAAAAGGTCTTATCCCGGATGGGCTTCCGGGAAGGCAAAACACCTTATCGAAAGCTCGACAATATGACGTTGAAGATACCCATGCTTTTCATGGGGTGTCTGGTGCTGCTGACCGCTTGCGCCAAGACGACCTCTTATACCTCGACCAAAAGCCCCGTCCGCGATCCCTATGCGGTTCAGGCCATCGCGCCCGGCGATGCGACCTGCCTCAAGACCAGCACCGCCGAGAACCGTCACGGCGCCAGGGCGACGAATGCGATGCGCAGCCGGGCGGGCCTGCCGCCGGTACGGGCCAATACCTTGCTGGCCAAGGTTGCCGCCGCCCATGCCTGCGACATGGCAAAACGGGGCCGGATGACCCATCTGGGGACGCGGACCTCTGGTCCGGGCGAGCGGGTGAAGAGGGCGGGTTACCGACCAATGGTTACGGCCGAGAATATCGCCGCGGGTCCGTTCAGCCAGCCCCGCGTGCTGAGAGAGTGGAACATCTCGTCAGGGCATCGCGACAATATCATGATCCCGCAGGTCAGCGAATATGGCATCGGGCGGGCCATCGGCTCGGATGGGCGGACGCGCTTCTGGACGGCCGTTTATGCGGCGCCGAAATAAGAGCTAGCCTGCGGCCCGGGCCGAGCCGGGCTGGTCAGATTGCGCAGGCTGCTCGGGCGTCTGATCGGTGAATTGCATGCGTGCCAGACGGGCGTAAAGGCTGCCCTGCGCGACCAGTGTCTCATGCGTGCCCTCGGCCACGATGCGGCCATGTTCCAGCACGATGATCCGGTCTGCCTTCTTCACCGTGGCAAGGCGATGGGCGATGACAATCGTGGTCCGGTTCTGCGACAGCTTGGCGACGGCCTCCTGCACCAGCGCCTCGGATTCCGCGTCCAGCGCGCTTGTCGCCTCGTCCAGCAGCAGCACCGGCGCGTCGCGCAGGATGGCACGCGCGATAGCGATGCGCTGGCGCTGGCCGCCCGACAACATCACTCCACGCTCGCCAAGCGCGGTGTCATAGCCCTGCGGCAGCGCCTCGATGAAATCGGCGGCATGTGCGGCCTGCGCTGCGGCCCGGACATCGGCATCGCTGGCATCGGGGCGGCCAAGCCGGATATTTTCGGCGGCAGTGGCTGCAAAGATCACCGGATCCTGCGGGACCAGCGCCATCGCCTGCCGGAAATCGTCGCGACGCATGTCGCGCAGGTCGATCCCGTCCAGCGCGACGCTGCCCGATGCCGGATCCCAGAAACGCTGCACCAGTTGAATGATCGTGGTCTTGCCCGCGCCCGAGGGGCCGACCAGCGCAACCGTTTCGCCCGGCGCGATGGTCAGGCTGATATCCTCCAGTGCCGAGATATCGGGACGCGAGGGATAGCGAAAGCTGACAGAGTCCAGCGCGATATGCCCCCTGACCGGGCGCGGCAGTGCGACGGGCTGTGCCGGATCAGTCAGATCATCCCGCGCGGCCAGCAATTCGCCCAGCCGTTCGGTCGCACCTGCGGCGCGCTGCAACTCTCCCCAGATCTCGGACAGGGCGCCGGATGAGGTGGCGACCAGAATGGCATAGATGACGAATTGCACCAGCTCACCCGCCGTCATCACGCCCATGCGGACGTCGCGGGCGCCGATCCACAGCACGCCGATCACCCCCGCGAAGATCAGGAAGATCACGATGGCCGTCATCAGGGCGCGGGTGCGGATCCGGTGCAGCGCGACATCGAAGGATTTTTCCGTGGCGGCATCGAATTGCGCGATGCTGCGGGCCTCGTGCGTGTAGGCCTGCACGGTCTGCGCGGCCAGCAGCGTCTCGGACGCCGCGCCGGAAGAGGTCGCGATCCAGTCCTGATTGGCGCGCGACAGGCGGCGCAGTCTGCGCCCCAGCACGATGATCGGCACCAGGATCGTCGGTACGATCAGCAGAACCAGCCCCATCAGCTTGACCGAGGTCAGCGCCAGCATCAAAAGCCCGCCCGCAAGGATCAGCATGTTGCGCAGCGCGATGGACAGGGACGAACCGATCACCGATTGGATCAGCGTCGTATCGGTGGTGATGCGCGACAGGATCTCTCCGGTCATCACCCGCTCGAAAAAGGCGGGGCTCAGGGTGACGACGCGGGCAAAGACGGCCTTGCGGATATCGGCCACGACACGCTCGCCCAGCCGGGTCACGAAGAAATAGCGGGCCGCCGTGCCAAGCGCCAGCAGGCCGACGATGACCAGCGCCGCGGTGAAATATTCGTTCAGCAGGCCCGCGCCATCGTCGAAATTATCGACGACACGGCGCACCGCCAGCGGCAGGACCAGGCTGATCGCCGAGGTCAGCACCAGCGCCACGATGGCGATCAGCACCTGCCCGCGATAGGGCATGACAAAGGGCAGCAGCGCGCGCAGGGCGCCGACCCGCTTGCTGGTGGGGCGATCTTCCAGTGGGGGATTGCTGCGTGCCATGATGCCTTGTTCTGTAGAAAAACCCCTGACCGTTTAGGCCGGGGGCCTCCCAAGGACAAGCGCCGCAGCGATTAAAGCTCTATATCGCGATCGGAAATGGCCTGCGACAAAGCGTCCACAGCCGCCGCCAGCCTTTCGTCGACAAGGTGCAGGTATTGCGTCCAATCCGACAGGCCACGCAATTCCTCGGCCCCGTCGGAAATGCCGCGCAGGCCGATCAGCGGGATGCCGAATTGCTGCGCGGCGCGCAGATGGGCGAAGGTTTCCATATCGACCATATCCTCGGCAATCTCGTCATAGGTCGCGCCGCTGACGATATTCGCCCCGGTCGAAAGGGTCGCATCCGGGATATTCGGGATGCGCAGGGGCAGGCGGACACGCACCGGCAGATCCAGCAGCGGGGTCTGTCCCTTTTCGAAGCCCAGGGGCGAGGCGTCCATGTCGCGATAGCCGACGGCGGTGACCTGATAGACCTCTCCCTGCATCAGGCTGGCCGATCCGGCCGAGCCAAGCGAGACGATCAGCCGGGGCGGGACATGCATCCGCGCCAGCGCCATGGTCAGCTTCACGCCGCCCTCGACCGGGCCGATGCCGGTGAACAGGGGGGTGATCCGCCGCCTCAGGTGATCGCCATATTCGGCATCCACGGCCATGACGAACAGGACCGGCACCCCCGCGATCTGATCCGGCATGTGATGTGTCATCGGCGATCCTTTCCGGTTTGGGCCCAAGGCGTGACACAGGCCGGGCGCGCCGGTCAAGTCGCCCGATTGGCCCTTGTCCGCGATCCGGCAACATGCCAATTGCGGGATCATGGGCAAGATCAGCGATCTGTATCAGCAGCGCGTGGCCGACGGGAAACTGACCCCGGATCCGGCGCAAACCGGGATTCTGCCCTATATGGACAGGGTGCTGGCGGAGCTGTCCTCGGCCCCCTCTGGCACCGAGGCCCGTCCGAAGTCGCGCTGGCGGTCGTTTTTCGGCAGCCGGGAAGAGGTTGCCGGTCAGGCGCAGGTCAAGGGGCTGTATCTGTGGGGCGGCGTCGGGCGCGGCAAGTCGATGCTGATGGATCTGATGGCCGAGGCGTCGCCCGTGCCATCCCGGCGCGTGCATTTCCACGAATTCATGCAGGAAATTCAGGCGGGGCTGAACGCTGCCCGCCAGCGCGGAGAGCAGGACACCGTCAAGCCCGTCGCGATGGAGGTCGCCCGCAAGGTCCGGCTGCTGTGTTTCGACGAAATGCAGATCACCGATATTGCCGATGCGATGATCGTCGGGCGGCTGTTTCAGGTGCTGTTCGATCAGGGCGTGGTGGTGGTCACGACCTCGAACCGGGTGCCCGAGGATCTGTACAAGAACGGGTTGAACCGCCAGCTTTTCCTGCCCTTCATCGAATTGATCCGCGAGCGGATGGAGGTCGTGGAACTGGCCAGCCAGACCGATCACCGTCAGGGCCGCGTGGCGGGCGGGCAGGTCTGGTTCAGCCCGGCAAATGCCGAGGCGCGGTCGGAAATGGATGCGATCTGGGCCGAATTGACCAAGGGCGCAGAGGTCGGCCCCTGCGTCATCAATGTCGGCAATCGCAGCTATGAACTGCCTGCCGCCACCAATGATGCGGCGCGGGGCAGTTTCTGGGATCTGTGCGGCCAGCCTTTGGGGCCTGCAGATTATCTGGCGCTGGCGCAGCGGGTCGATGTTCTGCTGATCGACGAAATCCCGCGGCTATCCTCGTCCTATTACAACGAGGCCAAGCGCTTCGTCACGCTGATCGATGCGCTTTACGAGGCCAAGGTGCGGTTGATCGCCAGCGCGGCAGATCAGCCCGAGCAGCTTTACAATGAAGGCGAAGGCAGTTTCGAATTCGAACGCACGGCCAGCCGCCTGCGCGAGATGCAGGATGCAAGCTGGGGCGCGGATCGCGCCTAACCGTTCTCGCGCAGGATACGCCCCGCCAGATACAGCGAGCCGCAGATCAGGATGCGGGCATGCGGATCCGTGTCGACGATCTGCCCGATCGCCTGCGCCGGGGACTCGGCGGTGCGCGCGGACAGCCCGGCCGCCGTGACGAAATCACGGGTTTCCGCGGCCGACAGCGTGTTCTGTTCCCCCGGGATGCTGATCGCGGTCAGGCTGGCCGCATGCGGCGCCAGCGGGCGCATATAGCCGGTGACGTCCTTGGTGTTCAGCATGCCGCAGATCAGATGGGTCGGACGCCGGGGCAGGGCGGCCAGGGTCGCCGCCAAGGCCTCGCCCCCGGCCGGGTTATGGCCGCCATCCAGCCATAATTCGGCCTGCGCGCCCGCCAGATCGACCAGCGGCCCATGGGTCAGACGCTGCATCCGGGCGGGCCATTCGGCCTGTGTCACGGCGGCGGTCGCCTGAAGATCGGTCGCCCCCAACTGCCGCAGGGCGGCCAGCGCGGTGCCCGCGTTCTGGATCTGATGCGCGCCGATCAGATTGGGCAGCGGCAGATCCCAGACCCCGATATCGTCCTGATAGATCATGCCGTCGCGATCCGGTGCGGCCATCCATTGCTGGCCATAGGCGTGGATCGCTGCCGACAGGCCCGAAGCGCGGTTTTCGATGACCCGCAGCGCCTCTTCCTGTTGCGGGGCGATGATGACGGGGGTTTCGCGCTTGATGATGCCTGCCTTTTCGGCGGCGATCTGTTCCAGCGTATCGCCCAGATATTGCGTGTGGTCGATGCTGACCGGGGTGATCACCGTCAGTCGCGGCCTGTCGATCACATTCGTCGCATCCAGCCTGCCGCCCAGCCCGACCTCAAGCAAGGTATAGTCGGCCGGCACACGAGAGAAAGCCAGAAAGGCCGCCGCCGTGGTGATTTCGAAGAAGGTGATCGGCTGGCCGTCGTTCACGGCCTCGCATTCCTCCAGCGTGGCGGCCAGATCGGCCTCGGGGATCAGATCCCCGGCCAGCCGGATGCGTTCGTGAAAGCGCGCCAGATGCGGCGAGGTATAGGCGTGGACACGCTGTCCCCCGGCTTCCAGCCCGGCGCGGATCATCGCCTGGGTCGAGCCCTTGCCATTCGTGCCCGCGATGTGAATGACCGGCGGAATGGCGCGTTCGGGATGGCCCAACGCAGCCAGAAGCCGGTGCATCCGGTCCAGGGTCAGGTCGATGACCTTGGGATGCAGCGACATCAGCCGGTCAAGGATCGCGTCGGAATCAGTCATCTCGGAGACACCCGGCAGGTTGATGGGGCCGGATCAGCCGCCCGTCTTGGCGGGGGCTTCTGCCTTGGCAGGTTCGGCGGGAACGGCGGCTGCGGCCAGTTCCTCGGGCGTGGGGGCGGGCAGATCGCCTTTGGTCGGCGCGGGCAGATTGCCCAGCATCCGCAGGACCGAGATCAGTTCGTCGCGCAGATCCTTGCGATGCGTGACCCGGTCCAGCATGCCATGTTCCAGCAGGTATTCGGCGCGCTGAAAGCCCTCGGGCAGCTTTTCGCGGATGGTCTGTTCGATCACGCGCGGCCCGGCAAAGCAGATCAGCGCATTGGGTTCGGAAATCTGGATATCGCCCAGCATCGCATAGCTGGCGGTCACGCCGCCGGTGGTCGGATGGGTCAGCACGACGATATAGGGCAATCCGGCCTCGCGCAGCATCTCGACCGCGACGGTGGTGCGCGGCATCTGCATCAGCGACAGGATTCCTTCCTGCATCCGCGCGCCGCCGGCGGCTGAAAACAGCACCAGCGGGCGGTTGGTTTTGACGGCACGTTCGGCGGCGGCGATGATCGCGTTGCCCACATACATGCCCATCGAGCCGGCCATGAAGCTGAAATCCTGCGCGGCGGCAATAATGGGCGTGCGGCCGATATCGCCTTCGGCCACCAGCATCGCCTCTTTCTCGCCGGTCGATTTCTGCGCGGCCTTCATCCGTTCGGGATATTTCTTCTGATCACGGAATTGCAGCGGATCGGCGATGGGTTCCGGCACCTTCACCTCGACAAAGGCACCGCCATCGAACAGCGCGGCAAAGCGTTCGCGCGGCGAGATCTGCATGTGGTGATCGCAATTGGTGCAGACGTTCAGATTTTCCGCAAGCTCGCGATGAAACAGCATCGTTCCGCATTCAGGACATTTCGACCACAGATTCTCGGGCACTTCACGGCGCGAGAAAAGTGAGTTGATGCGCGGGCGGACGTAGTTGGTGATCCAGTTCATTCGCGGGCGACCTCGGGCTTGTTGCAGCCTTGGAAATAGGCCGCATGAGAGGGAATTGCAATTGCCGGGGTGTGCGCAGATATTGCGCGCCATGTGGGCCTCGGCTTTTGTTCTTTTGCATACGGCGCTGGTCTGGGCGCTGATCGCGCGGGTGCTGATCCGTCCGCGGCTGGACCCGTCGACCCGGCTGGCCTGGATCATGGTGATCGAGGCGATTCCCGTTTTCGGTATCCTGGCCTATGTGCTGTTCGGAGAGGTTCGCATGAACCATGCCGAGGTGCAGCGCATGGCCGATGTGCGCGATCACCTGACCGGGCTGCGCACGGCCAGCCCGCATCTGGTGGCACGCCCGCCGCAATATGCGCGCACCGTGGTGGCCGCAAATGCGGCGGTGGGCGGCATGGCGGCGCTGTCGGGCAATCGCATCACCTTGCTGGAGGAAACGGACGGCGCGATCGATCACATGGTCGATGCCATCGACAGCGCGAGGGATCACGTCCATATCCTGTTCTATATCTGGCTGCCCGACCATAGCGGCCAGAAGGTCGCCGATGCGATCAGCCGCGCCGCTGGTCGCGGGGTGGAATGTCGCGTGATCGTCGATGCGCTTGGATCGCGTGGACTTGTGCGGTCCGATCTGTGGCAGCAGATGCAGAAGGCGGGCGCGGAATGCGTGACCGCCTTTCCCTGGGGCCTGCCCTTTGTCAGCGCGCTGTTCCGCCGTCTGGACCTGCGCAATCACCGGAAAATCCTGGTTGTGGATAACCGCATCGCCTTTACCGGCAGCCGCAACTGTTCGGACATGGCCTTCGCGGTGAAGCCGCGTTTTGCGCCCTGGATCGACGTCTTTTTCACGGTCGAGGGTCCGGTGGTCCGGCAATTGCAGGCGGTCTTTCTGGGCGACTGGATGAGCTATACCGGCAAGGATCTGGGCGACATGCTGCAGCTGGTCCCGCCGGCAGGCGATCCGGGCGAAGTCGCACAGGTCATTGCCACCGGCCCGGACAGGCGTGCAGGCAGCATATCGGATTGCCTGATCACCATGCTGGCCACGGCCGAGGAAAGCGTGATCATCACCACCCCCTATTACGTGCCTGATGTCGCTTTGGATTCGGCGATCCGCGCCGCCGCACGACGCGGCGTGCAGATCACGATGATCCTGCCCGCGCGCAACGATTCCCTGGTGGTGGGCGCGACAAGCGAAGGCTTCTACTACGGGCTTCTGGCGGCAGGGGTGCGGCTGATGCTGTACGGGCCGGGGCTTTTGCATGCCAAGATCATGACCGTCGACGGCCGCATGGCGATGATCGGCAGCGCCAATCTGGACCGCCGCAGCTTCGAGCTGAATTACGAGGTCAATATGTGCATTCTGGATCCCGGCATTGCCGATGATCTGAATGCCCGGCAGGCCAGCTATATCGCCCGTTCGCACGAAATTACCTTGTCCGAGGTGCGGAATTGGAGCCTGCTGCGACGCCTGCGCAACAACCTTCTGGCGCTGGCATCGCCGGTCCTGTGACCGATGGCGCTTGTTCGCGCGGCAGCGGCCAGCTATCCCGGTAGAAGCGTTATTCAACTTGAGGGCGATCCGATCAGGGCATGAGATGGCTATGGCAGAAACTGCGTCTCAACGCCTCGGGGCAATGGGCTGCTGCGGCTGATCGTGTCGCCCGCAGGCGCAGGCCGCCCCCGGCCGATCTTTATGAAGAGGCGCGGCTTCTGCATGCCGATCTGACCCGCTTTCTGCAACAGGCCGATGCGCTGCGCCAGAACGGGGCGGGGCAGGCGCTGCCGCAGGCGCGGGCCGGGACGGATTGGTGGTGGCGTCCGCTGTCGCTGTCGCGGGCCTGCGAGGCATCGGCGCTGGTCGCGCCCGGTTCGGGACAGCCTTTCGGCTATGAGCTGACGCTGTGGCACGATTGCCCCCGCCATGCGCTGATCCTGCGCCAGATCCGCAATCAGCGCCACCCGAAGGATCCACCCTATGCGCTGCGTCTGGAAATGCTGGGCTTCGGCGGCGATTACCTGTCGCTGTCGATGGATCTGCCCGATGAGGCGCGCGCCGATCTGGGAAGCCGTCATGTGCTGCGGCTGGACGGTATCCTTGCGGCCGAGCGTGCGCTGACCGCCTATGCCCGGATCAATCTGGTGCAGGGGCCGAACACGGCAACGATCCTGCGGCAATTGGGCGATCCGATCGACGGTCCGGGCGCGGAACGCTTTGCCGAATTCGATCTGGCCTATGCCGATATCACCAGCCGGGCCATCGACAAGGCCTGGGTGGACCTGATCTTCGAGGCTCCGGCCATGAATGCGGTGACCATCCACGACCTTGCCCTGTCACGCCATCCCCGCGCCGAAATCTGACGGAGAAGACCATGAAATATGTCGATCACGGTGTTCAGGGCGGGGTCTGGTCGGGCCAGCTTGGCGCAAAGACCGCTCCGGCCCGCATCTGCGCGGTGCTGCGCGGGCAGGTGGTGGCACAGGGCGACCTGACGCCCGAGGGCAAGGGACAATGGCGGGTGCAGATCCAACTGCCCGCCGCGCTGATCTCGGACGGGGTGCATTCGCTGGCGCTGATCGCGGATGACGGCGCCGCAGGCGATCCGCCTTCGCCCGCGGCGATGCATCTGGCGCGTCTGTCGCTGATCGCGGGGTCGCCGCTGGCCGATGATCTGCAGGCTGAAATCGCCACGCTGCGCGATGAGCTTGAATTGCTGAAACGCGAATTTCGCCATTTCGCCGCCACAGTTTAGCGCCAGCCGCATCCATTCGAAACCGTCGGCGGTTCCTTGCGACTGACGGGGGTTATCGCTATATCAGGGCTTTCTGTTTTGCGGCCGGTATGGCCCAGCTGGGGACGCGATATGAGCGAAGTGCAAACGCCCTTTTACCTGATCGACAAGGCCAGTCTGCGCCGCAATATGGAAAAGGTCGCCTATCTGCGCGAACGCTCGGGCGCCAAGGCGCTGCTGGCGCTGAAATGCTTCGCGACCTGGTCGGTATTTGATTTCATGCGCGACTATATGGACGGGACGACCTCGTCCTCATTGTTCGAACTGCGCCTGGGGCATGAGGAATTCGGCAAGGAAACCCATGCCTATTCCGTCGCCTGGGCCGATCACGAGATCGACGAAGCGATTTCCTATGCCGACAAGATCATCTTCAACAGCCTGTCGCAGCTTGACCGTTTCGGCGACAAGGCCAGCGGCATCAATATCGGGCTGCGGCTGAACCCGCGCTTTTCGACCAGCGGCTTCGATCTGGCGGATCCGGCGCGCCCGTTCTCTCGGCTGGGGGAATGGGACATCTCGCGTCTGGAGGCGGCGATGGACCGCATCAGCGGCGTGATGATCCATTACAATTGCGAAAACGGCGATTTCGACCTGTTCGATCACCAGTTGACGCGGATCGAGACCGAATTCGGCGATATCCTGCAGCGGCTGGACTGGGTCAGCCTGGGCGGTGGCATCCATTTCACCGGCGAGGGCTATCCGCTGGACCGGCTGGCCGACCGGTTGAAGGCATTTCAGGACCGTTTCGGGGTGCAGGCCTATCTGGAACCGGGCGAGGCCAGCATTACCCAGACCACCTCGCTTGAGGTGTCGGTCCTTGATATCATCAATAACGGCAAGGATGTCGCCATCGTCGACAGCAGCATCGAGGCGCATATGCTGGATCTGCTGATCTATCGCGAAACCGCCAAGTTGCCGCAGGATGGCGCGCATGAGTACCAGATCGCCGGCAAGACCTGTCTGGCGGGCGATATTTTTGGCGAAGGGCGCTTTGCCCGGCCCTTGCAGATCGGTGACCGGATCAGCATTGCGGATGCCGCCGGTTACACAATGGTCAAGAAGAACTGGTTCAATGGCGTCGCGATGCCGTCCATCGCAATTCGGGAAGAAGATGGAACGATCCGTTCCGTTCGCGAATTCTCTTACGACGATTACAAAAGCAGCCTGTCCTAAGGCATCCAACCTTCGCCCCTGACAAAGATAAAGGAGTGGGAATTGGCCAAGAAGAACGTCCTCATCATCGGCGCGGGTGGCGTCGCGCAAGTTGTCGCACATAAGGTCGCGCAACAGGCCGCCGAATTCGGCGATCTGCATATTGCGAACCGAACCAAGTCCAAGGCCGATGCGATCGTGACATCGCTGCGGGACAAGGGCCACAAGATGCCCTTTGCCAGCCATGCGCTGGACGCGATGGATTCGGCAGCCGTGGCGGCGCTGATCGAAAAGCTGGACGTGAAGATCGTCATCAATGTGGGCACCGCCTTTATCAACATGACGGTGCTGGAAGGCTGTATCCGTGCGGGCGCCGCCTATATCGATACCGCGATCCACGAAGATCCGGCCAAGATCTGCGAAACGCCGCCCTGGTACGCCAATTACGAATGGAAGCGGCGCGACGATGTTGCCAAGGCGGGCATCACCGCCATTCTGGGCGCGGGCTTCGATCCGGGCGTCGTCAACGCCTATGCCCGTTTTGCCGAGGATGAGTATTTCGACAAGATCGACAGCATCGATATCGTCGATATCAATGCCGGATCGCACGGGCGCTATTTCGCGACAAATTTCGACCCCGAGATCAATTTCCGCGAATTCACCGGCACCGTCTATGCCTGGCAGGGCGGCAAATGGACCGAGAACAAGATGTTCGAGATCGGCCGCGAGTGGGATCTGCCCGTGGTCGGCAAGCAGAAGGCCTATCTTTCGGGCCATGACGAGGTGCACAGCCTGTCGGCCCGCTACAAGGATTCGGATGTCCGCTTCTGGATGGGCTTTGGCGATCACTACATCAATGTCTTCACGGTGCTGCAGAATTTGGGCCTGTTGTCGGAACAGCCGGTCAAGACCGCCGAGGGGCAAGAGGTCGTGCCGCTGAAAGTGGTCAAGGCCGTGCTGCCCGACCCGGCCAGTCTTGCGCCCAACTATACCGGCAAGACCTGCATCGGCGATCTGGTCAAGGGCAGGGGCCCGGATGGCAAAGAGGGCGAGGTCTTCATCTATAACGTCGCCGATCACAAGGATGCCTTCAACGAGGTCGGCAGCCAGGGCATCAGCTATACTGCGGGCGTGCCGCCGGTCGCAGCCGCGGTCCTGATCGCGCGCGGCATCTGGGATGTGAAGAAAATGGCCAATGTCGAGGATCTGCCTGCGCGCCCCTTCCTTGAGCTTCTGGGAGAGATGGGCCTGCCCACGCGGGTCATCGACGCCACCGGCGATCATCCGATCTGACCTGCTGAACATCGCTGAAACGAAAAAGGGGCGGCCAGAGGGCCGCCCCTTTCAATGCATGGTCTGGAACATCATTCCTGCCAGCTTTTCACCAGCTCGTCATAGCTGATGGTTTCCGGCTGCGGCTTTTCGTTTTCCAAGGGCAGTTGCGGCGCGATGGTGCCGTTTTCGGTGGCGAAATTGTTCCACCAGGCCAGATCATGCTCTTCGGCCATTTTCGGGCCGATATCGCCCTGAATGCCCGCACGCTCCAGACGCTCCATCACCTTTTCCTGCTCGGCGCAGAGGCTGTCCATCGCCTCTTGCGCGGTCTTGGCGCCCGAGCTGGCATCGCCGATGGCCTGCCACCACAGCTGCGCCAGCTTCGGATAGTCGGGCACATTGGTGCCGGTGGGCGACCAGTTCAGCCGGGCGGGGCTGCGATAGAATTCGATCAGCCCGCCCAGTTTCGGCGCACGCTCGGTAAAGCTGTCATCCTGGATCGTGGACTCCCGAATGAAGGTCAGGCCGACATGGGATTTCTTCACATCGACCGTTTTCGAAGTCACGAATTGCGCATAAAGCCAGGCGGCCTTGGCGCGGTCATCCGGCGTGGATTTCAGCAAGGTCCAGGAGCCGGCATCCTGATAGCCCAGCTTCATGCCTTCCTGCCAATAGGCGCCGTGCGGCGAGGGGGCCATGCGCCATTTCGGCGTGCCATCCTCGTTCACGACGGGCAAGCCGTCCTTGACCATGTCGGCGGTGAAGGCGGTGTACCAGAACATCTGCTGGGCGATCTCGCCCTGCGCCGGGACCGGGCCGCTTTCGCTGAAGGTCATGCCCTGCGCAGCGGGCGGTGCATAGGCCTCCATCCAGTCCAGATATTTCTGGATTGCATAGACCGAGGCCGGGCCGTTGGTATCGCCGCCACGCGCCACGCAGCTGCCCACGGGCCGGTCGTTTTCATCGACGCGGATGCCCCATTCATCGACCGGCTTGCCGTTCGGGATCCCCTTGTCGCCATTCCCGGCCATGGACAGCCAGGCATCGGTGAAGCGCCAGCCAAGGCTGGGATCCTTCTTGCCGTAATCCATATGGCCATAGACCGTCTTGCCGTCGATCTCGCGGCCGGTAAAGAATTCGGCAATGTCCTGATAGGCCGACCAGTTGACCGGCACGCCCAGATCATAGCCGTATTTTTCCTTGAAGGCGGCCTGGATCTCGGGGTCGTTGAACCAGTCATAGCGGAACCAGTAAAGGTTCGCGAATTGCTGGTCGGGCAGTTGGTAAAGATTGCCATCGGGCGCGGTGGTGAAGCTGATGCCGATGAAATCGTCCAGATCCAGATCGGGATTGGTGACATCGGCCCCGGCACCCGCCATCCAGTCGGTCAGATTGCGCGCCTGCTGATAGCGCCAATGTGTGCCGATCAGGTCGCTGTCATTGACATAGGCGTCATAGACATTCTCGCCCGACTGCATCTGCGTTTGCAGCTTTTCGACCACATCGCCTTCGCCGATCAGGTCATGGGTCAGCTTGATGCCGGTGATGGCCGAAAAGGCCGGGGCCAGCACCTTGGATTCATATTCATGCGTGGTGATGGTTTCCGACACGACATTGATTTCCATCCCGGCAAAGGGCTGGGCCGCGTCGATGAACCATTGCATCTCGGCCTCTTGCGCGGCGCGGTCGAGGGTCGAGAGTTCGCCGATTTCCTCATCGAGGAATTTCTTTGCCGCATCCATATCGGCCTGCGCGGCGGTCGCCATCAGCGCAAGCGCCATGGCGGTCGTCGTCAAGTGAAGCTTCATGTCTTCCTCCCAGTTTGCCGGTGTGGTCCGGCGGTTGTTACACCCAGCGGAAGACCGCTGCGGCGTAGATCAGCGCGACGGCCAGCCCGCCCCAGACCGGCATGCCCATCACCCCAAGCCAGATCAGGCAGATGAAGGCCGAGCCGAGCAGGCTGATGAAGAGCCGGTCGCCGCGCGTGGTCATGATCCCCAGCACGCCCTTGCGCGGCGTTTCGGGAAAGCGGATGGCGAGCCAGGTGAACAGGATCAGAAGGCCCGCGATGATGGTGAAGAACAGCGCCGTCGGAAAGGTCCAGGCCATCCAGCCGCCGGGATTGAGGCTGCCGGTCCAGTCCCTGACGCCATCCCGCGCGGGAACCCGGGTGGTGAGCCAGAAGATGAAGCCGAGCCAGAGAAGGCCGAGAACTGCGAAGCCGGTATTGACGGATCTATGCATGGGCGTGTCCCGTGACTGCGTCCCGCGATGGCCGGGGGCGCTGCCCCCGGACCCCCGGGATATTTGTGCAAAGAAGAAAGGCGCTTTTTGTGGTCATCACACACGTCCCAGGGCAAAGCCCTTGGCGATGTAGTTGCGCACGAACCAGATCACGAGCGCGCCCGGGATAATGGTCAGGATGCCCGCCGCCGCCAGCACGCCCCAGTCGAGGCCCGAGGCGCTGACCGTGCGGGTCATGGTGGCGGCGATGGGCTTGGCATTGACCGAGGTGAGGGTGCGCGAGAGGAGCAGTTCGACCCAGGAGAACATGAAGCAGAAGAAGGCGGCGACGCCGATTCCGCTGGCGATGAGCGGCATGAAGATCTTCACGAAGAAGCGCGGGAAGGAATAGCCGTCGATATAGGCGGTTTCGTCGATCTCTCGCGGGACGCCGGACATGAAGCCTTCGAGGATCCAGACCGCCAGCGGCACGTTGAAGAGGCAATGGGCCAGGGCCACGGCAAGGTGGGTGTCGAAGAGCCCGATCGAGGAATAGAGCTGGAAGAAGGGCAGGGCAAAGACCGCTGCCGGGGCCATGCGGTTGGTGAGCAGCCAGAAGAACAGGTGTTTGTCGCCCAGAAAGCGGTAGCGTGAAAAGGCATAGGCGGCGGGCAGGGCGACGGTGATCGAGATTGCGGTATTCATCACCACATAGATCAGGCTGTTCACATAGCCCATATACCAGCTGGGATCGGTCAGGATCGTGCGGTAATTCTCCAGCGTCGGGTTGCGGGGCCAGAGGCTGAAGGCGCCGAGGATCTCGGTATTGGTTTTCAGCGACATGGTCAGCAGCCAGTAGATCGGCAGCATCAGGAACAGCAGGTACAGCGCCATGACGATGGCGGATCCGCGGCCTTTGGATTCGGCGACTGCAGCCATTACGGCGCCCCCTGATCTTTGGTCATGACGGTGTAGAAGACGAAGGAGATCAGCAGGATCACCAGGAAGTAGATCAGGCTGAAGGCCGCCGCCGGGCCAAGGTCGAACTGGCCGGTGGCGATTTTCACCAGGTCGATGGACAGGAAGGTGGTGGCATTGCCCGGTCCGCCTCCGGTCACGACGAAGGGTTCGGTATAGATCATGAAGCTGTCCATGAAGCGCAGCAGCACCGCGATCAGCAGCACGCCCTGCATCTTGGGCAGTTCGATATAGCGAAAGACCTTCCAGCGGGATGCCTGATCGATCCGGGCGGCCTGATAATAGGCGTCCGGGATGGATTGCAGCCCGGCATAGCAGAGCAGCGCGACAAGGCTGGTCCAGTGCCAGACATCCATCACGATGATGGTGATCCAGGCGTCCAGCGCGTCATTGACATAGTTGTAATCGATGCCCATGGCCTTCAGCGTATGGCCCAGCAGGCCGATATCGACGCGGCCGAAGACCTGCCAGATGGTGCCGACCACGTTCCATGGGATCAGCAGTGGCAGGGCCATCAGCACCAGGCAGAAGCTGGCCCAGAAGCCCTTTTTCGGCATGTTCAGGGCGATGAAGATGCCCAGCGGAATCTCGATCGCCAGAATGATGCCGGAAAACAGCAACTGGCGCCCAAGCGCGGCGCGCACGCGGTCGGAATCGATGGTGTCCTGAAACCATTCCAGCCCGGCCCAGAAGAACTGGTTGCCGCCGAAGGTGTCCTGGACCGAGTAATTCACCACTGTCATCAGCGGCAGCACCGCCGAGAAGGCCACCAGCACCAGAACCGGCAGGACAAGGAACCAGGCGCGGTTATTGACGGGTTTTTCCATCAGGCGGCCCTTTCGGAAGCAGAGGGGTCCACGCGCCAGTCATCGACATAGACATGCAGATGCGCCGGATCGGGAATGACGCGATTTGCGTCGGCGGGAAGGGGCTGGTCTTCGGGCACGACGACATTCACCTCTGTCTGGCCGACATGGCCGCGGACGATGCGGTGATGGCCGACATCCTCGATCCGCGCGATGGTGAAGGGCAGGCCCTCATCGCCCGAGCCGAGGCGCAGGAATTCCGGGCGAATGCCGATCTGGGTCTTGCCGCGCTGCGGGGCGTAGCGGTGGGGCAGGGCGATCTGCGCGCCTTCGACCCGCGCAGTGCTGCCATCCAGTTCGGCATCGATGACATTCATACCTGGCGAGCCGATGAAATAGCCGACAAAGGTATGCTCCGGCGCATCGAACAGCGCCTGCGGCGTGCCCGCCTGCACCACGCGGCCGTCATACATCACCACGACCTGATCGGCGAAGGTCAGGGCCTCGGTCTGGTCATGGGTGACATAGATCATCGTGTGGCCGAACTGGCGGTGCAGATCCTTGAGCTGGGTCCGAAGTTCCCATTTCATATGCGGGTCGATGACGGTCAGCGGTTCGTCGAACAGGATCGCGTTGACATCCTGACGCACCATGCCCCGGCCCAGGCTGATCTTCTGCTTGGCATCGGCGGTCAGGCCCTGGGCGCGGCGGTCCAGCGCCTCGGTCATGCCGATCATCCGGGCCACTTCGGTGACGCGGTTCAGGACCTCGGCCTCGGCCATGCCGCGATTGCGCAGCGGAAAGGCCAGATTGTCGCGCACCGACATGGTGTCGTATACCACAGGGAACTGGAACACCTGCGCGATATTGCGCGCGGCCGTGGGCAGGCCGGTCACGTCCTCATTGCCAAAGAGGATGCGCCCCTGCGACGGCACCAGCAGCCCCGAGATGATGTTCAGCAGCGTCGATTTTCCGCAGCCCGACGAGCCCAGAAGCGCATAGGCGCCGCCATCCTGCCAGGTCATGTTCATCGGCTTCAGCGCCCAGTCGGCTTCCTGCGTCGGGTTGGGCAGATAGGAATGCGCCAGGTTTTCCAAGGTGATTTGGGTCATATGTCTTGTCCCTCGGGCATGGCTCAGGCCGCCGCGGCATAGGGCGCGGGCCGGGCCAGCGCACCATCGGGGGTGAACAGGTAGATATGAGCGGGATCGACCCAGACGGTCAGATCCTGACCGGGCCGAAGCTGATGGACGCCGTCGACCAGCCCGACCCAACGGTCGGCGCCGTGATGGAGGTGCAGGAAGGTGCGGGCGCCGGTGATTTCGGTGGTGTCCAGTCGCGCGCGCAGGGCGACGGCACCGGCGCGTTCCTGCGGCGACAGATGGGCGGCGCGGAAGCCCGCCATGTAATCGCCATCGGGCAGGTTGCCGATCTCCCATGACGCATCGTCCAGCGTGGCGCGGCCATTGCGGACCTGCACGGATTTGAAATTCATCGGCGGATCGCTGAACACCCGCGCGGTGGTGGCGTCCTGTGGCGCGCGATAGACCTGCGGCGTGGGGCCGAATTGCGTCACGCGGCCTTCCCACAGCGTCGCGGTATTACCGCCCAGCAGCAATGCCTCTTCGGGTTCGGTGGTGGCATAGACGAAGATCGCGCCGGATTCTTCGAAAATGCGCGGAATTTCGGCGCGCAATTCCTCGCGCAGCTTGTAGTCCAGATTGGCCAGAGGTTCGTCCAGCAGGACCAGTCCGGCACCCTTGACCAATGCCCGCGCCAGGGCGCAGCGCTGTTGTTGCCCGCCCGAAAGCTCCAGCGGTTTGCGCTGCAGCATCGGCGACAGGCGCATCATTTCGGCCGTTTCACGCACGCGGCGGTCGATCTCGGCCCGGTCAACGCCCATCAGCCGCAGGGGCGAGGCGATATTGTCGTACACGCTCATCGAGGGGTAGTTGATGAACTGCTGATAGACCATCGCGACCTTGCGGTCCTGCACCCGCTGGTCGGTCACATCCTGACCGTTCCAGAACACCCGGCCCTGCGTCGGCCGGTCCAGCCCCGCCATCAGCCGCATGATGGTGGTCTTGCCCGCCAGCGTCGGTCCCAGAAGCACGTTCATGCTGCCGGCCTGCAGCGTCAGATCGGTCGGATGGATATGCACCCGGCCGCCCACGGATTTCGATATGCCGCGCAGGTCAAGCGTCATGCAGCGGTTTCCATCTTCGTCATCGGGTTCTCCCTGATCGCGCCCGGTGATGCGCGATGCTGCCCTGCTGGCCCGCGAGAACATCGGCAATTTTCGGCATATTTTCCCCTCAAGCAGCGCCATCCGATCATGTCGCACGGCGATCTGTCAATGAGAACTTTTCGCGAATGCGCGATTATATTCGTAATACGGTAAAACGCGCATCCAGATGACGCAAAGTTACTTTTGCGAAAATTCGGGTGATCGGCATGAATTTTCGTTCAGTGCAGGCCGCTGGGCTCTTCACGTATCGCCGATGGTGCCGATCCCTACCGGCAATTCACATTCATTAACGCTTTCGCCTTGCCGCCACGTTATGTCTGCGCGATAGGTGGGTGTTAGGGCAAACAGTAACGATTCGACCTCGTCAGGAGTATTTATGACAGAAACGGCCGTAGATCGCGACTGGTGGCGGGGATCGGTAACATATCAGGTCTATCCGCGATCATTCATGGATTCCAATGATGACGGGATCGGCGATCTGAAAGGCATTACCGACCGGCTGGACTATATCGCCTCGCTGGGCGTTGATGCGATCTGGCTGTCGCCCTTTTTCACCTCGCCGATGAAAGACATGGGATATGACGTGTCGGATTATACCGATGTCGATCCGGTCTTTGGCGATCTGGCCGATTTCGATGCGCTGGTGGCCCGCGCGCATGAACTGGGGCTGAAGGTCATCATTGATCAGGTGATCTCGCATTCCTCGGACCAGCACCCGTTTTTCGAGGAAAGCCGTTCCTCGCGCGACAATGACAAGGCCGACTGGTATGTCTGGGCCGATCCACGGCCCGATGGCACCCCGCCCAATAACTGGCTGTCGATCTTTGGCGGCTCTTCCTGGGAATGGGATACGCGTCGGCGGCAATATTACCTGCATAATTTCCTGAAAGAGCAGCCGGACTGGAATTTCCACAATCCCCGCGTTCAGGATTACCTGCTGGATCAGATGCGCTTCTGGCTAGAGCGTGGCGTGGACGGGTTCCGGCTGGATACGGTCAATTTCTATTTCCACGACAAATTGCTGCGCGACAACGCCGCCAACCCGCTGCCCTGGGCGCAGGATGCCGTGCGCCCCTTCGAGATGCAGTTCTGCCTGTTTTCCAAGAACCAGCCCGAAAATCTGGATTTTCTGGAGCGTCTGCGCGCCCTGATGGATGAATTCGACGCCCGCACCACCGTGGGCGAGGTCGGTGACAGCCATATGGCGATCCGGCTGATGGGCGAATATACCAGCGGCAAGCGGCTGCACATGGCCTATTCCTTCGAGATGTTGGGCCCGGATTTCACCGCCAGCCATTTCCGCAGCCGCATTCAGGCCTTTTTCAGCGGCGCGCCGGACGGGTGGCCCTGCTGGGCGTTTTCCAACCATGACGTGCCGCGCCATGTCGGGCGCTGGCTGCCCCATGCGGCGGATCAGGACGACCTGGCCCGGCAGGCCGCCGCCATGCTGCTGAGCTTTGAAGGCTCGGTCTGCCTGTATCAGGGCGAGGAACTTGGGCAGGTCGATACCGAGCTGACATTCGAGGAACTGACGGATCCCGATGGCATCACCTTCTGGCCCGAATACAAGGGCCGTGACGGCTGCCGCACGCCGATGGCCTGGGACAGCGCGGCACGCAATGGCGGGTTTTCGGGCGCCGACACGACCTGGCTGCCGGTCAAGGCGCCGCAACAGGAACGCGCGGCCTCGGTTCAGGAAGACGACCCGGACAGCGTTCTGAATTTCTATCGCCGGATGCTGGCCCTGCGGAAATCCGAACCGGATCTTCGCGACGGCGCGATCCACTTTCTGGACCTGCCCGAACCAATCCTGGGCTATCGTCGCGGCGAGGATTTCATCTGCCTGTTCAACCTGTCCGCGGACGAGGTTGTGGCGCCGCTGAACGGCAGGGTCCTGCCGGTGTTGACGCAGGCCGCAGATATCTTTGATGATGAAGTCAGGCTTGGGCCGAATGGGTTCGTGATCGCCCGGATGTCGGGGGACTAGGGCGGATGCGCGAGGGGTCGCAGGATATGCCGCCGGATCGCGCCGCGAATGACATTGGCTTTTTGCAGCCTGTGGGAAAGGATGATTCATGAGCAAATCCACGCGTCCGCCCCATCTTTCCGATGATGCCATACGACGTCTGATCGAGGCGCGTCACGCCTCTCCTTTCGAGGTGCTGGGCCCCAAGCCCCATGGCAAGCAGATCTGGGTGACGGCGCTGCTGCCCGATGCCGTCGGGCTGGAGGCGATTGTCGGCAAGGGCACGGTGGAACTGCCCCGGATCGAAGGCCCGCTTTTCGGCGGCGCGATCCGCAATCTGAAAAGCGGCTATCGGCTGCGCGCCCGGTTCGAAAATGGCGAAAGCTGGGAGTTCGACGATCCCTATCGCTTCGGGCCGGTCATGGGCGAGGTCGATCAATACCTGATCGGCGAAGGCACGCATCGACAGCTTTGGAAGGCGCTTGGCGCGCATCCGATCACGCATGAGGGCGTCAAGGGCGTTCATTTCGCCGTCTGGGCGCCCAATGCGCGGCGGGTTTCGGTGATTGGCGACTTCAACCAGTGGGACGGTCGCCGCCATCCGATGCGGCCCGTCGGCCATACCGGCGTGTGGGAGATTTTCCTGCCCGGTCTGGCCGAGGGCACGACCTATAAATACGAGATCTCGGGCCAGAACGGCGCCCTGCTGGAAAAGGCCGATCCTGTCGGCTTCGGGTCGCAGCATCCGCCGGAAACCGCGTCCGTGGTGCGTGATATCTCGGGCTATGGCTGGCAGGATGGCGACTGGATGGCCACCCGCGCCGCGCGCCATCGCCGCGATCAGCCGATCTCGATCTACGAGGTGCATCTGGGGTCCTGGCGCCATGCCGAAGGCGGGCGCAGCCTCAGCTATAAGGAACTGGCGGTCCAGCTGGTCGATTACGCGAAATGGATGGGATTCACCCATCTTGAGCTTTTGCCGGTCAGCGAATTTCCCTTTGACGGATCATGGGGCTACCAGCCGGTGGGCATGTATGCGCCCACGATCCGCTTTGGCCCGCCGCATGAATTCCGCGATCTGGTGCAGGCGGCCCATGATGCGGGGCTGGGCGTGATCATGGATTGGGTGCCGGGGCATTTCCCCTCGGACGCGCATGGCCTTGCGCAGTTCGACGGCACGCATCTGTATGAACATGCAGACCCGCGCGAGGGGTTCCATCAGGACTGGAACACGCTGATCTATAATTACGGCCGTACCGAGGTTCGCAATTATCTGGTCGCCAATGCGCTTTACTGGCTTGAGGAATATCATATCGACGCGCTGCGCGTGGATGCGGTCGCCTCGATGCTGTATCGCGACTATTCCCGCAAGGACGGGGAATGGGTGCCCAATCGCGACGGTGGCCGGGAAAATTACGAAGCCATCGACTTCATGAAGGACATGAATGTCCAGACCTATGGACGTGTCGATGGCATCATGACCGTGGCCGAGGAATCGACCGCCTTTCCCGGTGTGACAACGCCGGTGGATGCGGGCGGTCTGGGCTTTGGTTTCAAATGGAACATGGGGTGGATGAACGACACCCTGCGTTACATCGAGAAGGATCCGATCTACCGCTCCTATGATCATCACCTGATGACCTTCCCGATCGATTATTCCTTTTCCGAGAATTTCATCCTGCCGATCAGCCATGACGAGGTCGTCCATGGCAAGGGCAGCATGATCGCGAAGATGCCCGGCAATGAGTGGGAGAAATTCGCCAATCTGCGCGCCTATTACGGCTTCATGTGGGCGCATCCGGGCAAGAAGCTGTTGTTCATGGGCTGCGAATTCGGGCAGTGGCAGGAATGGAACCACAATCAGTCGCTGGACTGGGACGCCCTGCATGGCGAAAAGCAGCGCGGGCTGCAGGCGCTGGTGCGCGATCTGAACCATCTTTATCGCGATACGCCGGCGCTTTATCGCCGCGATTGCGACCCGTCGGGCTTCCGCTGGATCGCAAATGATCCCGAACGCTCGACCATCTGTTTCGCGCGCTTCGGGGATGAGGGCGACAAGCCCGTGGTGGTGATCTGCAACTTCACCCCGGTCGAGCGGCAGGATGTCCGCGTCGGGGTGCCGGTCGCCGGAGGCTGGCATGAGGTGATGAACAGCGATGCCGAGCAATATGGCGGCGGCCATCGCGTGAATTCAGGCGAGATGCACAGCCAGCCGGTCGAATGGGACGGTCTGCCCAATTCGATCAGCGTCACCTTGCCGCCATTGAGTGTTTTGATCTTTCGTTTGGGATAATTATTGACGCGGCGCGTCAGGAAAAAGGGGGAATTGCGAATGGTGGATGACAGAAGGCTTGGCCAGCGGTCGATGGCGTTTGTCCTGGCGGGGGGGCGTGGCTCTCGTCTGAAGGAACTGACCGACAGACGTGTGAAACCTGCCGTCTATTTCGGCGGCAAGGCCCGGATCATCGATTTCGCGCTGTCCAATGCCATGAATTCCGGCATCCGCAAGATGGCCGTCGCCACCCAGTACAAGGCGCATAGCCTGATCCGGCATTGCCAGCGCGGCTGGAACTTCTTCCGGGCCGAGCGGAACGAGTTTCTGGACATCCTGCCCGCCAGCCAGCGGATGGGTGAGGAAAACTGGTATCGCGGCACCGCCGATGCGGTCACGCAGAATATCGACATCGTGGACAGCTATGGCGTCGATTACATCGTCATTCTGGCCGGCGATCACATCTACAAGATGGATTACGAGATGATGATCCGTCAGCATGTGACCGAGGGCGCGGATGTCACCGTCGGCTGCCTGACCGTGCCGCGGATGGAGGCTACGGCCTTTGGCGTCATGGCCACCGATGCCGATGGGCGGATCACCTCTTTCCTGGAAAAACCCGCTGATCCGCCGGGCATTCCGGGCGATCCCGACAAGGCGCTGGCCTCGATGGGGATTTATGTCTTCAACTGGAAATTCCTGCGCGAATTGCTGCTGAAGGATGCGCAGGACCCGAATTCATCGCATGATTTCGGCAATGACCTGATCCCCGAGATCGTCCAGAACGGCAAGGCCATCGCCCACCGTTTCGACGATTCCTGCGTGCGCGCGCCCGGCGCCGATGTCTATTGGCGCGACGTGGGTACGGTCGATGCCTTCTGGCAGGCCAATATCGACCTGTCGAACTTCACCCCCGAACTGGATCTTTGGGATCGCAGCTGGCCGATCTGGACCTATTCCGAAAGCGTGCCGCCCGCGAAATTCATCCATGACGAGGCCGACCGGCGCGGGGTGGCGATTTCCTCGATGGTGTCGGGGGGCTGCATCATCTCGGGGACCGAGGTGCGCAATTCGCTGCTGTTCACGAATGTGCATACCAACTCTTACGCGGTGCTGGATCATGCCGTGGTGCTGCCAAGGGTGGTCGTCAACCGCTCGGCCCGGCTGCGCCGCTGCGTGATCGACAGCGGGGTCGAGATCCCGGCAGGTCTGGTCGTGGGCGAAGATCATGCCGAGGACGCGAAATTCTTCCGCGTTTCCGAGCGGGGGGTCACGCTGATCACCCAGGACATGGTCGACAGGTGGAGCGCGGCGCGGTAATGCAGGTTCTTTCGGTCACATCGGAATGCGTGCCGCTGATCAAGACGGGCGGCCTGGCCGATGTGGCCGGGGCGCTGCCCGGCGCGCTGGCGCCATTTGGCGTCACCATGCGGACCCTGCTGCCGGGATATCCGGTGGTCATGGGGATGGTGAAGGATGCCAGACCCGTCGCCCGGTTCGACAATTGTTTCGGCGGACCTGCTGACCTGTTGGCCGCCACCGTCGCAGGGCTGGATCTGCTGATCCTGGATGCGCCGCATCTGTATGACCGGCCCGCAGGCCCGTATCTGAACCAGTCCGGTGTGGATTGGGTGGATAACCCGGAACGCTTTGCCGCGCTGAGCTGGGCGGCCTCGGAAATCGCGAATGGCGCCATCAAGGATTGGCAGCCCGATCTGGTCCATGCGCATGACTGGCAGGGCGGTCTGGCGCCCTATTACATCGCGCGATCGGGCGCGGCCGGGCGGGTGCGGACCGTTCTGACCATCCATAACATCGCCTTTCAGGGGCTGGCACCGGCCTCGAAAATCGCGGCGCTCAGGCTGGATCCTGCGGATTTCCATGCCGATGCGCTGGAATATTGGGGGCAGATCAGCGCGCTGAAGGCGGGGCTGGTCTTTGCCGACAAGCTGACGACCGTGTCGCCCACCTATGCCGAAGAGCTGATGACACCCGAATTCGGCATGGGTCTGCAGGGCGTGCTGCGGGATCGGCGCGCCGATTTCACCGGCATCCTGAACGGGATCGATGATGAGGTCTGGTCGCCCGCATCGGATGCCGAGGTCAAGACCTACAAGGCGCCCAAGGGCAAAGGCCCCAACAAGCAACGCCTGCGCGAGGAATTCGGTCTGGCCGAGGCCGGGGGGCCGCTTTGCGTGGTCGTGTCGCGCCTGACCGAACAGAAGGGGCTGGATCTGCTGTTGCAGGCCTTGCCGACGCTGATCGGGCGCGGTGGCCAACTGGCTCTGCTGGGATCGGGCGATCCTTGGCTGGAGGACGCCTTTCGCCGGGCCGCGGGGCCGAATGTCGGCATCCGCATCGGCTATGACGAGGCGCTGTCGCATCGCATGATCGCGGGCGGGGATGCGATCCTTGTGCCGTCGCGCTTTGAACCCTGCGGGCTGACGCAGCTTTACGGCCTGCGCTATGGCACCCTGCCGCTGGTGGCGCTGACCGGGGGGCTGGCGGATACGGTCATCCCCGCCACGCCTGCCAGCATCGGCGCGCAGGTGGCCACGGGGGTTCAGTTCTATCCTGTCAGCGCCGAGGCGCTGAGCAATGCGCTGAACAAGCTGTGCGACCTTTACGAACAGCCCGAAAGCTGGGCAAAGATGCAGCGGAATGCTATGGGGCAGGCCGTGGGCTGGGATCAATCCGCGGCCCGCTATGCAGCCCTCTATGACTCGCTGATGACGAAGAGATGACCGAAAAATTCAATCTGACCGCCGGTCGCCCCTTTCCGCTGGGCGCGACATTCGATGGCGAAGGCGTCAATTTCGCCGTATTTTCGCAGCACGCCACCCGCGTGACCCTGTGCCTGTGCAATCAGAAGGGCGAGGAAACCGTCCTGCTGGACCTGCCCGAACGGGACGGCCATATCTGGCACGGCTATCTTCCCGGCATGCAGCCCGGCCAGCAATATGGCTTTCGCGTGCATGGCCCCTATGAGCCGCAGAATGGCCATCGCTTCAATCCGCACAAGCTGCTGATGGATCCCTATGCCAAGCGGCTGACGGGCCATCCGGTCTGGAACGACGCGCTTTACGGCTATCAGATCGGCAGCCCGGCGCTGGATCTTAGCTTCGACATTCGCGACAGCGCGCCCTATATGCCGCGCAGCGTGGTCGTGGATCCGGCCTTTAGCTGGGGCGAAAGCAGCGGTCGTCCGCAGCACGCCTGGTCGGAAACCGTGATCTATGAGGCGCATGTCAAGGGCCTGACCGCCGAGCACCGCGATGTCAGCCAGCCGGGCAAGTTTCTGGGCATGGCGTCCGAGCCGATCCTGGACCACCTGACCGATCTGGGCGTGACCACGATCGAATTGCTGCCGGTGCAGGCCTTTATCAATGATCGCTTTCTGGTCGATCGCGGGCTGACGAATTACTGGGGTTATATGAGCTATGGCTTCTTTGCCCCCGATCCGCGCTATCTCTCGGGCGGCGATATCGCCGAGTTTCAGCAGATGGTCGCCCGTTTCCACGCCGCCGGGATCGAGGTCATTCTGGATGTGGTCTATAACCACACGGCCGAGGGCGACCAGATGGGGCCGACCCTGTGTCTGAAGGGCTTCGACAATGCCAGCTATTACCGGCTGGCCGACGATCGCCGCTATTACCATGACGACACCGGCACCGGAAATTCGCTGAACATGGATCACCCGGCGACCCTGCGGCTGGTGATGGATTCGCTACGCTACTGGGTCGAGGTGATGCGCGTCGACGGCTTCCGCTTCGATCTGGCCTCGACGCTGGCGCGCACGGGCGGGCAATTCGACCGCGATGCGCCCTTCCTGCGGGCGGTGCGGCAGGATCCGGTGCTGAACCGGGTCAAGCTGATCGCCGAGCCATGGGATGTCGGGCCGGGCGGGTATCAACTGGGCGCCTATCCGGCGCCGTTCAAGGAATGGAACGACCGCTATCGCGACCGCGTCCGCGCCTTCTGGCGCGGGGATGAGGGGATGGTGCCCAAGCTGTCCAGCCGCGTTGCGGGATCGGCCATCCGCTTTGACCATGACGGGCGGCCCGCGACCTCGTCGATCAATTTCCTGACCGCCCATGACGGTTTCACCCTGATGGATACGGTCAGCTACAACAGCAAGCATAACGAGGCCAATGGCGAGGATAATCGCGACGGCCACGATCACAACTTCTCGGACAATTGCGGGGTCGAGGGGCCCAGCGACGATCCCGAGGTGCTGGCCCGCCGCGCCCGCAGGCGGCGCAACATGATGGCAACCCTGATGCTGAGCCAGGGCACGCCGATGGTTCTGGCCGGGGATGAACTGGGCAATTCGCAGGGCGGCAATAACAACGCCTATTGCCAGGACAATCCCATCGGCTGGGTGAACTGGGACGAGGCTGATCCCGAATTTCTGGATTTCTGCCGCAAGATCATTGCCTATCGCAAACAGACCCCGATCCTGCGTCAGCGCCGGTTCCTGCATTCACAGACGCGCATGATCGACGGGCTTCCCGATCTGTTCTGGCGTCGCGCGGATGGCGAACCCATGACGCCCGAGGATTGGGCCGATCCGACGCTGAAATTTCTGGGGATGGAGGTGCGCATGGCCCGCAACTCTCCGCCCTACGAGCCGCGTCTGGGTGCGGTCTATGTCATCTTCAACGCGGGCGACGCGCGCGAAGCCACGCTGCCCGCCGCCCCCGAAGGCGAATTCTGGCGCCGCTGTTTCGACACGGCCGAGGATGACATTCTGGCGCCCGTCGCGCTCAACACCCAGATTCAGGCCGATTCCGTCGCGGTTTTTGAACTTTTTCAGCAAGTAGCAGAGTCGAAGCCGATGAAAGCAACCGTCAAGCAGACGAAGGGACAACCCGCATGACCCAGCATATCGTCAAGACCAGCCCGATCGAGGGGCAAAAGCCCGGCACCAGCGGCCTGCGCAAGAAGACCCGTGTCTTCATGCAGCCGCATTATCTGGAAAATTACGTCCAGTCGATTTTTGACGGCATTGGCGGCGTTGAGGGCAAGACGCTGGTCGTCGGCGGCGACGGGCGCTATTTCAACGACCGCGCCATTCAGGTGATCCTGCGCATGGCCGCGGCCAATGGCGCGGCGGCCTGTATCGTCGGGCAGGGCGGGATCCTGTCCACGCCCGCGGCGTCGCATCTGATCCGCAAGCGGGAAACCGATGGCGGGCTGATCCTGTCGGCCAGCCACAATCCCGGCGGCCCGGATGAGGATTTCGGCCTGAAATATAACGGTCCGAATGGCGGTCCTGCGACGGAGGGCGTCACCGACCGCATCTTCGCCCGCACCAAAGAGATCGACCAATACCGCATCCTGGATGCGCAGGATGTCGATCTGGACGTGGTCGGGGAAAGCCAGCTTGGCCAGATGCGGGTCGAGATCGTCGATCCGGTCACCGATTACGCCGCGCTGATGGAAAGCCTGTTCGATTTCAACGCGATACGGTCGATGTTTGCCGACGGGTTCCGCATGCGCTTTGACGCCATGCATGCCGTGACCGGCCCCTATGCGACCGAGATTCTGGAAAACCGGCTTGGCGCGCCTGCGGGCACGGTGGTCAATGGCACGCCCAGCCCCGATTTCGGCGGCGGCCATCCCGATCCCAACCCGATCTGGGCCAAGGATCTGATGGATGTGATGTATGGCGCCGATGCCCCCGATTTCGGCGCGGCCTCGGATGGTGATGGCGACCGCAACATGATCGTGGGCAAGGGCAGCTATGTCAGCCCTTCGGACAGTCTGGCGGTGCTGGCCGATCTGGCGCATCTGGCGCCGGGCTATGCCGCCGGGCTGTCGGGGATCGCACGCTCGATGCCGACCTCTGCGGCGGCGGACCGGGTGGCCGAGGCCAAGGGCATCGCCTCTTTCGCGACGCCGACCGGCTGGAAATTCTTTGGCAATCTGCTGGATGACGGGCGCGCCACGATCTGCGGCGAAGAAAGCGCGGGCACCGGATCGGACCATGTGCGCGAAAAGGACGGGCTGTGGGCGGTTCTGCTGTGGCTGAATATCCTGGCGGCAAAGGGCAAGGCGGTGGTCGATGTGATGCGCGATCACTGGGCGCGCTATGGTCGCAACTACTATTCGCGCCATGACTACGAGGCGGTGGATTCCGCGGTGGCGAATCAGCTTGTGGATGATCTGCGCGCCTCTCTGGACAATCTGCCGGGGAAAAATTTCGGCCCGCTGACCGTCGCATCGGCCGAGGAATTCGCCTATGACGATCCGGTCGATGGCTCTCGCTCGACCGGGCAGGGGATCATGGTCGGATTTACCTCGGGCGGGCGCGTGATGTACCGCCTGTCAGGAACCGGGACCGAGGGCGCGACCCTGCGGGTCTATCTGGAGCAGCTGGAGACCGATCCGCAAGCGGTTGAAAAGGATGCACAAACGGCGCTGGCGGACGTCATCGCCGCCGCAGATCAGATCGCCGGAATCCGCGAAAGAACCGGACGCGACGCGCCCGATGTGATCACCTGACCTTTGGGCAGGCAGGGATTTCGCCATTGCCAGCCCGCCGTCCCCGGGATATGTCCGGGGACAGGCAACAGCAGTTTTGATAATCAAAACCGTTTAGTTTTATAAACTTACGGCAATCCCCGAATTCGGTCCTGGCCAATGCCACTTGACGCGAACGGGGGATCGGCCATCATGACAGAACACCCAGCTAGAGAGGCCAGGTATGACCAGTTTCACTGTGAACGGTCGGGATGTCGATCTCGACCTTGATCCCGATACTCCCCTTCTTTGGGCCCTGCGCGACGAGTTGCGCCTGACCGGCACCAAATTCGGCTGCGGCGTCGCGCAATGCGGTGCCTGCACGGTCATGGTTGACGGAATGCCGCGCCGGTCCTGCGTCACCCCGATCTCGATGGTCGAGGGCGGCGAGGTGACGACCATCGAAGGCATGGAAGGCCCCGAAGTCAAAGCCGTTCAGGCCGCGTGGGAGGCGATTGACGTGCCCCAATGCGGCTGGTGCCAGTCGGGTCAGGTGATGTCGGCCACCGCATTGCTGCAGATGGTGCCCAATCCCACCGATGAGGACATCAACAACGCCATGGCCGGGAATGTCTGCCGCTGCGCGACCTATGTCCGCATCCGTCAGGCGATCCACGACGCCGCCAAGACGCTGGAGGGTTAAGCGATGACTGCGATGCACACCACCCGCCGTGGCTTTCTGGCAGGCAGCGCCGGGCTGATGCTGGCCCTGACGCTGCCGCTGCCCAAAGCGCGCGCGCAGCAGGCCGCGGCCGAGCCTTTCGCGCCGAACGCCTTTATCCGCATCGGCACGGATGACACCGTGACCGTGATGATCAAGCATCTGGAAATGGGGCAGGGGCCCTATACCGGCCTGTCCACATTGGTGGCCGAGGAACTGGATGCGGATTGGTCGCAGATGCGGGCCGAGGGCGCACCGGCGAACGCGGAACTCTATAACAACCTTGCCTTCGGGCCGATGCAGGGTACCGGCGGATCGACCGCCATCGCCAACAGCTATATCCAGATGCGCAAGGCAGGTGCCGCCGCGCGGGCCATGCTGGTTGCGGCCGCCGCGCAGGAATGGGGCGTCCCGGCCGAGGAAATCACCGTGAAGGCGGGCGTGATCTCGCATGAGGGATCGGGCAACTCCTCGGGCTTCGGTGCGCTGAGCCAGCTGGCCGCAAGCCAGACGGTGCCGGAAGATCCGCCGCTGAAAGAGGCCAAGGATTTCGTGCTGATCGGCACCGACCTGCCCAAGCTGGATACGGCGGCCAAGACGACCGGCAAGGCCGAATTCACCATGGATATCTTCCGCGACGGCATGTTGACCGTGGTGGTGGCCCATCCGCCGAAATTCGGTGCCACGGTTGCCAGCTTCGACGACAGCGCCGCGCTGCAGGTTTCGGGCGTTGAAATGGTGCGCCAGATCCCGTCAGGCGTGGCGGTCTATGCCACCAACACCTATGCCGCGATGAAAGGGCGCGATGCGCTGAGCGTGGAATGGGACGACAGCGCCGCCGAAACCCGCAGCTCCGCCGAGATGTTCGAGGAATATGCCCAGGCCCTGGCCGAAGGCGGCCAGACCGTCGAAGAGCACGAGGATATCGCCGTTCTGGACGATGCCGCCCAGGTGCTGGAGGCCGAATACCGCTTTCCCTATCTGGCTCATGCACCGCTTGAGCCGCTTGATGCGGTGATTGAGGTCAAAGAGGGCAAGGCCGAGATGTGGTATGGCTGCCAGTTCCCGACGCTCGATCACATGACGGTGGCGCAGGTTCTGGAGATGCCTCAAGAGGATGTTCGCATCAATGTGCTGATGGCGGGCGGCTCTTTCGGGCGCCGCGCGCAGGGCACGTCGCATCTGGCCGCCGAAGCCGCCGCGATCGCCAAGGCGGCGGGTCGCGATGGCGCCTTCAAGCTGGTCTGGACGCGGGAAGATGACGTGAAGGGCGGCTATTACCGTCCGATGACCATCCACAAGCTGCGGGCCGGGCTGGATGCCGATGGCAATATCATCGGCTGGGAAAACATCGTCGCCAATCAGTCCATCCTGATGGGCTCGGCGATGGAGGGCATGTTGCAGGGTGGCCCCGATACGACCTCTTACGAAGGTTCGTCCGGCCTGCCCTATAACCTTGGTGCAAAGCGCATCGGCTGGGCGCGGATGCAAAGCCCGGTCAGCGTGCTGTGGTGGCGGTCGGTCGGTCACACCCATACCGGCTATGCGGTCGAGGCCTTTCTGGATGAGGTGCTGGAGGCTGCGGGCAAGGATCCGGTGCAGGGCCGTCTGGACCTGCTTCCCGAGAGCGAAACCCGCGTGCGCGGCGTGATCGAGAAGGTGGCCGAGATCTCGGGCTGGAACGGCACGACGCGCGACGGCAAGGGCTATGGCGTCGCCTATGTCAAAAGCTTCGGCACGCATGTCGCCCAGGTGGTCGAGCTTGAGGATCGCGGCGGCGTGCCGCATCTGACCAAGGTGTGGTGCGCCGTGGATTGCGGCGTGGCCGTCAATCCCAACGTGATCCGCGCGCAGATGGAAGGCGGCATCGGTTTCGCCCTGGGCACGGCCCTGCATGACCGCATCACCTTTGCCCCCGGCGGCGAGGTGCAGCAGTCCAACTATCACAACTATCCCATGCTGCGGATCGGTGAGATGCCCGAGGTTGAAGTCGCGATCATCCAAAGCGATGCCGACCCGACCGGGGTGGGTGAGCCGGGCGTGCCGCCTCTGGCCCCGGCCATGGCCAATGCATGGCGTGCGCTAACCGGAAACAAACAATATGAGCTGCCCTTCAGCGGAGTAACATCATGAAGCATATGGCCTTTATCCTTGGTGTCGCGCTGCTGGGCGCGGCGCCTGCCGCTGCGCAGGACACGCTGTCCGGCCCCGAGGCCTTTGCCGATATCGCGGATGAAGCCGAACGCTCTGCCGCGATCTTTCAAGAGATGGGCAAGGTGCTGACGGATGCGCGATGCGTGAACTGTCACCCGGTGACTGGCGGCCCGACGCAGGGCGACGATATGCGTCCGCATTCGCCGCCGGTCATCCGTGGCGATGCCGATTTCGGGGCGCCTGCGATGAACTGCACCACCTGTCACAGCGGCCAGAATGTCGAATTCACCTCGGGTCAGGGCAGCATTCCGGGGCACGAGCCCTGGGTGCTGGCCCCGGTCGAAATGGGCTGGGCCGATGTGCCGTTGAGCGACATCTGCACCCAGATCAAGGATCCCGAACGCAATGGCGGCCGCGATCTTGAAGCCTTGTACGAGCATATGGCCGAAGACGGCCTTGTCGGCTGGGCCTGGGATCCGGGGACAGGGCGGACACCTGCGCCCGGCTCGCAAGAGCTGCTGGGTCAGCTGACCCGCGCCTGGATCGATACCGGCGCGGCCTGTCCGAGCTGACCCCGTGACCTGCCAGATACCGGAAATCTCACGCGCGGATGACAATTCGCGCGTGATCCGCATCTGCGAAAGCGAGGTGCCGCTGACCCTGCCCGACGCGGCAGGTCCGGTTGCGCTGGCGATCATTACCGGCGTCGAAGGCCCCTCTTACCGGCCCCTTGGCGCGACGATGGTGATTGACGCGCAAGGTCGTTCCCGGGGAAGCCTGTCTTCGGGCTGTATCGAGCAGGACGTGATCCTGCATGCGAAACAGGCGCTGTCGGACGGGCAGATCCGCGATCTGCGCTATGGCGCGGGTTCGCCCTATCGCGATCTGGCGCTGCCCTGCGGCGGCGGTCTGGATATCCGCATCATTCCCGCGCCGGATCAGGTGGCCCTGAAGAATGCGCGCAGCCAGATCGACCAGCGGCAAGAGGCTCAGCTGACCATCGACCCGCTGGTGCTGAACATCCTGCCACAGCCCCGCTTTCTGGTGCTGGGCAAGGGGCCGGAGGCGCGCTGCTTTGCCGCCCTGGCGCTTGCGGCGGGTTATCCGGTCGAGCTGTTTTCCCCCGACGAAGAGACGCGGCGCGATTTTGCACATGGTGGTGCCATGACGGGTGCGGAGTGGCCGCAGGGCCTGCAGATCGACCCGCGCACTGCCGTTACGCTGTTCTTCCACGATCATGACTGGGAACCGCCCCTGCTGCAGGCGGCGCTGGCCTCGCCCGCCTTCTTTGTCGGTGCGCAGGGCAGCATGCGGGCGCATCGGGCGCGCTGCGACGCGCTGATGCTGCGGGGTGTCTCACCGCAGGATATCGGGCGGCTGGCCTCTCCTTTCGGGCTGATCCCCTCGGTTCGCGATCCGCGCACCCTTGCGGCATCGGTCCTGGCACAGGTGCTGGATCAGGCCCGCCTGCCATGAGCGTGGCGGCGCTGTTGCTGGCGGCAGGTCAGTCGCGGCGTTTTGGCACGGCGGATAAGCTGCTGGCCGATCTGGATGGTCGGGCGCTGGTCACCCATGCCGCGGGCGCGCTTGAGGGTGTCGCGGACCGGGTTGCGGTGGTTTCCTCTCGGGCGGTGGCGGATCTGTTGCAGCCGATGGGGTTCCGACTGGTGATGCAGCCCCCCGGACAGCCGCAATCGGCCAGCCTGTCAGCCGGGATTTCGGCGATTGACGGATCGGGCGCGACGCGGGTTGTCATCGCGCTTGGGGATATGCCCTTCATCGGGACAGGCGATATTGCGGGGCTGATTGCGTTGCGCGACGACGCACCGGGCTGCTGCTGGAAGGATGGCGCGCCCATCCCGCCCGCGATCTTTCCGGCCAGCTATTTTGGGCGGCTGATGGCCCTGACGGGCGACCGGGGCGCGGGCGCGCTGTTGCGGAATGTGCCGCCGACCATGCGGATCGAGATTCCGGCCGCACGGCTGCGCGATATCGACCGACCCACCGATCTGCCGTGATCGCCGCACCTATCCCGTGCCGATGCGCCTTTGAATGGGTCATCTCTGCCGCGTGACGCGGCAGAGATCCGATCACGGGATCAGGAAGCGTTTTCGGGGCTGCCTTCCGGCTTGCGTTCCGCGCTGCTCGCAGAGCCGCTGCCAGAGCCACTGTCGGAACCGAAGAAGCTCTTGAACTTCTCCTTGGTCTTTTGCCAATCCGCTTCCAGATCGGCCTTGCGCTCGGCCCGCTTTTCTTCGCGCAGCACACGGCTGGCTTCTTTCGAGGCTGCGCGGGCCGCGTCCTCGGCCTGAACGATCTCGGCCAGTATGTCGTCATAATCATAGCGGACCAGACTGCCGTTGGACGCAATGACCAGCGTATCGACGACCGAGGTGTCATGCTCGTCCATATCGACGAACAGCGCGGTGCTGCCGGGGGCAAGCTGCGCGCTGACCTTGGACAGAACGGCACTGTCATCCACGGCTGTGTCCAGATCGACCAGCGATCCCATCAGCGCCCCGGTCGAAAATCCAAGCAGCACACCAAGCGGGCCACCAAGAATGCCGATCAGCGCCCCAAGCGCGCTGCCGGTCAGGGTCCCGGCATCGATGACATTGCTGTCACCATCCTTCAGAAGGATGCGCCCGTCCTTTTTCCGCTCGGCCACGCCGGCCTGATAGATCTGACTGCCGAATTGTGCGCGAAGGTCGGAAAGCACCTGATAGGCTTTGCTTTCCTCTGGCCATGTAACAACGATGATATTTCTGGGCATGTAAAGAGCCTCCACTCTAAGAATAGCGTCTCATGCCATAACAACCAGGCCTGTTTCCGGCTGATTCTGACAGGTCGATGGTAAACGCGCCGACAACCTGAGAGGTCGATTTCTTTCCTTTCTGCGCAACTGTAAGCTGATTTCCGCCTGTTCCGGGGCGGAATGTCACTTTTTCGCGACCAGTAAGCCCCGCAGTACGCTGCGCTGTTCTGGGGCGTGACGAATGCCGACCGGCCCTTTGACGGCGGGTCGATCCTGCTGCAATCTGGCCCGGCCGCGACGGACAGGAAGGATGTCAGATGATAGCGATTTTCGATGAGCGTCAGCGCCTGCATGACCCGCAGTTCCGGCTGTCGGACGGGAAGCTGGTGCAAAACCCCGATCGCCCGGACCGCGTGGAAGAGCTGATGCGCGGTGCAAGGCAGGCCGGGCTGGAATTCGCGGTGCCCACCGATCACGGGCTTGCCCCGCTGGCTGCATTGCACACGCCCCGCTACCTTGGCTTTCTTGGCGGCATCTATGCCCGGCGCAAGGAACTGGTCCCCGATCTGGTCGAGGTTGTGCCCAGCCGGATCGCACCGATGCGTGATGTCCATTACTCCTACGACAGCGACGCGCAGATCGGCTATCATAACACCGATACATCCGCGCCGATCGGGCCGGACAGCTGGACCTCGATCTACTGGTCGGCGCAAACGGCGCTGAGCGGGGCCGATCTGATCCTGTCCGGGCAGCGCTGCGCCTATGCGCTGGCGCGGCCTTCGGGCCATCACGCCTATGCCGAGATTGCGGGCGGGTTTTGCTATCTGAACAATTCGGCCATTGCCGCCGAATATCTGCGCGCGGCAGGGCATCGTCCGGCGATACTGGATATCGACGTGCATCACGGCAATGGCACGCAGGCGCTGTTCTATGACCGCGACGATGTGATGACCCTGTCGCTGCATGTCGATCCGGCCGAGTTCTATCCCTTCTATGCCGGTGGCGCGCAGGAATGCGGCGCGGGGCGCGGGCTGGGTTTCAACCTGAACCTGCCCCTGCCGCGTGGCACGGGGGATTCCGATTACCTTGTGGCGCTGGATCACGCGCTGCAACAGATCGCGGCGTTTGGCGCTTCGGTGATTGTCGTGGCCCTGGGGCTGGACGCGCATGAGCACGATCCGTTCCGGGGGCTGCGCATCACCACGCCCGGTTTCGCCCGGATCGCGGCGGCGATTGCGGGGGCCGGGGTGCCGATCCTGAATGTGCAGGAGGGCGGCTACATGCAGCCATCCCTTGGCGATAACCTGGCCAGCTACCTGTCCGCCATGCCGCAGGGTTAGAGGGGTTCAGACCGTGAAATCGCCCATTGGCATCCGCTTGTAGATCGCGAGCTCGTCAAAGCCCGATTGCGGGCAGGGCTCTCGGGCGAAGCGGATATCGGTCAGCAGAAGCAGGGTGATTTCTGCGGTGGTATAGATCGTCGTGCCGGGCAGAAGATGGCAACCGTAACAGCGGCCTTCACCATCGGCCATGCTCAGGTGCAGATGCTGACGCTGCGGATCGATGGTGCCGGATAGCGAGGTGATCTCATATCGGCCGCGATAGGGCGTGGGGCCTGTCTGATCGGCATGGAGAAGCTGCACCCGGTCAAGGCTGCCGACGCAGGCGACGACCGCCATCGCCTGCGCGCCTGACTCTCGCTGTGCCTGCCGCAGACCGGCGATCAGGTCGCTGCCCGGGGCCAGACGCATTGCGGCAAACAACCCGCGAGAGGGGGCATAGTGGGCGATGTCGGTGCGGGATGCGGAATCGGTCACGGGGTGTCCTTTGCTGGCCTCAGCATCGGCGATTGCGCGATCCTGTCAAGCAGCCTGCCCCGTGGGGAGATGCCCACCCGGTCGCGCCGGGCGGGCACAATCTGCATGCGCGGGTTTCGCCATCAGGCGACCACCACGCGCGACAGAGGTCGCTTATTCAGAGACCGCTTCCAGCAGCGCCCTGGCCGCCATCTTGCCAAGCGCATTGGACGCCAGCGGGCTGTCGCCGGTCAACAGCTTGCGGTCGCGGTGGACGGCGCCGGTCAGATCGTCATTCATGATCTTCACGCCCAACTCTTTCAGGCGCGTACCCAGAAGCCAGGGCAACTGGCCGGGCATATAGCCGATATCCACATTGGCGCCTTCGTCCAGCGCGTCGGGGAAGACACAGATTTCATAGCCCTTGAAGGGATAATCCTCGGGATCCTCATTGAGGGCCGGGGCCAGCAGACAGGCCGGGCCGTGGCACAGCGTGATGATGAAACGGTCGTTTTCCAGCGCCCAGTTCATCGCGGTCTTGACGCCTTCGCTTTCGGGAATGCCGACCAATGCGCCATGCCCGCCCGGGACCAGAACGCCGATATAGGGCGAATCCGGCGCGGTCAGTTCGGGCAGCACATCCGACAATTTCCGGGGCTGCCTGATCTGCGGCAAATATTTTTCATAGACGGATTTCACCGCCTCATCTTCCTGCGGGAAGGCCCAGTATTCGAATTTCACCGGATTGCCCGAGCGCGTCACGATCTCCATCTCGAAGCCGGCGGCGTCGATATGGTGCATCGGCAGCAGCGTCTCGACCGGGTGGTTGCCGGACGAAAAGAACTTGTCGTTCTGCATCAATACGTAACGCTCGTCCGAGGCGATCACCAGCACCTTCCACTTGCCGCCGGTATAGGGCTTGTCGAAATCAGTGCCGTCATAATCCGTCTTCGACGCGGTATATTGGCTCAGCGAATAAGGCGAAGGGAAAAAGCCATCCTCCTGCGCCGGATCCGGTTGCGGTTCTTTGCTAAGATTTTGACCGTCGCTCATGCTTTTTCCTTTCGGGTGAAAATTCTTAGAACTCTGCGAGTCTTACAGGGAACGGCTTACATCCGCTCGCATGGAACCTTAGCTAGGTATCCATATGGTCGCGCACAAGCGGACTGTCTCAACGTAAAGGAGTGAAGGATGACAAAGCGGGTTCTGATTACAGGGGCAGGTTCCGGGTTCGGCAAGGGGGTTGCGCTTGGGCTGGCGCGCAAGGGGCATGACGTCATCGCCGCCTGCGAGATCTGGCCGCAGGTGACCGAATTGCGGCAGCTGGCCAGGGAGGAGGGTCTGGAACTGCGCGTGATCAAGCTGGACGTGCGCAGCCAGATCGACCGCGACCACGCCTTCCAGTTCGAGATTGACGTTCTGTTCAACAATGCCGGGATCATGGAATCTGGGCCGGTTCTGGAACTGCCGCCCCAGATCGTGCGCGATATTTTCGAAACCAACGTGTTCGCGGCGCTGGAAATGGCGCAGGGCTTTGGCAAGCAGATGGCCCAGCGTGGCAGCGGCAAGATCGTCTGGACGTCGTCCATTGCGGGGCTGGTCAAGGTGCCGTGGGATTCGGCCTATGCGGCCTCGAAACACGCGGTCGAGGCCTTCTGTTCGGCCATGCGGGAAGAGCTTGCGCCCTATGGCGTCAAGGTCGCGACGGTCAATCCGGGCGCATTTCGCACCGGGTTCAACGACACCGGCATGGAATCGCAGGATCAGTGGTGGGGTCAGGCGCCGCGCGTCATGGATCACTGGCCGGTGCGCGAATTGAACAAGCAGCACGATCCGCAAGAGATGATCGACGCCATCATCGATGTGATCGAGGCCGATGAACATCCCTACCGCACCGTCCGTCCCGCCGCCGCCGAAGAGATGGCCAAGCGCGAGCAGCGCGAGGAATGGGAACGCAAGGTATGACGCAGATCCACGTCACGGCGCGCTTTCGGATCAGGCCCGGCAGCGCCGATCAGGCGATCCCGATCCTGACCGAAATGACCTCGCATGCGCGGGCCGAGCCGGGCTGCATCGATTACGGCTATTTCCGCCAGACCGATGATGCCGATGCCTTCACCTCGATCGAGGTCTGGGCCTCGGCTGCGGATGAAGCGGCGCATAACGGGACGGATTTCCTGTCGGATGCCGTGTCCAGATTGCGCCCGTTTCTGGACGGCCGACCGCATGTGACGCGATATTGCCGCATCGCCTGACCGCGGTGACGGGATCTGCTGAAGGCGCGGCCGAGTTGATCGGCCGCGCCCGGTTTCGTGTCAGGCAGCCACCGCCCGCTTGTCCAGGAAATGCTGCTTCAGCGCGATCCCCACCAGAATGGCCAGCCCGACGGCGGTCGAGACCGGCTCTGGCGCGATCAGCAGGAAGGCGGCGATCACCAGCAGCAGGCGCTCGACGATATTCAGCGGCGCCATCAGCCAGTTGGTCAGCGCGGCAGACAGCGACAGGATGCCCAGCACCGCGCCCGAGAAGGCGAGGATGAAGGAGGCCCAGGTAAAGCCCTCTGTGACCAGCAGCAGCGAGGGCGAGAAGACGAAGACAAAGGGCACCAGCGCCTTGCCCATCGAAAGCCGGAAGGCGGTGTTGCCCGCCTTGAACCCGTCCGCCCCCGCAATCCCGGCCCCGGCATAGGCGGCCATCGCCACGGGTGGTGTCACATCCGCGATCACGCCGTAATAGAAGACAAAGAAATGTGCGACCAGCGGTTGCACATCCATCAGCCCCAGAACCGGCGCGGCCACCGCCGCCATGATCAGATAGTTCGCCGTCGTGGGGATGCCGCAGCCCATCAGGATGCAGACGATCGCGGTGATCATCAGCGTATAAAGCAGCGTCAGCGTCGGCGTGGTCATCAGATCAAAGGGCAGCATGCTGAGGAAGGCATAGGTCGATGTGGCCATGTCCTGCGCCAGCGAGGTCACCATGAAGGCGATCTTGAAGCCCACACCGGTCAGCGTGACGATCCCGATGATGACGCCGACAAGTGCGGCGGCGGCGGTGATCGACAGCGATTGACGTGCGCCCTGTACAAACCCCTCGAAAATGCCCGAAGCGGTTTCCTTGATCCCCTCGGTCAGGCCCTTCGCGCTGATGCATTGATACAGATAGACGGCCATGCAGGCGACGATGCCCCAGAAGGCCGACAGAAAGGGGGTGCGCCCCGACATCAGCATATAGACCAGCAGGATCAGCGGCATCACCGACAGCCAGCCCTTTTTCAGCACGGCCATGGCATTCGGCAGCTCTTCCTTGCTGAGGCCGCGGATGCCCAGGCGACGCGCCTCCAGATGGACCTGCACCAGCACGCCGAAGAAATGCATGAAGGCCGGGACCACGGCGGCGATCAGGATCGTACGCAGCGGGATGCCCAGCGATTCCACCATCAGAAAGGCGACCGCGCCCATGATCGGCGGCGTGATCTGCCCGCCGGTCGAGGAGGCGGCCTCGACCGCGGCGGCGAAGTGACGGCGGAAGCCGATCTTGATCATCGCCGGAATGGTCAGCGCACCGGTGGTCACGGTATTGGCGATGGACGAGCCAGAGATCGAACCCATCAGCGCCGAGGACAGCACCGACACCTTGGCCGGGCCGCCGGAATAGCGTCCGGTCAGCGCCGTGGCCAGATCGATGAACAGCGGGCCAAGGCCGATGCGCTGCGCCATCACGCCGAACAGCACGAAATGGAACACATAGGTCGCGATCACGCCAAGCGCGACGCCATAGATGCCCTGCGATGTCAGGTACAGATGGTTGACGATGTTTTTCCAATCGGCGCCCGGATGCACGAAAATCCCCGGCATCTGCTGGCCGAAATAGGCATAGGCCATGAACAGGATCGCGATGACCGGCAAGGGCCAGCCCATCGAGCGGCGCACGGCCTCCAACAGCACGACCAGCATGATGGTGCCCATGGCGACGTCGGTCGTGGTCGGGTTGCCGACGCGGAAGACAAGCTGGTCATAGATCCAGGGCACATACATCGCCGCAATGGCTGCGGCGAAGGCCAGGATCCAGTCCACGACCGGAATCCCAAGAATGGCGAACCGCTTGGCAATGCCCCGGCGATTCGAGAAGGCCGAGAAGCACAGGAACAGCACGAACATCGACACGCCCAGATGGAAGCCGCGATGCGTCGTGGCCTGTGGGATGCCAAATCCGGCGGTATAGAAGTGATAGACCGACAGCAGGAACAGGATTACCGCTGTCAGGATGGCAACCGGGCGCGTCAGCGTGCGAAATCGCGCCTCGGGATCGTATTCTTCCTCTAGCGCGCGCAGGTCGGCTTCGGAAAGTTGGCGCGTCTGATCTTCTGTCATGACGGCTCCCCTGTTGGATTTTCTTTATGGTTTTTTATTGAAATACGGCCCCGTTCCGGGGGCCGTATTCATATCGCGCGGCGGATGATTATTCGATCATCCCGGCTTCGCGGTAATATTTTTCAGCGCCGGGATGGAACGGGATGCCCGCGCCGTCGGTCGCGCTGTCCAGCGTGATCAGCTTGCCCTTGGCATGGCCCGCCGCGAACAGCTTCTGGGTGTTTTCGTTGTAAAGCGCCTTGGTGATCTCGTAGACCAGCTCTTCGGGCTGATCGGCGCTGGTCACGAATTGCGCCCCGACCGAGATGGTGGGAACCTCGCCGTCCTGGCCTTCGTAAGTGCCCGCCGGGAAGTTGTCGGCGGCAAAGAAGGTGTATTCGCCCAGCAGCTTTTCGGCCTCTGCTCCGGTGATCGGGATCAGCTTCACGTCATGCTGGCTGGCCAGTTCGGCAATCGCGCCGGCCGGATAGCCGCCCACGAAGAAAAACGCATCCATCGCGCCATCGCGCATCCGGTCCGCCGCCTGATCAGGCTTCAGATATTCGGCCGAGATATCATCCTCGGACAGACCATAGGCCTCCAGGATCAGCTTGGCATCGACCAGCGTGCCGGAACCCGGCTCATCCAGCGAGACTTTCTTGCCGGCCAGATCCGACACGGTTTCGATACCGGCATCAGCCCGCGCAACCAGATGGATGCTTTCGGGATAGAGGTTCGAGATCAGGCGGAGTTTCTCGACGGGCGGCTGTTCGGACCACAGCCCGGTGCCGGTCTGCGCCCAATAGGCGACGTCGGATTGGGTAAAGCCCGCTTCCATCTGACCGCCATTGATGGCGTTGATATTGCCGACCGACCCGTTCGAGGCAACGGCCGTCGCCACCAGACCCGGCACACCGCAGGATCCGCCATCCTCGCAGGCGCGCGATCCCGGCGGGTTCGAGATCGCATTCGCGATCAGACCACCGATCGGATAATAGGTTCCGGCGGTGCCGCCGGTGCCGATACGAAAGAACGCCATGTCTTGCGCGGCGGCCCCCTGGGCAAAGATGCCAATGGCGGCGGCCAGTCCAAGGATAAAGCGTTTGTTCATGGTAACCCTCCTGTTGGTTATTCCTTCTGGCTATCACGGAAATATCAGGCTCGGGAAGTCAATCGGATTTTCCAAACAGTTCAGAGCAGTTTGCGCTGGACTTATCAGAGTTCGAAATCTGGCCCTATGCATTTCCCGCGAACAGGCGCACCGTCAGGAAAACCCTTTCGATGGACCCACGCACCATGCCCCCTCTGGATCTGCAAACGAATGACCTCTCTCACGTGGTCGAGGCGGACCGCGCCCATGTCTGGCATCACCTGAGCCAGCACAAGGCCTATGAAACCATCGACCCGCGTGTCTTCGTCGAAGGCCGGGGGATGCGGCTGTGGGACGCCACCGGCAAGGAATTCCTTGACGGCGTGTCGGGCGGCGTCTGGACCGTGAATGTCGGCTATGGCCGGGAAAGCATCGCCAATGCCGTGCGCGATCAGCTGATCAAGCTGAACTATTACGCAGGCGCCGCAGGCACCGTGCCGGGGGCGCTGTTCGCGCAGCGCCTGATCGAGAAGATGCCGGGAATGAGCCGCGTCTATTACTCGAATTCCGGGTCCGAGGCGAATGAAAAGGTCTATAAGATGGTGCGCCAGATCTCGCACCACAGACACGACGGCAAGAAGTGGAAGATCCTGTATCGCGACCGCGATTATCACGGCACCACCATCGGCACGCTGGCGACCTCGGGTCAGGATCAGCGGGCGATGCAATACGGGCCCTATCCTGACGGTTTCGTGCGCGTGCCGCATTGTCTGGAATATCACGCGCAATGGGATGTCGAAAATTACGGCGAACGCGCGGCGGATGCGATTGAAGAGGTGATCCTGCGGGAAGGCCCCGACACGGTTGGCGCCATCGTGCTGGAACCCGTGACGGCGGGCGGCGGCGTCATCACCCCGCCCGAGGGCTACTGGCCGCGCGTCCAAGAGATCTGCCGCAAATACGATATCCTGCTGCATATCGATGAGGTCGTCTGCGGGTTGGGCCGCACCGGCACCTGGTTCGGCTATCAGCATTACGGCATTCAGCCCGATTTCGTGACCATGGCCAAGGGCGTCGCCTCGGGCTATGCGGCGATTTCCTGCACCGTGACGACCGAGCGCGTCTTCGAAATGTTCAAGGACGCGCCAGAGGATGTGATGAATTATTTCCGCGATATCTCGACCTTTGGCGGCTGCACCTCGGGTCCGGTCGCGGCGCTGGAAAATATGCGCATCATCGAGGATGAAGGGCTGTTGGAAAACACGGTCGCGATGGGCAACCGGCTGATGGACAACCTGACCACGCTGATGGACAAGCATGCCGTGATCGGCGATGTGCGCGGCAAGGGGCTGTTTTGCGGCGCGGAACTGATGCAGGACCGCGCGACGCGCGAACCGATGGACGAAAAGCGCGTGCAGGCCGTGGTCGCGGACTGTCTGGCGCAGGGGGTGATCATCGGCGCGACCAACCGGTCGGTTCCCGGCTTCAACAATACCCTGTGCCTGTCGCCCGCGCTGATTGCACAGCCCGACGATATCGACGCGCTGACCACGGCCATCGACAAGGCCCTGACCAAGGTCTTTTCCTGATCCCTGCCGGATGGCGCCACTGGCGCCCTCTGACAAACTGGCGCGGCGGGCTTGAACCGCCGCGCGCATTTTGTCTTGATCGGGGGGCATCCGCCGAAAGCCCGCCATGCCGATCCCGACCGAAGCCTTCTTTCTGGACCACAGATCCGAACTGCCGCTGCAACTGCAATTGCGTCGCCAGATCATTGCCGGCGTGCAGGAAGGCCGCTTTCGTCCGGGCGAAAGGCTGCCCTCGACCCGTGCTCTGGCCCGGCAACTGGGTGTGGCGCGGGTGACGGTGACGCAGGCTTTCGCGGAACTGGTCGCCACGGATTACCTGCGCGCGCAGGATCGGGCGGGCTATTACATCTCGGACGCCATCGATCTGGCGCTGGACGTGGATGAGGTCACGCCCGTGGCCGAACGCTTTTCCTGGGACGCGCATCTGGACGACCGTTATCAGCGCGCGCAGCGCAGCGACCGGGTGACGGATTGGCGGCGCTTTCGCTTTCCCTTCGTCTATGGTCAGGCGGACCCTCAGCTTGTCGATCTGTCCGCATGGCGCGACTGTGCCGTCCGCGCCCTGGGGCGGCGCGAATTCGCGCCCATGACCGGCGATCTTTATGGCGAGGATGATCCCGAACTGATCGACTATATCGCCCGCCATATCCTGCCGCGCCGTGGCATCCGGGCCCGCGCGGACGAGATCCTGCTGACGCTGGGCGCGCAGAACGGGCTGTGGCTGGCCGCGCAGATCCTGCTGCGGCAGGGCGGTGACTGCGCGGTGGAAGACCCCTGCTATCCCGGCCTGCGCGAGATCCTGTCCCATACCGGCGCGGTGATCCGTCCGGTGCCGGTCGATGCGCTTGGCCTGCCGCCCGAACAGATCCCCCTGGGCCTGAAGGCCGTATTCACCACCGCCAGCCATCAATGCCCCACCAATTCCACGATGCCGGTCGAGCGTCGTCGCCAGCTTCTGCGGCTGGCGCAGGATCGCGGTTTCGCCGTGATCGAGGATGATTACGAATTCGAGATGTCCTTTGCCGGATCGGCCTCGCCCGCGCTGAAGGCGATGGATCGGGCGGGGGCGGTGATCTATATCGGATCCTTTTCGAAATCGGTCTTTCCGGGGCTGCGGCTTGGCTATGTCGTGGCCGATGCCCGCGTCATCCGCGAGGCGCGGGCCCTGCGGGGCATGGTTCTGCGTCATCCGCCCGGTCTGTTGCAGCGGACTTTGGCCAGTTTTCTGTCGCTTGGCCATTACGATGCGCAGCTGAACCGGATGCGGCGCGCCTATGCCGAACGGCGCGCCGTCATGTCCACGGCCATCGACACCCACGGCCTGTCCCGGGCGGGCGGCGGTCGCGCCGGAGGCTCCAGCTTCTGGCTGGCGACGCCGCCGGGACTGGACAGCGCAAGGCTGGGTCAGGCGCTGCGCGATCATGAGGTGCTGATCGAGCCGGGGACCCCCTTTTTCGCGGATCGGGCCAGGGGGGCGGGTTTCTATCGTCTGGCCTATTCCTCGATCCCCGCATCCCTGATCGAGGAGGGCGTCGACCGGATCGCACAGGTTCTGCAGCGGTTGCAGCGTTAGGCCATGCTATATGGCCCGCCGATGACCGGCTGTCAGGCTGGATTTCACCGCCGGACGCGGCTCGGCGGAAACCGGCCCGACAAGCGGTGGCGCAGCTTTGGGTTGATTTTATCGCCTGCCTCTGCGGTCGTTTATAAGCCGTTGTCGATAAGCGGAAATGCCTGATGCCTGAGCGCCGCGACAGCCTTTCCAATTGGGCGCACTTATCGGCTGAAATTCGCTTATACAAATGATAGTTTTTGTAAGGCAATGATAATTAAAGTTTTTGTAATGATTTTATGTCCTGCGAGAATCGTGGACAGCCTAAATATGTACCATCATTATCAGCTTAGGTGGCAAGCTTTCCCATCAGAATAAAGTCAGTCGGCATCTGTTCGCCGACCGATGGGTCATGCGCTGTAAGCCACCTAAGGTTGTTAAACAGGGAGTTCCAAGAAAATGCCGTCCGAGAATCAAGCGACCGAAGACTGGTGGATCAACGACCAGACACCGGACAACCCCTATGGTAAAAGTGACGACTACGAAGCCTATCTGACCTATATGGGCGCATTGCCCCGCAGTCTGACGCCGGAAATCGCGGCAGAGCCGCTGCGGATCAATGTGACCGGTCTGAACGAGTTTCCCGAATATAAAGAGGCTGCCCTTGGGGCGCTGAATGTCTGGGCCTCGACCACACCGCTGCAATTCGTGATCGTCGATGATGCAGAGTTCAGCAGAGATACCGACTGGATGGAGGTCACCAGCCCCGATCTGGGCGAGACCAGCGACGGCAGCGCCTTTTCCAGCAACCGCTATGTCAGCGTCGGCCAGCGTTTTCACGATACCGAGCCTAATCTGACGGATCTTGGCGGCTATGTCTTTGACGCCTTCATCCACGAATTCGGCCATGAATTTGGCCTGAACCACCCCGGCCTTTACAATTACAGCGGTCCGGGCGGCGTGCAGATCAACTATCTGAACAACGCCACCTGGATCTATGACCGGCAGCAATACAGTGTCATGTCCTATTTCGACGGCATCGATGTGGGCGAGGATACGCGCTGGTCTGCGACCACCCCGCTGACGGCGGATATCGAGGCGGTGATCCGCCGCTTCTTCTCGACTGTCGATGACGATGGGGTGCGGACCTATCAGGCGATCCACCTCAATGATGGCGACAATACCTATGGCTTCAACGCCAATCTCTATGGCTATGAACTGACCTCGTCGGGAATGCAGCGGGATATCGGCTTCGTGATCCACGATACCGGCGGCAATGATACGCTGGACTTCTCGGGCTCGACGGCGGGAACGATCCTTGATCTGCGCGCTGGACAGTTTTCCAGCGTGAACGGCCATCGCAACAATGTCTCGATCTTCGCGGGGCATAATGCGGATCAGACCGAATATTACATCGAGAACGGCATCGGCAGCGGCTATGACGACGTGCTGATCGGCAATGATGGCAATAACGTGCTGGACGGCCGCTATGGCAATGACAGCATGGCGGGCAATGGCGGCGACGACGTCTATTTCGTCGATTCAGCCGATGATGTCGTCCGCGAAGAGGCCAATGGCGGCAATGACACCATCATCGTCATGGTCGATGGGCTGGATATCGGTCAGGTCGATCATGTCGAGAATATCATCTATGTCGGCGGCTCGCCCCTGTCCCCGCCGGATGGCGGCACGGATGAGACGCCCAATGGCGGCGGCACGCTGGGCAGCATCATCTTTGGCACCAACGGGGATGAGACGCTGGATGGCGGTGCGGGCGGCAATACGATCTTCGGTCTGGACGGGGATGATTTCATCACCGGCGGGCGCGACACGCTGGCCAGCCGCGATATCAACAACACCATCGCCATTGCCGATCTTGAGGATCAGACCGAAACCGACGACGGCAATGACGCGCTGTATGGCGGTGCCGGGAACGACACCATCAACGGTGGCGCGGGCGATGACACGCTGGATGGCGGCGATGGCGATGACCTGCTGCGCGGGCAGGCCGGAGCCGATGTCTTCCGCGGTGGCGCAGGCAGCGATACCGTGGATTACAGTCAGGAAAGCCCCTTCCAGTTGCTGGTCAACCTGGAGCGCAATATCGCCAGCGGCGGCACGGCTTCGGGCGATACCTTCGACAGCATCGAAAACCTGATCGGCTCTGATGACCGGATCGACCGCTTTGTGGGTACGTCGGCGGCGAACCACTTTATCGGTCAGGGCGGTGGCGACGTGTTCAACGGTCGTGACGGCAATGACCTGCTGGATGGTGGCCGGGACGGCGACCTTCTGTATGGCGAAGGCGGCGATGACACGATCATCGGCGGCGCGGGTCAGGATTACATCGATGGCGGCGACGGCATCGACACCGCGGATTATTCGCGCAGCTCGGAAGGCGTGATGATCGATCTGGTCAATGGCACCGGCCGTGGCGGCGATGCCGATGGTCCGGTGCAGATCGTCGGCCGTGGCACGGTGATCCGCCACGACATCATCGCCAATATCGAAAACCTGATCGGTTCGGGCTATGACGATCACCTGATCGGCGATGCGGCCAATAACGAACTCTATGGCGGCCGCGGCGATGACACGCTGACCGGCGGTGAGGGCGCCGATGTGCTGCATGGCGGTGCCGGTCGGGATACGGCCGATTACTCTGACTCGACAACCGGCGTCAGTCTGAACCTGTCGGGCAATAACAGTGGCGGCGATACCTATATCTCGATCGAGAACCTTGCGGGATCGGGCATGGACGACCGCCTGCGCGGCGATAATGCTGCAAACCGGCTGGTCGGGCAGGGCGGCGATGACGTCCTTCGCGGCGGTCGCGGTGACGATATCCTCTATGGCGATTTCTTCATCGTAGGCGGACCGACGCCCCGTCCGGGAATGGGCGATGGCTATATCGACCTGGGGGCTGATGCGACGAATAATTCGATCGAGGATGCGCTGGATATCTCGGACAACTTCTCGCTGACCTACGATCCGAATATCTTCGACTCGACCGGCATCCTGCACACGACCGTCAATGCGACGGGCAATGGCAAGGGCGGTTTCTACAAGATCGACCTTGCTGCGGGAACCACGATCACCATCGATATCGATGGCATCGCCGATCCCAATGTGCATGACAGCTGGGTCCGCCTGCTGGACAGCGAAGGAAATATCCTCACTGAAAACGACGATGGCGGCAACGATCCGGGGTCGACCAGCAATCGCGATTCCAGCGCTGTCTTTGTGGTTCAGGAAACCGGCACCTATTACATCGTGGAAGGCGGCTGGTCCCAGGAATCACCGGGCAATGGCTGGACCGAAGCCGTGCCGGAAGGTTCGACCTATACGCTGAATGTCTCGGTCGAGTTCCCGCCGGAACCCATTGCGCCGGGCGAGGCGGGCTCGGACCGGCTGTTCGGTGGCCGTGGCAGCGACCTGCTGGATGGCGGTTTGGAAAGCGACCTTCTGGTCGGTGGCGCAGGCGAGGACTCGTTCCGCTTCTCGACTGAGCTTGGCGATAGCAATGTCGACCGGATCCGCGACTTTACGGTGGGCGATGACCTGATCCTGCTGGCGCAGGATATCTTCAGCGAGATCGAGGATATGGGTGCGCTGGCCTTCGACGCATTCACCAGGAACAAGGCCGGTGTCGCGCGTGATGCAGAAGATCGCATCATCTATGACACCAATGACGGCACGCTGTCCTATGACGCCGATGGGACGGGGGATGGCGACGCCATCGTCTTTGCCCGGCTGAGCAGCGGCCTGAACCTGTCTTCCGATGACTTCTTTGTCATCTGATGACCTGCGGAAGGGGGCAGACGCCCCCTTCCAACCCTTGCTATTCTGATTTTCCCGCCACCCGCGACAGATCAAAAAGGAGAGGCCAGATGAAACGTCATCCAAATCGCCGCGCCATCCTGTTCGCCGCCAGCACGGCCGCGCTTGCCGCTGCCACGGGCGCCAGTGCCGCGCAAGGGGCCGAAATCCGGGGCGTGATCGAATTCGCCACCGGCGATGCCATCCCCAAGGGTCGGCTGGAAGTCTATATTGACGGCGCAGCCGAGGCCCGCGCCGCCGCATCCCGGACAGAGCTTGCCATCGAAGGTGACGCGACGGTGGTTGAATTCGCCCTGCCCACCTCTTCCGCGGATGTGCCCGAGGCAGAGATCGTGGCCGAACTGACCCGTGCCGATGGCTGGCTTCTGGCGCGCGGAGCGGCCCTCGCCAAGCCCGGCGAGCCTGTGACGATCACGCTTTACACGGTGATGTATTAAGCCCTACCACCGCGCATCGGCCTGCATGGCCACTGGCCCATCGGCATAGCTTGTCCACAGATGCAGCCCGTGATCCTCGTCCCGCGCATTCAGCGTGAAATCCGCATCGTCAAACAGCGGCGACAGGCTGCGAAAGTCGAATTGCGACGGTCGCCGCCCGCGCAGCTTTTCTGCATATTGCACCAGCATCGTGGCCTGCAAAGGTCCGTGCACGATCAGGCCGGGATAATGCTCGACCTCGCGCACATAGGGGGTGTCGTAATGGATGCGGTGGCCGTTGAAGGTCAGCGCGGAATAGCGAAACAGCAGCGGGGCCGAGGGGGTGACACGCATCCGGTATTGGCCCTGCGCGGCGGGCGGCGGGCTGGCCGCGCGGCCCGCAGCCTCGGCAGGGCGATAGACGATATCCTGCCGCTCGCTCAGCACGGCGCGGCCATTGGCGGTGATCTCATGTTGTACCGTGACGAAGCACAACGCCCCGCTGCGGCCCTCTTTCAGCGCGACGTCCTGAATGGTCGACTGTCGCGTCACCGTTTCGCCCACGCGAATGTCGTCATGGAAGGTCAGGGCGCCGCCCGCCCACATCCGCCGGGGCAGCGGCACGGGGGGCAGGAAGCCGCCCCTTTCGGGATGGCCGTCCGGCCCCAGTTCCGAGGTCGGAACGGCGGGCTGCGCAAGGCAGAGATGGATCATGACCGGCGCCGGGTCGCCATCCTGCACCGGCCCCGCCTGATCGAAGGTCGCGCGAAAGCGTGCCGCAAGGGCGTGTGTCAGCAGTTCTGATTGCGTCTCGCTGCGGCCGATCCAGCCGCGCAGATGGTCCAGATCGATCATGTCGGCCTCTTGTGGGAATTCGGCAATGCGGGCACCGGGCCATAATGGCGATCCTGCCCTGCGAACTGCGCGGCGGGCGCGGGGTAAGAGACGGGACCGGCCTCGGTTTCCACCCGGATGCGGCGCAGATGCGGGTGCCGCGACAGGCCCGCCATGTCATTGACATTGGCAAAGGCGATATCGGCGCGGATCAGCAGGTCGATGGCGGCTGCCGCATCCGTGCTGGCAAAGGCCGCGCTCAGCATCGCATCGGTCAGATCCCTGTTCGCCACGCGCGCCAGATTGGTCGCCAGACGCGGATCCCGGCCCAGCTCGGGCGCTTCAAGAAACAGTTCCGCCAGCTTGCGCCATTCCCGGTCGCTTTGGACCGAGATCAGGATCTGCTGACCATCGCGGCTGGTAAAGACACCATAGGGTGCGATCGAGGGATGGCGCATGCCGATGCGTTTTGGCCCCTTGCCGCCTTCATGGTTCATCAGCGGCACCGTCAGCCAATCGGCCATGACATCGAACATCGAAATCGCGATCTGCGTGCCCTTGCCGGTGATGCCGCGTTGGATCAGGGCCTCCAGAATCGCGGCATGGGCGGTGGCGCCGGTGGCGATATCGACGATTGAGATCCCGACGCGGGCAGGTTCTTCGGGGCCGCCGGTGATCGAACACAGCCCGGTTTCCGACTGGATCAACAGGTCATAGGCCTTGCGATCCGCCATCGGGCCATCTTCGCCATAGCCAGAGATCGCGCAGCTGATCAGGCGCGGATAATCCCGCGCCAACCGCTCTGGCGGAAAGCCCAGACGGCCCAGGGCGCCGCGCTTGAGGTTCTGGACCAGCACATCCGCCCCTGCCAGCAGATCCGCCAGCGCGGATTTGCCCTCTGGGCTGGCCAGATCCAGCACGCGGCTTTCCTTGCCCCGGTTCAGCCAGACGAAATAGCTGGACTGACCGCGCGCCACATCGTCATAGCCCCGCGCGAAATCGCCCTCGGGCCGCTCGATCTTGATCACGCGCGCCCCGGCATCGGCCAGACGGCAGGTGGCAAAAGGCGCGGCCACGGCCTGTTCGATGGCAATGACGGTCAGGCCTTCCAGCGGGCGCATCAGAAGGACCGGGGCAGGCCAAGGATATGTTCGGCCACATAGGACAGGATCAGATTGGTCGAGATCGGCGCGACCTGATACAGCCGGGTTTCGCGGAATTTGCGTTCGACGTCATATTCATTCGCAAAGCCAAAGCCGCCATGCGTCTGGATGCAGGCATTCGCGGCCTCCCAACTGGCCTTGGCGGCCAGATATTTGGCCATGTTCGCCTGTGCACCGCTGGGCTGCTGTGCGTCATAAAGACGGCAGGCCTCGTAGCGCATCAGGCTGGCGGCCTCGATTTCGACAAAGGCCTCGGCGATGGGAAACTGCACGCCCTGATTCTGGCCGATGGGGCGGCCAAAGACGACGCGCTCATTGGCATAGGTCGTGGCGCGGTCGGTGAACCAGTAACCATCGCCGATACATTCCGCCGCGATCAGCGTCCGTTCGGCATTCAGCCCGGTCAGGATATATTTGAAACCCTGTCCCTCTTCTCCGATCAGGTTCTCGGCCGGGATTTCCAGATTGTCGAAAAACAATTCGTTGGTTTCATGGTTCACCATATTGGCGATGGGCTTCACCTCCATCCCCGATGCCATCGCCTGTTTGATATCGACGATGAAGATGGACATGCCCTCGGATTTCTTGCGCACCTGATCCAAAGGTGTCGTCCGGGCCAGCAGGATCATCAGATCGGAATGCTGCACGCGGCTGATCCAGACTTTCTGACCATTGATCACATAGCGGTCGCCCTTGCGCACCGCCGTGGTCTTGATCTTGGTCGTGTCGGTGCCGGTCGTCGGTTCGGTCACGCCCATGCTTTGCAGGCGCAATTCGCCGCTGGCGATGCGGGGCAGGTATTTCTGGCGCTGCGCTTCGGATCCGTGCCGGACCAGCGTGTTCATATTATACATCTGACCGTGACAGGCGCCGGAATTGCCGCCTGCGCGGTTGATCTCTTCCATGATGATGCTGGCCTCGGTCAGGCCAAGGCCCGATCCGCCATAGGCCTCGGGGATCAGGGCGGCCATCCAGCCCGCCTTGGTCAGCGCCTCGACGAAATCTTCGGGATAGGCGCGATCGGCATCGATCTTGCGGTGATATTCGTCGGGAAATTCCGCGCAAAGCGCGCGGACCGCGTCGCGAATATCCTGATAATCATCGGATTGATGCAGCGTCATTCTGCCCCCTCATGCCTTTGTTCGGGACAGTTTGGCGCCTTGGCAGGAATAATTCCAATAGATGATGATGCTATCAGCTATGCCATGACGTTATGATTGCGGCGGATATTCGGCGATCTCGATCAGGTTGAGATCCGGGTCGCGCAGATAGATCGACGTGATCGGACCCGTCGCGCCGCTGCGTGCCACCGGGCCTTCGATAATCGCGACGCCCTTGCGCCTCAGCGTGGTGATGACCTGCGCCAGCGGGCGATCCGCGATGAAGCACAGATCCAGCGATCCGGGCACGGGCAGATGTGCTTTCGGCTCGAACTCTTGCCCCTTCACGTGGATATTCAGCTTCTGCCGACCAAAGCGCAGGGCCTTGCGGCCATCCCCGAAGGTCTCAAGCGCCATGCCCAGAATATCGACATAAAAGGCAATGCAGGCGCGTTCATCCGTGGTCGTAAGGACAAGGTGGTCAAGCCGGTCGATCATCATATCCTCATGGCAGGACGGTCAGCAGCAGCGCCCAAAGCGATATCAGAACGCCCATTACCAGCACATAGGCCAGATTCCATTTCAGCCCGACATCGCGGGGCGGAATCTTCCCGAAAGAGGCGACCAGCAGAACCGATGCGGTAAAGGGCGAGGTCGTTCCCGACAGGGCCCAGCCGCCGGTGATCGCGACGACCATCGCCGCAGGGGGGATGCCCAGCACCTCGGGTGACGGTAGCAGCGGCACCAGCAGCGACACGGCCAGGATCGGGTTCATGCCGATCTGCCCGGTCAGAGGCACCAGCCAGACCATGGCCACCACGATCAGTTGCGGTGGCAGCACGGTCAGGTCCAGCCCTGTCCGCTGGATCGCGGGCACCAGAACGAAGGCGCCAAGGCTGCCGATAAAGCCCGCCATGAACAGCAGCACGATCTGGCTGCGATAGGTCGGCAATTCCTGCATCAGAAAGGCCGCGACCCGCCGCCGGGTCTGCGGCAGGCGTGGTCCAAGGGCCGGATCCGCCTGGGCAAAGCTCCAGATCAGGGCGATCAGCGGGACAAGCGTCATCACGGCGCCGATCACCTCGACCCCTGTCAGCAGATACAGCAACAGCGTGCCCGCCGCGACGATGGCCAGCAGCAGGATCAGCGGCCGCAGATAGCGCAGCCAACTGCCGCTCTCGGGCGGACGCGGTGGCGGGGTCTGCGTCAGACGCGGCTTGAAGATCGTGTCCATCGCCCAGCCGACGGCGATCATCAGCGCCGTGGTGACCAGACAGGGCAGCAGCACCGCCCCCCAGCTTGCCCCCGGCACCAGTGCCAGCGTGATCACCATCGAAAAGGTCAGTGGCGACCAGCACAGCGTCGCGGCAAAACCGCGCTGGATGGCGACCAGCATCCGCCGCAGACGCAGGCGTCTGATCCGGGCATCGGGCTCTGACGCGGTGCTTTCAACCGCCAATGAGCCCAGCAGCGCGATAGAGCCATACATCAGGATCAGGCCGAACAGATGCCCGCCAATCGTCAGCGCCAGATAGCGCCGACCGGGCGGTTGCCGCGCCAGAAACCGGCCGCATTCCAGAATCGCGGGCGAACGGATGGCCGCGCTGCGCAGGGCCGAAAGCGCACAGTAAAGCGCGATGACGAAGGTGCCCGTCTCGACCGCTTTCAGCAGCCCTGCGGGCCAGTCCTGATGGGTTGCCATGGCCCAGATGACCAGCACCAGACCGATGGCGACGAAGGTGACCTCTTTGGCTGGCACGCTGAGACAGAAGGCCAGAACCACCAGCACCGCAAGCCCGCCTGCGATCGCTGCAATGACGTGGCTGCCGCTGTATTCGAACAGGATCATCCCCAGCATGACCACCGCCAGCAGCAGCCCGGCCACGGCGTTGATACGCTCATGTCCCTTGATCATCCCTGTCCCCCGGGGCTTTCTTGGCGGCCTTTGCCGCATCCTGTGGCCACATGACCCCGGATTGCGGGCGATGTGCAATAGGCTTTGGCAGAAGGGTGCTGCCAGAACGCGGGCCAACCCGCCGCAGCTTGACCCGCAGAAACCAAGGCGAAATAAGCGATCCGATCACAGGACGGGGGCATGAAATGACCGAGGATCGCTTTCGCTGGAACACCGCCGCGCATCGCGACTGGATGCTTGCCGATGCGCGGCGTCAATTCGCCTTCTTTGCGCCCTCGCTGAACCCTTCGGGCGGGTTCGACTATCTGGACGATGACGGGCGATCCCTTCCGGGCCAGCCGCGCGAATTGCATGCCACGGGGCGGATGGTGCATGCCTTCGCGCTTGGCCATGCGGCCGGGCTGGTCAGCGATGGCCGGGTCGTCGATCACGGAATGCAGACGCTGTGGCGGCACCATCGCGACGCGGGGCAGGGCGGCTATCTCTGGTCCTTCGATGCCTCGGGTCAGGTGGTGCGGGGCGACAAGCTGGCCTATGGCCATGCCTTTGTCCTGCTGGCCGCCGCCAGCGCGAAGCTGATCGGGCATCCCGATGCGGACCGTTTGCTGGACGATATCCGGCAGGTGATCGAGGACAGGTTCTGGGACGCAGATCACCGCCGCATGCGGGAAGAATATGCCCGCGACTGGTCCGAAATCTCGGATTATCGCGGCATGAATGCGAATATGCACAGCGTCGAGGCATTTCTGGTCGCCTATGAAGCGACGGCGGACCGGCTGTTTCTGGATCGCGCGCTGGACATGATCCGCTTTTTCATCGGCAAGATGGCCTTCTCGCATCAGTGGCGGGTGCCAGAGCATTACGACCTGAGCTGGCAGGTGGATACGGATTACGAAGGCGATCCGATGTTTCGCCCGGCGGGGCGGACGCCGGGGCATTGGTTCGAATGGGCGCGGCTGTGCCTGCAGGCCTGGGATCTGGATGGCAGGCGCGATCCGGCGATACGGGACTGGGCGCGGGCGCTGTGCGATCGGGCGGATCGCGATGGCTGGTGCGATGCGGATGGTGGCGGGCTGCTCTATACCGTCGATGCCGAGGGTCGGCCCTTGCGCGAAAACCGCTATTGGTGGCCCGTGGCCGAGGCGATTGCCGCCATTGCCACCCTGCAGAAGCTGGGCGAGGATCACGGCGCGGCCTATGCCCGCTATCTGCGCTGCGCCGAGGCGAAGTTCATCGACCTTGATCGCGGCGGCTGGTATCCCGACGCGGATCGGCAGGGCACCCAGTTCACCGGCAAACCCGATATCTATCACGCGGTTCAGGCGGTGCTTTATCCGCTGAGTCCCGCCGTCTCTCGGCTGTCTGATGCGCTGGCTGCGGATCTGGCGCAAGGGGCGGGCCGATGAGGTGGGGGCTGATCGGGGCCAGCCAGATTGCGGCCTTCAGCATGATCGCCGCCTTGCGCAGTTTCGCGGGCGACCGGGTGATCTCGGTCCTCAGCAGCGATCCGGCGCGGGCGCGGGATTATGCCGCGCTCCACGATATCGCCCATGCCTTCACGGATCTGGATCAGATGCTGGCCGATCCGGCGCTGGACGCGGTCTATATCTCGACCACCAATGACCGGCATTTCGCGCAGGCCATGGCGGCGATCCGGGCGGGCAAGCATGTCCTGTGCGAAAAGCCCCTCGCCATGTCGGTTGCGGATGCGGTCACGATGGTCCGCGCGGCGCAAGAGGCGGGGCTGGTGCTGGCCACCAATCACCATCTGCGCAATGCGGGCAGCCATCAGGCGATGCGCGATCTGATCCGCGCGGGCAGGATCGGAGAGGTGCAAAGCATCCGTGTCTTCCACGCCGTCTATCTGCGGCCGGAATTGCAGGGCTGGCGGATCGACAATCCCGCAGCCGGCGGTGGCGTGGTCGCCGATATCGCCACCCATGACGCCGATGTGGTGCGCTTCCTTCTGGGCGAAAGCCCGGTCGATCTGGTCGCCATGACCTCGGCCCGTGCCCTGGGCAAGGGGGTCGAGGATAACGCCATGTCGATCTGGCAGATGCCTTCGGGGGTGCAGGTCTTTTGCCATGTCAGCTTTACCCATCCCCATGCCGGGACGGGGCTGGAAATACATGGCACAGAGGGCTCGATCATCGCGCGTAATGTGATGACACAGCGCCCCGGTGGTACGGTTGACCTGCATCGCGGAGGGCAGGTCGAAGAGGTCAGCTTTGGCGAACGGAACCTCTACGCCCATGGCATCGGCATGTTTCGCGATGCGGTGGCGGGGCAGGGGCGTCCCGCGGCGGATGGCGCGGATGGCGTGCGCTCGCTGGCGGTGGCGCAGGCGATGCTTGAGGCCGGACGGACAGGGCAGCGCGTCACGGTCGATTACGGCGGGATCTGAGCCGCAGGCGGGCATCGCCGCTTGCGTGCCGGAAAGCGATGGGCAAAGTTGGACGTGCCGCGCAGAGGTGCGTGGCAGATTTCGGCAAAGGATATCCTGCATGACGCCCGACGTTCTGGTCGCCCATACCCTGCCGCCCGAACAGATGCAGGACATGGCGCGCCGCTATCGCCTGCATCGTCTGGATCTGGCCACGCCATCTGATCGCCCCGCGCTCTTGGCAAGCGCCGGGCCGGTCTGCACCGCGATGGTGGTCAGCGGTCATGTCACCGTGGATGCGAAGCTGCTGGACCAACTGCCGGCGCTGCGGCTGGCCGCCTGTTCCTCGGCCGGTTACGATCAGATCGACCTGGCAGAGATGACGCGGCGGGGGATCGCGCTGACCAATACCTCGGCCGCGCTGCTGGACGACGTGGCCGATACGGCGCTGATGCTGATGCTGGCGGCGCGGCGTCGGCTGGTTGCGGGCGATGCCTATGTGCGCACGGGCGCATGGGGGCGCGACGGGATGTTCCCGCTGACCTCTGCCACGTCAGGCAAGCGGGCCGGGATCGTCGGGCTGGGCCATATCGGGCAGGCCATCGCCCGGCGTTGCCTGCCCATGGGGCTGGAGATCGGCTATTTCAGCCGCAGCCGGAAAGCCGGTATGGACTACCGCTTTTTCGACGATCTTGCGGCATTGGCGGGCTGGGCCGATATCCTCTTCATCGCCACGCCGGGTGGGGCGGACACGGCCGGGCTGATCTCTGCCCCCGTGCTGCGCGCGCTTGGCCCGGACGGCACGCTGATCAATATCGCGCGCGGAACCGTGGTGGATGAAGCCGCCCTGATTGCCGCGCTGCGACAGGGTCAGCTTGGCGCGGCGGGGCTGGACGTTTTCCTGAACGAGCCGACCCCGGATCCCGCCCTGACGGCGCTGCCCAATGTCACGCTATACCCGCATCACGCCAGCGGCACGGTCGAGACCCGCGCGCGTATGGCGCAGCTGACATTGGACAATCTGGCCGCGTTCTTCGCAGGAAAACCGCTGCTGACCCCGGTGAACAAGATCATACTTACTTGACGGATGCGCCTGAATGTTCATCCTATGTTCCAGAGGGGGCGTGATGGACGATCAGATCAGGAAATTCGAACGCTTCCGGGCGCTGCATCTGTCGGGCGTCTTTGTTGCGCCCAATCCGTGGGATGCGGGATCGGCGCGGCTGCTGGCCAGCCTGGGCTTTCCGACGCTGGCGACGACCAGCGCGGGCTATGCCTTTTCCAGGGGCAAGCTGGATTCGCGCGCCGCGCTTGACCGCGACGAGATCCTGCGAAACGCGGCCCAGATCGTCGCCGCGACGGATCTGCCGGTTACGGCGGATCTGGAAAACGGTTTTGGCGACGCGCCCCGGATCTGCGCCGATACCTTGCGCATGGCCTGCGCGGTCGGGCTGGTCGGCGGCTCGGTCGAGGATGCGACCGGCGATCCCGATGCCCCGATCTATGAGACGTCGCTGGCGGTCGAACGTATTCGCGCGGCGGCCGAGGCTGCATCGGACCTGCCCTTTCTGCTGACCGCGCGGGCTGAAAACTATCTCTGGGGCCGTCCCGACCTGACGGATACGATCCGGCGGCTGCAGGCCTTTTCCGAGGCCGGGGCGCATGTCCTTTACGCGCCGGGCCTGCCTGATCTGCAGGCGATCCGCACCGTCTGCGCCGAGGTCGACAAGCCGGTCAATGTCGTCGCCGGGCTTGTCCCTCCGCATCACACGGTCGCGCAACTGGCAAAGGCGGGCGTGCGCCGGATCAGCACCGGCGGATCGCTTGCCCGTGCGGCGCTTGGCGCCCTGATGCGCGCCGCGGAAGAGATCGCCCTGCATGGCAGTTTCGATTACGCGCAGCATGCCTTGCCCACGCCGGTGATCGAGGGGATGATGGCGCCCAAACCGCCTGACGCGCCGATGCAGAACAAGGACCGCCCCGATGATCCCGGATCTTCCCAATCTTGACCCCGACCTTGTCCGGCGCCCGCAGATCGACGGTCCTCCGCCGCGCATCCTGTTGCTGTACGGATCGCTGCGCGAACGCTCTTTCAGCCGCTTTGCCGCCGAAGAGGCCGCCCGCCTGTTGCGGCATTTCGGCTGCGAGACGCGGATCTTCAACCCCTCGGGGCTGCCCTTGCCCGATGATGCCGGTACCGATCACCCAAAGGTGCGCGAATTGCGCGATCTGTGCCGCTGGTCAGAGGGGCAGGTCTGGTCCAGCCCCGAACGCCACGGCGCGATGACAGGGATCATGAAGGCGCAGATTGACTGGATTCCTCTGTCCGAAGGCGCTGTTCGCCCCACGCAGGGCAAGACGCTGGCGGTGATGCAGGTCTCGGGCGGGTCGCAAAGCTTCAATTCTGTCAACCAGATGCGGGTTCTGGGTCGATGGATGCGAATGATCACGATCCCGAACCAGTCCTCGGTCCCGAAGGCGTGGCAGGAATTCAATGATCAGGGCCGGATGCGCCCCTCGCCCTTCTATGATCGCATCGTCGATGTCATGGAAGAACTGGTGAAATTCACGCTGCTGACGCGCGACATTTCGGGCTATCTGACCGACCGCTACAGCGAGCGCAAGGAAAGTGCGGCGGAACTGTCCCGCCGCGTGAACCAAAGCGCCGCGACGTGATCGCCTGCGAGATCGGGCGCAGGACGAGCGATCCACGGGCAATCTGGCTGATCAGTCAATTCACGTAAGGTCCGTGTCGTGATAACTGTTGGGTCTGGCCTATAGGAAAGCCTCTACAATCTGACTAAAGCGTTTCGGGTTGATCTTGAATCGCGAGGGGGCCTTCATTGACGATTTATGCCCCCCTGTTCAGAAAGATGGATCCCTTCATCAGTTATGTCATTGGCACTCGGGTGGCTGTATCAGCATTAGATTGAAGAAGGCTTTAGAAGCCCCAGAACTATAATCCGGAAACGCTTTAGCCGCCACTTCGACGCAAGCCGCGGGAGTTCAGATCAGTGGCTTAGCTGTCTTCGCCCCAGGGGCCGTGGGGGTCGTCCAGCCCGTCTGTTCGCTTGAAGCCATGTGCGCCGAAAAAGTCGCGCTGTGCCTGGATCATGTTCGCCGTGCCGCGCGCGGTGCGCATCATGTCGAACCACATCAGCCCGGATGCCAGTGCGGGCAGGGCGTGGCCTGACGCGATCCCCTCTGACACGACCTGACGCAGCGCGGGCAGCGCCTTCTCGATCAGATCGGCAAAGAAGGGCGCCATGACCAGATTGCGCGAGGGGTTTTCCTCCAGCGCCTCGGCCATATCGTTCAGCATCGCTGAGCGGATGATACAGCCGGCGCGCCAGACCCGCGCGATGCCCGGCAGATCCAGCGTCCAGCCGAATTTCTCGGACGCGGCGGCGATCATGGCAAAGCCCTGCGCATAGCACAGGATCTTGCCTGCGATCAGCGCCTGTTCCAGCGTTTCGGGCGAGAATTCGTGCTGTTTCGGCGCAATGCCAAAGCGATCCTGACCCGCCTTGCGCTGGTCCAGCAGGGCCGAGACATTGCGCGCCATCACGGCAGATTCGATCACCGGGATCGGCGCGGCCAGATGCTGCGCCTCGATCGCGGTCCAGCGTCCGGTGCCCTTCTGTCCGGCCTGATCCAGGATCACATCCACCATCGGCTTGTCGCTATGGGGGTCACTGGCCGCTGTGACCTTGGCCGAAATCTCGATCAGGTAGGATTGCAGGGGACCGTCGTTCCACCCCTCGAAAATCGCCGAGATCGCGGCGGCGTCCATCTCCATCCCGTCACGCATCAGGCCGTAAACCTCGGCGATCATCTGCATATCGGCATATTCGATGCCGTTATGGACCATCTTCACGAAATGGCCGGCCCCCGCATCGCCCATCCGTGCGGCACAGGGGTCGCCATCCTCGGCCTTGGCGGCAATCGCGGTCAGGATCGGCGCAACGCGGTCCCAATCGGCCTGAGTGCCGCCGCCCATGATTGACGGCCCGTGCCGTGCGCCATCTTCGCCGCCCGACACGCCCATGCCCAGAAAATGAAACGGCAGGCGGCCATCGCTGCGGCGATTGGTGTCGTGAAAATCGGCATTGCCTGCATCAATGACCAGATCGTCCTTGTCCAGAAGCGGGCTCAGCGCCTCTAGCTGCTGATCGACGGGCGCGCCTGCGGGCACCATCAGAATGATGGTGCGGGGCGTCTTGATCGCGGCGACGAGGTCTTGCAGGCTTTCCGTCGGAATGATGCGGGGGGCCAGATCGCCCGCCTCGTCCTTGAAACGATGCGTGACCTCGGTGGTGCGGTTCCAGACGGCAATGGGAAAACCCTTTTCCGCGATATTCAGCGCCAGAGCCGCACCCATCGTGCCCAGCCCGATCAGGCCGATATCTGCCTGTGCAATTTCCTCTGCCATATCGCGATTCTCCTGAAAATTCTGTTATGCGATGTTTACGCTAACGACTTGTGGCTGTCACGACGCTGCGGCAGCGCCCTGTCCATGTGGCTTGGCGCGGATTAGCGTTTGCACCCCCGTGGCGACATGAACACGCCGATCTGCGGAGACGCCCCAGACATCCAGCTGACAGACCGTCAGGGTGCGCCCCGGTTTCACGACGCGACCGACAGCTTCCAGATAGTCACCCTGTCCGGGGTTGAGAAGGTTCAGCTTGAATTCCACGGTCAGCACCGAAGATTCATCCGCGAACAGCGTATAGGCCGCAAAGCCGCCCGCCGTATCGGCAACCGCACTGGTGGCGCCGGCGTGGAAATAGCCGTGATGCTGCGTCACCTCGGGGCGAAAGGGCAGACGCAGGATCACCTGCCCGGCGGCGATCTCGGCGATCTCGGCACCCAGATGGTTCATCAGACCCTGCAATGCAAAGCTGCTGCGAAGCCGCTGTTCGACTGCGGGATCAAGCGGGTCGTGACGTGTCATGCGGTTTCTCCTGCGCTTTGCGTGACATAGTGCATTGCAGCGCCGGATTGGAAAGGGGCAGGCGGCTTACAGTTGCAATAATTCCTGACGGAAAACCGGTTCGTACAGAACGATCTCGCGCGCGCCGACGCGGGCGGCATGGGCCAGCGCCATGCCGGTCAGCCGCTGCGCCGAGGCGACGGCCCGGGTCAGAGAGCGGCCCTTGGCAATGCCTGCCATGACCAATCCGCAAAAGAGATCGCCGGTTCCGGGCAGCGCCACCGGAATCAGCGGCGTGGCAAGGCGCTGGACGCCATCCGCCCCCAGGATGACGCTTTCAAGCTGATCCTGCGGCGTATCGTCCAGCACGCATCCGGTCGCGATCAGATCGGCCTTGTCCGACAGGCGCAGATCGGATGCGGCGGCGCGCAGATCGGACAGGGTCGCGATGGGCTGTCCGGTCAGATAGGCCAGTTCGAAGGAATTCGGGGTCGCCAGATCCGCCAGCGGCAGCAGCCGGTCACGCATCATCCGCGCCAGTTCGGTCGGGACGTAAAGCCCGGGGTCATGATCGCCCAGCACCGGATCGCACAGGTATCGCAGATGGGGATTGGCCGCCTTGGCCCGCGCGACGAAATCGGCCGTCAGTTCTGCCACCTCGACCGAGCCGATATAGCCCGACATGATCCAGCCTGCCCGCTGCGGCAGGTCGCGCTCTTCCGCGCCAAGCAGCAGATCGGCAAACAGATCGGCGGGCACCGGCGCGCCGCGCAGGGTCGGGTAATCGGGCGTATTGGAAAAGATCACCGTGGGAATGGCCGCAACCTCCAGCCCGGCGGCCTGCATCGGGAACAGGGCCGCCGAATTGCCGACATGGCCATGCACCACCTGACTTTGGATCGAGATGACCAGCGGGGCCTTTGCAGTCTCGTTCACGGTGATCCCTCCAACCTTGGGCGCCAATCCTCGACCTTGCCGCTTTCAAGCCGACGTCGCGCATAGCGCCGCCAGCCGTCGGCCAGAACATCAAGTGCCGCGATTTCCTGCAAAAGATCAAGGTTCAGGCGGTCGATATACATGACATGCCAAAGCCGCCGCAACGTCCAGTCGGGGGCCAGACGGTCGATCTGGGTCAGTTCGGCATCCGGGCCGACCATGCCTTCCTCCAGCACCCTGTAATACCATCCCGTGCGCCCGGTTTGCTGCACCCGCCGCGCCATGTCGGGGATGCCGAACCGGTGGTTCAGCTTCCAGCAGGGCTGACGGCCCTGCGAGACCTGCACCAGCGCTGTGCCCAGCTGGAAGATATCGCCGACGGCGACATTTTCCTCGGTCATGCCACGGGTCGAGACATTCTCGCCAAAGGCGCCGGTTCGGGTCAGGATCGGTAACGGTCCCAATTCGGCGCGCCAGTCGGCATAGTGATCGAACGGATAATGATGCACCGCCTTTTCGATGCCGCCATGCACCCGGCGGTCAGCCTGCTCATCACCTGCTAGCCCCTCTGGTCCCAGCCAGACGGGGCCCGTCACCGGGGTTTTCGCGATGCCGCTTGGCTTTCCGGTGTCGGCCAAGGGGGCGACACTACCGGTCAGAATTGTCAGGCGCATGATCCGATCCCGCCGCTGCATGACTGTGGGACATGAAAAAAGCGCGGGCCACGGGGCCCGCGCTGCAATCGCGTTCTGTCGGCCAGGATCAGCCGCGCGTGCTGCGCAGGCGGTTCACGCCTTCGACCAGCATGACCCCAAGGGCGATCTTCACGATATCGCCCGGCACGAAGGGCATCAGGCCGACGGCCAGCAGGTCGCTGGAGGGCACGAAATTCGCCAGCCAGGCCAGACCTGCCGCATAGATCAGCGCCGTGCCCGCGATCATGGCCAGCGCGCGTCCGATCATGCCGCGACCCTGACCCAGAACCCCGGTCACGATGGTTGCCAGCACAAAGCCGACCAGAAAGCCGCCGGTCGGACCCGCCATATAGGCCAGGCCAATACCCATGGCCGGAGTGCCCGCAAAGACCGGCAGACCCGCGGCGCCCGCGGCCATGTAGGTCAGGATCGCAGCCAGCGCCAACCGCGGCCCCATCACGACCGCCAGCACCAGAACGGCCAGCGATTGCAGGGTCATCGGCACCGGCCAGAAGGGCACCTGCGTCTTGGCCGCAAGCGTCAGCAGCGCAACCGCGCCCAGTGTCAGTCCGATATTGCGAGGGCTGACCCCGCTGGCGATACGGGTATCAAGTTGCATTGGAAAACCCCTTTTGCTTGTTTCGCGAATCGACGACCGGAACAGTCGCTGCTCTGATTATTTCACATTGTACTAACGCGACGAGATTCTGGTATCAATCCCACCCCGCGCCCCTTGATTGCAGGAAGGTGGCAAGCTACCTTTTGATTAACTTGTCATCGGAGGGCGTGTGTCATGGCGCCCAAGCGTCCTGCGGGTGCGGACGCGTTCCCGAAAAAAACGGTAGAGCCGTCACCCACCCGCCAGGCCGAGGAAGGGCAGCTTTATGCCGCCCTTGACCTTGGTACAAATTCGTGCCGGATGCTGATTGCGCGACCGCGCGACAGTCAGTTTCAGGTTGTCGACAGCTTTTCCAAGCCCGTGCAGCTGGGGCTGGGGCTGGAAGCTTCGGGGCGCCTGTCCCGCAGCTCGATGGCGCGTACCGTCCACGCATTGCAGGTCTGTCGGCGCAAGCTGGAACAGCATAACGTCCGCAATATGCGTTTGGTTGCAACCGAGGCCTGCCGCCGTGCCCGCAACAGCCGCGACTTCCTGCGCTCGATCCGTCGCGAGACCGGGTTGCCGGTCGAGGTGATCGGCGCCGAGGAAGAGGCGCGGCTTGCCGTGATCTCTTGCGCGCCGCTGGTCAGCCACAAGACGGAAACGCTGATGGTGGTCGATATCGGCGGCGGCTCGACCGAGCTGGTCTGGATCGATCTTGAGGATGTCGAACCCAAGGAACGGCCCCGCGCGATCATGCGGCTGTCGGATGGGTTTTCCAATCCGGTGCCGGGCGGGGCGCGGGTGGTGGACTGGATCAGCGTGCCCCTGGGCGTGGCCACCTTGCGCGATCAATTCGCCGATGTCGAAGACGATCAGGGCCGCTTCGCGTTGATGAGCTGGTATTTCGAGGAAATGCTGTCGGGCTTTTCGCCCTATCAGCAGGGCTCGCCGGATGAAGGGTTTCAGATCATCGGCACATCGGGGACCGTCACGACGGTGGCGGCCAGCTTTCTGGGTCTGCGTCGCTATGACCGGACCAAGGTGGACGGGCTGGAGATGACCAGCGATCAGATCGACCGGGTGATCCATTCCTATCTGCAGCTTGGGCCAGAGGGTCGGCGCGCGGATCCGCGCATCGGGCGCGAACGTCACGCGCTGATCATGTCGGGCGCGGCGATCCTGCAGACCCTGATGCGGGTCTGGCCGACCGACAAGCTTTCCGTGGCGGATCGCGGCCTGCGAGAGGGGTTGCTTTACGCCCAGATGGTGCGCGATGGAGTGCTGAAGCCTGATGGATTGAACGGAGTGGCATGATGACAAAGGGACCGGGCAGCCGCGCGGGCAAATCCAGCGGACGCGGGCAGCGCGATCTGAAAGTGCGGGTCAAGACCGCCAAGGGCCGCAAGCTGTCCAGCAAGCTGTGGCTTGAGCGGCAGTTGAACGATCCCTATGTCGCCCGCGCCCGGCGCGAGGGCTTTCGCGGGCGCGCAGCCTATAAGATACTGGAATTGGACGACAAATATCGCTTTCTGGTGCCCGGGGCGCGCGTGGTCGATCTGGGCTGCGCGCCGGGCGGCTGGTGTCAGGTCGCGGTCGGGCGCGTCAATGCGTTGGGCGAAAAATCCGGCAAGGCCGTCGGCAAGGTGCTGGGCATCGACCTGCAAGAGGTCGATCCGATTGCCGGTGCCGAGATCCACCAACTGGATTTTCTGGCCGATGGCGCGGATGATCAGGTCAAGGCATGGCTGGGCGGTCCGGCCGATGTTGTCATGTCGGATATGGCGGCCTCGTCTTCCGGGCACAAAGGCACCGACCACCTGCGCATTGTCGCGCTGGTCGAGGCGGCGGCGGCGCTGGCTTTCGATATCCTTGAGCCGGGCGGCACCTTTGTCGCCAAGGTTCTGGCCGGCGGTGCCGAGACTGAAATGCAGGCCATGCTCAAGCGGAACTTCGACAAAGTGGCGAATGTCAAACCACCGGCCAGCCGCAGCGATTCATCCGAGAAATTCGTGGTTGCAACCGGCTTTCGCGGTCGTCGGGATGAGGCGGAAGAGGATCCGGAGGCCTGATCCTCAGCGCGATTGCGCGCGAAACACTTCGGGCACGCGGCCCGTTGCGGCGACAAAGGCGCGGGTGAAATGGGCGTGGCTGGTATAGCCAAGCTCTGACGCGATCCGGTCGGGCCGCTGGTCGCTGTTGCGCAGCAGGTCCACGGCGCGTTCCAGCCGCAATTCGTGCACCAGTTCAATCGCCCGCCGCCCGCGCGCCGCGACGCAGGACCGATCCAGCGCGGCAGTCGTGGTGTTCAGCTGCTGCGCCATCTCGGCCACCAGATCGCAGGACCCAAGGGATTGCGCCGCCAGCGTCAAAAACCGCTCGACCAGCGGTCGGTCGGGCTGTTGCGCGATCCGCGTCTGTCGGATCCGGCGCTGCGGATCCAACTGGCCCAGCCGCAGGGACAGCAGATTCATCAGGCAGGTGATGGTGTCCGATTCCGGCGCGCGCGCCTCGGCCGCCAGATCGTGCAGCGTGGCCAGCAGTTGCGGCCCATGCTGCCCGATATGGGCGGCCAGCGCCTTGTCGGGAAAAGGCGGGCAGGCCAGACGCGCCAGATGGGCGGGGATCAGCGCCACATGGCCGCGCGCATCGGTGCCGGGCAGGGCGGCGAATGCGGTGCCCGCCGGGATCAGCCGCAGATCGCCCAGCCGCATGACGTGATGTCTGCGCGGAAAGTCGACCTGCATCCGGCCATCTGTGACCCAGATCAGCGTGTGATCGGGCCGCGTACGCGGCTGCGGCGGCAAAGAGCGGCTGCCCCAGACAAATGCCTCCATCGGCAACAGGCGCAGCCCTGACTGATGCGCGGCCGGACGTCCCGCGCGGACAGCGGGGTTCAGGGTCAGTTTCTCGACCGAACGGATATTGGCCGGCGTCGGAAGAAGCGCGGCCGGGCCCTGATCCGGGTCCTCCTGCGCGCGTCCTTCGGGGATGTCCTGGGCATTGATCCGGCCACAATCCGGATCGCTCAGCCCGCCGATATTCGGGGCGAAACGCTGGCCGCTCCGTAATCGGCTGGGCGAAAACGGAAAACTGGTGTTCCATTCAGGGCGTTCATGCAGCGACACGAATCAGGCCTTTGACAGCGAAACATATAGGCGAATTATTGCCGATATGGGTAAGCTATTCAACAGATTGCTTGTTTAACGCTTTATTTATTGGCGTTTGCTGCCTCTTGCCCCACGGGCCAGGGCTGCCAATCTTTCATCCGGCCGCGAAACCAGATCCGCTGAGACTTGGCATATTGGCGGGTGGCGATGATGGCGCGTTCGGTCGCATGGGCCAGATCGGTTTCGCCGCGCAGATGGGCGACAAGGTCCGGCGCACCGATGGCCCGCGCCCATTGGCTGGCCGGATCCCAATGCGGCAGCATGGCGCGCGCCTCGTCCAGGGCGCCCTGTTCCATCATCAGATGAAAGCGCCGCGCGATGCGGTCGGCCAGCCAATCGCGATCCGTGGTGATCAGGATGCGCTGGCTTTCGTCCGGTCCGATCAGAGGCGGGGGCGTGTCGGCCTGCCATTCGGCCAGCCCCCTGCCAGTGGCGCGCAGCACCTCCCACGCGCGCTGGACTCGGGCCGGGTTCCGCAGGTCGATCCGCCCGCCGGTCAGCGGATCCAGATCGGCGATCATCAGCGCCAGCCCGTCATCGCGGCGCAACAGCGCATCGCCCTCGGCCCGGATCCCGGCCGGAACGGGCGGCACATAGGCCAGCCCCCGGGTCAGTGCCGTCAGATAAAGCCCTGTCCCGCCAACGATAATCAGGCGCTGGCCCATCAGCGCGCCGACATCCTTCAGCCAGTCGCCGACGGAATAGCTGCGGTCCGGGGTGACGTGCCCGTAAAGCGCATGCGGGGCCGCAGCCTCGTCATGCGCCGAAGGCCGCGCCGTCAGCACCCGCCAGCAGGACCAGATCTGCAGCGCATCCGCATTCACGATCAGCCCGCCCTGCGCCTGCGCCACGGCCAGCGCCAGCGCCGATTTGCCGCTGGCGGTCGGCCCTGCGATCAGCAGGTGGCGCGATGCGTCGATCTGATCCGGTCGGAACACTGATAAGACCTTTACCAAAGGTTGATCACAGGGGGGTTTTGCGACATTTTGCGCGGCGATGAAAGTGACGCCCTTGGCAAGGAAGGACATGAGATGACCGACGACAAGGGCGACGCGCCCACGCAATATGGCCGCGTAATGCTGAAAATCTCGGGTGAGGCGCTAATGGGCGATCAGGGTTTCGGCCTGCATCCGCCCACCGTGGCCCGCATCGCCAATGAGGTTGATTCGGTCGCCAAGATGGGGGTCGAGGTCTGCATGGTCATCGGCGGCGGCAATATTTTCCGCGGGCTTCAGGGCAGCGCTCAGGGGATGGAGCGCACGACGGCCGATTACATGGGCATGCTGGCCACGGTGATGAATGCGCTGGCCATGCAATCCGCGATCGAGGCCCTTGGCCATCATTGCCGGGTGATCAGCGCCATCCGCATGGATGAGGTCTGCGAGCCCTATATCCGCCGCCGCGCCATCCGCCATCTGGAAAAGAAGCGGATCGTGATTTTCGCCGCAGGCACCGGCAATCCCTATTTCACCACCGATACCGCCGCCACCCTGCGCGCCAATGAGATGAATTGCGAGGCGATCTTCAAGGGCACCAAGGTCGATGGCGTCTATGACAAGGATCCCAAGAAATTCCCCGATGCCAAACGCTATGGCGATGTCAGCTATGATGAGGTGCTGCAAAAGCATCTGGGGGTGATGGATGCCTCGGCCATTGCGCTGGCGCGGGACAACAAGCTGCCGATCATCGTCTTCTCGCTGGATGAGCCGGGCGGGTTCCGCACAATTCTGGAAGGGCGCGGCACCTATACCCGCGTTCATAACTGACGCTGGCGGGCCGCGCCTGCCCGGGATGATCCCGCGGTCAGGCGCGCCCGGTCAGGCAATTTGACGCTGATCTGATTGCATCGGTTGCGGGCAAAGCCTTTGCCATGCATATGCAATCCGGTTACAAGCATTCAAAAGCAGATCAGAGGCAGCCCCAATGGCAGAGGATATCGAAATCGACATCGACGATCTTGAGCGGCGGATGAAAGGCGCGATGGAAAATCTGCGCCATGAATTCGGCTCTCTCCGCACGGGTCGGGCCTCGGCCTCGATGGTCGAACCGGTGCAGGTCGAGGCTTATGGCCAGATGACCCCGATCAATCAGGTCGGCACCGTGAACGTGCCCGAGCCGCGCATGGTCACCATCAATGTCTGGGACAAGGCGATGGTCGGCAAGGTCGAGAAGGCCATCCGCGAAAGCGGTCTGGGCATCAACCCGCAGCTGAACGGCACCATCATCATGCTGCCGATCCCCGAGCTGAACGAAGAGCGCCGCAAGGAACTGACCAAGGTCGCCGCCCAATATGCCGAAAGCGCCCGCGTGGCGATCCGCAATGTGCGCCGCGACGGGATGGATCAGATCAAGAAGGGCAAGGCCAATGGCATGCCCGAGGACGATCAGAAATTCTGGGAAACCGCGGTTCAGGAACTGACCGACAAGATGATCGGGAATGTCGATCAGGTTCTAGAGGCCAAGCAGGCCGAGATCATGCAGGTCTGAGGGTAGAATGGCCGCTGAAACCGCACAGGTACTGGCATCCGGTGGGTCCGAACAGCGGCCTCGCCATGTGGCGATCATCATGGACGGAAACGGACGTTGGGCGACGGAACGCGGCTGGCCGCGCTTGGTCGGCCATCGTCGGGGTGCCGAACGCGTCAAGCAGATCGTGCGGGCCTGCCCCGATCTTGGCGTCAACTGGCTGACCGTCTATGCCTTCTCGACCGAGAACTGGAAACGCTCGACCGAGGAAGTCCTTGGTCTGATGAAGATCTTCCGCCGCTATATCCAGTATGAAGCACAGGGCATGGCCGCCGAGGGCGTGCGCATGCGGTTCATCGGTGGCCGTGAAAGGCTGGACGCCAAGCTGCAGGCGCTAATGGGCTCTATCGAGGCGCGGACGGCGGGGAATACCCGGCTGAACCTGACCGTGGCGATCAATTACGGCGGCCGGGACGAAATTACCCGTGCCACCGCCCGGCTGGCCAAGAAGATCGCCAGCGGCGAAGTGACCGACCCGACCGAGGCCGATCTGGCCGCCTGTCTGGACACGGCCGGTCAGCCCGACCCGGATCTTGTGATCCGCACCTCGGGCGAGACGCGGACCTCGAATTTCCTGCCCTGGCAGGCGGCCTATGCCGAATATGAATTCACCCCGACGCTGTGGCCGGATTTCACGCCCGACCATCTGGCGCAGATCCTGGACCGTTTTGGCCTGCGTGATCGCCGCTTCGGGGGCGTATGACCGGCGGCGGCGAAAAAGCTGCGGGGAAATGGGGCGATCTGTCCCGGCGTATCGCGTCCACGGTGGTGCTGATTGCGATCGGGGTCATGCTGGCAACGGCTAGCGGGATCTGGCTGCGGCTGGGCATGGCGCTGATTTCTGCGATCACCTTCTGGGAACTGGCCGCCATGACCGGCTGGGCCAACCCAACGCTGAGCCCCGGTCCCTTCGGTCGCTGGCGCGCCATCGCGCTGGCGCTGATCGCGGGGCTGTCACAAGCCGCCGCGCTGCTGTTCGATTTCCCGGGCAGCATCCTGATCCTGCTGCTGCCGATCATCGCCGGGTTGCCCGGCGCAACGCCACGCGACCGCTGGACCTACGCGCTGTTTGGCGCGGCGATCATGCTGGTCGCCTATGGTCTTGTCGGCTTCCGAGAGGAATACGGCCTGCCCTTCGTGCTGTGGCTGATGGGGATCGTCATTATCTCGGACACGCTGGGCTATTTCGCCGGGCGCATCTTTGGCGGGCCGAAATTCTGGCCTGCGGTCAGCCCGAAAAAGACCTGGTCCGGCACGGTGGCGGGCTGGATCGGATCGGCGATCTTCGGCTGGATCCTCTATATGACCGGACATGGCGATGTGGCGCTGGTCTGGGTGTCGCCACTGGTCTGTTTCGCGGGGCAGCTGGGCGATATCGCGGAAAGCTGGCTGAAGCGGCGGGCCGGGGTCAAGGACAGTTCGAACCTGATCCCCGGTCATGGCGGGTTCATGGATCGTTTCGACGCAGTGACGGGCGCGGTGCTTGCCACGATGGTGATTGGACTTGTGGCCAAACTGCCCGTAGTGAGCTGACCCATGCGACGTATATCCATTTTCGGCGCGACCGGTTCGGTCGGTGCCAACTGTGTTGATCTGATCCGGCGGGAACAGGGCAGCGGCGCCTATCGGGTGGTTGCGCTGACCGGGGGCCGCAATATTGCGCGGCTGGCCGAGATGGCGCGCGATTTGCAGGCAGAAATCGCGGTCACGGCCTATCCTGACCTGCTGGACGATCTGCGCGCCGCGCTGGCAGGCAGCGGGACAGAGGCCGCAGCCGGGCCCGAGGCGCTGATAGCGGCGGCCCAGCGTCCCGCCGATTGGGTGCTGTCTGCGATTGTCGGATCAGCCGGGCTTGCACCGGGTCTGACCGCCCTGCAAGGGGGCAGCATTCTGGCTTTGGCGAACAAGGAATCGCTGGTCTGTGCCGGTCCCTTGCTGCGTCGTGCGGCGGATGCGGCCGGGACCAGGATCCTGCCCGTCGATTCAGAACATTCCGCCGTATTTCAGGCACTTGGCAATGATAGCCTCGACAGCGTCAAGACGGTGACGATCACCGCCTCGGGCGGCGCATTCCGCGACTGGCCGCTGGAGCGGCTGGCAGCTGCGACGGTGGCCGAGGCCTCGACCCATCCCAACTGGGCCATGGGTCAGCGGATCACCATCGACAGCGCCTCAATGTTCAACAAGGCGATGGAAGTGATCGAGGCGAAAGAGTTTTTCGGCCTGCGCCCCGATCAGATCCGCGTTGTCGTGCATCCCGAATCCATCATTCATGCCATGGTCAGCCATATTGACGGCGGCACCATCGCCCATCTGGGCGCGCCGGACATGCGCCACGCCATAGGTTACGCACTGCATTGGCCGCAGCGCGGTGCGCTGCCGGTCGCGGATCTGGATCTGGCGGCGCTTGGTCGGCTGACCTTTCGCGAACCCGATGAGATCCGCTGGCCCGCCCTGCGCCTTGCGCGCGAGGTGATGCAGGCGGGTGGCATGGCGGGCGCGGTCTTCAATGCTGCCAAGGAACAGGCGCTGGATGATTTCATCGCCGGGCGCATCGCCTTTACCGAGATGTCTCCGCGCGTCGAAAATACCCTGTCGGCGCTGTCCGCACAGGCAGGCTTCGCGGCTGATCCCGACGATCTACAGACCGTCCTGGAATGGGACCAAGCAGCCAGACAGGAGGCCGCCGCATGAGCGAACTGATCCCGCAATTCGGCGGCACCATCTGGACCCTGGCGGCATTTATCGTTGCGCTGGCAGTGATCGTGACGGTGCATGAATACGGCCATTACATCATCGGCCGCCTGTCGGGTATCCGGGCGCTGGTCTTTTCCATCGGCTTCGGGCCGCGCCTGTTTTCGCGGCGGGACCGGCGCGGCACGCTGTGGCAGGTCGCGGCCATCCCTCTGGGCGGCTATGTCAAGTTTCTGGGCGACAGCAATGCGGCCAGCGCGGGAACCGGGCGCGCGGTCGATCCGGCCCTGCGTCGCCAGACGCTGAACGGCGCGCCGCTTTGGGCGCGCTTTGCCACGCTGCTGGCGGGGCCGGTGTTCAACTTCATCCTGTCGATCCTGATCTTTGGCGGCTTCGCGCTGGTTCAGGGCTTGCCGTCATCCGATGTGGTGGTCGGCCAGATCGACGAGGCGCCGCCCGCCATCGTGAATGATTTGCGGACCGGCGACCGGGTGATCGCGATCGGTGACCAGCCGGTGGAAAACTGGTCCGATATCGGCGCCGCCGCGCAGGTTTTGCCCGTCGCGCCGCAACAGGACTGGACCGTGATCCGCAATGGCGCCGAAATCGTCGTGCCCGGTCCCGATCCGATGCCTGCGCGGATCAGCGGTGTCGCACCGCGCAGCGCGGCTGCGGATGCCGGGCTTCGGGCCGGGGATGTGGTCATGTCCATCGAAGGTCAGCCAGTCACCCGCTTTACCCAGATGCGCGATGCGGTCGAAGCGGCACAGGGGCAGGCCATCGTCCTGAACGTCTGGCGCCCGGGCGAGGGGCGGGCGGATTACACGCTGGCCCCGAAAATGCAGGACCTGCCCGCTGCCGATGGCGGCTATGAGCAGCGCTGGCTGATCGGCGTCACCGGCGGCTCCAGCTATTTCGCGCCCGAGATGCGCCGCGCAGGCCCGGTCGAGGCCTTGTGGCTGGGCGTCCGGCAGACATGGGAGATCATCACATCGTCGCTTTCGGGCATGTGGGCGATGATCACCGGCCAGATCGGCAGCTGCAATCTGGGCGGGGCGATCTCGATCGCGGAAAGCACCGGACAGGCGGCCAGTGCGGGCGGCGCGAATTTCCTGTGGTGGATCGCGGTGCTGTCGGCAGCCATCGGTTTTCTGAACCTGCTGCCGATCCCGGTTCTGGATGGCGGGCATCTGATGTTTTACACGTGGGAAGCCATCACCGGGCATCCGCCTTCGGACCGGGTGCTGAATCTGCTGACCGCGATTGGCATGGCGGCGGTGCTGTCGCTGATGATTTTCGGCCTCACGAACGATATTTTCTGCCCATAAGGCGCGATGCGCTTTTGACAGGGCCAGCCGTTTGGGGCACAAGCTGAAGGCAATTCAAGGTGCCGTCAGTGCACCGCTGCAAACTGAAAAAGAGGGGCGGCAATGACACGGAAACTGGGCAAGGGCGCAGTGGCGCTGGTCACGGCATTGACGATTACCGCGCCGGCAGCGCTGATCCCGTCAGCCGCTTCGGCCTATGTCTTCAACGATGTGCAGATCGAGGGCGCGCAGCGGATCGAACCGGCCACGATCCTGTCCTACGCCAATATCGCGCGCGGGCAGAACGTATCGGCAGGAGAGCTGAATTCCGCGCTGCAGCGGTTGCAGAATGCGGGCCTGTTCGAAACCGTCGAGGTCGAGCCGCGCGGCAATGTTCTGGTCATCCGGGTGCGCGAATATCCGACCATCAACCAGATCAGCTTCGAGGGCAATCGCCGCATCGATGATGAGCAGCTGGCCGAGATCGTCCGTTCGCAATCCCGCCGCGTCTATCAGCCCTCGCAGGCGCTGGCGGATGCGCAGAATATCTCGCAGGCCTATGCCACCGAGGGGCGTCTTGCCGCCCGCGTCGACCCCAAGATCATCCGCCGCAGCGATAACCGCGTCGATGTCGTCTTCGAAATCCGCGAAGGCGACCTGACCGAGATCGAGCGTATCGGCTTTACCGGCAACCGCGCCTTCAGCGACCGCCGCCTGCGCAACGTGCTGGAAACCAAGCAGGCGGGTATTCTGCGCCGCCTGATCCGCGCCGATACCTTCGCGCCCGAACGGATCCCCGTCGATCAGCAATTGCTGACCGATTTCTATCGCTCGCGCGGTTACGCCGATTTCAAGGTTCAGGCCGTGGCGCCGGAACTGACGCGCGAACGCGACGCGTTCTACGTGACCTTCAACATTCAGGAAGGCCCGCGCTATCGCTTTGGCCGCGTCGATACCGTCTCCGAGATTCCGGGCGTGGATGCGTCTGCCTTTGCCGCGCAGAACCGCGTCGATCGCGGCGATGTCTATAACCCCGCAGCCATCGACAATACCATCCGCCGGATGGAAACCGTGGCCATTCAGCAGGGTCTGAACTTTGTCAATATCGAGCCGCGCATTTCCCGCAATCCGCAGAACCAGACGCTGGATCTGACCTTCGCGCTGACCCGCGGCCCGCGCGTTTTCGTCGAACGGATCGATATCGAGGGCAATACCACCACCCAGGACCAGGTGATCCGTCGCCAGTTCACCACGGTGGAAGGCGACCCCTTCAACCCGCGCGAAATCCGCAATGCGGCGGAAAGGATCCGGGCGCTTGGCTATTTCTCGGACGCGCAGGTCGACAGCCGCCAGGGCAGCAGCCCCGAGCAGGTGGTCGTCGATGTGAACGTCGAGGAACAGCCGACGGGTTCGCTGTCCTTCGGCGCCTCTTATGGCAAGGCGCAGGGCGTCGGCTTCAATGTCTCGCTGAATGAAAGCAACTTTCTGGGGCGCGGTCAGATCGTCGGTCTGACCCTGTCCACGGCCGATGGCGATCAGCAATCCTCGATCCGCTTTGTCGAGCCTTATTTCCTTGGCCGCGATCTGCGCTTTTCTGCCGGTGCCTTCTATAACGTCACCGAAAGCCTGAACTCGGATTATAATACCCGCTCGGTCGGGGTGAATACCTCGGTCGAATTTCCGGTTTCGGAAAATGGCCGGTTGCAGCTGCGCTATCAGTTGAAAAAGGAAACGCTGGACAGCGTGCCCGACAGCAGCTCGATCATCCTGCAGAACGAAGAGGGGCAGCGCACGACCTCGGCCATCGGCTATTCCTATAGCTGGGACAGCCGCCGTCTGGGTCTGGACCCGGTCACCAATTACAAACTGTCCTTCGGTCAGGATTTCGCGGGTGTCGGCGGCGATGTGAAGACCATCACCACCACCGCCTCGGCAGGGATCGAAAGCAATGCCTGGCGCGAAGAGGTCACCTTCCGCGGCGAATTGGAGCTGGGGGCGATCCACGGATATAAAGATTATTCGCCCTGGATCCTGGACCGTTTCCGCGCGGGCACCCGTGTTCGCGGCTTCGAGGCAAACGGCATCGGCCCGCGCGATCTTGCGGCCGAGAATGAAGACGCCCTTGGCGGCAATTACTATTGGGCCGCCCGCGCCGAGGCGCAATTCCCCATCGGCCTGCCCGAGGAATATGGCATCACCGGCGGTCTTTTTGCCGATGTCGGCTCGATCTGGGGGCTGGATAATACGGTCGGCACCAATGGCGTGCGTGTCGATGACGACATGTATGTGCGCGCGGCCGTTGGTGCGTCGATCTTCTGGACGACTCCGATTGGTCCGCTGCGCTTCAACTTCTCGAAAGCGGTGGCCAAGGAAGATTACGATGACGAACAGAACTTCGACCTGACCATCTCGACCCAGTTCTGATGCGGGTCGGGCGCCTCTGTCGGGCCCTTGCGGCGCTGCTTGCTGTGGCAGGCGGCGCCGTTGCCGTTTCGGCGCAGAATAGCGATGGCCCCGTCATGCCCCCGCCGCAATCCGCGCCGAACCAGATCCCCTCGCGCATGATCGAGGCGCCTGCGGACGCCCAGCAGGTTTTGCAATCGCCGATCCTGACGGTGGATCAGGACGTGCTGTTCACGAATTCCGCCTGGGGCAAGCGGACGCAGGCCATTCTGGAGGAAGAAGGCACCAAGATCGCCGCCGATAATGAGCGTCTGGCGGATCTGCTGTCGGCGGAAGAGGCCGAATTGACGCGGCTGCGCGACAGTCTGGATGCAGGAGAGTTCCGCCAGCGCGCCGAGGCCTTCGACACCCGCGCGACCGAGGTGCGCCGCGAACGGGCGCAGGCGGTGCAAGAGTTGAACGCCTGGGCCGAGGCGGATCGCACCGCCTTTTATCGCGCCGCGCTTCCGCTGATGGGAACGATTGTCGAGGAACGTCGCGCCGTCGCGGTGCTGGACCGGCGCACGGTTTTCGTGTCGCTGGACGCGATTGATGTGACCGCCGATCTGATCGCCCGCGCCGATGAAGAGCTTGGCGATGGCGATGGCGTGGTGCCCTTCACACCCTCGCCCACCCCAGCCAGCGATCAGCCCATGAATGACGGGGCGCAGCCGCTGGAGAACTAGCGCCAGCCCCCGCCGGATCAGGGCAGGCTGGCAATCCGTTCGCTGAGCAGGTCGAAAAAGCCGTCGCGATCCAGGTTGCGGATGAACAGCGCATTGGCCGGGCGACCGGTGACGCGCCACCAATCCGCGACGGTCATGCCGGTGGTGAACTCTCCCTGCGTTTCAATCTCGACATTGATCTCTCGGCCCTCGAACAGGTCGGGTCGGATCAGCCAGCCAATGGTGCAGGGATCATGCAGCGGCGCACCCGCGCTGCCGTATTTTTCCTTGTCGAAACGCTCGAAAAAATCGGTCCAGCTGGCGACGGCCGGGCCGCAGCGGTTGGGCAGGGCGCGCATCGTCTCGATCCACTCGCGCGAGGTCAGGGCCTGATGCGTGGCATCCAGCGGCAGCACGGTGATCGGAACGCCCGAGGCAAAGACCTGCCGCGCGGCCTCGGGATCGACATAGATGTTGAATTCGGCGGCCGGGGTGACATTGCCGACCTCGAAATAGGCGCCGCCCATCAGCACGATCCGCGCCACGCGACCGATGATTTCGGGCGCGCGCTGAAAGGCGGTGGCGATATTGGTCAGCGGGCCAAGCGGGACCAGCGTGACCGTGCCCTCAGGCTGCTGGCGCAGGGTGTCGATGATGAAATCGACCGCATGTTCCGGCTGCAGGGCCAGGGTGGGTGCGGGCAGTTCGATCCCGTCCAGCCCGCTTTTGCCATGCACGTTTTCCGCCGTGACCAGACTGCGCGCGATGGGCCGGTCGCAACCGGCATAGACCGGGATGTCGGTGCGGCCCGACAGTTCGACCACCTTGCGCGCATTCAGTTCGGTCAGCGCCAGCGGCACATTGCCCGCCACGGCGGTGATGCCCAGCACCTCAAGCTCGGGGCTGGCCAGCGCCATCAGGATGGCCACGGCATCGTCCTGTCCCGGATCGGTATCGATAATGATCTTCTGCGCCATGTGACATCCTTGCATTTGCCAAGCCCCATTTCTGTGATGGCGGGCAGGAAGGTGCAAGGCCCCTTATGCAGCATCGACGTGCCGGATTGACCGCCACGCGCAGCCGCGATAGGGCGCTGGCATGGCACGCGCACCCCTTCTTCAACTGACCGATATTTCGCTGACATTCGGCGGCAACCCCGTCTTTCAGGACCTGTCCCTGATCGTCCAGCAGGGCGACCGGGTGGCATTGGTCGGCCGCAACGGATCCGGCAAATCGACGCTGATGAAGGTGATGGCCGGGCTGGTCGAACCCGACCGGGGCGAGGTGATCCTCGGCGCCGGTGCCCATGTCGGCTATATGGAGCAGGACCCGGATCTGTCGGGCTTCCAGACGCTGGGCGAATTTGCCGCCAGCGGCCTGCCCGAATCCGAGGCCTACCGCGTCGAGATGGCGGCCGAGGGGCTGAAATTCGATCCGGCGCGCCCGGTCTCGACCGCCTCGGGCGGAGAGCGTCGCCGCGCCGCGCTGGCGAGATTGCTGGCGCAGGCGCCGGAACTGATGCTGCTGGACGAGCCGACGAACCATCTGGATATCGAGGCCATCGGCTGGCTGGAAGATCACCTGTCGCAGACCCGCGCGGCCTATGTCATCATCAGCCATGACCGTGCCTTTCTGCGCCGCCTGACCCGCGCGACCCTGTGGATCGACCGGGGCGAGGTGCGTCGGCAGGAACGCGGCTTTGAACATTTCGAGGATTGGCGCGAGGCCGTCTGGTCCGCCGAGGACGACGCCCGGCACAAGCTGGACCGCAAGATCAAGGCCGAGGCGCGTTGGGCGGTCGAGGGTATCAGCGCCCGGCGCAAGCGCAATCAGGGCCGCGTGCGCGCGCTGGCCGATCTGCGGGCGGAGCGCGCGGCGCAGATCCGCAGGCAGGGCACGGCGGCGATGGCCTTCGAGGCCGGTCCGCAATCGGGCAAGCGCGTGATCGAGGCGCAGGGCATCACCAAATCCTTTGGCGACCGCACCATTCTGAAGCCCTTTGACCTGCGGGTGAAACGCGGCGACCGGATTGCCTTTGTCGGCCCGAATGGCGCGGGCAAAACGACCCTGATCAGGATGCTGACAGGCGAGATCCCCCCCGATCAGGGCAGCGTCACGCTGGGCACCAATCTGGATCTGGCGGTGTTCGATCAGACGCGCTCGGCCCTGAACCCGGATCAAAGCCTGTGGGAATCGCTGACCGGCGATCCCGAGATGCGCGTCTCGGGTCGGGCGGATCAGGTGATGGTGCGGGGTCAGCCGCGCCATGTGGTCGGCTATCTGAAGGATTTCCTTTTCGACGATGCGCAGGTCCGCGCGCCGGTGCGCAGCCTGTCGGGCGGCGAAAAGGCCCGGCTGCTGCTGGCGCGGCTGATGGCGCGGAACTCGAACCTTTTGGTGCTGGACGAACCGACCAACGATCTGGATGTCGAAACGCTGGATCTGCTGCAGGATATTCTGGGCGATTATGACGGCACCGTGCTGCTGGTCAGCCACGATCGCGATTTCATCGACCGCGTGGCCGATACCACCATCGCGATGGAAGGCGATGGCCGTGCCGTGATCTATGCCGGAGGGTGGAGCGATTATCGCGCCCAGCGGGGCGAGGATGCGCCTGCGACGGCCCCCGTTTCCGAAGCCCCGGCGCGAAAGCCTGTGTCTGCGGAAAAACCGAAAGCGGCGAAATCGGGCCTCAGCTTTACCGAAAAGCACCGGCTTGAGGAATTGCCCGCTGTGATATCCCGGCTGGAGGCCGAGATCGCCAAGCTGTCGGCATTCCTGTCCGATCCCGATCTTTATGCAACCGCGCCGCAGAAATTCGAAAAGGCGACTGCCGCGCTGTCGGAACGCCAATCCGCGCTGGAAGCCGCCGAGGAAGAATGGTTGCTTCTTGAGGAAAAGGCCGCAGGCTGATCCTGTCGGCGGGGGAGGCACCATGGTCGCAGCATTGCAAGGCATCCGTATCGTCGAATTCGCCGGTCTTGGTCCGACGCCTTTCGCGGCGATGTGGCTGGCCGAACATGGCGCGCAGGTCGTCCGCATCGTGCGCCCGGAGGAACAGCCGCTGCTGGGCCCGCATCGCGATTTGCTGAACCGTGGCCGGGATTGGGTCGAACTGGACCTGAAACGCCCGCAGGATCATGCCGTCGCCCGCGAACTGGTGCTGCGCGCCGATGCGCTGATCGAAGGGATGCGCCCCGGCGTGATGGAGCGTCTGGGCCTTGGTCCAGCGGATTTCGCCGATAATCCCCGACTGGTCTATGGCCGCATGACGGGATGGGGGCAATCCGGGCCTTTGTCCGACAGCGCGGGCCATGACATCACCTATCTGGCGATCACCGGCGCGCTGCACGCCATCGGTCCTGCCGAACATCCGGTCCCGCCGCTGAACCTGCTGGGGGATTTCGCGGGCGGGTCGATGTATCTGGTCTCGGGCATGCTGGCGGCAATGCTGCGCGCCAGCCGCACGGGGCGCGGGCAGGTGGTGGATGCCGCGATTACCGATGGTGTCGCGCATCTGATGACCATGATTTCGGGGCTGCGCATGGCAAACCTGTGGTCTGACCGGCGCGAGGCCAACCTGCTGGACGGCGGTGCGCCCTATTACAGTCTGTATCGCTGTGCCGATGGCGGTTTTCTGGCCATCGGGGCGATCGAGCCGAAATTCTGGTCGAGATTGCTTGAACTGCTGGGGATCGCGGCCGACAGCCTGCCGGATCGTGGCGATCCCGACAATTGGCCCGCGATCCGGGCACGGCTGGAACAGGTGATCGCACGCCGCTCTCGTGACGAATGGGCGCGGCTGCTGGAGGGGCAGGACGCCTGCGCCGCCCCCGTCCTGTCGATCGACGAGGCCCCGCGCCATCCCCATAACATCGCGCGCCGCAGCTTTTCGGGACATGAGCCGATGCCAGCGCCGCGTCTGTCGGCCACGCCGCCCCATATTCGCAGCGGGCAGGAAATCCGGGCCGAGGTCGCGCTGCAACGCTGGTTGTGATCTATTGCGCGGGCAGGGCGTGATCGGTGATCCAGTCATGCACGAAGGTCAGCTTTTCGCGGATGCGCGGGGTCAGCACGAAGGGATAAAGGTCCGAATTGTCCAGCGCCCGGTTGATGTCATTGATGGCGATGGCGACATCGGTGGTGATGGTCAGAAGATGTTCGGCATTTCCGTCCTGATAGGGGGCGTAATCCGGGGGTAATCCCGACATGGACAGGCCCGCATTCACGAAACTGTCGGTGAAATCGACCATATGCAGCAGATGCGCAGTTGTCTCGGCCCAATCCTCATGCGGATGGGCGGTGGCGTAATCGGTGATATAGTCGCCTTTTGGCGGCTTCGGATTTGCGTAATGCGCTTGCAGGGCCGCACCGTAATCGGCGCGCTCATCCCCGAAAATCTCGCGGAAGGCGGGCAGGAACTCGGGCTGGGCCGAAAGGCGGGTGAACAGGAAATGCGCGATCTCATGCCGCAGATGCCCCACCATCGAGCGGTACTGCTCGCGCAGTTGGTGCTGTCTTTGCAGGCGGATCAGCTCATCCGCCTCGGTAACATTGATGGTGATGATGCCATTGGCATGGCCCATCATCACCGGCTCTTCGCTGTCGCCGATCCGCTCTGACATCATGCGAAAGCGCGGGCGGGGGCCGGGATCCGCCTGGGTGAACCAGCCCCAGTTCGACAGATTGGCCAGCACCCACCGTTTCGCCCGCTCGGCCCGCGCCAGAAGCTGGCGGTTGTCGCCGACCGACAGATCCGGCACCACATCCGTCATCAGGCAGGACCGGCACCAGAGCTGGCCAGGTTCCGCCATCCAGTTGCAGCCGATGCTGTCGCGATTGACGCATGGGGCGGCCTCATTCAGCATGGTGCGCGCCTCGGGGTCGTAGTAAAGCTGCGCCCCGCAGCCGCAGGAGAGGTTGTCGAAAAAGACGCGGTTTCCGCTGGCCGGGCACGTAAAACTTTGCATTTGTCCTATCCTGCGCTTGCTGATGGGAATGCATGAGGAATTGTCAGGGTTCCCGCGAATTTTCGCCTGCCTGACTGCTGTAACAGGCCTGTAACACTTGACTTGGCGGGTCGAATCCGCCATATGCGGGGCAACCGGCCGGGCTTTTGCTCTTGGCCGGCTCGTTATTTTTGAATGACACCCTGATGGACAGGGTGCGCTGTTCGAAGGCGGCATGGCCAGAACTCCGGGCGTACCGGGGCCGAAGGACGCGGTAGACAAAGGAAAGAAGCGATGTTCGCTGTTCTGAAAACTGGCGGCAAGCAATACAAGGTGCAGGCAGGCGATGTGCTGCGCGTTGAAAAGCTGAGTGCCGCAGCTGGCGACAAAGTCCAGTTCAACGATATTCTGATGGTCGGCTCGACCCTGGGTATGCCGCTGGTCGATGGTGCCTGCGTTCAGGCCGAAGTGATCGACCAGATCAAGGCTGACAAGGTCATCACCTATGTCAAGCGCCGCCGCAAGCACAGCTCGCAGCGGACCCGTGGCCACCGTCAGCAACTGACCCTGCTGCGCGTGACCGACGTGCTGGAAAAAGGCGCCGACAAGACCGGCGTGATGGCTGCTGTCGGTGCCCGCACCGCTGGCGCGCAGAAGCCCGCCACCGCCGCGAAGCCCGCCAAGGCAGAGGCTGCCGCTTCGGTCGGCACCCGCCCGTCGAACCTGCTCGACGCGGCGCGCGACGGTCAGGCCGACGATCTGAAACTGATCTCGGGTGTTGGTCCCAAGCTGGAGGAACTCCTGCACGAGAACGGCGTTTACCACTTTGATCAGATCGCGGCCTGGAAGAAGAAAGAGATCGAGTACATGGACGATAAGCTGTCGTTCCATGGCCGGATCGAACGTGACGAATGGATCAAGCAGGCCAAGGAATTGGCCAAAGGCAAGAAGGACTAACAGTCATGGCACATAAGAAAGCAGGCGGTTCGTCCCGTAACGGCCGCGACTCAGCCGGTCGCCGTCTTGGCGTCAAGCTGTATGGCGGTCAGGAAGCCATTGCAGGCAACATCATCGTGCGCCAGCGCGGCACCAAGTGGTGGCCGGGCACGAATGTCGGCATGGGCAAGGATCATACCCTGTTCGCACTGACCGATGGCCAGATCAGCTTCCGCAAGGGACTGAAGGGCCGCACTTATATTTCCGTGGTACCGGCCTCTCTCGAGGCAGCCGAGTAACCCAAAATTAACATTTCGATGTTATCGGGGGGATCGGCGAAAGCCGGTCCCCCCGGACCTTTTTATATCGACCAGTTTCCGGGAGGGGGAAATGGTAATGTCTGCACCCATGCGGGAGGGAACGAGATTGGATGATTTGACCATCAACACGCAGGTGTTGAGCCAGCCAGTCATCGAAACCGAACGCTTCATACTGCGTCCCTTGCGTCCGTCGGATGCCGGGATGATTGCCCATTATACCGCCGATCGCCGCGTCGCCGAGGGCACCCGTGCGATCCCGCATCCGCTGCCGCCGGGCGCATCCGAAAGTTTCGTGATCCGCTCGATGAGCGTGGATCGGACCGAAGATGTCTGGGCCATTGACGGCTCGGCCTACAAGCTTGCCGAATTGCTGGGCGTCGTGTCCCTGACGCAGATGGAGGGCGATCAGTCCGAACTTGGCTTCTGGATAGGCGCGGGCTTCTGGAATACCGGCTTCGCGACAGAGGCTGTCGATGCCGTCGTCAAGGCCAATCCGCATAAATCGCGCACCCTGTTTGCCGAAGTGTTTCAGGACAATCCCGGCTCGGCCCGCGTGCTGACCAATTGCGGCTTTGTCTATCTGGGCGATGCCGAAAGCTGGTCGGTCGCACGCAATGCCCGCGTGCCGACCTGGACCTACGTGCGCAAGATGGGCTGAACTGCCCCTTCGCGATCAAACTGCGCCCGGGGTTACGTCCGGGCGTTTTCATGTCGTGCCTTTGCTTTTCGCGCGGTCAGCCGTTGTAAATCCGCGCGTGCCACCTAATTGCTTTGATATGAGCAAAATTCCTTATTCCCTTCTCGATCTGTCGCCCGTGCCCGAGGGGTTCGAGGCCGCAGATGCGATCCAGAACACGCTTGATCTGGCGAAAAAGGCCGAAAGCTGGGGCTATCATCGCTTCTGGCTGGCCGAGCATCATAATATGCCGGGCATCGCCAGCGCCGCGACCGCGGTCCTGATCGCGCTGGTGGCGCAGGCGACCAGCCGGATGCGTGTGGGGGCGGGCGGTATCATGCTGCCCAATCACGCGCCGCTGACCGTGGCCGAAGCCTTTGGCACGCTGGCCACCGTCTTTCCCGACCGGATCGATCTGGGTCTGGGCCGCGCGCCTGGCGGGGATGCGGCCGTCATTCGCGCGCTGCGCCGCGACCCGATGGCCGACAGCTTTCCGCAGGATGTGGTCGAGCTTCTGACCTATTTCGGGCCGGAAAACCCCGCCGCGCCGGTGCGCGCGCTGCCGGGTGAGGGCACGAATGTGCCAATCTGGATCCTGGGCAGCAGCCTTTACGGCGCGCAACTGGCCGCGCATCTGGGGCTGCCCTATGCCTTTGCCAGCCATTTCGCGCCCGGGGATATGGATCAGGCATTGCAGATTTATCGCGACCGCTTTCGCCCGTCGGACTGGCTGGATCAGCCCAAGGCGATGATCGCCATCAATGTCTTTGCCGCCGATGACGCGGATGAGGCGCATTATCTGCGCAGTTCAATGCAATTGGGTTTTGCGCGTCTGCGTACGGGAATGCCGGGCAAGCTTCCGGCGCCGACCCGCGATCTGGATGGCGCCATCGGCGCTCAGATGCGGCGCATGGTGGATCAGGCGCTGCGTGTCACTACCGTCGGCAATCCCGCGCAGGTCGAGGAACAGTTGCGCGCCCTGATCGCCGCATATCAGCCCGATGAGGTGATCCTGACCGGCCAGATCCACGATCACGCGGCCCGATTGCGCAGCTTCGAGATCGCGTCGCAGGTGATGGCGGGGCTGTGATGCCTATCTGGCGTGCAGGCTGATCTGAACCAGCAGGCCCGGATCCGCATTCTGAAAGCTGACCTCGCCATCCGCCGCATCGACGATATCGGCGACGATGGCCAGCCCGATGCCGTCCCCCTCGCTGCTTTCATCCAGCCGGACACCCCGTCGCGCCAGCTTGCTCAGCGCGGCCTCGGGCACGCCGGGGCCGTCATCGCGAATGGTGATCAGCGCCTGACCGCCCTGCCGCTCGGCGGTGACTGACACCGCGCCTTGCGCATGGCGCATCGCGTTTTCCAGCAGCGCGCCCATCGCTTCGGTCAAATCATCGGCATCGATTCTGGCCAGAAGCCCCGGGTCGGTCTGCGTCTGCCAGCTGATATCGGAACCAATCGGGGTCCGCTTCAGCACCTTCACGACGCGATTGATCACCTGATCGGGCGATGCCTCGGCGCTGCTGCGATCCGATTGGATCCGCGCCCGCGTCAGTTCACGGTCCACAAGGCGACGCATGGCGACCACGACGGTTTCAATGCTGTCAGCCAGCGCGGGCTTGCCCTGATCGCGCAGCTTTTCGGCATCGCCCAGCAGCGCCTGCAAGGGCGTCTTGAAGCCATGCGCCAGATCCGCGGCGCGGTGGCGGGCGCGGTCCAGTTCCACGTCGCGCGCATCCAGAAGCTGATCGATCTGGCGCGACAGCGGCACGACCTCATCGGGCAGATCGGTGCCGATCCGCGCGCGCTGCCCCGAATTCAACGCCGTCACCCGCTTGCTGACCTGCGACAGCGGCTGCAGCCCGATGCGGATCTGCATCCAGAAAGCCGCCAGCAACAGCGCGGCCAGAATGCCCAGAAACGGCAGCAGCGAGGTGACGAAATCGCGCTTGGCCTCTTGCAACGCCGTCCGCTCGGTCGCGACCAGAATGCGCAGCGGCAGCGGGGCGCCCGTCGCGTCCCTGACCAGCAGGCTTTGTTCCAGCACCAGCAGACGTTCCCCCTGCGGGCCCGGCAGCGACAGCACCCGCGTTGCGCCGGGCGCGGCCGCCTCTGCCGGGGGCGTCAGGCGAAAATCCCACAGCGATCTGGAGCGGCGTTCATCCGTCCCCAGACTGATCTGCCAGTAATGGCCCGAATAGGGCTGGTGATACAGGGGGTCCGAGGGCGGATCATGCAGGAAGGGGCGGCCTGCGGGATCGGTCTCGACTATTCCCGCAAGGGCCCGTGCCCGCGCCTCTAGATCATTGACGGCGACGCGTTCGACATGGCGTTCGAATAACAGCGACAGCCCGACTGCCGACAGCCCCAGGGCGATCAGGATGGCAACCGCGCCTGCAAGCATCAGCCGCCAGCGGATGGTGGTCGGCCTCATGCCCCGCTGTCCAGCGCGTAGCCAAAGCCGCGCCGCGTGGCGATGACGCCCGGTCCGATCTTGCGGCGCAGGCGGGTGATGACCGCCTCGACGGCATTGGCCTCTTTCGCGTCGTCATCGCCGTAAAGATGCTCCAGCAATTCGGTCGGCGGCACGACACGGTCGCGGTGCAGAGTCAGATAGGCCAGTAGGCGGAATTCCAGCGGCGTGACCGGCACCGGCACGCCCTCGATCGCGATCTGCATCCGGTTGATATCGACCGACAGCCGCCCGACCTGCTGGACCGAGGCCGCGCGACCGCCCGACCGCCGCACCAGCGCGCGGGCGCGGGCGATCAGTTCCTCCATGCGGAAGGGCTTGGGCAGGTAATCATCGGCGCCCGCGTCGATACCTTCGACCCGTTCGGTCCAGGCGCCCCGCGCGGTCAGGATCAGCACGGGGCTTTCGCATCCCTCGGCCCGCCATCGTTTCAGCACGGTCAGCCCGTCCAGACGCGGCAGACCCAGATCCAGCACGATCAGGTCATAGTTTTCGGTGCCGCCCTGAAACCACGCATCCTCTCCGTTATCGACATGTTCGACCCGAAATCCCGCGGATTCCAGTGCGCGTTGCAGGTCCGTCGCAATTCGCGACTCGTCTTCGACAATAAGGGCGCGCATCAGCCATCCTCTTCAACATCCAGGATCGCGCCGGTTGCCGCGTCCAGATCAACCTCGATCAACAACCCCTCGGGGGTGATCACGTCGATCTCATAGACGCGCGTTCCCTTGTCATATTCAAGTTCCACCTCGACGATCTGACCGGGATGCTCGCGTTCCAGTATCGTCAGGATATCCGCAAGCGGCAGGATTTCACCATCCTGCACCGCATCCAGCACCAGGTCGTAATCCGCCACTGGGACGTCCTGCGCAAAGGGCGCGGATGCGGCGAAGAGGCAGGCGAGGGCAAGGGCGTATTTCATGCCACGGACCATAGCCTGCGCTGGCTGACAATTTGCTGACAGCCGGGATCAGAAAGCTGTCAGTTAACCTTCGCTATAAGCGATTCGTACCCGGGCCAGCCAGGCAAGGCGCAGCCCGATGATGAAAAAAGACAAGGAATTTAACCATGGCCTATAACGGTAATTTTGACGGTGAACTTAATCTTCAGGACGTCGATTGGCTGGGCATCGATCTGCAGAATATCAAGGGCACCATCAAATCCATTGCCACCCGCAACGGCAATGACACGATCGTCGGCGGCAATGGCCCGAACGAGATCAAGGGCGGTGCGGGCAATGACCGCATTCTGGGTGGCCGTGGCCATGACGAGTTGGAAGGCAATGGCGGTCGCGACATTCTGATCGGCGGCGCCGGGAATGATGAGCTGGAAGGCGGCGCGGGCCATGACACGCTGCGCGGCGGCGCGGGCCATGATGAGCTTGAGGGCGGCGCCGGTCGTGACCGGTTGTTCGGCAATGGCGGTCGTGACGATCTTGAAGGCGGCGCGGGTGCCGATACGCTGAATGGCGGCGTGGGGGCCGACACGCTTGAGGGCGGTCGTGGCAATGACATCCTGATCGGCGGTGCCGGTGCGGATCAGTTCGAATTCGATCTGGGTCATGGCCGCGACATCATCCGCGATTTCGAAAACGGTCGCGACAAGATCGAGATTGACGATTTCAGCCGCGCTCAGGTCCGTCAGGTCATCAACAATGCCGTTCAGGATGGCGATGACGTCGTCGTCACGCTGTCGCATAACACGTCTTTCACGCTGGAAGACATGCAGCTGAACCAGCTGGATATGAGCGATTTCGTTTTCTGAACCGAGTGATCTGTTCACCAGTGCCGTGGGGTGGCCAGTCGGTTCTGGCCGCCCTTTTTGCGTTCAGCGGATCTCCATCATCAGGCCCGCAGCCAATCGGGCACGTTCCGCCAGGCTGTCGATCTGGATATGTTCGTTCAGCGTATGCAGGCCCGCGCCACGCGGGCCGATGGAATCCAGCGTCGGCACGCCCATCGCGCCGGTGAAATTGCCGTCCGATCCGCCGCCCGCGCTGCCTGCGGTCAGCTCAAAGCCGATCTGGGCGCTAAGGCGGTGGGCCAGATCGTAAAGCTGCATGGTGCCCTGATCCGGTTCCCAGACAGGGCGCGTCACGCCACGGTTCACGATGAAATCGACGCCGCCTTCATGGCCCTGAAGCGCCTCGATCGCCGCCACGCCCCGATCCAGATCTGCCTGAGTCTTGGCCATGCTCAGCACCTCGGCCCGGCATTCGGATGAGACGCAATTCACCCATTGCCCGGCATGGATGACCCCGACCGAGAAGGTGCAGTCCTCGGTCGTCATGGCCTCGATTTCCAGGATCTTGCGGGCCATCGCGGCAATGGCCGAGCGGCCGTCCTTCAGCGCCCAACCGGCATGGCTGGGCCGCCCCTGCGTCAGCAGATCAAAGCGCGCGATCGCATAGCGCCCGATCACCGCGCCGCCATCGGCCGAGGCCGGTTCGGGGACCAGAACGGCGCGCTGGCCACGGGCGTGATCCTCGATCAGGTCGCGGGTGGCGGGGGTGCCGACCTCTTCATCGGGGGTGAACAGGAAGGTCACCGGCAGGGGCGTCTGCAGCCCGGCTTTCAGGATCTGGCGCATCGCCTCCAGCATGACGTAATTGCCGCCCTTCATGTCCTGAATGCCGGGGCCATAGGCGCGGCCATCCTGAACCCGGAAGGGAAGCTTTTCCAGCGTACCGATGGGGTGGACCGTGTCGAAATGGCCCGACACCAGAATTCCCGGCTTGCCCTGATCGGGATGCGGAAAGCTGGCGCGAATGGAATCGCCAAAGCCCCCGGTGCCGGGGATTGTTTCCACCGTGGCGCCAATCGCGGACAGATCCCGCGCGGCCATGGCCATCATCCGGCTGACGGCTGCGGCATCCCAGGTCGGGCTTTCGCATTCGACCCAAGGGCGCAACCCGGCCAGCATCTGATCCGAATCGAAGGGCAGGGCCAACGGGTTCATGCGGCGTTCCCCAAGGGCAGGCGGCGTTCGATCAGGCGGGCATAGATCGAGGCGCCGACCGGCAGAATCTCCGGGTCCAGCACAAAGCCCGGATTATGCAGCGGCACCGTGCCCGCATGGCCCAGATTGCCATAGGCGCCGGGCACGACCTGCAACATATCGGCAAAATCCTCGGATCCGGTGAAGGGGGCGATGGTATCGTCAACATTCGCATCGCCCACGATATCGCTCGCCGCCGCCAGCCACTCGTCGCTGAGGGTGTCGTCATTGACCAGAACGTCGAAGATTTCGCGGAACTCCACCCCGATCTGCAACCCATAGGCCAGCTCGAACCCCTGACAGATTTCGCGCATGCGGCTTTGCATCAGGTCGCGGATCTCGGGCTTGAAAAAGCGGATGGTGCCCGCGATCCGGGCGGTTTCGGGCACCACGTTATAGGCGCTGCCCGCGTGTATCTGGGTGACCGACAGCACCGCCTGTTCCAGCGGGGGCATGTTGCGGCCCAGAATCGTCTGGAACTGTCCGACCAATGCCGAGGCCGCGACCAGCGCATCGCGCGATTGCTGTGGCATGGCGGCATGGCTGCCCTTGCCCTTGACCGTGATGTCAAAGAAGGACGCCCCGGCCATGGCCGCGCCCTTGCAGATCATCGCCCGGTTGGGCTTGCCGTTTGGCTGATTGTGCATGCCATAGACCTCATCCACCGGAAAGCGCTGGAACAGCCCGTCCGCGATCATGCCGCGCGCGCCGCCCAGACCCTCTTCGGCGGGCTGGAAGATGAAGACGGCGGTGCCGTCGAAATTGCGGCTGTCGGCCAGATATCTGGCCGCGCCCAGCAGCATGGTGGTGTGGCCGTCATGTCCGCAGGCATGCATCCGATCGGGCGTCTGCGAGGCATAGTCCAGCCCGCTGGTTTCCGTGATCGGCAGCGCGTCCATATCGGCGCGCAGACCGATCCGGCGATTGCCCGCGCCCTTGCCGCGCAGGATGCCCACTACGCCGGTGCCCGCGATCTTTTCATGCACCTCGTCAAAGCCGTATTCGCGCAGCTTTTCGGCGACGATGCCCGAGGTGCGGACCTCTTCGAAGCCGATCTCGGGATTGGCGTGCAGATCGCGAAAGATCCGGGACAGCTCGGCTGCGGTGGCGTCAATCTCAGGCAGGACGGGCATCGGGGGCCTCATTCATCATACGGAAATTCTGGAAATCCCAGTTTCGGCCGGGGGCGGCCTCGATCAGGGCACGGGTATAGGGATGGGCGGGGGCGCCCAGCACATCGGCGGCAGGGCCGTGTTCGACCACGGCGCCGCGCTGCATGACGATGACATCGTCGCAGATCTGGGCGGCGACGCGCAGGTCGTGGGTGATAAAGACGATGGCGATGCCCAGTTCCTGCTGCAACTGGTCCAGCAGGTCCAGCACCTGCGCCTGAACCGAGACATCCAGCGCCGACACGGCCTCATCCGCGACCAGCACATCGGGGCGCATCATCACCGCGCGGGCAATCGCGATCCGCTGTCGCTGCCCGCCAGAGAACATATGCGGATAGCGGTGCAGCGCGTCTTCGGGCAGGCCCACGACCTGCAACAGCCGCGCGGCCTCGGCCATCGCCTCGGGCTTGGGCGTGCCATAGTTCAGCGGGCCTTCGGTCAGGCTGCGCGCAATGGTCCAGCGCGGGTTCAGCGAGCGCATCGGATCCTGAAACACCACCTGCAGCTTCTGGCGATGCGGGCGCAGCCGATTGCGCGACAGCGTGGCGATATCGCTGCCATCCAGCAGGATCCGGCCCGAACTGGGATCGATCAGCCGCATGATGCAGCGCGCCACGGTGGATTTGCCGGACCCGGATTCCCCCACGATCCCAAGCGTCCGACCGCGTGTCAGGGTAAAGCTGACATCCTTGGCGGCATGGGCCTGTGGCAGTTTCTTCAGGATGCCACCGCCGCCATAGATCTTGTTCAGACGCTCGACCTGCAAGACGATCTCGGACCCTTCGGGGCGGGCAGGGCGCGGCGACAGGCTGGGAACCGAGGCCAGCAGATCGCGGGTATAGTCCTTTTGCGGATGCCGCAGGATCTGTTCGACCGGCCCGCGTTCGACGATCTCGCCATATTTCATCACATAGACGGTATCGGCGATCTCGGCGACGACGCCCATATCATGGGTGATGAACAGGACCGCCGTGCCGTGATTGGCCTGCAATTCGTCAATCAGCGACAGGATCTGCTTTTGCGTCGTCACATCCAGCGCGGTGGTCGGTTCGTCGGCGATCAGCAGCACGGGTTCCAGCACCAGCGCCATCGCAATCATGATGCGCTGCCGCTGCCCGCCGGACAGCTGGTGGGGATAGCTGGAAAAGACCCGTTCGACATCCGGCAGGTGCACCTGCTCCATGATGTCGATGGCGCGTTGACGGCGCTCGGCCGAGGAGAGGCTGGTATGCAGCTCCATCACCTCCATGATCTGATCGCCGACACGCAGCACCGGGTTCAGCGCCGTCATCGGTTCCTGAAAGATCATCGCGACGCGGGCGGCGCGCAATTCCCGCATCTGCGCCTGCGTCAGCGGCAAGAGGTTCTGGCCCTGAAGGTTGATCCGGCCACCTGTGACCTTCAGCGCCTCGGGCAGCAGGCCCATGATCGCCAGAGAGGTGACGGATTTGCCCGAACCGGATTCACCCACAAGACAGACCGTCTCGCCCTGATGGATGGTGACATCGATCCCTTTCAGCACCTGCGGCTGGCCCGGCGTATCGGGCAGGGCGACGGTCAGATCGTCGGTTTCAACGGCGATATCCGCCTGATCGAAATTGCGTGACTTGAACTGCATGGCTTACCCCGCCCGTTTCTTCAGCCGTGGATCCAGCATGTCGCGTGCGGCATCGCCCAGCAGGTTGATGGACAGGATACACAGCGACAGCATCAGGCCGGGATACAGGATCAGCTCGGGCTTGATGCGAAAGAACAGGCGTCCCTCTGCCATGATATTGCCCCATGTCGGGGTTTCGGTGCTGACGCCCGCGCCCAGAAAGGACAGGATCGCCTCGGTCAGGATGGCGGATGCCAGGATATAGGTGCCCTGAACGATCAGCGGCGCCAGCGTGTTCGGCACCAGATGCTGGATCAGGATTTTCGGCATGGAAGAGCCAAGGGCGATGGCCGCCTCGACATAGGGTTCCTCGCGCGCGGTCAGCACGACGGAGCGGACCAGACGCACCACGCGCGGGATTTCGGGGATGGTGATGGCCGCGATGACCGACCCGACCGAGGGGCCGTTCAGCGCCACCAGCGCAATCGCCAGCAGGATCGAGGGGATGGCCATCAGCGCATCCATCATCCGCATGATGATCGCATCGGCGGTGCGGAAAAAGCCTGCGACCATGCCGATCACCAGCCCCACAAGGACCGAGACGACCGCCGTGGCAATGCCGATCATCAGCGACAGCCGCCCGCCGATCAGCACGCGCGACAGGATATCGCGCCCGAAATTGTCGGTGCCAAGCGGGTGCCCCTCGATCGGGCCTTTCAGGCGCACCAGCGGGTCCATGACCAGCGGATCATGCGGCGCGATCCAGGGCGCCAGCAGCGTGACGATGACGATGACCGCCAGCACGAAGGCGGCGATGCGCGGGGCGATCCCGGCATTGGGCATGCGGATCATCCGCAGAACCGGCTGCATGGCCGAGGCAGGAGGAGGTGTCTGTGCCATCAGTAGCGGATCCTTGGGTCAAAGAGCGAATAGCTGAGGTCGATCAGCAGGTTGACCAGCACGTAAAGGAAACTGGTCAGCAGGATCATGGCCTGAATGACCGGATAGTCCCGCGCCAGGATGGCATCGACGGTCAGGCGGCCAATGCCCGGGATGTTGAACACGGTTTCGGTCACCACGACGCCGCCGATCAGCAGGGCGAAGCCGGTGCCGATGACGGTCAGGATCGGCACGGCCGCGTTTTTCAGCGCATGGCGGAACAGCACGATCCGTTCCGGCGCGCCCTTGGCGCGGGCGGTGCGGATGTAATCCTCGCCCAGTACCTCCAGCATATTGGCGCGGGTCATGCGCGCGATCAGCGCGACATAGATCGTGGTCAGGGTCAGCGCGGGCAGGAAGGCGTTGTGCAGGAAGGCAAGGAACCCTTCCGAGATCGGCGTATAGCCCTGCACCGGGAACCAGCCCAGCTTCAGTGAAAAGATCAGAATGAAGATATAGCCGATGACAAAGACCGGCACCGAAAAGCCCAGGACAGAGAATGTCATCACCGCGTAATCCGCCGCGCTGCGATGTTTCCATGCGGCGATCACCCCCATCGGCACGGCCAGCATCACCGACATGATGATGGTCAGCAGCGCAATGGACAGCGTCGGCTCCATCCGGTCCGCGATCATTCCCGATACCGAGGTTTTCGAGATCAGCGAGGTGCCCAGATCGCCCTGCAGCAGCTGCCCGACCCAGGTGATGAACTGCACATGCAGCGGCTGGTTCAGGCCCATCGCCTCGCGGATGCGCTCTAGCTGGGCGGGGGTGGCCATGTCGCCCGCGATGATCGCCGCCGGGTCGCCCGGCGTCAGGCGCAGCAGCAGGAAGACGAAGACGGCCACCAGCAGCATGACGGGTATCACGGCCAGAATGCGGCGCAGGACATATCCAAGCATCGAAAAATCCTCGATCGGTCAGGTGCGGGGCGGCGCGTCCTGCCGTCCCGCAAGTTCGGTCACTCGCCCTTCTTGAGGTTCCAGAAGACCGGCACGGGCGACGGGATCATATCCGTCACATTGGCCCGCCGCGCCTGCGGCAGGGTGTACTGGCCCAAGGGCACCTCAAGCACGGTTTCGATCGAGTGGCTCTGGATTTCCTCGGCCGCGGCCTTTTGACCTTCCAGATCGGGGGCGGCGATGTAATCCTCTTTCAACTGCTCGACCCGTTCATCGCTGGGCCAGCCAAACCAGGCGTCATTGCCGCGCCCGTTCAGCATCGGGTTCGAGATCGGATTCGAAATCTCGGGCACCATCCAGTTGGTGATGAACATGTTCCAGCCGCCATCGGCAGGCGCTGCCTGACCCGCGCGGCGGGTGACCAGCGTTTGCCAGTCCATCGGCTGCATATCGACGTTGAAGCCTATATTGCGCAGCATCTGCGACACGACCACAGGCTGCGTCGCCAGCGCCACCAGATCGGTCGGCGCCATCAGCACGACCGGCGTGCCGTCATAACCCGAGTCCGCCAGCATCGCCTTGGCCGCTTCCATATCCGCGCCCTGTGTCAGGCTCTCGGTGCCGGTTTCGCTGCCCAGCGGCGTGCCGCAGCCCAGCAGGGCGCCGCAGATCTGGTAATATTCCGGGTTGCCGATCATCGCCGCCAGCACGGTTTCCTGCGAAATCGCGCGCAGGGCGGCCTGACGGACCTTTTCATTGTCGAAGGGAGGGTGAAGGAAGTTCATCCGCGCCATGGTCATCATGCCGGTCGGCTCTCGCACCTCGACCACGACATTCGGATCGCCCTCCAGCAGGGGCACCAGATCGACCTGCATCTGTTCGATATAGTCGATCTCTCCGCCCGACAGCGCGTTCACGGCGGTCTGGATATCGGGCATGTTCACCCATTTGACGGTATCGACATTCACCACCTTGCCGCCCGCCATCCAGTCGGCGGGCTCGTCACGCGGGACGTAATCGGCGTTCTTGGAATAGGTGACGCTGACGCCCGGCTGGAATTCATCCGTCTCGAAGATGAAGGGGCCAGAGCCGGTGTAATCGGTGATCGGCTCATCCGCCGGCGTTTCGGCCACGCGCGCGGGCATGATGAAGGGGGGCAGGGCCGATTGCTTGGACAGGACATCCAGCATCGGCACGAATGGCTCTTTCAGCGTCCAGGTGATCGTCTTGTCGTCGGTCGCCTCCAGGCTTTCGGTGCGGTCCATCACGACCTGCCCGCCCGCATCCTTCTGCGCCCAGCGTTTCAGCGAGGCGACGGCATCGGCTGCCGTCACCGGCGCCCCGTCATGGAATTTCAACCCGTCGCGCAGGGTGAAGGTATAGACCTTCTGATCGTCCGAAATCGTCCAGTCCGCCATCTGCGGCTGCGGCTGGAATTCGGAATCCTGCGCGATCAGCACGTCATAGATCATATAGGCATGGTTGCGGGTGATATGTGCCGTGGTGATCACCGGGTCCAGCACGCGCAGGCCCGAATGCATCACGGCCGTCACGGTGGTTTCGGCCCAGGCTGCACCCGCAAGCATGGTCGAGGCCAGCAGGGTCGCGGTCAATCGTTGAAACATGATTTCCTCTCTGGTTGGTCGGGAAGGGCGTGGCGGATCTTGGGTGTCAGCCTTTCGCCGATGGGGTGAATGGCGCTCCGCCGGGTTCCAGGCGGATTCCGGGGCGAAGATGTCGCCAGGGCAGGGCCGCAGGGCTAAGCGGCATGGGTCCGGGCGCGGTCACGGTCAGGATCGTCTCTGCGATATCGTTGAAATCCGCCCGGAAATGGACCGAGCTTTTGACCACGACGATATCTTCCTCTTCGGGCTGGATGCCCAGAAAGCGGAACATCTCGCGATCTGCCATCTGGGCCTTTTCCGAGGTGACGACGACACGCACGCCGCCGATGCGCAGGCAGGCCGAGGGGCCAAGATCCAGATGGGCGCCGCCGTAATAGCCGCCGGTGGCGTGACAGGCCCCGTCCGACAGGGCCTCGACGGTAAAGCGTGCCCGGAAGGGCGCGTCGCCCGCAATCCCCGAACGCCCGCCAAGCGCGATCTCGATCTCGCTGCCCGTGCCTGCCTGGTGCGCGGCGCTTGCGGCTTGCGGGTCGGTGATCAGCCCGATGGCCGCGCGCTGCGCATCGGCCGCAACCAGCGCCCGCAGAATCCCCATCGTGTCGGAGTTTCCGCCCGCGCCGGGATTGTCCTGCGTATCGGCAATCAGGATCGGGCGGCTGGCATCCGCCGCCAGCCTGATCGCATGCGCGACGCCCGCATCGGGATCGTAAGAGATCCCGGCAAATTCGGCCTCGGCATCAATGACGGCCTGCGCGATGCGGTCGGTGCAGGCCTCTGCCTGCTGGCGCGTCTGGGCATAGGCCAGGACCGAAGGGCCGCAATCGGCAAAATCCGCCGCCGGAAAGCCCATGAACAGCGAGGATGTATAAACGCCCGGCACATCCTCGGCGGCCATGCGGTACAGGCGCCCGCCCGGCTCTGCCAGGGTCGATTGCCAGGCGATCGGGATCAGGAAATCCAGCTGGCGGAACGATTTTTCATTCGGAATGCCCGCCAGCAGCCGGTCCAGCTGAACCGCCGCGCGATGCCCTGTCTCGGCCATATCGACATGGGGATAGGTGCGAAAGCCGACCAGACAGTCGGCGCTGTCCACCATCAGCCGGGTGATGTTTCCGTGCAGGTCAAGCGCCGCGACCAGCGGCACATCGGGGCCGATCACGTCGCGGACGCGCGACAGCAACTGGCCTTCGCCATCCGGCGCGCCCTCGGCCACCATGGCGCCATGCAGGTCCAGGAACACGCCGTCCAGCGGACCGGCCTCGCGAATGCCCTGCAGGATTTCTTCGGTGATGGCCTGATAGCAGGCCGCCGTCACCGGGGCCGAGGGCACGGCACCGGCCCACAGGATCGGCACGACCTGCCACTTCGCAGCCTTGGCAAAGTCCAGCGCCCCGGCGATGGGCAGGTTCACATCCACCGCACGGCGCAGGATCTGATCCCCGCGGCTCAGTGGAAGATAGCCGCCACCCTGCTGGAACGACCGCAGATCCGCGGGGCTGGGCGCAAAGGAATTGCTTTCATGAACAAAGCCCGCCACCGCAACGCGGGGCGATCTGGTCCGGCTGTCGACAGCGGCACTGGGTGATTCCATAGTGTATTGCAATCCGATACAGTTGCATTGCATCATGAGTTTACGTAGCGGAATTTTGATCTGTCAATAGTGGAGGCAGCATGACATCGTCCGGTTCCGATTTTGCAGCCGAGAGGGCAGATGACCCGTTATTTGTGCAATCTCTGGCGCGGGGCATGCAGGTCATGTCCGCGTTTCAGGGGGTCGAGCGGCCGCTGTCCCTGTCGGATATCGCGGCGCGGACCTCGATCACGCGCAGCGCGGCGCAGCGAATCGTCCATACCTTGCGCAAGATGGGCTATCTGCGCCTGACCGAGGATGGGCGCGGCTTTCTTCCTGATCTTGCCGTGCTGGATCTGACCTATGACTATCTGCGTCTGAACCCGTTGCTGCGCCGCGCCAGCCCGGCCCTGCTGGAACTGCGCCGCAATGTGCGAGAGCGGGTGGACCTGTCCATCTTCGACGGCCAGCGCATGGTCTATGCCGCCCGGATGCAAAGCAAGCGCGAGATGTTCTTTGCCACGCTGGTCGGGAATACGGTGCCCACCTTCTGCACCTCGGGCGGCTGGGCGGTGATGGCGCATTTGCCCGATGATGAGGTCGACGCCCTGCTGCGCGATGCCGACATGACGCCGCTGACGCCGCGCACGCTGACCGATCCTGCCGCCATCCGCGACCAGATCGCGTTGGCCCGCGAAAACGGTCACGCGCTGGCGGTCGAGCAGATCCTGATGGGCGAGGTCGCCCTTGCCGGTGCGATTCCGGGATCGGATGGGCGGCCAGTCGCGGCAATCCACGTGGCCGGATCGCTGTCGGAATGGCAGCCCGAGGACTTCCGCCGCCGCATCGCCCCGGTGGTGGCCGAGGCGATCCGCTCGATCCGGCTGCTGTAAGGACAGAATCTGACGCGGGCCGGGCGCGATTTCGGCAGAAACCGATGTCGCAAAATGTCGTTTTCAGGCATCGCGCTTTTCGGGAATTTTGCGTTAACGATCACACAAAACATGCTATTTTTCCGGCATTTGATACCGGTTTTGCAGACAAAACAGGCAATCTTTCAGCCAGCCGGGATCAAATTCAGGCTTTGAGAATTATCTGGCAAGATACTGATATATAAAAGATTAATTACGTTGATGCGGTCCGGTTTACCCACTGGCGCCGCCAAATTTCCGGGCATTTAACTGAAAGGCCCTGTGAAATGTCGCAAATGGTGTTGCCAGCCTGTCGGGCCGCTGCTTAACCTGAACCCTGCGCTGAATAACCAATCGACAACAGGGAGAGCGCTCATTGCTGGACCAAGGACATGGCGATGCTTTCGTCGTCTTCGAGCATGTGCAAAAAAGCTACGATGGCAAGACGCTGGTCGTCAAAGATCTGAATCTCGACATCGGCAAGGGTGAGTTTCTGACCATGCTGGGGCCGTCAGGCTCGGGCAAGACGACCTGCCTGATGATGTTGGCGGGGTTCGAGACGGCCACCCACGGCGATATCCGCCTTGACGGCAGGCCGATCAATCAGGTGCCGCCGCATAAGCGCGGCATCGGTATGGTGTTTCAGAACTATGCGCTGTTTCCCCATATGACGGTGGGCGAAAACCTGTCCTTCCCGCTGGAAGTGCGCGGCATGTCCAAGGCGGAACGGACCGAGCGGATCCAGAACGCGCTGGACATGGTGCAGATGGGACAATTCGCCAATCGCCGCCCGGCGCAGCTTTCGGGCGGGCAGCAGCAGCGGATCGCGCTGGCCCGTGCGCTGGTCTTTGATCCCAAGCTGGTGCTGATGGACGAACCCCTGGGTGCGCTGGACAAGCAGCTGCGCGAACATATGCAGTTCGAAATCAAGCAGTTGCACGAAGAACTTGGCATCACGGTCGTCTATGTGACCCATGATCAGGGCGAGGCGCTGACCATGTCCGACCGGGTCGCCGTGTTCAACGATGGCCGCATCCAGCAGCTTGCCCCGCCATCGGAACTGTATGAACGGCCCGAAAACAGCTTCGTCGCCCAATTCATCGGCGAGAATAACAAGCTGCCGGGCACGATCGAGGAAATGGAGGGCGACCGGGCTTTGGTCAGGCTGTCCACGGGCGAGGTGATCGACGCAACGCCGGTCAATGTGACCAAGGTCGGGCAGCCGACTCTTGTCTCGATCCGGCCAGAGCGCGTCGAATTCAAGCCCGAACTGATGCCGCCGGGCGCGCATATGATTGGCGCCACGGTGCGCGACGTGATCTATATGGGCGACATCCTTCGGGTGCGGCTGAATGTGGCGGGATCCGAGGATTTCGTGATGAAGATCCGCAACACCCTTGGCCAGACGAAATTGGAGCCGGGACAGCAGATCAAGGTCGGCTGGCACCCTGCCGACGCCCGCGCGCTGGACCCGGCCTAGAAAGGATATTCCCATGAAAAAGCTCTTGCTGATCTGCACCACCTGCGCCGCGCCATCGCTGGCATTGGCCGAGGGTCAGATCGAGGTTCTGTCCTGGGGCGGCGCCTATACCCAATCGCAGGTGGATGCCTTCAATATTCCCTTCGAGGCAGAGACCGGCATCAAGGTGAACATGGTCGATGTGGACAACCCGGCCACGCCGCTGATGGCGCAGGTCAAGGCGAATAACGTCACCAGTGATCTGGCCAGCGTCGGCTTTTCCGATGCGACGCGGCTTTGTGACGAAGGCGCGCTGATCGAGATCGACCCCGCCGATCTGCTGCCCGCCCCCGACGGCACGCCTGCCGCCGATGATTTTCTGGAAGGTGCGCTGTCGGATTGTTTCGTCGCCACCGATGTCTATTCCACCATCGTCGCCTATGACGAAAGCCGCTTCCCCGACAACCCGCCCAGGACGCTGGCAGATTTCTTTGATGTCGAGGCCTTTCCGGGCAAGCGCGGCCTGCTGAAGGAACCGCGCTTCAATCTGGAAATGGCGCTGATGGCCGATGGCGTGCCCGCGGCCGAGGTTTACGACCTGCTGTCAACGCCCGAAGGTCTGGACCGTGCCTTTGCCAAGCTGGACACGATCAAGGATCACGCGATCTTCTGGGAGGCCGGGGCGCAGCCGCCGCAATTGCTGGCCGATGGCGAAGTGGTGATGTCGCAGGCCTATAACGGGCGGATCTTCAATGCGACCGTGGATGAGGGCAAGCCCTTCAAGATCATCTGGGACGGCCAGATTTTCGAGGTCGAAGGCTGGGTGATCCCGGTGGGCGCGCCCAATCTGGATCAGGCCATGGACTATCTGAAATTCTCGACCAGCGCGGAATCGCTGGCCCGCGCCTCGATGCAGATCAGCTATGGCCCGCCGCGCCAAAGCTCGGCGCCGCTGGTCGGCAATTACAAGGACACCGATATCCCGATGCCGCCGAACCTGCCGACCTCGCCCGAAAACATGGGCAATGCGCTGGGTTTCGACAATGATTTCTGGGTCGATCACCTGTCCCAGCTGAACGAGCGCTTCGCCGCCTGGCTGGCAAGCTGACAAGGAAATCTGCGGGCGGCGTTCTCGCCCGCAGACCGCCCCACGGGGCCATCAAGATTGGGTTCGCAAATACCCGATAACCACAGGGAGAAGATTGAATGAAACGCCTTCTGGTCCTTTCGACCGCACTTGCAGGTATCGCCATGACCGCCTCTGCCAAAGAGGTGAACGTGGTGTCCTGGGGTGGCGCCTACGAGAAATCGCAGGTCGAAGCCTATAACAAGCCCTTCACCGAAGCGACGGGCATCACCGTGAACATGATCGCCGCCGACAACCCGGCCACGCCGCTGAAAGCGCAGGTCGAGGCGAAAAACATCACCGCCGATGTCTTTGATATCGAGGTCAGCGACGCGATCCGCCTGTGCGACGAAGGCGCGCTGGTCGAGATCAATCCCGACGATCTGCCCGCATCCCCCGATGGCACCCCGGCTGCCGATGACTTCCTTGACGGCGCGCTGCAGGATTGCGCCGTGGCCAATATCTTCTGGGGCACGGTCATCGCCTATGATGAGACGAAATTCGCCGATGCCGCGCCCAGCTCGGCCGCTGATTTCTTTGATCTGGAAACCTATCCGGGCAAGCGCGGCCTGCCCAAGAACCCCAAGCGGACCCTGTATCTGGCGCTGATCGCGGATGGTGCCTCGGCCGATGAGATCTATGATCTGCTGGGCAGCGACGAGGGTGTGAACCGCGCCTTTGACAAGCTGGACACGATCAAGGACAGCGTCGTCTGGTGGGAAGCCGGGGCGCAGCCGGTGCAATTGCTGGCCGATGGCGAAGTGGCGATGGCCACCGGCTATAACGGCCGTTTCTTCGACGCGATGGTGGCCGAGGGCAAGCCCTTCAAGATCATCTGGGACGGGCAGTACATGGATATGGACATGTTCGCCATTCCCAAGGATTCGCCCAATCCCGAAGAGGCGATGGAATATCTGAAATTCGCCACCGACACGCAGCGTCTGGCCGATCAGGCGAAATGGATCGCCTATGGCCCGGCGCGCAAATCCTCGGCCCAGCTGGTCGGTCTGTATCAGGACGGCAAGACGGAAATGGCGCCGCATATGCCCACCAGCGAAGACGCCCTGAAGAACGCCGTGATGGATGACCCGGAATTCTGGGCCGACCATGACGCCGAACTGACCGAGCGTTTCAACAGCTGGCTGGCCAGCAACTGATCTGAACGATGCCGCCGCCCCATGCCGGGGCGGCGGTTTGCACGAATTCCGGGAATATCATGGCGAACGCATTAGATCCGCATGCCGCCGTTGCGACGGTTGCGACGGGTGAGACCGATGGCACGCTACGGACCGCCGATGGCAAACCGCTGGCCCGCGCGCTGGCACGGTCGCAGACCCGGGCCCGGCGCAGGGCGTTTCTGCTGGTTCTGCCGCTGCTGGCCTTTGTCCTGATCACCTTCGTGGTGCCGATCGGGCAGATGCTGCAAAGGTCCTTCTATAATGACGGCTTCTCGGCCCATATGCCGGAACTGTCGCAATGGTTCGCCGATAATCCGCGCGGGACCGAGCCCGATGACGCCGCCTGGGCGGCGCTGGCCGATGATCTGACCTCCGCCGCCGAGGACCGCACCATCGGCATCGTCGGCACCCGCATCAACTATGACGTTCCGGGCACGCGGTCGCTGTTCACCTCGACCGGGCGCAAGGCCAAGCGCGGGCTTGAACCGCCCTACAGGGAAACGCTGCTGGACCTGGACGATGAATGGGGCGATCCGCGTCTGTGGAGCGCGATGCGCGAAGCCTCGACCCCGTTCACCACGAATTTCTATTTGGCCGCGACCGACCGCACCCGCGACGAATCCGGCAAGATCGTGCAGGTCGAGGAACGCCAGCGTGTCTATATCATGCTGTTCATGCGCACCTTCTGGCTGTCGCTGCTGATCACCGCGCTGACCTTTGTGCTTGGCTTTCCGATTGCCCATCTGCTGGCGACGCTGCCGATGCGGAAATCGAACCTGCTGATGATCCTTGTCCTGCTGCCCTTCTGGACATCGCTTCTGGTGCGGACGACCAGCTGGATGGTGCTGCTGCAGCAACAGGGGGTGATCAATGACGTGCTGGTCTGGCTGGGCGTGATCGGCAATGAACAGCGGTTGCAGATGATCTATAACCAGGCGGGCACGATCATCGCGATGACGCATATCCTGCTGCCCTTCATGATCCTGCCGCTTTATTCCGTGATGCGCACAATCAACCCGTCCTATGTGCGCGCGGCGCGCAGTCTGGGCGCGACCAGCTGGACCGCCTTTCGCCGGGTTTATTTCCCGCAGACCCTGCCGGGTCTGGGGGCAGGGGCGCTGTTGGTCTTTATCCTGGCGGTGGGCTATTACATCACGCCCGCGCTGGTCGGCGGATCCTCGGGTCAGCTGATTTCCAACCTGATCGCGCTGCATATGACCGATACGCTGAACTGGTCCATGGCCGCCGCGCTGGCCGCGCTGCTGCTGGGCTCGGTCCTGATCCTGTACTGGCTCTATGACCGCATGGTCGGCATCGACAATCTGAAGCTGGGGTAATCCGATGGCTGTTCCGACATATGCTTCCCCGCTGGAGCGCGCATGGCACTATGCCTATCTGGTGATCTGCGGGCTGATCTTTTTCTTCCTGATCGCCCCGATCGTGGTGATCATCCCGCTTTCCTTCAACACCGAGCCCTACTTCACCTTCACCGACAAGATGCTGTCCTTTGACCCCGATGGATACAGCATGCGCTGGTATGACAGCCTGCTGACCTTCGGCATGCAGCGCCCCGATGCGCCGCGTGATCTGAACTGGTGGGCCGATGCCTGGGCCAATGCGAAATGGGTGAATGCGGCCAAGAATTCGATCATCATCGGCTTCTTCTCGACGCTGCTGGCCACGGCGCTTGGCACACTGGCGGCACTTGGCCTGTCGCGGCCGGAAATGCCGTTCCGCCGGGCGATCATGGCAATCCTGATTTCACCCATGATCGTGCCGCTGATCATCACCGCCACGGGTATGTTCTTCTTCTATTCGAACCCCTGCACGCTGCTGGGCTGGTTCGGACTGCCCACGGAATGCGGGCGGCTGGCAGGCACCTATCTGGGGGTGATCCTGGCCCATGCGACGCTGGGCATTCCCTTTGTGATCATCACCGTCACCGCCACGCTGGTTGGGTTCGACCAGTCGCTGAACCGGGCGGCGGCATCGCTTGGGGCCAATCCGCGCACGACCTTCTTCCGCATCACCATGCCGCTGATCCTGCCGGGCGTGATCTCGGGCGCGCTGTTCGCCTTTGTCACCAGCTTTGACGAGGTCGTGGCGGTGCTGTTCATCGCGGGCCCCGACCAGCAGACCATCCCGCGCCAGATGTGGAACGGCATCCGCGAACAGATCAGCCCGGCCATTCTGGCGGTGGCGACGCTGCTGGTGGGCTTTTCCATCGCACTGCTGGCGACGGTGGAACTGCTGCGTCGCAGGTCCGAGCGGATCCGGGGCATCACCCCGCATTAGGCCGCGCGGTCAGGGCAGGATCGCCAGCCACATCCAGATGGTCAGGATCGACAGGGCGGTGGCCAGCAATACGCTGGATGCCGCCACCCGCCGCGCCGATCCGTAAAGATCGGCAAACAGAAAGGCATTCACGCCCGGCGCCATCGCCGCCGTCAGCACGGCCGAGCGGAGGCCCGCCACATCAAGCCCGCCCAGCGTTGCCAGACTCAGCGTGATGGCCGGATGGATCAGCAACGCACAGATGCAGCACAGGGCGATGGCCATCATGTCGCCTTCGGGGCGATAGCGGACCAGAATCCCGCCCAGCCCGAACAAAGCCGCAGGCAGGGCCGCCCGCGCCATCATGTCGACGGCGCCCCAGAACCCGTCCGGCATGACCAGCCCGGCCTGCATCAGCACATTCATCACCACACCGCACAGAATGCCGATCACCATCGGCGTGCGCAGTACGCCCATCACCGCGGTCAGCGCCACGCGCCCCACCGACAGGCCGCTGCCGCGGGCGCGGGTGAATTCCATTACCGTGATGCCAAAGGTATAAAGCATCGGCGAATGCAGCGCGATGATGGTCCAGTTGCCATCCAGCGCCTCGGTGCCATAGGCGCGTTCGGTGATCGGAATGCCCAGCAGAAGGCTGTTGGAAAACAGGCAGACAAAGCCGATGGCAACGCAATCCATGGGCGGGCGCCTGAACCAGAACTTCGCCCCGGCCCAGCCGATCAGATAGCTGGCAAAGGCCCCGGCATAGAAAGGCAGCAGCAGGTTCAGCCGGAAATCCGCGCCCAGATCCAGCTTGGCCATGGATGAGAACAGCAGCGTCGGCACCGCAAAGGATTGCGCGAATTTCATCAGGCTGTCGACGCCCGAGGGGCTGAACAGCCCCCGCCATGCCACCAGATATCCGAAACCGATCACCAGAAAGACCGGAAGGATGATGGTGAACAGCGCGCTCATGGCGTGGCGGTCACATCCGGGGTCTGGTCGCCGGCCTGCAAGACCATGCCGTCATGGGCGGGCTGGATGTGGTCGGGCGTCTGCGAGGCGACCTCATCATGATCGATATCGATATGCATATTCGTCAGCACACCCCGCTGCGGGGCTGCCCGCGCCATCCAGTCCAGCGTCTGCGCCAGATGGGCATGGCTGGGATGCGGCTCGTATCGCAGCGCGTCGCAGATGAACAGCTCGGCCCCTTCGATGGCGGGCCATGCGGCCTCGGGGATGGCCGACACATCGGGCAGATAGACCATGCCGCCAAAGCGATAGCCAAGGGCGGTGATCTCTCCGTGCTGGACGCGGAAGGGGATGAAGCGGATCGGGCCGCCTGCGCCCTTTACCGTGAAGGCATCGGTGATCGGATGCAGGTCGCAGATCGGGGGGTAGAAGCTGCCCTCGGGCGTTTCGAAAATATAGCCAAAGCGGTCCTGCAGCGCGGCGGCTGTTGGCGCATCGGCCCAAAGCGGCATCTTGCGCCGGGCGTTATAGACCAGTTGCCGCAGGTCATCGACGCCATGGGTGTGATCGGCATGGGGATGGGTATAGATCACCGCGTCCAGCTGTCCGATATCCGCATCCAGAAGCTGCGGCACCATATCCGGGCCGGTATCGATCAGCACCTGTGTCACGCCCTCGGGGCCGGGCCGTTCCACCAGCAGGGAACAGCGCCGCCGCCGGTTTTTGGGGTTCTTCGGATCGCAGGCCCCCCAGCGACCGCCCAGCCGTGGCACCCCGCCCGAAGAGCCGCAGCCAAGGATCGTGGCGCGGATCACGCGGCGTCCCCCTGTGCGGCCTTCCAGAACAGCCGGTCGAAATTGGCCGAGGTCTGGCGCGCGAAATCGGCATATTCCATGCCGAACAGATCGGCGCCCACAGCGGCGGTTTTGGCGACATAGGCCGGTTCGTTGCGCTTGCCGCGATAGGGCGGGGGCGCCAGATAGGGGCTGTCGGTTTCCACCAGGATGCGATCCACCGGTGCGGCGGCGAAAATCTCGCGCAATTCGGTCGAACGCGGGAAGGCCGCGATGCCCGACATGGACAGATAGAAGCCCAGATCCAGCGCCGCGCGGGCCAGACCGGCGCCCGAACTGAAGCAATGCATGACGCAGCTATAGGCCCCGGCCCGGTGTTCCTCGGTCAGGATGCGGGCCATATCCTCATCCGCGTCGCGGGCATGGATGATCAGGGGCAGACGGGTCTGGCGCGCGGCCTCGATATGCAGGCGCAGGCTGTCCTGCTGGGCGGCGGCGGTCTCGGCGGTATAGTGGTAATCCAGCCCGGTTTCGCCAATGCCGACCAGTTTCGGATGCTGCGCAATCCGCAGGATCTGATCCAGCGTCAGGGCGGGCTCTTTCCCGACGCTCATCGGATGCAGGCCAAAGGCATAGAAAACGCTGTCATGCGCCTCGGCCAGTCCGCGGACAGTGGGTTCCTGTGCCAGCGTCGTGCAGATCGAGACCATGCGCCCGACCCCTGCTTCATGCGCGCGGGCGATCAGGGCGTCATGTTCGCCGTCGAAATCCGGGAAATCCAGATGGCAATGGCTATCGACAATCGGCGGAAGGGCCGCTTCGGTCATGGGTCAACTCTTGGCAGGTGGCGCAGATTGGGCGGGTGGCAAATGGGCCAGTTCCGTCACCATATCCATTACCAAAGCCGCAGGGTCAAGATTGACCGCCCGCCCCGCCCGCGCCCGCGCCGACAGCCGTGCTTGCGCATCGGCCCAGATCCGCGCGGCGCGGTCATCGGGCGACAGGCGCGCCAGCAACGCACCCTCGCCATTCGCGGCCTGCGGCAGCGGCGGGCCCATCAGCCCGGCGCGTGCCGCCCGTGTCAGGAACCGATCCAGCAGCGTGATGGTCAGATCGAAGGGATCGCCATCCGCGCCCGCGCGACCCGCCGCGCCATCCGCGAATTTCGCGGCGGCCATGCGATCCATGCGGGGCAGGGTGCCGAACAGATCGATCAGCTGCTGAAACCGTGCCAGCCCGTCCTGACCGGCCAGCCGCAACGCCTCGCCCACGGAGCCGTCCGACAGCGCGGCCAGCGGTTCGGCCTCATCCGCGATGCCCAGATCGGACAGCACGCGGCCCATCTGATCGGGGTTCAGCGGCGACAGGCGCAGGCTGCGGCAGCGAGAGCGGATAGTGGGCAAAAGCCGCGCGGGCTGATGCGTCACGATCAGGATCAGCGCATCCTTTGGCGGCTCTTCCAGCACTTTCAGCAGGGCATTGGCGGCGGCGGTGTTCATGTCGTCGGCCGCGTCGATAATCGCGATCCGGCGACCGCCCTCGGCCGAGGACATGTGAAAGAAGGACAGCAGGCGTCGGATCTCATCGACGGTGATTTGCGCGCTGAGACGCCCCGCCTTGTCGTCCCAGGGACGCCGGATCAGCTGCAGGCGCGGCTCGGACAGCGCGGCGATACGGCGAGAGGTCGGGGCATCTGGATCGCTGGTCAGATCGTCGCTTTGACTGTCGGCCAGCATCCAGCGGGCCATCGCCCAGGCCAGCGTCGCCTTGCCCACGCCACGCGGGCCGGTCAGCATCCAGGCGTGGTGCAAGCGTCCGCCGCGCGCGGCATCGGTGAATTCAGCGATGGCGTGATCCTGCCCGATCACCCGGGCGGTATGGCGCGGATGTGGCGCACCCGGAACGCGGTCTGGTTCCGGTATGTCGGCGGGATCCGTTTTCACAGGGCGGCCCGGACACGCTGGGCCACCTGTTCGGGCGTGGCATTCCCGTCAATCAGGCGCACCCGGTCAGGATATTCGCGGCTCAGCGCGCGAAAACCGTGGGCCAGCGTTTCCTGAAAGCCCAGACCAAGGCTTTCAAAGCGATCCTCTGATCCGCCGCGCGCCTTGCCACGGGCCAGCCCGACGGCGGGGTCGATATCGATCACGAAGGTCCGGTCCGGTTCGATCCCGATCGACAATTCATGCAACTGATCGACGACGCCGCGCAGATCGCCGCGTGTCGCGCCCTGATAGACGCGGGTGGAATCGGCAAAGCGGTCGGTGATGACGATGTGTCCCGCCGCCAGCGCGGGGCGGATCGTGCGCTCCAGATGGTCGCGGCGGGCAGCGGTGAACAGCAGGCATTCGGTTTCAGCCGACCAGCGTTCCCCCGCGCCTTCGACCAGCAGCCGACGGATCTCTTCGGCGCCCGGAGAGCCGCCGGGTTCCCGCGTCAGCAGGACATCGCGGCCCTCGGCCCGCAATGCCTCGGCCAGCAGCCGGGCCTGCGTGGACTTGCCGCAGCCGTCGATGCCCTCGAAGCTGAGAAACATCAGAGGCCCGTGGCCTCGATGGCCTTGTTGCCCAGACGGATCACCGCGCCTTTCATGCGACCGGCGAAACCCGCCTCGGGGACGTCCTGCGCGGCCAGAAGCGGGGTCACCGCCTGCGGCGTTCCGGGCATGGTCACGACCAGTTGGCCGATCTGATCGCCCTTCATGATGGGGGCGGGGATGGGGGATTGATAGACGGCCTCGACCTTGACCTGATCGCGGGCGCCGGCGGGGATCAGCACATTGACCCCGTCGCTGGTGGTCAGCCCGACGCGCGATTGCGTGCCCAGCCAGACGGGCGCCTCGACCACGGTATCATTGGCGGGCACCAGCGTTTCCATGGTGAACTGGCGGAAGGCCCAGTTCACGATCCGCTCGGCCTCTTCGGCGCGGGCGGTTTCGCTTTGCAGGCCGCTGATCACGAAGATGACCCGGCGGCCATCCTGCACGGCCGAGCCGACAAGACCGTAGCCTGCCTCTTGCGTATGGCCGGTTTTCAGGCCGTCCGCGCCGATGCCAAGGCGCAGAAGCGGGTTCCGGTTGAACCGGTTCGAGGGCACGCGGTCCATATACCGGAACTCTGTCAGGGCGAAATAGGGGTAATATTGCGGATATTGCTGGATCAGATGCAGGGCCAGAACGCCCAGATCCTCGGCCGACATGCGATGGTCGGGCGCGGGCCAGCCGGTCGAGTTGCGGAAGGTCGAATGTTGCAGCCCCAACTGCCGCCCGCGTTCGGTCATCTGGCGGGCAAAGGCCTCTTCGGTGCCGCCAAGGCCCTCGGCAACCACGACGCATGCGTCGTTGCCCGACAGGACGATGATCCCCTTGATCAACTGCTCGACGGTGGGATTGTCACGCGGCTCGACGAACATCTTCGAGCCGCCCATTTTCCACGCCTTGGTCGAGACGGGCAGCGTGTCATCCAGTTGCAAACGGCCGCTTTCCAGCGCCTCGAACATCATGTTCAGCGTCATCAGCTTTGACATCGAGGCGGGCGGAATGGGCGTCTCGGCGTTCTTTTCCAGCAGCACCGTGCCGGTATTCACGTCATAGACCCAGGCTGCGGTCGCATTGGTATCGAATGCCTGTGCGGAACCGGCTGTGATGCCAAGAACGGCGACAAGCTTCAGCAGTAGGGCGCGCATGAGAGATCCTTTGCCTGTTGTTAGCCGATGGTTACTATAAGCCCGTCCCTGCCGCAACGCGGCTGCCCCCGATATGCACAGATTTGAACGACAGGGCGGCGATGGCGCGTGTGCGCCCCTAGCCCATTCCCAGGGGATCGACGCGCAGCCGGGCGCGGGCGGAATCCGCGCGTTCGCTGAAAAACGCGATCAGGCCCCAGCTGATGCAATAAAACGCGCCGATGGTCAGCACCAGCCAGCCCGGGATCGGGCCGATGGCGGCCCGTTGCAGCAATTCCGCCGTCGATGTCAGCGGTGTCGGATGCACGATCAGCTTGCCCAGATAGGCGGCGGACTGGATCAGCAGGATCCAGAAATAGTTCCGCCGGATGCGCCGTCCGATCGCGGTCCACATGCTGACGTGATAATGCGGATGCTGGTAATCATCGGCCAGACGGTCCTGCCAATGCTCTTCCAGATGCAGGTCGCCCTCTTGCAGGATCGGCGCGATGAAATGCAGTTCCAGCCAGCGGCAGCGCGCGCGCCAGACATTGAAATAGCGATAGCGTCGCGCCTCCAGCATCAGAAAGAAGATGATCAGGATGCCGACCAGAACCAGCGGTAGGGGCGAGGCCTGGGGCGAGGAATAGGTGATCGACAGCGCCACCCCCAGCGTGACGACGGACCAGTTGGTCGTCGTATCCAGCCGCGTGCGCCAGATGGTCGAGCGATAGACCTCGCCTCGGTAAAGATGCGCGATCACGCCCATTTCTGCGGCGTCAAGTTTGCGCCGGGGTTCCGATTTGCCCTCGTCCATCTTTCTTCTCCCTGCCTGCTACAGTGGCAGGGGCGCTAACATTCGGCAAGAGGTGATGCAAAATCCGGCAGTTGGCGGATCAGGCGCCCGTGGCCTCGCGCCAATGGCGTCGGCACAGGGAGACATAGGTTTCGTCGCCGCCCACCTGGATCTGATCGCCTTCGGTAATGGCGCGACCCTGTTCGTCGCGGCGGATCACCATGGTCGCCTTGCGTCCGCAGAAACAGATGGTGCGGACCTCGCGCATGTCATCGGCCAGCGCCAGCAGCGCGGCAGAGCCGGGAAACAGCTCACCCCGGAAATCGACGCGCAGGCCATAGCACATGACGGGGATATTCAGATCATCGGCCACGCGGGCCAGTTGCCAGACCTGATCGGCTGACAGAAACTGCGCCTCGTCGATAAAGATGCAGGCGCTGTCGCGCCCCTGCGTTTCGATCAGCGCGAAAAGATCGGTCTGGCTGTCAAAGGTCAGCGCATCCGCGCCGATGCCGATGCGGCTTGCGATCCGGCCCGTGCCTGCGCGATCATCCAGCGCCGCCGTCAGCAACAGCGTGGCCATGCCGCGTTCGCGATAGTTGTAGGATGCCTGCAACAGCAAGGTGCTTTTGCCGGCATTCATGGTGGAATAGTGGAAATACAGCTTGGCCATGCGTCCAGATAGCCGCGCGGTTTCCCGCGATCAAGACGCGCGGTCCCCCGCGGTGCTTGTCAGTCGCGGCCATTTATGCGAATTGTCGCGGACCGGACATGTTTTCCTTCGCCGTGGCGACTGCGCGCCATGTCCATGATTTCCAAATCACAGGTTTGAACCGATGCGTGACCCGATGTTCCGCATGGCCCTGCTGCTGGGTCTTTTATCCGCCGTCGGTCCCTTCGCGATCGACATGTATCTGCCCGCGCTGCCCGAGGTCGCCCGCGATCTGGGCACGGATGAGGCCACGGCGGCGTTGACGCTGACCTCTTATTTCATCGTCTTCGGCATTGCGCAGATGATCTACGGCCCGCTGGCGGATGCCGTGGGACGCAAGTTGCCGCTGCTGATCGGGGTGGTGATCTTTCTGGTGGCGACCGTGCTGTCGGCGGTGGCGCCGACCATGGGCGCGCTGATCGCCGCGCGGGCCATGCAGGGGCTGGGTGCCGCCACGCTGATGGTGGTGCCGCGCGCCGTCATCCGGGACATGGCGACAGGCCCGGCAGCGGCAAAGGTCATGGCGACCATCATGATGGTGATCGCGGTCTCGCCCATGCTGGCGCCGCTGTCGGGGGCCTTCATCATGCAATGGGGCAGCTGGCGCGAGATCTTCTGGGTGCTGGCGGCGGTGTCGCTGGTCAGCCTGGCGCTGATCGTCTTCGTGCTGCCCGAAACGCTGCGGCGCGAGGACCGTCAGCCGGTGCGGCTGGGCGCGTTGACGTCGGGCGCGCTGCGCCTTCTGGGCGATCGCCGGTTCATGGGCCTGACCATGATCGGCGGCTTTGGGATGGCCAGCTTCTTCGTGTTCCTGTCCTCGGCCAGCTTTGTCTATACCAGCCAGTACGGGATGAGCCCCAAGCAATTCTCGCTGGCCTTCGCGGTCAATGCGATAGGCTTTTTCACCGCCTCGCAATTCGCCGGGTGGATGACGCAGCGCTTCGGGATGGAGCGGGTGATTTCCATGGCCATCACCATGTTCGCGCTGCTGTCGACGCTGCTGGCCGTCATTGTCCTGGCAGGATTTGACGCGCTGCCGGTGGTGATGACGGGGCTGTTTTGCGCCAATGCCTTTCTGGGGCTGGTCATGCCGACGGCCATGGTCATGTCGCTGGACCCCCATCCCGATATCGCGGGTCTGGCCTCATCCCTTGGCGGCACGATCCAGATGTTGACTGGGGGCGTCATGATTGCCGTGACGGGCCCGTTTCTGGACAATAGCGCAGCGACCATGGTGCCTGCAATCGCGCTTTGCGCGTTGCTGGCATGGCTGTCGGCGGCGCTGTCGCTGCCACGGCTGAGATTGCGGGCCGCCTGACGAAAAAGGCCGCAGGATGTCCTGCGGCCTTTCGTCTTATGCTTTTGCCTTCTGGCTTTTGGGGCGGCGCGAGGGGCGACGTGCCGGACGCTTGTTGCCGCCATCCTGCGGCTTGCCGCCGCGCCCACGCTGACCGCGCGATGGTTGCTGGGGCATCGCTGGCGCCTCGCCGCCGATCACCGGGATCGCGGCCTTCATCGCCTTTTCGATGGCTCGCAATTCGCCAACCTCTGCCGGCGCGCAAAAGGCGACGGCACGGCCGTCGCGGCCTGCGCGCGCGGTGCGACCGATGCGGTGGACATAGTTTTCCGGCACGTTCGGCAGGTCGTAGTTATAGACATGCGCCACCGCCGGAATATCCAGACCGCGCGCGGCCACATCTGTGGCCACCAGGATCTGAGTGTCGCCCTTGCGGAAGGCGTCCAGCGCCCGTTCGCGCTGACCCTGACTTTTGTTGCCATGGATCGCCGCGACCGCAAAGCCCCATTTATCCAGCAGCTTGGCCAGCTTCTCGCTGCCATATTTGGTGCGGCCAAAGACCATGGCCAGCTCGCCCGGATGCTTGGACAGATATTCCGCCAGCAAGGCCGCCTTGTCGCCCTGGGTGGTGAAATGCACGCCCTGATCGATCTTCTTGGCAGCCTGTCCCGGAGGGTTCACCTGTACCTTGACCGGATCGGTCAGATAGGTATCGGCCAGTTCCGACATCAGCTTCGGCATGGTGGCCGAGAACAGCAGCGTCTGGCGCTGCTTCGGCAGCATCTTCGCGATTTTGCGCAGCGTGTGGATAAAGCCGATATCCAGCATCTGGTCGGCCTCATCCAGCACCAGATAGGTTGCGGCCTCAAGGCTGATCGCGCGGCGCTCGATCAGGTCCATCAGGCGGCCCGGCGTCGCGATCAGCACATCCACGCCGCGCGACAAACGCTCGGTCTGGACATTGATCGAAGCCCCGCCCACCACGCGATAGCTGCGGATCGGCGTGCCTTCGGCATAGGCGTCGATATTCTGCGCGATCTGCGTCGCCAATTCGCGCGTCGGCGCAAGGATCAGCGCGCGGCAGGTGCGCGGTTCGGGCTTTTTGCCGAATTTGATCAGCCGGGTCAGCATCGGCAGGCCAAAGGCCGCCGTCTTGCCCGTGCCGGTCTGGGCCAGGCCCAACACATCGCGCCCCTCGACGATCGAGGGGATTGCCTGCGTCTGGATCGGCGTCGGGTCGGTCAGGCCCATGGCGGCGATATTGGCGTTGATCCGTTCGTCAATGCCCATGTCGTAAAAGGGACCGCTGGGCAGCGGATCGCGCGAGGGTGCGCGGCGACCGGGATTGGGGCGGGCATGCGGTGGCTGGGCGGGACGACCCTTGCCCTTGCCACGCCGAAAATTCCCGCGGGATTGTCTTTCTTCCATAATCAATACTCGTTCCCCGCATCCCCCGTATCGGATGCAGAGCAGGGGCCGCGCAGTCATGGCGCGGCGTTCAGCAGGGGTGCGGGCGCGATACGAGGGTGCCCGCAAGCCTCCCCGCGTGAATGGGAAACTGGGATGGTGCCGTGCCAGAGGCGAAATTTTCGCGGCTGCTCACGCGGCAGCGGGCGACGACTGAACCCAGATGGGGGGTGCGGCGCATAAAGTCAAGCGCGGTCCGCGCTATCCAGCCAGATCGTCACCGGTCCGTCATTCAAAAGCCTCACCTTCATATCCGCGCCAAACCGCCCGGTTTCGACCGCGATACCCTGCTGGCGCAGGCTTTCGGCAAAGCGCAGATACAGCGCCTCGCCCAGATCCGGCGCGGCGGCGGTGGAAAATCCGGGGCGATTTCCGCTGCGCGTATCTGCGGCCAGCGTGAACTGGCTGATGACCAGCGCGCTGCCGCCGGTATCAAGGACCGATCTGTTCATGCGATCCTGTTCGTCGCGAAAGATCCGCAGCTTGGCCACACGTGCGGCCAGCTTGTCGGCGGCATCGGGCGTGTCGCCCTGCATTGCGCAGACCAGCACCAGAAGGCCGGGGCCGGTCTGGCCGATGGTCTGGCCGTCGACCTCGACCGAGGCTTCGGTGACGCGTTGGATCAGCGCGCGCATCAGGGGGCCAGAAAGATGCCGACGACCACCAGCATCAGCCCGATGGTCGATGCCGCCAGCGCGGCCATGTTCACGGCCACCGCACGCTGCATCAGCGCCCGAAGCTGCGCATCCTCAAGACCTTTCGAGCGGGCGCGAGAGACGGTGAAAATGCACCAGATCAGCGCCCCAAGCCCGATCAGGGTCAGAACGGCGCCGCCCCAGATAAGGCCGTCATAGATCGTCATGTCGTCATCCCGTGCTGATCCGCTTTTGCTGCAAACCGGCCTAGCGGTGATTGCACCCCGGAACAAGACCGCCTAACAGTCTGCGTCAGATATCGGGCAGCCCGGACCCGCCGAACAAAGGAAAGAAACGCAATGCAGGACGATCACGCTTATGGCGTTGCCGCCGACGAACTGCGTCAGTTCATCGAGCAATTCGAACAGCTTGAAGCCGAGAAAAAGGACATTGCCGAGCGCCAGAAAGAGGTGATGGCCGAAGCCAAGGCCCGCGGCTATGACACCAAGGTGATGAAAAAGATCGTCGCCCTGCGCAAGCGCGACCGCGACGATGTGGCCGAGGAAGAGGCCATTCTGGAAATGTACAAGACCGCCCTTGGCATGGGGTAAGCGCGTCCGGGGCGGCAGGGGCGGCATGGCCCGCCCTGTCGCCCCTTCGCCTTGTTCGGCCTATTCGAGGGTCGAACTGGTGGGCAGGATAAACTCGACCCCCGGCAGAACCGCGATTTCCCCGACATCGGCGCGGTAATTGCGGGTCATTTCATCGACGATTTCCTGCGTCCAGCCGGGCAGATCGATCTGCATCTCGACCCCTTCGGGACGGACATGCTCGGTCAGGATCTGCGAACTGATCATGCGGCGCTGCGCAATCGTCAGGTGATCGCGGTCGCCGATTTCGGCTTTCAGCCGGGCATTGCCCTCATCCGTCAGCAGTTCCTGCAGATAGGTCATCCCGCCCACCAGCGGCGCGTCTGACGGCATATCGGCCATCAGGCGCACGATTTCCGGCCAGATCAGCGGCACATCCTCGTGGCACCAGATCACGATCCGGCGGCCATGCGCCGCGCTGACCAGACGCCGGATCGCGTCGCTCCAGCGCAGGTCCAGCGGGTGCCGCCCCTGCATCAGCGTGTGATAGTTGCCGCCGGCGAAAAGCGGCAGGATGTCGGGGATCAGCGTCGCAGGGTTGCGGATGGCGACGAAAAACTCGGTCTCGGCCTCGGGGAACAGATTGGCCAGGGCGGCGCAGCGCAGGCCGATCTGGGTATACAGCCCCTCCTTGCTGACCGCGCGGCCCGTCGCCCCCATGAAGGTCGGAGAGGAAAACATCACGCGCTGCGGGTCTTCGGTCTCCAGAATCGCGTCCAGCATGATCTGCACCATGGCCGGCGTCGCCTGCCCCCCATTCAGCGACATCAGCGCATCTTCGAACAGCCCGCGATGATGTTGCGGTGTGATCACCTCGGTCCGGTGGTTCAGCAGCCAGTTGCGATTCCTCAGCAGGGTTTTCAGCAGTCGGTCGCCATCGGTGCCATGCACCCCAACGTGAAAGACCATCTGCATGTGCCGCCCCTTCTGCCTTCTTACCGATCCCTGACGGGTCGGGGCAGATTAGCGGCCGAACGGGCGCAGTCAATTTGCTTTCCCCGACGTTTTTTCCCATATCAGGCAGATCTTGCGCCCTGGCCCGCCCTCGTGATAACAGGCGGGCACTGCCGTCATAGCTCAGTTGGTAGAGCGTCTGATTTGTAATCAGGGGGTCCGGGGTTCAAGTCCTCGTGGCGGCACCACTTCACAAAATGGTTTATATTCCCTATTTAACGGCTTGATAAGGCTTGGGAAAATTGCGCCGTAGTTGCGGGGTGGCGGGCGTTTGCAGTCGAAACCCGCCGGTTGGTTCGGTCGGCCGCCAACGCAGGAGATTGCCGGAAATCTGCACGCCGGATCAAAAATGTCGGGCAAGATTTAGTCAAGTTTTCAAGGTTATGCAGGCACCGGGCCGCAGGCTGGCCCGGTGCTTTTGGTCATGTCAGGCGGCTTCGGGAATCCGCAATGCGGACTTCAGCTCTGTGCGTTTCAGCCCGGCGCCAAAGACCGGCGTGCCGATCGCAAAGCCGCGCGCCGAGGCGAGCGGTCCGGTCTCGACCGGATCAAATCCCAGCCGGTCGATGAATCCGGCCACGGCCTTGCGCGCCGCCGGGTCGTCCCCGGCAAGGGCCATGCCGCGACGATCCGGATCCCCCGCAGGGCGCGCGTCGCCGTCGATCTCGTGATAGCCCATATGGTTGAAGCTGCGCACAAGGCGCGCCCCGTCCAGATAGTCGGCCACCACTTCGCTGCTGCTGGGCGCGCCTTCGAATTCAGGCAGGGTGCCATCCGTCGGTGCCCAGTAATTCATCGCATCGATGACGATCTTGCCGCGCAGCGCGCCCGCCGGCAGGCTGCGATATTTCGACAAGGGCAGCGCCAGCACGATGATGTCGCTTTCGGCGATGACCTGATCCGCATCGGCCGCAACGGCACCCGATGCCGTGAATTGCAGCACCAGCGCGATATCGGCGGCGGGCCGGGACGAGGCGACGCGCACCTCATACCCGGCGGCCAGGGCACGGCGGGCAATCGCCGTGCCGACGCGGCCTGCGCCAAGGATGCCGATCACTTTGGGGTCGGACATATTGCTCTCCTTCATTCAACGTCGGCCGTTGCCGGGGCCTTCTCGGCCAGCGCGGCATCGACAAGCGGTTTCACCCTTGTTCCCAGCAACTCGATCGAGCGCAGGAAATCCTTTTGCCCCAACTGACCCAGATCCATCTGGAAGAAGTGGCGGTCATGCTGCATCACCCGGTGCAGATCCAGAATACGGTCGGCGATCTCTTCGGGCGAGCCGACGAACAGCGCGCCCTTGCCATTGGCATCGCGGTCATATCCGGCGCGTTGCGGGGCCGGGAAGCCGCGGATCTCGCCAAGGGCGCGGAACGCCTCGTGATAGTGGTTCCACCACAGATCTTTCGCGGCCTTCGCATCCTCGCCGACAAAGCCCGGGCTGGCGACGGAAACGCGGGTATCCGCGCCCGGCACCTTCACCTGCGCCACCGCCTGACGATAAAGCTGTGCCAGCGGGCCAAAGCGTTCGGCCTCTCCGCCGATGATGGCGTAGCTGACCGGCAGACCGGCAATCGCGGCGCGAACCGAGGAATTGGGGTTCCCGCCCGTCGCAAGCCAGATCGGCAGCGTGCCATTTTCGGGACGCGGCACGACCAGCGCCTTGTCCAGCGAGGGGCGGAAGCGACCTTCCCACGTCACCTCTTCGCTGTCATTCAGACGAAGCAGCAGGTCCAGCTTTTCGGCATAGAGATCGTCGTAATCGTTCAGGCTATGCCCGAACAGCGGAAAGCTCTCGGTCGAGGAACCCCGGCCAGCGGTTATTTCGGCGCGACCGTTCGACAGCGCGTCCAGCGTGGCGAATTGCTGAAACACGCGCACCGGATCATCCGTTGACAGCACCGTCACGGCGCTGCCCAGCGTGATGTTTCTGGTGGTGGACGCCGCCGCCCCAAGGATCACCGTCGCCGCCGAAGCAGGCATTTCGCGCGTGTGATGTTCGCCGATGCCGAAATAATCCAGACCGACCTCATCAGCCAGCTGGATCGCCTCCAGCAGGTTGCGCTGCGCCTGGGCGGTGCTGCCCAATTCGCCGGTTTTCGGATCGCGCTGGACGTCGCCAAAGCTGTAAACACCCAATTCCATTGTCTTCCCTCCGTTCGTCAGCGGTCAGATTATTTTCTGCGATCCGCTGGTATAAATTCGTAACCTGCACCTATATTGATACTGATTTTGCGCGAACAAGAAGGCACATCCATGATACCGCCCCAGTCAGATCAGAGCCTGCTGAGCAATTGCGACGCTGTTCGCCCCATTCTTGTGCGGATCGGGGATAAGTGGTCCGTGCTGATCGTGATGGCGCTGCGCGACGGGCCGCGCCGCTTCAATCAGATCCGCCGGGATATCGGCTCGATCTCGCAACGGATGCTGACGCTGACCCTGCGCGGGATGGAGCGGGACGGCCTGGTCTCGCGCAAGGTTTATCCGACGACGCCGCCGCGCGTGGAATATGCGCTGACCGATCTGGGCCAGTCGCTGCGCGGCCCGGTCGAGGCGCTTGGCGGCTGGGCCATCGCGCATGAGCCGCAGATCGTCGCGGCGCAGGCGCGCTATGATGCGGAAAACGGATAGGCGTCAGCCGACCACGATATCGTCATAGTCGCGGTGGCTGGCGTAGAAGCGGCCCATGAAGCTGCATTTCAGCACCGCCTTGCGCCCCGAGGCGCGGATCAGATCGAAGGTTCCCGTGGCCAGCCGCGTGCCGATGCCCTGACCGGAATATTCAAAGGGCACCTCGGTATGGGTCATCACGAGATTGCCGTTCTCGTCGATCCGGTAATAGGCGGCGGCGATGTCGTCATCCTTCAGCGCCAGTTCGAAACGGTTCTGATCGGCGTTTTCGACGACCCCGGTGTCATTCTTCTGCGTGGTCATGTTTTTCCAATCCCCAGATGCCGGGTCAATTCGCGCGCCGCCGCGCCGCCCGCACGGTTCGCCCCGATGGTCGAGGCAGAGGGGCCGTAGCCCACCAGATGCACCCGCGGGTCGCGCGCGACCTGAGTGGCCAGCCGGCCGGTCATGGTGATGCCGCCATTTTCCTCTCGCAATTGCAGGGGCGCCAGATGGTCCAATGCGCTGCGAAAGCCGGTCGCCCAGATGATCACATCCGCTGCAGCTTCGGTGCCATCGGGCCAGCGGATGCCTGTCGCCGTGATCTCGGAAAACATCGGTCGGCGGTTCAGGACGCCGCGCGCCTCCATCGCCTCGATGGCGGGGCTGCGCGGGATGCCGGTGACGGACACGACCGAACGCGGTGCAAGGCCCTGTCGAACGCGCTGTTCCACCTTGGCGACGGCGGCGCGTCCCAGATCGGGGCCGAAGGCGGGATCGACGAATTCCGGCGGCCTGCGCGTGACCCAGATCGTGTCGGCCAGATGAGAGACCTCATCAAGGATCTGCAGCGCCGAGATGCCTGCACCCACGATCACGACCCGCTTGCCCATGAATTCATCGGCGGTCTGGTAATCATGGGTGTGCAATTGCCGCCCCTGAAACAGCTCTCGTCCGGGATAATAGGGGATCTGCGGTGCATCCCAAGTGCCGGTGGCATTGATGATGCCGCGCGCGGAAAAGGTTTCGTGATCGGTTTCGACCCGCAACCGTTCGCCACGATTACAGACCAGCCGCGTGGTCACCGGGCGATAGATCGGCAGGTGGAAGCGGTCTTCATAGGCCTTGAAATAGGCAGGCACGGCCTTGGCCGCGCGTACCTCGGTCTGGCCGGGGTCCAGCACCTCGGCGAAGCCCATTCCGGGCAGGTCATGCAAACGGTTGACGGTTTTCATGGTCAGCGAGGGCCAGCGGTATTGCCAGGCTCCGCCCGGTTGGGGCGATTTGTCCAGAACCAGAAAGCCGCGCCCGCCGGTCAGCCCCAGCTTTTGCAGGTGATAAGCCGCCGACAGCCCGGCCTGACCGCCGCCAATCACCAGAATGTCGATCTTGTAGGCAAGGTTGCTCATGCCGGGCGGCCAAGCGCGGGGCTGAAGTTCAGCAGGCACAGGATTTCGAACAGAACCTGCGCGGCGATCCGGGCGGTGGCGTCATTGCTGTCATATTGCGGGGCGACCTCGACCACATCGCCGCCAATAAGGTTCACCCCTTTCAGGCCACGCAGAATCTGCAGCACCTCTCGCGGGGTCAGCCCGCCCACCTCTGGCGTGCCGGTGCCGGGGGCAAGGGCCGGGTCCACCGCGTCGATGTCAAAGGACAGATAGGTGGGGCCAGTGCCGACGATCTCTCTGGCGCGGGCGATGACGGCGGGGATGCCCATTTCGTCGATCTCTTCGGCATGGATCACCGTCATGCCCGAGGCATAGGAAAACTCCCACAGAAATTCGGCCGAGCCGCGAATGCCGATCTGGATCACCCGTTCCGGGTCCAGCACGCCGTCCAGCACGGCATTGCGCATCGGTCCGCCGTGGTGAAACTTCACGCCCTCGGCGATGCCGCTGGTGTCGCAATGGGCGTCGATATGGATCAGGCCCACGGGCCGGTCGCGCCCGATGGCGCGCAGGATCGGATGGGTCAGCGAGTGATCGCCGCCGACCGACAGAGGCAGGGCGCCTGCCTGCAGGATGGCGTCGATATGCGCCTCGATATCGCGGTGGCTTTGGTTCAGGTCGTAGCGGCTGGTAAAGACGCAGTCGCCGATATCGGCCACGGCCAGATCATGCAGGGGCAGGCAATCGAGGACGTGGTTATAGGGGCCGATCCGCTCGATCATGCGCATGGCGCGCGGGCCGAAGCGTGTGCCTGCGCGGTTGGACACGGCCAGATCCATCGGAATGCCGCTGAGCGCGACCTGCAGGCCGGTGGCGTCATTGCGATGCGGCGCGCCCAGAAGCGTGGGCATGCCCGCCCAGGGCAAGGCGCGCCTGCCGCCCTGAAACAGCCGGTCGCCGATGCGTGCAAATCGCGGATCGTGGAATTTGCCGCTGTTTTCGCCGTCAAACTGCTGGCGCAGCTTTTCCAGCTTATCCTGATCAAAGGTCATTGCGCGCTCCTGCCGGGTAAGGCCCCTTGTCCGGGCAGGATGGCACCGTCCCCGGGCAAACGGAAGTACGGTGCCCGCGCCGGCTAAAGTTCGCCGGGATACAGCACCGCGCCGGTATCCGCATCGCTTCCGTCCAGCATGGTCGCGACGCGTTCCAGCACGGCGACGATCATCGCCTGTTCCCAATCCTGCAGCGAATCGAAATCGCGGGCAAAGCGTTGTTGCAGCGCATCGGGCGCGCGTTCCAGCGCGTCGCGGCCATGATCGGTCAGCACGATCAGCGTCTGCCGACGATCCGTCCGGCTTTGTTCCCGGCTGACATGGCCCGCGCGTTCCAGCTTGTCGATGATGGCCGTGACCGTGGCCGGCGCCACATGCATCCGCTTGGCAATCGCGCCGCCGGTGCTGCTGCCGGTTTCGGCCACGATCTGAACGACGCGCAACTGAACGGGCGTCATGCCGGCCGATTGGGCCAGCTCTTTGCTATGGGCCTCGGATGCGCGCAGGATCCTGCGCAGCGCGATAAGACAAACGTCGATACGGTCCAATACATTCTCCAGACGGGGTCCTGTACTATTCGGGATTCCGTCCTTGCGGTCAATCTGCGCGGAATTTCGCTTCATTATGTGAATAATTTGTAACGATAACGGATCAGCAATCATTGGCCAGAATCTGTGCTATAGGCGGATTTTTGGCAAAATAACGATGCTGCGGTTGCGAAATGGCCAATCCATGATATTTAGTGTCACGAAATAAACGAGAGCTGAGATATGAGAGACATGGTCGAGTCCGACGGCCTGCAGGACGTGGTGTTCGAAAAGCCCAGTGCCGAAGATGGCAGCGATATCTGGGCGCTGATCCGGGCCTGCGCGCCGCTGGATGAAAACAGCATGTATTGCAATCTGATCCAATGCGACCATTTCGCCGACACCTGCATTCTGGCGCGCCGCGGTGATGCGCTGGTCGGCTGGATCTCGGGCTATGTGCTGCCCGATGCGCCCGATACGCTGTTCGTCTGGCAGGTTGCCGTCTCGCCCGAGGCGCGCGGTCTGGGCCTTGGCGGCAGGATGCTGGATCAGCTTCTGTCGCGCGACGATCTGGCTGCGGTCCGAAAGCTGCAGACGACCATCACGCGCGACAATGGCGCAAGCTGGGGGCTGTTCCGCAGTCTGGCTGAACGCCACGGCGGGGCGCTGAGCGATGAGCCCCATTTCAGAAAGGACGACCATTTCGACGGCGCCCATGCCACCGAACATCTGGTCACGATCCGCTTCCCCGCGTCGGTGACACGTGCGGCCTGACCGGCCCCGACCGACGCCTGACACCCATTCAAATTCCGAGGTCCCCCATGCCCACCGCAAAGACGGCTGACACCGATATTTTCAAGCGCCGCGAATCCGAGGCGCGTTCCTATTGCCGCAGTTTTCCGACGGTCTTTACCAAGGCCAGCGGATCGTTGATGACCGATGAGGCCGGGCGCGATTACATCGACTTTCTGGCGGGCTGTTCGTCGCTGAATTACGGCCATAACGACCCCGACATGAAGGCTGCGCTGATCGATCACATCGCGGCTGACGGCATCGCTCATGGGCTGGATATGTATACCACCCAGAAGGCCGCATTCCTGAACGCCTTCGAGCGGCTGATCCTGAAACCGCGCGGCATGGATTACAAGGTGATGATGACCGGCCCGACCGGCACCAATGCGGTCGAGGCTGCAATCAAGCTGGCCCGCAAGGTCACCGGTCGGCGCAATATCGTGGCCTTCACCAATGCCTTCCACGGCATGACCATGGGCAGCCTGGCGCTGACCGGCAATTCAGGCAAGCGAGAGGGCGCGGGCGGCGGCAGTCTGGCCGACGTCACCCATATGCCCTTCGAAAATGCCATGGATGACAAGGACACGCTGGAATATATCGAATGGGTTCTGGAAAACCCGTCCAGCGGCATGGATGACCCGGCCGCCTTCATCGTCGAACCCGTGCAGGGCGAGGGCGGTCTGAACGCCGCCAGCAAGGAATGGCTGCAGGGCATCCAGCGTCTGGCGCGCAAACATGGGGCGCTGTTCATCATCGACGACATTCAGGCCGGGATCGGCCGCACGGGCACCTATTTCTCGACCGAGGAATTCGGGCTTGATCCGGATATGATCACGCAGGCGAAATCCTTCAGCGGCATGGGGCTGCCCTTTGCTGCGCTGCTGATCAAGCCGCAGCATGACATCTGGAAGCCAGCCGAACATAACGGCACCTTCCGCGGCAACACCCATGCCTTCGTCACCGCGCGTGTCGCGCTTGAGAAATTCTGGGCCGATGACGCCTTCCAGAAAGAGGTGCAGCGCAAATCCGCAATCCTGCGTCAGCGGTTGGAACAGATCGCGGCGCTGCTGCCGGGGGCCACGCTGAAAGGCCGGGGCATGATGCGCGGCATCGATGTCGGCAGCGGCGATCTGGCCGGCCGGATCTGCGCCACCTGTTTCGACAATGGGCTGATCATCGAAACCTCGGGCGCGCATGACGAGGTGGTCAAGGTGCTGGCCGCCCTGACGATCCCCGACGAGATTTTCACCAAGGGTCTGGACATCCTGCAGGACGCCGTGCGCGCCTGCGCAGGCAGCAACCAGATCGCAGCGGAGTAACAGACATGATCATTCGTGATTTCAACAAGCTGAAGAATACCGAACGCGATGTGCGCGACGCGCAATGGAGCTCGGTCCGCATGCTTCTGGCCGATGACAAGATGGGCTTTTCCTTCCACATCACCACGCTGGAAGCAGGGTCCGAACATACGTTCCATTACAAGAACCACTTCGAAAGCGTCTATTGCATGTCGGGCAAGGGCTCGATCACCGATCTGGCCACCGGTGAAACGCATCAGATCCATCCCGGCGTGATGTATGCGCTGAACCTGCATGACAAGCATATCCTGCGGGCCGAGGAAGAACTGGTCATGGCCTGCTGCTTCAACCCGCCCGTCACGGGCACCGAGGTGCATCAGGCCGACGGCTCTTATGCCGCGCCGCAGCAGGTCGATGCGTGATCTTGCAGACTGAAAAAGAGGCCCGGCCCGCGACAGGCGGCCGGGAAAGCACTTTGGCAGAACAAAGCTATCCCGAACATACGGTTGAAAAGATCGGCGGCACCTCGATGAGCCGCCTGAAGGAGTTGCGCGATACGCTGCTGATCGGGGACCGGACGGGGGCCGATCTTTACGGTCGCATCTTCGTCGTCTCGGCCTTTGGCGGGATCACCAACCTGCTGCTGGAACACAAGAAGACCGGAGAGCCGGGCGTCTATGCCAGCTTTGCCAACGCGTCGTCCGATCACGGCTGGCTGGAGGCGCTGGATCGCGTGTCCCAGGCCATGCGCGCGGCACATGCCGACATTCTGGAGCATTCGGCCGATCTGCTGCAGGCGGATGAATTCGTGCGCGAACGGATCGAGGGCGCGCGCTCTTGCCTCTTCGATCTGCAGCGGCTGTGCAGCTATGGCCATTTCCGGCTGTCGCGCCACATGATGGTGTTTCGCGAATTGCTGTCGGGTCTGGGCGAGGCGCATTCGGCCTATGTCACGGCGCTGCTGCTGGGCCGCGCCGGGGTCTCTGCCCGCTATGTCGATCTGACCGGCTGGCGGGATGAGCGCGAATTCACGCTGGAACAGCGGTTGCAGGTGGCGATGGAGGGTGTCGATCTGACATCCGAACTGCCGATCGTCACCGGCTATGCCCAATGCAATGAAGGGCTGATGGCGGAATTCGATCGCGGCTATTCCGAGGTCACGTTCTCGCGTCTGGCGCGGCTGACCGGCGCGAAAGAGGCGATCATCCATAAGGAGTTCCACCTTTCCTCTGCCGATCCGGGGCTGGTGGGCGTCGAGACGGTGCGCAAGCTGGGCCATATCAACTATGACGTGGCCGATCAGCTGGCCAATCTGGGGATGGAGGCGATCCATCCGCAGGCCGCCAAGACCCTGCGTCAGGCGCGGATCCCCCTGCGGGTCACGAATGCCTTCGATCCGGGCGATCCGGGCACGCTGATCGACGATGCGCCCGCAAAGGCCACCGGCGCCGAAATCGTCACCGGCCTGCCCGTCGTCGTGCTGGAGCTGTTCGAACAGGACATGGTCGGGGTCAAAGGCTATGACGCCGCAATTCTGGACGTTCTGGCGCGGCACAATGCCTTTATCGTGTCCAAAAATTCGAACGCGAATACGATCACGCATTTCCTTGCGACCTCGCTGAAGCGGGCAAGGCGCATCGAATCCGAACTTGCCGCGCTCTATCCATCGGCCAGCGTCACCGCGCGCTCAGGCGCGATCGCCTCGGCCATCGGGCGGGATCTGAAGGGACAACGGGTGCTGATGCGCGGCTTGCAGGCACTGGACAGCGCCGGCGTCGAGGTGCAGGCGGCGCAGAAATCCAGCCGTGCGGTGGACGTGCAATTCCTTCTGCATCCCGACGACCTGGACCGAGGGATCACGGCACTTCACGCCGAACTGATCGCAGAGGAAAACCGCACCAGCATCGCGGCCTGATCCCGACCGGAAAACCAAACGAAAACGGCGCCTCACATGGCGCCGTTTTTCATGCGCATCGTGAGTCTAAGTCAAGGCATCGGTGCTAATCTTGATTTGGCGATTGAAGTGGTGCTGTGCGATGGCCTTGATCTCGATGAATTGCCTTCTACTATTAGGATTATGGGATACTTCTATCCCCCCCTACCGATCAATGTATGGCCCTTGTAGGAAAACCAAACAGGAAGCAGCGATGCCGTTCATGCTGCCGATGGGCAACAAGCTTTTGGGGATCCGGTATATTGCAGGAACGGGGTTAGATGTGCATCTTACCGGATATCGGAACTTCTGGAATTTTCAGGGCGCATTGAGGGTTGTATGGTAGACTTTCCCCGACATCTTACTAAATATTTCAAATGGGAGGATAAAAAATATTTGAGTAACGGCTCGATACGATTTGGTAATACTGCTGAATATCGAGCTGCTGAAGACAGCATGAAGTTAGAGGCGCGTGGAGACAATAAGGAAGGTGTCCAGGAAAGATATAGTTTTCCTTGCCCAACTGAACCTTCTGAATTCCGCTCTCCGGATTACATAAATGCTCGAAATGCTTATTTTCGTGACGCCCCTTCGGGAGTCACTATGAGCAACAATTACCACACCTCATCGATCAATGCTTGGGTGTTTTGTGCGAGCATCGGTAACTATGATGAGAAACATCACAGAAGGATGATGGATGGCGACGAAAGCACGGGTTACAAGGGAAACCCTTCTCTCGATGGCTGGTGTGTTTTTGATACTCAAGCTCTTCTTACGGCGGTGTGGCAGGCGCTCCCTAGTCATGAAAAATTTTTCAGACACAATCCCTCTGCGCAAACAATATATTTCAGAGAGGTTGATTATTCTTGGGAGCCTAAGCCCTTCGCCAGCGCATTTGAGGAGGTTAGTGCTTTCTTTGCTCGCCCCCAGTTGCGTGACGATGAAGTGGTCAGGCAGCTAACTACGAAGAGACAGCATTTCTCAACCGAAAGAGAGTTCCGCATAATTGCTCGAATAGACGAGCGTTCCTCCCTGCCGGATCACGAACCTGCTCTAGTTGTTGCGAGTTCTGATATATGCAGATCAATAATTGGTTTTGGTCGTGTAAAACAATGAGCTTATTTCTCAGGCTGCTCCGCAGCACTTCTCGATTGCCCCGATGCACCGAAGAGCGGGACCACGGACCTTTGGCTGTGCAGCGCCTTATAAGCATCTACCAAAAAGGAAATGGTGCTGTGAGAGAGGATTGAACTCTCGACCTCTCCCTTACCAAGGGAGTGCTCTACCACTGAGCTACCACAGCGCCGGTGGAGGGGCGTTTAGACAAACATCGCGCGGCGCGCAAGGGGGTCTGCCAAATTTCACGCATTTCGCGGAAACAAGCCTCTCTTTTGCGGCATTGCTGGACTGTCGCGGCATCCGCGGCTAACAGGTTTGCATGAACAAACGATCCGATGACAGCAAGAAGCCGGAATCGCGCGAGGACAGGCTGCGCGCCGCGTTGCGCGCGAATCTGCAGCGTCGCAAGGCGCAGGCGCGTGCGCGGGCTGACAAGCCGGATCAGGATAATGGCGTGGGCAGCGACACAGGCGGAGACGACAGCTGATGGATCAGATCATCGTGGAAGGGAATGGCCCCCTGCAGGGCGAAATTCCGATTGCCGGGGCGAAAAACGCCTGCCTGACGCTGATGCCTGCGACGCTGTTGACCGATCAGCCGCTAACGCTGACCAATGCGCCGCGCCTGTCGGATATCCGCACCATGACCGCGCTGCTGCAAAGCCTGGGGGCCGAGGTCGCCTCGTTGCAAGAGGGGCAGGTACTGTCCATGTCCAGCCATGCGCTGACCAGCCAGCATGCGGATTACGAAATCGTGCGCAAGATGCGGGCCTCGATCCTGGTTCTGGGGCCGCTGCTGGCGCGTTTCGGACAGGCCGAGGTGTCGCTGCCCGGCGGCTGCGCTATTGGCGCGCGTCCGGTCGATCTGCATCTGCGCGCCTTCGAGGCCATGGGCGCCGATCTGGATCTGCGCGATGGCTATGTCCGCGCCACGGCGCCTGCCGGCGGTCTGCGGGGCGCGGTGGTCGATTTTCCGGTCGTGTCGGTCGGCGCTACCGAAAATGCGCTGATGGCCGCGGCGCTGGCCCGTGGCACAACGGTGCTGAACAATGCCGCGCGCGAGCCAGAGATCGTCGATCTGGCGCAATGCCTGCGTCGCATGGGCGCGCAGATCGAGGGCGAGGGGACCTCGACCATCACCATTCAGGGGGTCGATACGCTCAGCGGCGCGACCCATCCGGTCGTCACCGACCGGATCGAGCTGGGCACCTATATGCTGGCTCCGGCCATGTGCGGCGGAGAGGTCGAGTGTCTGGGCGGCCGGATCGATCTGCTGGCGGCCTTTTGCGAAAAGCTGGATGAGGCCGGGATCACTGTCGAGGAAACCGCCCGTGGGTTGAAGGTCAGCCGCAGGAATGGCGGCGTGAAGGCGGTGAATGTCCGGACCGAGCCCTTCCCCGGCTTCCCCACCGATCTGCAGGCGCAATTCATGGCGCTGATGTGCGTGGCCGAAGGCACCAGCGTTCTTGAGGAAACCATCTTCGAAAACCGCTTCATGCACGCGCCTGAACTGATCCGGATGGGCGCCCATATCGACGTCCATGGGGGGCACGCGACGGTCACGGGCGTTGAAAAGCTGCGCGGGGCGCCGGTCATGGCGACCGATCTGCGCGCCTCGGTCAGCCTGATTCTGGCCGGGATGGCCGCAGAGGGGCAGACCACCGTCAGCCGGGTCTATCATCTGGATCGCGGATATGAGCATGTTGTGCGCAAGCTGCGTGGCGTTGGTGCCCATATCGAACGTATCAAGGAGGAGTGAAGAATGGTCGAAGACGCCCGTTTCGCCGATGCCGATCCGCGCCCGCTGGCGCTGAAGGCCGAGGATCAGGACGATCTTCGGGTGATCTCGGCCTTGTTGCAGGATGCGATCCTGCCCGCGTCAGAGATTTCCTATGATGCGCGGGCGCGGCGTCTGGCGCTGCTGATCAACCGCTTTCGCTGGGAAGACGCGGATATGGCGCGGGCCGAGGGGCGGCCGTTCGAACGCGTGCAATCCGTGCTGGTGATCGGCGATGTGATGAAGCTGGTCAGCGACGGCGTCGATCGCGATGCCGATACCGTGCTGGAACTGCTGGCGATCAACTGGCAGCCCGGGCAGGATGGCACCGGCCGCCTGTCGCTGGAATTCGCAGGTGACGGGACGCTGGCGGCTGATGTCGAATGCATCAATCTGGACCTGCGCGACGTGACGCGGCCTTATCTGGCGGTGTCGGGCAAGGCGCCTTCGCATCCTGAATAACCCATGCTGGTCTGGCCGCTGGGACCGGATCGTGCGGCGGAATGGCGCGATATCCGGCTGACGGCCCTGCGTGATGCGCCCGACGCCTTTGATGCGACACTGGCCGACTGGCAGCATCGCCCCTTGGCCGATTTTGCGCAGCGGCTGGCCGACGTGCCGACATTTGCGGCAGGTGACAGGGTTGGCGCTCCGCTGGCCGTCGCATCATGGCTGGCCGGGCTGGATCCGCAGCATCCCCGGCGTGGCTGGCTGCTGGCCGTCTTTGCCCACCCGCAGGCGCGGGGCCGGGGCTATGCCGACGCGGCAATCCGCGCGGCCATGGCGGATGCATCGCGGTCGGGGGCAGACTCGATGGGCCTGAATGTCCGGGCGACGAACATCCCGGCGCAGCGCCTCTATCACCGGCTGGGCTTTCGCGCGGTTCAGGGGCTGCGGGTGACGAATGCGCATGGCCTGCCAGAGATCCAGATGATCCTGTCGCCGCTTTTGCCGCCGCAATGACCGCATCGCCTTGAGGCTGCCCGGCGCAGTCGCTAACAAGGCGTGACGCAGCCGTGACCGCTGCCATCTGCGAGGAAGATCATGCCCGTCAAGCTGAATAGCCGCGATGCCGATTTCGAAACCCGCTTTGTCGAGATGCTGTCGGCCAAGCGCGAGGATTCCGCCGATGTGAACGATGTGGTGGCCGGGATCATCGCGGATGTGCGGGCGCGTGGCGATGACGCGCTGTGCGAGTTGACGGCGAAATTCGACGGCATGGACCTCTCGGCCGATCAGATGCGCTTCAGCCCCGAGGAAATCGAGGCCGAGATTGCCAAGGTCGGGGCCGAGGATCGCGCGGCACTGGCGCTGGCGGCGGAACGGATCCGCGCCTATCACGCCCGCCAGATGCCCGAGGATGTCAGCTGGACGGATCCCGACGGGGCGACGCTGGGCTGGCGCTGGTCGGCCGTGTCGGCGGCCGGGCTTTACGTGCCGGGCGGGCAGGCGGCCTATCCCTCCAGCGTGCTGATGAATGCGATCCCCGCGCGCGTGGCGGGCGTGGATCGTCTGGTGATCTGCGTGCCAACGCCCAACGGCGTCGTCAATCCGCTGGTCCTGCTGGCCGCGCAGCTTGCCGGGGTCGAGGAAATTTACCGGATCGGCGGTGCGCAGGCGATTGCGGCCATGGCCTATGGCACCGACACGATCAGGCCGGTGGACAAGATCACCGGTCCCGGAAATGCCTATGTCGCCGCCGCCAAGCGACAGGTCTTTGGTCGCGTCGGCATCGACATGATTGCGGGCCCGTCCGAGGTGCTGGTGATTGCGGAAGGCGATCAGAACCCCGATTGGCTAGCCTGGGATCTGCTGGCACAGGCGGAGCATGATGCGGATGCGCAATCCATCCTGATCACCACCGACGAAGCGCTGGCCGATGCCGTGGCGGGGGCGGTGGATCGCATTCTGCCGGGCCTGCCGCGCGCCAAGATCGCCGGGGCAAGCTGGCGCGATTACGGCACGATCATCATTACCCGCGATCTGGAAGAGGCCGCCAACCTGTCGAACCGCGTGGCCCCCGAACATCTGGAGCTTTGCGTCGAGGACCCGCAGGCACTGGCCCCGCTGTGCCGCCACGCAGGGGCGATCTTCCTTGGCGCCTTCACGCCAGAAGCCGTGGGCGATTATGTCAGCGGACCGAACCATGTCTTGCCCACCGCCCGCTCGGCCCGGTTTTCGTCGGGCCTGTCGGTGCTGGATTTCATGAAGCGCACTACCATGGCGCAGCTGACCCCCGGCGCGCTGGCCGCCATCGGGCCTGCGGCGGAACGTCTGGCCCGTGCAGAAGGGTTGCAGGCGCATGGCGCCTCGGTCGCCGCGCGGCTGGCGGTGCTGAACGAAGAGGTCGGCTAGGATGGAACCCACGACCCTGATCGGGTTTCTGGCGGCGATCCTGGGCACGATCTGCTGGGTGCCGCAACTCGTCAAGGCCTTGCGCAGCCGTCAGGTCGAGGATCTGCCGATGGGCACCAATCTGTTGCTGCTGTCCACGATCACATTATGGTTGATTTACGGCATCCTGCTGAAGGAATGGCCGCTTATTCTTGCAAATCTCTTTTCAATTTGCTGCGTTGGCACGATCGTTTGGGCAAAAATCATATGGGGCAAAAGATGAGTCGTATCAGCCGGATCAATATCGACGATTCCGCCGTCGCCCCCGTAACCCCGGAGATGGAGCAAGAGCGTCGCGTCGCGGTGTTCGACCTGATCGAGGATAACAGCTTTTCCGTTCCCGGTCGCGACGATCAGCCGGTGCCACCCGGCCCCTATGCGCTGGATCTGGCGATCCGCGAAGGGCGGCTGGTCTGTGACGTGCAGACGGAAAACGGCGCGAAGGTGGTAGAATTCCACCTGTCGCTTGGGCCCTTCCGTCAGGTGGTCAAGGATTACTTCCAGATCTGCGAAAGCTATTTCGATGCGGTGAAACGCCTGCCGCCCGCCCAGATCGAGGCGATCGACATGGCCCGGCGCGGCATTCACAACGAAGGCGCGCGCACCTTGCAGGAAAGGCTGGAGGGCAAGGCCGAACTGGACATCGACACGGCGCGGCGCCTTTTTACCCTGATCTGTGCCTTGATTCCGCAGGCGTGACATCATGGAGCAGGGCAAATTTCCTCACTCGGTTCTGTTCTGCTGCGACCATAACGCCATCCGCTCTCCTATGGCCGAGGGCATGATGAAGAAATTCTACGGCCATACCGCCTATGTTCAATCCGCAGGCGTGCATAACGACATGGAGGTGGACGGCTTCGCCATCTCGGTCTGCGATGAGATCGGCATCAGGATCGCCAATCACCGCAGCCGCAGCTTTGACGAGATGCAGGATTGGGGCGATGATCTGGGCGGTTTCGACCTGATCGTCGCGCTGTCACCGGCCAGTCAGCGTCTGGCGCTGGAAATGACGCGGGTCTTTCATCTGGATGTCGAATACTGGCCGATCATGGACCCAGCAGGTCTGGCCGAGGGACGAGAGGCGAAGCTGGCCGCCTATCGCCAGACGCGGGATCAGATCAGGACCAAGATGATCAGCCGCTTTGGCGATCCGACGGTCCCGCAGGATTGATCCCGCATTAATCCCGCCGCCGCGCCTGCCGGTTCTCTTCGGTCAGCAGCCACAGCGACGCACCGATGATCAGCGCCGATCCCAGCCACATCGACCCGGGCGGCACGAAGCCGAAGGCCAGCACCCCAAGCCCGACATTGAACGGCAGCTTGACGTGATCGAAGGGCTGCAGGAAGGCCGCATCGGCGATGGAATAGGCCCGCGCCAGCGCATATTGTGCCAAAGCGGTCAGAAGACCGGCGACCAGCAGCGCCAGCGCCGCGGTCGGGCCGCTTACCGCAAATCCGCCCGCGCCCGGCGCCATCGCCAACAGCGCATTCAGCGGCGTCATCAGCGCCAGCAGGTACAGGGTCAGCGTCTCGGGGCTTTCGGTGGCGGTCATGCGCTTGGTCATCAGCGAGGCCGCCGCCCACAGCGCCGCAGCGCCGACAGGGGCCATGACCCAGGGCGTAAACGCATCCGACCACGGCGCCAGGATGATCGTGCCGCCGATAAAGCCCAGCACGACGGCCAGCCAGCGTTGCGCCGTCACCTGTTCGCGCAGCAGCAGCGCCGCCCCGATGGTCACGAAAAAGGGCGACAGCATGATCAGCGAAATCGCCTGCCAGATCGGCACATGGGCCAGGCCAAAGGTCCAAAGCTGCACCCCGCCCACGCCAAAGCCCACACGCAGGATATGGGCGGGCAGGTGCCGCGTCTTGAAGGCCGACAGCCCGACCCCCTGCCAGGGCAGCAGCGCGATCAGCGCGACGCCATATTGCCAGAAGGTCGCCGTCGGGGCCGCGACGCCCAGCTTCATCGTCGCGAATTGCAGCATCGTATTGACGCAGGCAAACATGGCGCCCGCGCCGATCATCAGCAGCGCGCCCTGCGTTGCGGGACTGAACCTGGTGGGGGCAGAGGTCATTGGCGCGGCTCCTGTCATGCCTGCTGGTGTCGTTGCGGACAGACAGGAACGGCGCGCCTGCGCCGGAACCGCTTAGATGCTGCCGGTCGCCCGGTGACGCCGACGAACACCCCGCCCTGATATCGCGGCCCGAAAGCCGTCCGTGTCAGATAAGGCGGGGTGGGGGTGCTGGCAAGACATTCAGCGACGGCGGCGCCAGTTCATGGGCACATCCCAGACCGGGCGCGCAAGCTCGGCCTCGACATCATCGCGGGTCAGGCCGACATCGCGAAGCTGATCGTCGGTCAGACGCGACAGATCGATACGGCTTTTATGCATGTCGAACATGGTCAGGATACGCTCTAACCAGTTGGGGCGCGGGACGATGCCCTGGCCGGTGACGACGCGCAGCATGGCTTCTGATCTCTGGGTCATTGATCTGCTCCGTTTATGTATCGCATCAATATTATAGATGCTTATTCCCTATTCGATTTCCGTGATTGATCTATACGCGCGGCGGATGTATTTTAAAAATGAATGGTTTTGATTGAAGTCATAAGGATTCTTGAACGATGCGAAATCTGGATATCGGCACGCTGCGCTCGCTTCAGGCGGTGGCGGAATATGGTGCGGTCACCCGCGCGGCCGAGGCGCTGAACATGACGCAAAGCGCCCTCTCCATGCAGATGAAACGGCTTGAGACACTGTTCGATCATCCGGTGCTGGAAAAGCAGGGGCGCGGTGTCATGCTGACGGTTTTTGCGCATGAGCTGCTGAACGAAAGCCGCAAGCTGGTAGCGCAGAATGACGCCATCATGGCGCGGTTCACGGGGCAGCGCCCGGCAGGTCGCCTGCGTCTGGGCCTGACGACGGACTGGATGTTTGTCCATGTGCCCAAGGCCGTGCGCGATTTCCGCGAAGCCAATCCGAATATCGAGGTGGTGATCAGCGACGGGCGCAGCAACCATTTGCGGCAATTGTTCCGCCAGAACGATCTGGACATGATCATGACCACCGAATTTGACTGTCCCACAGGGGCGCAGCATCTGATGAAGGCGGATCTGGCCTGGTTCGGGGCGATTGGCGGCGATGCCTGGACGAAACGTCCTCTGCCGCTGGCGAATTCGCCGTCCTGCGCCTATTTCCCCCGCGGCATCGCCGCGCTGGAGGCGGCTGGCATCGAATGGGAACACACGCTTGGCGTCGGCGATTGCGAGGCCAATCAGGTGCTGACCGCTGCCGATCTGGGGGTCAATATCTATCCGCGTGCCTTGCCGCAGCCGGGGCTGGAGGTGATCGATCACGGCGGCGCGCTGCCGCCGCTGCCGCCGACCTGGCTGAACGTCTATATCACCGATGGCCCCGCACAGGCCGGTGCGGCAGAATTCGCAGGCTTCCTGCGCCGCGCGGTGTCCGAGGTCACCTCTGCCGCTGCCTGATGGGGGGCGGGGATGGTAAAACTGCCTTCCTTATTCATTCTGAACCGTTCATTTATATGCGACTTGAAAGGACCCTGAATGATCGACGACCTGACTCGCCTCGCAATTCTGAACGGCACCGACAAGTTCGGGATGCATGATTACACGCCCGTCTATTACGATCTGCTGCGGCATCTGCGCGATCGCCCGCTGCGGATGCTGGAAATCGGCGTTGGCGGTTATGGCGACCCCGATCAGGGCGGCGAGTCATTGGCCACATGGCGCGATTTCTTTCCGCAGGCGCGTATTGTCGGGGTGGATATCCAGCGCAAGAATATGGATCTGGGGCCGCGCGTGACGATCCTGCAGGGCAGTCAGGTCGATGCCGCCTTTCTGGCACAGGTGGTTCGCGATCACGGTCCTTTCGATATCATTCTGGACGATGGCAGCCATCGCAACGAACATGTCGTCGGATCCTTTGAAATGCTGTTTCCTGCACTGGCTCCTGGCGGTATCTATATCGTCGAGGATACGCAGACGGCGACCTTCCCGAAATATGGCGGATCGCTGGATCTGACGCCTCCGAATATGGTGGGGTTCTTCGGGGCCAAAGCCGAGGCGTTGTTTCGGGGACGCAACACCGACGATATCGCCGCCATCGAACGGTTCCACAATATCATCGCCATTTACAAACGTGACCCGTCAGCCGACGCGCTGACCGCCGCCACAGACCGCCATCGCGCGCGCGCAGGTGCCGAGGCCTTGGATGCCGCGGGCGATCTTCTTGCCGATCCGAGCGCAATGAATGCCCTGATCGCATCTTTGCCAGAGGAGGGCGTTGTTCGCATCACGGGCTCGGTCGAACAGATGCCGCTGCTGCAAGAACTGTTCCTGCAGATCGATCATCGCGAGCTTCGCGCATATCACCCCGACGCGGCAATCCCGGATTGGGCAACATCTTTGCTGTCGATGAAAATCTACCCGCAAGAGATCGTGCTTGTAGTCGGCGACAATGATTATCCATCGAATTTCGCCTTTGATACCTCTCACCCGCGCGTCGTAGAGGCGATGGCTGTCATGGCCGATCTCGTCGATGACGAGGCCGCGACGTCGAATGGTATCCTGCGCTACGTGATTTTCCTGCGAGAGACCAAGAAAGAGCGGACGGACCGCAAGTTTCTTTTGCGACTTGCCGATCTGAATTCAACCGATCGCCGTTACTTCAACCTGGCCCTGACGGATGCGACGGACAGAAAGGACTGGGCGACCGTTGTTCGGCTGGGTCGTCAAGGGCTGCAACACTATCCCGACGACCTGCGTTTCGTCGTGCAACTGGCGCGCGGGATCCGTTTTACTCAGGGGCTCGCCGCAGCGCATGAGATGATGGTCGAGGCCTATCAGAAATCCCCTGATGCGGCCGCCATCGTCAATGGACTGGCAAGTTTGAAGATCGCCATGGGCGACATCGATGAAGGCATAAAGCTGCATGAGAAATGCGCCGAGATGGTGCCTCGGAACGCCCGCTCGGACAGGCTGCGCGGCCTTCTTCTGCTATGCCGGAACCGCAATCAGGTCGAGGCCGCGCGGCGCGTGGCGCGGAAGCTGCTGAAATACGCGCCTGACGATCCAGAGGCGCTGGCGGTTCTGGAGGCCGAGGCCAGCCGCTGACATCGCAACGGCTGGCCGGATCGCCATGGCTCAGACGACGACGCCCGCACCTTCGGTCGCAGGGCCTGCCACGGCGCGGAAGGCGGCGAACATTTCGCGGCCCATGCCCTCGGCGCTGTGCGAACCGTCGAAGGGCGCGGGTTTCCGGTCGTCGAACGTGTCGTTGAGGTTCTCGATCACCCCCATCACCGCATCCAGCCGGATCACATCGCCATCATGGACCCGTGCCAGCGGTCCGCCGACCGAGGCCTCGGGCGAGATATGGATAGCGGCAGGCACCTTGCCCGAGGCGCCCGACATGCGGCCATCGGTGACCAGCGCGACCTTCAACCCGCGATCCTGCAACACGGCAAGGATCGGCGTCAGCGAATGCAGTTCCGGCATGCCATTGGCGCGCGGCCCCTGAAAGCGGACGACGACAATCGTGTCCTCGGTGAATTCGCCGTTCTTGAAGGCGGTTTTCACCTGCTCTTGATCGCTGAAGACGCGGGCCTTGGCCTCGATAATATGGCGTTCGGGGGCCACGGCGCTGACCTTGATGACGCCACGGCCCAGATTGCCTTCCAGCTGTTTCAGACCGCCGGTCTTCGCAAAGGGGTCCGAGGCCGGGCGCAGGATCTTGTCGTTCAGCGTCTCGCGCGCGCCGTCATCCCAACGGACCCGCGCCCCCTCCAGCTTGGGCTCGGCCGTGTAGCCATCGAGGCCGGTGCCGTTGATCGTCTTGACGTCGGGATGCAGCAGGCCCGCATCCAGAAGCTGACCGATCATATAGCCGATGCCGCCGGCCGCGTGGAAATGGTTCACATCGGCCAGCCCGTTCGGATAGACCCGCGCCATCAGCGGCACGGCTTCCGAAATGTCGTGGAAATCCTCGATATCGATCAACACGCCCGCAGCACGCGCCATGGCCGGGATATGCATGACCAGATTGGTCGAGCCGCCCGTGGACATCAGGCCCACCATGCCGTTGACGAAGGCTTTTTCGTCCAGAATTTCACCTGCGGGCAGATAGTCGTTGCCCAGCCGGGTGATCGCCGCCGCGCGTTCCACCCCGGCCGTGGTCAGGGCGTCGCGCAGCGGTGTGTTGGGGTTCACAAAGCTGCTGCCGGGCAGGTGCAGGCCCATGAATTCCATCAGCATCTGGTTGCTGTTGGCGGTGCCATAGAAGGTGCAGGTGCCGGGCGAATGGTAAGAGGCCATCTCGGCCGCCATCAGCGCGTCGCGCCCGACCTCGCCCGCAGCGAATTGCTGCCGGACCTTGGATTTTTCGTCATTGGGCAGGCCCGAGGGCATCGGACCGGCGGGCAGAAAGACGGCGGGGATATGACCGAAGGTGGCCGCGCCCATCACCAGACCCGGCACGATCTTGTCGCAGACGCCCAGATAAAGTGCCGCATCGAAACAATCATGCGACAGCGCCACGCCGGTCGCCAGGGCAATGACATCGCGCGAAAACAGCGACAGCTCCATCCCTGCACGGCCCTGGGTCACGCCATCGCACATGGCAGGAACCCCGCCCGCCACCTGCACCGTGGCGCCTGCGGCATGCCCCGCCTTGCGGATCAGGTCGGGGTAGCGCTCGTAGGGCTGATGGGCCGACAGCATGTCGTTATAGGCCGTGACCACGCCGATATTCGGTTTGCGCGTGGTGGCCATTTCGTCCTTGTCGGGCATGGCCGCATAGGCATGGGCCTGATTGCCGCAGGACAGATGCGCGCGGCGCGGGCCTTCCTCGGCGGCGCGGGCGATTTTCTTCAGATATGAATCCCGGCTGGACTGGGAACGGGTGCGAATACGGTCGGTAACACGGTCAATGGTGGCGTGAAGGCTCATCAGTCTGGCTCCCCTAGCTTATGTCTGACATACGCCGTTAGCGTTAACACATCAAGTAATACTTACATGTTGGGCTGATTTCAACGCCAGTGTCACGCGATTATTCCCGCAGCCACCGAACGGGCGCGCTTGTGCCTGCGCTGGCGTCGTGTCACAGCGGATCGGGAAAGGATACACTTCATGAGCGAACGTCCCGTCATCCGGCTGCGCCCGAAATCACGCCCTCAGGCGATCCGTCACGGCTTTCCCTGGGTCTATGAGGATGAGGTGGTTCTGGACCGGCGGACCCGCAAGCTGACACCGGGCAGTTTCGCCCTGCTGGAGGATGCCGAGCGTCGGCCGCTGGCCACGGTGACGGTCAATCCCGATTCGAAGATCGTGGCGCGCGTGATGGATCTGTCCCCGGACGCCGTGATCGACGAGGACTGGCTGCGCGACAGGCTGGCGCGGGCGTTGCAAATGCGGACGCGGCTATATGATGCGCCCTTCTATCGGCTGGCCCATGCCGAGGCCGACGGCCTGCCCGGGCTGGTCATCGACCGTTTCGGCGATGTTGCGGTGATGCAGCCCAACGCCGCCTGGGCCGATGCCATGGCCGATCAGATCGCCGCCGCGCTGACCAATGTTGCGGGCGTTTCGACCGTGATCCTGAACGGGCAGGGGCGGACGCGCGGCCTTGAGGGTCTGGCCGAGCGGACCGAGGTCTTGCGCGGCACAGCCCCCACCGGCCCGGTGCCGGTGCAGATGAATGGCGCAACCTATCTGGCGGATGTGATGGGCGGGCAGAAGACCGGGCTTTTCTATGACCAGCGACCCAACCATGCCTTCGCACAGCGGCTGGTGGCCAAGGGCGAGGTGCTGGACGTGTTCAGCCATGTCGGCGGCTTTGGGCTGGCAATGCTGGCGGCGGGCGCGGATCGCGCGACCTGCGTTGATGGCAGCGCCCCGGCGCTGGACCTGGCGCAGGGCGGGGCGCGGGCCATGGGCGCCGAGGATCGGCTGACGGTCCTGCAATCGGATGCGTTCAAGGCGCTGGAGCAATTGGCGGCGGATGGTCGGCAATTCGACGTTGTCATTTGCGACCCCCCGGCCTTCGCACCCTCGAAATCCGCGCTGGAGGCTGGCTTGCGCGCCTATGAGCGGGTGGCGAAACTTGCCGCGCCTCTGGTGACGCCGGGCGGCTATCTGGGTCTGTGCAGTTGCAGCCATGCGGCGGATCTGACGCAGTTCCGCAATGTCTCTGCCCGCGGTATCGGGCGCGGCGGGCGGCGGCCTGTCCTGATCCACAGCGGGCAGGCCGGGCCGGATCATCCGACCCTGCCGCAACTGGCCGAAACCGGCTATCTCAAGGCGCTGTTTTTCAGGCTGGACTGATGCGCGCCGTTCTGGATGCCAATGTCCTGTTCCCCACCATCCTGCGCGAAATCCTGATCGATTGCGCGCAGGCGGGGCTTTTCCATCCCCTGTGGTCGGCGCGCATCCTGTCGGAATGGCGTCATGCTGCGGCGCGGCTTGGGCCTGATCAGGATCAGATCGCGGGGGCCGAGATTGCCTTGCTGAACCTGCATTTCCCGGATGCGGCGATGCCGGATGACGGCATTCGGACCATTGATCTGGACTTTCCCGACCCCGCCGACCGTCACGTGGTCGAGGCCGCGCTTGCAGGCGATGCCGCCCTGATCGTCACCGCGAATTTGCGCGATTTTCCCCAGCACCTGATGCGGCAGCTGGGGTTGCGCGCGATCCATCCCGACGCTTTCCTTCTGCAGCTTTACCAAGGCGATCCGCAACAGGTCCTGCGCGCGGTGCAGGCCGCGCAGGGCAAGGCCACCCGGATGGGAGGCGACCTGGATGTACAGCAGATGTTAAAGCGATCCCGCCTGCCAAGGCTGGCAAAGGCGGTCAGAGGTTGAAATATATTGCCGTTAACGCTAACAAGCACTTTAATTGAAAGTGCTGACGAAATGGAGGACAGCATGGTCTCTCGCGTCATTCCAGTGGATGATTTTGATCTGGTGATTTTCGGGGCGACCGGTGATCTGGCGCATCGCAAGATTATCCCGGGCCTTTTCCGCCGCTTTGTCGCGGGCCAGATCCCCGACACGGCGCAGATCATTGGCGCTGCGCGTACCAATCAGGGCGACGAGGAATTCCGCTCCGAAGCGGCCAAATCCATTGTCGAGTTCGGGGGTGTCGACAAATCCGATCCGGAACTGGCCAGATTCCTGCCGCTGCTGGGCTATGTTCCCATCGACGCCAAGGGAACGGGCGGCTGGAAGGATCTGAAATCGCGGATGCGCAAGGGCGCGATCCATGCCTTCTATTTCTCGGTCGCGCCGTCGCTTTTCGGCGATATCGCTGAACGGCTGGCAAAAAACGGCATTGCCGACGCGCAAAGCCGGATTGTCGTCGAAAAGCCTTTCGGCCGCGATCTGGAAAGCGCGCGGGCGCTGAACAAGATGCTGGCGCAGTATTTCGTCGAGGAACAGATCTACCGGATCGACCATTATCTGGGCAAGGAAACGGTCCAGAACCTGATGGCCGTGCGCTTTGCCAATATCCTGTTCGAACCGCTGTGGAACGCGCAATATATCGACCATGTGCAGATCACCGTGGCGGAAACCGTGGGTGTCGCCGGGCGCGGCAGCTATTACGACAAGTCCGGCGCGATCCGGGACATGGTGCAGAATCACATGATGCAGCTGCTGTGCCTGATCGCGATGGAGCCGCCCTATCACTTCGATCCCGATGCCGTGCGCGATGAGAAGCTGAAGGTGATCCGCGCGCTTGAGCCTGTCTCGGCCACCGAAATCGTGCGCGGGCAATATCAGGCGGATGAGGAAAGTGACGGCTATCTGGTGGATTCCGAAAATCCCGATTCGCGCACCGAAAGCTATGTCGCGATGAAGGTGCGTATTTCCAACTGGCGCTGGCAGGGCACGCCCTTCTACCTGCGCACCGGCAAGAAGCTGCGCGCCCGCACCAGCGAGATCGCCATCACCTTCAAGGAACCGCCGCATTCGATCTTTGAGGATGCGGGCACCTCGGGCGCGCCTAAGGCCAATGAACTGGTCATTCGCCTGCAGCCGAATGAGGGGATGAACCTGAAGGTGATGATCAAGGAACCCGGCCCGGGCGGCATGCGTCTGGTTCAGGTGCCTCTGGACATGACCTTCGCCGATGCGCTTGGCCCGGAAGGCGCCGATATGCCCGACGCTTATGAGCGGCTGATCATGGATGTGATCCGCGGCAATCAGACCCTGTTCATGCGTGGCGACGAGGTCGAGGCCGCCTGGGCCTGGACCGACCCGATCATCAATGCCTGGGACGAAAGCAAGACCCGGCCCGAGCCCTATGATTCGGGATCTTCGGGCCCGGAAGAGGCGTTGCGCCTGATGCATCGCGATAACCGCCGCTGGAGAGAGATCCGCGCATGAGCATGGAATTCATCGAATATCCCGACCGAGAGATGCTGTCGCTGTCGCTGGCCGATCGTCTGGCCTCGGAACTGGGGCAGAGCCTGCGCGTGAATGACCGCGCCAGCCTGTGCCTGCCGGGCGGTACGACCCCGGTTCCGGTTCTTGAGACGCTGAGCGGGACCGATCTGGACTGGGATCGCGTCACCGTCTTTCTGGGCGATGAACGCTGGGTCGATGGCAATCACACCCGCTCGAACAGCCGCCTGCTGCACCGCCACCTGCTGAAGGACAAGGCAGCCGGGGCGCAATATATCGACCTCTATACCGGCGATGCCCGGCCGGAAGAGGCGCAGGACAAGCTGATCGCCGCGCTGAAGCCGCATTTCCCGATCACGGCGACCATGCTGGGCATGGGCAATGACATGCATACGGCCAGCCTCTTCCCGGATGCGGCGCAGCTGAAAGATGCCATGGGATCGGAGGCGCCGCTGGTCATGCCCATCCATGCCGAGGGCGCCGGAGAGCCGCGCATCACACTGACCCGCCCGGCGCTGGAAAACTCGATGAATATCCACCTTCTGATCATGGGCCCGGAAAAGCGCGAGACGCTGGAACGCGCGGTCAAGCTGGACCCGATGCAGGCGCCGATCCGGGCATTTCTTGATAACGCGACCGTTCACTGGGCCGAATAGGCTGTAGGAGATTTCCGACATGACAGATATCTGGAGCCGGCTGAAATCCTGCCGTCAGGCGCAGGGCGACACAAGCATCACCTCGCTGTTTGACGCGGACGCCGACCGGGCGACCGCCTTCAGCACCCGTGCTGACGGGCTGCTGTTCGACTGGTCCAAGACCATGATCGACGCCGATGCCCGTGATCTGCTGCTGGATCTTGCCCGCAATGCGGATGTCGTGGCCCGGCGCGAGGCCATGTTCGGCGGCGAAAAGATCAATGAAACCGAAGGCCGCGCCGTGCTGCATACGGCGCTGCGCAATCTGTCGGGCAGCGTGTCTGTGGACGGTCAGGATGTCATGCCACAGGTCCGCCAGACGCATGACCGGATGGCAGCCTTCGCCAATGACGTCCGCTCGGGCGCCTTTGCGGGGCAGGGGGGCAAGATCACCGATGTGGTCAATATCGGCATCGGTGGATCGGATCTTGGACCCTATATGGCAACGCTGGCCATGGCGCCCTATCACGACGGGCCGCGCACGCATTTCGTCAGCAATGTCGATGGCGCCGATATCGCCGATACGCTGAAAGGTCTGGATCCGGCAACGACGCTGGTCATCGTCGCCTCGAAAACCTTCACCACCATCGAAACGATGACCAATGCCCAGACGGCCCGCGACTGGATGGCCAAAACGCTCAGCGACCCGGCGGCGCAATTCGCCGCGCTGTCCTCGGCCGTGGATAAGACCGGCGAGTTCGGCATCGATGAGGCCCGCGTCTTCGGCTTCGAGGATTGGGTCGGCGGGCGCTATTCGGTCTGGGGCCCGATCGGGCTGTCGCTGATGCTGGCCATCGGGCCGGATCGCTTTGACGAATTCCTGGCGGGCGGTGCGGCGATGGATGCCCATTTCCGCAGCGCGCCGCTGGCCGATAACCTGCCGGTGCTGCTGGCGCTGGTCGGCATCTGGCACCACCAGATCTGCGGCTATCCGACCCGCGCCGTCCTGCCCTATGACAACCGGCTGATGCGCCTGCCCGCCTATCTCCAGCAGCTTGAGATGGAATCGAATGGCAAGCGCGTCGCCATGGACGGATCGGACCTGACGCTGCCCTCCGGCCCGGTGGTCTGGGGCGAGCCCGGCACCAATGGCCAGCACGCCTTCTATCAATTGATCCATCAGGGCACGATGCCGGTGCCCTGCGAATTCATCCTGGCCGCCCGCGGTCACGAGGATGAACTGGCCCATCACCACATCCTTCTGGCCGCCAATTGCCTGGCCCAGTCCGAGGCGCTGATGCGTGGCCGCAGCCTCGATGAAGCCCGCGCCCTGATGGAGGCCAAGGGCCTTCGCGGCGCGGAACTGGACCGTCAGGCCCGGCATCGTGTGTTCCCGGGCAACCGCCCCTCGACCACCCTGCTGATCCCGCAACTGACGCCCTATACGCTGGGCCAGATCGTCGCGCTTTACGAACATCGCGTCTTTGTCGAGGGCGTGATTCTGGGCCTCAACAGCTTCGATCAATGGGGGGTCGAACTGGGCAAGGAACTGGCCCTGAAGGTCGAACCGCTGCTGAAAGGCGAGGCTTCGCCCGATCATGACCCATCGACCGAACATCTGGCACAGGCCTTCCGCCAGATGCGCGCCGACAACTGATCAGGGGGCTGCGGCCCCCTTTTCCCACCAGATCGCCCGGCCATGCCGCTGCGGGCTTCCCCTCGGGCGGCGCAATGATTAGGTTCGGCCCGATCAGAAGGAAGCGGATATGTCGTTTTTCACCAAAATGCGCGAGCGGCTGACCCGCTCTTCATCGAAGATCGGTGATGGGCTTGACGATATCGTCTCGGACGGCGCGACCGAACAGCCCGATGCCGCGCCCCCGCCGCCAGCCGAACAGGTCGTGCCGCCACCGACCCCGGGTCTGGTCGGTCGCCTTTTCGGCCGCAGCGAAAGCCCTGTGGAGGAACCGCGCCGCGCCCTTGACGACGACATGCTGGAAGAGCTTGAAGATATGCTGGTTCAGGCGGATCTCGGCGTCGAAACCGCCCTGCGCGTGACCGCCAATATCGCCGAGGGCCGGATGGGCCGCCGCCTTTCCGTGACCGAATTGAAGGAACTTCTGGCCGCCGAAATCGCCCGCATCATGACCCCCGTGGCTCGCCCGCTGCCGCTTTATCCGAAAAAGCCGCAGGTGGTGCTGGTCGTCGGCGTCAATGGCGCGGGCAAGACCACCACCATTGGCAAACTGGCCAGCCAGTTCCGCGCCGCCGGAAAATCCGTTGTGATTGCCGCAGGCGATACGTTCCGCGCGGCAGCCGTCGAACAGCTTCAGGTCTGGGGCCAGCGCGCGGGCGTGCCGGTTATGGTCGCGGCCCAGGGCTCGGACCCCGCCAGCCTCGCCTTCGACGCCATGGGCAAGGCCGAGGCCGATGGCGCCGACCTGCTGATGATCGACACGGCCGGGCGCCTGCAGAATCGTCAGGACCTGATGGAAGAACTGGCCAAGATCGTCCGCGTCATCCGCAAGAAAGACCCCTCGGCCCCGCATAATACGCTGTTGGTGCTGGACGCGACCACGGGCCAGAACGCGCTCAATCAGGTCGAGACGTTCCAGAAACTCGCCGATGTCTCGGGCCTCGTGATGACAAAACTCGACGGCACCGCGCGCGGCGGGGTTCTGGTCGCCCTAGCCGACCGCTTCGGCCTGCCGATCCATGCCATCGGCGTCGGTGAACAGATCGACGATCTCGATGCCTTCGACGCACAGGAATTCGCCCGCGCTCTCGTGGGTCTCTAAGACGGGCCTCTGACAGGCCCTTTCTTCTTTGCAAAAATATCCTTGGGGGAGGCCCTGAAAGGGCCGGGGGCGAAAGCCCCCTGCCTCAGCCCGCCACCCCAAGCTGGGCCAGAAACCGATCCATCTCCGGCCCCGCCGCGCGGCGATTGCCGTAAAGCGTTGCCTGAGACCGCAAGATCGGCTCTTCCGACAGGATTTTCAGGTTGTTGGCACGTAGGGTCGCGCCGGAACTGGTGATATCGGCAATCGCCTCGGCGGTCTGATTTGCCACCGTCCCCTCGGTCGCGCCCTGGCTGTCGACCAGCTGATAATCCGCGACTTCATGCTCCGACAGCCAGGCCCGAACCAGCCGGTGATATTTCGTCGCGATCCGCAGGCGCATGCCATGCGCGGCCCGGAAATCCCGCGCGATCGAGGTCAGATCGTCCAGATCCCGGCAATCGCGCCAGCAGGCCGGAACGGCCAGAATCAGATCGGCATGGCCAAATCCCATCGGCGCGATCTCGATCAGATCCGAGGCCCAGCCGGGCAGCTTTTCCCGCACCAGATCGGTCCCGGTCACCCCCAGCTCTATCCGCCCGGCGGCCAGTTCGCGCGGGATCTCACCCGCCGAAAGCAGCACCAGCGCCACATCTTCGGCACCCTCGACCTGACCGGCATAGTCACGATCCGACCCGCTGCGCGACAGCCGGACCCCGCGATCCGCGAACCAGTCGAAGCTCTGCTCCATCAACCGCCCCTTCGAGGGCACGCCAAGGCGGATCATCGCACAGCCTCCAGTTCCGCGACCAGGCCGGGCCGGATGATCCCGCCCACGGCCGGAATCGTACGCCCCTTGCCCAGAACCGCCATCAGCGCATCATAGCGCCCGCCCGAGGCGACGGGCGGCCAATCCGCATGCGCGGCCAGAAAGCTGAAGGTGAAACCGTCGTAATATTCCATGGTCGCACGGCCATGGCTGGCATCGAAGATGATCGTCGCGGGATCGATCCCCATTCTGGCGATCGTCGCAAACCGCGCTTCGATGCGCGCGACGGCAGGCGCGATGGCCGGAAAATCCGCAGACAGATCACGCAATTGCTGCATCGCCTCGGGTGCCGATCCACGCAGCGTGAACAATTTCTGCAACCGTGCGGACCATGCGGCGGGCAGGGGCGGCTCATCGCGATCCGCCTGCAGCCGCGCAATCCTTGCCGCCATCTCATCCGCGCCGCGCAGCCCCGACCAGACGACATCATCCTCTGCCAGCACCAGCGGCCGGGCAGGCCGCGAGAACCGATCCAGCAGGCGCTGAAACCGATGCGGCCGCCAGATATGGTGCAAAAGCGCATCGCGCCGCGCCTGCGGCAGCGGCATCCCCCGCACCGCATCCATCAGCAGCGACATGTCACCGGTTTCCGCCTGCAGCCCGTAGCCCTGCAACTGCCGGTGAAACAGGGCAAAGACCTCGGCATCCGCATCCGCATCGTGGGCGAAAAGCTCGAAGCCGCATTGCAGATATTCATTGTCACGCGGGTTTTCGGGGCGCAGGTCGCCCATGTCCTGCTTGCGAAAAACCTCGCCCAGATAGCAGTAGCGGGCAGGCTCTGCCCCGCTTTCCATATGCAACTGGACCACGGGAACGGTGAAATCCGGGCGCAGCATCACCTCGCCCCGGATCGGGTCCAGCGTGACATAGGCGCGGGCGCGGATATCCTCGCCGTAAACATCCAGCATCGTCCCGGCGGGCAAAAGCAGATCGGGCGCAACCTCCTGCGCCCCGGCGGCGCGGAACCCCTCCAGCAGCCTCTGACCGATCAATTGCTTGTCGCGCTTGGCGATCATCCCAGGATCCGCCGGACTTCGGCCACCAGATCGGCGCGCGCAACCTCGGTCTGGGCGGGTTGCGCCTTCCATTCCTCATGGCTGGCCTCGGCGGCGATCTTTGCGCCAAGGATCAGATCCTTGACCTGTACCACACCGCGCTCTGCCTCATCCCCGCCCTGAATGATGGCCACCGGCGCACCGCGCTTATCGGCATATTTCAACTGGTTGCCGAAATTCTTGGGATTGCCCAGATAAACCTCGGCCCGAATGCCAGCGGCGCGCAGATCCGCGGCCATCGCCTGATAATCGGCCATCCGGTCGCGATCCATGACGGTGACGACCACCGGCCCTTGCGTTTCCTGCCCGGCCAGCCCCTTGGCCCGCAGCGCCGCCAGCAACCGGTCAACGCCGATGCTGATCCCCGTCGCGGGCACCTTCTGTCCGGTAAACCGCTCGACCAGCCCGTCATAGCGCCCACCGCCGGCGACGCTGCCGAACTGCCGCTTGCGGCCCTTTTCATCCAGAATGTCAAAGGTCAGTTCGGCCTCGAAGACCGGACCGGTATAATAGCCAAGCCCACGCACGATGGACGGGTCGATCACCACCCGATCCGCGCCGACCTGCATCGCCGCCAGCATCTCCGCGATCTGGGCCAGTTCCGAAACCCCGTCGCCGCCAATGGCCGAGCCGCCAACAGCCGCCCGCAAATTCGCCAGCGTCGCCGCGTTATCCGCGCCTTTCGAGGTCAGAAAGGCCAGAACCGGCGCCGCCTGCGCCTCATCCAGCCCGATCCCGTCGATAAAGGCGCCGCTCTCGTCCTTGCGCCCCTTGGTCAGCAGCGCCAGAACGCCGTCGCGACCGACCTTGTCGAACTTGTCGATGCTGCGCAGAACGTCATCGGCCTGATCGGGCAGGATCTGCGCGGCCTCCAGCACACCGTTCAGAACCTTGCGGTTGTTGATGCGGACCAGATAATCGCCGCGCGCAATGCCCACGGCCTCCAGCGCATCCGCCAGCATCGCGCAGATCTCGGCATCGGCGGCAACCGAGGCGCTGCCCACCGTATCCGCATCGCATTGATAGAACTGCCGGAACCGCCCCGGCCCGGGCTTTTCGTTGCGCCAGACGGGTCCCATGGCATAGCGCCGATAGGGGCTGGGCAGATCATTGCGGAACTGCGCGGCTACGCGCGCCAGCGGCGCCGTCAGATCATAGCGCAACGCCAGCCAGTCGCCCGAACCGCCGCCCGGCACCGCCTCTTCCTGCCAGGCAAATACACCGGCATTCGGCCGGTCCACATCAGGCAGGAATTTCCCCAGGGCATCGACCGTCTCGACCGCACTGGTTTCCAGCGGATCGAAGCCGTGGCGATGATAGACTGCGGCGATCCGATCCAGCATCTGCTTGCGTTCGGTGACATCCGCGCCAAAATAGTCACGAAAGCCCTTGGGCGTTTCCGCCTTGGGGCGGGGCTGTTTTTTCTGATCTTTCGCCATGGTCCTGCGCCTCTCCGGCCAATCCGTGGCTGCTCTAGCGGAAGGGGGCGCAATGAACAAGAACCCGGGGGAAAATGACGATGCCCAAATCCGGCAACTTCAGGAGACGGTGGCCCATCTGACGCGCCTGACAGAAGAGCTGAACGAGGTCATTGCCCGTCAGGATGGCGAGATCGCCCGCCTGACCCGCCGCGTCGACATGCTGTGGCGCCATGCCGCCGAACAACAGGCCGATGCGGAATCCGGCGCGATCCCTCTGGCCGACCAGCGCCCGCCGCATTGGTGACCTCTCCCCCATCTTGTGTGTCAAAATATCCCGGGGGAAGCCCAGTCGCCCCCATCGAGGGGGCGGCTGGGCTGGGGGCAGAGCCCCCTTTTGCCGTCGCGCTTTGAATTCCCCGCTTTTCCCCGACTGCCCATTGCGCTAGATCATTCCGCGGACGTTTTTCGGGGAATGGAAGGACCGTCATGGCCAATGTGGTGGTAGTCGGCGCGCAATGGGGCGACGAGGGCAAGGGCAAGATCGTTGACTGGCTCAGCGAACGTGCCGATGTGATCGCGCGGTTTCAGGGCGGGCATAATGCGGGCCATACGCTGGTCATCGGCGACAAGGTGTTCAAGCTGTCGCTGCTGCCCTCGGGGATCGTCCGCGAGAACAAACTTGCGGTGATCGGCAATGGTGTCGTGCTGGATCCCTGGTCGCTTTTCGCCGAGATCGACAAGCTGTCCGGTCAGGGCGTCAAGATTTCGACCGAGAATCTGATGATCGCCGAGAATACGCCGCTGATTCTGCCCTTGCACCAGGATCTGGACAAGCTGCGCGAAGAGGCAGCAGGCAAGGCCAGGATCGGCACTACCGGGCGCGGCATCGGCCCTGCCTATGAGGACAAGGTCGGCCGCCGCACCATCCGTGTCGCCGATCTGGGCGATGAAGAGACGCTGGACGCGCGTCTTGACCGCCTGCTGGCGCATCACGATGCCCTGCGTCAGGGGCTGGGCGCCGAACCGATCGACCGCGCCGCGCTGAAAGCGAAGCTGCAGGAGATCGCGCCGAAGCTGCTGCCCTATGCGCAGCCGGTCTGGAAGATCATGGCCGATGCGCGCAAATCGGGACGCCGCATCCTGTTCGAGGGCGCACAGGGCAGCCTGCTGGACATCGATTTCGGCACCTATCCCTATGTGACCAGTTCGACCACGATGTCGGGCATGGCGGCCTCTGGCACAGGGATGGGGCCGGGCGCGATCGATTTCGTGCTGGGCATCGTCAAGGCCTACACGACCCGCGTGGGCGAAGGGCCTTTCCCGACCGAGTTGAACGATGCCGACGGGCAGCGTCTGGGCGAGCGGGGGCATGAATTCGGCACCGTGACCGGGCGTCAGCGCCGCTGCGGCTGGTTCGATGCGGTTCTGGTGCGCCAGACCTGTGCGATTTCGGGCGTGAACGGGATTGCGCTGACCAAGCTGGACGTGCTGGACGGTTTCAAGACGCTGAAGATCTGCGTCGGTTACGAGATCGACGGACAGCATTACGATTACCTGCCCACGGCCGCCGCATTGCAGGCCAAAGTGACGCCGATCTATGAAGAGATGGATGGCTGGTCCGAATCGACGGCCGGGGCGCGCAGCTGGGCCGACCTGCCCGCCGCCGCGATCAAATATGTGCGCCGCGTCGAGGAATTGATCCAGTGCCCGGTCGCGCTGCTATCGACCAGCCCCGAGCGGGACGATACGATTCTGGTGACCGATCCTTTCGCGGATTGACCGGGCGCCAAGATCACTCACCCGCTTTTCCTGAAACCGGGGTTTCGGGCATCGAGCCTGGATGGATATTTGAGCAAAGAAGAAAGGCGGGGGCGCTTGGATCTGAAAACGAAGAAGCGATTGTCGCTGTTGATTCTGGTTCTGGGGCTTCCGGCCTATATCGTTGTGGCGGTGAGCCTGGTGAATTGGATGGATGCCCGTTGGGGGCGGCTGCCGATCTGGGCTGAGCTGCTGGTCTATGTCGGGCTTGGGATTCTGTGGATTCTGCCGCTGAAGCGCATCTTTACCGGGATCGGGCGCGGCGAATGAGTGAGATCATGGTCACCTCGGATCGCGGTGTGACCGTGGTCGGGGGGGGGCCGGTCGCGCGTCGTGATCTGGAAGATGCAATGGCCGTCGCGCCGCTGGTGGTCGCGGCGGATGGGGGCGCGGATCATCTGCTGGATCTGGGACTGATGCCCGATTGGGTGATCGGCGATCTGGACAGCCTTGGCGGTAAGGCGCGCGCGGCGCTTGCGCCCGGGCGGATTGTCGAGGTCGCCGAACAGGACAGCACCGATTTCGAAAAATGTCTCAGCCGGATTTCGGCCCCCTTCGTCATTGCGGTTGGTTTTACGGGCTTGCGGCTGGATCACACGCTGGCGGCCTTGACCGTGCTGGTCCGGCAGGAATGGTCATCTGTGCTGATGCTGGGGTCGGATGATCTGGTATTTGTCGCGCCGCCCCGGATCGAACTGCCGCTGGAAGAGGGGACGCGGGTGTCGCTGTACCCGATGGGCCCGTCGCGGGGGCGCAGCACCGGGCTGTTCTGGCCCATAGACGGGCTGGACTTCGCGCCCGACGGGCGGGTTGGAACCTCGAACAGGGCCGAGGGACCTGTTGCCCTGGAGATCGAGGGGCCGATGCTGGTCATGCTGCCGCGCGATTGCCTGCCTCTGGCCATGGCGGCCCTGGGATTGGGCGCGGGCTGAGCAGATCAAAGAGCCGTGGGGCGGTTGCCGTGCCTGCCCTGATGGCTTATCTGCAAGGCCGAACCCGGAGGTCGTCCATGTCGCTGAACCCGATCCGTCCCTGGCGCAATATCGAGCGGCGGAAATCCCGCCAGATCATGGTGGGCAATGTCCCTGTTGGGGGGGATGCGCCGATTTCGGTGCAGACCATGACCAATACGAATGGTCATGACGTGCGCGCCACGCTGGATCAGGTGATCCGCGCGGCCGAGGCCGGGGCGGATATCGTGCGGATCTCGGCCCCTGATCAGGAGACGACACGGGCGCTGCGCGAGATCTGTCGCGAAAGCCCGGTGCCGATCGTGGCCGATATCCATTTCCACTATAAACGCGCCATTGAGGCCGCCGAGGCTGGCGTCGCCTGTTTGCGGATCAATCCGGGAAATATCGGCGACGAGGCGCGCGTGCGCGAGGTGATCAAGGCGGCGCGGGATAATGGCTGCTCGATGCGAATCGGTGTGAATGCCGGATCGCTGGAGCGGCATTTGCTGGAAAAATACGGCGAGCCCTGTCCTGACGCGATGGTGGAATCGGGGCTGGATCACATCAGGATCCTTGAGGATAACGATTTTCACGAATTCAAGATCAGTGTGAAAGCCTCGGACGTGTTTCTGGCGGCGGCGGCCTATCAGCAGCTGGCCGAGGCGACGGATGCGCCGATCCATCTGGGAATCACCGAGGCCGGCGGTTTTGTCGGGGGGACGGTGAAATCGGCGGTCGGTCTGGGCAATCTGCTGTGGATGGGGATCGGGGACACGATCCGCGTCAGCCTGTCGGCCGATCCGGTCGAAGAGGTCAAGGTCGGCTATGAGATCCTGAAATCTCTGGGGTTGCGGACCCGGGGGGTGCAGATCATTTCCTGCCCGTCCTGCGCGCGGCAGGGGTTCGACGTGATCAAGACCGTCGAAAAGCTGGAACAGCGGCTGGAGCATATCAAGACCCCGATGAGCCTGTCGATCATCGGCTGCGTTGTGAACGGGCCGGGCGAGGCGCTGATGACCGATATCGGTTTTACCGGCGGCGGTGCGGGCAGCGGCATGGTCTATATGGCGGGCAAGCAGAGCCACAAGATGTCCAACGATCAGATGATTGATCACATCGTGGAACTGGTGGAAGAGCGGGCGCGCCAGATCGAAGCGGAAGAGGCGGCGACGGCGGCGGAATAAGCCGGGGGCTGTCTGCCCCCGGACCCCCGAGGATATTTTTGCAAAGAAGAAATTCTAGGCGGAGCATATATGCAGAAACTTCTTCAATTGCTGATTGCTGCCGCTTGCATGATGATCTTGGCGGTCGGGTTCGTTTTTCTGAACGGCGAACGAAAATCTTACCTGGCCGACAAAGAGCGCGAGCAGGCGGCGGAAATGGTTCGTGACTCTGAGGCCGCAGCCTGGGTCGAGGTGCAAAAACGGAAGATCGCCGCAGAGATCGCCGAATGCAAAAGCGGTCTTCAGCGATACGATCTGTATAATGAAACGGCCGCTTTCATTCGTCGCGTCGAAGCATCAGGGCAGGCCCTGACAGGCGAGAGCCTGCAAGCTGCCGTTGCCCAATGCCGTGAGATTGTTGGAGAATAGTCTTTTGGTCGGTAAGGCTAGCCGCCGGTATGGCTCATATGGCGGGTCATCTGGCCGCTGACGGTCTGGCGGGAATAGTCGAAATCATGGCCCTTGGGCTTGCGGGCGATGGCGGCGCGGATGGCATCGCGCAGCGGCTGATCCTCTTCGCTGCTGCGCAAGGGGGCGCGCAGGTCGGCGCGGTCTTCCTGGCCAAGGCACATGTAGAGTTCACCGGTGCAGGTCACGCGGACGCGGTTGCAGCTTTCGCAGAAATTATGGGTCAGGGGCGTGATGAAGCCGATCTTCTGGCCGGTTTCGTTCAGCCGGACATAGCGTGCCGGGCCGCCCGTGCGCTCTGCCAGATCGACGAGGCTGTAGCGGGTCGCAAGCTGGTTGCGCAGATCAGAGAGCGGCCAATATTGGTCGAGGCGGTCCTCATTGCCCAGATCGCCCATCGGCATGACCTCGATGAAGGTCAGGTCGTGGCCCTGATCGCCGCACCATGTCACCAGATCGAACAGTTCGTCATCATTGACGCCTTTCAGCGCGACGGCGTTGATCTTGACCCGCAGCCCGGCCTCTTGCGCCTTGCTGATGCCGTCGAGCACCTGCTGAAGGCGTCCCCAGCGGGTGATCCGGGCGAATTTGTCAGCATCGAGCGTATCGAGCGAGACATTGACCCGACGCACCCCGCAATCGACCAGTTCGGTGGCGAAACGGCCCAATTGGCTGCCATTGGTCGTCAGGGTCAATTCGTCGAGCCCATCGCCCAGATGACGGGAGATATTGCGAAAGAAGCCCATGATGCCGCGGCGGACCAGCGGCTCGCCCCCGGTGATGCGCAGCTTGCGCACGCCCAGACCGATGAAGGTGGTGCAGAGGCGGTCAAGCTCTTCCAGTGTCAGCAATTCGGCCTTGGGCAGGAACTGCATATGTTCTGCCATGCAATAGACGCAGCGGAAATCGCAGCGATCGGTCACCGAGACCCGAAGATAGGTGATCGGTCGGGCGAAAGGGTCGATAAGCGGGGCGGCGGCTGCGTGATCCATGGGCTTTATATAGGGGGTGAGGGGGCGCGGGCACAAGTTCCGCCGATCACGCGACTGCCAGTGGCGCTGTCTTGTCGCAGGGGTTAGGCTGGCGGAAATCGCGGATCTGAGAGGATGAAGATGCGAAGACTAAGCACCGGGCTGGCGATGGCGGCTGTTGCCGTGGGTCTTGCTGCCTGTACGCCGGGGGCGACCACGACTGCCAGCCGTCCTGCCACGCAGAAAGCGGCGGCAGCGCCGAAAACGGATCTGACGCCCGAGCAGGTGGCGGCTGCCACGGCGATCACCCGCGCGCCCGCGCCGCGACCGGCCGCGCGCGCGACGGCGGCGCAACTGGATACGACCACGGCCGAGCAGCGCGCGGCGGCGGCAAAGCCCGCCGAGGTGGCCGAGCGCAAGCTGGGCAGCACGGTTGCATCGCTTGGCAATCCCAGTGAGGGCGGCTTCTGGATCAAGACGCCGTTGGTCAAGGAGCGTGGCATCGGGCGGATCGTCAATCCGGCCAATGGCAAGTCGGCCAAGGTCGATCTGATCCCGCTGGAGGGGCAGGGCAGTGGCTCGCAGGTGTCTCTGCCAGCGCTGCAATTGCTGGGCGTATCGCTGACAGATCTGCCGACGATCGAGGTTTACCGGTCCTGAATCAGCCGCGCGGCCTCGCGCCGGGCGAAGGGTTTCATGCGCGCCCCGTATTCGGCCAGAAAGGCCGTCACGCGGGGCGCGTCGCGTTTCGAGAGATCGCGCAGCCACCAGGCGATGGCTTTCTGGATGAACCAGTCGCGCTGATCCACCAGCGACGCCGCCCAGCCAAGGATGCGGTCACGCCGCGCCAGATCGTCCGGTTTCGGGTTGTTCATCTTGGCCCAGGGCAGCGTGCCGACCAGCGCGGCGCGGCGGATCCACATGTTGTCGCTTTGTAACCACGTTTCGACCTGATCCAGACGGGCCGGATCGGCGACCAGCCGTTTCTGCCCCGCGCTCATCACGCTGTCGGCGATGGCCCAGCTGTCGAAATCGGGCAGCCATGACCGGATCAGCGCCCATGCGTCCTCATCCGGTCTGATCCGCGCCTGTGTCAGCAGCTTGGCACCGGCGATGCGGGCCTCGTGGATGTCGCTGCGCCACAGACTGTCCGCCAGATCCAGCCGCGATGGCAGGTCACGCTGCGCGCGCCATGTCCGGGCCAAGTCGTCGATTTGCGGCGTGGTGACACCCAGATAGCGGCGCGGGATCTTGTGATATTGCGCCATCTGTTCGGCCCGCTGCTCATCCGCCAGCGCGATCAGCGCGTCCAGTTCTGTCATCGCTTTCCCGTCCATCATGGTGGCGTTTTAGGCGGTGGCTGCGGAAGGCTCACGAAGGTGGTGGCGGCAGGCGGGTGGTAGCGATAAAAGGCAGGGGCAAATACGAGGTGTCGCCATGTCCCATTCCGATCAGCCCATTCCCATGACCTCTCGCCGCTCCGGTCCGCTGACCGGGATCGCGCAGGTGCCGGGCGACAAGTCCATCAGCCATCGGGCGCTGATTCTGGGGGCGCTGTCGGTGGGAGAGACGAAGATTACCGGCTTGCTGGAAGGGCAGGACGTGCTGGATACGGCCAAGGCAATGGCGGCTTTCGGCGCGAAGGTCGAACGCCACGGGCCGGGGGAATGGACGGTGAATGGCGTGGGTGTCGGTGGGTTTTCGGACCCCGAAGGCGTGATCGATTGCGGCAATTCGGGAACGGGTGTGCGGCTGATCATGGGTGCGATGGCGACCACCGGCATCACGGCGACCTTCAGCGGCGATGCCAGCCTGTCGCGTCGGCCGATGGCGCGGGTCACCGATCCGCTGGCGCTGTTTGGCGCCCAGATCACCGCGCGAGAGGGCGGGCGCCTGCCCATCACCATCAGGGGGGCGGCCGATCCACTTCCGCTGACATATCGAACGCCGGTCGCCAGCGCCCAGATCAAATCCGCAATCCTGCTGGCCGGGCTGAACGTGCCCGGCGATATCGTGGTGATCGAGGCCGAGGCCACGCGCGACCATTCCGAACGGATGCTGGCGGGGTTCGGCGCCCGGATCCGCACGGAGACCACGGAAGAAGGCCATGTCATCACCCTGAGCGGACGGGCAGAGCTGACCGCGCAGCCGGTGGCGGTGCCGCGTGATCCTTCCAGCGCGGCCTTTCCGGTGGCGGCGGCGCTGATCGTGCCGGGATCTCAGATCCGCGTGCCGGGCGTCAGCCGCAACCCGACGCGCGACGGTCTTTATACGACCTTGATCGAAATGGGGGCCGATATCACCTTCGAGAACCAGCGCGATGAGGGTGGCGAGCCGGTGGCCGATCTGATGGTCCGCCACAGCCCCCTGAAAGGCGTCAGCGTGCCCGCCGATCGCGCGGCCAGCATGATCGACGAATTTCCCATCCTGTCGGTGATTGCTGCCTTTGCAGAGGGCAAGACGGTGATGAACGGCGTGGCCGAATTGCGGGTCAAGGAAAGCGACCGGATCGATGCCATGGCCCGCGGGCTGGAGGCGAATGGCGTCACGGTCGAGGAAACTTCCGACAGCATGACCGTCCACGGCATGGCAAAGGTGCCGGGCGGCGGTACGGCGGTCACGCATCTGGACCATCGCATCGCCATGTCCTTCATGGTGCTTGGCCTTGCGACCGAGCAGCCGGTCTCGGTCGATGATGGCGGACCCATCGTCACCTCTTTCCCCGACTTCATGCCGCTGATGCAGGGGCTGGGTGCCGATCTGGGCTAAGCGGCTTCAGCCTGCCGGATAGCCGACCGAGTTCAGGGCCGATCTGATCTCATCCAGAATCGCCGGATCGTCGATGGTGGCGGGGGTTTTCACCTCCTCGCCATCTGCGATCTTGGCCATGGTAGCACGCAGGATCTTGCCGGATCGGGTCTTGGGCAGGCGGTCCACCACGCAGGCGGTCTTGAAGGCCGCGACCGGGCCGATCTTGTCGCGCACCATCGTGATGACCTCTTGCACGATCTGGTCATGGGGCGTCTGCGAACCGCTTTTCAGGCACAGAAAGCCCAGCGGAAGCTGGCCTTTCAGGTTGTCCGCCACGCCTATCACCGCGCATTCGGCCACATCGGGATGGCTGGCCAGAACCTCTTCCATCGCGCCGGTGGACAGGCGGTGGCCCGCGACATTGATCACGTCATCGGTGCGCGCCATGATATACAGATAGCCATCCGCATCGATATAGCCTGCATCGCCGGTTTCGTAATAGCCGGGGAACCGGTCCAGATAGCTTTTGCGGAACCTGTCTTCCGCGTTCCACAGGGTCGGCAGGGTGCCGGGAGGCAGGGGCAGCTTGATGGCCACGGCGCCCAGCGTGCCGGGGGGCACGGGCTGGCCGCTTTCATCCAGGATCTGCACGTCATGTCCCGGCATCGGGACCGAGGGGCTGCCGGGTTTCGTCGGCAGAATCTCGATCCCGATGGGATTGGCGGCGATGGCCCAGCCGGTTTCCGTCTGCCACCAGTGATCGACCACCGGCACGCCCAGATGCTTTTGCGCCCATGTCACGGTTTCCGGATCGGCGCGTTCACCGGCCAGAAACAGCGCCTGCAACTCGTGCAGCTTGTAGCGGCGGATCCATTCGCCATCCGGATCCTCACGCCTGATCGCCCGTAGCGCCGTGGGGGCGGTGAAAAAGCTTTTGATCCGGTGATTCTGAATGATGCGCCAGAAGACGCCCGCATGGGGCGTGCCGACGGGCTTGCCCTCGAAGACGACCGTGGTGGCACCTGCCAGCAGCGGGCCATAGCAGATATAGCTGTGCCCCACGACCCAGCCGACATCCGAGGCCGCCCAGAACCGGTCGCCTTCGTGGATGTTGTAGATATTGTTCATCGACCAGTGCAGCGCGACCAGATGGCCCGCCGTGTGTCGGATCACGCCCTTGGGCTGGCCGGTCGTGCCCGATGTGTAGAGGATATAGGCCGGGTGGTTGCCTTCCACCGGCACGCAATCTGCCGGTTCAACCCCGTACTGAAACCCGTGCCAACTGAGATCTCGCCCCTCGACCAGACCGGCGACCTCTTCTTCGCGTTGAAAGATCACGCAGAATTCTGGCTTATGCGCCGCCTGATCAATGGCCGCGTCCAGCAGGGGCTTGTAATGCACCACGCGCCCCGGCTCGATCCCGCAAGAGGCCGCGATGATCGCCTTGGGCTGGCAATCGTCGATCCGGACCGCAAGTTCATGCGCCGCAAATCCGCCGAAAACCACGGAATGCACCGCGCCCAGACGGGCACAGGCCAGCATCGCCTCTAACGCCTCGGGGATCATCGGCATGTAGATGATCACCCGGTCGCCCTTGCCGATGCCCTGTTTGCGCAGCGCCCCGGCCAGCAGGGCGACACGGTCGCGCAACTGGCGAAAGGTGATCCCCTTGGTGGACAGCGTCACCGGGCTTTCATGCATGATCGCGATCTGATCGCCGCGCCCGGCCTCGACATGGCGATCGACGGCATTCCAGCAGGTATTGAGCAGCCCATCGGCAAACCATTCCCCCACCGGCCCCTGATCGAAATAGGCGCGGCTGGGCCTGCGGTCCCAGTCGATCAGATCGGCCTGTTCCATCCAGAACGCTTCCGGATCGGCCTGCCACGCGGCATAGATATCGCTGTAACTCATGCGCCCTGTCCCCCTGTTGCGAAGATAATCCGCAAGCAGGCGGGCTGGCGCAACCCGTCTTTGCGCGGGCGGGGGCTTTTCGCCCGGCGGGCGGGGGCGATCCGTCACCGCCCCATCCGCTGTCTTAGCTGTAATGCGCGACGGGGGTGCCGGCGATGGCGCTCATGTTCAGCAGGCCGCGCGTGGTGATCGAGGGCGTGACGATATGGGCGCGGTTGCCCATGCCCATCAGGATCGGCCCGACCTCCAACCCGTTGGCGCGCATCTTCAGCGCGTTGCGCACGCCGGATGCCGCATCGGTGCCCGGGAAGACCAGCACATTCGCCACCCCCTCCAGCCGCGATCCCGGGAAGATCCGTTCGCGCAGGGCCGGATCCAGCGCCGCATCGACATGCATTTCGCCGTCATACATGAAATCGACATTGCCCTGATCCAGCAGCGCCATCGCATCACGCATCTTGCGCCCGGTATAGGTATCCAGATTGCCGAATTGCGAATGGCTGCACAGAGCGATTTTGGGGGTCACGCCAAAGCGGCCGACATGGCGCGCGGCCCCGACCACCGTTTCCATGATCTGATGCGGGGTGGGATCGTTGTGGCACTGGGTATCGGCGATGAAAAGCGGGCCGTCTTCCAGAATGATCATCGACAGCGCCCCGACCGGGTGCAGACCGCCCCGTGCCAGGATCTCGCGCACATAGCGCAGGTGCCAGCTATATTGGCCAAAGGTGCCGCAGATCAGGCTGTGCGCCTCGCCACGATGCACCATGACCGAGGCGATGGCCGTGGTGTTCGTGCGCATGATTGCGCGGGCAATATCCGGGCTGACGCCCTGACGGGCCATCAACTGATGATAGGTTTCCCAATAGTCACGATAGCGCGGATCGTTTTCGGGGTTCACGATCTCGAAATCGCGCTCGGGCCGGATCGGCAGGCCCGCGCGTTCGGCGCGCACGCTGATGACATCGGGACGGCCGATCAGGATCGGCACATCGGTGGTTTCCTCCAGCATCGCGTTGGCGGCGCGCAACACGCGTTCATCCTCGCCTTCGGCAAAAACGATGCGGCGTTCGACGGTGGCGGCGGCCTCGAAGACCGGGCGCATGATCATGGCCGAGCGGAAGACCGAGCCATCAAGGGTGCGCTTATAAGCATCCACATCGGGCAGGGGCCGCATGGCCACGCCCGATTCCATCGCCGCGCGCGCCACGGCCGAAGAGACGACGCCCATCAGGCGCGGATCGAAGGGTTTCGGGATCAGATATTCCGGCCCGAAGGTCAGCGTCTCGCCGCGATAGGCTGCCGCGGCCTCGGCCGCGGTGGTGGCACGCGCCAGCGCGGCGATGCCTTCGATGCAGGCCAGTTCCATCTCGTCATTGATGGTCGTCGCGCCCACATCCAGCGCCCCGCGGAAGATGAAGGGGAAGCACAGGACGTTGTTGACCTGATTGGGAAAATCGCTGCGGCCCGTTGCGATGATCGCATCCGGTTTCACCGACCGCGCATCGTCGGGCAGGATTTCCGGCGTCGGGTTCGCCAGCGCGAAGATGATCGGCCGGTCGGCCATCTTGGCCACCATCTGGCTGGTCAGCACGCCCGGCCCCGACAGCCCAAGGAACAGATCCGCATCGCCGATCACCTGATCCAGCGTGCGCAGATCCGTATCCTGCGCATAGGCCGCCTTCTGTTCAGTCATGTCTTCGTGGCGTCCCTTGTGGACCAGCCCGTGAATGTCGCAAAGCCAGACATTTTCGCGCTTCACGCCCAGCTTCAGCAGCATGTCCAGACAGGCGATCCCCGCCGCGCCGCCGCCGGTCGAGACGACCTTGATCTCGTCGAATTTCTTTTTGGCGACATGCAGCGCATTGGTGGCCGCCGCGCCCACCACGATGGCGGTGCCGTGCTGGTCGTCATGGAAAACCGGGATATTCATCCGTTCGCGGCACAGGCGTTCGACGATAAAGCAATCGGGGGCCTTGATGTCTTCAAGGTTGATGGCGCCGAAAGTGGGTTCCAGCGCGCAGACGATCTCGGCCAGCTTTTCGGGATCGGATTCGTTCACCTCGATATCGAAACAGTCGATATTGGCGAATTTCTTGAACAGGACCGCCTTGCCCTCCATCACCGGCTTCGAGGCCAGCGCACCGATATTGCCAAGCCCCAGAACGGCAGAGCCATTGCTGACCACCGCCACCAGATTCCCGCGTGAGGTGAAGCGCGCTGCATTGGTGGGGTCGGCCTTGATTTCCAGACAGGCTTCAGCGACGCCCGGCGAATAGGCACGGCTGAGATCGCGGCCATTCGCCATCGGCTTGGTCGCCCGGATCTCCAACTTACCCGGGCGCGGGAATTCGTGATAATCAAGCGCATCCTGTCTGGCGCTGTCCTGCCTGCGGTCTTCCATGATTTGCCCCTCCGATTTCACTTTAGTTCACCGTTAAACCATTTCTCCGGCGGGGAACAGGCGGGTTCGGCTTGCGTTCAACAGGGCCAGCGCGCAAAACTCATTCAACAGGACAGGGAGAATGGCATTGTCACTTCTGGATACCGCCCGCGATGTGCGCGAGGCTGCCTATGCGCCCTATTCCCGGTTCAAGGTGGGGGCCGCGATCCGTGGTGCCTCGGGCGCAGTCTATCGCGGCTGCAACGTGGAAAACGTGGCCTATCCCGAGGGTACCTGCGCCGAGGCGGGCGCGATTGCCGCCATGGTCGCCGCCGGTGAAACCACGCTGGTCGAGGTTGCGGTGATCGCGGATTCGCCCAGCCCGGTGCCGCCCTGTGGCGGGTGCCGCCAGAAACTGGCGGAATTCGGCGCGGGCGATACGCCGGTGACCTTGGCCACGACCGGGGGCGCGTTGCTGGAAACGACGATCGGCCAGCTTTTGCCGGGGCGCTTCGATCAAGATCACATGAGCAAGGTCTGATGAGCGATCCGCGACATGTCATCGCGGCGGTGCGCGATGGGCGTGGATTGGACGGGCCGGGGGCTGCGCTGATCGCCGAGGGGCTGGCGAACGGTCAGGTCAGCGACGCGCAGGCAGCGGCATTCGCCATGGCGGTCCTGCTGCGCGGCACGGGCGAGGATGGGCGGGTCGCCCTGACGCGGGCCATGCGCGATTCGGGGCATGTGCTGCATTGGGATCTGCCGGGCGCGGTGGTGGACAAGCATTCGACCGGCGGTATCGGCGATACGGTCAGCCTGATCCTGGCGCCGCTTCTGGCCGCCTGCGGGGTCTTTGTGCCGATGATCTCGGGTCGTGGGCTGGGCCATACCGGCGGCACATTGGACAAGCTGGAGGCGATTCCCGGCTTTGACTGCGACCTGACCGAGGATCGTTTGCGCAAGGTCGTGCGGCAGGTGGGCTGTGCCATCGTCTCGGCCACGGGGGATCTGGCCCCGGCAGATCGCCGCCTTTACGCGATTCGGGACGAATCCGGCACGGTCGGATCGATTGACCTGATCACCGCCTCGATCCTGTCGAAGAAGCTGGCGGCGGGGCCGGATGCGCTGGTTCTGGACGTCAAGGTGGGATCCGGCGCGATCATGCGCAGCCCGGATCAGGCCCGCGACCTGGCGCAGGCGCTGGTCACGACGGCCAATGGCGCGGGATGCCGGGCGGCGGCGCTGATGACCGATATGGATCAGCCGCTGGCGCGCAGCGCGGGCAACGCGCTGGAAGTGGCCGAGGCGATTGCCGTCTTGCGGGGCAAGACCGGCGCCTTGCGGGATCTGAGCCTTGCGCTGGCGCAGGAATGCCTGACGGTGGCGGGGCAGGGGACACGGGATCTGGTCACGCTGCTGGAAAATGGCCGCGCGGCAGAGATTTTTGGCCAGATGGTCACGGCGCAGGGCGGTCCCGCAGGTCTGGTCGATGATCCGGAGACCCATCTGCCCCGCGCGCCTGTCGCGCGTCCGGTGCCCGCCCCTGATGGGCATGTGACCCGGATCGATGTCACGGCATTGGGGCATGCGGTCGTGGCCCTTGGCGGCGGTCGGGTCAAGGCGGGCGAGCGGATAGATCCCTCGGTCGGCCTCTCCGATCTGGCAAAACTGGGTGAGCCTGTCGGTCCCGACCGGCCCCTTGCCATTGTCCATGCCGCCGACGATATCGCGGCGGATATCGCCATCGCCGCGGTTCAGGCAGCCTATCAGACCGGTGAGCGCTGTCAGCCGGGACCGCTGGTCCGTGCGAAAATAACCTGAGGATATGACATGACCTCTGCCAGAGCCTTCTTGATCGTCATGGACAGTGTCGGCATTGGCGGCGCGCCGGATGCCGACCAGTTCTTTTGCGGCGATGTGCCCGATACCGGCGCGAATACCGTCGGCCATATCGCCAGGGCCCGACCCTTGCTGATGCCCAATCTGGACCGTCTGGGGCTGGGCGCGGCGATCGATCTTGCCTCCGGGGCCACGGCGCCGGGCCTTGGCGCCACGCCGCAGGGCATCTGGGGCGCCGCGACCGAGATCTCGCCGGGCAAGGACACGCCCTCGGGCCATTGGGAGATGGCGGGCGTGCCCGTGCCCTGGGAATGGCATTATTTCCCCGATACCACGCCCGCATTTCCCGATGAGGTGACCCGCCGGATCTGCGAACTGGCCGGGACCGAGGGGATTCTGGCCAATTGCCATGCCTCGGGCACGCAGGTGATCGAGGATTTCGGGGCCGAACATATCCGCAGCGGCTGGCCGATCTGCTATACCTCGGTCGACAGCGTGTTGCAGATCGCCGCGCATGAAGACCATTTCGGCCTGCAACGCCTGATCGATCTGTGCCAAGGCATCGCGCCCATGCTGCATCAGATGAAGGTCGGTCGCGCCATCGCGCGCCCCTTTATCGGCGAAAAGCCGGGCGAGTTCACCCGCACCTCGAACCGTCGCGATTTCGCCATCGCGCCGCCGCAGGACACGATTCTGGACATTGCCAGCGCCGCCGGACGCGTGACCCATGCCATCGGCAAGATCGGCGATATCTTCAGCCATCGCGGCGTGACCCATCTGCACAAGGGCAAATCCGACGCCGATCTGGGCGAACATCTGATCCGTCTGGGCAAAGAGGCAGAGTTCGGCAGCCTGACCTTTGCCAATTTCGTCGAATTCGACACGAATTACGGCCACAGGCGCGATGTGGCAGGCTATGCCGCGCAGCTGGAATGGTTCGACGGCGTGGCCGGCCGCTTTCTTGAGACGCTGGGCCCCGGCGATCTGGCGATCTTTACCGCCGATCATGGCAATGATCCCAGCTGGACCGGCACCGATCACACCCGCGAACGCGTCCCGGTTCTGGGGCATGGTCTGGGCGCGCGCGACATCGGTCATGTTGCGTTCAGCGATATCGGCGCCTCGGTCATGGCGCATCTTGGCCTTCCTGCGACCTACAGGGGAACATCATTCCTATGAAGAAAATCGAACTGCATCTGCATCTGGAAGGCGCGGCGCCGCCAGATTTCATCCGCAGCATCGCGGCCGAGAAGAGGATCGACCTCAGCGGGGTGTTCGACGCGCAGGGCCATTATTCCTACAGCGATTTCGATGATTTCCTGCGCTGTTATGACGACGCCACCAGCGTGCTGAAAACGCCGCGCGACTATGCCCGCCTGCTGACAGAGGTTCTGGCCCAAAGCGCCGAGGAAGGCGTGATCTATACCGAGCTTTTCGTCTCACCCGAGTTCTGCGGTGGCGGCGATTTGCAGGCATGGCGCGACTATCTGGCCGCCATGACCGAGGCGGCAGAGGCCGGCCGGGCTCAGGGCGTCGACAGCCGAGCCATCGTCACGCCCCTGCGCCATCTGGGGCATGAACGGGCCAGGAAAACCGCCATCTGCGCGGCGGAAACCGCAGGGGACTGGGTGACCGGTTTCGGGCTGGCAGGTCAGGAAACCAATGGCAAGGCCACCGATTATCAATGGAGCTTTGATTGCGCCCGCGAGGCCGGTCTGGGCCTGACCTGCCATGCCGGCGAATGGGTCGGCCCCGAAAGCGTGCGTCAGGCGCTGGATCTGGGCGTCAGCCGCATTGGCCACGGCGTCCGCGCCATCGAGGATCCGGCACTGGTGCGCGAATTGGCGCAGCGCGAAATCACGCTGGAGGTCAATCCCGGCTCGAATATCGCGCTTGGCGTTTATCCGGATCTGGCCAGCCACCCGATCGCGCGGCTGGCGGATGCGGGGGTGCGGGTCACCGTCTCGACCGACGATCCGCCCTTTTTCCACACGACCTTGCGTCAGGAATATGACCGGCTTGCGGAAACCTTTGGCTGGGGCGATACCGAGTTCGTGCAAATCAACCGCTGGGCCGCCGAGGCGGCCTTTTGCGACGAGGCAACGCGCGACCGGCTGAGAAAGGAATTCCCGTGACCAACCACCTGACCGTCATTGACCACCCGCTTGTTCAGCACAAGCTGACGATCATGCGCCAGAAAGACGTCTCGACCGCGGGGTTCCGGCGGCTTCTGCGCGAAATCAGCCTGCTGCTGGCCTATGAGGTCACGCGCGAATTAGAGCTGACCACCACCCGCATCGAAACCCCGATGACGGAAATGGACGCGCCCACGCTAGAGGGGAAAAAGCTGGCCCTGATCTCGATTCTGCGCGCAGGGAACGGCCTGCTGGATGGCATTCTGGAACTGATTCCCTCGGCCCGGGTCGGCTTCGTGGGGCTGTATCGCGATCCCGAAACGCTGCAGCCGGTGGAATATTACTGCAAGGTTCCGGGCGGGCTGGATGCGCGCATGACCATCGTGGTCGATCCGATGCTGGCGACGGGAAATTCCTCGGTCGCGGCCATCGACATGCTGAAACAGCGCGGCGCCAAAAACCTGCGTTTCCTGTGCCTTCTGGCCGCACCCGAAGGCGTGAAGCGCATGCAAGAGGCCCATCCCGACGTGCCGATCTTCACTGCCGCTTTGGATGATGGGCTGGACGATCACGGCTATATCGTGCCCGGTCTGGGCGATGCGGGCGATCGTATGTTCGGCACCAAGTGACGGATTAACCGGCGCTTCAGCATTCCGCCTTATTCCTGTCACCCACGGGACGATTCGAAGGTGGGTGATGCGGGCGTTGATGGTGTTTCTGGGGGCGGCGCTGTGGCCATTGCTTGCATGGCCGCAGGATGTGCCGCTGTCGTACCGGGGCACACAGTTCATCGACGCGCAGGGCTGTGTCTTTCTGCGCGACATGGGCAAATGGCAGCCCCGTCAGGATCGCGACGGTCACCAGATCTGCGGCTTTCCCCCCACACCGCTTGCGGATGCCGAGGAAGTGGCGCCTTCCAAAAGCCTGGAAGAGCTGTTGCAGACCACCCTTGCAGAAGGGCTGCGCGATGGCGATCTGACCTCGGATCGCCGCGACATGCCGGAACGCAAGGATCCCCTCATCGAACCGGCGCAAACCGCCCTGCAGGATCGCGTGACCCGGCAGGTTCAGGCGATGGAGGCCGTCAGGGCCGCGGTTGCCGCGGCGGGGCCGCAATCATCCCAGCTTTGCGCAAAGCTGGGCTATGTGCCAAGCACGTCCTCCTCTCCGATCATCGGGGCGGATGTGACGCAGGGTCTGTGCCCCGGCATGCGCGCGCCGCTGCCCAAACGGCGGCTTTTGACGGAACATCAGACCGCCATGGCCGAGATGGCAGATCCGAAGACCGGGGGGGCGTCGACAGCAAAGGAAAAGGCGCAAGGGGCGGCAAAGCATGCCGGACCGGCGGTCAGCCCCGAACGGCCGGCGCGGCGGGCACCGGCGAAAAAAGCCAGTGAATCCGTTGTCGCGGATCGGCGTGTCGCAAAGACCGCGCCGCAAAAGCCTGATCCCGAAATGATCCCTCCCAATGCGCGCTTTGTTCAGGTCGGCGCCTTTGCCGATGATCGCAATGCGACCATCACCATCCGCAACCTGTCGCAGCTTGGCTATCGCGTGGCACAGGGCCGGATACGCGATCAGGATCAGCCAAAGCGCCTGATCATGGCCGGCCCGTTCCGGGACCGGCGGGCGCTGATCCTGGCGCTGAACCAGCTGCGCGCCAATGGCTATCCGGGCGCATTCGCGCGGTGATGCGGGTGCAGAGCAACAAAAAGGGGGCGAAAGACGCCCCCGGAAATCCTTGTGATCCTGCCCGCCGGTCAGGCGGCGTAAGGGGCATCATATTCGGTCTTGACCGCGCGCGGGGATTCCTCGCGCGCATAATAACCAAACATCTGCGCCAGAATCGCATCAGCCTCGGCCTGTGCCTTGCGTTCGGCGATGCTCAGCGGTTTTTTCTGGTCCTGTGACATATCCTGTGTCTCCGGGTCGAGTTTGTGGTCCTCTCCCATGCCCGGAACTTAGGAATTCTGCGCCCGCAATTCCAGCGGCGGGACGCAGCGTCACGGCCTTGCAACGCGGCCATTTCGCAGGCGCTTAGCCGATCCGCAGCATCCGATGCTTTTTCTTGCCGACCGAAACTTTCAGACCGTCACCGATCAGAGCCGCATCCACCGGGTGCTGCGGGTCGGAAACGGGTTCGTTGTTCAGCCGCAGCCCGCCTTCGGCGATCAGGCGCTTGGCCTCTTTCCCCGACGAGGTGATCCCGGCCTGAACCAGCATCTGGGCGACCGACAGCCCATCCTGTAACGCCGAGGCGGGAAGGGTGGCGACCTCCAGATCGCGACCTGCGCCGCCCTGTTCGAACACCTCGCGTGCGGTGGCCTCGGCGCTGGCGGCAGCCTCGGCACCATGCAGAAGTGCCGTCACCTCATTGGCCAGACGGATCTTGGCGTCGTTGATCTCGGATCCCTGCAACTGGCCCAGACGTTCGCATTCCTCCAGCGGCAGTTCGGTATACAGTTTCAGGAAGCGGCCGACATCGGCATCGGTCGTGTTGCGCCAGAACTGCCAGAATTCATAGGGCGACAGCATATCGCCATTCAGCCAGACCGCGCCGCCCGCCGATTTGCCCATCTTGCGCCCGTCGCTGGTGGTCAGCAGCGGCGAGGTCAGACCCCAGATCACCGTATCATCCACCCGCCGGGTCAGGTCGATCCCGTTGACGATATTGCCCCATTGATCCGAGCCGCCCATCTGCAACTGACAGCCGTAACGGCGGTTCAGTTCAAGGAAATCATAGGCCTGTAGGATCATGTAGTTGAATTCCAGGAAGGACAGCGATTGTTCGCGATCCAGCCGGGATTTCACCGATTCGAAAGACAGCATCCGGTTGACGCTGAAATGCCGCCCGATGTCGCGCAGGAAGGTCAGATAGTTCAGATCGTCCAGCCATTCGGCATTGTTCAGCATCCGCGCGGCATCCGCGCCGTAATCCAGATAGCGCGCGAAAACCTGCTGCATGCCGTCGATATTGGCCTGAATCGCGGCCTCATCCAGCAGGGGGCGTTCGTCCGAGCGGAACGAGGGATCGCCCACCTTCGTCGTGCCTCCGCCCATCAGCGTAATCGGGCGGTTGCCGGTTTTCTGGAACCAGCGCAGCATCATGATGTTCAGCAGATGTCCCACATGCAGGCTGGCCGCGGTGGCATCATAGCCGATGTAAGCCGTCACCGGTCCCGCCAGCAGGGCTTTGTCCAGCGCCTCGTAATCGGTGCAATCGGCGACATAGCCGCGCTCGATCATCACGCGCAGGAAATCGGACTTGGGCTGATAGGTCATGGGCTGTTTCCTTCTGATCGGGGCGGATATACCGGCTGCAGAGATGAAGGGAAAGCACGATGATTGCGCTTGGGATGATGTCCGGAACCTCTTTGGATGGGGTGGATGCCGCGCTGATCGATACGGACGGGCAGCGCATTCATGGTTTCGGCCGCAGCGCCTTTCGACCATATTCCGACAATGAGGCGGCGGTTCTGCATGCCGCGCTTGGGCAGTGGCCGGGTGAGGAGGGGGTTCAGGATGCCGCCGATATCTCGGTCGCCAGCCATGCGGACCTTGCCTCGGATTTTCCCGAAGCGGAGGTCATCGGCTATCACGGTCAGACCCTGGCGCATGATCCTGGCGGGCGGGGCACCCATCAGGCGGGCAGCGGCGCGGTTCTTGCGCAGACCCTGCGGCGCCCTGTCATCTGGGATTTCCGGACCGAGGATGTGCGGCAGGGGGGCGAGGGCGCGCCGCTGGCCCCGTTCTTTCATTGGGCCTGCGCGCAATGGGCTGCGGAAAGCGGCAGATTGCCTGCCGCGCCGGTGGCCTTCCTGAACCTCGGCGGCGTCGGGAATATCACCTGGGTCGATCCGTCCGCCCCGGCGCCAGAGGCCGACGGCGCCTGCCTGGCCTTTGACACCGGGCCTGCCAATGCGCCGATCAATGACCTGATGCGCAGTCGGCTGCGACAGTCCCGGGATGAGGGTGGCGCATTGGCCGCCGCCGGGCGGGCGGATTGCCAGATCGTCGCGGATTTTCTGCGGCATGACTATTTCGCGCGCCGCCCCCCGAAGTCGCTGGATCGCGATCAGTTTGACGGGCTGGCGCGGGCGGTGGCGGCACTGCCCGATGCGGATGCGGCCGCGACGTTGGTTCTGGCGCTGGCCGAATCCGTCGCGGCAGGCATGACATGGCTGCCCTCACCGCCCGAAACCGTGCTGGTCTGCGGGGGCGGACGGCATAACCCGGCCATCATGGCGGCGCTGCGGGCAAGTTTGCCCTTGGCGGTCGAGCCTGTCGAGGCCGCCGGGCTGGATGGCGACATGCTGGAGGCGCAGGCCTTTGGCTGGCTGGCGGTGCGGGTGCTGCGCGGATTGCCCACCTCGGGGCCGATGACGACCGGGGTGGCGGCGCCCTGCTGCGGCGGCCGGATCAGCTCTCCGCGCTAGGATCGGCGGGGCGCGCATTTTCCGCGTGGTTTCGCGCGAATTTTTGTGACGCGCCCTTGACGGGGGCGCAGTGTCTGCGTAAACCGCCCCTCACCCGGCGGGCGATCAGCCGGGTAAGGTGAGTGTGCGGTTGTAGCTCAGTTGGTTAGAGTACCGGCCTGTCACGCCGGGGGTCGCGGGTTCGAGCCCCGTCAACCGCGCCACTTGCACCTGTCGCCCGACGATATAGCGCGGTTGTAGCTCAGTTGGTTAGAGTACCGGCCTGTCACGCCGGGGGTCGCGGGTTCGAGCCCCGTCAACCGCGCCATTTCCACCCAAGCTCACAATAATCTCTGGTAGCCATCGACGATGCGCCCACCCTGCGAATATCCGCAGTGACCATGGCGGGCCGAGGTCAGGATCACGGGCGAAAGCTGTGGCCCCGGGTGGCAAATCACTGGCATCGTGCCCACCTTCACGATGCAAGGGGGGTGCGATTTGCGGTTAGATCGCAGCACAGCGTATCGTCAATTTGGACTCCTGTTTCGGTGCAAAGCTGTTTAAGCAGAGCGCCGACCCTTGCAGGCCGTCGAAACGGGCGTTTGACGCGGCGCCAGACTGAGGAGAGCGACATGAAGGATGAGATCGAGGCACAGGCGCTGGTGACGCAGATGGGCGAAGCCGCCCGAATCGCGGCCATCGAGCTTGCACAGGCACCTGCCGAGGCGAAAGCGGCGGCCCTGACCACTGCCGCCGATCAGATCCGCGACCGCGCGGCTGAGATCCATGCGGCCAATGCGAAGGATATGGAATTCGGACGCCAGAAGGGGCTGTCCGATGCGATGCTTGACCGGCTGATGCTGGACGAGGCGCGGCTGCGCGGGATCGAGGATGGCCTGCGTGCCGTCGCGGCGCAGCGCGATCCGGTGGGCGAGGTCGTCAGCGAATGGGATCGTCCCAACGGGCTGAAAATCCGCCGCGTGCGCACGCCCATCGGCGTGATCGGCGTCATCTATGAAAGCCGCCCGAATGTGACCGCCGATGCCGGGGCGCTGGCGCTGAAATCCGGCAATGCGGTGATCCTGCGCGGGGGCTCGGAAAGCCTGCACAGCTCTCAGGCGATCCATGCCTGCATGGTCGAAGGATTGCGGCAGGCGAAGCTGCCCGAAAGCGCGATCCAGCTTGTGCCCACGCGCGACCGCGCCGCCGTCACGTCGATGCTGCAGGCTCAGGGGTTGATCGACGTGATCATTCCGCGCGGCGGCAAGGGGCTGGTCGGGCTGGTTCAGCGCGAGGCGCGCGTGCCGGTCTTCGCGCATCTTGAGGGGATCTGTCACATCTATGTCGATGCCGATGCCGATGCGGAAAAGGCGCGCAAGGTGGTGTTGAATGCCAAGACGCGGCGCACCGGGATTTGCGGTTCCGCCGAATGCCTGCTGATCGACCGGGGCTTTTATGACAAGAACGGCGCGGCGATCATCGACGACCTGCTGCAAGCTGGGGTCGAGGTTCGGGCCGACGGCGATCTGGCCGCCATTTCGGGCACGACTCTCGCGCAACCCGATGATTTCGGGCGCGAGTTTCTGGACATGATCATTGCGGCAAAGCTGGTCGATGGCGTGGATGAGGCGATCGGCCATATCCGCCGCTATGGCAGCCAGCACACCGAATCGATCCTGACGGAAAATGACGCTGTCGCGGATCGCTTTTTCCGTGGGCTGGACAGTGCCATCCTGATGCGCAACGCCTCGACCCAGTTCGCGGATGGCGGTGAATTCGGGATGGGGGCAGAGATCGGCATTGCCACCGGCAAGATGCATGCGCGTGGCCCGGTCGGGGCCGAGCAACTGACCAGCTTCAAATATCTGGTGATCGGCGACGGGACGATCCGCGCCTAGCAGCGGTTGGTGGCGGCGTGGCTGGACAGCCGGTCCAGCCCAAGCCGCGCGCGCAGCCGTTGCGAGATCACGTCGATCGCCAGCGTGACCAGCACCGTCACCAGCAGCAGGAACACGGCCCGGTCGATGCGCAGTTCCTGAATCGCAGTGCCGATGTAAAAGCCGATGGTCGAGATGCCCAGAAGCCCGACGATCGCGGATTCGCGGATGATGATTTCCCAGCGATAGAAGCAGAGCGCCAGGAAATTGCCGTAGGTCCGCGGCAGCAATTCCCACAGGTAGAGGCTGATCCCCCTGGGCGCATCGGGACGCAGCCCGGTCGCCAGATGCTGCGATTGCTGGCCCATCAGATGTGCAATGATGGCGCCGTTATGCAGCCCAAGCGCGACTACGGCAGGCAGCATCGACGGCCCGAAGACCTGCAGCATGATATAGGCCAGCATATATTCCGGCGTCGATCGCCCGATCACCAGCATCAGATGGCCCAGCAGCGCGCCAAATCGCCCGGTGATGGGGCGCAGGATCAGCGGAAGACCGATCAGCGCCACGATCCCGGCCAGCACCAGCGACAGCTGGGCCACGATCAGCGTCGCCGCCAATCCCGGCAGCGCCTGATCCACGCTCAGCATCTGCAGCCAGTCGCCAAGACTCTGCCAGGTCGCGGGCTGGGCAAGGTCTGCATTTCGCAGCGGGGCGGGAACGATATCCTGCGTCAGAAACCGGATCAGCGCACCCTGTCCCATTGGTGGCGTGTGCAGCGTCGCCAGAAAGCCGACAGCCGCGACCAGATAGACCGGCACCAGCTTGCGGCGCATCCAGATCCGCATGGTGCCGATCAGCAGGTAATAGATGATCAGCACGGCCGCGACCGCCCCGTAGATCCCCTGTTTGAAGAATGTATCCAGTTGAAAGCCCAGCGTCGGCAGCCCGACAAAGCCCAGCACCGCGCTGGAGCGCAGCGCGCATTCCAGCCGATAGCGGGTATAGGTGCCGAATTCCCGTGCCGCCAAAGGCAGCCGGGCGTAGAAAAAGCGCGATATCGCATCGCTGCACGGGGATATGGCGCGGGCGGGCCGGGGGTCGGCCTCATCCAGATATTCGGCGAAAACCTTGGCGAAAATGCCGGTATAGGGGATGGCGATGGCCAGAATGCCGGTCGTCGCGGACAGTCCGGTCACCTGCATCAGCAGCAATGCCCAGAACAGCTCGTGAATCGCGCGGATGGCGACGCAGATCAGCCGGACGGGCGCTCTGTGATAGAACGGTGCCAGCAGAAATCCCGCCGTCGCGCCCGCGGCCACGCCACAGATGGCAAAGGCGACGGTCAGCGCGGCAGTATAGGCCAGCGCGGTGATGGCCCCGAAATCCGGCGACAGCAGCCCCGCGCCCATACGCGACAGCGCGCCCCAGGGGTCGTGCCCGGCAATGCCCAGATCCGCCACAGGCAGCAGCGCGATGGCCAGCAGCAGGAAGCCCAGCGAAATGCCCAGCCGTCCGGGCCGCCACAGGGCGCGGGAATCAGGGACGGTAGAGGGCATCAAGCTCTTCCCCCGACAGCTCGGCGGCGGGTTTGTCGATCATCAGCCGCCCGGCCTTGATGCCCACGATGCGGGTCGCCACCCGGCGGGCCAGCGCGACATCGTGCAGCGACAGAAGCATGGTGCCGAAACGCGTGGCCAGAGTGTCGATCAGCTGCGCGGCATGGCGTTCATCGACGGCGGAAACGGGCTCATCCGCCACCAGAATGCTGCCGCCGCGATGGATCGCGCGGGCCAGCGCCACCCGCTGCTTCTGCCCGCCCGACAGGGCGGCGACGGGTTGGCGGGACAATCCCTCAAGCCCGACCTGCTGCAGGATCTCGTCAATCTGTCGCCGCTGCGCCTTTTGCGGCCAGATCAGGTTCAGCAGGTTATAGCCCGCGCCATGGGCGTCCAGCCGACCCATATAGACATTGTGAAAAACCGAAAGCTGCGGCACCAGCCCGGTTTCCTGCGGGACCAGCGCGATCTGTTCGGACATCTGGTCGGCCAGCCGTGCATAGGCCGCGCTCAGCAGCGTGGTCTTGCCGCTGCCGCTGCGGCCCAACAGGACGACGCGCTCGCCCGGCCGCAGGTGGAAATCCACCTGCGACAGAACGACCGTCTTGCCATAGGCAAGGGTTTCGCCATCCAGATGCAGCATCGGGTCAGTCCAGAAGGCCCAGTTCCCGGCCCGTCTGGACGATGGGCTCATAGGCCTCGTTCGAGGTCGCGACAAAGGCGCGCCGCGGGAATGAGGCCAGCAGGTCGGGATCATCCATACCGATCAGCGCGGCCTTGACCTTCTGGGTGAAGCCCTCGCCATAGCGGGCATCGACATCGCCGCGAATGGTCCAGTTGTAATCGGGATAGGGCGGTGTCTTCCAGATGATCCGGGTCGTCTCGACCTCGGGCAGGCCCTGCGCCACGGCGTCGTCATAGACGGTATAGTTCAGCGCGCCGAGCTGATAGGCACCGGTCGAGACCAGCCGCAAGGTCTGGGCGTGATCGCCGGAAAAGCCGACCTTGGCAAAGAAATCCTCGGGCGCTTCGCCGGTTTCCTTACGGATGTAGAAATCCGGAAACAATCGGCCAGAGGTCGAGGTCTGCGCGCCGAAGGTAAAGCTCAACCCCTTGGCAGACATCGGAAATTCATCGCTTTCCTCCAGCCCGGTGCTGTCATGGGCAATGAAATAAGAGACGAAGGACGTATCCTCATCGCCCTGTGCGATGGCCTGCGATCCGGGCACGGCCAGCCGCGCCTGAACGCCGGTCAGGCCGCCGAACCAGCCCAGCTGGATCTGGTCATTGCGAAACGCCACGACCGAGGCCGCATAATCCTTGACCGGGATATATTCGACCGGAACGCCCAGTTTTTCCTCAAGATAATCCGCGACACCGGAAAAGCGCTCGGTCAGCTTGGTCGCGTCATCATCGGGAATGGCCGAGAAATAAAGCGTGGGGATGTCACTGTTCTGGGCCATCGCGTCATCTGCGGCGAATGCGGCAAGGCCCGTCAGGGCCAGCGCAGCGCAGGTGTGACGCGTGAATTTGGCCATGCCGACACTTACCTTGCCAGACGTGGTCAGTTTCATTGTCTCTATCCTGTCCATGAAATACGCCGCCCCGAAAGGGGCAGCGCCGTGACCTTATCCAAGGCCGTCATGCGACACAACGCAAAGCCGCACCGGGCCTGACCCGTCAGACCTGCAGCAGAAGGCCGTTCTGATGCGCCGAATCCTCGGCTCGGTCCAGCAGGCGTTGCAGCGCCGCGCCACGGGCGAAATCGGGCTCGGCCGGGCCTTCGCCGCGAATGGCGGCGATAAAGCGCGGATAGATCGGCTGGACCTCCGGCGTGTCGATCTCGTGCCAGTCGGCGGTTTGCAGGTCGGGTTCAAGGCTGGCGCGCAGGCGGCTGACGCCCTTTTCAAAGCTGACCTCAAGCCCGCCCGTGTCACCATAGATCCGCAGCCGCAGATCGTTCAGATGGCCGCTGGCAAAGCGGGTGGCCGCGACCGTGCCGATGGCGCCGTTTTCCAGCACGATCTGCATGGTGGCAGAGTCATTGGCATCCAGCCTATATTCGCCGATCTTGCCGCCGGGCGCCTTGTCGAAAGTCTTCAGCAGGCAGGAAACCTGCACGGCATCCTCGCCCGCGATGAAAGTCGCGAAATCAAGGATATGGATGCCGACATCGCCCAGAACGCCCTTGGATCCATGGGCGGTGGACAGGCGCCACAGCCATTGGCTTTCGCTGCGCCATTCGCCCCAGGCGGGCTGCGTCAGCCAGCTTTGCAGATAAGAGGCTTCCAGATGCCGGATCGTGCCGATCTGCCCTTCGCGCACCATCTGCGCGGCCTTTTGCAGCGCCGCGACATTGCGATAGGACAGGTTGACCATATTGACCACACCGGCCCGCCGCGCGGCCTCGGCCATCTCGGCGGCGTGATCGGCCTGCGTGGCCAGTGGCTTTTCGCACAGCACATGCTTGCCCGCCGCCAGCAGCGGCATGGTCGTGGGATAATGCGCGGCATCAGGCGTCACATTGGTCACGGCATCGAATTCGCCCCAGGCCAGCGCCTCATCCAGCGTCGCAAAGCCGTTCGGGATGTCGAAATCCGCGCAGAAGGCGGCCAGCTGTTCCGGCCGCGTGTCCACGCCCGCGACGATCTGGACGCCGGGGATCCTGCCAAAGCCCTCGGCATGGTTGCGCGCCATGCCGCCGGTACCCAGGATCAGAAGACGAACGGGATCCATTACCGGTAACCCTCTTCGCCGTCCTGATGCAGCCGGGGGCCGCGTTCCTCGATCGGCTCCAGCGCCTCGGTCACGGGAACATTCGGCGCGACATTCGGATCGCTGAGGCGCGGGGCCGGGTTATAGGCCCATTTCGCGGCATTCAGCAGCACCCGCTGCACATTCTGGTCGTGATAGGTGGGATAGGTTTCGTGACCGGGGCGGAAATAGAAGATATTGCCCGCACCGCGCTTGTAGGTCAGGCCAGAGCGGAAAGCCTCCCCGCCCGAGAACCAGCTGAGAAAGACGGTTTCCAGCGGTTCCGGCACGCCAAAGGGCTCGCCATACATCTCTTCGTTCTCCAGTTCGAAATGCGTGGGCAGGCCGGCGGTGATCGGATGGTTGCGCGAGGTAACCCAAAGACGCTCGCGCTCACCCGCTTCGCGCCAGGTCAGGTTGCAGGGTCCGCCCATCAGCCGCTTGAACGGCTTGGCGAAATGGGCCGAGTGCAGGAAGACCATGCCCATGCCCGACCAGACGGCGTTGCACACACGCTCGACCACCTGATCGCTGACATCACCATGCGCCTTGTGACCCCACCAGAACAGCACGTCGGTTTCGGCCAGCTTTTCTTCGGTCAGCCCGTGTTCGGGCTCCTGCAGAGTCGCGGCGCTGGCCGAAATCCCGGCGTCGCCGTTCAGCGCCGTGACGATCGCGCCGTGAATCCCGTCGGGATAGACCGAGGCGACGATCTTGTTTTCCTGCTCGTGGAGGTTTTCGTTCCACACTGTCACGCGAATTGCCATGAAGCACTCCTATAGAATGCCCCGCGGAAATAAGCCCGCGGGGAGATTGCCGTGATAAGCCTGTCAGCGGATCGGGAAGATCAGCGGATAGGCGCGTCGTTATAGTCGAAACGGTGCAGATGCTCGGGCCTTGGCTGCAAAGAGACATGGCTGCCAAGCCTGATCTGCAGCTTGCCGGGCTGTCGCACGACAAGCGGTTCTTCGGCCCCGATCTCGACGAAGAGGAAGTTGTCCGAGCCAAGATCCTCGGCATGGACGACCTCGCCGCTCCATTCGCCCGAGCCTTCGGCGACGACATCGATATGCTCTGGCCGGATGCCCAGCGTCTTGCAGTCCTTCGCCTCGGCGAATTTGCCGGTCAGGAAGTTCATCTTGGGGCTCCCGATAAAGCCCGCGACAAAGATCGAATTGGGGCTTTCGTAAAGCTCGGCCGGGGTGCCGACCTGTTCCAGCAGACCGTCGCGCAGAACCGCGATCCGGTCAGCCAGGGTCATGGCTTCGACCTGATCATGCGTCACATAGATCATGGTCGTGTCTTCCATGCTGTGATGCAGCTTGGCGATTTCCAGACGGGTCGCGACCCGCAGCCCCGCATCCAGGTTCGACAGCGGTTCGTCAAACAGGAAGACACGCGGATCGCGCACCAGCGCCCGGCCAATGGCCACACGCTGACGCTGGCCGCCCGAAAGCTGCTTGGGCAGGCGATCCAGCAGGTGGTCGATCTGCAGCATCTTGGCGGCTTCGCGGACGCGGCGGTCGGTTTCCGCCTTGTCGGCCTTGGCCAGTTTCATCCCGAAGGCCATGTTGTCATAGACCTTCATATGCGGGTACAGCGCGTAGCTTTGGAACACCATGGCGATGCCGCGATCGGACGGGACCAGGTTGTTCACCAACTCGTCGTCAAAGCGCATATCGCCCGAAGTGATCTCTTCCAGACCGGAAATCAGCCGCAGCAGCGTGGATTTGCCGCTGCCCGAGGGGCCGACAAAGACCATGAATTCACCTTTGCGGATCTCAAGGTCCACGCCCTTGATCACATCGACGGCGCCATAGGATTTCTTGACGTTTTTCAGCTCAATTTTGGCCATGGGTTCAGCCTTTCACACCGCCGGCGGTCAGGCCCGCCACGATCTTGCGTTGGAAAATAAGGACGAGGACGATCAGCGGAACGGTCACGATGACCGAGGCCGCCATGATCGGACCCCAGGGAATTTCTTGTGCAGAGGCACCTGACAGCATGGCGATGGCCACGGGCACGGTGCGCTGCGATTCCGAACTGGTAAAGGTCAGCGCGAACAGGAACTCGTTCCAGGCGCCGATAAAGGCCAGCAGCCCGGTCGTTACCAGCGCGGGCCACAGCAGCGGCAGGAAAACCTTGCTGATGATGATCCAGGGGCTGGCACCATCGACGATGGCCGCCTCTTCGATCTCGACCGGCAGATCGCGCATGAAGGTGGTCAGCACCCAGACCGTGAAGGGCAGGGTAAAGATCACATAGGATACGATCATTGCCCAGGGCGTGTTGAAGATGCCCAGAAAGCGGACCAGTTCGAACAGACCGGCCAGAACGGCGATCTGCGGGAACATCGAAACCGCAAGGATGGTCATCAGCAGCAACCCGCGTCCCCGGAACCTGACCCGCGCCAGCGCATAAGAGGCCGTCACGGCCAGCAGCAGCGAGAAGGCGACCGTCGTGCTGGCGATGAAGACAGAGTTCAGGATGGCCCGCGGGAAGGTGCGGTTGCCCAGAACGGATTCGTAATTGGTCCAGTTGAAGGATTTCGGCCAGTAATTCACCTGGAACAGCTGCGAGCCGGTCGCGAAGCTGGTCACGATGGCATAGTAGAACGGAAAGACCGAAAACAGGATGATGACCAGCACCAGCGCGTAAAAGCCGATGGTTTTCAAAAGCTTGTTCTGTTGCATCAGTTGCGCCCTCCGGACAGGTCGACGCGGCCCAGCCAGATATACAGGCTGACGAAGATCGCGATGATGGCAAAGAGCAAAGTCGATTGCGCCGCGCCATAGGCGAATTTGTCAAAATCGATCATGTTTTCGCGGCTGATCACCGACATTGTCTTTGTCGCCGAGGAATTCGGCGTCAGCACATAGACCAGGTCAAAGATGCGCAGCGCATCCAGCATGCGGAAGATGATGGCGACCATCAGCGCGGGCCGGATCAGGGGCAGGGTGATCTTGAAGAACACCTTGACCGGATGCACGCCGTCGATGCGGGCGGCCTCATAGATATCGCGCGGCACCATCTGCAGCCCGGCAAGGATCAGCAGCGCCATGAAGGGCGTGGTTTTCCAGATATCCACGATCAGCACCGCCGTCATCGCGGTATCCGGGCTGGCCGTCCAGGCGATCTTCTGGCTGATCAGGCCCAGGCTCAGCAGGATATCGTTGATGATCCCGAACTGGTCGTTCAGCATCCAGCCCCACATCTTCGCCGAAACGATGGTCGGGATGGCCCAGGGGATCAGGATGGCCGCGCGGACGATGCTGCGGCCCTTGAACTCGGCATTCATCACCAGGGCGACGATCAGGCCGAAGACGGTTTCAAACGCGACCGAGACAAACGAGAAGCGAACGGTATTCCAGACCGCATTCCACCAATCCGGATCGACCAGCGTACCGCGATAGATCGTCCGGCCCGAGGACAGCGTGCGAACCTGAAGGTAATTGTCGAAGCCGATCCATTCGGCCCCGTATAGATTGGACAGCGTTGCATCGGTCAGCGAAAACCAGATTGTGCGCAGCAGCGGCCAGGCAGCCACCAGAAACAGCGCGAAAAGCATCGGTGCCAGGAACCAGAAGGCTGCCCGTTGCCTGCGCTGTTGCAGGCTTGGACCGCTGGCACCGGCCAGGGTTTGATCGGTCATTGAAAATCTCCTCGACATGGCCGTGTGTGGCCGATGACGGTCGGGCGCGAGGAACGCCCGACCGAATGCGCAGAGCTATCAGATGGTCAGATTACCACTCTGAGCCTTTGACATCCTCAAGATCGAGTTCAAGGATTTCAAGGTTCTCGGCGGCAGAGCCATTGCCAGCCAGCGTATCATGGACTGCCGACCAGAATTTCGCCGAAACTTCGTTATACTTGCCCTTCGTCGGGGCAGACGGACGCGGCACGGCGCTTTCGAACACTTCTTTCCAGCGCGGGATCAGCGGGGTTTCCTCGGCAATCTCTGCGTCGTCATAAAGCGTTGCGATGGTGGGCAGGTGGCTGCTTTTCAGCGCGCGAAGCTTCTGACCCGCGGGGCCTGCCAGATACATGGCCAGGCTGATCGCGGCCTCCTGATTGTCCGAATATTTGGACACGGCAACGTTCCAGCCGCCCAGCGTCGCGGCGGGGCCTGCATCGCCTGCGGGCAGGGGGGCCACGTCGAACTTGCCCTTCACCGCGCTGTCATCGCTGTTGGACAGCGAATAGGCATAGGGCCAGTTGCGCATGAAGACGGCATTGCCGGTCTGCCAGACACCGCGGGCTTCCTCTTCCTGATAGGATAGGACACCTTCGGGGCTGATCGTGCCGACCCAGCTTGCCGCCAGATCAAGCGCCTTGGCCGCAGCCTCGTTGTTGATCGAGATGGTGCCGTCAGGCTCGACGATCTGGCCGCCGCCAAAGGATTTCACCCATTCCAGCGCGTCGCAGGTCAGACCTTCATAGGCATTGCCCTGCCAAACATAGCCCCACATGTTGTTATTGCCCTCGGCGCGCTCGGCATCCTGGATTTCCTGCGCGGTCGCGGTCAGCTCTTCCCATGTTTTCGGGACTTCCTTGCCGTATTTTTCCAGCAGGTCGCTGCGGTAATACAGCGCGGCTGCGTCGGTATAAAGCGGCATGGCGACCAGGCGGCCATCCACGGTCTGGCTTTCGATCACGGCCTGGAAATGGTCGGGCAGCACGTCTTTCGCCGCCTCGCTGAGATCGACAAAGTGATCGGCCAGCTGCGGTGCCCAGATCACATCGGTCTGATACAGGTCGATATCGGACGTGCCGGCCGCCAGCCACAGGCGGTACTGCGCGAACTGGTCCGAGGTCGAGGACGGCATGGTCACGATCTTGACCGTATGTCCGGTTTCCTCTTCCCAGGGCTTCACGGTTTCCTCAAGCACCTCGATGGCATTGCCGACCACGCCCATCACGTAGTTGATTTCATCGGCCATGGCCGAACCGCCAAGGATGGTGCTCATCGCCAGGGCAGACAGACCGGTCTTGCAGAATTTATTCATCATTCGGATTTTTCCTCCCAGTATGGCCCGGCTTAAAGTGCCTGGCCCTCTCTCCTCGATCCGATTTCACGGATCACTCGATAATCTTCAAAACGCTCCCGAAACGTTTCGGAGCTGTTAGCGGGAACAGCGTAACCGGTCAATAAATATTCTCGCAGAGGGTGAGTTTACTGACAAGGGGGCGCCGTAGAGTGGCGCAGAATCGTGCGGTGCGATCCGATCACCTGCAGGTCCGATAGCGGCGCACCCGAAATCGCGCCATCCAGACAGGCCGCCAATGGTTGCCAGCTTTCCCGCATCGGGGCATCCGTCACGCTGAGCGCAGGATAGAAAGCCTCTGTTTTCATTTGCGCAATATGGTCGTCATGGGCGAAAACGGAGACCTGATCGGGGATTGAAAGCCCAAGCCCCTGCAGCGCCTGATAGACGCCTTTCGCGATCCGCACGCTGCCGCAGATGATCGCAGTGGGCCGGTTGGCCGGGTCCGAGAAAAGCTCGACAGTCGCGATCAGCCCAAGCGATTCCGTCATCGCCCCGCCCCGGATGATCGCGTCACTGGGGGGGATTCGCGAATCGGTCAGCGCCCTGAGATAGCCGCGCGTCCGGGCCGCCACATAGGTGCGCCCCTCGACCCCGTTCAGCAGCGCGATCCGGCGATGACCCAGATCCGTCAGGTGCCGCGTGATGTCGTGGAAAATCGTTTCGTTATCAATGTCGAAATAGGCATGCCCGGGATCGCTGCCGATGCGACCATGGACGACAAAGGGCACTTTGGCCTTGCTGAGGAACGCGGCCCTCTTGTCGTCATGGCTGGGGTCGATCAGCACGAACCCATCCAGCGCGCCATTGCCGACCAGACGCTTGTAAACCGGGATGATCGGTTCATCCTCCTGCGCGACATGCAGCACGCATTGCATGTCGCGGCGCGCAAATTCGCTCGACAGGCCCGAGACGACCTCGATGAACATGCTGTCCGAGGCCAGGTCATAGGTGCGCGGCACCACCAGCCCGACAAGGCCCGATCGGCCTGAAACCAGCTTGCGGGCCGACAGATTGGGGCGGTATTGCAGGGATCGGGCGATATCTTTCACCCGCTCTCTTGTGGCGACGCTGACATCAGAGTGGTCGTTCAGCGCCCGGCTGGTCTGGGTGACAGACAGCCCTGCCTCTTTCGCCACATCTTTCAGGGTCGCCATTGGATTTGACCTCCTCCGCCACATCCGAAACCTTTCGGTTTTCTTTTTTACAACAGTTCTGCCCCCGGTAAAGGCCGAGTTCGTGCCGCCAAGGTGTTTACGAACAGTAACCCGCACCCTGCAAGCGCCTTGGGCCGAGGGATGCGCCTTTGGAGGGACAGTTTTCGGCGGATGGGAAAGGCTTTGCAGATCCGGCGGCGTGACGGTGTCGCAACCTGTCTGACGCCGATCTACGCGCGCAATCCGCTGATCTGCGACGGGCGCGCAAGCAACCGGGACCAGCGTGGCGCGACAGGGCCGGGCAGGCGATGGCGCAGCATGGGCAGCGGCAGCGCCCAGGGCTGACGCAGGGCGGTGCGGTAGAAGTCGAACAGGCCGCGGCGCAGATAAGGGGTCCAATGCGACAGCCGCATGGGTTCGGTATCCACGTCAAAGCCCATCTGGCAAAGCATCTTCAGGTTTTCGGGACAGTCGATCTGCACATCGACCCAATTGCGTCTGGGCTGTTCCAGGCCAAAGCCAAGCGCATGGCGGCGCCCGCCACCCAGCCACATCTCGATCCCGAAATCGAAAAGATCGTTTTCACGCGACGTGACATTGATCACCTCTGCCCGTCGGCCGGCGGGGCTGTCCAGCGCCGCTGCGGCCTCATCCGCGAATTCGGCGCCGGTCAGCAGGATGATCCGCCCGACGCTTCCGGGTGTCGCCCGATACAGCGATTGCAGCGCGACCCGCGCACCCATCGAATGGCAGATGATCGACACCGGGCGTCCCGCCGCTGCCGACAGGTCGGAAAGATAGTCGCCCAGCCAATGCCCGGCCTCTGCCGCGCGGCCGAATGCGGCACCCAGGCTGCCCCGCGCTTCCCATCCGCAGGCGATGGCCAGCCCGTCGCTGCGGCCTTCCTTGCCAAAGCCAAGGGCGCGCGGCCAGGAAAAGGGGCGGGGGCGGTCCGGCACGGGATCCAGCGCCAGCAGGTGGCGATGCGGATCGTGCTTCGGAATGCTGGGAGAGTAGCGATAGCCATGGATCATCACGATGATCTGCGCATTGTCAGACAGGGATCCGGCCAGGTCGAAGGCCCGGTTCGGCGGCGTCTGCTGTGCGTTGATCCTGATCACGGTCATGATCCTGCCCTTGCTGAAGGCCCCTTTGGCTGCTGGTTAGTCCGATGATGCAACAGAAGGGTGAAAGCAGCGTTAAGCGACCGTGACGGCACCGTTAGAGGGTGTTGCGTCCAGCAAATGCGACGCGATGCCGGGCCTGACATGGCGCAATTGTGCAGATTAAATTGCAGCCGGAATCTGCCCATATCGTCAGAACATGTTTTCGGCATTGAATTTTCCTGGCAGCAACCTCTATGTTAGGTCTATGCGCAGCGTCACTCAACCGTGAGTTGCATTGCGCCAACAGTTTCGTAGCGGGGTTCACCGGGTCCGGCCTGTATGGCGGATCGTGACGGCCCTGCGGGAAAGCCCGCCCAGGACGCGATCTTCTGCGACCGGGCGATGACATCAGCGGCCCGGCAGGCAATTGCCAACGGGTCATATAAGGAACAGACGCGATGGCGCGCGCACAGAACGGATCACGGCGGAGGGGACATGGCACAGGCCATGCCATCCGCGATCCCTTGCAGGCAGCGGCGCCCGTGTCCCCATCAAATCGCAACCTGATATTGGCTTTGCCCGATGGCAGGCGGCGTGAAAGATATAACAATGGCAAAAAAAATGCTGATCGACGCGACCCATGCCGAGGAAACTCGGGTGGTCGTGGTCGACGGAACCAAGGTCGAAGAATTTGATTTCGAGACCATCAACAAAAGGCAGATTTCGGGCAATATCTATCTGGCAAAGGTAACGCGGGTCGAACCCTCGCTGCAGGCAGCCTTTGTCGATTATGGCGGGAACCGTCACGGGTTTCTGGCCTTTGCCGAAATCCATCCCGATTATTATCAGATCCCCGCAGCCGATCGCGATGCGCTGATCGCCGAAGAGCGCGCCTATGCCGAAGCGCAAGAGGCCGAGGAAGCCAAGCAGTCCACGCGCCGCAAATCGAAGCGCGCCAAGGCTTCGGCCAGCGCGGATGAAGACGAGGTGACCACCTCGGACGATCATACCGTCACCGATACCGATGCCGCCGATGCCTTGCTGGAGGGCGAAACCGGGACCGATGACGCGGACGATGCCGCCGGGGCGAAAAACGGCGACGATGACAGCGGTGATCAGCCCGAGGACAAGGACGACAACATCGAGTCCGTGGCCGAGGAAGACGTCGCCGAAGAAATCCGCATCACCAAGAAGCCGCGCCCGCGCCGCTACAAGATCCAGGAAGTGATCAAGGTCCGCCAGATCATGCTGGTTCAGGTCGTCAAGGAAGAGCGCGGCAACAAGGGCGCTGCCCTGACCACCTATCTGTCGCTTCCCGGGCGTTATTGCGTGTTGATGCCCAACACCGCGCGCGGCGGCGGGATCAGCCGCAAGATCACCAATGCGGCCGACCGCAAGAAGCTGAAGGACATCGCCGGCGAGCTTGACGTTCCCAAGGGCGCCGGTCTGATCATCCGTACCGCTGGCAGCCAGCGCACCCGGACCGAGATCCGGCGCGATTACGAATATCTGCTGCGCCTGTGGGAACAGATCCGCGATCTGACTTTCCAGTCGGTCGCGCCCGCGCCGATCTATGAGGAAGGCGATCTGATCAAGCGCAGCATCCGCGATCTTTACAGCAAAGAGATCGACGAGGTGCTGGTCGAAGGCGATCGCGGCTATCGCGTGGCCAAGGACTTCATGAAGATGATCATGCCGTCCCATGCCAAGAACGTGAAGCATTACCACGATCCGATGCCGCTTTTCGCGCGCTATCAGGTGGAGAGCTACCTCTCGGGCATGTTCAACCCGGTCGTGCAGCTGAAATCCGGCGGCTATATCGTGATCGGCATTACCGAGGCGCTGGTGGCCATCGACGTGAACTCGGGTCGTGCGACCAAAGAGGGCAGCATCGAGGATACCGCGCTGAAGACCAACCTTGAGGCCGCGGACGAAGTCGCACGGCAGGTGCGTCTGCGCGACCTTGCCGGCCTGATCGTCATCGACTTCATCGACATGGAAGAGCGCAAGAACAACTCTGCCGTCGAAAAGCGCCTGAAAGACAAGCTGAAATCGGACCGCGCGAGGATCCAGGTCGGCCGCATCTCTGGCTTTGGGTTGATGGAGATGTCGCGCCAGCGTCTGCGCCCGGGCATGCTGGAAAGCACGACGCAGCCCTGCGCCCATTGCCACGGCACCGGCCTGATCCGCAGCGATGACAGCCTGGCGCTGACCATCCTGCGCGCCATTGAGGAAGAGGGCACGCGCAAGCGCTCTCGTGAGGTGCTGGTCAAGGCGCCGGTGGCTGTCAGCAATTTCCTGATGAACCAGAAGCGTGAACATGTCGCCATGATCGAGGCGCGCTATGGCATGTCGGTGCGGATCGAGGCCGATCCGGTACTGATCTCGCCCGATTTCGCCATCGAGAAGTTCAAGACCGCGACCCGCAACGTCCCCGAACTGGCCGCACCCGTGCTGGGCGTCGATGCCGATCTGATGGCGCAGATCGACGATGAGGACGAGGACGATCTGGACACGGTCGCCGACGATGGCGACGAGGCGCAAGAGGAAGCCGAGAAGGCCAGCGGCAATAATGGCGATGAGGAAAGCGGCGATGGCAGCCGCTCGCGTCGCCGCCGCCGTCGCCGTCGCAAGAAGAATGGCGACCGCGCCGAAGGCGAGGGCGCCGATGCCGAAGACAGCGCCGAGCCCAGCGAAAACGCGCCCGAAGAGGTTGCCGCCGAAGAGGGTGAAGCTCAGGGCCGCAAGCGCCGCAGCCGGTCGCGCGGCAAGAAGAAGGACGGCGATGCGCCCGCCTTGCCCGAGGCCTCGGGACTGCCCGATGTGGTCGATCTTCGCGATCACAACGAAGGTGAAGGCCGTGCCGAGGAACTGCCGGGCGTCAATGCGCGTCCCGAAGCGGCGCCTGTCGCCGATGAGCCCGCCGAGGCTGCTGCACCAGAGGTCGCCGCCAATGTGAACAGCGCACAGGTGGATCTGACCGTTGTGGAAACCGTTGAAGCCGAAACGGCAGAGGCGGAACCGGCAGAGGTCGAAACCGCCGAGGCCGACGCCACCGTGACCGATGTCCGGCAGGAAGCGCAGCCCGATCCCGCGCCGGAACCTGTGGCAGAGACAGAGGCCGAGGTTGAAGTCGAGGAAACCGCCCGGCCCAAGCGCCGTGGCTGGTGGTCCGCCGGAAGCTGATCCGTCCACCGGAAGCTGATCCGTCCACCGGAAGCTGATCCGTCCACCGGAAGCTGATCCGTCCACCGGAAGCTGATCCGTCCGCCGGAAGCTGATCCAAGACAGGGCGCGGTTCTTGCCGCGCCCTTTTTCTATCTGCGCCCGAGGTTTTCGGGGGGCTCTTTCCGCTCTCTCTCGCGCAGTATCCGCAGCTGGTCTTTCGCAAAACGACATGCGGGCGGGATCGTGTCGCCCCCGGTCTGACCGGCGCCAAGGGCGCATGCCCGACCAAATCGCGCCCGTGCTTCTTGCGGATCGACGGGACCACCTTCGCCAAGGCGCAGCGACTGCCCCTCCATCGCGCATCCCCATGCAATCCCTTCCGCGCAGGCCAGCGCAAAACTGCGTCGCAGGCAGCGCAAGCTGTCGGGAGTGCGCCGATCGGAAAGCTCATCCGAAGCGAGCGGAGAATTCCTGAGGCCCGCGGCCCTGTTGATGCAGCCCGAGGCCCGTCCAAGGGCGCAGGTCAGCGCAAAGGCCTGGCGGCTCTGCAGATCGAAGCGCCCGGCCTGATCCGTCTCCAGCACCCGCGCCGCCGCGAAACAGGCCGAGCTGTTCAACTCGTCCGTGCAGGCCCTTGCACATTTTGCGATCTGGTCGCGGCATTGCTCGCTGCGCCAAAGTCCTCTGGGGCCGACCATCCGCTGGCGCAGCGATTGACGTGTTCGCCAGATATCGGCGGGACAGTGCCGCATCAGGGATTGCATATCCGGGACCGTCGCCAGCTTCTCGACAAGAATGCCAAGATTGTCCGGATCCGCCCCCTGGGCCTGAAGCGGTGCGGACAGAGCGATGAAAAGACCGATTGCGACAATCAGTCCCGGCGGGCAGATCCGTGCGAAAAAGCTGGTGGCCATTGATAACTTTCTCCTCGTGAGATCGGGTCCGTCGTCCCTGCAAATTCCCTGTGCGGGCGGGCCACCACCGGATACCAGCGGCCCGCTTTCGCCCAAGGCCCCACGAAGGCGTGACATCATGGCACCTGTCAAGTTGAGATATTGGCGCTAAGGTGCCGCCCATGTTGGGAATCGATCTTGCCGCCGCCGCCTTTCTGCCCGCCGCCTCTGTCGCGCTGCTTGCGGGTATCCTGTCCTTCCTGTCGCCCTGCGTGCTGCCGATCGTGCCGCCCTATCTGGCCTATATGACCGGCGTGGGGGTGAACGGACTGAAGGCGCGGGAACGCAGCGCGGTCGTGCCCGCGCTGTTTTTCGTCATGGGCCTGTCCACGGTGTTTCTGGTCATGGGCTTTGCGGCTTCGGCCTTCGGGCGCGCTTTCCTGCAATATCAGGATGTGCTCTCCAAGGTCGCCGGTGTCATGGTCATCGTCATGGGGCTGCATTTCCTGCACGTCATCCGCATCCCCTTTTTGGATCAAGAGGCGCGGATCAATGCGGGCAAGCAGGATGGCGGGGCGTTCGGGGCCTATATTCTGGGCCTTGCCTTTGCCTTTGGCTGGACGCCCTGTATCGGGCCGCAACTGGGCATGATCCTGACCCTTGCCGCCACCGGAGGCGAATTGTCACGCGGCACCGCGCTGCTGGCGGTTTACGCGATCGGATTGGGCATCCCCTTCCTGCTGGCGGCGATCTTCATCAACCGCTCGATCGCGCTGATGAACCGGATCAAGCCCTGGCTCAAAACCATCGAGCGGGTGATGGGCGGGCTGCTTCTGACGGTGGGGATCATGCTGCTGACGGGGGCCTTCTCGACCTTCAGCTTCTGGCTGGTCGAGACCTTTCCGGCGCTTGCCGGTCTGGGCTGAGACTGTCGGGCGCAAAAACCTGTCGGGCGGCGGCTGACGCCCTTCTTCCGCGTTGATTCCGGCACGAAACCGGACAAGATAAGCGCAGGACAGGAGGCCCGATGAAACCCGAATTTCCCGCGCATGACGCCCCCGACGACGCCCGGAGCCGACGTCAGATCGCGCCCGTGATCTGCTATCCGGTCGATGCTCTGCCGCCACCCGATCTGCCCGCCCTGCACAAGGCGCGCGACGGTTGGGAACAGATCAGTGAAACCCTTGTGCCGCCGCGCGATGCGCGCTGTTTCGATGTTCCGGCGGGCCATTTCTGCCGCATCGTCAGTGTCGAGGGGCCGCAGGTTGGCGATCTGAACCTCTGGTCCGCTGATCTGTCCGAGCGGTTCTTCTCCAGCAAGACGCGCGCCCTGCATGGCACGCATCTGTCGACGGGCGACCGGCTGTGGTCTTCGTTCCCGACGTTGCGGCCGATGGCGACGATCACCGATGACACGCTGGACTGGTATGGGTTCGATGGCGACGGGCTGTCGGTCCATGACGTGATCGGCTCTCGCTGCGATCCCTATACGCATAACCTGCTTTCGGACGGCGGGCAGTATCACCATTGCTGCCATTCCAACCTGACCCGCGCGCTGGCGAAGGCGCGCGATCTGCCTTTGGATCGGGCCGAGGCGCTTGTCCATGACGTGCTGAATGTCTTCATGTGCACCGGGTTTTCGCGTCAGACCGGGCAATATCTGATGAAGGCAAGTCCGGTTCGACCGGGGGATTACCTTGAATTCTTCGCCGAGATTGACCTGCTCGGGGCCTTGTCGGCCTGTCCGGGCGGCGATTGCGGGACGCTGCATTCCTCGGATCAGGCGGCCTGCCACCCGCTTTTGGTGCAGGTGTTTCGCCCGGTCGCGGCGCCAGAGGGCTGGCGGGCACCGGATGTGAACGGCTATGACCGCAGCCATGGCGGCTTACAGCACCGCTAGGGCAATCCCGCCAATCCCGCCTGTGATCACCACCTGCCAGGCGGGTCTGCGGGCGGGGCGCAGCATCACGAACAGCGCCACAGCCAGCGCCAGATCATCCGCCCCCCTGATCGCGCCGGTATAGACCGGATCGTAAAGCGCATAGGCCAGCAGCCCGACCACCGCCGCATTGGCCCCGGCCATCGCATGGCGCGCGGCGGGCAGGGCGGAAAGCCGCGACCAGAAGGGCAGCGCCGCCGCCATCAGCAGAAAGCCGGGCAGGAAGATCGCGATCAGGGCCGTGATGGCGCCCGGAAACCCCTCGGCGACCTGTCCCAGCCATCCGGCGAAGGTGAAAAGCGGTCCGGGCATTGCCTGTGCCGCGCCGTAACCAGCCAGAAAGCTGTCATTTGACACCAGCCCCGGACCGACGACCCCCGCATCCAGCAGCGGCAGCACCACATGCCCGCCGCCAAAGACCAGCGCACCGGCGCGGTAAAACACATCTGCAATTTGCGTCAAGCCTCCGGTCTGCGCCAGAAGGGGCAGGCCCAGCAGCAGTATGGTGAACAGGGCCAAGCAGCCAAGGGCCACGCCCTTTGTCGGGCCGTGCAGGGTGACGGTGGCGCTGTCATGGGCATTTCCGATCCGCGCGATCAAGGCGATTCCCGCCCCGGCAAGGATGGCGCAGACCTGCGCCGCCGCGCCGAATGGCATCACCGCCAAAACCGCCACGGCAAGCAGGGCGATGGCGCGACGCGGCAGGTCGGGTGTCAGCTTGCCCGCCATCCCCCAGACGGCATCGGCCACCACCGCGACGGCGGTGATCTTCAGCCCCGCGATCAGCCCGCCAGCCCAGCCGGGGCCGGGCGGCGCCGTCCCGATCCACGCGGCCAGCGCGATCATGATGACCGCCGATGGCAGGGTAAAGCCCAGCGTCGCCATCATCGCGCCCGCAGATCCGCCGCGCTGCCAGCCCAGTGCAAAGGCCGTCTGAGAGGATGCGGGCCCCGGCAGAAACTGGCTGAGCGCCAGGATCTGGGCATAGGTTTCGTCGCTGACCCATTGCCTGCGCTGGACCAGCTCTTTGCGGAAATAGCCCAGATGGGCGATCGGGCCGCCGAAACTGGTCAGGCCAAGTTTCAGAAACGTCACAAAAATCTCGAACAGCTTGTGGTTGCCTTGCATGCCGGTATCCCAATGCTATCGCGACGCGGGGCTGCCCGCGCACCCCTGACCAGCGCAGGCTGTCATTCAAGCCAAGGTCATGCAATCCATAGTAGCGCAGCAGTGTTTTTCGCGTTATATTGTGGTCAGACGCGGGCAAACCGCGCGAAGCAGAGGCAGTGACGGCGGTATTTCCATGACCGAGATGGTCTTTGGCGCAACGCCCGCGCGGGCGGGCGACCCGATTCTACCACGTTGGTGGCGGACCCTGGACAAATGGTCCCTGGCATGTGTGCTGGGGCTGTTTTCGATTGGTCTGTTGCTGGGGCTTGCGGCCTCGGTTCCGCTGGCGGAAAAGAACGATCTTCCCCGCTTTTACTATGTCGAGCGTCAGGCGATCTTTGGCGGTCTGGCGCTGCTGGTGATGCTGGTCATCTCGATGATGTCGCCCCGGCAGGTCCGCAGGATCGGCGTCATCGGATTTGTCGGCGCCTTTGTCCTGATTCTTGCCTTGCCCTTCATCGGGACAGATTTCGGCAAGGGCGCGACGCGCTGGCTGAGCCTTGGCTTCGTCTCGATCCAGCCATCCGAATTTCTGAAACCCGCTTTCGTCGCGCTTTGCGCCTGGTTCATGGCGGCAAGCCAGGAGGTTGGCGGCCCGCCCGGCAAGATCTATTCGTTCCTCGCGGCATTCATCGTCGTGCTGCTCTTGGCGCTGCAGCCCGATTTCGGGCAGGCCTCGCTGGTGCTGTTCGCCTGGCTGGTGATGTATTTCGTCGCCGGCGCGCCGATGGTCCTGCTGCTGGGCGTCGCGGGGCTGGCAACGATGGGTGGCTTCTTCGCCTATGGCGCCTCGGAACATTTCGCACGCCGGATCAATGGCTTCCTGTCCCCGGACGTCGATCCGCGCACCCAGATCGGCTATGCCACGAAGGCCATTCAGGATGGCGGCTTCTTTGGCGTCGGGGTGGGCGAAGGCTCGGTCAAATGGTCGTTGCCCGATGCGCATACCGATTTCATCATCGCCGTCGCGGCCGAGGAATATGGCACCATCATGGTGCTGGCGATCATCGCGCTTTACTGCACCATCGTCGTCCGCTCGCTGCTGCGGATGCTGAAGGAACGCGACCCCTTTGCCCGGATCGCGGGTACCGGGCTGGCCTGTGCCTTTGGCGTGCAGGCGCTGATCAATATGGGCGTGGCGGTGCGGCTGTTGCCTGCCAAGGGCATGACCTTGCCCTTTGTCAGCTATGGCGGCTCTTCGGTCATTGCCTCGGGCATCGCGATGGGCATGCTGCTGGCCCTGACGCGGACCCGGCCACAGGGCGAATTCGCGGAAATCCTGCGGCGGAGCCACTGATGCCCGGCAAACTTGCCCTGATCGCAGCCGGCGGGACCGGCGGACATATGTTTCCCGCGCAGGCGCTGGCCGAACTGCTGCTGGCCGAGGGTTGGCGGGTCAGGCTGTCCACCGATGATCGCGGCGCCCGCTATGCCGGCGGCTTTCCCGATGCCGTTCAGCGCAGCGTGGTGACATCTGCCACGACTGCGCGCGGCGGTCTGATGGGCAAGCTGACCGCGCCGCTGAAAATCGCCGCCGGGGTGGTCGAGGCGCGCAAGCAATTCAAGGCTGACCGTCCCGCAATCGTGATCGGCTTTGGCGGCTATCCGACGATCCCCGCCATGTCGGCGGCGGTGTCGATGGGCATTCCCTGCATGATCCATGAACAAAATGGTGTCATGGGCAGGGTGAACCGGCTGTTCTCGCATCGCGTGAACCGGATCGCCTGCGGCACATGGCCCACGGATCTGCCGAAGGGCGTGCAGGGTATCCATACCGGCAATCCCGTGCGCGCTGCGGTGCTGGACCATGCCGCCGCGCCCTATGTCCCGCCCGGGCAGGGCGATCTTCGCCTTCTGGTCATCGGCGGCAGTCAGGGCGCGCGCGTCCTGTCGGACGTCGTGCCCGCCGCCATTGCCGCGCTGCCCGATCAGATGCGCAGCCGCCTGCGTGTCAGCCATCAGGCCCGGGCCGAGGATGTTGAGCGGGTCAGCACGGCCTATGCCGATGCCGGCGTGCAGGTCGATGTGCAGCCCTTCTTTTCCGATGTGCCGCAGCGCCTTGCAGAGGCGCAACTGGTCGTCAGCAGGTCGGGTGCTTCCTCGGTCGCGGATATCACGGTGGTCGGACGTCCCGCGATCCTGATCCCCTATGCGGCGGCGACGGGCGATCACCAGACCGCCAATGCAAAGGCGCTGGCCCACAGCGGCGCGGCCCTTGTCAGGCCGGAATCCACGCTTGACCCCGCAAGCCTGACGCGCGACATGCACGAAATTCTGGACAATCCTGCGCAAGCCACGGCCATGGCTTCCGCCGCGCTGTCCCTAGCCCGTCCTGATGCCGCCCGGCGGCTCTATGAAATCGTCACGGAGATTGCGCGATGAACGCTGCGACCAAACTGCCCGGAGAGCTTGGCCCCATCCATTTTGTCGGGATCGGCGGCATCGGCATGTCCGGCATTGCCGAGGTGCTGCTGACGCTGGGCTATCAGGTGCAAGGCAGCGATCTGAAGCGCAGCAAGATCACTGACCGGCTGGAAACGCTTGGCGCCACCGTCTTCGAAGGCCAGCGGGCCGAAAATATCGGCGAGGCGGGGGTCATCGTCATCTCGACCGCGATCAAGAAGGGCAATCCCGAACTGGAAGAGGCGCGCCGCCGTGGCCTGCCCGTCGTCCGCCGGGCCGAGATGCTGGCCGAACTGATGCGGATGAAATCCAACATCGCCATTGGCGGCACGCATGGCAAGACGACGACCACCACGATGGTCGCCACGTTGCTGGATGCGGGCGGCATCGATCCGACGGTGATCAATGGCGGCGTGATCCATGCCTATGGTAGCAATGCCCGCGCGGGTGCCGGCGAATGGATGGTGGTCGAGGCGGATGAATCCGATGGCAGCTTTAATCGCCTGCCCGCCGATATTGCGATCATCACCAATATCGACCCCGAGCATATGGAGCATTGGGGCAGCTTCGACGCGCTGCGTCAGGGGTTTTACAATTTCGCGTCCGGCATTCCCTTCTACGGTCTGGCCGTCTGTTGCACCGATCATGCCGAGGTGCAGGCTCTGGTCGGCAAGCTGAGCGACCGGCGCGTCGTCACCTTCGGCTTTAACGCTCAGGCCGATGTCCGTGCCCTGAACCTGCGCTATGAAAACGGCATCGCGCATTTCGATATCGCGCTGCAGGGCGAAGGCCCGAACGAGAATGGCGAGGTCGATGTGATCGAGGGCTGCACCCTGCCCATGCCCGGCGATCACAACGTCTCGAACTGTCTGGCGGCTGTCGCCGTGGCACGCCATCTGGGCATGAAGAAAGCCGAGATCCGCGAGGCATTGGCCAAATTCGGCGGGGTCGGCCGCCGCTTTACCCGCGTGGGCGAGGTGAACGGGGTCACGATCATCGACGATTACGGCCACCACCCGGTCGAAATTGCCGCCGTTCTGAAAGCTGCGCGTCAGGCCAGCACCGGGCGCGTGATCGCCGTCCATCAGCCGCATCGCTATTCCCGCCTGTCGAGCCTGTTCGAGGATTTCTGCACCTGCTTCAACGAGGCTGACGTGGTCGCCATTGCCGATGTCTATGCGGCGGGCGAGGATCCGATTCCGGGCGCATCGCGCGATGATCTGGTGGCGGGGCTGATCGCGCATGGCCATCGCCATGCCCGCGCGATCCTGGATCAGGACGATCTTGCCCGACTGGTGCGCGAACAGGCGCGACCGGGCGATATGGTCGTCTGTCTTGGCGCCGGCACGATTTCCACCTGGGCCAATGCACTCCCCGCGAAACTGCAAGGGGCCGCTGCGTGACGCTGCCCCATCTTTGCTCATTGATCGGTTTTGGGGGCTGGCTGCTGCTGGTGATCCTGGCGCATTGGCTGCCTGCGAAATACAGGCAACAGGCTTTCTGGGGCCTTGTCGCGATTGGCGTGCCCATTCTGGGCGTCATCACCCTGCATTGGGGTCCGGGAGCAGGCATCGCCTCTTTCGCCGCCGGTGTCTGCGCCCTGTTCACGCGCCCGTTGCGAGCGGTCACTCCGACGTCAGACCAGCGGTCCGAAAGCATCCATCCCTGACGGCAAGATAACAGCGCTAAATCGCGGGCTGACGCAATCTGATCACGGTTCCATGGCGATGGTGTCAGAGTTCTTCGCGGGCAAATAAAGGTCGCTGCGACTGCGGTATCTAAAAAACTGGGTCGTTTCGGTTTAGGTCGATACATATCCGCTCAGCCTGCCTGTCGCGCCAGCGGCAGGCACGCGTCCGTCCGCCACATGGCGGGCGCGTTCCGCTCCCGCCCGGGCAGACGCTCAACGCGAAGCAAGACTGCCTCAACCTTAACTCGAAACGCTTTAGGTCGGCGGCGATGGCGCGCCACCTTCCGCAGCCGTCCAAGAGCTTGCCACTGATGATCCTGCCGACCTCGTTTTTCGCTGACACGCGATTTGCTGCGGCACTTCGGGACAAAACGTGACAAGCGTGACTGCCTACTCGTCGGCCAGTCTTTTGATGACGCATATGGCACCGCTCGGTTCTTGAAGCCGCGAGATGCGCGGTATGGTGAGGTTTGTCCTGCTCAGCCTGACCCACCCGCCAATCGTCCCGCTGCGGCACCGCATCCTGCGCCTGATGTTGACGCCCTGCTTGGCTCTGGTTACCAGCGTGGCATGAGCATCGACCTTCCCACTCCGCGCGGCACGCTGACCGCAGATCGTTCCCTTGACAGCCTGACATGGCTGCGTGTCGGAGGGCCGGCCGATTGGCTGTTCCAGCCTGCCGATGTCGAGGATCTGGCCGATTTCCTGCGTGATCTGGATGCGGATGTGCCGGTTTTCCCGATTGGTGTCGGATCCAACCTGATCGTTCGCGATGGCGGCATCCGGGGTGTGGTGATCCGGCTGGGGCGGGGGTTCAACAATATCGTGGCCGATGGCGAGACGGTGACGGCGGGCGCTGCCGCGCTGGACGCGCATGTGGCGCGGCGGGCGGCCGATGCGGGGCTGGATCTGACCTTTCTGCGCACCATTCCGGGGGCCATCGGGGGTGCGGTGCGGATGAATGCGGGCTGCTATGGCAGCTATGTTGCCGATCATCTGCTGCAGGTGCGCGCTGTGACGCGGGACGGGCGGCAGGTCACGCTGACGCCCGATGATCTGAACTTCGGCTATCGCCATTCCGACCTGCCCGAAGGTTGGGTTCTGACCGAGGCCGTCTTTCGCGCGCGTCGCGGCGATCCCGATGCGCTGCATGCCAGGATGGCCGATCAGCTTGCCAAGCGCGACGAAACCCAGCCGACCAAGGATCGCACTGCGGGATCGACCTTCCGCAATCCGGCGGGGTTCAGCTCGACCGGGCAGGCCGATGATACGCATGAGTTGAAAGCCTGGTCGCTGATCGACAGGGCCGGGCTGCGTGGCCACAGCTGGGGCGGGGCGCAGATGTCTGAAAAGCACCCCAACTTCCTGCTGAACATGGGCGGCGCGACTGCGGCCGAGCTTGAGGCCCTGGGCGAATTGGTCCGTCGCAGGGTGCTGGAAGACAGCGGCCATGACCTGCAATGGGAGGTGATCCGCGTCGGCGAACCGGGCGAGGCCCCGGAGGCCGACCAGATCTGACGACCCGGCATTCGGCGCATCTTCTGCGGACGGGGCCGGAAACCTCATACAGCTTCTGCGGCAAGCCTATCCTTTGAAAGGATATATTTCGCCGAGGCAGCATAAATGCTCTTTTGTGATTCGCGCTTTGCGTCTAAGATTGTCAACATAGAGCAAATCAGTGCCGTGAAGGACCGTCAAAAAGGTCAGCACGGCAAGAAAATCCCGGGTCAACCGGGGATGGAAGGCGAAACGTGGCGGGCAGGTCGAGCAGGACAGCCCACTCGGTAGCGGTCCTGATGGGTGGCCCCTCGGCTGAGCGTGAGGTGTCCCTGTCGTCGGGCCGTGACTGCGCGAAGGCGCTGCGGGTGGCGGGTTATGACGTAACCGAGATTGAACTCGGGGCAGGGCACGGCGATGAAATTGTCCGGCGCCTGACCGAGCTTGCCCCTGATGTGGTGTTCAACGCCCTACATGGCCGCTGGGGCGAAGATGGTTGCGTGCAGGGCATTCTGGAATGGCTGGGCCTGCCCTATACCCATTCGGGCGTGCTGGCATCCGCATTGGCAATGGACAAAACCCGCGCGAAGGATGCTTTTCGCGCTGCGGGCCTGCCGGTTCTGGAAAGCGTGATCGTCGATGCCGATGAGGTGCGTCGGCGGCATGTGATGCCCGCGCCCTATGTCGTCAAACCGAATTGCGAGGGCTCCTCGGTCGGGATCTATATCGTGCATGAGGGCACCAATCAGCCGCCGCAACTGGCCGAGACCATGCCCGACAGCGTCATGGTGGAAACCTATGCGCCGGGCCGCGAACTGACCGTCAGCGTGATGGGCAATCGCCCGCTGGCCGTGACCGAGATCTTTGCCGAGGGCTGGTACGATTATCACGCGAAATACGCGGTGGGCGGGTCGCGCCATGTGATCCCCGCCGAAATCCCGGCAGAGATCGAAAAGGCCTGTCTGGATTACGCGCTGCGTGCGCATCAGGCGCTTGGCTGCAGCGGCTTGTCGCGGTCCGATTTCCGCTGGGATGACAGCCGGGGTCTGGACGGGCTGTTCCTGCTGGAGGTGAATACCCAGCCGGGCATGACGCCGACCTCGCTTGCGCCCGAACAGGCGGCACATTGCGGCCATGACTTCCCGGCCCTGATGCGCTGGATGGTGGAGGATGCGCTGTGTCGTCCGTGATCGATCACCGCCCCGGCAAGCAGCAGGCACCGCGTCCCCGGCGGGATCCGGCACCCTCGCGGCTGAAATACCGGCTGGAGCGGATGTGGCTGAAACCGCTTTATCGCCGCGTCGTGCGCATTGGCGGACCGGCCTTTCTGATCGCGATGACCGCCGGGATCTGGCTGTCGGACGAAGATCGGCGCGCCGCACTGAACACCAGCTTTACCGCGCTGCTGGACAAGGTGCAGAGCCGCGAGGAATTTCAGGTGCGGATGATGACGGTCGAGGGCGCTTCGCCGGTCGTGGACAAGGCGTTGCGGGCGATGCTGCCGGTGGATCTGCCGGCCTCCAGCTTCGATATCGACCTGCCCGCGCTGCGTCTGCAGATCATGCAGCTTGATGCGGTGGAATCCATCGATCTGCGGGTGAAGCCCGGCGGCGTGCTGGCGGCGGTGGTGACCGAACGACAGCCGGCGATCCTGTGGCGTCATGCGCGCGGCATCGAGATTCTGGACAAATCCGGTCATCGCGTCGCCAGCGTCACCTCGCGCGAGGTGCGTCCGAACCTGCCGCTGATCACGGGCGAAGGCGCGGATCTGGAGGTCGAAGAGGCACTGAAGCTGTTCGATGCCGCCGGTCCGATCCTGCCGCGTGTGCGCGGTCTGGTGCGCAAGGGTGAGCGCCGCTGGGATCTGGTGCTGGATCACGGGCAAAAGATCATGCTGCCGGAAACCGGCGCGCTGATTGCGCTAGAGGCTGCCGTGGCACTTGACCGGGCGCAGGATCTGATGGGGCGCGATGTCACCGTCGTCGATCTGCGCAACCCGTCGCGGCCAGTGCTGCGTCTGGGCATCGACGCCCGCAATACCATTCGCGCCGCGCGCCACATGCCATTGCTGGCGCCGGACGGAACCATTCTGGAAGAGCAAAAGGGGGGCTAGGACGATGCCAGAGCTGTATGAAACTCAACGCGCGATGCGCAATATCCGTCGTGCCGCCCTGCAACGCGGCGTGATCGGGATCCTGGATATCGGCACCTCGAAAATCGCCTGTCTGGTGCTGCGCTTCGATGGCACCGGGACCTTTCGCGAAACCGATGGCGTCGGCCCGATGGCGGGGCAGGCGAATTTCCGGGTGATCGGGGCGGCCTCGACCCGCTCGCGTGGAGTGCGCCGGGGCGAGATCGAGACGATGGGCGAAACCGAACGCGCGATCCGCACGGTGGTGACGGCGGCGCAAAAGGTTGCCGGGGTCCGCGTGGATCATGTGATTGCCTGCCTGTCGGGCGGGCGGCCCTCGTCTTATGGGCTGGACGGGGAGATCACGCTGGCGACGGGCAAGGTGCATGACCATGACATCGCCTCGGTTCTGGCCGCCTGCGACGCGCCGGATTTCGGGCGCGGGCGCGAGGTCCTTCACGCGCAGCCGGTGAATTTCGCCGTCGATAACCGCACCGGTCTGGCCGATCCGCGCGATCATTCGGGCAACAAGCTGGCCTGCGACATGCATGTGCTGACCGTGGATGGCGATGCCATCGGCAATCTGGTGCAATGCATCCGGCGCTGCGATCTGGAACTGGCGGGCATCGCCTCGGCCTCTTACGCGGCGGCGCGGGCCAGTCTGGTCGAGGATGAGCAGGAACTGGGCGCGGCCTGTATCGACTTTGGCGGGGGCGGAACTGCTGTTTCCATTTTCATCAAAAAACACATGATCTTTGCCGATAATGTTAGAATTGGCGGCAACCTGATCACGCAGGATATTGCGCAGGGTCTGCGGGTGTCGCTGCCGGTTGCCGAGCGGTTGAAGACCCTCAATGGCGGGGTCGAGGCGACCGGCCGCGATGATCGCGACATGATCCAGGTCGGCGGCGATACCGGCGATTGGGAGGCGGATCGCCGCACCGTCAGCCGGGGCGATATCATCGGCGTGATGCGGCCACGGGTCGAGGAAATTCTGGAAAACGTGCGTGAAGTCCTTGATGCGGCTGGATTTGACTCGCTTCCCAGCCAGCAGATCGTGCTGACCGGCGGCGGCAGCCAGATCCCGGGTCTGGACGGGCTGGCCGCGCGCATCCTTGGCCCGAATATCCGCTGCGGGCGCCCCCTGCGGATCGACGGGCTGGCCCATCAACTGACCGATCCCAGCTTTTCAAGCGCGGTCGGGCTGGCGCTGTTCGCCGCCCATCCGCAGGACGAATGGTGGGATTTCGAGGTGCCCGCCGACAGCTATCCGACGCGCAGTTTGCGCCGGGCCTATCGCTGGTTCCGCAACAACTGGTGAGGGGCCGAATATCGTGGAATGTGTGGGCAAGGCGCTTGCCCACCATATTCTGCGGTGATGGCAAGATACCGCCTAGAAAAGGGTTGCGACACGCCAGATTTTGCGGTCAAAGCCGTTTTTCAGGATGACGGACAAGCCCATAATCGTTAGGATTGTTTTAATTTCGGGGATTCGGTCGGGCCGCATTGGTTCGACGACATAGTAATAAACAGGCGGAACCATGAATCTCAATCTGATGATGAACGAGGAAGACGAGCTGAAGCCGCGGATCACCGTGTTCGGTGTGGGCGGCGCTGGCGGCAACGCGGTCAACAACATGATCGAGAAGCAGTTGGACGGCGTTGAATTTGTCGTGGCCAATACCGATGCGCAGGCTCTGACCGGGTCGCGATCAAACAACCGTATCCAGATGGGTCCGAAAGTGACCGAGGGTCTGGGCGCGGGCGCCAAGCCGATCATCGGCGCCAAGGCGGCGGAAGAGACCATCGAGGATATCGTCGATCATCTGATGGGCGCGCATATGTGCTTCATCACCGCCGGTATGGGCGGCGGCACGGGCACCGGCGCGGCGCCGATCATCGCGCAGGCCGCGCGTGAGATGGGCATCCTGACCGTCGGCGTCGTCACCAAGCCCTTCCAGTTCGAAGGCAGCAAGCGGATGCGCCAGGCCGAAGAGGGCGTCGAAGCCCTGCAGAAGGTCGTGGACACGCTGATCATCATCCCGAACCAGAACCTGTTCCGTCTGGCCAACGAAAAGACCACCTTCACCGAAGCCTTCGCGATGGCTGATGACGTGCTGTATCAGGGCGTCAAGGGCGTGACCGATCTGATGGTCCGTCCGGGCCTGATCAACCTGGACTTCGCCGATGTGCGCGCCGTCATGGACGAGATGGGCAAGGCGATGATGGGCACCGGCGAAGCCGCTGGCGAAAACCGTGCGCAGGAAGCTGCGGAACGCGCCATCGCCAACCCGCTGCTGGACGAAATCAGTCTGAACGGCGCGCGCGGCGTGCTGATCAACATCACCGGCGGCTACGACATGACCCTGTTCGAGCTGGACGAAGCCGCGAATGTCATTCGCGACAAGGTCGACTCGGATGCGAATATCATCGTCGGTTCGACGCTGGATCCGGATATGGACGGCTCGATCCGCGTCTCGGTCGTGGCGACGGGCATCGATGCCAGCGCCGCTGTTGCCGAGGATCCGGCCCCGCGCCGCAGCATCGCCGAGCCGCTGACCCAGAACCCCTCGGTCGCCGGCCGCAAGGACGACGTGGCCGAGCAGGACGATGTGCCGCCGCGCCGCAGCCCGGCGCCTGTCGCGGAAACCCGTGCAGAGCCTGCCGCCGCGCAGCAGAAAAGCCTGATCGAGGACGATATGCCCCAGCCGGCCTATCAGCCCAAGGAACAGGCCCGCGCTGCCGCTGTCCGGATCGAGGATGACTCGAATGACTTCATCGCCCCGCGCCCCTCGGCCGCTGCGCGTGGTCAGGCCGCGCCGGAAGTGATGGACCGCCTGCGCCGCGCCGTCGAGCATCGTGAAGAGCGTCAGCAGACCGCCCGTCAGCCGCTGCAGCCCGAAACCAGCCGTGCACCCGCAGGTCACGCGGCGGGGCAGGGCCGCATGGCCGGTCTCAGCCGGATGCTGGAACGGATGGCAGGTCACGGTAACGATCAGGCACCTGCGCCCAAGCCCGCGGCCTCGTCGATCTCTGAACGTGTCAGCGACCGTGTCGCCGCCCGTGCGCGTCAGCAGGACGCCGATTTCGACGATCTGGCCAGCCCTGACGCGGATCAGGACAATGTCGAAATCCCGGCCTTCCTGCGGCGTCAGGCGAACTAAGGCCGTTCACGTTCCTGATACAAACTATCTGATGAAGGGCCGCCCGATGCGGCCCTTTTCTATTTTTAATCAATTATTTGCAGGGCGTCGGCCATCGCTTGCCGAAACCGTGCCGCCGAATGTTTCATCCCGTTACAATTCGTTAATTGAAGCAATGCAACGGCAAGCCTAGCTCCTGTGTTAGCGGAGCAACCGATTCCGTAAAACAAGGTTAAGAAAGCAGGCAGGCTATGCAGGCAACGATCAAAGAAAAGGTGACATTCACGGGGACGGGCCTTCATTCGGGGGCCGCCGCGCGAATGGTTGTGCATCCCGCGCCCACCGGTCACGGCATCGTTTTCCGCCGCGTGGATCTGAAACCGGCTGTCGATATTCCGGCGCTGTGGCACAATGTGACGCCCTCGAAACTCTGCACGCTGATGGATGACGGTCAGGGCACGACCCTGTCGACCGTCGAACATATCATGGCGGCGCTGGTCGGGACCGGTGTTCAGAACGTGCTGATCACCGTCGATGGCCCCGAGGTTCCGATCCTTGACGGCTCGGCCGCGCCCTTCGTGCGGGGTATCCTGCGCGCGGGCATCGAATTGCAAGCCGCCGACCTGCGCGCGATCCGGGTGCTGCGCCCGGTCGAGGTGCGCGATGGCGACGCCTATGCCCGCCTGGAGCCGGCCGATCATCTGGAAATCGATTTCGAGATCGATTTTGCCGATGCCGCGATCGGTCATCAGGAAAAGAAGCTGGACATGGCCAATGGCGCCTTCCTGCGGGAACTTGCCGACAGCCGCACCTTCTGCCGTCAGTCCGATGTGGACATGATGCGCAAGAACGGTCTGGCACTTGGCGGCACCTATCTGAACGCCGTCGTCGTGGATGGCGCCAACGTCCTGTCGCCGGGCGGCCTGCGCCACCGTGACGAGGCCGTGCGCCACAAGATGCTGGACGCCATGGGCGATCTGGGCCTGGCCGGTGCGCCGCTGCTGGCGCGCTATACCGGGCACCGCGCGGGGCACGCCATGACGAACCGCCTGCTGCGGGCGCTGTTCGCCGACCCGACCGCCTGGACGTGGGAGCTGTGCTCGCCCGCGTTGGAAAACCGTCTGCCGGGGGCGGGCGTCGCGAATTACGTCGTCGACGCATCGGATTGGGCGGTCGCCTGACACTGGCGACCGTCTTCCCGAACTCGTGACAATTCTTTCTGAAAAACGCCTGCCGAAATCAATGGATTGCCATTTTGCGCCCCCTGATATTCTGTGCTAGGAGGTCTCGGCAGGCGTGCCGGAAACGGGTGTCCGCACAGAAGAATCGTATGGCAGGGTGAATATGGCGCGCTCGAAAATCTCGGCAACCATGATGGCTGCGCTGGTCGCGACGGTGACGCTGGCAGGCTGCGGCGGATCGAAAGATTCCGAACGGGAAAACCTTGACCGGTTTAATGCTCAGCAGATCTACACCCGTGGCGAATATGAGCTGGAAAACAGCCGCAAGCCTGAAGACGCGGTCTTTTATTTCAGCGAAGTAGAGCGGCTTTACCCCTATTCCGAATGGGCCAAGCGGGCGCTGATCATGCAGGCCTATGCCAATCACAAGGCCGAGAATTACGAAGAGGCGCGCGGCGCGGCGCAGCGGTATCTGGACACCTATCCCGGCGATGAGGACGCGGCCTATGCGCAATATCTGCTGGCGCTGTCCTATTATGACCAGATTGACGAGGTCGGCCGCGATCAGGGCCTGACCTTCCAGGCGCTGCAGGCCCTGCGCAAGGTGATCGAGGAATATCCCGACAGCGAATATGCGCGCAGCTCGATCCTGAAATTCGACCTGGCCTTCGACCATCTTGCCGCCAAGGAGATGGAGATCGGGCGCTATTATCTGAAGCGCGGCCATTACGCCGCCTCGATCAACCGCTTCCGCGTCGTGGTTGAGGAATTCCAGACCACGACGCAAACGCCCGAGGCTCTGTTGCGTCTGGTCGAGGCCTATCTGGCCCTTGGGCTGAATGATGAGGCGCAGACGGCGGGGGCCATCCTGGGCTATAACTTCCGCTCCTCGCCCTTCTATCTGGACGCCTATCAGCAACTGCGCGGCCGGGGTCTGGTGCCGGAAGCACGCGGCAGTAGCTGGCTGGCCAATGTCTATCGTCAGATGATTCAGGGGAAATGGCTCTAGCGTCCGGCCCGGTGGGCTAGACGCGGCCGTCATGCGCGATGCTGCGATCGCTTGAAATTCGGGACATGCTGCTGATCGACCGGCTGGAGCTTGGCTTTGGCGCGGGCCTGAATGTGCTGACCGGCGAAACCGGGGCGGGCAAGTCGATCCTGCTGGATTGTCTGGGCTTCGTGCTGGGCTGGCGCGGTCGGGCCGATCTGGTGCGGCAAGGCGCCTCTCAGGGTGAGGTGACGGCGGTTTTCGATCTGCCTGCTGGGCATCCCGCGCGTGGCCTTCTGTCCGAGGCAGGGATCGAAACCGACGAGGATGAGCTGATCCTGCGCCGCGTGAATGGCGGTGATGGCCGCAAGACCGGCTATGTGAATGATCGCCGCGTCTCGGGCGAGGTGCTGCGCCGGTTGTCCGAGGTTCTGGTCGAACTGCACGGACAGCATGACGATCGCGGGTTGCTGAACCCGCGCGGGCATCGGTTGCTGCTGGATGCCTTTGCCGGGCTGGATCCCGGCCCGGCGCGCGATGCCTGGGCGGCGCGTCGGGACGCCGCGCGCGATCTGGCCGAGGCCGAGGCGCAACTGGCCGCCGCGCGCAGCGAAGAGGAATTTTTGCGCCACGCCGTGAAGGAACTGGAAGACCTGTCGCCGGAGGCGGGCGAGGAAGAGGCGCTGGACATCCGCCGCCGAAGCATGCAGGCGGCCGAGCGTATCCGCGACGATGTTGCCCGCGCGCTCCAGATGCTGGGTGCGGATGGGGCAGAGGGCATGATGCTTGATGCCAATCGCTGGCTGGAGGCTGCGGCGGATCGTGCGGAGGGTCGTCTGGACCAGCCGCTGGCCGCGCTGTCGCGCGCGCTGATCGAACTGGGCGAGGCGCATGGCGGGGTCGAGGATGCGCTGTCCGAACTTGATTTCGATCCGGCGGCGCTGGAAGCCACGGAAGAGCGGCTGTTTGCGCTGCGCGCCCTGGCGCGCAAGCATGATATTCTGCCCGATGATCTGGCGGGGTTGGCGGATGAGCTGCGGGCGCGGCTGGACAAGATCGACGCGGGCGATGCCTCGATTGCCGAATTGCGCAAACGCATGGCAGATGCCCAGGCCAGCTATCAGGCCGAGGCGCAGCGGCTGACCGATATACGGCAGGCGGCGGCAAGCCGTCTGGATCAGGCCGTTTCTGCGGAACTCGCCCCGCTGAAAATGGAACGGGCGGTCTTTCAAACCCATGTCGGCACGGGTGAACCCGGCCCGGAGGGCGTCGACAGCGTGGCCTTTACCGTGGCGACCAATCCGGGCGCGCCGGCCGGTCCGCTGGACAAGATCGCCTCGGGCGGGGAATTGTCGCGCTTTCTGCTGGCTCTGAAAGTCTCGCTGGCGCGGGGCAATGATGCGCTGGTGATGATCTTTGACGAGATCGACCGCGGCGTCGGCGGTGCGACAGCCGATGCCGTGGGTCGGCGGCTGAAGACGCTGGCGGGCGATGCGCAAGTGCTGGTGGTCACGCATTCGCCGCAGGTCGCGGCGTTGGGCGATACGCATTTCCGCGTCGCCAAATCCGTCAGCGACGGGATGACCACATCCACCGTGGTGGCGCTGGCGCATCCCGAACGGGTGGAAGAGATCGCCCGAATGCTGTCCGGCGATCGCATCACTGAAGCCGCGACCGAAGCCGCACGCGCCCTGCTGGCCGGGTCATCCGGGCAGATGGGCAGTCAGTCGACCTGACGCAGGATCGACAGAACCTTGCCGGTTTCGGGGTTCATGCGCACCAGCAGATCGCCGACAATGGCATAAATGTTTCCGGCAGGTGCGATGCCAAGGCCATAGACCTCTGGCTGGTCGACAACCTGGACCCGGGACATATCCACCGTATCGCCGACGCTGACAGGGGCGCCCTTGGCCTTGGCAGAGCTTTGGGCCAGATAGATCTGCGGCTGCTGACCCACGGTATCCGCCCGGGCCTGCGCGTGATGTTGATGATATGCGACAGCCAACAGGGGAAAAACCAACAGCCCCAAGCTTGCCGTCGCGGCAATCGTCTTATGAGGCAACATAACCAAGTCCTTATTTGCTCGGGGGACTAACCGCTGTAAATGCGAAACGGTTCCGGTGATCCGACAAGTCGCGCGAACGTGAGGCGCGTTGCCCGCGACAGTGCCAATGGCTTAATCCACAATGGCGACATTGGCGCGGAGGATGGACAGCACCTTGTTGGTCTTGCTGTCCAGGCGCACAAGCTTTCCTGCCACGATCGCATAGCGGCTGCCCGGAATCTCGGGCCCCAGACCATAGGCGCCCGGTTTGTTGATGAAATGAATTGCATCGGCGGGCGGCGCTTCGCCCGCGACGACCGAAACCGGCGGGGCCGCTGCGGCAGCCCCGAAGGGGGTTGGCAGATCGTGGAACTGGCCGTCACTTTCAGCACTGTAAAGGCTGATCGCCGTCAGGGCGATCAGAAGTGATGCGTTTCGTGTAAAAGACATTGCGCGTCTACTTTGCCATGAGAACCAAAAAAACAGAACTTAACTCTGCCATTTTAGCTTCCATCTGCGGATTTGGTTCCGCAAAAATCAGCGGCTTTCGAGATTTTTTTCCGTAAACCGTGGCAACATTGCCGAAAAATCGCGCCCGCGCCCGTCTTCTTCCTCGACGAATTGGCGGTAAAGCTCACGTGCCAGCGCGCCCATCGGCGTCTCGGCCCCCGAGGATTCCGCCGCATCCTGCGACAGATTCAGGTCTTTCAGCATCAGTTCGGCGGCAAAACCGGGCTTGTAATCGTTATCGGCGGGCGATGTCGGCCCCACGCCGGGGGCAGGGCAATAGGCATTCATGCTCCAACTGTAGCCAGAACTGGTCGAAACGACATCGAACATTTTCTGCCGGTCCAGTCCAAGCTGATCGGCCAATGCGAAGGCCTCGCAGGTTGCGATCATGGTGACGCCCAGAATCATGTTGTTGCAGATCTTGGCCGACTGGCCAGCGCCCGCATCGCCGCAATGCACCGCCTTCTGGCCCATGATGTCGAACAGCGGCTGGACGGTCGCGAAATCGGCGTCTGACCCGCCCACCATGAAGGTCAGCGTCCCGGCCTGCGCGCCACCGATGCCGCCCGATACCGGCGCATCCAGCGATCCCAGACCGGCCGCATTCGCCTGCGCGGCCACGGCGCGGGCGCTGTCCACATCCACGGTCGAGCAATCGCAAAGGATCGCGCCCGGCTGCATGTCGGGAATGATCTGATCCGCCACGGCCCGCAGGATCTTGCCATTGGGCAGCATGGTGATGACGACATCCGCGCCCTTGACCGCCGCCGCCGCGCTGTCGGCGGTGCTGACGCCGTCGGGGCAGGGGGCGGCGGTGTCGAACCCCATCACCTCATGCCCGGCCGCAGCCAAATTTGCGGCCATTGGCGCGCCCATATTCCCCAGACCGATGAAGCCGATCTTCATGTTACCTCCTCCCAAGCAATTTCGTCATCGCCAAGCGATGCCAGCATTTTTTCGACATATTCGGGCGACGCATCGGCGGACCAGCGCGGATTGCGATCCTTGTCGATGATCTGCGCGCGCACGCCTTCTAGAAAGTCGCCCATCTCGCTTGCCCGCCAGGTAAAGCGGTATTCGCGGCTCAGCGCGTCCTGGATCCGCCGGTCGCCTCGCGCCGCGCGGACCATGTCAAGACCGGCTGCCATCGACAGGGGCGAGTTGCGACGGATCGCCTTTAACGCGGCCTCATCGCCATTGCTGTCCAGCGCCGTCGTTATTTCCTCGACCGTCCGGCCGCCGAAAGCGGACAGATCGCGCGTCGCCAGTTCTGAAACCGGCGCGCCATGGGCCGCGATCTCAGCCACATCGCCGCTTTCCTCCAGCCTCTCGATCAGCGCGGGCCATTCGGCCTCGGGCAGGTAGATATCGGCAAAACCGGCATGGATCGCATCGCCCGCGCCCATGCGCCCGCCGGTCAGGGCCAGGAACTCTCCGATCCGGCCGGGGGCGCGGGCCAGAAGCCAGGTGCCACCCACATCCGGGATCAGCCCAATACCGGATTCGGGCATCGCGATCTGCGTCGTATCGCCGACGATGCGGTGCGAGGCATGCCCGCCCACGCCAACGCCGCCGCCCATGACAAAGCCCTGCATGAAGGCCACGACCGGTTTGGGATAATCGGCAATCGCCGCATTCATCAGATATTCGTCGCGAAAGAAGTCGCGTCCGATCTGGTGGTCACCCTCCAGCCCGCCGCGATAGACGGCCGCAATATCGCCGCCTGCACAAAAGGCGCGGTCGCCCTCGGCATCGATCACGACCAGCTCGACCTGCGGATCGTCGCGCCAATCATCCAGCGCGCGGTGCAGATCCCGCGCCATCTGGTGATCCAGCGCGTTCAGCGCCTTTGGCCGGGTAAAGGTGATCCGGCCAGCCTGACCGGCCTTGCGTATATTCAGATCCTTCAACAGCATTCCCCCATATGCTTCGCCTGCGGTACTCGGTCTGGCGCGGTGATCGCGGTCAGATCCACGATCCGCATCCCGCCGCCATGGGTCAGCCGTGACCGTCCGCGTTCGGCCTGAAATTGAACGCGCATTCAATTAGCCCGCATGCCCTTTGAGGTGCAAGCATAACCGGCTGTCGCGGGTTGTTCTAACAGAATATTTTCGCTGATCTGCATGATCTTGCGCATTGTTCAGGCGCGGGCCACCACCCGGGAATCACAATGCGATGGCCTGCGTCGACTGGCTTTTCACGTCTGCGTCAAATCAGATGCGAAGCGCGCTTAAATCCAAAAATCATACACATTTGTTTAATTTTTATTTTCATTGCCGGAATATATCGCGGTCAGATGCCCTGTCTTTTTAGATAGGATTTTCGTTGTCTGGACATAATATCCCCTGTTATAGGCGCCTGATAGCGGAAGACTCATCTTGGGGTTGTTTTAACGTAAATACTTTCATCTTGAATGGTGAAATATCGATGGTATTTGTTTTTACTTGTAATTTATCGGCGAGATCCAGTTATGAGTAAGATCAAAAAAGCGGCGATTGCCGCGGTCATGGCAATCACAGCTTCTGCGGCTTCCGCGGGTACGATTACCTTCAACGATGGATCTCTGGGCACGCATACGAATTTCGTCGAAAGCGGCTTTCAATTCGACAAGCTGCGGATCGTGAAGGCCTATTGTGAAAACAAGGCTTCGGGGAATTGCGGCTCAGAGAACGCGTTCAGGGAAACCACGATGACGCGCGCGAATGGCGGCAAGTTTCACGTCAACAGCCTGTGGTTCTCGCTGCTTGCGGATAACGCGCCGCTGCAACTTGTTTCGGACAGAGGTTCGGCCAGCTTCGGGATCGGCACGCTTCTGGGCGGTGTCGCCGTTGCACAGAACAGCGGCTATGTGCTGGATCTGACCTCGATGGATCTTTTCAAGGATATCAGCTTTCTGACGATCATCGACCCGTCCCTGCAGCAAAACGATGCAGGCCGGGCCAAGGGCGATCTGCGCTTCGACAACATCGACGTGACGCCGGTGCCGCTGCCTGCGGCGGGTGCGATGCTGTTGGCGGGTCTTGGTGGTCTGGCGATGCTCCGTCGCCGCAAGCGGTCCGACGCCTGATCAGGTCCGAACCACGACATGCAAAAAAGGCGAGGAGAAATCCTCGCCTTTTTTAATGCGTGGGTAATATCCGGCCCGCCAGTATCAGCGGGCCGGATATTTTATCAGTCCATGGCCTTGAAGTTGAATTCGCCGCCTTCCTTGATCCCCGAAGGCCAGCGGGCCGTCACGGTTTTCGTCCGGGTATAGAAGCGGAAGGCATCCGGGCCGTGCTGGTTCAGATCGCCAAAGCCCGATTTCTTCCAGCCGCCAAAGGTGTGATAGGCCAGCGGAACCGGGATCGGCACGTTGATACCGACCATCCCGATATTGATCCGGTTGGCAAAATCGCGCGCGGTATCACCGTCGCGGGTATAGATCGCGGTGCCGTTGCCATATTCGTGATCCAAGGCCAGTTTGATCGCCTCTTCATAGCTGCTGGCGCGGACGGTGGACAGAACCGGGCCGAAGATCTCTTTCTTGTAGATCTCCATATCCGGGGTCACGCGGTCGAACAGGTGCGGGCCGACGAAGAACCCGTCCTCATAGCCCTGCAGGTTGAAGTCGCGGCCATCGACGACCAGTTCGGCGCCCTGATCAATGCCCGATTGCACCAGCCGCAGAATGTTTTCCTTGGCGGCGCCGGTCACGACGGGGCCGTAATCGACATCATTGCCCGCCGTATAGGGGCCGACCTTCAGCTTTTCGATCCGCGGCACCAGCTTTTCGATCAGCGCATCTGCGGTCTTTTCGCCGACCGGCACCGCGACCGAGATCGCCATGCAGCGTTCGCCCGCCGCGCCGTAACCGGCACCCACCAGCGCATCGGCCGCCTGATCCAGATCGGCATCGGGCATGATGATCATGTGGTTCTTGGCACCGCCAAAACACTGCGCCCGCTTGCCGTTCTGGGCCGCGCGCTCATAGATATATTGCGCGATCGGGGTCGAGCCGACAAAGCCCACGGCCTGAATGACCGGGTTGTCCAGGATCGCATCGACGCTGTCCTTGTCGCCATTCACGACCTGCAGCACGCCATCGGGCAATCCGGCCTCTTGCAGCAGCTTGGCCAGCATCATCGGGACCGAGGGGTCACGCTCGGACGGTTTCAGGATCATGGCATTGCCCGCCGACAGGGCCGGACCCATTTTCCACAGCGGGATCATCGCCGGAAAGTTGAAGGGGGTGATGCCCGCGACAACGCCCAGCGGCTGACGCATGGAATACATGTCGATGCCCGGACCGGCGCTGTCGGTGAATTCACCTTTCAGCAGATGCGGCGCGCCGATGCAGAATTCGATCACTTCCAGCCCGCGCTGCACATCGCCCTTGGCGTCGGGCAGGGTCTTGCCATGTTCAGAGGACAGCGCCTCGGCCAGCTTGTCCATGTCGCGGTTCAGCAGTTCCACGAATTTCATCATCACACGGGCGCGACGCTGCGGGTTGGTTGCGCCCCAGGCCAGCTGTGCCTTGGCGGCGCTGTCAACGGCGGCGTCCAGCTCTTGCTTGGTGGCCAGCGACAGCTTGGCCTGAACCTCGCCGGTGGCGGGGTTGTAGACATCGGCAAAACGACCCGAGGTGCCTTTGACCTCCTGGCCGTCGATCCAGTGATGAATCTCGCGCATTGCATCCTCCTTGATGATTTGTCGGCAGCATACCCTTGCGCAAATGCGGATCAAAGAGGCAGGATGGCAAATAGGTTTTGCATTTTTGCAAAGGAAGCGCATGGATTGGGACGATTTGCGGATTTTTCTGGCGGTGGCGCGGACAGAAAGCCTGTCCGGTGCCGGGCGGCGGCTGGGGATGGATGCCTCGACCGTGGGGCGGCGGATTGCGCGGCTGGAACAGGCCGTTGGCGCGGCGCTGTTTGCAAAGACACCGCAGGGCTATGCGCTGACGGCCGAAGGGGCACGCCTTATCGCCCCCGCCGAGGCCGCCGAGCAGGCCGCGATTGCCGCCAGTGAGGCAACCCGCAGGGATGCCGGCCTGACGGGGCAGCTTCGGATCGGCGCGCCCGATGGCTGCGCGAATTATCTTCTGCCGCAGGTGGCGCGGGATCTGTGCCGCCAGCATCCGGGATTGGAAATCCAGATCGTCGCCCTGCCGCGCGTGGTCAATCTGACCAAGAGAGAGGCCGATATGGCGGTCGCCGTCTCGCCGCCGGATACCGGGCGTCTGGTCGTGCAGCGGCTGACGGATTACCGGCTGCATCTGGCGGGTCACAGCGATTATCTGGACAGTCATCCCGCGATCACCGATCTGGCGGATCTGAAGGGCCACCGGATGATCAGCTATATCCCGGACATGATCTTTGACCGTGAACTGGATTACCTGTCCGAAACCGGCGTCGAAAGCGCGGCGATCACCTCTAATTCTGTCTCGGTCCAGATGCAGGCGATCCGGGCGGGGTCGGGACTGGGCATCGTGCATGATTTCGCCATCCCCTTTGCCCCGGGCGTGCGCCGCGTGCTGCCGGATCGAATCGCGCTGACCCGGGCTTTCTGGCTGATCCGGCATGCCGATGACCGCGCCTCGCGCCGCCTGACGCTTCTGGCAGAGCTGCTGGCGCAGGCAATTCGGGCAGAAGTTGCCCGTTTAGAGGCGCAAGTTTCCGCATCCGGGCATTCAGTTGCTTGACGCGACCCTGAAGGCGAAAAATAATCAACTCAACCACATGGTGAGGAGAATGTTCAATGTTGGTCAATCAGATGCTGTCGATGAAATCTGGTTCCGGTAAGGCCGGTATCGAAGCTCAGACCATCATCACGATCGCCCCGGATGCGACCCTGGCGGATGCCGTCAAGCTGCTGTCCGAGCGCCGGATCGGGGCCGTGGTGGTGTCAACGGATGGCAAGACCCCCGACGGGATCCTGTCGGAACGCGATGTCGTTCGCCAGTTGGGCGCCAAGGGCCCCGATATCCTGTCGGTGCCGATCAGTCAGGTCATGACCACGGCGGTGCAGACCTGCACCACGGGCGAGGACGCGCTGATCGTGCTGGAGCGGATGACCGAGGGGCGGTTTCGCCACCTGCCGGTGGTCGATGGCAACGGTCACATGCTGGGCGTCATCTCGATCGGGGACGCGGTCAGCGGCCGGTTGAAGGAGCTTGCCGCCGAAAAAGACGCGCTGACCGGGATGATCATGGGCAGCTGAGCCGGGTTTTCCCGCGATCTGCTTGCATTTCCGGTTCAGTTCCGTTTTGGCTGGGGCAATCGAATTGCACAAGGACAGCTGAGCATGCGCATCGGCCTTTATCCCGGCACCTTTGATCCGATCACTTTGGGCCATGTAGATATCATCCAGCGCGCCACGGCGCTGGTTGATCGTCTGGTGATTGGCGTTGCGATCAACCGCGACAAGGGCCCGCTATTCGACCTGGAAGAGCGGGTGGCCATGGTCAAGGCGGAATGCGAGGCGATTGCGCTGAACAGCGGGACCGAGATCCTGGTGCATCCCTTTGAAAACCTGCTGATCGATTGCGCGCGCGACGTCGGCGCAGGCGTCATCGTGCGCGGCCTGCGCGCGGTGGCCGATTTCGAATATGAATTTCAGATGGTTGGCATGAACCGCGCGCTGGATTCCGGGGTCGAGACCGTGTTCCTGATGGCGGATGCGCGTCGTCAGGCGATTGCCTCGAAGCTGGTCAAGGAAATAGCCCGGCTGGGTGGGGATGTGTCGAAATTCGTGACGCCCGCAGTGCGCGACGCATTGCTGCACAAATATCGCTAGCCGCGTCCGATAAAGGGCATATTGGTGGCCATCACGGTCATGAACTGCACATTCGCACCTGTCGGCAGGCTGGCCATATGCATCACCGAATCCGCCACGACCTGAACATCCATCAGGGGTTCGGCTTGCGGGGATGAACTGCTGACCTTTTGCAGCAGCTCGGTCGCGGCATTGCCGATGTCGATCTGACCACAGGCGATTCCGAAGGGGCGGCCATCCAGGGACAGGCTGCGGGTCAGCCCGGTGACCGCGTGTTTCGAGGTCGTATAGGCAATGGAGCCGGCGCGCGGCGCATGGGCAGAGATAGAGCCGTTATTGATAATCCGCCCACCCTGCGGCTGCTGGGCGCGCATGATGCGAAAGGCCGCGCTGGCGCAGTTGAACATGCCATTCACATTGACATTGATCACATCGGCAAATGTCGCCGCATCCATCTGATCGGGCAGGGCAGGATCGGCGCCGCGCCCGGCATTGTTGAACAGAACATCCAGCCGACCCCACAGCCCTGCCGCCTTGTCGAAACTGTCGCTGACTGCGGCCGCATCCGTGACGTCGCAGGGCAGGATCAGGGCCTCGTGATCCTGCGCCGTTTCACGCAGGCTGCCCAGATGCCTGCCCAGCAGTCCGACATGCCAGCCATCGCGCAGGAAGCGGCGGGCGGTGGCACGCCCGATGCCGCTGCCCGCGCCGGTGATCAGGATGCTGCGCCGATCCGTCGTCACGTCCTAGCCCCCGATCACGCGCTGCGTCTGTTCGCCAAGCCCCTCGATGCCCAGCCGCATCACCTGACCATCGCGCAGATAGGCCGGCGGTTTTTGCGCCATGCCGACACCGGGCGGGGTGCCGGTGGTGATCAGATCGCCGGGCTGCAGCGTCGTGAACCGGGAACAGTAGGACACGATCTCGGCCGGGCCAAAGACCATCGTCGCGGTGCTGCCGTCCTGATAGCGGTGGCCATCGACCTCCAGCCACATCTTCAGGGCGCGCGGATCGGCAATCTCGTCAGCAGTCACCAGCCAGGGGCCAATCGGGCCGAAACCGTCATAGCCCTTGCCCTTGTCCCATGTGCCGCCGCGCTTCAACTGCCAGTCACGCTCGCTGATATCGTTCACAAGGCAATAGCCCGCGATATGGTCGAGCGCGTCCGATTCGCTGATATTCTTGGCCCTGCTGCCAATGACAATGCCCAGTTCCACCTCCCAATCGCTTGCCTCAGAGCCCGGGGGCAGGTGCAGATCGTCGTCCGGCCCGGCAATGCAGTTGGTCCATTTCGTGAAGACGACCGGTTCTGTGGGCACATCCATCCCCGATTCGGCGGCGTGGTCGGCATAGTTCAGGCCAATCGCCAGAAACTTGTCGACACCGCCCACACAGGCGCCCAGACGCAGATCCTTTTGCGCGATGCCGTCGATGAGTGGCAGCGAGGAGATGTCGATCTTGCGCAAAGCCTCCAGCCCGCGCGGCGTCAGGGTCTCTCCGCCGATATCATCGCAATGCGCGCTGAGATCGCGAACCCGGCCATCGCTGTCCAGAACACCCGGCTTTTCCTGCCCGACAGAGCCATAACGAACCAGTTTCATCTGCATCCCTCCCATCTGCGGCACGGTATGTGCCAGCCATTCGTGTCATCACGCGTATCGTAAGGGAAGTTGGCCTTCGCGATTTTCTTTAGTTAGAGGATGCTGTGCCCCCGGATTATTGGACAACGCGGTGGGTCGGACAGCAGAAAGCCCGCAACAATGCTGCGGGCCATCAGAATCGGAGGATGTATCAGCCGGATCAGCTGGCGCTTGGCGGGGCCAGCTTCTTGGTGCCGCCATTGGACAGCGGATCTTCCTGACGCTGGACCGAGCCTTCGAAATGGGCGCCCGATTCGATCGCGATGGTCTTGTGGATGATATCGCCTTCGACACGCGCGGTGGCCGACAGGCGCAGCTTCAACCCGCGCACGCGACCGATGACGCGGCCATGGACCACGACGTCATCGCCGACGATCTCACCCTTGATGGTGGCGCTTTCGCCGACCGTCAGCTGATGCGCGCGGACATCGCCTTCGACATTGCCCTCGATCTGGATATCGCCCTGGGTGCGGATATTGCCCGTGACCGTCAGGTCCGATGACAGGACCGAAGGGGCCGTGCGGCTGCGCGGTGCAGAGGGCGCCTCGGGCGTGCGCTCGGCTGCGGTCGGGGCCGGGGTCGATTCGGCAGGTTCCGCAGGTGCGGAACCTTGCTGGGGACGGTTTTCGGTCACTCGAGTCTTAGAAAACATTTTCTGCTGCCTTGATGAAGCTCATCGGATCTACGGCCCGACCGTTCATGCGCACTTCATAATGCAGATGCGGTCCGGTCGAGCGCCCAGTATTGCCAATATCACCAATCAGGTCGCCTTGCGACACCCTTTGTCCCACTTTTACGCGAATACGCGACAGGTGGCCGAAGCGGGTTTCGGTGCCCAATTCGTGCTGGATCTTGATCAGATTGCCATAGGCGCCCTGACGGCTGGCATGGGTCACAACGCCATCGCCCGGGGCATAGACCGGCGTGCCGGTCGGGGCGGCCATGTCCATGCCTTCATGGCGGCGACCCCAGCGACGCCCGAAATTGGAACTGAGACGGAAAGAGTCGCGCACCGGCATGACCATAGGCAGCTTTTCCATCGCAATGCGATAGGTGTTCATCTGGTCCAGCGTGACGATGATCTGGTTCGCCTTCGTCTCGCCCCGCGACAGCGCGGCATCGCCGCGGGTCGAGCGTGACACCGGCGTCAGCGGGCCGCCCTGACCGGAATAACCGCTGCGGATCGTGGCCAGAACATCATCCGGGTCCATGCCGACCGAGCGGAAGACATCATCCAGCGGCTTGACCGAGACCGTGACGGCATTTTCCAGCTGCGTCAGGATTTCATCGTTACGCGCCAGGATCTGGTCGCGCTCGACAGCCATGTCATTGGCGGCACGCTGGGCCTCTTCGGCCTGCTGGACGGCGCTTGCGCGTTCTGACGCGGCCTGACGAAGCTCTCCGGACAGGATGTCCAGCGCGGTCGAGAATTCCTCGTCACGGGCGGCGGAAACGATGGCCTCATTTCCTTCTGCGGCAGTGGCGGCAATGCGCTGTGCGTCGTCGCGTTCGGTGATGGCATCGCGCAGGGTGGACTGGACCACGCCCAGCCCGGTTTCCAATTCGCGCCGACCCTCCTCCGAGGCCAGCAGCCTGGACTGCATCTGCGACACCTGCTCCAGCGCGACGGCAAAGCGGTTCTGCGCGGCGACGGCTTCGGCGGCACGTGCGTCCCGCTCTTCCGACAGCTGGTTCAGCCGCTCTTCGAAGGCCGCCTGCGTGCGCAGCATCTGATCGCGCGAGGTGCCCGAACTGATCGCGTCAATCGCCAGGATCGAGCTTGCCACCAGCGTCCAGCCAAAGACCGCCGCCAGGCCGCTGATCCCGACCATCTGCGTCGTGGGCGTCAGGCGGACAAAGCGCGTGGCGTCTTCTGAGCGCAGGAAAAGTCGTTTCTCGGGCAGGAATCTTTCCAGCGAGGCGTTCAGTCGGCTCATGAGTTTCGGCAAGGCACGTCCCCTGATATTGCGCCCCTTGCTGCGATACCGGGACGATCTGGTTCCATCAGACTGGCGGTAAACAAGACCTGTGCCTTCTTGGCAACAAGCCAGTTGCCTTAGCTTCCTAAGATGGGCGGATACCTGCCCCTTTGGGCGAAAACTCGCCGAATATCGCGGATCTGATCTGTAGGAATCATGAAATTTCATAGGGGAGAGGCCCATTTCGGTCGGATGGGATGCGTAATGGTCGGTCGATTGGCGGCACCGATCGCTGGTGGCAGGCCGGGCGCGGGCAGATTCGGCACGAGATTCCGATCGGCTCGAACATGCTGGGGCGCGACAGGTCCAGACCATCGGCATAGACAAGGTGATCGGCAAATCCGATCTCGCATCCCAGGCCGATGGCAAAGCGGCGAACCGGCGCGTTGAAGGCGCCTGCATGTTTCGACACATCGCGCGACAGCAGCAGATAGCGCACCCCGTCGGGCGTCTCGGCCAGCTGCCTGAGGAAACGTCCGGGCTGCTCGAACGCCTGATGGACGTTCCACAGCGGGCAGGCACCGCCGAAACGCGCGAATTGCAGCCGCGCGGCCGAATGGCGCTTGGTGATGGTCCCGGCCTGATCGACGCGCACGAAAAAGAACGGCACGCCCTTCATGCCCGGCCGCTGCAAGGTCGACAGGCGATGGGCCACCTGTTCCAGAGAGGCGCCAAAGAGATGCGACAGACGCTCCAGATCGTGGCGTTCGGTCTGGGCGGCGGCAATGAAGGGGCGATAGGGCATCAGGGCGGCGCCCGCAAAGTAATTGGCCAGCCCCACACGGGCGATCTCTCGCGCGGTCGGGCTGCGGAAACGGGCCAGATCCAGCGTCGCCTCTAACAGGTCATGCTGCTTTTCCAGCGCCACCAGATGCAGAAGCTGAAAGACCTGCGTGGCGCGTTCGGCGGCGGCATTCACCTGCAGCAGGTTGCCATCGCGGTGAAAGACGGCGGTCGCGGGCAGTTCCACCTCTTTGACGGAAATGCCGCTTTGCCCAAGCGTTTCGATGGCCAGCGCGCGCGGATCCGCGCGCGTGCCGCCCGGGCAGGCAAACCGTTCCGCCGCGCGGTCGACGGCATCAATGTAATTGTCGCAATAGTGGAAGAAATCCCGCACCTCTTCCCAGGGGGTCGAACTGCTGTTCTGGCCAGCCGCGCCGATTGCCTCATCCAGAGCTGCCAGCCGTTCCTGGCTTTGACGGTGCAGCCGGTAGAGGTCCAGAAAAGCCCGCGCCAGAACCGGCGCATTGCTGGCAGCCAGCCGCAGATCGGCCAGCGGCGGGGTGGTGTCAAAGACCGGATCTGCCAGCGCCTCCTGCATGTCGATGACCATCCGCTCGGCATCGCCTGCTGACAGCGTGGTCAGGTCGACGCCGAATTCCTGCGCCAGCCGCAGCAGCACCCCCGCAGAGATGGGGCGGTGATTGTTTTCCATCTGCGACAGATAGGGCAGTGAGATCCCCAGCCGCTCGGCAAAATGGCGCTGTGTCAATCCGCTGCGCGCGCGGGTTTCGCGCAGCGACGTTCCGGCATAGATCTTTTGCGTGGCCATTTTGCTGCCCCATGTATTTTGCAAAATAGCCCATAGCCTTTGCAAATGGCGCAAGGCAAGCTGGCTGACGGGGATGGGCCCCGGAAATCCTGTGCAATCCTGGCTCATGCCAGCAGATTGGCGCGGATTGGTTAAGATCCGGTTTCGCCCGTGATTTTACCGCCTGCGCGCCAGTTGCCGTTCCCGGCGAAACACCCAGAGGATCGCGATCAGGCTGCCCAGGGCCGAGGCGCACATGATCACCAGCAGCGGCGTCGCCCCCGAACCCGGGGTCAGCAATGCGCCGGCAAGGGCCGACAGGATCGCACCGCCCGCCACGGTCAGCGCGCCGCCCAGACCGCTGGCCGTTCCCGCCAGTTCCGGCCGCACATTCATCATCCCGGCATTGGCATTGGGCAGGACCATGCCATTGCCCATCCCCATGAAGACAATTGCCCCGAAGAACGTCCAAGGGCTGATCAACCCGGCCAGATCGCAGACCAGCGAGAAGGCAAGCGCCACCGCGCAGAGGACGGCGCCCAGCAGGATCATCCGGTTGATGCCAATGCTGCGCGCAAACCGGCCGGACAGGAAATTCCCCGTCAGATAGCCGATCGAGGGCGCCATGAAATAATAGCCGACCTCGGCCGGGGTCATTTGAAAAACGTTCAGGCCGACAAAGGGCGCCCCGCCAAGATAGGCGAAAAAGCAGCCCGAGCTGAAGGTTGCCGCGGCGCAATAGCCCCAGAAACGCACGGATCGCGCCAGCATGGGATAATTCGCGATCTGCTGCTGTATCGAAAGGCCGCCATCGCGAACCGTCTCGCCCAGATCCCACCAGGCCAGCAACATCACCAGAAAGGCGATGAAGCCCATGGCCGCGAAATTCGCCTGCCAGCCGAAGCTTTCGTCCAGAAAGCCGCCGATTACCGGCGCGATCATGGGCACCACGGCCATTCCCATGGTCACGTAACCGATCATCGAGGCCGCCTCGGCCCCTTCATATTGATCCCGGATCACCGCGCGCGGCACCAGCAGGCAGACGGCAATGACCGATTGCAGCAGGCGAAAGAACATGAAGCCCGCAATCGTCTGGGCCAGAAGCGTGCCAATGGTTGCCGCGATAAAGATGACCAGCCCGCCCAGAACCACCGGGCGGCGGCCATAGCGGTCGCTGATCGGTCCCGCCACAAGCTGCAGCAGCGCCGTTGCGCCGATATAGGCCGATACGGACAGCTGCATCACCGCGTAATCGACGCCGAAATACCGGGCCATGCCGGGCAGCGAGGGCAGAAAGACATTCATCGACAGCGCCGCGATGCCCGACAGGGCCACAAGCGTCAGGATATGAGGTGCCGATCTGGCCGCTGTCATCGGCGGCCGCCCCTTCGGTTCAGTCCCATTGAGTCTGCCGGTCCTTGGCCAGATTGCCAAAGCGGGTGAACTGCCCCTCGAAAGCCAGTTCGACCGTGCCGATGGGGCCGTGGCGCTGCTTGCCCAGGATCACCTCGGCCTTGCCATGCACCTGCTCCATGATCTGCTGCCATTTCGCCATCGCATCCAGATCGCTGTCCGAGGGTTTTTCGCGTTCCTTGTAATATTCCTCTCGGAACACGAACATCACGATATCGGCGTCCTGTTCGATACTGCCGGATTCCCGCAGATCCGAAAGCTGGGGGCGCTTATCCTCGCGGTTTTCGACCTGACGCGACAGCTGCGACAGCGCGATCACCGGGATGTTCAGCTCTTTGGCGACAGCCTTCAGACCCTGCGTGATCTCACTGACCTCATTGACGCGGCTATCCTTGGCCGAGGCCGCTTTCAGAAGCTGCAGATAGTCCACCATCAGCACATCCAGACCATGTGTCCGCTTCAGCTTGCGGGCGCGGGCGGCAAGCTGGTTGATGGGCAGGGCGGGGGTGTCGTCGATATAAAGCGGGCAGTTCTGCAAGGCATGGGCGGCTTCGACGAAACGGCGGAATTCGGCCTCATCCATATTGCCGCTGCGGATGCGCTCGGACGGCACCTCGGCGGCTTCGGACAGGATCCGGGCGGCAAGCTGTTCGGCCGACATTTCCAGGCTGAAAAAGCCGACAACGCCGCCTTCCACCGTGCCATGGGTGCCATCCGCCTTTTCGCCCATCTTATGCGCCTTGGCGATGTTGAAGGCGATATTCGTGGCCAGCGAGGTTTTCCCCATCGAGGGGCGCCCCGCAAGGATGATCAGGTCGGAATTGTTCAGCCCGCCCATCTTGCCATCCAGATCGATCAGCCCGGTCGAGATCCCCGACAGCTTGCCATCGCGCTGATAGGCGGCATTGGCGGCCTGCACCGCGCCGGTCACGGCTTTCAGAAAGCTCTGGAACCCGCGTTCGGCCACGCCCTGTTCGCCCAGCTTGTACAGGGTCTGCTCGGCGGCCTTGATCTGTTCTTCGGCATCGTCGCCAACCTCATGGGTCGAGGCGCGGGCGGCGATATCCTGACCCAGTTGCATCAGTTCCCGGCGCAGAGCGAATTCGCGGATCATCTGGGCATAGTCGCGCGCCGCATAGGCCGAGATCGCGGCGCTGGCCATGCGGGCCAGATAGGGGGCGCCGCCCAGTTCTTTCAGGCCCTCGTCATTTTCCAGAAAGGCCTTGATCGTGACCGGGCTGGCCAGTGCGTTCTTGCGAATCCGCTCGGCGCAGATGTCATAGATGCGGGCGTGGACGGGATGGTAGAAATGTTCGGGCTTGATGATCTGGCTGACGCGGTCAAAGACGTCGTTATTCGTCAGCAGCGCGCCCAGCAATTGCTGCTCGGCTTCCAGCGAAAAGGGGATCGCGGCCTTTTCCTCATCCGTGCCTTCCTGACCCGGAACGATTACACGCAATCCGCTCATTATCGTCATGTCCCTTGTTGCCTGTCGTGTCAGTCTAGCCCAGAAGCAGGCCGCGCGAAATGCCGCGCGGCCGGATATCGGTGCATCATTCTGTGGATAGCCTGTGGATAACCCACAAGATCAGCTATTGGCCGCCTGCCATGCACGCGGATTGCTGAGGAAGGTCTGAACCTCGTTCAGCGTGCTTTCGTCAAAGGCTTCCTGCCGCCGCGCCTCTTCCAGCACATCCCACCAGGTGCAGAGGAAATGCAGGTTGACGCCATGATCGGCCAGCTTCTGCGTGGTTTCGGGGAAGATGCCGTAATAGAAGATCACCGCCGTATGGGCGCAACTCGCGCCGGTCTCGCGGATCGCATCCACGAAAGACAGCTTGCTGCCGCCATCGGTGGTCAGATCCTCGACCAGTAGCACGCGCTGGCCTTCGGTCATCACGCCCTCGATCCGGGCATTGCGGCCATAGCCCTTGGGCTTCTTGCGCACATAGGTCATCGGCAGGCTCAGCCGTTCGGCCACCATCGCGCCAAAGGGGATACCCGCCGTTTCGCCGCCCGCGACATTGTCGAAGGCATCGAAGCCGACATTGCGTTGGACGGTCGCGGCCAGAAAATCCATCAGCGTCTGACGCACGCGCGGAAAGCTGATGATCCGGCGGCAATCCACATAGGTCGGACCTTTCAGACCCGAGGCATAGGTGAAGGGCGTTTCGGCATTGAAATCAACCGCCTTGATTTCCAGCAGCATCCGCGCCGTCAGCCGGGCAATTTCTTCGCGGGTGGGGTAGGGCAGGCTCATGCGGTCTCCAGATGCCAGTAAAGCGGGAAGCCGGGATCGAAGACGGTCACCGTCTCATCCCCGGCCGTGATCGAGGTCGGATATTCGGCGGGCCTGTCGCGGCGGATCAGGCGAATGCGATCTTCTGCCGGCGGCAGGCCATAGAAGGCGGCGCCATTGAGGCTGGCAAAGGCCTCCAACCGGTCCAGCGCGCCTTCCTGCTCAAAGACATGGGCCAGAATCGACATCGTATTCGGGGCGGTAAAACAGCCTGCGCAGCCGCAGGGTTGCAGCTTGGCGCTGTCGGGATGCGGCGCGCTGTCGGTGCCCAGGAAAAAGCGCGCCTCGCCGCTGGTCGCGGCGTCGCGCAGGGCAAGGCGGTGGTTTTCGCGCTTGGCCACGGGCAGGCAATAATAATGCGGACGGATGCCGCCCGCCAGGATGGCGTTGCGGTTGATGACCAGGTGATGGGTGGTAATCGTCGCGGCCAGATCATCGCCGCCGCTGCGGGCATAGGCCACGCCATCGGCAGTGGTGATGTGCTCCATCACCACCCGCAGACCCGGAACCGCGCGGCGGATCGGATCCAGCACGCGGTCGATGAACACGGCTTCGCGGTCGAAGATATCGACGGCGGGATCGGTCACTTCGCCGTGAACGCAGAGGGTGATCCCGGCCTCTGCCATCGCCTCCAGCACCGGACGGACCTTGTCGATATCGGTGACGCCGCTGGCCGAATTGGTCGTCGCCCCGGCCGGATACAGCTTGACGGCGCGGATGATGCCATCGCGATAGGCCGCGACGACATCCGCCGGATCGGTGGTGTCGGTCAGATAAAGCGTCATCTGCGGCTGCAGCGCGGCACCCGGGGGCAGCGCCGCCATGATCCGGTCGCGATAGGCGGCGGCCTGCGCGCCTGTCACGACGGGGGGAACCAGATTTGGCATGATGATCGCGCGGCCAAAACCGGCGGAATGCGGGGCCACGGCGGCCAGCATGGCGCCATCGCGCAGATGCAGATGCCAGTCGTCCGGGCGGCAAAGGGTGATGCTGTCGGTCATGGTTGCCTCTATACACGGCATGTTGGCGTTTCAAAGCCGTCAGTCAGGGATTCGTCAACCCTGTCGGAAAGTGTGACTTGCGCTAATCAGCGTCGGGCCCCACATTGGCCAAACGATTAATTTATAACATATGCCGTCTGAGGGACGATTCGCTGATGTATCCTGTTGGAAAATACGGCTCGCCGGCCAACCCTGTCCGCCTGTGGGCACAAGTGACCCGGCTTGCAATTGAATCGCAAATGGTGATCGGGCTTCGCGTCGCCGGAATGATGGGGATGATCGCGCAATCCCCGGGTGAGCCCTTTCGCATGGTGGCCGAAAAACAGGCCGCCGCCTCTGAATCGCTTTACGCCATGGCGCTGTCCGCCGGGCGCGGTGACAGCGCCGACCGGATGATCTCGGCCGCGCTGCGCCCCTATGGCAAGCGCACCCGCGCCAATTCCCGCCGCCTGACCAAGCGCCGGTGATCCGACCCCCTTACGGGATCTTGACTTCAATTACCTTGGCGCATCGCCATCCGATGAGGCCAACACATGAAAAAAGCGGCGGGAAAATCCGCCGCTTTTTCAATGCTTAAGGCGATGATCTCAGATCAGCTTGCCCATCGCGACGGCGGTATCCGCCATCCGGTTCGAGAAGCCCCATTCATTGTCATACCAGGTCAGGATGCGGCACAGGCGGCCCTCCATCACCTTGGTCTGATCCAGATGGAAGATAGAGCTGTGCGGGTCGTGGTTGAAATCCGACGAGACCAGCGGCTCATCGGTATAGCCCAGAACGCCCTTCAGCGGACCATCGGCGGCGGCTTTGATGGCGTTGTTGATCTCTTCGACCGAGGTGTCCTTGCCTGCTTCGAAAACCAGATCGACGACAGAGACATTCGGGGTCGGCACGCGGATCGCGACGCCGTCCAGCTTGCCCTTCAGTTCCGGAAGCACCAGACCCACGGCCTTGGCGGCGCCGGTCGAGGTCGGGATCATCGACAGGGCGGCGGCGCGGGCGCGATACAGATCCTTGTGCATCGTGTCCAGCGTCGGCTGATCGCCGGTATAGCTGTGGATCGTGGTCATGAAGCCGCGGTCGATGCCGATCGCGTCGTTCAGCACCTTGGCCACGGGCGACAGGCAGTTGGTGGTGCAGCTTGCGTTCGAGACGACGACATCGTCCTTGGTCAGCTGATCGTCATTCACGCCGAAAACGATGGTCTTGTCGGCATTTTCAGCCGGGGCCGAGATCAGCACGCGCTTGGCGCCGGTCGACAGATGCGGCTGCACCTTTTCCTTCGAGGTGAAGATGCCGGTGCATTCCATGATGACGTCGATATCGCCCCAGGGCAGGTCTGCCGGGTTGCGGATGGCGGTCACCTTGATCGGGCCGCGACCGACATCGATGCTGTCGCCGTCGACCTTCACCTCGGCCGGGAAACGACCGTGAACCGAATCGTAGCGCAGCAGATGCGCATTGGTTTCCACCGGGCCCAGATCGTTGATGGCGACGACCTCAATGTCGTTGCGGCCGGATTCAATGATTGCGCGCAGAACGTTACGACCGATGCGGCCAAAGCCGTTGATGGCAACTTTCACAGCCATGGATCTCTCTCCTGTCCAAATGACGTCGCTTCCCTCTATCGCGTGCGGAAAGGCGATGCAAACGCCGACAAAAGGATGCTGCCGGGATCAGCGCCAGAAACTGACATATTCGATGAAATTATCCAGACCCTTGCCGACCAGAACCGGCAGATCGTCCTGCAGGAAAAGAAAATCGACCGCAAAGATCGTCAGGATCAGCAGAAACAGGCAAATCGCGATGGAATTGGTCATGGCAGGCTCCTGCTGTGCTTATCCTGCGTTGGACCGTTCGGCGCAAGCGTCACGGGGGCGGGATCAGTCTTCTTCCTCGTCAAGCGGCTGGATCAGCGTCAGCTCGCCCGAGTCGGTCATCTTGCGAATCGCGGCGACCACCTCGTTCATCGCATCCTCGATATCGCGTGCGCGCAGCTTGCCCAGTGTATCGCGTTCCTCACGCAGCCCTTCGGCCATGCGCTGCGACAGGTTATCCAGGATGAAATTGGCGGTTTCGATATCTTCGGGCGCGGTGGCGGCCAGGGCGCGGACCAGAACGGCCTGATCGACCTGCCGCGTGACGCGCGGGATATCCTTTGGCTCGATCCGGGTGGGGATATGGGCGAAGATGAAGATCGCCTTGCGCACGCCGCCTGCAAAGCCCTGATCCTGTTCCTCCAATGCGCCCAGAACGTCATCGCGCAGATCGGCGGTCGCGAAATTCAGAAGCGCCCCCACGCGTTCCGCCGCCGGGGTCGAGATCGCCGGTTTCGGAACCGATTCCGCAGCCTGCAGCAGGATCAGGCCGACGCGCTGCAAGGCCTGCTGGCTGACACCCGAGGTCATGGACATGGCCGCCGCAACGGCGCGGGCGCGGTCGCGGGGCAGGGCGACAAAGGCTTCGGATGCGCGTTCGACCGGCAGTTTCGACAGCATCAGTGCCACAAGCTCGACCGCTTCGGAATTGGCCAGTTTTTCGATGGCATCTGCCGGAAGCGCGGAAATGCGCGCCCAAGGGTCGCCATGGCCCGATACCGCAGCCATGCGGCGCAGGTGATCGGCGCTGGCATCGGACAGCTTGCCCCCCAGCATCGCCAGCGTGCCATCCAGATCGCCGGGGAAGGTCAGCCCGACCGCTTCCAGATTGTCGCAGAATTCGGTGATGATGGCGTCGCGGGTCTGGCGGTCGATGATTTCCATGCTGGCCATGGCTTCGGCAACAAGCGTCTGGCTGTTGGTGTTCAGACGCGACAGGCTGGCCGCATCTTCATCATCCAGCAGCAACCGCACGATCACCGCCGCCTTCTGGCGCCGACTAAGCCCGTCTTGTGCCCGCATAACAACCCCCGGATTGACCCTGATTCCTGTCGGCCAATCTGGCAGGTCATGGCTAAGATCCCGTTACCAGGACCTTAGCAAGCCCTTAAGATTACAGAGGATTTGATTCAAATACGCGTTTGAAGATCGTATCCACATGCTTGGTGTGATAGCCCAGATCGAATTTCTCCTCGATCTGATCGGCGGACAGCGCGGCGGTGACTTCGGGATCGGCCAGCAATTCCTCTTTGAAATCCTTGCCCGCTTCCCAGACCTTCATCGCGTTTCGCTGCACCAGGCGATAGGCATCCTCGCGCGAGACGCCGGCCTGCGTCAGTGCCAGCAGGACCCGCTGGCTCATCACCAGACCTTTGAACTTGTTCATGTTCTTCAGCATGGTGTCGGGATAGATCACCAGCTTGTCGATCACGCCCGCCAGACGGTTCAGCGCGAAATCCAGCGTGATGGTCGCATCCGGGGCGATGCCGCGCTCGACCGAGGAATGGCTGATATCACGCTCGTGCCACAGGGCGACATTCTCCATCGCCGGGATCACCGCCATGCGCACCAGCCGCGCAAGGCCGGTCAGGTTTTCGGTCAGTACCGGGTTGCGCTTATGCGGCATCGCGGAAGAGCCCTTCTGGCCGGGGCTGAAGAATTCTTCGGCCTCCAGCACCTCGGTGCGCTGCATGTGGCGGATCTCGATGGCGATGTTTTCCATGCTGCTGGCAATGACGCCCAGCGTGGCAAAGAACATCGCATGGCGGTCGCGCGGAATGACCTGCGTGCTGATCGGTTCCGGGCGCAGACCCATTTTCTGACAGACATAGTCTTCGACATAGGGGTCGATATTGGCGAATGTCCCGACCGCGCCGGAAATCGCGCCGGTGGCGACCTCTTCGCGGGCGGCCTGCAGGCGGGCCTTGCCGCGCGCCATCTCGGCATAGAAGCGGGCGAAGGTCAGGCCCATCGTCGTCGGCTCGGCATGGATGCCATGGCTGCGGCCGATGCGGACCGTGTCCTTGTGTTCGTAAGCGCGGCGCTTCAGCGCCTCAAGCAGCTTGTCCATATCGGCCAGCAGGATATCGGCGGCACGGACAAGCTGGACATTCAGCGTGGTGTCCAGAACATCGCTGCTGGTCATGCCCTGATGGACAAAGCGGGCCTCTTCGCTGCCGATATGTTCGGCCAGATGGGTCAGGAAGGCGATCACGTCATGCTTGGTGACGGCCTCGATTTCATCGATGCGGGCGACGTCGAATTCCACGTCCCGGGCACGCCAGACGGCCTCGGCATTCTCTTTCGGGATCACCCCCAGTTCGGCCTGGGCATCGCAGGCATAGGCCTCGATCTCGTACCAGATGCGGAACTTGGTTTCAGGCGACCAGATCGCGGTCATGTCGGGGCGGGAATAGCGGGGGATCATGGCAGGCTCCTTTCGGTTGAGCGCGGCATAGCGGGCCGATGCCCCGGGGGCAAGTTTTCCGGTGACGCTTGCGCGGAATCGGGAACATTCCGACCGCGATTTCGGTTATATCGCCAAGACATCCGCGGTATTCGGAGACAGCACCATGACCAGCGATCACGACATCTATCAGTTGACAGAGGCCGACCGGGCCAGCCAGACCCGTTTTGGGACGCGGCCCGTCCCGCCGGGGCATATCAGCGACATGGACCATCATTTCCGAAAGCGCGCATCCTCTGACGGCGCTGGCCCCAGGGCCGGGCGTGATGAGCCGTCGCTGGCGGGCAGGATCGTCGTGTGGGGCGGCATCGCGCTTGGTGTGGCTGGCGTGACCGCAGCGGCTGTGATCGCGGCGCGAAAGCTGGGCGATGCGATGAGCGATGATCAACCGGAACGCGGGCGGAGGTCCCGTGATTATCGCCCGCAGCAGAACCATGTCGCCCCGCGCTTTGCCGCGCTGGACGAGGATGAGCGCGAGGCGATGCGCCGCCGCGTGCGCGCCCGTGCCCGCGCGGATGAGGATCAGGACGCACGGCTGCGCGCCTCGGCATCGCGGCGGCGTCGCAAGCCGCGCAAGGATTTCGCCCGCGAGGTGAATGAGACCACCAGCAGCCTGTCATCGGGGCTGGACGGGGTCACGGCATCGCTGACCGGCGCCTTTCAGGGGTTTCGCAGCGTTGCCGGGCAAGCCTCTGGGATCGTGAGGGAATTCTCGGACGCTGCCGATCAGCTTCGTTCGATGCTGCGCGGCTTTCAGGAGAATGCCAGCGGCAAGGAGGCTGAGGAGCGCTATGCCGCATCCAAGGCGCGGGATCAAAGACGAAGCCACCGGCTGTAAACCGGCAAATGCGCGGCGCGCATCACCGCTCGGTCAGTTTCAACTCGATCCGGCGGTTGCGCGCCAGCGCCTCGGGGTCGTTCCCCACATCCACGGGCCGCGTATCGGCAAAGCCGGTCGCGGCGACGCGGTTGGCCGGGAAGCCCAGATCATCGGTCATGTAGCGCACCACCGCCAGCGCCCGGGCCTGGCTGAGTTCCCAATTGTCGCGATACCGACCGGTGCCCGACAGCGGCGTGCTGTCGGTGTGACCGTCAACGCGGATGATCCAGTCGATCTCGGGCGGGATGTCACCGGCAATCTCGTCCAGCAGTTCCGCGATACCTGCGATTTCACGGCGGCCCGCGCTGGACAGCGTGGCTTCGCCCGGGGCGAACAGCACCTCTGACTGAAAGACGAAGCGGTCGCCGACGACCTGAACGCCCTGACGCCCCTGCAGGATCTGCGACAACCGGCCAAAGAATTCCGAACGATAGCGCGCCAAATCGCGCGCCTCTTCCTCGGCTTTCAGGCGGGCCTCTTCTTCCAGCGCCAGACGGCGGTCCTTTTCCTCGGCTGCGCGCAGAAGGGCGGCATTCAGCTGCTGCCCCAGATCCTCGACCCGCAATTCCGCCTGTTCCTGTTCGTCGCCCGCCGCATCCAGCAGCGCCTGCAGGCTGCCCAGCCGCGCGGTCAGCGAGGCGACCTGCTCATTCAGCAAGGCGACACGACGCTGACCCTCATCGGACAGGTTTTCCTGATCAGCCAGGGCCGCTTTCGCCTGTTGCAGCAAAATCGCCTGACGCTGGGCCTCGGACAGGTTTTTCGCCGCCTGATCGCTGGCGTCGTCGCGCGCGGCTTCGGCGGCGGCCAGAAGGGTCAGCGTTTCCTCGGCGCGCTTGCGGCTTTCCTCCAGCGACAGGGTCATGGCGGTCAGTTCGCTATCGGCGCGTTCCAGACGTTCGCGCAGCAGGGCGGCGGCTTCGGCATCGGTCAGCCGCGCGGCCTCGGCTTCGGTCAGTTGCGCTTGCAGATCGGTATTGCGCGCCTCGGTCGCCTCGTTGCGGCTGCGCAGATCGGCGATCAGCGCCTCCATCGCCTCGCGCCGGGCGGCGGCCAGTCGGGCCTGTTCCTGCTGTGCATCGATTTCCTGACGCGCCGCCGCCACGGCCAGTTCCGCGACCGAGGCGCGGTCCTGCTGGGCCGTGACCTGCGCCTGCAGATCCTCGCGTTCCGAGGTCGCCTTGACCAGATCGGCCGCCCGCGCGGCCATCAGCGCCGCGACCTCTGCCTCGAAATCGGTCAGTTGCGAGCGGGCCTGCGACAGATCCTCTTGCGTCGATTGCAACTGGGTGTTCAGGCGGGTGATGCGCGCGGCGCGGTCTCGCGCCTCGGCTTCGGCCTCACGGGCGCGGGCGGCCTCTGCCGCGACGTCGCCCTGCAGATCGGCTTCACGGTCCCGGGACGCGCTTAGCGCCTGACCAAGCGAGGAAATCTGTTGGCCCAGATCCTGCAGGCGCTGTTCCTGCTGCGACAGTTGCTGGCCCTGATCGGCGATGGTGTCATCCTGCGTATCAAGCTGTTCGCGCAGCACCGCCTGGGCGACCATGAAGATGGTCAGCACGAACATCAGCACCATCAGCAGGGTGGTCATGGCATCGACATAGCCGGGCCATATGCTGGATGAGAACCGGTTCCCCGAGCCGCGCGACAGGGCCATGATCTCAGGGCCTCCGCCGCGGTGTCAGAGGGGGATCGGCCAGCAGATCGTCGCGGAACGGATCATTGAAGCGCGCGGCCCGCACGGCCCGCGTCAGCACCAGCAGATCATTGCGCAGTTCGGCCAGCATGTCATCGCGGCCCTTGCCCAGATCGTCGGTCAGCCGATACAGCGCATCCTCGACCCCGGTCAGATCCGGCGTTGCGGATGCGCCCGGTTGCTGCGCCATGTCGATCAGACGGCTTTGCCCCTCGATCAGCTGCTTCAGCGCGACATTCAATGAGGCGATCTGCGCCAATGAGGCCTCTCTTTCGGCCTCGGTGCGTTTGACCATGGCTTCCAGCGCCTCGGCCATGATGACGGTGCGTTCATCCGCCCGGGCGGCGATCTCGTCGCGGGCGGCGTCGCGTTCGGCGTGATAGTCCTGCAGCCGCACCATCTGCCCGGCGACCTGTTCCAGAAAACGGGCCATTGCCGCATGGTCCAGATCAGCACCCGAGTCATCGGCAAGGCTGACGCTGGTAAAGCCGGACATCCACTCTTCCAATTCGCGGTAAAAGCGGTTCTGCCCATGCGTCACGAACAATTCCAGCAGCCCGACGACCAGCGATCCCACAAGGCCCAGCAGGGATGAGGAAAAGGCCGTGGCCATGCCGCCAAGCTGCGATTCCAGCCCGCCGATCAGCTTTTCAAAGACCTGCACGCCGGTTTCGCCATCCTCGGGCACCAGCGCCCGGATGGCCTCGACAATGGCGGGAATGGTGATCGCCAGCCCGTAGAACGTCCCCAGAAGGCCAAGGAAAATCAGCAGATTGGTCAGGTATCGCGTGATATCGCGCAGCTCATCGATGCGCTGCGCCACGGAATCCAGGATCGAGCGCGCCGAACTGGTCGAGATCGTGCCACCCAGCGGGCCACGCGCACCCAGCAGTGCGGCCAGCGGTGCCAGCAGACGCGGCGCGGCGGCGCGGTCAGGCTCGGAGGCAGAGGGCACGCCGCGTGCCACCGCATTCTGGCGATGGGCGGCGAAATGTTCGATCCAGCTGACGGACCGGACAAGCTGCGCCACCTGCCAGAAACAGGTCAGCACGCCTGCCGCGAAAACCGCGACAATCACCCCGTTCAGCCAGCGGTTCGCCATGAAGATCGGCAGGATGCGGCTATAGGCCACGAACACGCCGGCCAGAACCACCGCCAGCAGCGTCAGCATCAGCACGATCTGCCGGACGGGTTGCGAGAAATGGGGCCGGGACAGCGGAACGGCGGCGCGTTCCGCCGTGATCTGTCTGGTTTTGGCGGTGACGGACGGGCGCGAACCCGGGTCCTGATTGCTGGTTGGATCGCTCACCTGCTTCGGTCCCTCTGCCGTCAAGCTGTTCATGGCAGGATAGGCGGCGGCGGTTCACTTGCCAAGTGACGGAAAGTTAGCCAGAGTTTTTCGGCTGAATCGGTTTCAGCAGGCGGCTGACCTCGTCCGACAACTGGTTCATCGCAAGATCGGCCAGCCCGATTTCGCGCAGATGCTGGGCGGTGTTGAACAGGTAGTCGGCATTCGGCCCGCGCCTGCCCTGTGCCGTGGCGATGATGCGCGCCTGTTCGCTGAGGCTAAGCCCGCAGGCATAATGATCGTGATCCTTGCGCATGGTATAGGTCAGCGCCTCGACCTGCCGCCCGTCCTCCAGATCCAGCGTCACGATGGTCTCGATATAGGCATCGGTCGACATTTCGCGGGCGTGCAGATAGGCCATCACCTCGTCATGCTCGGCCCCGGGGATCCGCATGGCCATACCGTCGCAGGCGCTGCCGCTGTTCCTGTCCAGCCCCAGAACCAGACCGGGCGCGGCTTCAGTGCCGCGAAACTGGGTCGAGCGCAGGCAGAAGCTGCGGGCATAGCCTTCCAGCCGGGCCTTGACGGTCTCGGCGGGCTTGAAGCCGGGATCCCACATCAGCGAACCGTAACCAAAGACCCAATGAACCATGTGCATGATGAAAAATCCCTTTCCGTGCGTAAATTACGGCAGGATCGCCCGGGATGAAAGACCCGGGCCTTCGGCGTGAATGCCGGTTCAGCGATCTGCGTCCTTGTCCGAACTGCGCCCGAAATCGGGGGCGTCGGTATCCTGTCCCGCCTCGATAATGCCGCGACGGATGGCGCGGGTTCGGGTGAAATAATCGTGCAATTGCTGCCCGTCGCCCATCCGGATGGCGCGTTGCAGCACGAAAAGCTCTTCGGTGAAACGACCCAGAATATCCAGCGTCGCCTCTTTGTTATGCAGGAACACGTCGCGCCACATGGTCGGGTCGCTGGCCGCGATCCGGGTGAAGTCGCGAAAGCCCGCGGCTGAATACTGGATCACCTCGTCATCGGTGACACGGCGCAGGTGATCGGCCACGCCCACCATGGTATAGGCGATCAGATGCGGGGCATGGCTGGTCACCGCCAGCACCAGATCGTGATGCTGCGGATCCATCTGATCGGTTTTCGCGCCCATCGCCTGCAACAGATCGGTCAGGCGCTGCACGGCGGCGGGATCGGTTTCGGGCAGGGGCGTCAGCAGCCACCAGCGATTGCGAAACAGCGTGGCAAAGCCGGATCTTGGCCCCGAATGTTCCGTGCCTGCAAGCGGATGCCCGGGAATGAAATGAACGCCATCAGGGATGTGCGGCGCGACCGCGTCGATGACGGATTGCTTGACCGAGCCGACATCGGTGACCGTTGCACCCGGCGCCAGATGCGGTGCGATCTGCGCGGCGACCTGATCCATCGCGCCAACCGGCACTGCCAGCACCACAAGATCGGCCCCCTCGACGGCCTGCGTCACATCGTCATAGACCTGATCACACAGCCCGATCTCGCGCGCGGTCTCTCGCGTTTCGGCGCTGCGGGCATATCCGACAATCTCACCGGCCAGACCCTTCTGACGCATGGCATGGGCCATGGATCCGGCGATCAGGCCCAGCCCGATCAGGGCGACGCGATTGTAAAGGGCGGTCATGCCGGTCTCCGGCTTTGCATGAAGCGGCCCAGGCAGTCCAGAACGCGGCAGGTGCCATCTTCGTCGCCAACCGTGATCCGCAGCGCGGCGGGAAAGCCATAGCCGGTGACGCGGCGCACCAGAATGCCATCCTCGCGCAGGGCGGCATCTGCGGCGGCGGCCTCATCGGCATCGGCAAAGCGGGCCAGCACGAAATTCGCATGGCTTTCGTCGCAGGCAATGCCCATCTGGATCAGCGACTGCCGCATCCGGTCGCGCATCTGCGCGTTCAGCCTGGCGCAGTTTTCGGTAAAGCTGCGGTCGCGAATGGCGGCCGAGGCCGCTGCGATCTGGGCGTTGGACAGATTGAAGGGCTGACGCAGCCGGTTCAGAAAGTCGATGATCTGGCGCTGCGCATAGCCCCATCCGATCCGCAGCCCGCCCAGCCCGTGGATCTTTGAGAAAGTGCGCGTCATCACGACATTGGGAAAGCGGTCGACCAGGGATCTGCCGCCGTCAAAGCCCTCGGCATATTCGGTATAGGCCCCGTCATGGACCAGGATGACATGATCGGGCAGGCCACCGATCAGCCGCAGCAACTCGCCCCCGGACAGCATCGTGCCGGTGGGATTGGCCGGATTCGCGATAAAGACGATCCGCGTGCGATCCGTCACCGCCGCAAGGATCGCATCCACATCGATGCGGCGATCCTGTTCGGCCACGGTCACGGGCACCGCACCGACCATATGCGCAAGGATCGGATACATCGAAAAGCCGTGTTCGGTGGTGATCACCTCATCGCCCGCGCCGGCAAAGGCATGGGTGACGAATTGCAGAACCTCGTCCGATCCCACGCCGCAGATGATCCGGTCGGCATCCAGATCATGCACCTCGGCAATGGCCTGACGCAGCTCGGCATGGTCGGTCGAGGGATAGCGATGCAGGTTTCCCGCAGCCTGGGCAAATGCCGCCGAGGCCTTCGGACTGCAGCCCAGCGGATTTTCGTTCGAGGACAGTTTCAGCACCTGGTCGTGCCCGGCCAGCTTGCTTTCGCCGCTGACATACAGGTCGATTTCCATGATGCCGGGCTTCGGGGTGATCCGTGTCATGCGCCATTCCTTTGTTGGCGCAGGTTTATTCCGCCCGCCCGGGCATGGAAAGGGTCAAACGATGCCCTGCTGCGCGGGCTTCCACCGGAAGCGTGCCAAAATCGCACCATGATCGTTGGTGCCGCTGTCCTTGTGATCGTCCCAGTTCAGATGATCGTTCAGCACCAGCATATCGTCAAAGCGCCATAAGCGGCGCCGCGAATTGTCATAAAACTGTTCGCTGACAAGGATGTGGTCCAGGCTTTCGCGATCCTGCTGATAGACATGGGTGTAATAGACATCGCGGGTGGATCGGTATTCCTGCAGCACCTGCGCGGTATAAAACGCGTTATCCCCGCCGCCCGTGGCCAGTGTGGTCAGATAGCGCGGCTGCTCGGTCAGGATATTCAGCGTGTTCGAAGCCTTGCCGTCATTCATGTCGCCGATCAGCACGACGGGGGTATTGCTGCGCTTCATGATCTTGGTGGCCATGATGCGCAGGGCCGTCGCCTCGGCCGTGCGGCGGATCGTGGACAGGGCATAGCCCATGGCGGTGCGGTGATCGGAATGGCTGGCGGCGCTGTACCAGGCACGCTCGGTCCAGATGCGGGTGGGGCGGCGGGATTTGAAATGACAGATAAAGGCGTCGATCACCGGGGTGCGCGGGTCGGGCTGGACCTGCAGATGCAAAACCGGACGAGAGAAACTGTCCAGCGAGACACTGATATCCGCCTGCTGCGGATCGTCGCCAGAGGAACGCAGCTCCAGCTCGGGCGGGAAATTGACGATCCATTCCGGGCTGCCCACCAGCATCTCGCGCCGCACGGCCGCAGCGCAGGTGATCGAGGTTCCGGCATGGCCGGGCGGTGTCAGCATCACATGGCTGTCGGCCATGCCCGCCGCGTCCAGCGCCTGCTGCAACGCCTCGGGCGCCCAAAGTTCCTGAAATCCGAAGAGGTCGGCATCCAGCCGTGACAGCAGCGCCGCCGTAAAGCCGATCTTGCGGTCATAGACCTCGGGCGGCCAGCCGTCGCGGTCGGTATAGACCGGGCGACCGGGCAATTGCAGGTTCAGCAGGTTGATCGAACTGAACGAGATGTCGCGTGCGGCCATGGCGGGATCCCCCTGGCATCTGTCAGGCGCTTTTGTCCAGTTTAATCCGGCGACGGCCTTCTGTCGATCTTCGGCGACAGCCACAGGGTCAGGCAAAAGAAAAAGGCCGCCCACGCGGGACGGCCTTGGCATTCGATGCGGCGAAGATCAGTTCTTCGCGTAGAATTCGACGACCAGGTTCGGTTCCATGATGACCGGGTAGGGCACGTCGCTCAGCGTGGGCGTGCGCACGAAGGTCGCGGTCATCTTGTTGTGGTCGACGTCCAGGTAATCCGGCACGTCACGCTCGGGCAGGGCGACGGCTTCCAGCACGATGGCCAGCTGACGCGAACGCTCGCGGATCGAGATGACGTCGCCTTCCTTGACGCGGTAAGAGGCGATGTTGACGCGCTTGCCGTTCACCTCGACATGGCCGTGGTTCACGAACTGACGTGCGGCAAAGATGGTCGGAACGAATTTGGCGCGATAGACGACGGCGTCCAGACGGCGCTCCAGCAGGCCGATAAGGTTTTCACCGGTATCGCCCTTGACGCGCTCGGCCTCGGCATAGATGCGGCGGAACTGCTTTTCGGTCAGATCGCCGTAATAGCCCTTCAGCTTCTGCTTGGCGCGCAGCTGGGTGCCAAAGTCGGACAGCTTGCCCTTGCGGCGCTGGCCGTGCTGACCCGGGCCATATTCGCGGCGGTTGACCGGCGATTTGGCGCGGCCCCAGATGTTTTCGCCCATGCGGCGGTCGATTTTATACTTGGCAGACGTGCGTTTGGTCACGGCTGATCTCCTTCTTGAATTGTCGAAGGGCGTTGTCCTCTGGCTTGCGCCTGACAGGGATCCCCTTGCGGGGGCCACCAACACCAATGAAGTGCGCGCTTATAGACGGGCTGGTCGGGCTGTCAAGCCTAATCGCGCAGATAGCGCATCAGGAACCAGGCCAGCCCGGAACAGATCAGCGTCGCCGCGATGACCGGATAGGCGGTGCCGTCATAAAGCAGACCCGTGGGCACCGCGATCAGCATCGCCAGCACGGTCGAGGTCGCCGACACGATCGACGCCGCCATGCCCGCATTGCGGCCCATATTCTGCAGCGCCAGCGCGTTCAGGTTGCCAAAGGTCACGCCGGCCATGAAGAACACGCTGACCGCCCAGAGGAAGAAGGACGGGAATTTCAGCGCCTCGGGCATCAGCCCGCCCAGCATCGCGATCAGCAGGGCCGCCGAGACGCAGGTCTGCATGATATAGGCCCATTTCGCGATCCGCCGCATGCCAAAGCGCATGACGAATTTCGCATTCAGCAGCGTGCCCGTGCCCGACAGGATCGCCATCAGCGCGAACCACAGCGGGAACTGATCGCCCTTTCCATAGGCCTCGCCGAAAAGTTGCTGGGCCGAGGACAGCAGGGCAAACATCTGGCCATAGCCCAGCGTCAGGATCAGCGTGCACAGCACAAGCTGACGGTCGCTGATCACGACCCGCGCGGCACTGAGCAGCGGGCGCAGGCGCAGCGGCGTGCGGCGGTCCGGCAGCAGCGTTTCACCCTGACGCAGGTTCAGCCAGGTCGTGCCGATAATGGCGAACAGCACGAAGGCCAGAAACACGCCATGCCAGCCGGCAAGGGCGATCAGGCCTGACCCGATCAGCGGGGCCAGCGCGGGCACGATGATAAAGACCATCATCACGAAGCTGGTGATCCGCGCCATCTCTCGTCCGGCATAAAGATCGCGGACCAGCGCCAACGAGACGATGCGCGGCGCCGCCGCACCCAGACCCTGCACGAAACGCGCCACCAGCAGGAATTCCAGCGACTCGGCGAAATAGGTCGAAAGCGCGGCCATACCGTAGATTGCGAAACCGATGGTGATCGTGGGCTTTCGCCCGATGGCATCGGAAATCGGACCGGCAAACAGGGTGCCCACGCCCAGCCCGGCCACGAAAGCGGTCAGCACCAGCTGCGCCCGGTTGATATTGTCGGGGCTTAATTGCGCGGCGATATCGGGCAAGGCGGGCAGCATGGCGTCGATGGAAAAGGCGACGGATGCCGACAGAAAGGCCAGCAGGGCAATGAATTCAGGAAGGGGCAGCCGTCGCTGCGCGGCCGGGCTTGCGGTCATGGGAATACCTTTGATGATCGCGCAGCGATAGGCCGGACTTGCGCGATGTGCAAGTCTTAGCCCGGCTGCGCGCCGCCAAGCTCATCGATGACGCCCTGCCACAGGCTGGCGGGCTGCGCCCCGCTGACCACATGCTGATCGGCCACGATAAAGGTCGGCACCGAATTGATGCCGCGTTCGCGTGCATGCATTTCGCGGTTCAGCACCTCGTCGCGATCCGCATCGCTGTCCAGCAATTTGCGGATCACGGCGCCGTCCATCCCGGCACCTTCGGCGATTTTGACCAGTTCGTCTGTATCGCTGATATCGCGGGCCTCGTACCAATGCGCGCGCAAAAGGCCCGACATGACGCGGCTTTGTGCGCCCTCCAGCCCGGCCCAGTGCATCAGGCGGTGGGCGTCGGTGGTGTCGGGCTGTCTGGGCGATGGGTTCAGCTCCAGCCCAAGTGCTGCGGCGCGTTGGGCCACGGCGCGGGCGGCGTCTTCGGCCCGGGGGCCGAACTTCGCCTTCAGATAGGCCGCGCGGTCCATGCCCTCGGGCGGCATCTGCGGGTTCAGGCGAAAGGGATGCCAGGCGATCTCGAACGGGTGATCGGGGCGGCTTTCCAGCGCGCGGTCCAGTTCGACCTTGCCAATCAGGCACCAGGGGCAAACCGGGTCCGCGATGATGTCCAGACGGGTCATGAGGTCTCCTTGAGCGAATGGCTGTCACGCAGGGCGCGGCGGTTGATCTTGCCCGTCGCAGTGCGCGGCAGCGCGTCCAGATGGATATAGCTGCGCGGCTGCTTATAGCGCGCGATGCGGTCCTGGGCGAGGCCGCGCAGCTCGTCTTCCGCGGCGGCGCCGGTCCAGAAGGCGGCGATGATCGAGGTTCCCGGCCCGACCGCGATTTCCGTGACCGCGACATCGCCTGCACCGGGCAATGTGGCCAGAACCTCTTCCACCTCGGCCGGGGCGACGCGGAAGCCGCCTGCATTCATGATATCGTCCGCCCGGCCCAGCAGGGTGATGGCCCCCGCAGGATCGGACATCGCCTGATCGCCGGTCAGAAACCAGTCGCCCAGCATGCGCGCGGCGGTGTCCTGCGGTTGGTCCAGATAGCCCAGAAACAGCCCCGGATCGTCGCGGCGCACCGCCAGCGCGCCGGGCTGTCCGGCGGGGCAGGGCTGGCCATCCTGATCCAGAATCGCGACATGGCGTCCGGGCTGCGGAAATCCCGCCGTGCCGGGGGGCGCCGGGCGATCCGGGTTGCCCGACAGAAAGGTCGAGATTTCCGACGCGCCCATGGCCTCGTGCAGATCGGTGCCGGTGCGGGCCTGCCAATCGGCGCGCAGGCCGGGATCCAGACGCTCGCCCGCCGCCAGCCCGTGCCGCAGCGACGCGATGGGCCGCCAATCCGCCCGCAGCAGCCTGCGAAAGATGCCCGGCGCGCCGGCCAGAATCGTGGCCCCGTGACGCGCGGCCAGCAGGGGCAGTTGTTCGATCTGGGTGCCATCGGCGGGAATCAACGCCGTCGCGCCCAGCGTCCAGGGATCCATCAGCCCGGTGCCCAGAGTGAAGGTCCAGTTGAAGGCCCCGGCATGCATCATCCGGTCATCCGGGTGCAGCCCGTACCAGCCCTGAAACATCATCCGCCGCGCCAGGATCGCGCGATGCGCATGCATGACCGCGCGGGGCTGCCCGGAACTGCCTGAGGTATAGATGATATAGGCCAGCCGGTCGGGATCGCCCTGCGCAAAATCGGCGGGGGGAAGGGCAAAGAAATCGGCCAGCTGCGATTCCATCAGCACGGGGGCCGCATGATCGGGCAGGGCGATTCCCTGTCCGGCGACGATCATCGCGGGCTGTGTCTGATCCGCCAATTTGGTGATTTCAGCGCCCGTCAGCATGGCAGAGGTGGGAATCGGGACGATTCCCGCCGTGATCGCAGCCAGATAGGCAATCGGAAAGGCGGGTGTATTGCCCAGCCGCATCAGCAGCCGGTCGCCCGGTTGCAACCCCGCCTGCAGCAGCCCCGTCGCCGTCCCGCGCACCGCGCCGGTCAGGCGGGCAAAAGACCAACGGTCGGCCCGCGCGGCGCTGATCACCGAAAGGGCAAGCTTGTCCGGCTGCGACTGGCCCGCCCGCAGCACATGTTCAGCCAGATTCATCACGGTCCCCTGAAGCGAATGGCCGGGCCATATTCCAGAAGCTGCGGCTCTTGTGCAACCGCAAGGCTTCGCGCATCGGGCGGGTTTTCAAGAATTACGGTGCAAATATCTGGCAAGAAATAAAAAACGGCCCGCGAGGGGGCCGTTTATAAGGGTCTGAAACAGGGTCAGAGCAGTTTCAGATCGCTGGCCGAGGCGCGGCCATCGCGGCCCGACTGCAGCTCATATTCAATTTTTTGATTATCGTTCAGGCCTGTCAGTCCGGCGCGCTCGACCGCTGAGATATGCACAAAAACGTCTTTACCACCTTCGTCGGGCGCAATGAAGCCATAGCCTTTGGTGGCGTTGAACCATTTTACCGTTCCGGTCGCCATAACCGTTCTCTCCTTCAAATCCTCCCGACGCAGGATTGCGTCAGGCCGTGCAGCCCGCTTTCGGAAATCCGGCTGCCCACAAGAGGGAGGCGGTAGAAAGTCATTCGCTCACGCATCAAGGAGCATGAACGAATCATTCCGAAACGCAAGCGTGAAACGCCCCAAAATTTTTGGGGGGCGTAACAGCTTGGTAACATCGGCATCTTTCAGCGCAGATCGGGTGGCGTGGCCTCGGCCGTCAGGGAAGAGATCGCCTCATCCAGGGTCATGCTCCGGCTTCCCTGCTGGTCAAGTCGGCGGATCGAGACGGTCCGCTCCTCGACCTCCTTCATGCCGATGGCCAGAATGGCGGGCACCTTGGTCAACGAATGTTCACGAACCTTGTAGTTGATCTTTTCGTTGCGGATATCGGCTTCGGCGCGGATCCCGGCCTTTCGCAGCGACTCGACCACCTCAAGCACATAGGGGTCGGCATCCGAGACGATAGAGGCAACGACGACCTGACGCGGGGCCAGCCAGAAGGGCAGCTTGCCGGCATAGTTTTCGATCAACATGCCGATGAAACGCTCGAAGCTGCCCAGCACGGCCCGGTGCAGCATGATCGGGCGATGCTTGGCGCCGTCTTCGCCGATATAGCTGGCATCCAGCCGCTCGGGCAGGTTGGGATCGACCTGCAATGTGCCGCATTGCCAATCGCGACCAATCGCATCGGTCAGCACGAATTCCAGCTTCGGCCCATAGAACGCGCCTTCGCCTTCGAAGATTTCATAGTCATGCCCGGCTGCGGTGACGGCACTGGCCAAGGCGGCCTCTGCGTGGTCCCAGCTTTCTTCGCTGCCAATACGCTTTTCGGGGCGCGTGGACAGTTTGATGCGCCAGTTGTCAAAGCCCAGATCGGCATAGACGCGCGACAGGAATTCGATGAAGCGGCGCGATTCCGTCTCGATCTGCGCCTCGGTGCAGAAGATATGCGCATCGTCCTGGGTAAAGCCGCGTACCCGCATGATGCCATGCAGCGCGCCCGAGGGTTCATAGCGGTTGCAGGACCCGAATTCGGCCAGACGCAAGGGCAGATCGCGATAGGATTTCAGACCGCTGTTGAAGACCTGCACATGGCAGGGGCAGTTCATCGGCTTCAGCGCGTTGACGGTCTTTTCGCGGGCATGTTCCTCATCCACTTCGACGATGAACATATGCTCTTGATAGTTCTGCCAATGGCCGGATTCTTCCCACAGCTTGCGGCTGACGACCTGCGGGGTGTTGATCTCGTCATAGCCGCCCGCGCGCTGCCTGCGGCGCATGTAATCCTGCAACGTGGTGTAGATGCTCCAGCCATTCGGATGCCAGAAGACCTGTCCCGGCGCCTCTTCCTGCATGTGAAACAAGTCCATCTCTCGGCCCAGCTTGCGGTGGTCGCGCTTGGCGGCCTCTTCCAGCATGTGCAGATGCGCCTTGAGGTCGTCCTTGTTGCGGAAGGCCACGCCATAGATGCGCTGCAGCATCGGCCGGGTATTGTCGCCCAGCCAATAGGCGCCGGCCACATGGGTCAGCTTGAAGGCATCGGCGGGCAGTTGCCCGGTCATCTGCAGATGCGGGCCGCGGCACAGATCCTGCCAGTCGCCATGCCAATACATGCGCACATCCTCGCCTTCGGGAATGCGGTCGATCAGCTCCAGCTTGAAGGGCTCATTCGCGGCCTTGTAATGGGCGATGGCGCGGTTGCGGTCCCAGATCTCGGTGCGGATCGGGTCGCGTGCGGCGATGATCTGCTTCATCTTCGCCTCGATGGCGCCCAGATCCTCGGGGGTGAAGGGCTCGGCCCGGTCGAAATCATAGAACCAGCCCTTGTCGCGGACGGGGCCGATGGTGACCTTCACATCCGGCCATAACTCCTGAACCGCCCGCGCCATGACATGCGCGAAATCGTGGCGGATCAGTTCCAGCGCCTGATCGTCGTCCTTCATCGTGTGAATGGCGATCTGACCGCTGCTGCGGATCGGCCATTGCAGGTCGATATGCTGCCCGTCGAGGCTGGCAGAGATCGCGCGCTTGGCAAGGCTGGGGGCGATACTTTCGGCGACCTCGGCGGCGGTGACGCCTGCGGGATAATCGCGCGAATTGCCATCGGGAAAGGTCAAAGAGATCTGGGACATGATGTCCTCCTCGTCGGTTTGGCGCCCACGGAACGCCCGGTTGCGGGTTATGTCGGGGATCACATGGACCCCGCTGCGAAAACTGTCAAGATAGAGGCGAAACAGACAGTTCGCTGCCATCCTTTCGCAGCGGCAGGGACAGGAGAGCCACATGACCGAATATCTGGACACAGCCAGCGGACGCCGCATCGCCTTTCGCAGCACGCCGGGCGCGGGGCCGGGGGTGGTCTTTCTGGGCGGCTTCAAATCGGACATGACGGGAACCAAGGCGCTGTATCTGGAAGACTGGGCGCGGCGCACGGGCCGTGGTTTCCTGCGCTTCGATTATTCCGGGCATGGCGACAGCAGCGGCGCGTTCGAGGATGGCTGCATCGGCGACTGGGCCGAGGATGCGCGCGCCGTGATCGAAGCCCGGACCGAGGGGCCGCAGGTTCTGGTCGGCTCATCAATGGGTGGCTGGATCAGCCTGCTGCTGGCACGCGCGATGCCGCAGCGGGTTTCGGGGCTGGTCACGATCGCCGCCGCGCCGGATTTCACCGAACGGGGCTTCTGGGCCGGTTTCTCGGCCGATCAGCGCGATACGATCACACGGACCGGGCGGTTGGAACTGCCCAGCGATTACAGCGACGATCCCTATGTCATCACCCGAACCCTGATCGAGGACGGGCGCAATCAGGTGGTGATGACGCAGCCGCTGTCGCTGCCCTTCCCGGTGCGGATGCTGCAGGGCACGGCGGACGAAGACGTGCCGATGCAATGGGCGCTGGACCTGCTGGCCCATGCCACGGGCGAGGATATCCGGCTGACACTTGTGAAGGGCGCCGATCACCGCTTTTCGACGCCGGAATGCCTGTCGCTGATCACGCAATCCATCGAAGATGTGCTGGCATAGCGACGCGGCAGAGCAGACCGGTATCGCCCGCTGGCTGGCCGCGCGAGAGGCCGGAATTCGCCCCGATGTCGCCTCTTATCTGCAATGGGCCGGGGGGCCGGGGAAGCGGACCGGGATCGCGCTGATCTATGTCCACGGCTTTTCAGCCAGCCCCGGAGAGTTGCGGCCCTTGCCAGAGGATCTGGCGCGGCAGTTGGGGGCCAACCTGCTGGGGTTGCGCCTGACCGGCCACGGGCAGGATGGCGCGGCCCTGTCACGGGCACGGTTGCGGGATTGGCAGGACGATCTGGCGCAGGCGCTGCAATTCGGGCGGCAACTGGGCGGGAGGGTGATCGTGCTTGGCATGTCCACCGGCGCGACCCTGCTGGCGCAGGCGGCCTGCGATCCGCGGCTGCGCGACGCGTTTGACGCCGCGATATTGGTGTCACCGAATTTCCGCCTGCGCCATCCGGCGGCATGGGCGCTGAACCTGCCCGGAATGCGCCGGATCCTGACCGCACTTGGCGATCCGAAAAGGCGCTTTCCCCCGCGAAACGAGTTGCATGACGCATACTGGACAAGTTGCTATCCGATCTCGGCCACCTTGCCGGTCGCTGAACTGACGGCCCGCGCGCGCCGGACCGATTTCACGGCGGCGCAGATCCCCGCCATGTTCATCTGGGCCGCGCGCGACAGGGTCGTGGATCACCGCGAAAGCGGGCGAATCGCGCGCCGTTGGGGTGGCCCGGTCACGACACTGACTGTCGAGCCGGGCGAAAGGGACGACCCGAATGCGCATGTCATCGCCGGAGACGCGCTGTCCCCGGCGATGAGCCGAAAGCTGACACAGGCGATGGCGCGCTGGATCAGCACATATGTGGATCAGAATGTCAGCGAGAAATGATCGCCGATATCGGGTTTCGATCCGCTGATCTTGGATTTCGCGATTTCATAAAGGAATGACAGGCTGCCATCCGTGGCCCAGACCTCGGCATCGCTCAGCGACATGCGGACCAGTTGCACATCGGGGTCCTGCTGACCGTCCTCGAACCAGCTTGAGGCGATGGCGTTCCACAGATCATCCAGCTTTTCGCGATCATCCGACAGTTCCAGACTGCCGGCGATTCGGGCATAGAGACCCTCTTTGGCGCTGCTGACGATATAGGTGCCTTCCTGCGCGCCGCTTTGCAGCGATTTCACAAGCTCGGTGCCCTTGGCGGTGATGAACCACAGCGCGTTGATATCGTCATCGGCATAATGCGACATGGGCAGGAAACGCGCGGTGGCGTTCAGGCCCAGCATGCCTGCATTGATATCTTCAAGGCGGTCCCAGAAGGTTTCGCGATTGTCAGACATAGGCTCTTCCTCACGGTTGGAGTGTGAAGAGCAAACGCCGACAGCACGGCGCGGTTCCGGTGATACGCCCGGAACCGCGGAAGGGATCAGACGGCCATCTTGCCGTCAGTGCCCAGATCGTCGCCGGTCATGGCGCTGTCGCCGCCACGGGTCCGGCGCTTGCGCGGTTTTTCCGCCTCGGCCGGGCCTGCGGCCTCGTCGATGAAATCCAGCACCAGCGGGCGGATGTTCAGACGCCAGGACTTGCCCGCGAAGATGCCGTAATGGCCCGCGCCGGGTTCCAGATGCTGGACCTTCTTGTCCTCTGGCACGCCGCTGCACATCTCCAGCGCGGCGACGCATTGGCCGGGGGCCGAGATGTCGTCATTCGCGCCTTCGACGGTCATGATCGCGACATCCTTGATCTTGGTGATGTCGACCGGCGTGCCGTTGACGGTAAAGTTGTTCTGCGCGATTTCCAGATTCTTGAAGATCCGCTCTACCGTCGACAGGTAGAATTCGGCGGTCATGTCCATGACGGCCAGATATTCGTCATAGAACTTGTTATGCTTGTCGCCCTCATTGGCGTCGCCACGGGCTTCGGCAAAGATCTGATCGATAAAGGCGCCGGCATGGGTTTCGGCATTCATCGCGATGAAAGAGCTGAGCTGCGCCAGCCCCGGATAGACCATGCGCCCGGCACCGCGATATTTGAAGCCGACCGACTGGATCACCAGATGCTCAAGCTCGCCCATGGTGACGCGGTTGCCGAAATCGGTGACCTCGGTCGCGGCGGCATCCGGATTGACCGGCCCGCCGATCAGGGTCAGCGAACGCGGCTGCGCCTCTGGTTCCTGCTCGGCAAGGATGGCGGTGGCGGCCAGCGCCAGCGGGGCGGGCTGACAGACCGCGATGATGTTGGTCTCGGGGCCAAGGTGCTTGATGAAATCCACCAGATAGCTGGTGTAATCCTCGACGTCGAACTTGCCTTCGCTGACCGGAATATCGCGGGCATTGTGCCAGTCCGTCACATAGACGTCACAATCAGGCAGTAGGGATACCACAGTGGAACGCAGCAGCGTGGCGTAATGGCCCGACATCGGCGCAACCAGCAGAACCTTGCGCTGCGAGGGTTCGCGGCGGGCGACGCGGAAATGCAGCAGATCGCCAAAGGCGCGGCGCATGACGGGCTCGATATAGACGATGTGGTCCTGACCATCGGTGCCGGGGATGGCGGGGATCTGCCAGCCGGGCTTGATGACCATGCGGGCAAAGCTGCGCTCGGTCACGCGGCCCCATGCGCTCATCAGCTTGAAGGCCGGGTTCAGGCTTAGCGCGAAGGCCGGATAGGAACCGATGGCGCGCGCCGTCGCACCCAGCCATTCGTTGGTGTTTCTTATCGTCTCCATCGCGTCATAAGAGACGATTCCAGTCAAACCACGCTTACTCATATAGCTCCGCCTTTCGCTGCATCTGGCGGGTTTTTACGGCTGCTGGAAGCAGCGTTTACAAGGCCTCTATGCCCCATTTGCGCTAAGCCCGCCCAACGCATACACTTTACCTGTTCATATGGGGGAAGTCGGTTCATGGCAAGAACAACGCGCAGCACGGGTTCTAAATCGCAGGACAAGGGTGACGCTGGGGAAGTATCTGATAAACCGGTAAAAGCAGCATCGGCAAAGCCGAAGACAACGCGCAGAAACGTCGCGTCCAAGACAGAATCGGCCAGTTCGGCGGCCAAGCCCGCAGCGGCCAAGGCCACGGCGAGTCGCCCGAAAACCACCCCCCGCAAGGCCGCGCCGAAACGCCGGACAGCCGCTGCCGCCCCGCCGACCGAGCCGCCAAAGGTTGCGGCGCCCCAGGTCAGGCTGGAAGATGCGGCATCGGTGTCGTCGCCGACCATCGATTCCTCACCGATCTCTGACCCCGCCGCCGTCATGCGCGAGGCGATGAAGATCGGTGCCTCGGCCCCCGCCGCGCAGCGCCTGGCCGAGAATATCGAGCGGATCGAGGCGCTTAGCCATCGCCTGATGGCGGCATTCACGTCGCGCGGCCTGCCCAATCCGGGCGTCGAAGGCCCGGGGCCAGAGCTGTTCATGACCGCCACGAATGCCTGGATGAAGACGATCACCGAACAGCCCGGCCGCATGATCGAGCAGCAGGTGAATTTCTGGGGTCAGACGCTGAAGAATTACGCCAATGCGCAAAGCGCGATGGCAAAGGGCAGGTTCAATCTGCCCGAGGATGATGAGGAAAGCCGGGGCCGCAAGGACAAGCGGTTTGCCAATGAATTGTGGCAGACGCATCCCTATTTCAAACTGGTCAAGAATCAGTACCACACCAATGTCCGCGCCTTGAAAGACGCCGCCGAGGCGCTGGATCTGTCGGATGAGGTCGCGCGTCGTCGCATCGACTGGCTGACCAATCAGATCATCGACATGATCTCGCCCACCAATTTCCTGGCGACCAATCCCGATGCGCTGGAAAAGGCCGTCGCGACCGAGGGCGAAAGTCTGGTCAAGGGGCTGGAAAACCTGGTGCAGGATGTCGAGGCCAGCGGCGGAGAGATGGTCGTCTCGCTGGCCGATCGCGATGCCTTTACGGTGGGTGAGAATATCGGCAATTCCGAAGGCATGGTGGTGCATCGCACCCCGCTTTTCGAACTGATCCAGTACAAGCCGACCACCGACGAGGTCTATGAGATGCCCTTGCTGATCCTGCCGCCTTGGATCAACAAGTTCTACATTCTGGACCTGAAGCCGCAGAACAGCCTGATCCGTCACATGGTCGGGCAGGGCTATACCGTCTTTATCGTCAGTTGGAAAAATCCCGATTCCAGCTATTCCGAGGTGGGGATCGAGGAATATATCGCCGCCTATCTGGACGCGATGGACGTTGTCCGCGAACGCACCGGCCAGAAAAAGCTGAATGCGGTCGGCTATTGCATCGCTGGCACGACACTGTCGCTGGCTTTGGCGCTGATGCAGAAGCGCGGGGATGACCGGGTGAATTCGGCGACGCTGTTCACCACCTTGACAGATTTTTCCGATCAGGGCGAATTCGTCACTTTCCTGCAGGACGATTTCGTCAGCGGCATCGCGGAAGAGGTGTCCCGCCACGGTCTGATGCGCGCGCAGCTGATGTCGCGAACCATGAGCTTCCTGCGCGCGAATGATCTGGTCTGGGGCCCGGCCATCCGCAGCTATATGATGGGCGAAACGCCCCCGGCCTTCGATCTGCTGTTCTGGAACGGCGACAGCACGAACCTGCCCGGCCGCATGGCGATGCAATATCTCAAAGGGCTGTGTCAGGAGAATGCCTTTGCCGGGAACGGCTTCGAGCTGCTGGGCGAAAGCCTGCGCCTGTCCGATGTGAAACTGCCGCTTTGCGCTGTCTCCTGCGAGACGGATCATATCGCGCCGTGGAAGGATTGCTGGCGCGGTGTCGCCGCAATGGGATCAGAGGACAAGACCTTCATCCTGTCCGAATCCGGCCATATCGCCGGTATCGTCAACCCGCCCTCAAAGAAGAAATACGGCCATTACATGGGCTGTCGTGACTTTGCGCATGGGGCCGAGAAATGGCGCGACGATTCCACCTTCTATGAGGGCAGCTGGTGGCCGCATTGGGATGAATGGTTGTCGAATCGATCCGGCAAGAAAGTGCCCGCACGCGAGCTTTCCGAGGGTCTGGAACCCGCGCCCGGCACCTATGTGCACGAACGCGCAATCTAGCAGCCTCGCGATAACCCACTGATTTTACTGGCGGGCGGCGGCAGGGGAAACCTGACCGCCGCTTACACGTAAAAATTTTGCTGCATTGCAGCGAAAATACTTGAAATGCTGCGGCGCAGCATGCATATTATCGCTATGAAATTCACAACGCGGCGGACCAGACGTCCTCTCCCTGACACGCGTCGCCGCAGGAATAGGAGCACTACCATGGCTAAGACCCCTGACTTCACCAAAACCTTCGCTGACATGATGGCCAACTTCCCCGTGGACACCTCGTCCTACCAGGAAGCGCTGAAGTCGCAGGGCGCTCTGGGTGAGAAGCTGGCCAAAGTCGCACTGGGCGCTGCCGAGCGTTCGACCGAGATCTCGGCTCAGTGGGCGAAAGACACCATCAGCCGCATGGGCGAGCTGACCTCGGCCAAAGCCGAGCCGGCCGATTACGCCAAAGCCTATACCGACTTCGCTTCGGCTTCGACCGAAGTTGCTGCCGAGCACATGGCCTCCTTCGCTGAAGTTGCGAAGAAAGTTCAGATGGACACCGTCGACCTGATGCTGACCGCTGGCAAGGACATCGCTGCAGACGCTCAGAAAGCTGCTGAAAAAGCAACCAAAGAGACCCAGGCTGCTGTCAAGAAAGCCACCTCGGCTGCGAAATAATCGCTGAATTTTCAGTGAAATCGGGAAAAGGGGCAGTTCGCTGTCCCTTTTCTTTTGCGCTCATGCAGGCGCAGAAAATCCCGGCGTCAGATTTCCTTGCCTTTTGCGCATGCAGCAACCATCATGCCCTGAACAAGATACAGGGGGATATATGGCTGCCGAAACGACGCCGCTGCTGATCAAGCGTTACGCAAGTCGGCGGCTTTATAACACCGAGACCAGCGATTACGTCACGCTGGAAGACATCGCCGCCTTCATCCGGGAGGGGCGAGAGGTCAAGATCGTCGATCTCAAATCGGGCGATGACCTGACCCGGCAATATCTGTTGCAGATCATTGCAGAGCATGAGGGCAGGGGGGAAAACGTCCTGCCAATCGACGTGCTGACTGATCTGGTCCGCAGCTATACCAGCAACGCCCAATCCGTCGTACCGCAATTTCTGGCCGCCAGCTTTCAGATGCTGCGCGAAAACCAGTCAAAGCTGATGGAGAACATGGCCTCGATGCCGAACCCGATGTCGCGTGTTCCGGGGTTCGACGCGATGCAGCGTCAGCAGCAGATGTTCATCAAGGCGATGATGGGCAACTGGCCCGGCAATACGGAATCAGAGCCCGAAGGCGATCCCGCTGCAGAGGATCGGCCGACAGCCAAGCCCCGAGGCCAGGCCGCCAAAGCCTCCGCATCCGCCACGGGTGACGCCGAACCCGAGGACATGCAAGAGATCCGTCGGCAACTGGCCGAACTTCAGAAACGGATCTCAAAGCTCTGACTTGCACCCGCCGTCAGGTCGGTCTATGTCGATGCCAACGGAGCGGTGGCCGAGTGGTCGAAGGCGCACGCCTGGAAAGTGTGTAGGCGGGGAACCGTCTCGAGGGTTCGAATCCCTCTCGCTCCGCCACTTGCCCTCGCGAAAGCGTTCTCCTGATCCGGCTGCGGCGGGATTTTCTCGTTGTTTTCGAGGGTTATGCGGGACGGGCTGAGCACTGACCCCGGCGCCAGGTGGCCCGGAAGCGGTCTCTGAAGGCCGATATTCTCCGGACCTGATGACTGCGCGGGTTTGGTGAATTGTTTGCAAGTATCTGGAGCTGGAAGGTTTTTTCTAGGCGGAAGCTGAACACTTCGACGTCGGTGGCACTCGCCGAGACGGAACAGAGATCGAACTATCGCCAGCGATCGTGTGCCCAGTTCAGCCAGAACATTCGCCACTGACTATACCCGATTAGCGCTTTTGCGTCCGTTCGCTGCGCCCCGCGCAAACGGCCTGGTCGCGGACGAAGGGGCCGTTCAAAGAACTGAATTCAACGACATCTTCAGATACCGACCTCTCGCTGATTTCATATGAATCTAAACAGTAAGTATGGCTCGGGTCTGCGAAGCCGGGGCAAAGCCCTCCCCAACGCTCGGCATTGTGATCGGCGACGGTTTGCTTCATATCAGTAGACGCTGATACCTTATTCCTTCCAAGTATTGACGGCAGGCTATGAGTTCGAAGGATAACCAGGAAAAGCGGCGGCGGAGGGGGCGGCTGCTTGCGCTCTTGCCACTGGCGGTGTTCGGCCTGCTGGGTGCGGCCTTCTATTGGGGCCTCTGGAACAACGACGACCGGTTGCCCTCGACGCTGATCGGGAAACCGATCCCGGAGTTCGCGCTCCCGCCCATCGAAGGGCGGCAGGACGGCCTAGCGTCGGCGAACCTGCAAGGCCAGGTTTCTCTCGTCAATGTCTGGGCGTCGTGGTGCGTCCCCTGCCGCACGGAGAACCCGCTTCTCGTCGACCTGGCCGAAGCGGGCACCGTTCCGATCTACGGTATCAACTACAAGGACGATGCCGAGGAAGCGCTGGGTTTCCTCGACGAGCTCGGCGATCCCTTTACCCGCATCGGCGCGGACCGATCAGGCCGCGTTGCGATAGACTGGGGCGTCTATGGAGTGCCGGAAACATACATAATCGATGCCGAGGGGCGCATTGCATACAAGCATGTCGGCCCCTTTGATCAGGCCTCGCTTGAGGAGGACATTCTGCCGGTCGTGCGCCGGTTGCAGGCGGAGAGCGACCCGTGAGGCGACGTGACGTCCTTGCCGGAGTCTTGGCGCTTGCGGCAAGCCCTGCCTCCGCCCGACCACCGATCCCTAATCACGGGACTCCGCGTGAGCTCCTGTCGCCGCCTTTCGTGGATGGAGATGGACGGGATCTGACGCTGGCGGACTTCGAGGGACGTGTCGTGCTTCTGAACATTTGGGCGACCTGGTGCCCGCCTTGTCGCGAGGAGATGCCGACGCTCGACGCGCTGCAAGCGCGCCTCGGCGGATCGGATTTTCATGTTCTGCCGCTGTCGATCGATCGGGCCGGTCTCGAACCTGTGCGCCGCTTCTACCGAGAGACCGGCATTCGCAACCTCGATCTCTATATCGCGGAGGATACGCGCGCGATGCTGGCCTTGGCCGTGGTGGGCCTGCCGACAACGATTCTGATCGACCGCATTGGGCGCGAGCGCGGGCGCCTCGCAGGCCCGGCCGAATGGAACAGCCCCGAAGCCGTTGCGCAGATAAGCGCTCTTATTGACGAACGTAAGCAATAGGACATGGAAAAGCACGACGACCGCGCCAGCCGTTCCGCTCCGTGCGCACACGTGGTGGCGGTCTACCGATCAGTTTGGAGATGTGGATTTGATTGAACTTTCCGCTCTTGGACTAATGGCGGCATTGCTGGCCGGTGCCGTTTCCTTTCTGTCGCCCTGCGTGCTGCCGCTCGTGCCCGGCTACGTATCCTACGTTGCCGGACGTACGGTCACCGGCAGTGCAGCGCCTTCGAAGGGGCGGGCCGTCTGGCTCAGCTTCTGTTTCGTCCTTGGCTTCTCCACGATATTTATCGCGCTTGGGGCCTCTGCCACCGCGCTCGGTCAGGCGCTGCTGCAGTGGCGCTACGAACTCAACCTCGTCGGCGGCGCGATCGTGATCCTGTTCGGTCTGTTCATGATCGGGGCAGCGCGCCTGTCGGCCATGGAGCGCGACCTGCGTTTTCATCTCGACCTGCCGGGCGGGCAACCGGTCGCCTCCTACGTGCTCGGACTCGCCTTCGGTTTCGGCTGGACACCGTGCATCGGGCCGATCCTCGGCGCCATCCTAACCGCCAGCGCGACAAGCGCGACGATTGGCGAGGGCGTCGCATTGCTTGCCGTCTACTCGGCCGGCCTTGGGATCCCGTTTCTGGTCGTCGCGGGGTTCACCGACAGTATTGCCGGCAGGCTGCGCGGCATCGGTCGTTGGGGTCGCCGCCTGCATCAGGCTGCGGGCGGCGTCATGATCCTGATGGGCCTGGCGATGATGACCGGGCGGTTGAGCGCACTGGCCTACTGGCTGCTGGACACCTTCCCTGTCCTTGCGCGGATCGGGTGAACAGATGCGACTGTACGAGAAACATATCCTCCCTCGGCTGACGCATCTGGCGATGGACCAAAATCAACTTCTTCCCTACCGGCGCCGCGCCGTCTCCGGGCTGCATGGACGTGTGCTGGAGATCGGGATCGGCTCGGGCCTGAACCTTGCGCTCTACCCCGAGGCCGTGCGTCAGATCATCGGTGTTGACCCGTCGCCCGAACTCCTCTCTCGGGCCGCGCAAACCTCCCATGGCCTGATGCCCGCGGCCGAGATCATCGAGGGCGTGGCCGAAGCATTGCCGCTGGAGGATCGCAGCGTCGACTGCGTCGTCGCCACCTGGGCGCTCTGCAGCGTGTCGGAGCCGGAGAAGGCGCTCGCCGAGATCCGGCGCGTTCTCAAGCCGGACGGCATCTTCCGCTTCGTCGAGCATGGTTTGGCGCCGGAGCCCGGTGTCCGGCGCTGGCAGCGCTGGCTCACGCCCGTCTGGAAACACTGCGCCGGGAACTGTCACCTTGACCGTCCAACGGCCGGCTTGATCGAGACAAGCGGCTTCCGAATGGAGCGGCTCGACACCGGCTACGCGACAGGTCCGAAGCCCTTGGTTTTCATGTATGAGGGGCAAGCTCGCCTCTACTAAGGAAGCTTGGAAAAAGAACAACATCGGCTTTCGATTCGTGGCGCAACACTAATGGCAAGGCAATCAATTCTCGCCTCGAACTTTGGCTGCAGGCTCCGCCTTATGAGGTATTATGAGTAGTCAGCAAGATAACCGGCAGGCCAATCTGACGCGCGGCATCCGCGTCGAGATCGCCAGCCTCGTCTACAACATCATCGAGGTCGTCGTATCCGTCACCGTGGGACTTCTGACCGGCAGCGCGGCACTGGTAAGCTGGGGTCTCGACAGCACGGTCGAGGCCACCTCGGCCGCGACACTGATCTGGCGCTTGAAGGGGGAGAAAGACGGTGCCGAAAAGCGCACGGTCCTGCACCGCAAGAAGGTCGCGCTCTACGTGGTTGCCTGTGCCTTCTGGATCGTTGTCGCGGCGATCCTCTACGAGGCGGTCTCCGCCTTCCTCTCGCAGAAGGCGCCGGGCTTCAACTGGTGGGGTATCGCGATCCTGGGTGCTTCGCTCGTGGTCAACCCGTTCCTCGCCTGGGGCAAGTATCGCTATGGCAAACGGCTCGATGCGCCCGCCCTGAAGTACGATGCCAAGGACACCATGATCTGCCAGTATCAGACAATCGTGGTGTTGGCCGGGATCGGTCTGACGCAATGGATGGGCTGGTGGTGGGCCGATCCGGTCGCGGCGCTTCTGATCGTGCCCTACGTTGCGTGGGAGGCGTTCGAGGCCACCAAGGATGCGCGGTCGGTCGATCCGGACGACGCCGAAGCTACTGCCGACGCCTGACGTTGCGCATGATGAACCGGGATTTAGGCATGGGCGGCAGTTCTCCGGTTTCCAGATCCAGATCCTGATCCGGCACTTCGTAGTCGATGGCGTTCACCAAGAAACTGCAAAACGCCTTCATCTGGCTGATCGCGATCCACTCGCCCGGACAACGGTGGTTCCTGTGGTGATCACCACCGCCCTGCGGAATGAAGTCGTAGGGGGTGACCTCCCGATCGTGAAACCGCTCGGGCCGGAACTCTTGCGGCGCGTCCCACGAGCGAGCGTCGGTATTCGTACCGTAGAGGTCGAGCAGAACCCGGTGTCCTTTGGTAAAGCGATATCCGCGCCACTCGAAATCGCTCTTCACCCGTGCCGCGACCGCGGGAAAGAACGGATACAGACGGCGGACCTCTTGCACGAAAGGTTCGAGCTGTCCCTCGTCATCCTTCAGCTTTTGCCGCCACTCGGGATTCCGATGCAGGGCATGCGCCGCCTGGGCGATGAACGCAGAGACCGCGACGATCGGGCGTACCACGTTCAGAAGCTCCACGGCGGCAACCTTGGAGGTCAGCAGCTCCCCGTTCAGATCACGCCAGGTCGCGACGATATGGGCAGCGCTTTCCTGTGCCGGCCGGAGGCTTCCGTCGCGCACCCGCTCGATGATGCCGGCCGCCCAACGCTCCGCGCGATGCCGCGCCAGACGCGCGCCCCAGTGCTTCCAGCCGACCGCCCCGGCGTCCTGGAATAACGCCGTCATCTGCGCCGTCCGCGTCTCGACCTCCGCTTCGGGAAGCGGCACGCCCGACCAGGCACAGGCGGCTCTGGTGAGGATTTCGCGCACTTCGTCGTAGAGAACGACCTTCTCCGCCGCTTGCCAGTCCCGTGCGTAGCGGTCCAACAAATCCCGCGTCCTGTTTTCGAGAGCTTCGATCCGCTCCGACGCCATGAGTGATATGAACATCCGCTTGCGATGACGGTGGGCCTCGCCATCGAGCCCCTGGATGCCCTTTTCGCCGAGCAGGGTTTTCTGGATACGCTTCGGCATCGAGCCCGCGCGCACGAGCCCATCTTCGGAATAGAAGACCTCGGCTGCTGCGGCACCGGTCATGCAGATCGTCTTCTGCAACAGGATGCGGGTCTCGAACAGGTCGCCTTCAAGATCGCGGCATGTGTCCGGAATGAATCCATATGGGTTGCGCAGCAGGGCGAGCGTGCTGTCGATGCCCTTTGCGGATGGAATGCTGGACATCGATTATTTCCCCGTAACGTTTTCTTCTCGGTGGTTACGTTCGGGCTTGTTCTTCGCCGAGCGGAAGCTGTCCCAGAACAGCAGGGCCGCACCGCAGAAAATCGCCACATCCGCGAGATTGAAGGACGGCCAGTGGTATGATCCGTAATGGAAATCCAGAAAGTCCGGGACGGCCTGATAGCGCAGGCGGTCGAGGACATTTCCGAGCGCGCCTCCGATGATCAGACCGAGGGCCGCACCCGTCAGCCTGTCCGGCGCGCGCCACAACCAGATCAACAGCCATCCAACGATCACGCCAGCAAGCGCGATGAGGCCCCACCACGGTACGACCCCGCCGAGTATACCGAAGCTGACCCCATCGTTCAGAACCCGCACGAGGTTCAGAAAGGGTAAAACCTCGACCCCGCTCTCAAGCGCCGGTGTGCTAAGGGCAAGCGCCTTGGTGCCCTGATCGAGACCAAGCGCTGCGATCGCGCAGAGCCCGCCCAGAACGCGGCTATTCATGCCGCCGCCTTCAGATCGGCCCGCGCATCGCGAATGATCGCCCAAGCGGAGTGCAGGAACAGTCCGGCGATACCGAAGGCGACGATAAGGTCGGGCCACGCGCTGCCCAGCCACGCTACGAGACCGGCGGCGATGACGACCGCCGCATTGCCGATGGCGTCGTTGCGCGAGAATAGCCAGACGGCCCGCATGTTCGCGTCGCCCTTGCGGAACCGCAGCAGCGGCAGAACGGAGACGACATTGACGACAAGGGCGATCATGCCGAGCAGGCCCATGAGACCTGCATCCGGCGTCGTCCGTTCGAAGACCCGGACGATCGTCGTGCCGAGGACGCCAAGACCGAGGAGCCCGAGGAAAATGCCCTGGATCAGGGCCGACCGAGCCCGCCAGGCGAGGCTCCAGCCAATGGCCAGCAGGCCGAGGAAGGTGATCGCGCCATCGCCGATGAAATCGAGCGCATCGGCCTTCACGGCCTGTGATCCGGCGATGAATCCGCCGATCATTTCAAGGACGCCGTAACCCACGTTCAGGATCACGACGATCCAGAGAGCGCGTCGGTAGGCCGGATCCTGATGAGCCGGATTCGGCGGAATATCTCCATCGCCCTCGATCCGGTCGAAGCCGTAACCGGTCACCGCAACGGCCTTTTCGATATCTGGCAGGCGCGCCTCGGAGGCGTTCAGTGTCATGATGTGCGTTGCGGCCGACACCTTCACATCGTCGGGCGCTACTCCGGCCGACTGCGCCGCCCGTTCAATCTGCGCGGCATCCTTTGCGCAATCCATACCGGAAACCCGGTAACGGAAGGGCGGGGCATCAGCCGTCGATCCGGCTCTTTCGGTGTTGGCCATGGTCGCGCTATTCCTGCTAGGATGAATCGAAGAACAACATATCAGCGAGGAGTGATATGGTGCAAATCGTCGATGACCGCAAGAGCGCGACCATCGAGCGACGGGCGAAATTGTTCCGCGGCTTCGCGGACCCGAGCCGCCTGGCCATTCTCGGTGCACTTTGCAATGAGCCATTGGCCGTTCACGAGATCGTCGAGCGGACGGAACTATCGCAACCCAACGTCTCCAACCACCTGAGGTGCCTGCTGGACTGCGGGCTTGTCGCCAGCGACCGCGATGGGCGCTTCATCCGCTACCGTATCAGCAGCCCGCGCATCACGGTCCTTCTGAGCGATGTGGACGCACTTCTCGACGTGGTCGCGGAAGGCGTTGAGGCGTGTGACAATTATCGTGGGGCGTAAAAGGTCGAATTTTGACCGGCACACGCAGCATCGCGAACCTTAGCGCTTTGTCGGCACAGCTTGCCGACAAGTAGAACAGTCGGTTCGCGATCGCCACGCCAGTCCGATCCTTGAGCCTCATAACCCGACTAGAATACCGCCCCCTAGCAACACATAGGCGATCATGGCGAGCCAGAATAGCACCTTCTCGACAGCGCCGCCGGTCGAAAATCAATGAGAGACCTCGTCGCGGACGCAAGACTGCGCGTCGATGGGATCAATCCCACTGACGCTCATCGGGCGATGGGGCGTGGCGATGTCATTTTCGACGTGCGCGAACCGGCAGAGCTGGAGAGCGAAGGCGCAATTGAAGGCGCGGTTCACATTCCGCGCGGCCTGGTCGAAGCGCAGGCCGATCCGACACCTGCGTGGCGAACGAGGCTCTGGCCGCGCAGCGCGATGGCGAGGGCCGTGTTCACGCTCTCTGTGCGTCCGGCGCGAGCGCGGCCCTTGCCGCCGACAGCCTGCGCCAGATGGGCTATGGCACCACCGTGATCGAAGGCGGTCTGGCGGGCTGGAAAAAGGCGGACCTGCCGCTTCGCGCCTGACACTGATACAAACGCTGAAGCGATGTTTTCCGGGCCTCGGCTGGGAACGACGCAACCCTTTTAATGACGGAGTATCACTATGAGACGCCGAAAGTTTCTTACCCTCGCCGCAGCCTCCCTCGCGACCCCTGCACTTAATATCAGCCGGGCGTGGGCCGCCGAGCCCGGCGCGCCCTTGCGGATACCGGAGGTCATGGAGATCGGCCCCGGCGCAGGCAACACACTCGATGCGATACGCGGAACACGCGACTTCATCGCAGGCGCGGCGTCGGAAACCTGGGGCTACTCGCAGGATTACCTCGGGCCGCTGCTGAGGTTCCGGCGCGGGCGCACCGCAAACATAAGTGTCACGAACCGTCTCGATGAACCGATCACGGCTCACTGGCACGGCATGCACGTGCCGGGCTATCTCGACGGTGGGCCGCAACTTGCTTTCGGCCCGGGCGAGACTTGGGCGCCGGAATTACCGGTCGATCACCCGGCGGCAACGCTGTTTTACCACAGTCATGTTCACGGGCGAACAGGCCCGCAGGTCTATCGCGGGCTGGCGGGCATGATTGTCATCGACGACCCCGAGATCGACGATCCGCTGCCGCACGACTATGGCGTCAACGATTTTCCACTCATCGTGCAGGATCGACGCTTCGACCGGTCAGGCCGCGTGACCTATAGTCTTGGCATGATGGACCGGATGCACGGGTTCCAAGCGGACCAGATCCTCGTCAACGGTGTGATCCGTCCCAAGCTTACAGTTCCGGCGGGTCTGGTACGCCTGCGTATCCTGAACGCGTCGAATGCGCGCGTGTACGATTTCCGTTTCACCGATGGCAGGCAATTCCACCAGGTCGCGAGCGATGGCGGCCTACTAGATCGCCCGCTGGCCATGGCCAGCCTCCAACTCAACGGCGCCGAACGGGCCGAGATCGTGGCCGATTTTTCGGACCGGTCACCTGTCTCTCTCGCCTCGCGCGACATCGGGATGGGTGGCATGATGAACGAGGGCACGATGGGTGACAGGGGCGGCTCCATGATGATGGGCGATAGAGGCATGATGGGAGATCGCGGTAGGATGGGCGACCGCGGTATGATGGGGATGGGTGGAAACAGTGGTGCGCCGATCGAGATCATGTCGTTTGATGTGGGCGCAGCTGCGCCCGCCGGCCCCACCCGCCTACCCACCTCGCTGCCTTCGGATGCGCCCGCACTCGGCGATCCAGTCCGCAGGCGCAATTTCACCCTCAACATGCACACCGGGGGTATGATGCGCGGCGGCATGATGGGTGGCGACGGTCAGACGATGGGGATCAACGGCGAACCTTACGTCATGGATCGCATTGATGAGACCATCCGCGCAGGCGAAACCGAGCTTTGGCGCATTAGTACCGACATGATGATGCGGCACACGTTCCACGTTCACGGGACTTCTTTTCGGGTCGTGAGTCAGAACGGACGACCGGTCGACTCAGCGCGGATCGGTTGGAAAGACGTTGTTCGTGTGCAGGGCTCGACCGAAATCCTGCTGAGGTTCGACAAGCTGGCTTCGGAAGAGACGCCATTCATGTATCACTGCCACATCCTCGAACACGAGGATGCGGGCATGATGGGACAGTTTACGGTCACATAACAGGACCCCACCCGCTCGACACCGGGTGTCGTCAAGAGCTTACGTCTTCTTGCGGCGTTCTATCAGGTGTCGGTGTCGCCTTGTTGAAACGCATTACGGAGTATGTCTAGACCCGAACGGAGAACACCTCGCTAAGCTGCGGGTCCGCCGAAGCGGCCGTTCAGTCGCTCGGCAGCATTCGTCAAAAAGGGGCTCAGGTGCAGTCGATTGCCGCACAGATCACGAACGGCCGTTCTCGCTGTTTCAACCAAGGTGTTCGGTCTGGATCGCCCACTCCACTGGAAATGGCTCGAGCACTCGCGCCAGCGTGACCTCCGGCCCCTGCTTCCCGTTTAGTATCGCTTCGACGATGTCGGGGGCGAGCAAGGTCAGGCGCAGGACGCGTGTCATGTAGGAGGGCGCGATCCCCTCGCGTTCGGCAAGTTCGGCGATGGTGGCATACTCACCAGACTCCAGCATCCGCTTCCAACGAAAAGCGCGGGCCAGCGCCTTGACCAGTGAGCTGTCGGCCCTGTGCGGCTGGGTGGCGCCCTCCGGCAACTGCATTTCCTTCCGGCCGCCGCGCTTCACAATGCGGAACGGCACGTGGAGCGTCACCGTCTCAGGGATCGGCGTCGCGCGGGTCATGCTGCTGCGCCCATATCGCCGGCCAGCATCTCGCGCGCGAGGTAGCCGAGGCCGTCAATGCGCAGACGAACGTTCAGCCCGCCCTCTCCAATATCCACACGCTCGACCAGCAGCGCCACGATGCGCGTCTGCTCTGCGGGGAAGAGTTCGTCCCACAGCGGATCGAAGTGCTGCAGGGCCGCGCGGGCGTCTTCCTCGGTGATGTCGTCGGCATTGGCGCGTGCCGCCTTCCGTGTCCCGGCCACGATCTCGGGTTGGCGGAACACTGCGCGGAGCTGATCAATGACGGCGGTTTCGATCTCACCAGCCGAGACACGGCCCACGGGACACGATCCGGCGCCGTGCTTCAGCACCGTCTGGCTGACATAGTAGCGGTACAGTCGGTCGCCCTTCCGGGTGTGCGTCGGCGAGAACGCGGCGCCATCGGGCCCGAACAGCAGCCCCTTCAGCAACGCCGGGGTCTCGGCGCGGGTGCGCGCGGCGCGCTTGCGCGGGCTCTCCCGCAGGATGGAATGCACCCGGTCCCATGTCTCGCGGTCGATGATCGCATCGTGCTCGCCGGGGTAGCTCTCGCCCTTGTGGACCGCCTCGCCGATGTAGGCGCGGTTGTTCAGCATCCGGTAGAGGTACTTCTTGTCGATCCGGTTGCCGCGCGGCGTGCGGATGCCGCGCTTGGCCACCCCGCGCGCCAGTTCCGTCCCCGAGCCAATCTCGAGGAAGCGCGCGAAGATCCAGCGGACGTGTTCGGCCCGTTCCTCGTCGATGACCAGCTTCCGGCTCTCGACGCGGTAGCCATAGGGCGGCACCCCGCCCATCCACATGCCCTTCTTTCGGCTGGCGGCGACCTTGTCGCGGATGCGCTCGGCCGTCACCTCCCGCTCGAACTGCGCGAACGAGAGCAGGATGTTCAGCGTCAACCGGCCCATGGACGTAGTCGTGTTGAAGGACTGGGTGACCGAGACGAAGGTCACGCCGTTCCTGTCGAACACCTCGACCAGCTTGGCGAAGTCGGCAAGCGAGCGGCTGAGGCGGTCGATCTTGTAGACCACCACCACGTCGACCAATCCGTCCTCGATATCCTCCTGCAGCCGCTTCAATCCGGGCCTGTCGAGCGTCCCGCCCGAGATCCCGCCGTCATCATACTGATCGCGGACCAGCACCCAACCCTCGGAGCGCTGGCTGGCGATGTACGCCTCGCAGGCCTCGCGCTGTGCATGCAGGCTGTTGAATTCCTGCTCCAGCCCTTCCTCGGAGGATTTGCGGGTGTAGACTGCACACCGCAGCTTGCGGACGACCTTCGATTTATCGGACGGCTTCGTCATGTCTCCCGGCCCTGCGCTTGCGCTTCGGGCGTTCGCGGCTGCGAACGATCCACTGGATCGTCCGCTCGCCTGCGGCGACCCCCACTCACCCCCCTGTGGTTCTTGAGGCCGAAGAAGGTCCATCCGTTCCAGCGGGTGCCGGTGATGGCGCGGGCGATGGCCGACAGCGACTTGTACGGCCGCCCCTGCCATTCGAAGCCGTCGGCGGTGACGGTGACGATATGCTCGACGCCCTGCCATTCTCGCAGGAGGCGCGTCCCCGTGATTGGTCGGTCGCGGTCGGCGCGGATGCTGCGCTTCGCCCGGTCGCCGCCGTCCAGTTCCTCGCCCAGCCGTTCAAGCCGCCGGATCGTCTCGGGTTTCAGCCCGCCATAGGCGAGTTCTTGGATGCGATACGCGATGCGGCTTTCGAGATAGCGGCGATTGAAGGGCGGCGGCTCGCTATCGAACAGGTCGCGCCACTGTTGCTTCAAGTCGGGCGTCGGCGTGGTCTTGAGCGCGGCCAGGCGCACGGGGATGGGATCGGGCTTGTTCATGCATTTCTCCGGTGAGTTGGAGTTGCATGACGGCATTGGTCGGGCGGATAGTGTAGGCAACGTTCTCCAGTATCGTCAGATACTTCGCCCTTCTCCCGCATGCGCAACCGAACCAGCCCGAGCGCCAGCAGGCCGCACAGCTCAGTGCGGCGTTCTGCGGGCGTCATCTGGTCGGGCGGCAGCGGATTGGGGCGTTTCATGCGGGGCGGGTCCGGGCTGCAGGGGCTTCATCCGTAAAAAGCCACCTGCCGCGCGGGATCGGGACAGCGCTCCAGAAACGATCATGATGGATACCACTGCCGCTTCAGGTTGCGCTTCGGTCTTGTTTTGTTCGGTTGAATCGTCAGACTGGCGTTCCGCAAAGTCTAGTGAGGGCAGCAAGTAGGAGGGCCAGGTGGCTAGGTCATTGTTTCGCGGGGCGCCGGAGCTTTCGCGCCTGTTTATTGAATCTCCAATCCAATTGATCAGCGAATTTCTTTCGCACTCGCAGTTTTCGGTATTCCTAAGCGATGCAATGGCCGCTGTGCCCGCCGATGCTGAAGATCAGATCCGCACCGAAAGAATGGCGGAAGCTCTGAGGGCTCTGAAGAGTGACAGAATTAACCTGATCGAGATCGAGGCCCGTCGCGTCATGCTGATGACCGACACGACGCCTGATGCGATGCTCCGTCGGCTCGCCGAAGACCCGCGCTTCGCTGCGAAGGAAGGGTTGAAGGGGCAGCGCGACGCGGTCGCCAGAAGCCTTTGGGCTTACCTCCATGCCATAGCACTGTTCGAAGCCGCTGAGCGTGCGATGCAGGTGCGGGTCTACCGCGAGCATGGAACGCTATACGAGGCGTGGTCGATAGATGCCTCAATTCCCCTAGCGGCAGCGGGTGTCGACCATGATGCGCTCTCGAAAGAGATCGCCGAGCGCCTGCAGCATGACGATGGCTGTAAAGTGGAGGCTGTCGACCTACCCGCCGAAAACGGTGAGAGTCAGGACGTCTTGCTGGCTGTGACCTTCTTCGGCGCCTATGCGAGCCAGAAAACCGTCCAGCCGGACAAGTCGACGAAGCTGCTCTATTTCCGCCCACCTGATGAGATGCTGCTGGTCTATTCGCATGCCCGGCGACGGATCGAGGTGTGTTCGCGCGACAGGGTGGAACGCAAGATCGTCGCCAATCTGTTCGCCGCAGATACTCTGAAGCACGACATTTCGAACAAGCCCCTGACCCAGAAGACTTACAACCTCTCTCGCTTCCGAAACTCGCTCAAGCTGCCGATACCCGATGAAGAAGCGCATCGGGTCAAGAAGGCAGGCATCATCGAAGTTCAGGTCGCGCTGGGCGACTGGTCTCGGAAGGTGACCCTCAGTGTCGCGCCGGAGGACGACATCGACGCGATCGCGAGGAGCGTCTTCGGGGCGATCATCCCGAAAGCGGGCGGCGGCTATGTCACGAAGGTCCGCTTCCGGATCGAGCATGTGGACGGGCGCGGGCGAAAAGGTGTCCTTCAGTTCGACGTCTTCGGAAGGAACAAGTCGAACATCCAGAGCGAACGGGACCCCGCCAAGCGAGAGCTGGGCTACGATCTCCTCGAAGCCTGGGGTGTGCTTGAACGCATACCGGCATGATCGACGCGGATGCGGTCCGCTCCTCCTATGAGGCTGCGATCGATCCGGCTGCGCGCGGAGCCGCTGTGCACTTCCGCAGGCAAGACGATGGCGCCGCTCAGATCACCGTTCCCGGTCAGGATCCGTGGATCGTCACTGGCGCGAAAAAAGTGAAGCTGTTCGAGCGTCTCTACATGGCTCACCGTGATCGGGAAGGCGGTGTGAAGCTCGCGGTTTTGAAGACGTACGCCGGGTTTTCTCAGCTGCCTCAGTTGTTTGGCGATGAATGGGATGAGGTGAACAACCGGTACCTGTATTCGCCCCGGCATGGCCACTGGGCCCTTTGCGAGGAACCCATCTCCGTTTGATCTCCGTTTGGGGGGTCTGACCATCTCCGATTCGGGCCGTCACTAGGGGTGCTCACTCAGTCAGAGGAGCACCCCGATGCCGACTCCCTTCCCCTCGCGCCAGGCGGCCCAGACGAGCTGGTCCGGCGCCGCGAACACCAAGCTCACCACCTCCAATGCGGAATGGCGCTGCACGCGCTGTGACAAGCTGCTCGGCGTCAGCCGGGACGGCCGCATGCACCTGCGCTTCGCGCGGGGGCACGAGTATCTCGTGGGCTTCGCCACGCCCGGTGTCCCGATCCGGTCGCCGGGGTGGCTTTTCCCTTCTGACGCCGCTGCGCGTCCCATCCTCCAACTGAAAGGAGCCGCGCAATGTCCGGACCCTGGAACGACTTCAACTCCGCCCAATCGAACACCAACGTCATCCCGAAAGGCACGCTCGCCAAGGTGCGGCTCACCCTGCGCCCGGGCGGCTTCGACGACCCCTCGCAGGGCTGGACCGGTGGCTGGGCGCGCCGCGCCGCCACCGGCGCCGTCTATCTCGACGCCGAATACACGGTGCTGGAAGGGCCCCATGCCCGCCGCAAGGTCTGGTCGCTGATCGGCCTCTACAGCCCCAAGGGTCCGGACTGGGCCAACATGGGGCGCGGCCTGATCCGCGGCATCCTCAACTCGGCGCGCGGCGTGTCGGACAAGGACAACTCGCCCGAGGCGCAGGCCCGCCGCCGCATCAACGGCTTCGGTGATCTCGACGGCGTCGAGTTCGTCGCCCGCATCGACATCGGCACCGACACCAACGGCGAGGACAAGAACGAGATCCGCGCTGCCGTCACGCCCGATCACCGCGACTACGCAGCGCTGATGGGCGCGGTCGCGCCGCAGTTCACCGCCGCCCCGGCCCAAGGCCATTTCCCGCAGCAGCCCTCCACGGCCACCCAGCCCAGCCAGCCCGCGTCCGCCCCCGGTGCCGCCGGTCGGCCGAGCTGGGCGCAGTAAAGGGGAGATCGGCCATGCGCCTGCGCCCCCGCCAGAAGACCTTCGTCGAGCGCAGCGTGGCTGCGCTCGCTTCCCGCGGCAACACGCTGGGCGTGGCGCCCACCGGTGCGGGCAAGACCATCATGCTCTCGGCGGTCACCGGCGAGATGATCGCAGACGGCGCGAAGGCCTGCGTGCTCGCCCATCGCGACGAGCTGACCGCGCAGAACCGCTCCAAGTTCCAGCGCGTGGTGCCGGGCGTCGCCACCTCGGTGATCGACGCCACGGAGAAGTCCTGGGGCGGCCAGGTCGCCTTCGCCATGGTGCCGACGCTGGCGCGCGCCTCGAACCTCGCCGACATGCCGCGTCTCGACCTGCTCGTCGTAGACGAGGCGCACCATGCCGTCGCCGACAGTTATCGCCGCATCATCAACCGGGTGCGCGAGGTCAATCCCGACGCCCGCATCTTCGGGGTCACGGCGACGCCGAACCGTGGCGACAAGAAGGGCCTGCGCGAGGTCTTCGACAACGTGGCCGACCAGGTGCGGCTGGGCGAGTTGATCGCCTCGGGCCACCTCGTCCCGCCGCGCACCTTCGTCATCGACGTGGGCGTGCAGGACGAGCTGCGTTCGGTCCGCAAGACCATGGCGGATTTCGACATGGCGGAGGTGGCGGGCATCATGGATCGCGCCCCCGTCACCGACGAGGTGATCCGCCACTGGAAGGAGAAGGCGGGCGACCGGCAGACCGTGGTGTTCTGCTCCACCGTCGCCCATGCCGAGCACGTCACCGACGCCTTCAGGGCGGCGGGCGTTTCCGCCGCGCTGATCCACGGGGATCTGGCGGCCGAGACCCGAAAGGCGATCCTCGCCGACTACGCGGCGGGCGACATCCGCGTCATCGTCAACGTGGCGGTGCTGACGGAGGGCTGGGACCATCCGCCCACTTCCTGCGTCGTGCTGCTGCGCCCCAGCTCCTACAAGTCCACCATGATCCAGATGGTCGGGCGCGGCCTGCGCACCGTCGACCCCGAGGAACACCCCGGCATCGTCAAGACCGACTGCGTCGTGCTGGATTTCGGCACCTCAAGCCTGATCCACGGCACGCTGGAACAGGATGTCGATCTCGACGGCAAGACCGAAACCGGCGAGGCGCCGACCAAGACCTGTCCGGCCTGCGAGGCGGAAATCCCGCTGGCCGCCACCGAATGCCCGCTCTGCGGCGAGGCTTTCCCGCGCGAGGATGAAGGCGCTGGTGAAGGTGGTGGCACCGCGCCGCTGTCGGGCTTCATGATGACGGAAATCGACCTGCTGAAGCGGTCCAGCTTCGCGTGGGTCGACCTCTACGGCACGGACGACGCGCTGATGGCCACGGGCTTCGCGGCCTGGGGCGGCATCTTCTGGCTGGACGGGGTCTGGTACGCCATCGGCGGCGCGAAGGGCGAACGCCCGCATCTGCTGGGCGTGGGCGAGCGCACCGTCTGCCTCGCGCAGGCTGACGACTGGCTGAACACGCACGAGACCGACGAGAGCGCCTTCAAGACCCGTTCCTGGCTCCGCCAGCCGCCGACCGAGAAGCAGCTCCAGTACCTGCCGCCCGAGTGCCGCCATGACTTCGGCCTGACGCGCTACCGCGCCTCCGCGCTGATGACCTTCGGCTTCAACAAGCGCGCCATCCGCCAGCTGATCGACACGGCGGCCTCTCCCGAACGGAGGGCTGCATGACCCATGCCCACATCCACCCCCATCACCGCCGAGGACCGACGGCCGCTCTGGCATCCGCGTGGAACGCTCTGTGCTGTCTGCCGGCAACCCACCCGTGGTTTTGGCTGGTTCGATCCGCACCGGTCGAAGCGGCCCCGGCCCTCGGTCTGGTTCTGCTCAATGCCCTGCCAGTCCTTCTGGACGCGCTTGGCGCGGGAGCGTTTCGCCATGGTTGACCTGACCGAGGAGGAGCGCGCCGCGATCACCGCCACCATGAAGCGCGTCGCCCTGCTGATGGACGAGATCGGCTGGGCCACCCCGCTCGCCGATCTGACCGAGCCGCAGGTGCGCGCGCTGATCGAGGAAGCCGTCGAGGGCTTCCGCGAGGCCATGTCCGACATCGCCCGGGCGCAGACGCCGGAGGTGCCGTTTTGACCAAGCTCTGCACGAAATGCGGCGTCGAGAAGGACGTCTGCGAGTTCGGACGCCGCCGGCTCAGTCCCGATGGTCGGCAGACCTGGTGCCGCGACTGCCGCCGGGAATACCAGCGCGCCTACGCGCAGAAATTCAGGAACCCCGAGAAGCATCGGGAGGCGCAGCGTCGCTATCGCCTGCGCCACGCCGAGAAATATCGGGCCCACAGCATCGTCCGGCATGCCGTCAAGGCTTGTCGGATCGTCGTGCCGGTCTGGTGTCAGCGATGTGGCTGCGTGACCGACCTCGAAGCGCATCACCACGACTATGACGCGCCGCTCTCGGTCGAATGGCTCTGCTCGACCTGCCACGGGCTCGCCCACCGCAGCTACGAGGGAGGCCAGCATGCTGGACTATAACCGCCGCCCCAGCTTTGCCGACAAGGTCAACGCCGCCGTCGATCGGGCGCTCACGGCCGATCAGGCGACGCGGCCGCCCCGCGACTATCTCGGCGGCTCGCGCCTCGGCCATGCCTGCGAGCGCGCCCTTCAGTTCGAGTTCACGGCGACGCCGAAGGACGAGGGCCAAGACTTCAGCGGCCAATCGCTGCGCATCTTCGCCATCGGCCATGCGCTCGAGGATCTGGCCGTCGCCTGGCTGCGCGGCGCGGGCTTCGACCTCTACACCCGGAAAGGCAACCGGCCCGATGGCGGCCAGTTCGGTTTCTCGGTCGCTGGCGGGCGCATCCGCGGTCATGTCGACGGCATCATTGCCGCCGGGCCCGAGGGCTTCGGTCTGGCCGTTCCCGCACTCTGGGAATGCAAGACGATGAACGCGAAGAACTGGCGCGCCTGCGTCAAGGACGGCGTGACGAAATCCAAGCCGGTCTACGCCGCCCAGATCGCGCTCTACCAAGCCTACATGGAAGGGACGGTCCCCGGCATCTCGGCCGCGCCCGCGCTCTTCACCGCGATCAACAAGGACACCGCCGAGCTTCATCATGAGCTGGTGCCTTTCGACGCCGATCTCGCGCAGCGCATGTCGGACCGCGGGGTGCGGATCCTTCAGGCGACCGATGCGGGCGAGCTTCTGCCGCGCGTCGCCACCACGCCCGACTTCTTCGAATGCCGCTTCTGCCCCTGGTCCGAGCGCTGCTGGGGGCTTCCCGCATGAGCGACGACGGCATCCTGCACTTCAACCCGTGGATGGACTTCAACGACGGGCCACCGTCCGAGAACCCGTTCGGCTGCGACCCTGATCCCGAGCAGATCGCCGTGTTCCTCGACACCGTGTTCAGCTGGTGCGAGGGGCTGATCCCGCTACGCGGCTTCGTCGACAAGGGTCAGGGCCGGGACGGCAAGCCGCACAACATCTGGATCCCGGCCGACGACACTGCGCCCGAGAAACTCACAACCTTCGCCGGATGGGCGAACCGCGAAGGTGCCGCCGTCTATGTCATTCCCGGCACGGTCGAGGAACAGGGCCAGGCCCGCGCCGCCGATGTGCTGCAGATGCAGGCCATCGTCGTCGATCTGGACGCGGGTGACATCCCGGCCAAGCTGGACCATGTCACCCGCCACCTCGGAACGCCGACGCTGATCATCGAAAGCGGCGGGCGCACGCCCGAGGGTGCCGCGAAGCTCCATGTCTGGTGGAAACTGACCGAACCCGCCGAGGGCGAGGATCTGGCCACCCTCTGCCGCCTGCGCGGCGAGATCGCCGTGAAGGTCGGCGGCGACACGCATTTCCGCTCGGCGCACCAGCCGATCCGGGTGCCCGGCACGGTCTATCACAAGCATGGCCATCAACGCCTCGTGCAGATCCGCGAACATCGCGACGTCGAGGTGGATCTTGCGGATTTCGCCGAAAAGGTCGGCGAGATGCCGCCGCTGCCCGGTGTGGGCTTTGCCAGCGACGTTGCCGCGCCGACCGCGAAGCCCGGCATCGACGCCGTGCTCACCACGCCGGTGCGCGAAGGCGCGGTGGACGACTGGTCCCGCTTCCAGGGGGCAAGCGCCGCCATCGGCCATTACGTACGCCTGGTGCACGAGGGCCGCCTCGACCCCTTCGCGGGCTGGGAGGCGATCTGCGGCTACAACGCCGCCATGTTGCGACCGTCCTGGCCGCTCGATCGGCTGATGGCCGAGTCCGAACGGCTCTGGGCGTTGCATGTGAAGCGCAACGGTCCGCCGCTCCTGCGCGCGGCCCACGCCGGTGCCCCGGCCAGCCCGCTGCCGACATTCAGCCTCGGCGCGCTGCTCGACGACACGAGCCCGATGCCCGAGGACATCATCGGTCCGCGCGTGCTGACGCCGGGCGGTCTCCTGGTGCTGGGGGGCGCGCCCAAGGTCGGCAAGAGTGACTTCCTGATCTCCTGGCTCGTGCACATGGCGGCGGGCGTGCCGTTCCTCGGCTTCACGCCGCCCCGGCCGCTGCGCGTGTTCTACCTGCAGGCCGAGATCCAGTATCACTACCTGCGCGAGCGCATGCAGCAGATCGCTCTGGCCGCCGCCGTGATCGCCGCCGCGCGCGACACCTTCATCGCCACGCCCAAGCTGAAGCTGCTGCTCGACGCGGAGGGCGTCGCCCGCGTGGCCGAGGCGATGCGGGCCGCATTCGCCGACGCGCCGCCCGACATCATCGTCATCGACCCGATCCGCAATCTCTTCGACGGCGGACCTGAGGGGGGCGGCGAGAACGACAACACCGCCATGATGTTCTTCCTGAAGGACCGCGTGGAGCTCCTGCGCGAGGCGGTCAATCCGGATGCGGGCGTCATCCTCGCTCACCACACCCGCAAGGCCAGCAAGCACCAGGTCAAGGACGATCCCTTCCTCGCGCTCTCCGGCGCCAGCGCGCTGCGCGGCTTCTACACCTCAGGTCTGCTCATGCACCGACCAGACGAGGATAGCACCGTCCGCAGGCTGGAGATCGAGCTTCGGAACGGCCCTGCGCTGCCGGGCAAGCTCATCGACAAGGTGAAGGGCGAGTGGGTCGAGCTGAATCCGATGAACGAGCGCCTGGTGCGCAAGGAGGTCGGCGCCAAACTCGATGCCGAACGGCTGCGCAAGCACGATGTCATCCTCGGCATGTTGCTGGATGAGGCGGCGAGCGAGCGCCTCTACACCGCGATGCAGTTCGCCGAGACCTTCGAGAACCGGGGAGGTCTGGGCAGCAAGCACACGATCCGCGAGCGCCTCAGCGTGCTGGCGACCAAGGGCTTCGTGAAGTTCCTGCGCGACGCCTCGGGGTTCGGCTTCCCCGTCACCCGGTCGCGGTTCGGCTATCTCTGCGTCGAGGGCATGCAGTTCGGCGCGCCCGTCGAGCATGTCGATCCGGACACCGGCGAGGTCGCCACAACCGCCCGTCCGGTCCTGCCCAGCCACTTCAAATGCCCCCAGTCCGGACTCTGCCTGCAGGTCGAAAACCCCGCCGTCTGGGTCTACCCGGAGGGGCTCGAGGACGACCTAACTCATATGAGTGAGGCCTGACTCATATGACAGCGCCAACTGTGCACTCAACGAAATCAACGGGTTACGGGCAAATAAGAGTTAGGTCCCTAACTCATGCCCGAAGACTTCATGAAGTCTTATTCCGCAATGATTCCAGCCACTTGAACGCCCCGGAACAGTTAGGTGTCAAACCCCCATACTACGTATGGGAGGGCCACCCCACAGGGTTGGCCACTCCTCCCATACGTCCGGGTCAGCCGCGCGCGCCGCCGTGACGCTCCCTTGTGCTCTCCGATCCGACGACGGCGGGCCCGTACCGCCAAGCACCAGACCGCCGTCGTCTTCCACCACCACAGGCCACCGGCAAAGGAGACCCATCATGGCTCAGCCGACTCTGATCCCGAATTGCGACGGCGCAAGGTTTGAATCGCTGCCGCTCGACACCTCCCGCAACCGCTGCATCCTCGCCCTCGACCTCGGCACCACGACTGGCTGGGCGATCCGCGGCCATGACGGTCTGATCACCAGCGGCACCGTCTCGCTCCGCCCCGGCCGCTTCGATGGCGGCGGCATGCGCTACCTGCGCTTCACCAACTGGCTGACCGAGATCGACCGGCTGTCCGGTCCTGTCGCCGCCATCTGGTTCGAGGAAGTCCGCCGCCACGCGGGCACCGACGCGAGCCATATCTACGGCGGGCTTATGGCCACGCGGACCGCATGGGCGGAACTTCGCGGCGTGCCGTACGAGGGCGTGCCGGTCGGCACGATCAAGCGCCACGCCTCGGGCAAGGGCAACGCCGACAAGGCCACCATGGTCGCCGCCGTCCGCGCCCGCGGCTTCAGCCCGGCCGACGACAACGAGGCCGACGCCATCGCCATCCTGCTCTGGGCGATCGAGACGAAAGGGGGTGTCGCATGAGGTGGCACCCCCATGGCTACGGCGGTCGGCGCCGGGATCCCGAACAGGTCAAGCGCGAGGGCTGGCAGGAACAGGGCGTCCTCGCGGTCTCCGCTGATGACGACCGCCTCACCTGGCCCGAGCGTGAACTGGTCCGCCAGCTGGGCGAGAAGCTCTACGGCCCGCGCCCTTCCGACAGGGAGGCGCGGCATGGCTGATCGCGAATGGACCGCCGACTGCGTCGCCGATCATTTCGAGGAGGCATTCCGCACCCTGCGCAAGCTGCCGCCGGTGAAGGCACAGGGCTACTTCAACACCTGGCCCGACATCGTGCGGACCAGCCGCGAGATCGCCGCGATGGAGCCGCAGCCGATGCGGGTCTGGCCCTCTGCCGCCGCGATCACCCGGCTTGAGCAGACCTTCGACTGGGTGCTCTGGATCGAGGAGGCGGAGCGCAAGCTGGTCTGGTCGCGTGCGGCCCGGGTGCCGTGGAAGCAGATCAGCGGCGAGCTGGGGTGCGACCGCACGACCGCCTGGCGGCGCTGGCAACTGGCGCTGACCAAGATCGCCGCGCGGCTGAATGCACAGTGACTCCAATGTGTTGCAACACTTTTTCCTTCGACATCTGCAACATGATCGTGCTATTCCGAAGGCAAGATGGGGAGAGTGCGCTGGAAGCTCGCTCTCCCTTTTGCGTTGACGGGGGCCTTCTGGACCCCGGTATCCAGCGAGGGTCCGGCCGGGGTCCAGCCCACGGCAGTTTCTGGTTCCTTCCTGGCGACATTTGTATGCTGGCGGGCGAAGCGCGGAACATCGCCAGCGACAGGGCCGGATTTTTGGGAAGCCACCCGGAAGCCGGAGCCACGCGCGCCCCGCGCAAACACCAATGAACGCTGGCCTTCCGACCGGACACCGCTGGTGGCCGCTGGACCCCGTGTGGAGTCCGGCCCGGCATCCGGAGTCCGGAAGCCACCGGCATCCACCCGACCGAGGAACCGTGCCCATCATGACGTTGAGCTTCGCCCCGGACGCGATCGAGACGTGGCCGCTGTCGCGCCTCCAGCCCTACGCGAAGAACGCGAAGGCGCATGGCGCGGATCAGGTCGCGAAGATCGCCGCCAGCATGGCCGAGTTCGGCTGGACCGTGCCCTGCCTCGTCGGCGAGGACGGCGAACTGATAGCAGGCCACGGGCGCGTGCTGGCCGCGACGCAGCTCGGGCTGACCGAGGCGCCGGTGATCGTGCTCGGGCACCTGACCGAAGCGCAGCGCCGGGCGTACCGGATTGCGGACAACAAGCTGACGGAACTCGGCACCTGGGACGAGGCGCTGCTGTCGGCGGAACTGAACGACCTGCTGGCCGAAGACTTCGACCTGTCGCTGGTCGGGTTTTCCGATGGCGAACTCGACAAGCTGCTGGCCTTCGATCTCGACGGTGGCGGCGAGGAAGAGGGCGCCGGGGGCTCCGTGCCGCCGGTGACCATCCCCGAACCCCCACGCAATCCGGCGTCGCGGACGGGCGATCTCTGGATCCTCGGCGATCACCGGCTGCTCTGCGGCGACAGCACCAGCGCGGCCGATGTGCGCCGCCTGATGAACGGTGAGCGCGCGATCCTTTTCGCGACCGATCCACCGTATCTCGTCGACTACGACGGCTCGAACCATCCGACCCGCAACAAGGACTGGTCGGCGTCCTACGGCACGACTTGGGACGACAGTTCGCAGGGCGCGGAACTCTATGACGGGTTCATCGCTGCAGCCGTGGCGGAAGCCATCGCCGAGGATGCTGCCTGGTACTGCTGGCACGCCTCGCGCCGCCAGGCGATGCTGGAAGCCTGCTGGGAGAAGGCAGGCGCCTTTGTGCATCAGCAAATCATCTGGGTGAAAGACCGGGGCGTCCTGACCCGGTCGCATTACCTCTGGAAGCACGAGCCCTGTTTCATGGGCTGGCGTCGCCCGAACCGCCCGCCGAAGGTGGCCGAGGAAACGCTGCCATCGACATGGGCGCTTCCCAGCTTCGCCAAGGATGACCGGCCTGACCATCCGACGCCGAAGCCGCTCGACGCCTTCGGGATCCCGATGCGCCAGCATGTGGCGCGGGGCGGCCTCTGCTATGAGCCGTTCTCCGGCTCCGGGTCGCAGATCATGGCGGGCGAGGCCAATGGCCGCCGCGTCTTCGCAATGGAGATCAGCGCGGCGTATGTCGATGTCGCCGTGGAGCGTTGGCAGGCCGAAACCGACAAGGACGCGATCCTCGACGGCGACGGCCGGACCTTCGCGCAGGTGAAGGCGGAGCGGCTGGGCGACGTCACCGATACGCCGGACACGGACGCCGAACCCGAACCCGCGCGAAAGCGCCAGACCGCCGCGTGACATGCATGACCTGGCTCTACCTTCCTCCGGAGACGCTTCCGGAGCCGGAGACGCATGTCTGTTCGGCCTCTCCCTCTGCTCCGGCGCGGGCGGTATCGACCTCGGGCTCACCATCGCCATCCCCGGATATCGTGCTGTGGGCCATGTCGAACGGGAAACCTTCGCCGCAGCCACTCTCGTGGCGCGGATGGAAGACGCGTCCCTGGATCAGGCTGTTGTCTGGGACGATGTTGCAACTTTCGACGGCCGCCCGTGGCGCGGCGCGGTGGACATCGTCACTGCGGGCTATCCGTGCCAGCCGTTCTCCGTCGCGGGCAAACGCCGGGGCGCCGACGACCCGCGCCACCTCTGGCCGCATGTCGCCCGCATCATCGGCGAGGTCGAACCGCCCTTCGTCTTCCTCGAGAATGTCGCCCATCATCTCCGCCTCGGCTTCCCCGAAGTCGCCGCAGGACTGGTCGGCATGGGCTACCGCCTTGCGGCAGGCCTCTTCACGGCGGCGGAAGTCGGCGCGCCCCACAAGCGCGAGCGGCTCTTCATCCTCGCCATCCGCGAAGGGGACGAGCTGGCCGACCCCGCGCGCCTGCTCTGGCACCCGGTCGAGTGGCGGGAACCGGACGGAACTGCTGCGGCTCTGGCCGACGCCAAGGGCCAGCGCCAACGAGAACAGGCAGACAATACCGACGCCGTCGCAGAAAGCGGGCCAGCACGGCATGAACCTGGCGACCACGGCTGCGATGTGGCCCACGCCGCAGACCGACAGTTTCCGCAGCCGGGGCGGCGAACGACGAGACGAGAAGGGTCTGGACCGCATGGCGCGGGACTGGCCGACGCCGATGGCGAACGACGGCTGCAAGCCGAGCGCGGGCAACCGCAAGACGGCCGATCTGACCCATGCGGTGGGATTGTGGATGACGCCGACGGCGCGGGATCACAAGGACGGGGCGACGACACTCGCGAACACGCCGGTGAACGGCCTGCTTGGCCGCCAGGTCCTGGTGACGCCGATGGCTGGGAGCGATACCTCCGAGCCGCGCCGGACCTTGAACCCGCTGTTCGTCGAGGCACTGATGGGTTGGCCCACCGGGTGGACCGGCTTCGCCTCTGTGGCAACGGCGTGGTCCCCTTGGTTGCGGCGCATGCGCTGCGAACTCTCGCGGCTGAACTGCTGGCCGATGGATGAGGCAGCGGCATGAAGCAGACCCGCCTCATGTCGCTGGTCGAGTCCGTCGCCAACGTGATCGTCGGCTACGGCGTCGCGGTCGTGACGCAGATCCTGATCTTCCCGATCTTCGGGCTGCACACGACGCTGGCGCAGAACCTGAAGATGGGCGCCATTTTCACCGTCGTCTCGATCGCCCGTTCCTTCGCCTTGCGGCGGGTGTTCGAGGCGATCCGGATGCGGAGCGCCAAATGATCGACCGCCGCCCCGTAGGGACGGCGGTCATCAGCTTGTCGGGGTCCGGCGCGTCAGGCGGCGGGGAGTTTGTACACGCGCCCCCGATCCTCGACCTTCTCCGAGGTCACCTCGAGCCCGAGCTTCTTCTTCAGCGCCCCCGCCATCGCGCCGCGCACCGTGTGCGACTGCCAGCCCGTCGCGGCCATGATCTCCTCGATGGTCGCGCCGTCCGGTGCGCGCAGCATGGCGATCAGCGTGGCCTGCTTGGTGCCCTCGCGCGGTGTGCGCGTCTTGGGCGCGGTTTCGGCTACGGTGGGGGTGTCCGGCGCGGCCTCCTCGGTAGGCGCGTCCGTCGCGCCCGCAGGCGCGGGGTTCGCGTCCTCGGTCTCGATCCCGATGGCGGCAAGGCCCGCGTCGGTGGCAACCAGCGTGACGCCGTGGCCGTCTCCGGTCTCGCGCCACATAAGCTCGCCCTTGCGCGTGTCGGCGTCGACCTCCTGCAGGAAGTTCTTCGCGAGCATCGCGCCGACCACCTTGGCAGCGGCGCCGCCGCGCAGGCTCTCGGGCAGCGGCAGTGCGATGCGGTCCTCGCGCTGTGCGGCGGCGCTGAGGATGATGGCTTGGGTGTCAGAAAGCTTGGTCATGGGATCGTCTCCGTATTCGGGCCCGCGTCATGCGGCGCCTCCTACGACCCCGAGCCGCGCAGGGCGCGCGGCGGGAGTTCCGGCAGTGCCGGAGATCAGCGGGCGTGCTCGCCCTCGCCGAAGGCGCTGTCGGTGATGCGCTTCAGGAGGCTGGCGTAGTGTTCGAGGGTGCCGACATGGCCCCAGTTGATCTCGTCGGGGTGGGCGTTGAAGTGGTCGTCGCTCAGCGTCTGCAGCCGGGCGAGCATCTCGTCGATCTCGGCCTTCTTGCCGATGAAGGCCGCGAGCGCGGCTTCCTTATTCCGGCGCGCCTTCTCGGCGCGGAGTTCGTGGCGCGGGGTGGTGATCGGGTTCAGGCGCGTGGTCATCGTGATGGCTCCTTGGTGAGTTGCATCGTCCTTCTGAACGGACGTTCGCTCCGGTCGCGCTGCTTATCAACTCGATAAGAACATGATTTCGATAGATAATCGGAGCCGTCGATGCAGGGCATGAGCGAGCGCCAGTACGCCGCGCATGTCGGGCTGTCGCGGGGCGCGATCCAGAAGGCGAAGACGGCCGAGCGGCTGGTCCTCTATCCCGATGGCAGCATCAACGCGGCCGCCAGCGACGCCCGGCGGGCAGAGACAACGGACCCTTCGAAGACGAGGAAGCCGCCCGCGCCGAAGCTGAAGCCCGTCCCCGAGGCGGCCGTGGCCGCTGTTGGCGACACGCTGCGTGAACAGGGGCTGGCAGTCCCGGCCGTCGGCGGCGGCACGACCTTCCTGCAGGCGAAGACCGCGAACGAGGTGCTGAAAGCGCAGGAGCGGCGCATCCGGCTCCAGAAGCTGAAGGGGGAGTTGATCGAGCGGGCCCGCGCGCTGGCGCTGGTGTTCCGGCTGGCGCGGGAGGAACGGGACGCGTGGGTGAACTGGCCTGCACGCGCGGCGGCGCTGATGGCGGCCGAACTGTCAGCCTCGTGCGCCGACGTGACCGGCCAGCAGATCACCGTGGAGCCAGCCGCGATGCAGAAGGTCCTGGAGAAACATGTACGCGCCCACCTCGACGAACTCGCCGAGGTCCGGCCCGACTTCCGGTGACGATGATGGCCTGATCGACTTCGACGGCGCGGGCGAGATCCTCCGCGCCTGGGGCAACGGGTTGCGGCCCGACCCGGACCTGACCGTTTCGGAATGGGCGGACCGGCACCGGATGCTCTCGGGGCGGGCTTCAGCCGAACCGGGGCGGTATCGCACCGTGCGCACGCCCTACATGCGCGAGATCATGGACCGGCTGTCGCCGGGGGATCCCACGCAGCGGATCGTGTTCATGAAGGCGGCGCAGGTCGGCGCGACCGAGGCGGGCAACAACTGGATCGGGTTCGCGATCCACCAGGCGCCGGGTCCGATGCTGGCGGTCCAGCCGACCGTGGAACTGGCCAAGCGCAACTCGCGCCAGCGCATCGACCCGCTGATCGATGAAAGCCCAGAGCTGCGGGAGCGGGTGAAGCCCGCGCGATCCCGCGATGCGGGCAACACGATGCTCTCGAAGGAGTTCGCGGGCGGCATCCTGATCATGACGGGCGCGAACTCGGCGGTCGGGCTTCGGTCCACCCCGGCGCGCTACATCTTCCTCGACGAGGTCGACGCCTATCCCGCCTCGGCCGACGAGGAAGGCGATCCGGTCACGCTCGCCGAGGCGCGCTCCCTGACCTTCGCCCACCGGCGCAAGGTGCTGCTGGTCTCGACGCCCACGATCCGGGGGCTGTCGCGCATCGAGCGCGAGTACGAGGCCAGCGACCAGCGTCGGTTCTTCGTGCCGTGCCCACAATGCGGCCACGCACAATGGCTGAAGTTCGACCGGCTGCGCTGGCAAAAGGGCCGCCCGGAGACGGCCGAGTATCACTGCGAGGGCTGCGACGCGGCAATCGCGGAACACCACAAGACGGCGATGCTGGAGGGCGGCGAATGGCGGGCGACCGCCACGGCCGCCGATCCGACCACGGTCGGGTATCACCTTTCGGCGCTCTATTCGCCGATCGGCTGGCTGAGCTGGGAGCGGATCGTGCGGTCATGGGAAGCAGCCCAAGGGTCGGACGAGGCGATCAAGGCGTTCCGCAACACGATCCTCGGCGAGACATGGGTCGAGACCGGGGAAGCGCCCGACTGGCAGCGGCTCTACGACCGGCGCGAACGCTGGAAATCCGGCACGGTGCCAGCAGGCGGGTTGTTCCTGACAGCCGGAGCCGACGTGCAGAAGGACCGGATCGAGGTCGATGTCTGGGCCTGGGGTCGCGGCTTGGAAAGCTGGCTCGTCGATCACGTCGTCATCGAGGGCGGGCCCGACCGGCACGACGCCTGGTCGGAGCTGACCGCGCTGCTGGACAGGTCCTGGCCGCATGAACGCCGCGCGCATCTCAGGATCGCGCGGCTCGCCATCGACACCGGCTACGAGGCCCCGGCGGTCTATTCCTGGTCGCGGGCGCAAGGCTTCGCGCAGGTGTCGCCGGTCAAGGGCGTCGAGGGGTTCAACCGCTCGAGCCCGGTGTCGGGGCCGACCTTTGTCGACGCGACCGAGGGCGGCAAACGCCTGCGGCGCGGGGCGCGGCTCTGGACCGTGGCGGTCTCGACCTTCAAGGCCGAAACCTACCGCTTCCTGCGGCTGGCACGCCCGACCGAGGAGGAGATGGCCGACGGGGCGGCGTTCCCGCCCGGCTCGGTGCACCTGCCGCACTGGGTCGAGAACGAATGGCTGAAGCAGTTCGTGGCCGAGCAGCTGGTGACGGTGCGCACCAAGCGCGGCTTCGCCCGGCTGGAATGGCAGAAGCTGCGCGAGCGCAACGAGGCGCTGGATTGCCGGGTCTACGCCCGCGCAGCCGCCTGGATCGCGGGCGCGGACCGCTGGCCCGACGAGAAATGGCGCGACCTCGAGGATCAGCTCGGGGCCGCCCCCACCGACACCGATCCCGCCGGGCAGATCAACCGGCCGGGACAGGCCCCGCAGGGCAAGCGCCGCTCCGACTGGCTCGGGCGGCGGGAGGGATGGTTCTGAACATGATCGACTGGACGGAAACCGAGCTTTCGGCGCTGCGCCGGGCCTATGCCAGCGGCACGACGCGCGTCAGCTATGACGGCAAGTCGGTGGATTACGGCTCGGCCGAGGATCTGCTCGCCCGCATCCGGACCATCGAGCGCGCCATCGCGGGCTTCAGCCGCCCGCTGCCCGTGGCGGGGCTCGCTGGCTTCTCGCGCGGGGATCGCTGATGTCGGCGACCTGGTTCGACCACGCCATCGCCACGGTGGCGCCGCGCATGGCGGCTCGGCGCGTGATGGCGCGTCAGGCATTCGAGACGCTGACGCGTGGCTATGACGGCGCGGCGCGCGGGCGACGGACGGACGGCTGGCGCGCGCCGGGATCCTCGGCCGACACCGAAATCGGCGTCGCCGGGGCGCTGCTGCGCGACCGCATGCGCGATCTGGTGCGCAACAACCCGCATGCGGCCAAGGCCGTGGCGGTGCTGGTCAACAACATCATCGGCGCGGGCATCATGCCCCGCGCCGCTAGCGGCGACGACAAGCTGGACCGGAAGGTCGATGCGCTCTTCGAACGCTGGACGGCGGACTGCGACGCCGATGGCCAGCTTGACTTCTATGGCCTGCAGACGCTGATCTGCCGGGAGATGGTCGAGGCGGGCGAGGTTCTGGTGCGCCGCCGCCTGCGGCGCGCGAGCGACGGCCTGCCGGTGCCGCTGCAATTGCAGGTGCTGGAAGCCGACTTCCTCGACGCCACCAAGTCCGGAGCCCTCGGCGCAGGGCGCCTCGTGCAGGGGATCGAGTTCGACCCGGTCGGGAAGCGCCGGGCTTACTGGCTGCATGCCGAGCATCCGGGCGACGCCTACGGGGCCTTGCAGAACGGGTTGCAGAGCCGCCCGGTCCCCGCGACCGAGATCGCCCATGTCTACGAGAAGCAGCGCACGCAAGCGCGCGGCGTCCCCTGGGGCGCGCCGGTGATCCGGTCGTTGCGTGATCTCGACGACTATGAAGTGGCCGAACTGGTTCGCAAGAAGACCGAGGCCTGCGTCACCGCCATCGTCTTCGGCGACGACGAGGCGCAACAGGGCATCGCGCCCTCCGTGGTCGATGCCGACGGCAACCGGGTGGAACAGTTCGAGCCGGGGCTGATCGCCTATGCCCGCGGCGGCAAGGACATCCGCTTCAACCAGCCCTCGGCGACGGGCGGCTACGGCGAATACAAGCGCGCGAGCCTGCACACGATCTCGGCAGGCTTCCGCGTGCCCTACGAGCTGCTGACGGGGGACCTGTCCCAAGTGAACTACTCCTCGATCCGGGCGGGTCTCGTGGAGTTCCGCCGCCAGATCGACGCCGTCCAATGGCAGCTGTTCATCCCGATGTTCTGCGCCCCGGTGTGGCGGTGGTTCACGGAAGCCGCATGGGCGGCGGGGCAGATCCCGTCGCCGATCGTGCCTGTGGAATGGTCGCCGCCGAAGTTCGAGGCGGTCGATCCGCAGAAGGACGCGATGGCGAACCTGCTGTCCATCCGCTCGGGCACCATGACGCTGGCCGAGGTGATCGCCCGGCAGGGCCGCAACCCCGACGCCGTGCTGGCCGAGATCGCGGCGACCAACGCCAAGCTCGACGCGCTGGGGTTGGTCCTCGACAGCGACCCTCGCCGCGTCACCAAGACCGGCAGCGCACAATCCAAAGACGGGGCCAGCGATCCGGCGAACGATCCGGCCGCCGACGAACCAGACGCCGACGACCCGACCGCCGACGCGGATACAGACCCGGCGCAGGCCGACCAACAGGACTGACCTTCATGGACACGATGATCGAACTGCCGGCCATGCGCCGGTCGGCGGAGCTTGCGCCGAACACGGCCGATGCCGACAACCGCACCGTCGAGGTGGTCTGGTCGGCCGGGGCTCGCGTCCGCCGTGCCACCTTCTTCGGCGAGCCTTATGACGAGGAACTCAGCCTCGACCCGGCCCATGTCCGGCTCGACCGGCTGAACGCGGGCGCGCCGTTCCTGAAGGTGCACGAGCTCGACACGCTCGACGCGGTGATCGGCTCGGTCGTGCCGGGCTCGGCCCGGATCGAGAACGGTCGCGGCATCGCCTTGGTCCGGATCAGCGAGCGTGCCGATGTCGAGCCGATCTGGCGCGACATCCAGGCGGGGCACATCCGCGCCGTCTCCATCGGCTACCAGGTCCACCGGTTTGATATCTCGAAGCCTGATGGCGCCCGCGAGCTCTGGCGCGCGGTGGACTGGACGCCCTTCGAGGTCTCCGCCGTCGCGGTCGGAGCCGACCCAGCAGCGGGCTTCCGCGCCCAGCACCCCCTTCACGACTGCGTCCTCCACCGCCGGGACGCCCCTTCCACCACGAAAGGACCGATCCCGATGACGGACACGACCCAGACCCCGGCGAGCGACGCCGCAACCCCCGCCAACACCCAGCCGACCGCGCCGGTCGAAACCGAGGACACCCCCATGACCGAGCCGAAACCGGCTGCGCCCGACCCGAAGGTCGCGGCCAGCGAGACGCGCAGCCAGAAGACGCAGGTAACTCCCGCGCCCGATACCGAAGTGGTCGCCACCCGCGCCCGCGAGGCCGAGCGCGACCGCGTCTCCACCATTTACGATCTGGCCGGGCGGCTGAACCTCGAGCGCGGCTTCGCCGAGGATCTGGTCAAGCGCGGCGTCAGCATCGACGAGTCCCGCCGACTGATCCTCGACCAGGTCGCCGCGAAATCCGACGAGACCCGGAACTTCCCCCATGTCTCCGTCCCGCTCGGCGGCCGAGACGAGTGCATCACCCGCCGTGACGCGGTGGCGAACGCACTGCTGCACCGCTACAGCCCAACGCTGTTCCAGCTCGAGGACGCCGCGCGCCAGTATCGCGGCATGACGCTGCTGGAGCTCGCCCGCGAAAGCCTCGGCAATGCCGGGGTCAACACGCGCGGCCTGTCGCGTGACGAGGTGGCGACGCGCGCGCTGCACTCGACCTCGGACTTCCCCGAGATCCTGTCGGCCGTCACCAACAAGACGCTGCGGCAGGCCTACGAGGCCTATCCCCGCACCTTCATGCTGTTCTGTCGCCAGGTGCTGGCGACCGACTTCAAGGCGATGCATCGCGTCCAGCTCGGCGAAGCCCCGCAGCTGCTCGAGGTCGGCGAAAGCGGCGAGTTCAAGCGCGGCACGCTGGGCGAGAGCAAGGAGAGCTACAAGGTCAAGACCTATGGCCGGGTGGTCGCCATCACCCGTCAGACGCTGATCAACGACGATCTCGACGCCTTCACCCGCATCCCGGCGATGTACGGCAACTCCATCGCCCAGCTGGAGTCGGACGTGGTCTGGGGCATCATCACCGCCAACCCGGCGATGGCCGACGGCAATGCGCTCTTCCACACCACCCACAAGAACCTGGCAGGCACCGGCGCGGCGCTCGATGTCAGCAGCGTCGGAGCGGCGCGCGCGGCGATGGCCAAGCAGACCGGCCTCGACAAGAAGACGGTGCTGAACGTCCGGCCTGCCTTCCTGATCGTGCCGGCCTCACTGGAACTGAAAGCCGAACAGCTGGTGGCCCAGAACCTCGTGCCCGCCGCGACGTCCAGCGTGGTGCCGCAGTCGATCAGGACGCTGGCGCCGATCAGCGAGCCCCGGCTCGACGCCGCTAGCGAGACCGCCTGGTATCTGGCGGCCAGCCCGAACCAGATCGACACCATCGAGTACGCCTATCTCGAGGGCCAGCAGGGCGCCTATATCGAGACGCGCAACGGCTTCGACGTCGACGGGGTCGAGATCAAGTGCCGCCTCGACTTCGGAGCCAAGGCCATCGACTGGCGCGGCCTCTACAAGAACCCGGGCGCGTAAGGCGCGCTTCCTGAACCCTGACACACGGGCGGTCCTGACGGGCCGCCCTTCGTCTTTCCACGAGGATCCCCATCATGAAAACCTACGTCCAGCCCGGCAACACCATCACCCTGACCGCGCCCTATGCCGTCGCCTCCGGCGATGGCCTGCTCGTCGGCTCCATCTTCGGCATCGCCGCGGGTGCCGCCGCCATTGGCGAGCCCGTCGAGACCGCGCTCGTCGGCGTGTTCGACATCACCAAGGTCGGCTCCCAGGCGTGGACGGTTGGCGCCAAGGTCTATTGGGACGACACCAACAAGCGCACCACGACCGTCGCGACCGACAACACCCTCATCGGCGCGGCCGTCGAGGCGGTGGCGAGCGGCGCCGGCGACACCATCGGCCGGGTGCGCCTGAACGCGACGTTCTGATGTCGGCCTTCGCCGCCGCCATCGGCGCGCTCTTCGCCGATCCGAACATCGGCCGGGACGCGGTCTACATCGCCGACGGCGGTACACCCGTGCTGGTGCGTGCCGTCGCCCGTCGCGCCGACGCGGTCACCGACTTCGGCGACGCGCGGCTCTGGTCCGAAACCACCCGGATCGACCTGCGCGTGGCCGAGGTGGCGAACCCGCGTCCCGGCGACCGCATCGAGATCGACGGCGACGCCTTCCTCATACAGGGCGAGCCGGTCCGCGACCGCGAGCGGCTGGTCTGGACCGTCGACCTGAGGCCCGCGTGAAACTGAAGCTCGACATCGATCCCGACATCGTCGCGATGATGGCGGCCGAGGTCGCGGCGGGTGAACGGGCCGTCACCGCCGCCATTCGCGAGGCCGGGACTGGGCTGAAGACGGCGTGGCGGTTGCAGATCACCGGCGCGGGGCTTGGTACACGGCTCGCCAACTCGATCCGGAGCCAGAACTTCCCGAGGTCGGGCGAGAGCCTTGAGGCTGCGGCGCTGGTCTGGTCGAAGGCGCCGGTAATCGTCGGTGCGCATGACACCGGGCCGCTGATCCGATCGAAGAACGGGTTCTGGCTGGCGATCCCGCTGCCCGCGGCGGGCAAATCCCTGCGCGGCGGCCGGATCACCCCCGGTGAATGGGAGCGGCGACGCGGCCTCCGCCTGCGTTTCGTCTATCGCCGGACGGGCCCCAGCCTGCTGGTCGCCGAGGGGCGGCTGAACACGAAAGGCCAGGCGGTGGTGTCGCGGTCGAAGACCGGGCGCGGAAAGGTCACTGCGCCGATCTTCCTGCTGGTGCCGCAGGTCAAGCTGCCGAAGCGGCTGGATCTGGCGCGGGATGCAGACCGGGCGTTGGACAGCGTGCCGGGGCTGATCGTGGCGAACTGGGTGGGGGGTAGGTTGTGATCGCATCGATGCGCAATCTTGCTCGGCAGCCACGAAACCGACGGCTCGGGTTACCCCGCGCAGCACGACAGCTTCGCGACATCCTTGTCGAAGGTCTGCGCGGCGAGCTTCAGCCCCTCTACCGTGGTCAGATAGGGGAAGATCGTCTCGCCGAGCGCCTTTGTCGTCATGCCGAACTTGAGCGCCATGGCGAGCGTCTGGACACTGTCGGCTCCCTCCGGCGCCATGATCACGCCGCCCAGGAGGCGGTCGGTCGCCCGGTCCGCGACGAGCTTGATCAGGCCGCGCGTGTCGCGGGCGGCGAGCGCGCGGGGCACGTTGTCGAGCGTCAGCACACTGGTCTTGACGTCATGACCCGCGGCGCGCGCCTGCGCCTCGGTCAGCCCGACGCCGGCGACCTGCGGATCGGTGAACACCACCCACGGCATCGCGGCGTTGTCGTAGCGCTCCGCCCCGCCCAGAACGGCGTTGCGGGACGCGAGCTTGGCGCCATAGGCGGCCATGTAGACGAACTGGTCGCGGTCGGTCACATCGCCCGCCGCGAAGATGCCGGCCTTCGTGGTCTGCATGTCGTCGCCCACCCGGATCGCGCCACGCGCGTCGGTCTCGACGCCCATCTCCGCGAGGCCCAGCCCCTCGGTGTTGGCTGCGCGTCCCGTCGTCAGGACGAGGCGGTCGGCCGTCAGATCGCGGTCTGCGCCGTCCACCGTCACCGTCAGGACCGCACGGGCCCCGTCGCGCCGTGCGGCGTCGTAGGTCGCGCCATCGACAACCGCGACGCCCTCGGCGCGCAGCGTCTCCGTCAGCGCCCGGGACACCTCCGGCTCTGTGCGCGGCAGCAGGCGCGAGCGGCAGACAATGGTGACGCGGGTGCCCATCCGCGCCATCATCTGCGCCAGCTCCACGCCGATGTAGCCGCCGCCGAGGAAGATCAGGCTTTCGGGCAACCGGTCCAGCTCCAGCAGCGACGTGCTGTCGAGCGTTGGTGCGTCCTGGATCCCAGGGATGTCGGGCACGGCGGGTCGGCCACCGGTCGCGACGATCACCTTGGGAGCCGTGATCCTGCGCCCGCCGACCTCGACCCCGCCGAGGACGAGACGCGCCGGACCCTCGTCGAGATAGGTCACACCGCCGTAGCCCGGCAGCAGATCGGCGTACTTCTTCTGGCGCAGTGTCGCGACAAGATCGTCCTTGGCCGCAATCAGCGCCGACCAGTCGGCGACCTGCGCCTCGCTGTTCAGGCCCGGGAACCGATGTGCTGTCTGCGCACCGTGCAGGGCTTCCGCGGCCCGGATCATCGTCTTGGAGGGCACACAGCCCACGTTCACGCAGGTCCCGCCGATGGTGCCATGGCCGATCAGCGCGACGCGCTTGCCTCCCTCGGCGGCGGTGATCGCGGCCGAGAACCCGGCCGATCCGGCGCCGATCACGGCAAGGTCGAAATCGCCCTTGGGCGCGCAGCAATCGTCTTTCATCAAGTCATCCATCCGTTCGAGTGGTCTGGCGCCGCTGCCGTCTCCAGACCGCGTACACGGTCAGCGCGACGAAAAAGGCGAGCGCGGGCAGCAGAACGTAGTCGAGCCAACCCAGCCAGGCCGACAGGCCCACGGCACCCAGAAGCACCACCAGCACCGGAGTGAAGCAGCAGAGCGCCGCGATGACGGTGCCGACGATCCCTGTCGCGATCAGCTTGCGGTCGGACTGCTCGGTCATCTCGTCAGCCCGCGACACGCGCCGGGTAGCCTGCATTGGCCGACGCGGTCGCGATGGCGTCGGCGCTCGTCGCGGCGGTGTCGAAGATCACCGTGGCGGTGCGGGCATCGAAGTCGATCTCGACGGCGCGCACGCCCGCGACGCCCTCCATCGCACGCTTCACGGTGACTGGGCAGAGCGCGCAGGTCATGTTGTCCACCGCGAAGGTGACGGTCTGCTCGGCGGCGACGGTCTGCGCGGCAACAGGGATGGCGGTGATCGGCACAACGGCGGTCAGGCCGAACAAGGCGAGTGCAAGGATCTTCTTCATGTGGATGTCCTTTCGGGGTCAGTAGAGAAGCGGGGCCCACCAGTCGATGGTGAGGGCTGCGAGAACGAGGATCAGGGAGGCCCAGAGAGCCGACTTGGTGATGCGCGCCGATGCTGGCCTTGCGCAGTAGGAACCGGGTTCGCAGACGGTTGGCTTGCGGAAATAGACCTGCCAGAAACCCGCCGCGATGAAGCCGAGCGCGATCACGGCGAAGATCGGCTTGTAAGGCTCCAGAGCCGTCAGGTTGCCGATCCAGGCGCCCGAGATGCCGAGAGTCAGAAGCACCAGCGGCCCGATGCAGCAGGCCGAGGCGAGAAAGGCGCCCACCACACCGCCCGCCGCGAGCCAGCCCTTTCGGGCGGGGCGATCCGCGCCCGTGCTGTCCGTTCTGTCGTCTGTCAGCGCCATGTCGCGCACCTCTCGTCTGTGATTGACGATGGGTGTAGGGTCTGTAGCAACTACAGGCTCAAGAGGAAACTTGCCCATGACCGATCACGAGCGCGAGAGCGGCTTCACACGCGGCGACCTGGCCCGGGCGACCGGCTGCAACATCGAGACGATCCGCTATTACGAGAAGACCGGCCTGCTGCCCGACCCGCCCCGCACGGACGCCGGCTACCGGGTCTATTCCGCCGCACACGCCACACGCCTCCGCTTCATCCTGCGCGCCCGCGAACTCGGGTTCTCGATGGAGGACATCCGCGGGCTGATGGGGCTCGGCGACGGCGCCGCGCCGACCTGCGCCGAGGTCAAGGAACGGACGGAGCGGCACCTTGCCGATGTCCGCGCGAGGATCGCGGATCTTCGGCGTATCGAATCCGTCCTCGCTACAACTGCATCCAGGTGTTCGGGCGCCGAAGTCCCCGATTGTCCGGTGCTCGAAGCGATTTCCAACTCGGCCGACCCATGACACCTCGCGAAACCATCCTCGTCGCGCTGCACGCGCGGCTCTCGGCGCTGCCCGCCACCGCTCTGCGCGGGGACGTGCTGCCCGAGCGCATGCCGGTCGAGGGCCTGATGATCCTGCGCGATGGCGAACCAGGTGCGCCCGAAGTCACGCTGTCGCCGCTGCGCTATCACTACCAGCACCGAGCCGAGATCGAGGCGGTCGTTCAGGGTGCCGATCGCGACGCCGCCTTTGACACGCTGACCGCCAGCATCGGCGCAGCGCTCGCCGCCGACCGGACGCTGGGCGGGTTCTGCGACTGGGTCGAGGCCGAAGCCCCGCGCCCGGTCGATCTGCCGGTCGAGGGCGCGGCGAGTCTGAAGGCCGCCGTTATCCCGGTCGTGCTGCACTATTCCACGGCCGACCCGCTGGCCTGACCCAACCGACCACAGGAGACGAACATGGCACGAGCCCAAGGGGCGCGAGCGCTGATGGCGCTTGCGTTCGAGACGACCTATGGAACGCCGCCCGTCAGCGGCTTCACCCGCATGCCCTTCGCCAGCACGTCGCTCGGCGCGGAGCAGCCGCTGCTGAATTCGGAGCTTCTCGGCTACGGCCGCGATCCGCTAGCGCCGATCAAGGACGCCGTGACGGCCGACGGCGACGTCGTCGTGCCGCTGGACGCCGAGGCGTTCGGCTTCTGGCTGAAGGCAGCCTTCGGCGCGCCCACGACCACGGGCGCGGAGGCCCCGTACAGCCACGAATTTCAGTCGGGGTCCTGGACGTTGCCCTCGATGTCGATCGAGACCGGCATGCCCGAGGTGCCCCGCTATGCGATGTACTCGGGCTGCGTGCTCGACCAGATCACCTGGCAGATGCAGCGCTCGGGCCTGCTCACCGCGACCGCGCGGCTGGTGGCGCAGGGCGAGACGGTCGGCACCACGACCAGTGCCGGAACGCCCGCCGCACTGGAGTTGAAGCGCTTCGGCCATTTCAACGGGGCGATCACCCGGAACGGCACCGCCCTCGGCAATGTGGTCTCGGCCGAGATCACCTACGCCAACAACCTCGACCGGATCGAGACCATCCGCTCGGACGGCCGCATCGATGGCGCGGATCCATCCATTGCCGCGCTGACGGGCCGGATCGAGGTGCGCTTCGCCGACCAGACGCTGGTGACGCAGGCGATCAACGGCGAGGCCTGCGAGATGGAATTCGCCTACGTCCTGCCTTCAGGCGAAAGCTTCTCCTTCACCGTGCACGCCGTCTACCTGCCGCGTCCACGGATCGAGATTTCCGGGCCGCAGGGCGTCCAGGCGACATTCGACTGGCAGGCCGCGCGCGACAGCGTCGTCGGCCGGATGTGCACCGCCACCCTCGTGAATGACGTGGAGACGTATTGATGCTGACGCTCGACCTGACCAACGCGCCGCGCTGGCATGACCTCGCCCCCGGCGTCCGGGTGCAACTGCGCCCGCTGACGACCGCCCTGATGGTCGCGACGCGCAGCGACCCCGCCGTCGAGGCGGTGCCCGAGGAGGCTTCCGACGAGGAGCGCGCCGTCGCCTTCGCCAAGGCGCTGGCGCGACGGGCTGTGCTCGGCTGGGAGGGCATCGGCGATGCCGACGGCAACCCGATCGATCCCACCCCCGAGGCCATCGACGCGCTGCTCGACGTCTGGCCGATCTTCGAGGCCTTCCAATTGACCTACGTGTCCAAAGGCCTGCTGCTGGAACAGGAAAAAAACGCCTCCGCGCTCTCGCCGAGTGGTCCTTCGGCGGGGGCGAGCGCTACTGCGAAGCCTGCGCGCAAGCGTGCGAAGACTGCCCGACGCGCCTGAACCGGCCGCTTACCCATGAGGGCTGGCAGGTCTGGGATCTCGTCGGCCGCCTCGGCGGTCAGTTGCGCGTGCTGCCCGGCGCGGTGGTCGGCTGGGACCTGTCCGCGGCCCTCGCTCTGGGAAATGCGCTCGGCGTCCCGCCCGCTGCTGCGGGTGAACTCTTGCCCGTCATCGAAGCGGTGATGGTGGCCAAGCTCAACGAAAAGATGGATCATTCCCATGGCTGAGAAGAGGGTCAGCGTCCGCCTCGCGGCCGTGGGCGGACGGCAGGTGCGCGCCGAACTCGAAGGCGTGGGCGAGGCCGGGTCGCGCGGCTTCGGACGGCTGAGCCGGGAGATGGAAGCCGCGAACGCCCGGCTCGCGGCCTTCTCGCGGCGGGTGCGGGTCGCGGCTGCCGCTGCCGTGGCCGCCGCAGCCGCTGCTGGCGTGGCGATGATCCGGTCCAGCCTGCAGACGGTCGATGCGCAGGCCAAGCTGGCGCAGTCGCTCGGCACCACCGTCGCCTCGATCCAGACGCTGGAGCGCGCGGGCGATCTGGCGGGCGTCTCCATGTCCGGCATCGAGCAGGCCACCAAGGATCTGACGCGCCGTCTCAGTCAGGCGGCCGCCGGGACCGGCCCTGCTGCCGACGCGCTCGACCGGCTGGGGCTTTCAGCAAATGAGCTGATCGCCTTGCCGCTGGACCAGCGCGTGGGCGCGATCAACGCGGCGATCGAGAGCTTCGTGCCTGCCGCCGAGCGCGCGGCGGTCGCGGGCCAGCTCTTCGGCGAGGAAGGCTCCATCGCGATGAGCCGGATCGACACCGCGACGCTGCGCCAGGCGACAGAGGACGTCCTCGCCTTCGGGGTTGTCGTCTCCGAGCAGGACGCCGACCAGATCGAGCGGACGAACGACGCCATCTCGCGGCTCGGGTTGGTCTGGCGCGGGCTCTCGAACCAGTTGGCGGTCGCAGCGGCACCTGCGCTGGAAGCCGTCGCCGATGCCATGGCGGCGGTGGCCAGCCGCACCGGGCCGCTCGGCATCGCGATCCGCGGTCTCTTGGACAACATCGGCCGCCTGACCACCTATGCCGCCACCTTCGCGGCGTTCCTCGCGGGACGTTGGGTCGCCGGCATGGCGGCTGCGGCGCTCTCGGTCCGGGGCCTCGCCACGGCGCTCGTTGTCCTGCGCGGGGCGCTGATCCGCACCGGCATCGGCGCGCTGATCGTCGGCGCGGGCGAGCTCGTCTACCAGTTCACCCGGCTCGTCTCCGGCGCCGGCGGTTTCGGAGAAGCGATGTCGCTCCTGAAGGACCTCGCGGTCGAGGTCTGGGAACGCATCAGTATGGGCGCGGCGGCGGCGGGCGCGGCCGCCACGGCGATGTTCTTCGACCTGAAGGCGGATGCCGCATCGGGCATGCAGAGCGCCATCGAGAGCGTGGTGGGCTTCGGCAACACGGCCGCGAACACCTTCGAAGGCGCCTACGAGGCGATCAAGGCGATCTGGGGCCTGCTGCCCGCCGCCATCGGCGATCTCGCGTTCCAGGCGGCCAACAGCCTGGTCGATGGCGTCGAGGCGATGCTGAACGGGGTGGTCTCGCGGATCAACGGCTTTATCGGCGGCATCAACCAGGGGCTCGAAGCGCTCGGGTCGGAGCGGCGCATATCGCTGGTTCCGGACCTCGACCTCGGCGAGATCGAGAACCGCTTCGAGGGAGCGGCGACTGCCGCAACCACGGCAGCTCAGGCGGCCTTCGATCGGGCCTTCGAGGACAATCCGCTCTCCGCGCCCGATCTCGGTCTGACCGAGGCGGCGAACAGGGCGCTCGAGTCCGCCAACCTTTACCGCGGCGCGGCGCGCGACCTGGCGGAGGGGGCCCGTGCGCCCCTCGAAAGCTGGCAGGCGCTGCGCGATGCCGTACGCGGCACCGACGAGGACGGCGCCGACGCACTGGCCGAGACCACCGCTGCGGCGGAGCGCCTGGAGACGTCCCTCGGCGACGCCGGGCGCGCCGCAACAGATGCAGGTGTGGCGGCCGGAGCTGCTGCTGCGGTAGCGGAGCCCGCGACCGACGCGGCCGTCACCGGCTGGCGGGCGGTCACCGCCGCGCTCTCCGACTACGCCAGCAAGGCCCGCGAGATCGGTGGCGACATCGGCCAGAGCCTCGTCGGCGCCTTCCAGTCGGCCGAGAACGCGGTGGGCCAGTTCGTGAAGACCGGCAAGCTCGACTTCCGCGATCTGGTGACGTCGCTGCTGGCCGATCTCGCCCAACTGGCGGCGCGGCGGTTCATCCTCGGGCCGATCGCCAACGCGCTCTCCGGCGTGTTTGCCGGTGCTGGCGGCATCTTCGCCAATGTCCTCCACGCAGGCGGGATGGTCGGATCGGCCGGACCTTCGCGGATGGTCCCGGCCATCGCTTTTGCTGCTGCGCCGCGAATGCATGGCGGCGGCATGGCCGGGCTTCGTCACGACGAGGTGCCCGCGATCCTGCAACGCGGCGAGCGCGTGCTGTCGCGTCGCGAGGCGCAGAGCTACGGCGGTGCCGGCGTCAACGTGACCATCATGGCCCGCGACGCCGAAAGCTTCCGGCAGTCGCGCACGCAGGTCGCGGCGGACATCGCCCGTGCCGTGTCCCTCGGGCGGAGGGGCATGTGATGGCGTTTCACGAGCTCCGGTTTCCCGACAACATCAGCCGTGGCGCACGGGGCGGGCCGGAGCGGCGCACGCAGATCGTCGAGCTCGCCTCGGGCGACGAGGAGCGGAACGCCAGCTGGGCCAACTCACGCCGCCGCTACGACGTCGCCTATGGCATTCGCCGCGCCGACGATCTGGCGGCGGTCGTCGCCTTCTTCGAGGCGCGCAACGGGCGACTCTACGGCTTCCGCTTCAAGGACTGGGGCGACCACAAGTCCTGCCTGCCTTCGGGCGCGCCGTCGCCAACCGATCAGGCCATCGGCACCGGTGACGGTGCGACGACCGCCTTCCAGCTGGTGAAGCGCTACGCCTCCGGGGCGCAATCGTGGTCGCGCGCCATCGCCAAACCGCGCTCGACAAGCTGCAGGCGCTGCGCGACCGGCTGGGCAAGCCGCTGATCGTCCGCTCCGCCTACCGCAGCCCAGAGCACAACCGTGCCGTGGGGGGCGCGGGCCGGTCGAAGCATCTCGACGGCGCCGCCTTCGACATCGCCATGGCGAACCACGATCCGGTGGCCTTCGAGGCTGCGGCGCGCGAGGTCGGATTCCTCGGCTTCGGCTTCTACCCGCGATCGGGGTTCATCCATGTCGATCTCGGGCCCGCGCGGCAGTGGGGCGAGCGGTTCCCGGTCCGGGCGACGGCATTTGCAGCCGAGACGCCGCCCGCGCGCGAGGTGCTGGCTGACAGCCGCACCATGAAGGGCGGCGGGGCAGCCGGTGTGGCGACGCTGGGCGCGGCGGGCGTCGAGGTGGCGCAGCAGGTGCTGGCCGAGACCCAGACCGCGATCTTGCCGCTTGTGCCGTATCTCGACACGTTGCGTTGGGTATTCATCGCCGTGGCGCTTGGCGGCATCGCGGTCACGATCTACGCGCGTCTCGATGACTGGCGCCGAGGGCAGCGGTGATGGCCCCGCTCCTGATCGGGTTCGCCGCCAGCCCATGGATGCGGGCCGCTTTGCGCTACGGCGCCATCATCCTCGCCCTGCTCCTGTTCCTGCTTTCGCTTCGGCGGTCCGGCGAGCGAGCGGGACGCCTCGCTGAACGCCTTCAGACCACGGAGAAAGCCAATGATGTCCAACGCCAGATGCTCGAGGCGACGGCTCGTCGTCCTAGGTCTCGCGACGAGCTTGCTGAGCGGCTGCGCAACGGTCGGTTCTGAGCCCGGCATCGCGACCGTCTGCCCGCCCGTGGTAGAGTACAGCCGCGAGTTCCAGGCGCGCGCAGCCGAGGAGCTCGCGCGGCTGCCGCACGGGTCGGCCATCGCCGAGATGCTGAGCGACTACGCCGTGATCCGGGATCAGGTCCGTATGTGTTCTCGCCCCTGATCAAGAGCCGAATTGGAGCCTCAAGGTCAGGCAGCAGCGTAGCTGGTAAAGACCTCGTTCGATCCGTCGCGCCGGATCAGAAACACGTCGTAGGCCTCGCGCTGGCTTTCCGGTCCCATCCCGGGCGAGCCGTAGGGCATGCCTGGCACTGCGAGGCCGACCGCGTCGGGGCGTTCCAGCAGGAGACGGCGAATGTCGGCAACAGGGACGTGACCCTCGATAATGTAACCATCCACACGACCCGTATGGCAGGAGACCATCTCCTGCGGGATGCCGTTGTCCAGCTTGTAGCGCATCAGAAGCGTCCCGGCGCTCGCCTCGGTCGTGACGGCGAAGCCGTCGTTCTCGAGGATCTCGATCCAGGCCGAGCAGCAGCCGCAGTTGGGGTCCTTCATCACGTGGATCGCCGGACCGGCGCCTTGCGCCAGAGCCCTCAAGGGCGACGCAGCCGCCAGCGCAGCTGTGCCGATCAGGAGCTTGCGGCGGGAAAACATGTCTTGGGTCATCTGATGTTCCTTTCGAGGTTGGATGTGTGGGCTGGCAGATCAGAGGTCGACCCGCCTGAGCCGCAGGGCGTTGGTGATCACCGAGACCGACGACAGGCTCATCGCCGCCGCCGCGATCATCGGCGAGAGCAGAAGTCCGGTGACAGGGTAAAGCAGCCCGGCGGCGATGGGGACGCCAAGCGCGTTGTAGGCGAAGGCGAAGAACAGGTTCTGCTTGATGTTCCGCAGGGTGGCGCGGGCGAGCTTGCGCGCCCGCACGATGCCCATCAGGTCGCCGCCCAGCAGGGTGATGCCTGCGCTTTCCATCGCAACATCGGCCCCGGTGCCCATGGCGATGCCGACATCGGCGGCGGCGAGCGCGGGGGCGTCGTTCACCCCGTCGCCCGCCATGGCGATCTTGTGGCCGTCGCGGCGCAACTGGTCGATCAGGTCCTTCTTGGCCTCGGGCAGGATGCCTGCGCGCACCTCGTCGATGCCGAGCTTGCCCGCCACCGCCTGCGCCGTGCGTTCGTTGTCGCCCGTCGCCATGATCACCCTTAGCCCTTGGGCATGAAGTTCCCGAATGGCCTGCGCGGTACTCTCCTTGATCGGGTCGGCGACCGCCACGATGCCGACGAGCGCGCCGTCAAGCGCGACGAACATCGCCGTCTTGCCCTCGGCGCGCAGGGTGTCGGCCTTTGACTCGGCCTGCGCGGTGTCGAGCCCCATCTCCCGCATCATCGCCGCGTTGCCTAGCGCCACCGCGCGCCCACCGACCCGGCCCTGTACGCCCTTGCCAGTGACGGCGTCGAAGTCCGTGGCCTCCTGACGCGGCGCACCCTGCGCCTCGGCTCCCTCGACAATCGCCTCAGCCAGCGGGTGTTCCGAGCCACGCTCCAGCGCTGCGGCCAGCGACAACAGGTCGGTCTCGGTGACGTCCCCGAGCGCAACCGTATCGGTCAGCTTCGGCTTGCCCATGGTCAGCGTGCCGGTCTTGTCGACGATGAGCGTATCGACTCCTGCCATTCGCTCCAGCGCCTCGGCGTCCTTGATCAGCACGCCCGCCTGTGCGCCGCGCCCCGCCGCCGTGGTGATGGAGATCGGTGTCGCCAGCCCCAGCGCGCAGGGGCAGGCGATGATGAGGACCGACACGGCCGAGGCGATTGCGAAGACCAGCGCGGGCTCCGGGCCGAAGATCAGCCAGACCACGAAGGCGACGATGGCGATGACCACCACCGTCGGCACGAATATCGCCGACACCCGGTCGGCCAGCCCCTGGATCGGCGCGCGGGACCGCCGCGCGTTCGACACCATCGCCACGATCTGCGCCAGCACGGTATCGGACCCGACCTTGCCTGCCTCCATGACCAGAGAGCCGTTCTTGTTGATCGTGGCGCCCGTCACCTCATCCCCCGGCCCCTTTTCCACCGGCATTGACTCGCCGGTCAGCATGCTTTCGTCCAGCGACGAGCGGCCCTCGATCACCGTGCCGTCGACCGGAATGGCGTCGCCGGGACGGACCCGCAGCCGGTCGCCCTCCATGATGTTCTCCAGCGGCGCATCGTATTCAGTGCCGTCCGG